>NZ_JACVPI010000001.1:192017-1974278 GCF_018881965.1 Polynucleobacter sp. JS-Polo-80-F4
GGCTGCCTCTAGCTCAGCAGCATTACCTGCGCCACCCGGAACTTATGCCCCAAATACCGGGATGACCAACACACTTCAAGCCCCGGCAGGAACATATATTCCAGTAGCAGGCGCATCGTCTTCTAGTGCCGAGTTATTGGCTCCAGCTGGAACTTATATTCCAGTTGCAGGCGCTTCTTCTTCTACGGCTGCCATACTGACTCCTGCAGGAACTTATATTCCAGCTGCAGGCGCTGCATCTTCAACGGCTGCTGTACCAACGATAGCTGGAACTTACATCCCAGTTGCAGGCGCTTCATCCTCTACAGCTGCTATTCCGGCTCCAGCTGGAACATACATTCCAACCCCTGGGGCTGCCTCTAGCTCAGCAGCATTACCTGCGCCACCCGGAACTTATGCCCCAAATACCGGGATGACCAACACACTTCAAGCCCCGGCAGGAACATATATTCCAGTAGCAGGCGCATCGTCTTCTAGTGCTGGAATACTGGCTCCTGCAGGAACTTATATTCCTGTATCGGGCGCATCATCTTCTAGTGTTGAGGTATTAGCTCCTGCAGGAACATATATACCAGTTGCAGGCGCTTCTTCTTCTACAGCTGCCATACTGGCTCCAGTTGGAACATACATTCCAACCCCTGGAGCTGCCTCTAGCTCAGCAGCATTACCTGCGCCACCCGGAACTTATGCCCCAAATACCGGGATGACCAGCGCCTTTCTGGCCCCAGCAGGAACATATATACCAGTTGCCGGCGCTTCTTCTTCTACAGCTGCCATACTGGCTCCTGCAGGAACTTATATTCCTGTATCGGGCGCATCATCTTCTAGTGTTGAGGTATTAGCTCCTGCAGGAACTTATATTCCTGTATCGGGCGCATCATCTTCTAGCGCCGGAATACTTGCACCAGCGGGAACGTATATTCCAGTAACAGGTGCTTCATCAAGTACGGCAGCGCTACCTGCGCCAGTAGGCTCGTATGTGCCAGCGCCTGGAGCGTCTGCGGCTACCCTAGCTCCTCTTGGTTATTACGTTGCTACATCGGGAGCGACTGCGGCGACTGCTGCTAGTCCAGGAACGTTTGTTCCAACTATAGGGGCTAGTCTTGCGACGCTTGCAACTCCGGGTAGTTACGTTCCGGGAACTGGTGCGGCCGCTGCTATTGCAGCATCTTCAGGCTATTACGCGCCAATAGCAGGGGCGATTAACCAGATTCCGGCGGGTGGTATTGCTGCGCCAATGACCACAGCCCTCCAATCCAATAACTTACTAACCAATCTTGCTTACGAACTCATAGACTCGGATCAAGCAAGCCAAGTAAAGCTAGCAGTAAGTTATCAAAATGCAAACGTCAATCAAATTGGAATTAATACTGGATCATTACATTCAACGATCTCTGGCCTAAGCGCAGCAACAGACGCCGATACAGATTATTTTGGCAAGATAGGTATAGTTGCAGGTCTAACCCGAAATTCCATGAACGGAGGTAGTGAAGTCAGCAATAGCGGCACAAGCTACCAGGTTGGAATCTTTAAATCAGGTAATTGGGATCAAGCAAAATACTCCGTCATGGCCGTTAGTGGAGGCTCCCAAAATAAATTACAAAGAAATGTAACCGCCGGCTATAACCTCAATGGCGCAATTCTTAGCAATTCAGAATCGCTAACAAGTAACCCGAATGTTTTATGGAATGGTCTACAGGGTAAAGTAAGTTATCCATTTTTAGTAGTAAATACACCAATAAGTGTATTTACTCAACTTGGCGTGCTTGCATTTAAGTCCTCGGCATTTAATGAAACTGGTACAGCCACTAATTCTGGGGCGGCGAGTCAATCGATCGCTGGCCTCAATGTTGGAAGCGTTAACTACACCTCCCTACCCCTAGCCATGGGTATTGCATACGACATCCTCCCAAAAGCTCCAGAGAAAAAATCAGCCCCATTAACACTTTCAGTTGGGGTGGTTGGAAACCTTACATCTAAGCAGAACTTAACAGCAACATCTCAAAATATAGCAAGCTATAGTTTTGATATGCCAATTACTCAAACTGGGGTTACAGCTGGATTAGTCAGACTTAAATTGAATGAGGTAGAAATTGGCGGAGGATTTAAAGCTGTAGGAGTGCTTGAAGGGTTCTCTGGTAATAGCGGATACAACGCTTTTCAAGCGAATCTCATCTTAATAAAGCCCTTATAAGTAGTTTGATTACAACTACACAAGCTCTCAACTAATATTGGTCCTCTGTGTACCCCGCCTTTCGGCAGGATGCATTATTACTAACGGCATTACAAAGTAATATCCGGCTCTTGCCTCACGCAATCTACGTAATACTCACTGCGCCCATCAACATCGGTTTTCACCAGGCCATGAATATCGGTCTCAAAACCAGGGAACTTCTCGTTGAAGTCTCTCGCAAAATAGAGATAGTCGACAATCCGTTTGTTGAAGCGCTCACCAGGAATTAATAGCGGGATACCTGGAGGGTAAGGTGTTACCAACATGGCTGTTACACGGCCATCCAACCGGTCAAGGGGAACACGATCCACTTCCTTGTGCGCCATCTTTGCCCAAGCCTCAGAAGGCATCATGGCTGGCTCCATATCGGAGGTATACATCTCAGTAGTCATACGTGCCACATCACGACTCTTATAAAACTCATGAATCTGCTGGCAGATATCCTTAAGGCCAACGCGCTCGTAACGTGGATGCTTGGCGACAAACTCTGGCAAGACTTTCCATAGCGGTGCGTTCTTGTCAAAATGATCTTTGAACTGTTGCAATTCAGTTACAAGCGTATTCCAACGGCCTTTAGTAATGCCAATGGTGAACATGATGAAGAAGGAGTACAGACCGCATTTCTCAACGATCACCCCATGCTCAGCAAGGTACTTGGTCACGATGCTGGCCGGGATACCCATAGAACCGAAATTACCTTCGATATCCAAACCAGGTGTAACTACTGTCGCCTTAATTGGGTCGAGCATATTGAAGTCTTGAGCCAACTTACCAAAGTCGTGCCAAGCAGCAGATGGCTCCAAGATCCAATCCGAACGCTCGCCAATACCCTCTTCAGCCAAATGATCTGGGCCCCAAACCTTAAACCACCAGTCAGCCCCAAACTTATCATCTACTTCACGCATCGCACGACGGAAGTCCATTGCCTCAGCAATAGACTCTTCAACTAGGGTTGTACCGCCAGGTGACTCCATCATGGCTGCTGAAACGTCACATGAAGCGATGATGGCGTACTGAGGACTAGTAGAGGTATGCATCAAATAGGCTTCATTGAAGCAATCCCGGTCGAGCTTAGTATCTTCTGCATCCTGCACCAATACTTGTGAAGCCTGGGATAGGCCAGCCAACAACTTATGGGTTGACTGGGTAGCAAACATCAAACTCTTCTTGGTACGCTTACGATCCGAACCAATCGCATGCATGTCTTTATAGAAAGGATGGAAGGCAGCATGTGGCAACCAAGCTTCATCAAAATGCAATGAATCTACTTTGCCATCCAACATCTCTTTAATCATTTCGACGTTGTACACGATACCGTCATAAGTGCTTTGAGTCAGCGTCATGACGCGTGGCACTACGTTCTTATCCTTAATGAACGGATTGGCATCAATTTTCTTTTTGATGTTTTTCCACTCAAACTCTTCTTTTGGGATTGGTCCAATAATGCCCAAGTGATTTCGGGTCGGCATTAAGAAAATCGGGATCGCGCCCATCATAGTAATGGAATGAATCACGGACTTATGACAGTTACGGTCAACCAAGACAACGTCGCCAGGAGCAACTGTGGAGTGCCAAACAATCTTATTGGAAGTAGAGGTGCCGTTAGTGACGAAGAACAAATGGTCGGCATTAAAGATGCGTGCAGCATTGCGCTCGCTCTGCAACACTGGCCCAGTATGGTCCAGGAGTTGACCTAACTCTTCAACAGCATTGCAAACGTCGGCACGAAGCATATTCTCACCAAAGAACTGATGGAACATACGCCCTACTGGGCTCTTTAAGAAAGCAACGCCACCAGAGTGACCTGGGCAATGCCAAGAGTAAGAGCCCTCAGAGGCGTAATTAGTTAAGGCGCGGAAGAATGGAGGAGCCAAAGAATCCAAATACACCTTAGCTTCACGAATAATGTGACGGGCTACAAATTCTGGAGTGTCTTCATTCATATGAATGAAGCCATGCAACTCGCGCAAGATGTCATTTGGCATATGACGCGATGTACGAGTCTCGCCATATAAGAAGATCGGAATATCTTCGTTACGCTTACGCACTTCAGTAATAAAGGCACGCAAGTTATTTAATGCTGGAAGATCATTATCTTCAGAATCAGAGTCAAACTCTTCATCATCAATTGAGACGATGAACGAGGATGCGCGAGAAGCTTGCTGAGCAAACGAAGTCAGGTCACCATAGCTTGTTAAGCCAATAACCTCCATACCTTCATTCTCGATCGCCTCGGCGAGGTCACGAATTCCCGAACCCGAAATATTTTCGGAGCGGAAGTCTTCATCAATAATGATGATTGGAAAACGAAATTTCATAAAAACTCCCCTACTAATTTATCCGAGACATTCGGAACCCACTTCTCAAAGTTGGCTAAATCAATGATCCGGCTGCCGTCTGGCGAAACCGTGACTATATCGACAAAAGTCGCATTTTGCTGCACATCTCTTGGTAAGTAAACATGGCGAGCGTAGACTTGGTTGGCCAAGCTCTCGTGATAACCCGTAAAGGTAATTAAAAGATGCCAATTTCCATTCAATTCCGCTTTACCCAAGAAATCTTTTAGAGGGCTTACCTCATCCACGCTATGCATCGCCGTCCAGGTCATAGAAAAGACCGGGCTCTCAGAACGGTGCAGCTGTAGCTCGACTGATCGACGATAGCGCTCGCCTTCACTAGTCATGCTTTCTGCGATTAGCCATAGTCGTAGCTGGGCCTCCACAATATGAGAGCTACGATCATTGGCTACTCGAAACTTTAACGTTTTGATGCCGTCATGATTACCAACCACAGCTACTTTAGAGAAACGTATGCCTGCGGTGGGTCTAGTAAAACGCGCAAAAGCCAAACCAGTAGTCAAGGCCGAATAGACGATTCCGAAGAATGCTTCAAAAGTTACAATTGCATTTGGCCAACTTCCAACAGGCGTCATACGACCATACCCAATAGTTGCCATCGTTTGAACGCTGAAGAAAAAGACATCTAGCAAAGAGCCTGGTCGTGCATTGGTAATGGCGCCATCTCCACATGCCATATAAGCAAAAGCAAATAAAAGGTTGGTGCCAAGATATACAAAAACAACTAGCAACATAAAGCTAGTCCAGGTGGTACCTAGCAGCCAATGGTAGAAGTTATTCTCTGGGCGCGCCATTTCTGAGCGCGAGAGTGTGGCGCGATATTCCTCTAAATTAATCCGCGTTGGACGGCGATTAAAAAGAAATTTTCGCACTGCCGTAATGGCTTAGGTCTTAGGCAGGGTAACGCCCCGCTGACCTTGATACTTACCACCACGATCTTTATAAGATGTGCCGCAAACTTCATCACTCTCAAAGAAGAGTACTTGAGCGCAACCCTCACCCGCATAAATCTTGGCAGGTAATGGCGTAGTGTTTGAAAACTCTAAAGTGACATAACCTTCCCACTCAGGCTCAAATGGGGTGACGTTCACAATAATGCCGCAACGCGCATAAGTACTCTTACCAACGCAAACCGTTAATACGCTGCGCGGAATTTTGAAGTACTCGACCGTTCTTGCTAACGCAAATGAATTTGGAGGAATGATGCAAACATCACCTTTGAAATCAACGAAGGATTGCTCGTCAAAATTCTTCGGGTCTACGATAGTGCTATTGATATTAGTAAAGATCTTGAATTCGTCTGCACAACGAATGTCATAGCCATAGCTTGAAGTGCCGTAACTTACGATTTTATTGCCGGCGGCGTCTTGGCGAACTTGCCCAGGTTCGAATGGGCTGATCATGCCTTGCTCGCCCATGCGGCGGATCCAGTGGTCTGATTTAATAGTCATGGCCGAATTGTAAAACCTTCGCCCTCACCTGCCCACGAAATTATTGGGGTTTTTGGGTAAAAACGACCCTCTCCGGGGCGTTATAGATCTCAAAGTGTTTACCTGAGCAGCGGGAGAGGATGGTTAGGTTGGTTTTGCGGGCCAGCTCAAGACCCATCAAGGTGACTCCTGAGCGGGTCAGCAGAAAGGGGATCCCCATCTGAGCGCCCTTAATAACCATCTCCGAGGTCAAGCGACCAGTGGTAAAGAAAATCAGATCCTTACCCGGCTTATCTACCAGCCACATCAAACCCGAAATCGAGTCGACTGCATTATGGCGGCCGACATCCTCGATGAAGTGCAGTAGACGCACCCCATCCTTGCCGTCCCGCTCGTAAACCGCACAGGCATGGACTGAACCAGATTTCTTGTAAATCGAATCATGTACCCGAATGGAGTCAATCAAGGCAACTATTGCCTCTTGGGATAGTGCCGGACCTTCGGGAAGCCGAATCGCATCCATCTCTTCAATCAAGCCACCAAACATCGTGCCTTGACCACAACCAGTCGTCACTACCCGCTTGCTTGTCAGGGCGTCAATATCGACCGTACTGCGACGGGTTTTAACGGCAGCTGAATCCGTCTCCCAATCCACCTGAATACTCTCGATATCGTCAGGCGACTCTACTAGACGCTGATTGCGCAAATAACCCAACACCAAGGCCTCTGGGGCACTCCCTAAGGTCATGAGGGTGACGACTTCACGCTTGTCCAAATAAATGGTTAAGGGGCGTTCTCCTGGGATGTGGGTGGTTTTGAGGCGCCCCAGCTCATCCATGACTTCAACCTCATGCACTAGGGGCACGGAGGCACAAGACATCTGAATGGTCGGTTTTGCTGCCATAAAATACTCTCTAAGGTGGGGCTGTACTAAATTTTATCGGGGTTTAGGAAGACTCCGCGGAGCTTTACTTTAACCGCAGACTAAAATCACTGCATTAGCCAGCATAATTGAGTGCTACACCCTATTTGACCGTCTAACCTTCTTATTTAAGTCCGCATTACATGAGTAGTTCTGATCGCCGCCTTCTTGTTACCTCCGCCTTACCGTACGCTAATGGTCAGATCCATATCGGCCATTTGGTGGAGTATGTACAAACTGATATTTGGGTTCGTTTCCAAAGAATGCGCGGCCATGAAGTGCATTACGTTGGGGCCGACGATACACATGGCACCCCCATCATGTTGCGCGCTGAAAAAGAAGGCATCACGCCGAAAGAACTCATCGCCAATGTCTGGAAAGAACATAAGCGTGACTTTGATAACTTTCTCATTTCGTTTGATAACTACTACACGACAGATAGTCCTGAGAATGAGAAGCTGGCCCAAAGTATTTATCTCAAGCTGCGTGATGCAGGGCTGATTGAAAAGCGTGCGATTGAGCAAGCTTACGATCCCGTTAAAGAAATGTTCTTACCGGATCGTTTTATCAAAGGCGAGTGTCCGAAGTGCGGCGCTAAAGATCAATATGGAGATAACTGTGAAAAATGTGGTGCAACGTATGCGCCAACGGATCTGAAGAATCCTTTTTCAGTTGTCAGCGGTGCAACACCGATTAAAAAGATTTCGGATCACTATTTCTTTAAGTTATCAGATCCTCGTTGTGAAGAGTTTTTACGCGACTGGACTCAAGTCAAAACACCTTTGCAGCCTGAGGCTCGCAATAAGATGAAAGAATGGGTTGGTCAGCCAGGAGAAAGCAAGCTGGGCGACTGGGATATCTCCCGCGACGCCCCGTATTTCGGGTTCGAGATCCCTGATGCTCCAGGCAAATACTTCTATGTATGGCTTGACGCTCCGATTGGTTATTACGCCAGCTTCCTCAACTATTGCCAATCTAAAGGCCTTAATTTTGATGAATGGGTTCAGCCAGACACCACGACCGAGCAATACCACTTCATTGGTAAAGATATTTTGTATTTCCATACATTGTTCTGGCCCGCGACCTTAAAGTTTGCCGGGTATCGCACACCAACCAATGTATTTGCGCATGGCTTCTTAACCGTTGATGGCGAGAAGATGAGTAAATCACGGGGGACACTCATCTCCGCAAACAGTGTGATCGAGTGTGGATTTAATCCAGAGTGGTTCCGTTATTACTTTGCCACTAAGCTCAACGACAGCATGGAAGATTTAGATTTAAATCTTCAAGACTTTGTTGCGCGTGTTAATAGCGACTTACTCGGTAAGTACATCAATATTGCAAGCCGCAGTGCTGGCTTCTTGGTAAAGCGATTTGGTGGCGTGGTTTCAGATGAAGCGATGAGCAATCCCCTCCTCAAAGAAATTGCATCATCAAGCGACAAAATCGCAGAACTCTATGAGGGGCGTGAATTCGCAAAAGCATTGCGTACTGTTATGGAGCTCGCCGATAAGGTAAATGGTTTTGTAGATGAGAACAAGCCATGGGAAATTGCCAAAGATCCAGAACGCGAAGCTGATTTACAAAGAGTCTGCAGCATTACCCTGGAAGCATTCCGGATGCTCAGCCTCTACCTCAAGCCCGTCATTCCTCAGGTGGCAACTGGAGTAGAAGAGTTTTTATCTCTCCCATCCCTTTCCTGGTCAGACATCAATACGCCTCTTTCCAGCAAAAACCCAGTTAAGCCTTACAAGCACCTCATGACCCGCGTGGAAGCCCCTCAAATTGAGGCTTTGCTAGCTGCAAACTTGTAAAAAGCCCCCTAAAAAGCACCTATAATGGCGTTTGTAGTCCCTAGATAACTTTTCGAATTAATTTCATAAGTTATTGTATTTATTGAGTATTTTAGGAAATACCATGGCAAGATATCAATCTGAAATCACCCAGTTCTTAACTGAACTCAAATCCGAGCATCCAAACCTCGAGGCAGAGCAGCAAGCTGGTCGCGCCCTCCTTTGGGATAAAGAGCCATTGAGCGTTGAAGACCAACGCCGCGCAAAAGCTGCAAAACTTAAGCAACGCGCCTACGTGTACTCGAATGACTGAGCCTAGCGCACAGCCGATGTCCGATTTGCTAGACAGCACTCCATCGGTAACCGATGGCATGTCGGCTGCTTTCGCCAAGCTTTATGGCGAACCACTATTTAAGCTTCCTACTGATCTTTATATTCCACCAGATGCACTCGAAGTTTTTCTAGAGGCATTTGAAGGCCCGTTAGATCTATTGCTTTACCTCATTCGCAAACAGAACTTCAATGTTCTCGATATTCCAATGGCGCAGGTTACTCAACAGTACTTGAGCTATGTCGATCAAATCCGCCATCACAATTTAGAACTTGCTGCTGAATACCTACTCATGGCCGCAATGTTGATTGAAATTAAATCACGCATGCTCCTGCCAATGAAGAAGGCAGACAGCGAAGAAGAAGTAGAAGATCCACGCGCAGAATTAGTGCGTCGTCTCTTGGAATACGAACGCATGAAGCTTGCTGCCCAAGAGCTCGATCAAATTCCACAGCAAGGTCGCGACTTTCAGGTGGCGCATGGCTATGTGGACACTACAGTTGCCATTGCTTGGCCAGACGTCAATGTAGAAGATTTACAAATGGCATGGCGTGATGTTTTGCACCGCGCCAAACTCACTCAGCACCACACTATTACTCGCGAAGAATTATCAGTGCGTGACTTTATGACGCGCATCTTGCGTCGCCTACAAAGCACTAAATTTGTAGAGTTCAGTGAGTTATTTGAAGAGGCAATTAACTCTGGTAAAGGCATACCCGTAGTCATCGTGAACTTCATTGCTATGCTTGAGCTCTCACGCGAAGCCTTAGTTGAAATTACTCAAGCGGAGCCCTATGCGCCGATTTATGTGCGTCTGGCGTATACCCCTGTTGCATGAAAATCATTAGCGACATACAAGAGTTACGTGACCACTTAAGAGGTCAAAACCGCGCTTCATTTGTACCAACGATGGGTAACCTCCATGAGGGTCATCTCTCATTGATGCGCCTGGCAAGACAACATGGTGATCCAGTGGTAGCCAGTATCTTTGTTAACCGCCTCCAGTTTGGACCTAACGAGGACTTTGATAGCTACCCTCGCACCATGCAGGCAGACATCGACAAGCTGGAAAAAGAAGGTGTGTATATCCTATTTGCACCTACCGAACGAGATCTCTATCCACAGCCTCAAGAATATCGAGTTGATCCGCCACAACAGTTAGGCGACATCCTCGAAGGTGAATTCCGCCCTGGCTTCTTTAAAGGGGTTTGCACAGTTGTTCTTAAACTTTTTTCTTGTGTGCAGCCCAAGGTTGCTGTGTTTGGTAAAAAAGACTACCAACAACTGATGATCATCCGTCAGATGGCTAAGCAATTTGCTTTGCCAGTAGAAATCATTCCTGGTGAAACTATTCGCTCAGAAGATGGCCTAGCCCTCTCCTCACGCAATGGCTATCTCTCAGTTGAAGAACGTGCTGAAGCACCCGAGTTAATGAAGGCACTCAAAGAAGCACGTGAGCGCGTCCTCCAGCTGAAAGATCGAAATAGCCAATCTATCTCTGAGATCGAAAAGACTGCGGTTGCCTCCTTAGCGAAACGTGGTTGGCATCCTGATTACATCGCTATTCGTCAACAGAGTGATTTAGCGCCAGCATCGAATGAACAATTACAGGCTGGTGAGCCTCTCGTCATCCTGACGGCGGCTAAGCTTGGCAAAACACGCTTGATTGATAATCTAGAGATCTAGCACCAGAATCTCCCGAGACCTACTCGTCCCAAGGAAACCTTTGACGAGATAACTCTTCCATCATTTCACGCTTACTGGGCCCACCCCTTCTTGGATTGTGGGCCTTAGGATCAGCAGCAGATTCATGATTAATGACTTCTTCTTGCTCTTTTTTTACATCTTCCGCCGGGGAAGATGGCGCTTGAGGATTTACTTCGGTCATAGCTTGATTTAGTGGGCACTCAAGAATCAGATCTATAGAACAAAGAACTGGCCTACCTCTAGACTTAACTCTTTTGCCAATTCAGCACCAGTAACCTTACCCGCCGCTCCTTTAGCCTTGAGGACTTCGATCTGTCCGCCATGGCAGGCAACAAAGAATGAATCAAGCGTTATCTGAGTGACTTCGCCAGGCTTGCCTTTGACAGCGCCAAATGTTGCGACAACATGCTTATGGCAATCATAAATCTGCACTTTTTGTTCGCCAAACTTTGTCCAGGCACCCGGCGCTGGATTGCATGCACGAATCAAGTTATAAATTTGGCTGATGTGAGTTGCCCAATGAATCTGTGCCACATTGGTATCAAACCAACCTTCATAATTAGCCTGGGATTCATCTTGAACAACTTCTTGATGCTTACCGGCAACTACTAAGTCAGCTGCTTCAAGGAGAGCTTTAACGCCAACCGGGAATAAGTGATCGAAGTAGATCTTGCCTAAGGTGTCATTAGGTCCTATGGCTACTTCTTTTTGCAAAATCACTTCGCCTTCATCTAAACCATCAGATGGACGGAAGATGGTTAAACCAGTCTTCTCCTCACCTAATGCGATCGCCCAATTAATAGCGCTCGGGCCACGATACTTTGGAAGGAGCGATGGGTGATATTGAATGGTTCCGTGTTTAGGAATCTTACAGAGCTCTTGTGGCACGAACTGAAGCACATAAGCCATTACGCAAATATCTGCATTGGCATCAATCATTGCTTGAGCAGCTTCAGGGCCCTTCAAAGAAGAAAACTGCAAGGGAGTTAAGCCCCTTGCCAGTGCAGCCTCTTTTAAGACTTCGGGTTTGCTTGATTTAGGATTGTCAGGTGGGCAGAAAACAGCGACCACTTCATCGCCGCGATCTAAAAAAGCATCTAAAGCTGCTTTACCAAAATCCGCACTCCCAATTAAAGCAACCCGCATCTTAGATCACCTTATCGTGACGTAATGCAATTAGCTCATCAGTTGAGTAGCCCAACTCGCTAAGGATCTCGTCAGTATGTTCACCTAACAATGGTGATCGAGTCACATCTGTTGGGCTATCAGACATCTTGATTGGGTTACCAACAGTGAGGTACTTTCCACGAATTGGGTGATCCACTTCAACCACGGTACCTGTAGCGCGCAGTGCGGGCTCTTCAGCAATTTCTTTCATGGACAAAATTGGGCCGCATGGAACGTCGTATTTATTCAATATATCCATCACCTCAAACTTTGTCTTGGTCATGGTCCATTTTTCGATCTCACCGAAAATTTCCATCAAGTGCGGTAAGCGTGCCATTGGTGATGCAAAACGCACATCGGTAATCCAATCTTCATGGCCAATGACTTTGCAAATCGCCTCCCAAACTGGAGCCTGTACCACCACATATATATATGAGTTAGGGTCTGTCTCCCAACCTTTACATTTCACAATCCAACCAGGCTGACCACCACCAGAGGCATTACCGGCACGAGGTACGGAGTCCCCAAACTCGCCGTTCGGGAACTGTGGGTACTCTTGCATCAAGCCATTACGCTCCAAGCGTTGTTGATCGCGTAACTTCACGCGGCACAAGTTCAAAACAGCGTCTTGCATTGCTGCCAATACCTTCTGACCACGGCCAGAGTGAGTACGTTGGTAGAGCGCTGTGACGATACCTAAAGCCAAATGCAAACCTGTTCCACTGTCGCCGATTTGAGCGCCAGTCACCATTGGAGGACCATTATCAAAACCAGTTGTAGAAGCGGATCCGCCAGCACATTGCGCTACGTTCTCATACACTTTGCAATCTTCGTATGGACCAGGACCGAAGCCTTTTACAGAAGCCATGATCATCATTGGATTGAGTTCTTGAATACGTTCCCAGGAAAATCCCATGCGATCGAGCGCGCCTGGTGCAAAGTTTTCCACCAATACGTCACACTCTTTAATGAGACGCTCCAGAATTTCTTTACCCTTCTGGGTTTTGGTGTTCACCGTAATAGAACGCTTGTTATGGTTCAACATTGTGAAATACAAGCTATCTGCATCAGGAATATCACGCAATTGACCGCGGGTGGCATCGCCCTCACCTGATTTTTCTACCTTGATGACGTCTGCGCCAAACCAAGCTAACAACTGCGTACAAGTCGGCCCAGATTGAACGTGCGTAAAGTCGAGGATTTTGACCCCTTCTAGTGCTTTTGCCATGATTTAAGTCCTAATAAGAATGAAATTTTGAATTAAGGCAATTTTACCAGTGGGAAATAGGGAAAATTCAGGCCTGCCCGTTTTTTGGGCATGAATTCCATCTAAACCTGTAATTACTCTTGTTAAGGCCTATATGAGTCTATATCTGGGGGTTTTCAAGATCAGAGAGGCGTTTTTTAAGAGCTCTTTCCTCGGCAAAACGCTCGCTTTCATCTCGAATGATGGCAACTACCCCGTTGGCCTTCCCGGCAGCATCAAAAAGCATTCCAACACTAAAGGCAATCGATAAAGTGCTGCCATCCTTATGCTTAGCTGGCACTTTCAATAAGGAGGCACCGTAACGGGTTGTGCCAGTCTCCATTGAATGGCTATAGCCTTCGTTGTGTCTCTGGCGTTGACGTTCAGGAACAATAAGGTCCAAAGTATTTCCTAAGGCCTCTTCTTCGGAATATCCAAAGATGCGAGTAGCAGCTGGATTCCAGAGCACAATCTTTTCATGAGCATCAGCAACAATAATCGCATCGCCTACGCACTCTACTAGCTGGTGTAAATCAACATTGGTATTCATATCATCAGTCTATAGAGTTTTGAAGAAATAAAAAAGGCGCTCACTAAGAGCGCCTTCAAATTAATGCCAGTGTTACTTGTTATTAAACTGCTTTAGCTGTGTGCAACTTAGCGATGTCATCAGCGCTATAGCCAAGGTCAGCCAATACTTCGTCAGTGTGCTCACCCAATACTGGTGATGGACCAACTTCGATTTCCAAATCAGAGAACTTGATTGGGCTACCGATAGTCAAATACTTACCACGTACTTTGTGGTCGACTTCAACGATAGAACCGCTCTTACGCAAGTCTGGTGAAGCAGCCAATTCTTTCATGGAGAGAACTGGAGCACATGGAATATCGAACTTGCGGAGGATGTCCACAGCTTCGTACTTAGTCTTGTCTTTGAGCCAGTCTTCGATAGTTGCGAAGATGTCAAAAATCTTGTCTTGACGAGCTTCAGCAGTCATGTACGCTGGATCAGTTGCCCACTCTGGTTTGCCCAAAGCTTTAGTAATTGGCTCCCAAGCGTGACCTTGAATAGTGAAGTAGATGTATGCGTTTGGATCTGTTTCCCAACCCTTACACTTCAATACCCAACCTGGCTGACCGCCACCACCAGCGTTACCGCCACGTGGAACTACATCAGTGAATGAACCGTGTGGGTACTGTGGGTACTCTTCCAAGTAACCAATTTTGTCCAAACGTTGTTGATCGCGCAATTTCACACGGCACAAGTTCAATACAGCGTCTTGCATTGAGCAAGATACTTTTTGACCTTTGCCAGTTTTTTGACGCTGCATCAAAGCAGTCAAAATACCAATTGCCAAATGCATACCAGTATTGGAGTCGCCCAAAGCAGCAGCAGAAACTGTAGGAGGACCATCCCAGAAACCAGTTGTGGAAGCAGCACCACCAGCACACTGAGCAACGTTCTCATACACTTTTAAGTCTTCGTATGAGTGGCCATCGCTAAAACCTTTAACAGAAGCCATGATCATTTTTGGGTTCAATTCTTGAATACGCTTCCAAGAGAATCCCATGCGATCTAAAGCGCCTGGACCAAAGTTCTCAACCATAACGTCAGAAGTTTTGATCATCTTCTCTAAAACTTCTTTACCTTCTTGAGTCTTAGTATCCAAAGTCAAAGAACGCTTGTTACCGTTCAACATAGTGAAGTACAGAGCATCTGCACCTGGAATATCGCGCAATTGGCTACGAGTTACGTCACCAGAACCTGGACGCTCAACTTTGATTACGTCAGCGCCATACCAAGCCAACAACTGAGTACATGCAGGACCTGCTTGTACGTGTGTGAAGTCAATAATGCGAATACCGTCTAATGGTTTAGTCATGTGTGTTTCTCCTTAAGTCTTTCTTGTTTGCTTCTAAATTTGTCTTGAATTACTTCTTAGCAGCTGCTGTAGATGGGTTTAAGTTCGTTAAACGTCCACTCTCAGTACCTGCTGTTTCATCAATAACAGCATTGATGAGGGCTGGTTTACCGGCAGCAATCGCTTCTGTTAACGCTGCTTCTAATTCTGCTGGAGTAGTTACGTAGTAACCAACACCACCAAACGCTTCAATCATTTTGTCGTAACGAGCATCTTTAACGAATACTGTTGGAGCAACATCAGCACCGCCAGTTGGATTTACGTCAGTACCGCGATACACACCGTTGTTATTGAAAATAACAGTTGTGATTGGCAAGTTATAACGGCAAACTGTTTCCAATTCCATACCGCTAAAACCAAATGCGCTATCGCCTTCTACGGCAACTGTTGGCAAGCCACTAGTTACGGAAGCACCAATCGCATAACCCATGCCGATACCCATAATGCCCCAAGTACCAGAGTCAAAACGCTTACGTGGCTTATACATATCCACAATTGCGCGGCAATAGTCGAGTGTGTTTGCGCCTTCGTTAACCAAGTTCACATCTGGGTTCTTCTTGATCACATCACGAATCACACGCAACGCGCCATGGAAGTTCATTGGGTTTGCTTCTTTAGCCAATGTCTCTGCCATCTTGGCTAAGTTCTTATCCTTCTTCTCGGTGATCGCAGCAATCCACTCAGCACTTGGCTTAGGAACAGCAGAGATACCCTTCAAGAGTTCACCAACGCATGAACCAATATCACCAATCAATGGAGCAGCGATTTGTACGTTGCTATCCACTTCGTTTGCTTGAATATCGATTTGGATAAATTTCTTAGGCTCTTTGCCCCAAGTTTTACCTTTACCGTGCGCCAACAACCAGTTCAAACGCGCACCAACCAATAACACTGCATCAGCTTCAGCCAATACAAATGAGCGCGCTGCAGAAGCAGACTGCGGGTGATTGTCTGGCAACAAACCTTTAGCCATAGACATGGGCAAGTAAGGGATGCCTGATTTTTCAACCAAATCACGAATCTCTTTATCAGCTTGAGCATAAGCAGCGCCTTTGCCCAAGAGAATCAATGGACGCTTAGCACCCTTCAACACATCTAAAGCACGAGCAACTGCATCCGCTGCTGGGATTTGACGTGGAACTGGATCGATTACTTTGAAGATGGATTTCTTAGCTTCGTCAGCAGGCATAGTTTGCGCAAGCAACTGAGCTGGCAAGTCCAAATACACGCCGCCTGGACGACCAGAAACTGCTGCACGGATTGCGCGAGCAAAACCAATGCCGATATCTTCAATGTGATTAATACGATAAGCTGCTTTGCAATATGGCTTAGCAGCGTTGAGCTGGTCCATCTCTTCGTAGTCACCCTGTTGCAAGTCAACGATTTCACGCTCACTTGAACCGGAGATCAAAATCATTGGGAAGCAGTTCACAGTAGCGTTTGCTAATGCTGTTAAACCGTTCAAGAAGCCCGGAGCAGAAACTGTCATGCAGATACCTGGCTTTTGCGTCATGTAACCAGCAATAGCGGCAGCATTACCTGCGTGTTGTTCGTGACGGAAGCCGATAAAACGCAAACCTTCTGCTTGCGCTAAACGACATAAGTCAGTAATTGGAATACCAACGAGACCGAAAATCGTATCGAGATCGTTTGCTTTCAAAGCGTCAATGACGAGATGAAAGCCATCGGTTAATTGTGTGTTTTGATTATCTGTTGTCATAGAAATTTATATAAAAATTGCGGGTCGGCTCTGGTAGAGCTAATGCAATTTAGCTTTCGCTAACGTCTCCAATGTAGTTATAAATCGCATAACGGGTTTTGTATCCCGCTTAGGCTGATCTGAATATTAGGCTTGGGGAGGGGGTTCATCATTGACTTCGGTCAATTTCCCCCTAAATCCTGTAATTACGGGCGGTTTTGGCCCCTAAACAAAGAGCTCTTTATGCTTCGTTTTGAGGCGACTTAAAGTCTCTGGGGAGAGGTTCAAGTAGGCTGCCAACTCTTTTTTAGGAAGCAGCTCAAACAAATCCTCATATTTACGCAAGAAACGCTCTACCCGGCCCGGGGCATCCAACATATGCAGAGTAATAGTGTGCGCCATGATTTCGCTCATCAGGCGCATCACCTCAAATTCAAAGCTCTCTTTAAGGGGCTTGTGCTCCTCAAGGAATTCAGCCCACTTCTTCAGAGGCATGCGAGCCACGCGAGCCTTAGTGACGCAGGCAATACTGTATGGGGCTGCCGTTTTCAGGCGCCAAGCGGCATAGCTAGTTTCAATATCTTTTTCAATGGCAAACCGCAAAATCATCTCTTTTGCATCTGCACTGGAAACAATCCGCTTGAGGATGCCATCTAGAACAAAGTACTGCTCCATCTGATGGTCCCCCTGGTGAAGCAATATTTCAGATTTCTTTAGATCGGAAATCTCTAAATGGCGCTCTAAATCAGCCATTGCAGCTGGATCCAAGCTTTTTAAGACCGAGTTTTGACTCAACTGCAGGCGAATCAGGTTTTTTTCGGGGTGCTTATCTAATGCGGTCATAAATCCTTGTTCCTAGACCGTCTATTGTAGGCTTTTTTACCCTTCAAAGCCCTTATCCCCTGCTTAGAGTGGTGCGAATCCGCTAGAATGGAGGGGTCGTGGTGCTTTATTGCAGTGCAATAAAGTTAAACGGGAAACACTAAACGTGTGCTGCCCCCGCAACGGTAGGTAAATGCGTCCTTTTTAGCTTTTCTGGGACGTCAGGAATCTGACAAAGCCACTGTGCGCGTCAATCGCATGGGAAGGCCAGATTCTGATATTTACTAGCCCGGATACCGGCCAAGACAGGTGGAATTTTGCGGACGGGGACCTTCGCGCGCCGATGAATGCGTTCGATCCTACGATCTGATGCCACATTGACGCCTGAACTCCTGCACGGGAAATTCTGTTCGACCCAGCTAACGGGGAAGTTAGCTAGGCAATCGATAGCAGAAAGTGAATCATGAAGCAGCAGTCCAGCAAGACAAAGGTCGCCTTTATATTGGGCACCCTCATCAGCATGAATGTCGTTGCACAAAACAACGCACCATTTGTTTTGGCAAGCACAAACAATTCCGTTAATCCCATCATCGTCACCGCAACGCGAACACCAACCAAAGCCAGTGATGTATTGGCTGACAATGTTTATATCGGACCAGAAGAAATTGAACAGGCCGGACAGACTAGCTTAGTTGAATTACTTCAACGCCAAAAAGGTGTCACGATTTCTAGTTATGGGACGGGGGGCTCCAATGCTAGTGTTTTCTTAAGAGGCACTACTAACAATCAGACGCTCGTATTAGTCGATGGAGTTCGCATTGATGATGCTATTAATGGTGGCACTAACTGGTCGGTGATTCCCCTCACTATCATCGACCATATTGAAATCGTATTCGGACCCCAAAGCAGTCTCTATGGATCGGATGCCATCGGCGGTGTAGTACAAATCTTTACTAAAAAAGGAGATGGTCCTGCCAAGGTAGGCGCCTCTTTTGGATATGGCAGCTACGGCACCAGCATTAGTGAAGTCAGCATTAACGGATCTACGCAAGGCGATCAAAAAATTCGTTACTCGCTCGCAGCCAGTCAAACTCTTTCTATGGGCTTTAATACCGTTGCCCCAAACAATAAGGACGGTCTGACTGCTTCAGGCAGAACGGGTTACGTGCAAGACAGTATTACAGGCAAGCTTTCACAAGAATGGAGCAAAGGACAAGAGCTTGGATTGCAATTTCTTAATAGCCGCCTCAATAATCAGCTGCCGCAGTACGACCCACAAGAGTTTTTATATCAACAAATCCAAAATCAAGTTTCTCAATTAGGAACTTATTCTCTGTACTCTAAAAATCAGGTGATGGAAAACTGGCGCAGCCTTTTGCAAGTCTCGGCGCAAACAGGAACGGCATTAACACATGCTCCGAACACTCCAGATAACCCTGCATATGACAGCACTCTGAATCAAAGACAAAATACCTACACTTGGCAAAATGATTTCGCCATTGGTTCCGATATTTTGCAAGTATTGGCAGAACGTAAAACCCAAAAGGTATCGAGCTATCAGCTTGACTACAACAACGGTGACTTCAATAACCCGACGGCGCCCTATCCATTTCTAGGCTTTAGTCAAACCCGTAACACCAATTCAGGTGCGATTGCCTATCAACTCAAAAGAGAGGCGCACATAGCCAACTTCTCATTGCGCAATGACAGCATCACTGGATACGGACCACAAACTACAGGCGCAGCGGCTTATGGTTATTTCTTTACCAAAGAGTGGCGCGCAAATATTAACTACGGTACCGGCTTTAGAGCGCCCACATTTAATGACCTCTACTACCCTGGATATGGGAATACAGCGATTCTTCCTGAGAAAAGCAAGAACACAGAGGCGGGACTGCATTTTGAAAAACCAGGTCTCGATGGACATGTCGTGGTCTTTAGTAACTCTATCTCAAACTTGATTCAAGTAAGCAATTCAGATACTTGCCCAGTAGGGACTGGTATTTTTGGCTGCGCATCCAATGTTGCCAGCGCCAAAATTACCGGGGGTACTTTAAGCGGGTCTACTCAAATTGCTTCGCTCAACCTAAAGGGCTCTTTCACACAGCAAAACCCAGTAAATGAAAGCAGCAATAGCACCCTGATTAAACAAGCCAAGCAGTATGGCAATTTAGCCGCTGAATACCTTTACCTTAAGTTAACTGGCGGTGTTGGTGCGACTTTTTCCGGGCGAAGAGATGATTTTCAGGGTGCGAACACCGGTATGGGCGGCTACACCATCTTTAATCTCTATGCTAATTACGATTTAGAAAAAGACCTTAGCGTATTTGCACGCTGGAATAATGCCTTAAATAAGACCTACCAATTAAGCTATGGCTATAACACCCCGGGCTCAAACCTATTTGTAGGCCTACGTTACGCCATGAAATAAGCTCTTTTTTCGGACTACAATGCCAGTATGAATGAGTACCAACCTCTTTCCTCTGGCAACCTCGCCTCAAATATGGATACGCTATGCGCATCCATTAATCGCGTGGCCGAGAAAATTCAGGCAATCTCTCAAGCGGTACAAAAACTGAATCAAAATAATGTGCAACTTGAGGGCAAAATTGATGATGCTCACAAACGTGTTCAACGCATTTTGAGTCGCCTGCCGGAACAAAGTGATGGTCGCCAGCTCAATCTACTTGGCGAAGTAGTTCCACCCAATAATTCAGAGGATGATAATGAGCCAACAACGCATTGAAGTCAGTCTCGCTGGCCAAAAAATCACCTTAGCAACCAGTGCTGAGCACGAACCATTATTACGTGCAGCATGTGTCTTGGTGGATGAACAGATTCAACTTGCTATCAGCGGCGGTAATCGCAGCATTGAACGTGCCAGCATGATGGCGGCACTCAAAATTGCTGGCGACCTTATTACCCTGCAAAAAAATCAATCGCAGCAAGGCAATTCTTCCAATGTGAGCTCCGATGAAGTCACTCGCCTTCAGGGTGAAATTCGCGCACTTGAAGATCAAGTAGATGCTTTGATGCAAACCCTTTCCCTGCCTGGTTCGCCAAGGCCAATAGTTCCTTGAACCGATGCGCAAGCATCCGGAACGATCTTTACCTTGTGGGCGTGAGCGTTTTGCAAGTTCACAGTGCCAACTTAGACTTGGTTACTCCCTGAGCCTCTTAATGCACCCGAAGCAGAGTAGCCGTTCCACCTTGAACCTTAGGGTTCAGGATGACGGCCTAGCGGCTAAGGCGGGGAATTCATGTTACTAAGTGATATCTTGATGCTGATGCTGTGTGGCGGCATCTCCGGCTACTTGGCTGGCCTCTTAGGAATCGGTGGCGGGATGATTCTGGTTCCCTTCATGATTCTGGTATTTAACCATCTCGGCTTTAGTCAGGAAGTTATCGTCCATATGGCGATTGCTACCGGCATGGCCACTATTTTATTTACTACAACCTCCGCAATTTGGGCGCATCACAAACACGGCTCAATTGATTGGAGGCTGGTTGCATCCTTAAGTCCTGGAATGGTTTTTGGCGGACTGATTGGTGGAAGTGAATTATTCGAAGCATTAAAAACCTCTTGGCTTTCATTCTTCTTTGCTCTTTTTGTTGTCTACACCTCTATCCAGATGTTACTCAATAAGAAACCTAAGGCAGGCAGAGAGTTGCCAAGCGCAGTAGGATTATTTTCTTTTGGGACATTTGCAGGAGGACTTGCAAGTCTAGTGGGGGCCGGTGGTGCCTTCATCACAGTGCCATTTATGCTCTGGTGCAATGTGAAGCCGCATACAGCAATGGCGACCTCATCAGGCTTAGGCTTCCCAATTGCAGCTGCCGCAACGATTGGCTATATGTATGGCAGTTGGGGCAACCCCAACCTACCGGCGGGATCTCTAGGTTTTGTTTATTTACCAGCAGTGGCGTGCATTGTGGTGGTGAGCATCTTTACAGCACCCCTGGGCGCCAAGATGGCCAGAAAACTCGATATTGCTCAACTCAAACGCGTCTTTGGCATCCTGCTTTTTTTCCTTGCAGCCTTCATGTTTAATGAAAGCCGCAAGGCATTTGGCTTTTAATTAAGCAGTGTATTGCTGACGCAAAATATTCTTTTGCACCTTACCCATAGCGTTACGAGGTAAATCAGCAACAATCTCAATACGCTTAGGAATCTTGAAGTTCGCAATTTGCGTTTTCAAGGTAGCGATCATCGCTTCAGCATTTAACTTTGCCCCAGCCTTTGGCACAACAACCGCCATCACTGCCTCACCAAAATCTGGATGCGGAATACCGATCACAGCGCTCTCATCAACACCAGGCATGTCATCAATAAAACTCTCAATTTCTTTTGGATAGACGTTATAGCCACCAGAGATAATTAAATCCTTGCTACGACCGACGATACATAAGTAGTCCTTAGGCGCCTTGCCACCATTGGCATCACCACCCCAACGACCAACGTCACCAGTTTTAAACCAGCCGTCTTTTGTAAATTCTTCAGCCGTCTTCTCAGGCATGCGCCAGTAGCCCTTAAATATATTTGGACCCTTTACCTGAATGCCACCAATTTCATCAACCTTGCAAGGCTTGCTGTCTTCGTTGACAACGCGCACCTTTACGCCAGGCAGAGGCAGGCCAACTGAACCGCCGACTCGCTTACCTTTGTAAGGATTAGAAACCAACATCACCGTCTCACTCATGCCATAACGCTCAAGGATAGGCTGGCCAATGACTTCTTTAAAGGTGTTAAATGTTTCTGTTAGCAAAGGTGCCGAGCCAGAGATGAACAAACGCATATTGCGCGCTACATTCTTATTGAAGCCTTTGTCAGCCAATAAGCGCACATAGAATGTTGGCACACCCATCATTACTGTAGATTGCGGCATATGCTTAATGAGTTGTGCGGTATCTAAACGCGGCAACCAAATCATTTTGCTACCATTAATCAAGGCGCCATGCGCTGCGACAAACAAGCCATGAACGTGGAAGATAGGCAAAGCGTGTAGCAATACATCACCTTTTTTCCAGCCCCAGAACTTTTGCAACACTTGCGCATTACTTCCTAGGTTTTTATGCGTCAACATTGCACCTTTGCTGCGACCCGTTGTACCAGAGGTATACAGAATGGCAGCAAGATCATCATCTTTTGCTGGAACAGTCTTGAATTTATCACTCAGGTTTGCAGCGCGCTCTAATAAAGTACCTGTCCGGTTCTCATCCAAAGTAAGAACATGCTTAGTGCCGGCCTTAGAAGCTACTTTGGATACCCATGAAAGATTCTTGCTGCTGCAAACAACTACAGCGGGCTCTGCATTCTCTAGGAAGTACTGGATTTCTGCAGATTGATAGGCGGTATTCAGCGGCAAGTACACATAGCCGGCACGAATGGTCGCCAGGTATAGGAAAAGGGCTTCAGGCGATTTTTCAACCTGTACTGCAACCCTCGCCCCTTTTGGCAACTTAAGACTGGTGAGTAAATTGGCAAGCTTTGCTGTTGCCGACTCTAGGTCACCCCATGAGTAATAGAGACCATCATGCGTCTCGAGAGCGCATGCTTTTTTATCTTTTGGAAAACCTTTTTCCAATTGTGAATACAAATTCATTCGAACCTCAAACCCCAGGGGTAATGTTTAATAAAAAATTCTTAATCTAATTTAGCGCCAGAAGCCTTAGCAACAGCAGCCCAACGCTTGATATCGGCATTCACGAACTTACCGAAAGCAGGACCCGTTAAATTAGGCGTATCAGAACCATTGTTAGTCCAAATGGTTTTCAACTCTGGAGTATTAATCGCTTTTTGAACTTCCACGATCATCCTGTCGATAATGGGCTGAGGAGTGCCTTTAGGAGCAAACAATCCATACCAGGTGGAAACTTCGTAACCTACTAAGCCAGATTCAGCAGCGGTAGGCACATCTGGAAATCCAGGAGCGCGCTTTTGAGAAGCTACTGCGATTGCCACGATAGAACCGTTTTTGATTTGCGCAGCAGAGGAACCCAAACCGTCAAACTCGATATCTACTTGGCCAGCGATGAGGTCTTGCATAGCCGGACCAGCGCCACGATACGGAATGTGGGTAATAAATGTTTTTGTCAGCATCTTGAACTGCTCTGCAGCCAAATGATGTGAGGAACCGTTGCCAGCACTTGCGTAATTAAACTTACCTGGATTCTTTTTGAGAAGCTCGATAAATTCTTTTAAATTCTTCACCTGAACATTCTTAGGATTGACAACAATCACCTGGGGTGGATTTGCCACCATTGCTACAGGGATAAAACTTTTCTCAATGTCGTAATCCAGGTTTGGATACATAGCCGGAGCGATTGCATGATGTGCAGCACCCATAAAGAAGGTGTAGCCATCAGGCGCAGCCTTAGCTGCAATAGAGGCGCCCAAGGTACCGCCAGCACCGCCACGGTTATCAATAATGATTTGCTTGCCAAGTTGTTTGGTCAGTTGCGCAGCCAAAGGTCTAGCGAAGGCGTCTGTTCCACCTCCAGCTGGAAATGGCACAACTACCGTGATCGGTTTATTTGGCCATTCTTGCGCCATGACCACCAAAGGTGCAGCAAAAACCAGGAACACGGCTTTCTTGATGATTGCCGATAGGCTTAATTGATTAAACATCGTTGTCTCCTCCACTCGCCACTGTTCATGGCTTAAATTCATTATTAATGCTGCTTATCCATCTAACGACTGTCTGGATCTAAGCGTCCAGCCATACATTAGACCCTAAAGTGAACCTCTTTGGACTCTGCCTTAGGGTACCCCCTACAAAACTATTCGCTAGGGAGCCATTAACTTACCTACTGCCCTTGAATACACGATCTCCCCGTTAGCAAATTTTTCATGGTTTTCTTCTACATTACCCAAGTCGTATAGATAATTCACCATTAAACCGGCCGACTGACGCAAGCCTTTACGAGATAAATCGCCCGCCCAATTCACTAAATGCAGTTTTGCCCCATTACCCAAATGGAATTTGGCTACAGGGTTGCCATTGCGGCCTGTTGAACCAAGGCCTAAATAAATAGAAGCCAGACAAAGCAGAGCTTCTTGCTCTTTTGGAGGGGCTAAATCAGGATGCCATCCAGCACTTAATTTTTCTGTCCAAGACTGTGAATCTAATTTGAGAGTTGCAAGAGCATGATCTCGTGCAGCCCTGAAGTTTGGCTTTAATTTCTCTGCCGGAACATCCTCACCCAAGTTTGCACCAGCAGATACCCAGTCCATAAATCCTGGAATTGGGGACAAGGTGACAAAAGTTTTTAGGCTAGGAAATTCTGCATGCAACTGTTCAGCAACGCGCTTAATTAAAAAGTTGCCCATTGAGACGCCGCGCAGACCTGGCTCACAGTTACTAATGGAATAGAAAACAGCAACTTTGTATTGTGATGGTTGATCAACTGTCTCCGCCTTTTTATCTACCAAAGGAGTAATGACTGTTGGAATTTCCGGCAATAAGGCTACTTCCACAAAGATTAAAGGCTCGCTAGGAAGCTGTGGATGAAAGAAAGCAAAGCAACGGCGATCAGGCTGCAGGCGACGGCGCAAGTCATCCCAGCCATCGATGGCATGCACTGCCTCGTGCTGGATCAATTTCTCCAAAACCTCTGCAGGTGATTTCCAATCGACACGATGCATCTTTAAAAATCCTGGATTAAACCAAGATGTAAGCAGATGACGCATATCAAAATCAACTGCAGCAAGCTCTGGCTTCTTATCTAAAAGCTGCAAAAGGTCGCGACGCATTTGCACTACCGCTGCAGTTCCGTGACCAGCACGATTCAAGCGACGAAATAATTCTTGCCTTGGTGATTCAGAAACCTTTTGCAAGAGAATGTAGTTACGAGCTGTAGCTTCTGCTGCAAAACTTTGCGCAGCTTTTAGTACTGCATCCACTTGAGGATTTAATTTCTCAAACAGGTAGGTAAAAAATGGAATGTGTTGGTCTTTGGCTAACTTGCGATAGTTATTAACGACATCATCTGCCATGCTGACGGCATTCGATTCGCCGCGCTCAGAAATCAAACGCTTAACGGCGTTATTGGCTTTTGACAGGTTGCGAGCTTTTGCTAACTTTTCGAGCATGTAATCTTTTCAAAAAAGAAAAACGACAAAAATCTGGACCAATTCAATTTATTACTCAGAACCCGTGAAATCAATTAAGTTAAATGAATAATTATTAACCTGAAGTTAAATGAAATTGTAGACGCTAAGCAAATTTTAGGGGTTGTTGCGATGCATCATGCGGGCTTCAGCTGCTAGAGCCAAGATATTCGGGTTTGATTCATTAGCCTGAAGATACATTAAGGCTATTCGTTGGGTGACCTGGTATTTGGGTAATAAGGGGGTAAATTCGATGGCATTGCCCATTAAGGCCTTTACCCTGCCGGGCAATAAAGATCTACCAAGGTCGCCAGAGACCATATTCATGAGGGAGAAGATATCTCCGACTTTCATCACCACGTTTGGCTTGAAGCCCGCGAGCTGAAAAGCTTCGTAAAACCCTGAGGTCGTGGCAAAGCCGTCTTGAAGGGTTAGAAATTTCTCATGCTGATATTCGGACAAATCAATATTGGCTGCGGCAGGCTTGCTAGCTTTTGAAGAAGCCAAGAATAGTTGGTCCTCAAAAAGAGAGACTACTTGCACGCCATCTGGCAGGTCTTTTGAGGGAACTGCAATGACCACCGCATCCACACTCCCCTCGGATAGTTTCTTCATTAAATCTTCATTCGAGCCCAGATATAAATCGATATCCAAATCAGGCCTGCGAATTTTGGTGCCCATAATCATTCGGGGAATGATGTTGGCAGTTAATGAGTACATAGAGCCCAAGCGGATTTGCCCAATCTCGACCCCTGCTTTAGCCCTGGTCTTTTTAAGGACGCGGTCTATGTCAACCAATAGGTCCGTACTGGCCTCCGCCAAATAAATAGCAGCAGGTAAAGACTTTAATTGCCGCCCTTCTTTAACAAATAAAGGGCAACCAACCCCTGACTCTAATGAATGCAATGCTTTGTGAATGCTCACTGAACTTAAATGCAATTCTTCTGCTGTTTTAGAAAGACTGCCAGTTCGCACGAATGAACAAAGAATTTCTAACTTCCGTAGCGTAATCTCTTCGTTCAGCATAAGTGAGCTACTTACTCTTAGATTGGAATACCGTCATCAGATAGACACCTAGCACCATCATCGGCACACACAACCATTGGCCCATCGACAAGCCTAGCCCTAGAAGACCCAAGAAAGAGTCTGGCTCACGAGCATATTCAGCCAAGAAACGACAAATGCCATAACCCAGCAAGAAGAATCCAGATACTTGACCTACACGTCTTGGCTTGCCCGCATAAATCCACAAAGCGATACCGAGCAATACACCTTCACCAAGCAGTTGGTAAATCTGTGAAGGATGACGTGGCACAGAGTCTACCAATGGAAATACCATCGCCCAAGGCAGATCAGTAGGCCTTCCCCATAACTCGCCATTAATAAAGTTTCCTAATCGACCAAATGCTAATCCAAAGGGAACTAGTGGAGCAACCAAATCACTCACTACAAAAAAACTAGTCTTGCGTTTTTTTGCAAACCAAAAAAGTGCGACTAGAACACCCAGCAAGCCGCCATGAAAAGACATGCCGCCTTCCCATATTTTGAAAATACTCAACGGGTGAGACCAGTAAAAGCCTGGCATATAAAAGAGGATATAGCCCAAGCGTCCACCAAGTACCACTCCTAGAACACCGGCAAAAAGTAGATCCTCAAGATCTTTATAAGTCCAACCCAAGGCCTGATAGCGAGAGGCTCGAATACGTAAACGGCCCAGCAGTAAAAACTGCACAAAAGCCATTAGATACATCAAGCCATACCAGTGAATTGCAAATGAACCAATCCGAATTGCTGCAGGATCAAACTGAGGATGAATCAACATTTGTCTTAGCTTTTGGATTGGTCAAAGTTATGTAGCTCATGGCCTAACTCGCGATAAGCTTTAAAGCGCTCGCGCCCTGCCAAGCGCTCTGCCTCATTAACCGTGACAACCTCAACAATTCTGGGGAAACGCGCCACGAGAGCAGACACATCTGCAGGCATACGCATGCCCAGATGAATCATGACATCAGCATGGGGAATATTGTTTAGGGCAGAAGAAGCAAAATCATCTGTCAAGACAATGGGTGTTTCTGCCGCAGCTTCATCATCTATAAAACAGTGTGGCAAAAAATCCGTGCTACTAAATGACCAAAGCAACTCGTTTAACTTTTGTAGATCAGCTTTCTCACCCACCATTACAATATTGCGTACAGGCTCCCCCTCGGGTGTAGCACTCCAAATTTTGCGTGTGAGGCGACAAGCATATTCCAGCTTGTCACTTACATTGCTATGAAAATCAATGCGTGCCATTCAGTATTTATCCAAAGTCCGGATTGCTTACTTGCGTTCAAGCAAGAAGTTCACCAAAAGCGGTACAGGGCGACCGGTAGAACCCTTAGCTGCCCCACTCTTCCAGGCTGTTCCAGCAATATCTAGGTGAGCCCATTTGTATTTCTCAGTAAAGCGCGATAAGAAGCAAGCCGCTGTCACGCTGCCAGCTGGACGCCCACCAATATTGGCAACATCCGCAAAGTTAGATTTAAGTTGCTCGTGATAAGCAGCATCTAAAGGCAAACGCCACACCGTATCTAATGATGCGTGGCCTGCTTTAGTAAGCTCACTCACCAGACTCTCATCCTCAGAAAACAAACCGCTATGCACATGACCCAAAGCAATGATGCAGGCACCAGTCAAAGTGGCAATATCGATCACCGCCGCTGGTTTAAAGCGTTCTACATAAGTCAGCGCATCACACAGAATGAGTCGACCTTCTGCATCCGTATTGAGAACCTCGATCGTTTGTCCTGACATGCTTTTCACAATATCGCCAGGACGAGTGGCTTGACCTGATGGCATATTTTCACAAGTTGGAATAACACCAATCACATTCTTTTTCAACTTCATCAAAGCAACTGAATACATGGTGCCAATAACTGAAGCGGCGCCACACATGTCGTACTTCATCTCATCCATCGCTTCGCCTGGCTTCAATGAGATGCCGCCGGTGTCAAAGGTAATACCCTTACCAACCAGCACAATCGGTGCTTCGCCTGCTTTACCACCTTGATGCCTCATCACAATAAACTGAGGCGGCGTGTCAGATCCTTTGGCAACCGATAAGAATGAGCCCATACCTAGAGCCTCGATTTGCTTGCGCCCAAGCACTTCAACTTTGAGGCTGGTTTTTTTGCTTAAGCCTTGGGCAGCCTTACCAAGATAGGTTGGTGTGCAGATGTTTGGAGGAAGATTGCCAAGATCCTTTGCCAAGTTCATGCCCTCAACCATGGATATACCCTGGTCAACTGCAGCCTTCAATTCTTTAGAGCAAGCATCGTTGCCGGCAAAGACTAAACTTTTGAAAGCATCGGCCTTGTCTTTAGCCTTAAATTTCATAGCCGGTTGACGCACACCGAAACGGTATGCCTGATCACCAGCATATTGAATAGTCAGGCGCACCTCTTCTGCAATAAAGTCCGCTTTGTGAGCGAGCGCAAAACTGGGAGTGAACCACAAGGCACTTTCAATGGATCCACCGCTGAGCTCTTTCAGAGCCGCCCGGGCAACTTTGGAATACGTAGTTAAGTTACGTTCACTAGCAAGATGCACATCTCCTAAACTCACTAGCAATACTCGTTTAGCTTTAACGCCATTGGTAGACCATGATTTTTCTGCGCGCAGCATGCATACCGATGCCTGCTTGGAATCCAAATCTCCCACAACGTTAGCGTGAGTAACTGAACCTCCAAGCATCAGATCAAGCTCTGGCAAAAATCCCGTTTTGACTTTGGCGCCCTTGCTGCCTGAGAAACTATCCAAGTCCCCCTTGGAATAAGCCAACACCAAACAGTCAGCGCTTAGGCTGAGCAAGGTTTTGAGGCTAGTTTTCTGGAGTTTTGGGCTCTGAAGGTCTGCTTGAGGGAAAATCTTGGTACTAAATTGAATTGTCATAATCTATTACGGTATTTTGGTCGATTCAAAAGGGAGGTAATTGCTAATTTGGGACGTTTATCCATTATCCTCCGACATGAGATTAACTTCCCTTATCAACAATATAAGCCATTTGTAATCCCCAATAACCTCACCAATCCAGACCCTTATCTCACATGATTTTTAAACAGGCCCTTCGCCGCGAACTCAGTTTTACGACTGGCGGGGTCTTTTTGGTCTTAGTCACCATTATGGTGACTACCTTGGTAATTCGAATTTTGGGTTTTGCGGCCAATGGCGCAGTCAATCCTGAAGACGCACTAGTTTTGATTGCCTTGGCTACCTTAGGTTATCTTGCCGTTCTTTTGACGGTTTCTCTATTTGTTGCCACCCTAATCGTTTTAGTTCGCTGGTATAAAGATTCAGAAATGATTGTTTGGTTTGCTAGCGGCTTAAGCGTTACAAATCTTATTCGCCCCATCCTGCAATTTGCTACGCCTCTCATCATCATCATTGCCTTACTTGCTCTTTTTGTCTGGCCCTGGGCAAATCGTGAGTCCACTTTAATTAGTCAGCGCTTTCAGCAACGTGATGATGTATCTATGGTGAGCGCGGGTCAATTTAAAGAATCTGCAAAAGCAGAACGCGTCTTTTTTATTGAAGAGCTTGATATTGACAAGAGTGAGGTAAAGAATATCTTCGTAGCTGACTCTAAGAATGGTCGCCTGAGTATTGCAGTCTCCTCAACTGGCTTTATCCAAAATTCCGCAGGTGGCGAGAAATCCATCGTGCTACATAACGGCAGACGCTATGAGGGACAGCCCACCCAGCCCGATTTTAGGATTCTTGAATTTAATGAATACAGCACCAAGATCCGCAGTAAGGAATCATTAGCACCAGCGCCGCGAGACCGAGAAAAGACGATTACCGAACTCTTAAATGATCCGAATCCTGCATCCACCAATCCTAATCGCGCCGAGTTGCTCTGGCGTATCGGCCTACCGTTGATGGCATTAGGCCTGGTACTAATTGCGATACCGCTTGCTTATGTGAATCCTCGTCTTGGTAATTACACTGCGATGTTCTATGCGGTCTTAATTTACTTAATCTATAGCAACCTTCTTAACCTGACGCAAAATTTTGTCTCACAAGGCAAGGTCGGCGTTTTTGTTGCAATCTGGCCTATTCATTTGCTTGCGCTCTTGATTGCAACGGCTTTAATTCGTAATCGTATTAATCCTTCTTTGAAGTGGTGGCGTCGTCAGCTACCTGCTTCTATGGCAACCAAATGAAGCTGCTCTTTCCTTATATTTATGAGCGCTATCTAGCCAAGCAGATCTATGCTGCTTTTGGTTTTATCTTATTTGCCTTGGTGACTTTATTTTTGTTCTTTGATATCTTGAGCGAGCTCGGCTCCGTCCAGGGCGCCTACACCCTTCCCTTGGCGCTACTGCATGTGCTGTTAAAGGCTCCGAGTCGCATCTCAGAAATCATTCCGATTGCAGGTTTGATTGGCAGTATCTACGTATTTGCCATGCTAGCTAGTCAGTCTGAGTTCACAATTTTGCGCATCGCTGGTCTAGACGTTAAGCGCGGCCTCATCACCCTGACTAAGATTTCCTTGCCATTGATTGCCCTTACTCTCATCATGAGTGAATGGGTCGGCCCTTACACCGAAGCGAAATCTGATCAGATTCGCATGAAAGCTATGGGCTCTGCCTACTCATCCCAATTTAGAACCGGCGTTTGGGTAAAAGATCGCTTGCGTGATGAAGATGGTAGCGGCCCGGTTCGCCCCGGGGTGCGCTATGTCAACGTAGGCAAGGTCGACAAAGATAATGAAATCAGAAATATCCGCATGTATGAGTTTGATGACAGCTATCACCTCCTATCGATTCGGAGCGCGGTGTCAGGGCAATTCGATGAAACTGGTATCTGGGTTTTAAATGACGTCACTGAAACGCGTTTTAAAGAAACAAAGCAATCAGATCCACTAAATCCTGTTTTTTCTGCGCAAACGTTTACGCACCCCATAGTGACGTTGGAATCAGAAGTCACCCCACAAATTTTGAGCGTGCTATTAATTAGCCCCGAAAAAATGTCGATTGTGAGCTTAGGTCGTTTTATTTCTCATCTGCGTGATAACAAGCAGGATGCGCAGCGACATTCAATCGCGTTCTGGAAAAAGGTGATTTATCCATTTACTATTTTTGTGATGCTGACACTAGCGCTACCCTTCGCCTATTTGAAGGTGCGTGCCGGCAGTGTTGGCATTAAGGTATTCGGTGGAATCATGCTTGGCATGAGCTTTCAGCTATTTAACTCGCTGTTCTCTAATGTGGGACTCCTGGGCTCATGGCCAGCGCTGCTCACAGCCCTAATCCCGCCAATGCTGTACTTCCTCTTAGCACTCATTGGACTGCGCTGGGTTTCCAAGGCTTAATACCCAAAAATCATTTAGAATTTGATTCCTATATCGTTGTAGATATATAGATAGGAATCCACATGAACCTGCACCAATTTCGTTTTGTTCGGGAAGCCGTTCGGCAAAACTTCAATTTAACGACCGCTGCAAAGGCGCTCTTTACTTCTCAGCCCGGGGTATCTAAGGCGATTATCGAATTAGAAGATGAATTAGGCGTGGAGATCTTTCGCCGGCATGGCAAACGCATTCGCTCCCTGACTGAACCTGGCAAACGCATTTTGAGTTCAATTGAGCGCATCCTCGATGAGGTTGAAACTCTGAAAAGAGTCGGCAAGGATTTCGCTAGTCAAGATCAAGGAAGCTTTGTGATTGCAACAACGCATACACAAGCGCGCTACGCACTACCAAAGGTGCTTACTGAATTTACTAAACGCTTTCCAAAAGTGAAGGTCAGTATTCAACAGGGTAGTCCCGGTCAAATTGCTGAATTACTCACACACGATCGCGCTGACATTGCCATTGCAACTGAGGGAATTGCCAATACCCCAGGCGTCCTAGCCCTGCCAGGCTATCAATGGCAGCACGTACTCATGGTGCCATTAAGCCATCCACTCCTGAATCAAGCCACTCTGACGCTTGAAGAGATTGCCAAGTACCCCATCATTACCTATGACAAAGCATTTGCAGGCCGTAGCAAGATTGATGCAGCCTTTGCACAAAGAAATATCAAGCCAGATATTATTTTGGAAGCGATCGATGCTGACGTGATTAAGACCTATGTAGAAACAGGCATGGGTATCGGCATTGTTGCGGGTCATGCTTATGATCCAGATCGAGATCGCAATCTCAAAGTCATTCCTGCAGGACACTTGTTTGGAAACAATGTGACGCATCTAGGCGTAAAACAAGGCGCCTATCTCAGGTCTTTTGTGTACACCTTCATTGAGCTCTTCTCACCAACGCTCACCAAGAAGATTGTTGAGCAGGCAATGAATAACGAGTCAGAGACTTACGAAATTTAGTCTGATTAAGAATTAACTTGAGAAATCTCAAAGACAGAACAGTCTTTGAGTGGTGCCTCGGGGCGGACTCGAACCGCCACGCCTTGCGGCACCGGATTTTGAGTCCGGCACGTCTACCAATTCCATCACCGAGGCAGGTGTTTGCAGTGGAAATTCTGCTTACTTTGCTACTTTGTTACTGCTAAGACAAGAGAGTGTAACAAAAAATGGTCAGATACCCCCTACTCTGGGTCTAGAACCCCTTAAAATGAGGTCTTCTAGCCAAATTATTAAAAGGACTTACCCGTATGGCCGGCCATTCGAAATGGGCCAATATTCAGCACCGCAAAGGTCGTCAGGACGAGAAACGCGGCAAGATTTGGACCAAACTCATTAAAGAAATTACTGTAGCCGCTAAATTAGGCGGCGGCGACATTGCTACAAACCCACGTTTACGTCTGGCTATTGATAAAGCTAAAGACTCCAATATGCCGAACGATAACGTACAAAGAGCGATTCAGCGTGGTACCGGCTCACTCGAGGGCGTGAACTACGAAGAGATTCGTTACGAAGGCTACGGCATTAATGGTGCAGCGATCATTGTTGATTGCTTAACCGATAACCGCACTCGTACTGTTGCAGAAGTTCGCCACGCTTTTAATAAGAATGGCGGCAATATGGGTGCAGAAGGTTCAGTTGCATTCTTATTCAAACATTGCGGACAGATGTTGTTTGCACCGGGCACTAGCGAAGATCAACTAATGGAAGTGGCATTAGATGCTGGCGCTGAAGATGTCATCACTCATGATGATGGATCTTTAGAAGTGCTCTCCCCTGTACCTGATTTTTCTAAAGTGCAAGATGCCATTAGCAAAGCAGGCCTCAAGCCTGAGTTAGCAACTGTTGCCATGCGTCCCGAGACCGAGATTGCCTTGGAAGGTGATCAAGCAGAAAGTATGCAGAAGTTATTGGATGCACTTGAGAACTTAGATGACGTTCAAGAAGTATTTACGAACGCCGCACTTTAATTTTTTGGTTACTTACTACAGATAGCTTGTTATGAAAATTCTACTTATTGGATCTGGCGGACGTGAACACGCCCTAGCTTGGAAGTTAGCCCAATCCCCCCAAGTGCAAACGGTTTATGTTGCCCCAGGCAATGGTGGCACAGCCACTGCTAAGCAAACTGCTGCAGGTATTGAGAACTTACCTATCACTGGATTGCAAGAGCTAGCTGACTTTGCTAAGCGTGAGAAGATTCATTTAACAGTTGTCGGCCCAGAGGCTCCACTTGCTGCTGGCATCGTTGATGTATTCCGCAACAATGGCTTGCGTATTTTTGGTCCAACGCAATTAGCAGCGCAACTAGAGTCTTCCAAAGACTTTTCTAAAGCGTTTATGAAGCGTCATGGCATTCCAACGGCGGATTACCAAACCTTTTCTAACGCACTCGAGGCTCATGCCTACATTGATGCCAAAGGTGCGCCGATTGTGATTAAAGCCGATGGTCTGGCAGCTGGCAAGGGTGTTGTAGTAGCAATGAGCCTGGAAGAAGCGCACGCTGCCGTTGACATGATGTTGGCAGATAACAAATTAGGCAATGCCGGTGCCCGCGTAGTGATAGAAGAATTCCTGACTGGTGAAGAGGCGAGTTTTATTGTTCTCGTAGATGGAAAGAATGTTTTAGCTTTGGCAACCAGCCAAGATCACAAGCGTTTGTTAGATGCCGATCAAGGGCCTAATACTGGCGGTATGGGTGCTTACTCTCCTGCTCCAGTAGTGACGCCGGAAATTCATGCGCGTGCATTACGTGAAGTGATCATGCCAACGGTTAAAGGCATGAAGGCGGACGGGATTCCCTATACCGGTTTCCTGTATGCGGGCTTAATGATCACGCCTGACGGTAAGATCAAGACCCTTGAATTTAATTGCCGCATGGGTGACCCAGAAACACAGCCTATCATGACCCGCTTACGGAGTGATCTCGTCAATGCGCTTGATCATGCAGTCGATGGCACGCTCGATGAAGTTGAGCTGGAATGGGATCGTCGCACTGCCTTAGGTGTTGTGCTGGCTGCCCATAACTACCCTGACACTCCGCGCGCTGGCGATGTCATTACCGGTATCCCAGCTGATACCGAAGATCAAATTACTTTCCATGCTGGTACGAAACTACAAGATGGCAAAGTGGTGACATCGGGTGGACGAGTGATGTGTGTGGTTGGTCTTGCTGACACTGTGCGTGGCGCTCAACAAAAAGCATACGAAGCGATCGATCACATCAAGTTCGACGGCATGCAATATCGTAAAGATATTGGCTACCGCGCAATTAAGTAAATCCATAAAGTTAAAACGCCTTGTCAGATCAACATACCCAAATTGATATCAACGCCTTAAAAGAATATTTTTTAGGCTTGCAAGATCGCATCACCATTGCAATGAGCGCTTTGGATGGCAAGGTCTTTGTTGCTGATGAATGGCACAAGCCTGAAGACAGCAAACTCAAGGGATATGGCCGCACCTGTATTTTGGATGGCGGCAATATCCTAGAAAAAGGTGGTGTAGGTTTCTCGCACGTACGCGGCGATCAAATGCCGCCTTCAGCATCGCATCACCGCCCAGAGGTAGCAGGCCGTAGCTTTGAAGCAATGGGTGTCTCATTAGTGTTCCATCCGAATAATCCCAAAGTACCCACCACCCATATGAATGTGCGCTGCTTTATTGCGCAAGCACCTGACAAAGAGCCGGTATGGTGGTTTGGCGGCGGCTTTGACCTTACCCCTTATTACGGCGTTGATGAAGACTGCAAGCACTTTCATCAAACTGCTAAAGATGCTTTAGATCCCTTTGGCGAAGAACTCTATCCTCGCTTTAAAAAATGGTGTGACGAATACTTCTACTTAAAGCATCGTGAAGAGCCTCGCGGTATTGGTGGTGTTTTCTTTGATGACTTTAATGAGCTCGGTTTTGAGAAAAGCTTTGCGATGACTCGTGCGGTCGGTGATGCATTTATCGATGCATACCTCCCAATCGTGCAGCGCCGCTATCAAGATGGCTTTACCCCTGAAGAAAAGTCTTTCCAAGAATATCGTCGCGGCCGTTATGTTGAGTACAACCTCATTTTTGATAGAGGGACCATCTTTGGCCTCCACTCGGGTGGTCGCACTGAGTCCATTCTGATGTCAATGCCACCAGTGGTGCAATGGTGGTACAACTGGCAGCCAACACCTGGTACACAAGAGGCTAAGTTATACGACTATTACCTCAAGCCACGCGATTGGCTAGCTTGAGCGCCCTACCTTTGAATACTGCAAAAAAAATTGGCATTCTTGGGGGCACCTTTGATCCCCCTCATGTTGGTCACCTGAAACTAGCAACGCATTTTGCCAAGCTGTTGCACTTGGACGCGCTGCTACTGATTCCGAGTGGTGAGCCATGGCAAAAGGGAACTGGCATCACTCCTGCAGAAATGCGTTTTAAGTTAACTGAAGCTGCCGGCATAGATTTGGCAAGAGCATTCTTGTATCTCAAGATCGCTACTCAAGTAGGTATCGACCGCATGGAGATCGATCGTGCTGGACCAAGCTATGCAATCGATACAGTTAAAGCCTTACGAGAGCGATTTGGAGCAAATGCTAGCCTAACTTGGTTGATGGGGACAGATTCCTTAGTGGCATTACCCAGCTGGAACTCCTGGGAAAAGCTGAGTCAATATGTCAATTTTGCCGTTGCAACTAGACCGCATCATGATTTGAGGGCACAAATTAACCCCGAACTCAGTACCGAGGTGAGTGGCTTCTTAAAAGAACATCAAACATCGGACGCTACCGCTCTTGAAAATAGCCCCTCAGGCCTCATATACATCGATGAAAGCCTGAATGTTGATCTATCCTCTACCGAGTTACGAGATCGCCTCAAATCCAGCTTCAGAAGCGCTGTAGCGTCTGAGCAAATCCCAACCCACACCCTAGAAATCATTACAAATCTGGGCTTGTATCAGTAATCAAGCTAAGATCACCCTAATTAGAAAATTATTGTCGAGAAAATATGGACTTACGTAAATTACAACGCGTCGTGATTGATGCCCTAGAAGATGTCAAAGCACAGGATATCCGTGTGTATGACACCACTAAATTAAGCGAATTATTCGATCGTGTGATCATCGCCACCGGTTCAAGCAATCGTCAAACCCGTTCTTTGGCAATGTCTGTCAAAGAAGAGGTGAACGCCAAAGGCGGCGAAGTGATCTCTATTGAAGGTTTAGAAACTGGCGAATGGGTATTAGTAGACTGCGGCGATATCGTTGTGCATATTCTGCAACCGATGCTGCGCTCTTACTACCAGCTTGAAGGCATGTGGGGCGCCAAACCCGTACGCGTCAAATTAGCTGGTGAAAAAGGTCTAGTTAAGGCCAGCGAATCTGAAGACGACGAGTAATTTCGTCATCACTTGCAGCAATGCGACTCACCATAGTTTCAGTTGGTCATAAGATGCCCGAGTGGGTTGCAACCGCAACCCATGACTACATCAAAAGAATGCCTGCAGATTGCAGCATTGAAATAAAAGAAATCAAGCCTGACCTTACGCCTGCTAAAGAGGCTATCAAAATTGCTGCAGCTATTCCCAAAGGCTCCAGGGTAATTGCTTTGGATGAACGCGGCAAAGATCAAACTACACAGAACTTAGCTACCCAACTTGCCAGCTGGCGCCAAGAGGGCTTTGATATTACCTTCCTAATCGGTGGTGCAGATGGCTTGGACGCAAGCTTAAAGACTGCTTCCCAAGCGATGTGGCGCCTGTCTAGCCTTACCCTTCCCCATGCGATGGCCAGAGTATTGTTGGTGGAACAACTCTATCGAGCCTGGACCATTCTCCAAGGCCACCCATACCATCGTGAATAAGTAAATAAATCCTGTGCATTCTTTTATATATCTCGCCTCGCAGAGTCCTCGTCGCCAAGAGCTCTTAAAGCAAATCGGTATTTGCTTTGAAATGCTTCTACCCAATCCCGATGAAGATAGTGAAAGTATTGAAACTCCCTTGCCGAATGAAAAAGCGCGCGCCTATGTAGAGCGCGTTACCTTGGCAAAAAGTGCTGCGGCACTTTCTAGATGGCAAAACAGTGGTTTACCTTGGGCCCCCATACTCTGCGCCGATACTACCGTTAGCTTACCGAATAGTGCGGATGGAGAAATTCTGGGCAAGCCAGTTGATGCAGCCGATGCTGCGCGTATTTTGAACATGCTGAGCGGCAAAGCACATGAAGTGCTCAGCTCAGTAGCTATTACCGTTAACCCAAATGAAAAACCCATACAACTTGTACAGGTATCTGAAGTTCAGTTTGCTCACTTATCTTCTGAACAAATTAACACTTATATCGCTAGCGGCGAACCCTATGGTAAGGCCGGGGCCTATGGCATTCAGGGTCTAGGAGGCGCTTTTATTCCCTCAATTCGGGGGAGTTATAGCGGTATCATGGGTCTACCTATTTATGAAACCCAGCTTTTACTAGACCGCGCCCAAGTCCGCAGCATATGAACGAAGAAATACTGATCAATATCACCCCGCAAGAAACGCGAGTTGCTTTAATTCAGCAGGGCGCAGTTCAAGAGTTGCAGATTGAGCGCACTCGTCAACGAGGCATTGTCGGCAACATCTATTTAGCTAAAGTAGCGCGTGTATTGCCAGGTATGCAATCTGCATTTATCGAAATTGGCCTTGAACGCACCGCATTTATGCACGTTGCAGATATCACCCAAAATAATCCTCAGGCACAAATTGAAAAATTATTGTTTGAGGGGCAAACACTGCTGGTACAAGTATTAAAAGATCCTTTGGGCACCAAAGGCGCTCGCCTGACAACCCAGCTAAGTATTGCTGGTCGTAATTTAGTTTATTTGCCACCCGCAGGCAGCGACACTGCAACTGAAAAATATATCGGCGTCTCTCAGCGCATTGATCAACCTGAAGAGCGTGAGGCGATTAAAGCTCGCCTTGCTAGCCTCATGGCTGCTGATGAAAAAGGCGGGATTATTGTCCGCACCAGTGCTCAAGACGCATCTGACACTGAACTTCAGCATGACATGCTTTACCTACGCACCACCTGGGAAAACATTCATGCAGCAATGAAAAACAACCCAGCCCCCACCCTACTCTATCAAGACCTCAGTCTTGCTGAGCGAGTATTGCGTGATGTTGCCGGGGAAGAGACCACCCAAATTCGGGTGGATTCTGCTGAAAATTTCGAGAAGCTCAAAGCCTTCACTAATGCCTACATGCCCAATCTCTTAGGCAAGCTCACACTCCATCGTGGCGAGCGTGCGTTGTTTGACTTATTTGACGTGGATGCTGAGATCAATAAGGCTCTCGGTCGCCGAGTAGATTTAAAGTCCGGCGGATATCTCATGATTGATCAAACGGAGTCTATGACAACGATTGATGTCAATACTGGCAGTTATGTTGGCGCACGCAATCTTGATGACACCGTCTTTAAAACCAATCTAGAAGCTGCCCAAGCGATTGCTCGCCAACTCCGCTTACGCAATCTAGGTGGGATCATCATCATCGATTTCATTGATATGGTTGGCAAAGACCATCAAGAATCAGTTTTGCATGAACTCAAGCGTAACCTAGAGCGTGATCATGCACGTACCTCAGTCAGCGATTTTTCTGCTTTGGGTTTAGTAGAAATGACTCGCAAACGCACTCGTGAGTCGTTAGCCCATATCACCTGTGAGCCATGCGCTACCTGCCTTGGCAAGGGTGAGATTAAAACTGCACAGACAATTTGTTACGAGATTTTGCGAGAAATCGTGCGAGAGCACCGCCAATTTAATCCACGAGAATTTAGAATTGTGGCCGCACCCGATGTGATTGATTTATTTCTGGAAGAAGAAAATCAATTCTTGGCACAGCTCGGTGACTTCATTGGTAAGCCGATTACCCTCCAAGCTGAGGGTAGCTTCCGTCAAGAACAATACGATATTGTTCTCAGTTAAATTTTCTGAATTTTCCTGAACTTTATTAAGCGTTAGAGAACTGAATGCGATGCAAATTCGCATACAAGCCGTCTTGCTTAATTAATTCTGCGTGGGAACCATTTTCAACAATCTTGCCATGCTCAAGCACCACAATTCGGTCGGCATGTTCAATTGTTGATAAACGGTGAGCAATCACCAAAGTGGTTCTGTTGGCCATTAATCTATCCAAAGCTTCCTGCACCTGACGCTCAGACTCAGAATCCAATGCTGAAGTTGCTTCATCCAAAATCAAAATAGGGGCATCTTTATAGATTGCCCTTGCAATAGCCATACGCTGACGCTGTCCACCAGACAAGCGATTGCCGTTATCGCCCACTACCGAATCAATACCTTCAGGCAACTCTTTAATCAGTGAGCTCAGATTGGCTGCTTCCAAAGCCTCCATGACGCGCCCACGATCAACACCATTTTGATCGTTGGCACCATAGGCGACGTTAGCAGCAATCGTATCGTTAAAGAGAATAACATCCTGGCTCACAAAAGAAATCTGGCGTCGTACATCTGCCAACACAATATTTTCTAAAGGCATGTCATCTAAATAAATGTGGCCGCTAGTTGGTCTATAGAAACGCGGCAGTAAATTGACGAGCGTAGATTTACCACCACCCGAGGGGCCGACGAAAGCTACAACTTCACCTGGCTTGATGTTGAGATTGATATTGCGCAAAGCATCTTTTCGCCCTGCCTCTTGTTGATAGGAGAAGCCAACATCATCAAAACGAATGGCGCCTTTTGCCTTATTGAGCGACTTCATATTTTGCTTGCGCTCATCATCCTCTTCAAAAGGCTGATCCATCAATCCAAAAATCATTTCGGCAGCAGTCAATCCACGCTGCAAGGGTTGGTTGATATCAGCCAAATGCTTTAAGGGAGAGATCACCAACATCATTGCAGTAATAAATGCCGCAAAACCCCCGACAGTAGTGCCTTCAGTGGCAGATTGCATCAATGCGATGACTAGCACTACAGATAAAGCCATAGAGGCAATCAACTGAGTAATTGGCTGGTTTAAACCACCCGCCACTGCTGACTTCAAAGCAAACTGACGCGCACGCTCAGCCTTTTGCTTAAAGCGATTCATTTCGTACTCTTCTGCGCCGTGGACCTTAACTATCTTATATCCCGCAGCTGCCTCTTCCACAATATAAGCAAGCTCACTGGTGAGCGTTTGCTGCTCTCTATTCAGCGATCTTAGGCGGCGATTAATTTTGCTCATGATGAATGCAATCACGGGGAAAATAAACAAGACAACCAATGTCAATTGCCAGTTTAAATAGATGAGGTAACCCATTAAACCGATTACAGTGAGCGAATCACGCACCAAACTAATTAACATTCCACCCATGATGGAAAGAACATTATTTACTTCAAAGACAACTGCATTTATGAGATTGGATGCAGAGTTCTGCTGAAAAAAAGTGGTCTTTGCATGCAATAGTGTTTGAAACATTTGCTCACGTAATTTCAATAAAACCGCATTAATTACGCGAGTTAATAGATAGTTGGATAAAAATTGGGCCAAACTGCGAACCAAGGCCAGGCCAACTAAAAAAACGGGGACTTGCCAGAGCTTGCTATTGAGCTGTCCAGTAAAGCCACGGTCTAGCAAAGGCTTCATCAGGGCCGGAATGGAGGTTTCGGCGCCAGCCACTAATGCCATGGCCAAAAGCGACCCAATAATCAAGCCGTAATGGGGCTTGAGATAGGTAATTAAGCGATTTAGGGCAGTACGGTCTTGAGCATTCATATAATGAATTATGCCCACCTTATCAGTCATACTCATCACCCGCAATGAAGAGGCCAATTTGGACGATTGTCTAGCCTCCTTAGAGGGAATCGCCCAACAGATCGTGGTGGTCGATACCAATAGCTCTGATCGCACCCTAGAAATAGCCAAAAATCATGGGGCAACCATATCCCAGCCTGCGGATTGGCCTGGTTTTGGCCCCCAAAAGAATCGCGCCCTAGACCTCGCTACCGGTGAGTGGGTTCTATCTTTGGATGCTGATGAACGACTGACCCCTGCCCTCAAGTCAGAGATTCTGACGGCGATTCATCATAGTGCCCATGTGGATTGTTTTGCGATTCCCAGGTTATCTTGGTATTGCGGTCGCTTTATCCGCCACTCTGGGTGGAGCCCCGATTATGTAGATCGCCTCTTTAAGCGTGGCACCGCTCGCTTCTCGGATGATCTCGTTCATGAGCGCCTCGTCCCTAACGGTCGGGTTGCAAAACTAGAGAACCCCATGTTGCATTACAGCTTCATGAACTATTCACAAGTTCTGCAAAAGCTAGATCGATATTCCACAGCATCAGCAGAGCAAGCCTTTGCCAAAGGTAAAACCAGCAGCCCTCTTAAGGCGGTTTTGCATGGTGTCTGGGCGTTTATCCGCACTTACATTATTCGTGCAGGCTTTTTGGATGGTGCACAAGGATTTGCTTTAGCAGTATCGAATGGCCAAGGCACATATTACCGATACATTAAGCTGTGGCATCTGAATCAGGAAGCCTGTAAATGATTTCTGTTTTATTGGCCACATACAACTGGCCACAAGCACTCAAGCTTTGTCTGGAATCGCTGTCCACTCAAACCGATCAAGACTTTGAAATCATTATTGCCGATGATGGTTCCGCTGAGAGTACACAGCGCCTCATTGAAACAATCAAAGCCACACATCCGATCTCAATCACACATCTCTGGCAAGAAGATCAGGGCTTTCGAAAAACCAAGATTTTGAACCAAGCAATAGCTGCTGCCCATGGAGACTATTTGGTTTTCCTGGATGGTGACTGCATCGTACAACCAGACTTTATAGCTCGTCATCGTCAATTGGCTCAAAAGGGGTGTCTTGTTACCGGCAGTAGAGTCTTGCTTAATGAAAGCCTCACCCAAGAATTACTCACTTTGCCCCATTGGAGTTTTCAGTCGTTTTGCGCAGGTCTATTCAGTAAGCGCCTTGCTGGTGGCATCAACAAATACTGGCCCCTAAAGATAAAGTTGGGCAATGGCTCTTGGCGAGATTACCAAAAATTTGTCTGGCGTCGTATTAAGGGATGCAATATGGCCTGCTGGAAGGCTGATGCCGAAGCAATTGCAGGTTTTGATGAAACCATGACAGGCTGGGGTCACGAAGACGCAGACTTTATCTTCCGCTTGCAACACCATGGTATTCGCCGTAAATCTGGCTCATGGTCGACAGAAGTACTACACCTCTTTCATAAGATTCATGATCAAAGCAATGCTGCCGAGAATGCTCGTCGTGTGCGTGAGAAGATTTTAGCTAAGGTGCTTTAAGCATCCCAATAACGATGACTACTTACTCCAAGCTCAAGCCTAAAAAAGTACTCTTTATTGCCACCAGGCAAATTGGAGACGTGCTAGTAACAACACCTCTGATTAGCAAAGCTAGAGAGTTGTGGCCTGATGCGGAGTTTCATTTCTTGGGATACCGCGGCAAGCTGGAGATGCTGCATGGCAATCCCGATATTGCTGAGGTGATTGAAACCTCTGATCGACCTGGTTTTGGTGAATATCTCTCTCTTTTTAATCGCCTGTTTCAGCGTTATGACTTGGCTGTTGTGACGCAACCCAGTGATCGTGCCTACCTTTATGGTTTAGTGGCAGGCTTTAGAAGAGTGGGCGTGCTTGGTGGCCACCCTCAAGGTAAAGATGCGCAAGATCAACAAAAAAGAAGTAAGAGCGAGAAGCAAAATGCTTGGAAGAAATTCATCTGCATGCATACGGTAGATGTTGACTACTTTAATCAGCATGTCATTACAGAAAAACTGCGCCTACTAGAGCCCTTCTTTCAAAATCACTCTGAACTTTTTGCTAAGCCGATTTCAGTTACTCCACCTGCTGGAGAACCCTTAACACCTGTCATTGCCAACGAACTCAAGCAACCTTATGTTGTTGTACACCCAGGGCCGCTCACTGCCTACAAACGTTGGCCGCTCGCTTATTGGCAGGTACTCATTACTTGGCTGGTAAAGCAAGGCTTCCAGGTGGTGTTAAGTGCGTCCCCAGCAAAGCAAGATGTGCAACTCAATCACGACATCATTTCTTTACTGGATGATGAAAGTAAAAAACAGGTCGTCAACGCGGCAGGTAAATTATCGATTCCGCAGGCAGGCACCCTTATTCGCAGCGCTGCTTTGTATATTGGAGTGGATACCTCGATTACCCATTTGGCCGCGGCGTGCAATATCCCAACGATTACCCTATTCGGCGCTACTCCACCTACGAACTTTGGCCCTTGGCCAAATGGGTTTATTGGTGAGCAGCCCTATCAGTTGCGCGCCCGCTCCCAAACTGTTGGTAATGTCACTATCTTGCAGGGCCCCGGTGAATGCGTTCCCTGCCGTAAGGCGGGATGCTTAGATAAGGCAGATAGTTACAGTGAGTGTTTAGATTTACTAGAGCCTGGGCAAGTCATCGAGGCTATTGGGAAAGTATTGGCGAACTAAATCAAACATCAATACTGAAATACACGACTAAAGGTACTGAATCTGTACAGGATCTTTTTGCTTCGAGGCTAAGATTTGATTAAGCCCATGCAAGCAGGCATCGTCTGGGTAAATCCGCAGCTCTTCAGGGAACTGCATCAAGCAAGCACCACCACTGGTAGTAACAGCAGCTGTGAGCATTAAGCCCTTCATGCCATCATTTGATCCCGGCCCAGCGGGTGCAGATGCACCCAACTTAGGATCACGCACACGATTGGCCATGAGGTAGGGGTTGATTTGGCTGCGGAGCATCTTGATATCGATCGCATTATCGATGCAAACATGAACGTTACGAGCAAAGCGCATGCGTGCGCCAGTAATATCCATTACTGCCTCAGAGACAATACGAACACCGCCCGAGAACTTATCTGGCGTTACGTTTACTTTTGCAACCAAGAGCTCATCTTCTTTTAACCAAGAACGATTAGGCTCGTAGACTTCGCTATACAAAGTTACTTCTAGCGCAGCACTACCATCATCAATAGTAGCAATCATCATGCGGCCACGTTGACCAGTCAGCATGCGTGCAGAAGTAATAATGCCGGCAATGAGCTGATCCTTACCCTCAGTGACCTTAGATAAGGGCTGACGAATAAAGTGGGAGGTCTCGTCACGATAAGCATCAAACATATGACCCGTTAAGCAAAGGCCTAAAGCATTCTTCTCTTCTTGTAGTCGCTTCTTCTCAGACCAGATAGGCTCACGCACCAACTCTGGGAGATGACGATCCTCTTCACCAGCAACTTCAAACAGACTGACTTGATGTATCGATGCCTCAGCTTGTTCTGCAGCCTCAATTGCTCTGGCTAGAGAGGCCAGTAAGGTTGAACGGATGTCATAGAGATTGCCGCCCGCAGGGACAGAGTCACGATACAAACTATCGAAAGCACCAGCACGCATTAAAGCTTCGATGGCACGACGGTTCACCTGGCGACGATCAACACGTGCGCAGAAATCAAAGAGATCTTTAAATGGGCCACCAGTCTCACGTGCCTTAACAATCGATTCGATTGCCGCTTCGCCAGTACCACGCACGGCACCTAAGCCATAACGAATATGACTAATTGGCGAGTCAGGAGTGGCATCGGGCGCACGCAATGGCGTGAACTCATAAACACCGGTGTTGATGTCCGGTGAAAACACCCGAATGTTATTCACCAAACAATCGTCATATAGAATCTTCACCTTATCGGTGTCATCCATCGCGAGCGATAAGTTGGCCGCCATAAATTCAGCAGGGTAATACGCTTTGAGCCAAGCAGTTTGGTAAGCTAAGAGTGCATATGCAGCAGCATGGGACTTATTAAAACCGTAGCCTGCAAAACGCTCCATCAAGTCATAGATCTCGTTTGCTTTTGCCTCTGTAATACCGCCTGCTTTTGCGCCATCACTAAAAATCTTGCGATGCTGAGCCATTTCTTCTGGCTTTTTCTTACCCATCGCACGACGCAACATGTCAGCGCCACCCAATGAGTAGCCGCCAATCATCTGCGCCATTTGCATCACCTGCTCTTGATAGACCATGATGCCGTAGGTCTCACGAAGAACTGGCTCAATACGAGGATCCGGATACTCGACTTTTTGGCGACCATGCTTACGCTCAATAAAGTCTGGGATCAAATCCATTGGGCCCGGGCGGTACAAAGCCACCAAGGCAATAATGTCCTCAAAGCGGTCTGGCTTTGCTTCACGAAGCATGCCTTGCATGCCGCGGCTTTCCAGCTGGAACACTGCAACGGTGTTAGCGCGCTTAAGAACATCAAAGGCTTTTTCATCATCCAGTGCAATCTCGCCGATATTCCAATCTCTGCGATCTGCATGGAGCGCTTTAATCCAACGCTCTGCTGCTGCCAAAATGGTTAAGGTGGTCAAGCCCAAGAAGTCGAACTTCACCAAGCCAATTGCTTCTACGTCATCTTTATCGAATTGACTAATGACGGAGCTACTGTCTTGATCTTTACTTTCTTGGGTGTAAAGCGGACAAAAATCCGTGAGGCGCCCTGGAGCAATTAATACACCACCGGCATGCATACCAACGTTACGGGTCATACCCTCTAACTGCTGCGCCAAGGAAAGCAATTGACGCACTTCATCTTCATTCTTCTCGCGCTCGGCTAATTGCTTCTCTTCTTTCTTGGCCATTTCAATCGTCATGTATTGACCTGGCTTATTCGGTACCAACTTAGCAATACCGTCTACGAAGTTATAGCCCTGCTCCAAAACGCGCCCAACGTCACGAATCGCCGCCCTAGCGGCCATCGTTCCAAAGGTAGCAATCTGACTCACCGCATCTTTACCGTACTTATCCTTCACGTACTGAATCACACGGTCGCGACCGTGCTGACAGAAATCGATATCAAAGTCAGGCATCGATACCCGCTCTGGATTGAGGAAGCGCTCAAAGAGTAAGTTGTAACGCAGTGGATCCAAATCGGTAATACCCAATGAGTAAGCTACTAAAGAGCCCGCACCAGATCCGCGACCAGGGCCAACTGGAACACCATTGTTCTTAGCCCAGTTAATAAAGTCCGCCACGATCAAGAAGTAACCCGGGAAACCCATTTGAGAAATCGTCTTCACTTCAAAAACGAGACGCTCTTGGTAGCGCGTCATTTCTTTTGCGCGCTCTTCTGCATCCGGGAAGTTGCGCTCCATGTGGCGCTTCAAACCGACCTCGGACTGCTGCAACAAATAGTCTTCTAAAGTGATACCAGGCGGTATTGGAAAATCTGGCAAACGTGGTTGACCTAAAACCAAAGAGAGGTTGCAACGCTTCGCAATTTCAACTGAGTTCGTTAATGCCGCTGGCAAATCAGCGAACCTTTTTTCCATCTCCTCTTGGGTCAGGAAATACTGTTCATCATTAAACTTTTTAGTACGCCGCGGGTTGCCGAGTAACTCGCCTTCAGCAATACAGACGCGGGCCTCATGCGCAGTGAAGTCGCTTTTCTGCATGAACTGCACAGGATGGGTTGCCACCACCGGTAAATCCAGCTCACTGGCTAAATGACAAGCAAGCTGCAGTTGTTTTTCATCTTGAGGATTGCCGCCGCGCTGAACTTCAATGTAGAAAGACTTTGGAAAGAGTTTTTCGTAGCGTCTGGCAACAATCTTGGCATGATCTTCTTGCCCGCCTAATAGTGCTGTACCTATTTCGCCCATACGTGCGCCAGAGAGTGCAATCAAGCCATAAGACAGCGTCCGCTTTGCTGCCTTGTCTTCTGCTTTAGCGGCAGGCTCACTAAACCAAGCAGAATCCACTTCAGCGCGACCACGCGATTGATTATCTAAAGATGCCCTGCTGAGCAGCTCGCATAAATTCAGATAACCCGAATGGTTTTGTACCAGTAGCAATAAACGATGGGGTTGATCTGGATCCTGAGGATTGCTAATCCAAACATCCGCTCCGGCAATCGGCTTAATGCCGCCGGAACGGGCAGCGGTATAGAACCGCACTAAACCAAATAAATTACTTAAATCCGTGATGGCCAACGCGCCCATCTCATCTTTAACGGCAGCCGCCACCGCATCATCAATGCGCACGACTCCATCCGTAATCGAAAACTCGGAATGGACGCGAAGATGTACAAAACGGGGTGAAGCCATGAGATGATTTTAGCTGTGTCCAAACTCAAAAACCCTTCATCCCCAGCCGGCGGCTATCGCGGGCGATTTGCCCCCTCGCCCACTGGTCCGCTCCACGCTGGATCCCTGGTTGCTGCCCTTGGAAGCTGGTTGGATGCCCGTAAAAATGGGGGTAAATGGCTACTCAGAATCGAGGATTTGGATACCCCCCGCTGTATACCCGAGGCAAGTCAGCAAATTCAGTCTCAATTGCTCGCCTGCGGCCTTTCCTGGGACGAGGAAGTAATCCATCAATCACAGCGCAATGAGGCCTATCTGAGGGCCTTAGAGCGCTTAAATGGGCTTGAATGCCTGTATTCCTGCACCTGTTCCCGACAAATGATTGCCAATACCCTAGCAAGCCTCGGAATTGAGACGCCCCGTAATCAAGAAATGGTCTATCCGGGCACTTGCCGTCCTACCAATCTAAGCAGGAAATCCCCTGAATCTTTTGGGGAATTACAACAAGCTTGGCGTATTGCTCTTCCCTCAAATTGCCATATTGAATTCGAGGATTTAGCGCTGGGACCACAAAGCCAAAACCTCAGCGAGGAGGTGGGTGATTTTGTCCTACGTAGAAGTGATGGTTTGTTTACCTACCAGCTTGCTGTGGTGGTTGATGATGCCGAGCAGAAAATTACACACGTTGTGCGTGGTCAAGACCTATTGAGCAACACCGCAAGACAAATCTATCTTCAAGAAGTTTTGGGATATAAACGACCAGAATATCTCCATCTACCACTGGTGCTCGATGAGCATGGTGAAAAACTCAGTAAGCAAACTTTAGCAACTCAAATTAATACGCAAGATGAGAAGTGCTCACTGATGGAGTTGCGCAAGGCGGCAAAACACTTAGGATTGAAGAATTTGCCTGATGGCGAGAATGTCACGATTGCAGAGTGGCTATTGGCAGCCACCCATGCATGGCGAAGTTAATTACTCGAAGTGAATTACTCGAGGTGAATTATTTTTTCTTAAAGCCACCAAGCAAAGCGCCAACAGCTGGCTTAGCAGGAGTAATGCCAGCCTTCTTCTCTTCTGGCTTGCTAGCGTCTGTAGTAGATGCTACGGATGCAGATGGCTCATAGGGCTTATAGAAAAAGGGGTCTGACATTTTGGCTGGTGCGCTGTAAGAGCTTCTGGATCCACTTGAGCTGCTAGAGCTACCATAGCTACTGGATGATGGACGGCTTTGTGAAGGCGCTCCTTCAGGTAGAGGCTGTACATCCAATTTGCGCTTCATGAGCTTTTCGATATCGTCAAGCAAACGCTTTTCACTGGCATCTACCAAAGCGATCGCGTCACCTTTGCTACCAGCACGGCCTGTACGACCAATGCGGTGAATAAAGTCTTCTGCGTTGTAAGGTAGTTCGTGATTGATCACGCAAGGCATATCTGGAATATCTAGACCACGAGCAGCAACATCGGTTGCCACCAATGCTTCAATTGCGCCAGATTTAAATGCATCTAAAGTTAAAGTGCGCTCACCCTGACTCTTATCACCATGAATCGCGCCCGCTTTAATACCGTCGCGCTCTAAAGCACGAGATAGCTTTGCACAACCCAAACGGCTATTGGTAAAGATGATGCATTGACGTGATAAGCCAGCACGGGTACGTGCCTCTAAAACTTTGACAATCGCTCGTTGCTTATCAGCTGATGACACCATATGAACTACTTGCTTCACCGTATCTGCGGCGGCGTTTTGACGAGCCACCTCAACCGTTACGGGAGTGCGCAAATAACTTTGCGCCAGCTTCTTGATCTCTGGTGAGAAAGTCGCAGAGAACAATAAGGTTTGTCTTTGTGCAGGAATCAAATCAATGATGCGCTGTAAGTCAGGCAAGAAACCCATATCGAGCATGCGATCGGCTTCGTCTAATACCAAAATCTCTACTTGGGAGAGGTTGGCAACTTTAGAGCCGATATGATCAAGCAAACGTCCGGGAGTGGCGATCAAAATTTCCACGCCATTGCGCAAAGTAGCTACTTGCTCTTTCATATCCACACCACCGTAAACAACGGCAGCACGTAAATCAGTATGCTTGGAGTAACTGGCGGCATTCTCAGATACTTGTACGGCCAACTCGCGAGTAGGAGTCAGAACCAACGCACGAATTGGGTGACGTGCAGGTGACGCACTGTTGCTAGCGTGACGCAAAATCTTTTGAATGATCGGCAATACAAATGCGGCTGTTTTACCAGTACCGGTTTGTGCTGCACCCATCAAGTCACTTCCCGCTAATACGTGCGGTATTGATTGCGCTTGAATCGGGGTGGGAATGGTGTAACCCTGTTCCAGAACCGCTTTTTGAATTTTCGGGTCTAAACCAAAGTCAGCAAAAGTGATTGTTGCCGGGGTTGGTGCAGTAGCAGCAGCGGCAGCAGTGTCAGTATTAGTAACACTAGGGGTAGCGGCTTCGCTAACCCCTGTAGATGAATTTATTTCAGTAGCAGTATTTGTCAAGGTAACTTACATGATGGCGGCAATGCCGGCCTTAGCGGTATCAGCATCTTCCGCAGATTTAACGCCGGAAACGCCGACTGCGCCGATGGTAAACCCATTTACCTCGATATTGACGCCACCTTCCAACATACCCGATACGTGTGGGGCAGATAAGAAAGCATGGCGACCGTTATTAATAATTTCTTCGTAAACACGAGTCTCGCGTTTACCCATTGCAGCAGTGCGCGCTTTTTCTTGAGCAATATAAGAAGACAAAGGAGCACAACCATCGCGACGGATTAAACCCAGCATATGACCACCATCATCACAAACGGCAATCGTTACTGCGAAATTATTTTTAGCAGCATGCTTGTCTGCTGCGTCCAAAATCTTTTGAACATCAGCCTGAGTTAAGTAAGGTTTAGTAGCTAACATGTTTAATCTTTCTGTCTCGAATATGGTGTATTTACTGCATGCACTTCTATATAAGTACTTGAATTATAAGGGGTGTAGCACGATTCTTCATACGGAACCAGGCTCCACCCCACTGAATGCGCTTCTGTGTTGCTCTAAGTCCTTCTTATTTAAGGAACTCTTGGGCTGCAACGACTCCGCTGGCCTTAGGTTTGTAACCCATAGAACCCAGACTCATTTCCACTCCGCTTAAGGCAGCCATCAAGCTCAGCTCATTGCAATCGCCCAAATGACCGATGCGGAATGCCTTGCCTTTGATCTTGCCCAAACCTGTTCCTAGGGAGAGGTTGAATTTCTCCAGCGCATGTTTACGCAATACATCCGCATCCATACCTTCTGGTGTCGCGATGCAAGTGAGCACTGGGGAATAGCAATCTTGATCTTGACACTGAATCTCCAGACCCCACGCATTGACTGCTGCACGGCAAGCGGCAGCTAAACGTTGGTGACGTGCAAAGATCGTATCCAATCCTTCGGCCATCATCATATCCATTGCTTCATGTAAACCGTACATCAAATTGGTACTTGGAGTTGTTGGCCAGTAACCATTTTTATTCGACTCAAGAATCTCATCCCAAGCCCAATATGATTTATGTATTTTGTTGCTATTACTAACTTCAATGGCGCGCGGAGACAAAGCATTAAAGCCAATGCCTGGTGGCAACATCAAGCCTTTTTGTGAACCAGAGATGGTGACATCCGCACCCCACTTGTCATGCTCATAGTCCGCTGAACCCAAGCCAGATACGCTGTCTACGAGCAATAAGGATGGATGCTTTAAAGAATCAATCGCCTTACGAACAGCAGCAATATTGGAAGTAACGCCGGTGGAAGTTTCGTTATGTACCACGCACACTGCTTTGATCTCATGACCAGTATCTTTGCGTAAACGCTCTTCGATCACAGATGCGTCAACACCCCAACGCCAAGAATCTTGTCCTGCCTTACCAACCACTTCAACATCTAAACCAAGACGCTTACCAAGCGCACGCCACAAGTTTGCAAATTGACCTGTTTCATAAAACAACACTTTATCGCCAGGATTAAGAACGTTCACTAACGCGCCTTCCCAAGCACCAGTTCCAGATGCGGAATAAATAATGACCGGTTGCTCCGTTTTGAAAATCTTTTTGATGCCATCCAATACTTTCAAACCAAAAGCACCAAACTCAGGACCACGATGGTCAATCGTTTGATAGCTAATAGCACGTAGTACGCGCGGGGGAACGGGACTTGGGCCAGGAATATGTAAAAAATGGCGTCCTGATGCGTGGTTATCAAGTTTCAACATGCTGTGTCTCACTTTTAAAGTGTTTATAGGTAGTTATTTCTGCTGCTAGTGTATGACAATTTTTGGAGAATTTCCATTTTGTATACAATTTATTTTCAATAGATCCCAAAATAAAGCCTTATTTAAGCATTTAAAGGCTGTATTTATGCCTTAAGATCGTTTATTCTTATTTTGTATACAAATTATTTAGGCCAGAGGTTGATCCATGACAGTACTAGAACAGCCAAATTCACAAAATTTGCATGAAGCGACTTTCGAGAAGCTCAGATCCCTTTTGGTTGAAGGCAAGATTGCTCCTGGCAGCAAACTCAATGAACGCGAATTGGCTGAGAGTCTCAATGTCTCGCGTACCCCCATTCGTGAAGCCATTCGCCGGCTAGCTGCTGAAGGTCTGGTGGAGTTAATCGCCAATCGAGGCGCCATCGCCGTGCAACTCAGCCTTGAAGATGTATTAAATACGTTTGATGTGATTGCAGATCTCGAGGGGTTCTCTGGAGAATTAGCAGCCAACAATATTAGTGATGCCACTCTCTCTGAATTAGAAGCCCTCCAATATGAAATGATGGCTTCCTATGCGCGTCGTGATTTATCGAGTTACTACAAACTCAATTTACGCATTCATCATCTGATTAATCAGGCGGCAAACAATCCTGTTTTATCTAAGCTGTTTACTCAAGTCAATGCACGCATTGAAGCCTTGCGCTTTCGCTCCAATCAGGATGGTGTGAAATGGGAGAAGGCGGTAGAAGAACACCAGGAGATGCTTGATGCTCTTAAAGCGCGCGACAGTGTTCGTATGCGAAAAATCATGATCCAGCACGTCAGAAATAAACGCGATGTGGTTGCGCAATTACTCCAATCAGAATCCAAGATAGAAACTACAAAAGCATGAATAAGCCCGTAGAAATGAATGTGCTTAAAGACCTAATGGTTGACCAAGCACTGCTAGCTAAGCGCCTGCGCCAAGAGACTTCTGGCGAAGTGATGACTGATAGCGCGAGTCGTGGGCGCTATGCGACTGATGCTTCTATTTATCAAGCGATGCCGGTTGCGGTTTTTGTACCAAAAACTGCACAAGATATTGCGAGCGCTATACAGATTGCAGCAGAGATGGGCGTGCCGGTTCTACCGCGTGGAGGAGGCACTAGTCAGTGCGGCCAAACTACTGGTACAGCACTTGTTATTGATAACACTAAATATTTCAGAAACGTTTTAGATCTCAATCTGGACAAAGGTTATGTAGAAGTTGAACCTGGTATCGTTTTAGATCACCTCAATGGCTCACTCAAGCAACATGGTCTTTGGTATCCAGTGGATGTGTCTACTGCTGGACAAGCAACCATTGGTGGTATGGCAGGCAATAACTCCTGTGGCAGCCGCTCGATTGCTTACGGCAATATGGTGCACAACGTTTTAGGCATAGATGCCTGGCTAGCGGATGGCAGAATTGCCAACTTCAGTGATTACGCAAGCAGCACTGGAGCCGCAAAGCAACTAGGTGATTTTGTTAAAAACCTAGCTACTACCCTCCAACCAGAAATCGAAGCACGCTTTCCGAAAGTACTTAGACGGGTAGCTGGCTATAACCTGGATATCTTTCATCCGCAGAGTGAGTTGCCTTATACGCAAGATGGCAGCGTTAACCTCTCCCATCTCTTAGTTGGTAGTGAAGGTACTCTTGGGTACTTTAAATCGCTCAAGCTCAAGCTAGCTCCTTTGCCACAACACAAAGTGTTAGGCATTGTGAACTTCGCCAGCTTCTACAAAGCAATGGACAGCGCACAACATATTGTGAAGTTAGGTCCTACCGCTGTTGAGTTAGTCGATCGCACCATGATTGATCTGGCTCGCAGCAACCCTAGCTTTAAGAAAACCATTGAAACCGCCTTAATAGATCACACAGCTCAGACTCCAGAAGCGATCTTGTTAGTGGAGTTTTCAGGCGAAGCCCATGCGCCACTATTAGATAAGCTCAAAGCATTACAAGAACTCATGAGTGATCTCGGTTTACCAGGATCTGTTGTACCGATGCCTGATGCATCCCTGCAAAAGAATTTATGGGAAGTGCGTAAGGCTGGTCTAAACATCATGATGAGCCTTAAAGGTGATGGCAAACCAGTGAGTTTTATTGAAGACTGTGCAGTTCCTCTGGAAAGCTTGGCTGAATATACCCAGGCTTTAACGGATGTATTTTCTAAATATGGGTCACGTGGCACTTGGTATGCCCACGCTTCTGTAGGTACATTGCATGTGCGCCCTATTTTAGATATGCGCAGAGATGGTGCTCAGAAGATGCGTGCGGTTGCTGAAGAAGCTTCTGCCCTGGTGCGCAAGTACAAAGGCGCTTATAGCGGTGAGCATGGCGACGGCCTTTGCCGAGGCGAGTGGATCTCTTGGCAGTTTGGTCCAAAGATCACAGAAGCCCTCGCAGAAATCAAGCACGCATTCGATCCTAAAGGATTGTTTAATCCCGGCAAGATTATTGATCCACCAAAGATGGATGACGCAAGTAACTTTAGATTTCCACCAAGCTACAAAGTGATCCCTTTACAACCGGCATTGGATTGGTCTGCTTGGAACGTGCAAAACGATGCTGTCACAGAAGCAACTACTGCACCAGGCACAGGCGGTGATCCTGCTATGGGATTAGCTAAAGCAGTGGAGATGTGCAACAACAACGGCCACTGCCGTAAGTTTGATGCGGAAGTGATGTGTCCAAGCTATCGCGTCACGCGTGATGAGAAGCACCTGACTCGCGGTAGAGCAAACACTCTGCGTCTGGCGCTCTCCAATCAACTCGACATCAAAGATGAATCCTCTCCATTAGGAAGCGATGCCATTAAAGAAGTGATGGAACTTTGTGTGAGCTGTAAGGCTTGCCGCCGTGAGTGCCCTACTGGCGTGGATATGGCCAAGATGAAGATTGAGTTCTTGTCTGCCTATAAGAAGCGTGTTGGTCATTCTTTGCGGGATTTAGCAGTTGCTTACCTTCCTAAATACGCAAATACGATTAGCGCTATCCCATTCTTGCCAGCCATATTGAACTTACGCAATCACATCAAACCCATTGCAACACTCCAAGAGTGGATCATGGGCATTTCTGCGCAAAGAAGTTTACCGACCTGGAAGACCAAGACTTTCTGGAACCAGAAAACAGCTAACTCTTATCAGTACACACCAGAGCAACTGGCTAGCAATGCTAATGGCAAAGGCGTTGTTTTATTGGCCGATACCTTTAATGCCTTCTTCGAAGATGAAAACCTGCAAGCTGCATTAAAGGTGCTCAATGCTGCAGGCTATCGCGTGCATATACCCAATAAGAGAGAAAGCAAAAGCCAAAGTAAAGCAGCAAGCCAAGCCAATACTTGCTCCAAAGAGTTTTGCTGTGGCAGAACCTATCTTGCAGCTGGTATGGTTGATAAAGCCAAGGCTACTTTGGGTGAACTGGTTGATCATCTTGCACCCTATGCCGACAAGAACATTCCGATTATTGGCTTAGAGCCTTCTTGCCTCTTCACTTTAAAAGATGAAGCCTTAGTGATGGGTTTTGGTGAACGCGCCGTGACTGTTTCTAAGCAAGCGCAATTACTGGAAGAGTTCTTGGCTGGCGAAGTAAGGGCAGGTAAGCTTAAATTGAATTTCAAGGCAGCCGATAAGTCAGTGTTATTTCATGGTCACTGTCATCAGAAAGCATTTGCTGCAGTAACTCCAGCAATGGAATTACTCAAGCTTATTCCCAATGCAGAACCCAAGCTGATTGAATCTTCTTGCTGCGGTATGGCTGGTAGCTTTGGTTATGAGGCCGAGCATATTGAAGTGTCTAAGCAAATGGCTGAAGCCAGTCTATTGCCAAGTATTCGCAAATCACCCGATAGCTGGGTGGTAGCAGATGGTACGAGTTGTCGCCATCAAATTGCCGATGGCACTCAACGAGAAGCTGTTCATATCGCCAGAATTTTGGCGGCACATCTATAGCGTATTAACGTATTACGCCATAACCCACCATCAACAAGGTTCCAGTCAACAAGGCTGGAACCAAACGGCGAGTTGGCTTAGAGATCATCACGCCAATTGCCAAGGCGCAGATCAAAATGCGGATCCACAAAGGCACTGTTGCCATCAAGCCCAAGGGCATCACAATCAAGCGAATGGTTAAAGCAGCAACCATTGCGTAGGTCACAGCAGCCAACCAACGGAAGATCTCACTATCTTGATTAATGCTTTGCGATAGCAATACGCCGATTGCGCGACAAAAGTAAGTGCCAAGGCAAGCACCTATCAAGGCTATCCAAAGGCCCCAGCCTGAAAGCGCGTTAGCCATAGTATCTATAGCGCTCATCCAACTACCCCAGATTTATTTCGCAAGAGCTTACGATCAATAAAGTAAGCCAGGGTACCTGCGACTAAGCCAGCCGTTAATAAACTGGTGTCGCGATCAACTACAAAGAAGATAGGGCCAAAGATGCAGCCCAAGAAAATCGCAATGCGATTAATCCAGGGCTTTACTTCAGTAAAGGTCAGCAAGAAGAACAGTGGATTAATAAAGACCAGACCTAGAGTGACAGCGGGCGGCACCATACCAGCCAAGTAGTAACCTAAAATAGTTCCCGGAATCGAGATTAGCCAACACAGCAACCCCAAGCCAACGAAATAGCTCAAGCGATGTTTCACCTCAATCGCATGAAACTCGCGCATGGAGATGGCCCATGCTGTCATTGCTAGCAAATGTACCGAAGCATAAAGACTGCGATTGCGATCTTTTTGATGAAACTGAGGGAAGAGTGTCACCGTCATGGTGATAAAGCGTGTTGATGTGAGCGTGACTGCCAACGCGATTGCAACAACAGATGATCCAGTAATCGCCATCTCGAGCAAGACAACCTGTCCTGGTAACGCAAACATGAAGAATGAAGTGAAGGTGGTGAACCAAACATCAAAGCCATTGGTTTTACCCATGGCCCCAAAGCCCACCATGCCGGCAAAGAGCACCATTGCAGGAGCGCCTGCTGCATCCCGAATGCCAGACCAAAAGGCATCGCCTGGATTTTTAAACCGTTGTGCCGCAGGCTCTTCTAGCGCGATTTCGCTAGGATCAATATAGGACTGGTCTGCGGATGACATAGATTAATTGTAAGCCTAGTAACTTTTAAGCCTTGCAATCCCCTAGGGCCCATTCAATATGCTCAGCCACTAAACCATCAGCATCTGAAAGCGCCTTAGTTAAAGCCAAACGTATTGCTGCCTTATCACCATCCACTACAGCAGAGCTTGCCAGCGCATTGCCCATTGCTACCGCTAGATTACGACGCCAGCGGCTATAACCAATTCTGCGAATGGCGCTACCTTCATGACGATGCTCAAACTCCGCTTCAGTCCAGGACCATAGATGCAAGAGGCTTGCCTGCCCTAAGCCATGACGCCTTGCAAAGTCAGGGAGTTCTGTACGTTTAGCAAATTTATTCCAAGGGCAAATGAGTTGGCAGTCATCACAGCCATACACCCGATTGCCCATAGCTTTTCTGAACTCTACTGGGATGGCGTCAGGATTCTCAATCGTGAGGTAAGAAATACATCTTCTGGCATCTAATTGATAAGGCGCAGTAATAGCTTGCGTTGGACACACATCAATACAAGAGGTGCAAGTACCGCAATGCTCTTCAGTCTCTGCATCAATCGGTAATGGCACATCTACTAAGATCTCGCCTAAGAAAAACGTGGAGCCAGATTCTCGATTCAGTAAGAGCGTGTGTTTTCCACGCCAACCTAAGCCCGCCTTGCGAGCCAACTCAACCTCCATTAACGGAGCTGAATCTGTGAAGACGCGATAGCCCAATTTACCAATACGTTCTTCTATGAGTTGGGCAAATTCTTGCAAGCGATTACGAAGTACTTTGTGATAGTCGCGCCCTCTCGCATACATTGAAACTACTGCTTGAGTAGGATCCTCTAGTCTCTGCCACTCATTATCGAAATCGGTTTCAGGTGGGAGGTAGCTCATGGATACGCAGATCACACGTACGGTGCCGGGTACTAAGAGCTCAGGATTAGAGCGTAAATCAGCGTGGCGCTGCATGTATTCCATTTGGCCGTGACGACCCTGCTCAAGCCATTCTTTTAGCCGATCAGTCGCAGACCCTAAATGGGTGTCAGTAATCCGCAATCCATCAAACCCAAGCTTTGTCGCTTGGGCATTAAGCCAATCACGCAGATTGGGCTCATCTAAGGATTGAGGGCTAGTAGATAAAGGCATATGGAATACAGAATGTAGCGCAAATATTGAATAAACTAGGGGAATGGCTCAAACACCGGCAACAACAACAAAGGCAACCCCGCTTACAGCAATAGAACTCTATTGTAGGCAGGAAGCCGACACCGCTTCTCTTGCCAAGCATCTGGCAGCCAGTTTTGAGCACTTTCTGACTAAGCAGCCAGATTCACACTTAAATATCTCCTTAGAGGGTGATCTTGGCGCCGGCAAGACTACTTTTGCGAGGTATCTGATTCAGGCTTTGGGTCATGATGGCAAGGTAAAGAGTCCTACCTATACTTTGTGCGAACCCTACCCGCTGCAATTAAAAGAGCAAGCAATCACTGTTCACCATTTTGATTTGTATCGCATGCGTGATCCTTTGGAATGGCAAGAAGCAGGATTTGCAGAGCATTTTGATGTTCCGGGTATTTGCTTAATCGAGTGGCCAGAAAAAGCAGAAGGCACTCTACCCGCTTTTGATATTCAGATTCAGCTGTCTGCCGGTACGGATGAGAATGATCGCACCATTAAGATCAACAGCGTGAGTTCATCTGGAGCAAGTGCATTGCAAGAGATTAAGCCCTAGTAATACATGAGTACTATAAAGATCAAACCTAAGATCAACCTCTCGAAAAGACAAACACTCAAGACTTCAGCGAAGTTCTTAAGCTTTGCACTCTTGCTGACAGAGCTAGATATTGCCTGGGGCGCCAAAATATTGGGTGTACGTGTCTGGCCATCCGAGGACTACACCCGCGTCACACTGGAATCCGATACACCGCTACCGATTACGCAACAGATACTGACTAATCCAGATCGTTTGGTGGTTGATGTGCAGGGGTTGGAATTGAATCCGACTCTCAAAGATTTAGTGGCCAAGGTAAAGCCAAACGATCCCTATATCTCACAGGTTCGGGTTGGGCAATTTCAGCCAGGTATTGTGCGTTTGGTGTTTGACTTAAAAGAACCAATCAAGCCACAACTGTTTACCCTAGAGCCGATTGGTGAGTACAACTACCGCATGGTCTTTGACCTCTACCCTACTACTCCACCAGACCCATTGATGGCCTTGGTTAGAAGCAGCGCCAAGAAAGAGAGCGCTCTTGAAAAATCTAATGAGGAAGTCGATCTCATTGCACAGTTCGCCACGAAGAAAGAAAAAGAACTCGCTAAAGTTCCAGCGGCACCAGTTGCGCAAGCTATTCCAGGTCCCAAGGAGTTGCCAGCCTCAGCCAAATATAAGCGCTTGATCACTATTGCAATTGATCCAGGCCATGGCGGTGAAGATCCAGGCGCTATTGGCGCTGCGGGCTCTAGAGAAAAGAATGTCGTACTCGCCATTGCAAAGAGATTGAAAGACAAGATTGAAGGCGAAGCGTATATGCGCCCTTTCTTAACCAGAGATGGTGATTACTTTGTGCCTCTGCATGTCAGGGTACAAAAAGCACGCCGAGTGGAAGCGGATTTATTTGTCTCGATTCATGCGGATGCCTTCATTGAAAGAAATGCTAAGGGCGCTTCGGTATTTGCACTCTCTCAGATGGGAGCAAGTAGTACGACAGCAAGATGGATGGCCAATAAAGAAAATGCATCCGATCTGATTGGCGGCATCAATATCAAAACGCAAGATAGGCAAGTTGCTAACTTGCTATTAGATATGTCAACTACTGCCCAAATCAAAGACTCCTTGCAGGTTGGCAACTCCATCTTGAAGCAAATCGGTGGATTTGCACCTCTACATAAACCCAAGGTAGAACAGGCTAGCTTTGCAGTATTAAAGGCCCCGGATATCCCATCAATCCTGGTTGAGACCGCTTTTATTAGCAATCCCCAGGAAGAAGCCAGATTGAATGATGATGGCTACCAAGATCGGATTGCGGAGGCGATTTTGAGAGGAATTAAGGACTATTTTTCCAAAAATCCACCGGTCGCCAGGCGGGTCAACTCCTAGGAACTTGTAACTACAAGGGCTGAGGGGCAGACCCCATAGACCTGAGGAGCACCTACAAACTTCTTGCTATAATTTATGGCTTAACTGGGTCGGTAGCTCAGTCGGTAGAGCAGCGGACTTTTAATCCGTTGGTCGCGAGTTCGAATCTCGCCCGACCCACCAGTTATACAAAAGCCACCTTCGGGTGGCTTTTTCTTTTTGGAAATTTATCTCTGGTTTTTATTGGGGAAATACCACTTTCCATTTCTGATGGGCAAGAAACTGCCGTCATCAATACCCACTTCCTGCGCAGTGAGTCTATTTTTAATATCTAGTTATTTAGCTAACACATTGCTTATTAAACTTGATACCATATTAAAAAATTTTGGAGATATGAATGATGATTAGGCAACTTCTTTACGCTCTCATAACCTTACTGGCATTTCATTATTCATCAGTAGCAGCACAAGAATATCCAAATAAGCCAATTAAAGTTGTCATTCCATATGCACCAGGTGGTCCATCAGATATTTTTGGACGTTTACTATTCCAAAAAATTAATGAAAATACTGGTTACACATTTGTTATCGAGAACAAGCCTGGGGCGAGCGCTAACATTGGAATCCAATATGTAGCTAAATCCAATCCAGATGGATATACTTTACTTCTGAGTAGTAGCGCATTTGTAATTAATCCATCTTTAATTACAAATTCTGGTTACGATGCAATTCGTGACTTTGCGGCAATTTCATTACCAGCAAGCTCTCCAAATATCATTGTAGTTAACCCCACATTTCAAGCTAAAAATTTCAAAGAATTTTTAAGCTTAATCAAAAAAAATCCTGGGAGATATGATTATTCGTCGCCTGGATCCGGAACAAGTCCGCAACTGACTGCAGAATTACTAAAGCTAAAAGCCAATTTAGACATTAAACATATTTCCTACAACGGTGGTGGGCCTGCCCTGCAAGCGGTATTGAGTAATGATGTACCTATTGGCTTCGCAGTATTGCCACCAACCGTTCAACAAATCGTAGGCGGAAAAGTTCTTGGTTTAGCAGTAACTAGTGGGGTCAGATATCCTTCGCTCCCCGATATCCCGACAGTAGCAGAATCTGGATTTCCTGAATTTGAAGGTGAGACAATCCAGTTTTTAATGGCACCCGCAGGTACGCCAAAGCCCATAATTCAAAAACTTAATCAAGAAGTCATTAAGGTATTTGGAAATCAAGAGATACGCAGTAAGTTATCCAGCATGGGCTTTATTGTCAGCCTCAGAACTCCAGAGCAATCAGAGCAAAAGATTAAACTCGAAGTTGAAAAATGGGCGCAGGTCATTAAAGCAAATAAAATTCAGGCTGATTAAATTGATCTACCCTAGTAATCGCCAGCAAGAAAACCTGCGATTCTTCCTAATGTAAACATCCTAATCAAGAAGTGCAGCTCTCTAACTAAAAGCTGAATAAACATGTCTTCCAAGAATAAAATTATAGAAAAGATTATTAATTAGATGTAATAGCCGCCGTCTTAACGATCACTTCATTCTTTTTAAGCTCAACAGTCATAAAGTTTTTAAACTGCCCAGGCGTCCCCCCCAAGATTACCGAACCCTCCGTAGAAAAAACCTCAATAATCTCTTTATTCGTTAATCCATTATTCACGACCTGATTCAGTTTTTGAACAATCTTTTGATTTGTACCGGCAGGAGCAAGAAGGCCATACCAAGTACCCGCCTCTACCCCACTCAAACCAGCTTGCGCAAGAGTTGGAACATCTGGCAGTAGTGCCGATCTATTTTTTGAGCTTACTGCTAAGGCTCTTAATTTTCCCGATTTAATAAGCGGGGTAGAAGTACTAACAGTATCAAATAAAACATCTATTTCTCCGCCAAGCAAAGCAGTTAATGCCGGATTAGTCCCCTTAAATGGGATATGCGTCATATCCATTTTGGTTGCCATTTTGAATGACTCTCCAGCAAGATGGGCGGCACTCCCATTACCAAAGGATCCATAATTGATTCTTCCTTTTGCATCCACCCCAGCCCGTAGCAAATCAGCAACGGAATATATTTTTGAATCTGCATTAACTACTAGCACTAAGGGTTGTGACGAAATTAATATCACTGGCTCAAAACCCTTTACCGGGTCATAAGGCAGATTGGGATAGGTAAATGGGGATATCGTCAAAGGTCCAGCAGCGCTGAAAAGTAAAGTGTAGCCATCGGGTAATGCTTTAGAAACAAAATCCTGACCAATCGTACCGCCAGCCCCCGCCTTATTCTCGACAAGAACGGACTGATTTAGGCCAGTGGAGATTAGTTTCGCAATTAATCTCGCAGTAATATCGGTCCCTCCGCCGGGAGCATAGGGTACGATTAATTTAATTGGCCTGTTAGGATAGGGCTGAGCATATGTTGCGCCTATACCAAGAGCAATGAAAGCTACCAGAGCAATATATGTCTTAAATTTATTCATCTTCGCAACTCTCATCCTCATTGGGAGGTTTATAAAGTTATGCCGACCAGAGGCGAACTTAAATATATTTAAGCATCGCTTTTCAGCAGTATTTTTAAAGCAAACTGTATCCGCTAATCGCTCACACATCGGTCAAGATCAAATTTTATTAAATCTTAGTGAATGTAAATTAACTTTACTATAGAATTTGTGCAGAACACACCTAAACCAAGCAATATTAATCCGCCCTAACCTATAAATCTTAAAGGTCAATCATGCCTGAAAATCAAAAATCCCTAGTGCTTCGAGGTTTATATCCTGCAACGATTACACCTTTTAAGGATGATCTCAGCATTGACTATGATGCCCTGGCCCGACACCTTAAAGAAACTGCTCACACAGAGGGCGTTAAAGGACTTGCCGTAAATGCTGGCCTTGCTGAAATTCTGCAACTTTCTGATGATGAAAAAAGAAAAGTGTTGCAATTAGCTCGTGAGATTTTGCTACCCGGACAAATTTTAATTAGCGGAATAGAAGGAAGAGGTCCTTCTGCTGTCAAAGACGGTCTTCTTGCGAAAGAAGCTGGAGCTGATGCTCTCTTAGTACTCAATCCCTTTGATGCTCGTCCATATCGTAGGCTGGCTCAAAACCCAGCATCAGCATATCAATTCTATAAAATGCTCGATGAGCAAGTTGACTTGCCTATGATTGTGTTTCAATACCCAGATTCTTCTGGATGCGCTTACTCAATAGAGTCATTAGTCAAGATTTCCTCAATCAAAAATGTTGTAGCAGTGAAAGCAGCTTGCGGAACTGTAACTCGCTATGTACAGATTTGGGAGGCCTTGCACGATAAAGTTACTGTTTTAGCTGCTCTGGATTCGCCTCCGCTTTTAGGAATGTTACTTCATGGTGTGCATGGAGCTCTAATTGGTATCAGCGTTATTCATACGCCAAAATGGGTTGAATTAATTGATGCCGCAATTAATGGCGATGCTGTGAAAGCGCAAAGTATTCACCGTGATTTTTGCATCCCAATTATGGATGGGGTCTTTGAAAACCAAGAGCCGAGTTCACCCACCAGTGAGGTTGCTTGCGTGAAGGAAGCTTTAGTTCAGCTCGGGCAAATCCCAAACTCCCTTGTTAGACCCCCGGCTGTGAACGTAACAGCAGATCACCAAGTACATGTAAAGCATGCATTAATTACATCTGGGCTAATAAAGGGCTAATCAGACTTCACTTATAGACTGGTTGATTTGGAAGAAATCCAGGCAAGTAACATTTAAGCTTATCGACGAGTGGATTATTGCTTTAATCGCGAAAGAGCTTTGTTTAGTCATGCGACCCAATAAATAGGTGTGGTCCCGTTGAGATCTACATTAACGGGAACCAAGTCAATCAATCAGCAGTTTAAGCCACACCCGTTTCCGGGTAGGTTTTAACTACTGTCGACCACACTTCTTAAGTCTTTTAATCCGTTAGTCGCGAGTTCAAATCTCGCCCGACCCACCAGTTATACAAAAGCCACCTTCGGGTGGCTTTTTCTTTGGAATCTAGATGCTTAGATTACGGAAGCTAATTTAGGGTAACGTATACCTAATATTGCTTAATTTGGAGATGCAATAGTGCCATTCAATAAATTACTGAGCATTGCCTTGCTCACGCTCTTAGTTGGCTGTCAGGGAATGGGGTATGAAGGTGCCGCCCCCGTCAACCCCGGTGGAGATGTGACGCTTATCTTTAATCGCACAAGCACGGTTTGGTTTGGGCTTGTGAAAAGTGCTCAAGTTTATGTGGATGGCCTTAAAGTCTGCGTCATCCCCAATGCAGGTAATTGCACCGTGAATATACCTTCCGGAAAACATATTCTTAAGGTAGATAGCACAATGTCTGGCTCTTTTGGTTCGTTTTCTCAAAACTATGACTTTTCAAGTCGCAGCACATATCGATTTGTTATTACGCCCAATAGATCTGAAATGGTTGCTGACGCCGATAATCCTATTGCCTTCATCACCTCGCCCGCATACTATGAGCTCAATAAAACCGCGACTAGTAGCGATAACGGTGATTTCACCATGAGACCCACCAACTAGCGGATTTTGGCTTGGCGAATCTATCAAGCCTAAACCAGCGCAAATGAAAAAACCACCCGAAGGTGGCTCTAATGTTTCTTGCTTGCCTGAGTCGGCATCGCCCAGGACCTGTGATTCTTTGCAATTATTAATTTAACTTGCGGTTTTAAGCTTCAAGATATCAATATCGTCTATGCGGCGCACTACCAAAAGATTGCTTCTTCTCAATATGTCTAAATGTGATTCGGCCTTTGCTTAAGTCATAGGGAGAGACCTCTAAAGAAACCTTATCTCCAGCCAATATACGGATGTGATTTTTTTTGACTCTTCCTGCTGTATAGGCAATAAGCTTATGGCCATTGTCTAAAGTTACCCGATAACGAGAATCCGGCAGAATTTCATCAACAAGACCGTCCATTTCAAGCAAGGCTTCTTTTGCCATTTAACATCCTTAATAAAAATAAAAAGCCCAGTCATGCTGGGCTTTGGACCAGGAAAATAATTTCCGCCTGGCATTTGCTGCTGATTTAAACAGGTTGAATATTGGATGCCAACTTGCCTTTAGGGCCAGTAGTAATATCAAAAGTAACCTTTTGACCTTCAGCTAATGACTTAAATCCGCTGCTATTAATTGCTGAAAAATGGGCAAATAAATCTTCGCCGCCGAGTTCAGGGGTAATAAAGCCGAAGCCTTTAGCGTCGTTAAACCATTTAACAGTTCCGTTTGCCATATCTGACTATTCCTTAAAAAAATATAAAAGGGGCAATGCCCCGAATGAGGCGAAAGTCAAGAATGGCGAGGGAGATGCTAAGAAGAACTATCGCAGAACTGCGGTATTAATTACTAGTACAACAACACTATAAGCTTGAAAATCGCTAAATGTATTTTACTCTACTTTAGTCATAAAAGGTGACTTACTAACAAATCACCTCTATAACAGCCATAGTCACAGATAAAAGTGCTTTGGCAATAACGCCCCACTCTAGCCCAGAACTGTCGTTTTACACGAAATGGGAGCCTGCAGCCCTCCACCAGTTATACAAAAGTCACCCTCAGGCGACTCTTTTTCAATACTGAGGTTTGCCTGAGCTGGCATCAGCCCATTGGTCACACCCGAAGCTACGAAAAGATTGAAGATGGAGGGATGCGTATGGAGCGATTCATTAAATCTCTTCTATTGGGACCGCTCCATCCATAAATTTTAAGAATACGAGGTTCCTTCCCGTCTGAAGAAAATGGGAGGAACCGCTGTAATCTGGAGACTTAACATCAATTCCGTTCCACATCGAATACCCATTCTGTTTTGGGTTAACAAAAAGAATAGATTCTCGCGAAGGAAACGTCCACACGCCTCCTTTTCGACTGGCTTTATCGAACTTTAAGCGAGGCAATACCGATTCCCATTCTGCTGGAATGACAGTGTCTTTTAACCATGGAGCTCTGCATGACATCATGCATTTGCCGCTATCAAGATCCCATGAGTTCAGTGTCCCATTTTTTGAAGAGCTTAAAACCTTGCCATCAAGCAATAAAGTTACATCGTGAATAGGTGACTTCTCATCCAAAAGAGTTGTCAGTAGTTCGCCGGTAAGACCATCCCAAATGCAAGCCGCACCATCACTTGAAAGAGATAAAACTTTGCCATCAGGGAGCATGCTGGCGCTAAGAACCATTTTTTTATGCCCAGCCATTTCAACTAGCGCGGCTCCAGTCATGCCATCCCAAAGTCGAATCGTGGAATCCTCTGACCATGACAAAATTCTGCTGTCAGGAAGCACTGCAAATCCTTTAATCGAATCCTGATGACCTTCCAATGTTGCAACGAGCATTCCAGTGTGAGTATCCCAAAGCTTTAAAGCAAAGTCTTTGGACTTCGTAAATAAACCCGAAGCCGTAGAAACAACTCGATCTTTATTGATGATTCGGACTTCATCCATCGACCCTGCTTTATGATCTCCGTTCATCATTGCGAGCTGTTGTCCATCATGGCAGCTCCAAATACGAATGGTGTTATCTCCCGACCAAGATAAAAAATTACCATCCGGAAGAATATCAACCTGTGCCACATAGGATGTATGACCTTGCAGAAGAAGCAACTGCTCTGCAGTGCTTTCATCCCAAATGCGGATGGTGCCATCAATAGACCATGACATCAATCGGCCATTGGGTAAAAGTCTGGCACCTCTTACATCTTTGGTGTGACCCGTAAAAGTTTGTATTAACTTGCCAGTTAAGCTATCCCACATTCGTAGATTGCCATCTCCGGACCATGACAACAAATGGCCAGAAGGTAAATATTTGGCGCCCCAAATGTAATCGTGATGCCCTTCTATGAACACTAAAGGGGTACCATTTTGTCCGTCCCAAAGCATTAAGGTGCCATCACGAGCCCATGACAACACACGGCCGTCTTCAAGCACTTTATGTCCCCCTATATTGGCTGAGTGGCCCATGACTGTGGTTGATGATTGACTCAATTCAATGTCCCAAAGACGCAAAGTCCGATCGTAAGACCACGACACAATACGACTTCGATCCAAAGAAGCAGCACCAAGAACGGATTCAGTATGGCCATCAAGCAAGCCTATTAATTGACCGGTGGTCGAATCCCAGAGTCGAAGAGGTCCATCGGTTGTCCAGGACAGCACTAAACCATCGGAAAGCAAGCGAGCATTTAAGGCAGCTCCTTTATGCCCCTTCATGATCTGAATCTGGTCGCCGTTTTCACCATTCCACAGACGCAAAGTATTGTCGTCAGACCAAGTTAACAAGCGATTTCCTGCTAGCTCAAAGATACCATTTACCCAATCCGCATGCCCCTCTAATACAAACAAACAATTCCCTGTTTGTACATTCCAAAGTCTAGCTGTCCCATCCCTAGACCACGAAATCATTCGGCCATCAGAAAGGAGTTGCACACCACTGACCGCTTTAGTATGACCAAGCATGACCACAATCTCAATGCCTGTATTTAAATCCCAAACTCGAAGAGAACCATCCTCCGACCAAGACAACAAATGTCCATCCGCAAGAACTAATACACCTACAATGGATTTTGTATGCCCTGAGAAAACCATACTTTCAATCCCAGTCTTAGCATCCCATAGCCTCAATGTGCAATCTTTAGACCAAGACAAAAGCCGACCATCTGGAAGCACCTCAACACCAGTCACTGATTTTTGATGGCCAATCAGAATATTTTCCAACTCACCAGAGATACCATTCCAAATACGAAGTGTGGCATCTTCTGACCATGACAAAATTCGACCATCAGAAAGCTGTTGAGCGCCACTAATAGATTGCGTATGACCCGACAATACCTTCACCTCAACGTCGTGGAAATAACTCCATAGTCTCAACGTTTTATCATCAGACCAAGAGAGCACGCGATGATTGGGCATTGCAATTGCACCATTCAGCCGATCAGAATGTCCCTCTAAGATCGCTACCGGGCTGCCAGTCTTCAGATCCCAAATGCGAAGAGCATCATCGCGCTCATCACTAGAGCCAAAATCAGATAAGAATTCCTGCGATAGCGAGGAGCACCAAGATAAAAGCATGTCATCAGGCAATAACTCAATCCCATCAATGCCATCTAGATGTCCTTCCATGATGTAAAGCTGCTTACCAGTCTGAGAATCCCAGATTCGCAAGGTACGATCAGCAGACCAGGAGAGAATGCGCCCATCAGATAGAGGCAAGACACCTCTAATTTGACCTGAATGCCCCGCCATTACACCCAACATCGGGCTGGGATAAAAAGTGTTGGGTCGATTTCGATTACGTGCCCATGCCCAGTTACATGCTCCAGACTCTAGCCAGTCCTGAGCGGCAAGCGTGATAGCACTATTGTCAGCATGCTCATTCGCAAGCTGTAAAAGTATTTTATGAGCTGGCCAGATTGAATCTCCTCGAGCCAACAGATGATTTTGCGACAGAATAATTTCACGCCAAGCCACAGTTGATAGAGATAGATCTTTCTGAGCGGCTGAAATATTTAAATAATCAGCCGCTAGATCACCAGACCTATTTGCAGCGCACTTAGCCATACAAAAACCAAAACTTGTAAGAAGTTCAATAAGCTGATTCTGTTGCTTTGCTTTAGCTAGCTGCCACGGTTCTTCCATCAACCTTCTCAAGGCCGCACTCTGCTGTAGTCCGCTTGCATCAGCTTGCTTAAATAGCAGGTCAATATTTTGTCCGCCCATTTGGGAGAATCTATTGGCCAACTTAGAATGAATTAACTCACCTGCCTGACCATTTAATAACTCGCCTTCAATGACCTTCTTAAATTCTCGATGGAAAAATCTAAAGAGTACAGAACCGTCAATTTGAACGCTGCTCAGGTAGGGAGCTAGATCAAAATAGAGTCTTGACCACAATATAGGAGGCAATACATTTCTATCTAAGGGCCATTTTTTATCGGTTTTTTCGGCTGCCTGAAATTCCCTCTTAACATCTTCATCAACCCCTAAGGTGTTTGCAAGCTCATCTTCGGATAATCCAAATCGACCTGCAGCAATATATGCCAAAGCACGTCGCGTGAAGATCGGCAGATGCTTATCATCTTTGAATAATCGATCATTGATGAGCTCGCTGACAATACCTTTAATTTCATTTGGAAATATTATTGGCTGATCCCAAGAACGCCAATTACGCACCTGTTCGTAAACGAGCTTTAACCACAACGGTTTCGGACAGGCCCTAAATTGCTCAAGCACGCTTTGTCTTTGGGAGACGGTAAGTGCCCTACCCATAGCCGGTGCAATGCCGGCATTAAAACGAGCCTCCCTGTATGACGACAACCAAGCATCCAGCATTTTTTCCCCATCCGAATGGCTCATGGGAGGAATAGGATTTAATGATGAAGGAATTCTGCGCTTAATGTTATCAAAAGTGATGCCATCTCTAGTCGTTAAAATCAATCGCGTATTGGTATTAAGCTGCTTTGGCAACCACTCCATTAACCAAGCGCTGTCAGCATTGCTGAGCTGATCAATCGCATCTAAGAAAATAATTAACGGATTTTCTTGGGAGCTGAGCTGTAAAACACTATTAAAAGCTTCATAGAGTTCATTATTCTCAATCATTGCTTGTGGCACGGGTGATTGATAGTAGCGACAGATATCTTCTATTAAATCACGCAATATAGGGCCAATATCTTCGGTACCCGGTACGCCCCCAATAAATCGTGCAAGCACTAGCGCATTCGGGAATTCATTTTTAATGCCCTGATAAGCGAAAGCTATGATGGCCGACTTACCAGTACCTCCTTCCCCATGCAGGCTCAATGGAGCAAATGCACCACTAGATTTTGAGTAAATCGATTCAACATAGGCCTTGATTAATGCAAGTACTGATTCGCGTCCAACGAAATTCTGGCAGCGATCTCTTGCAAAATCGTCATGAAGCTTTTCTCTAATCTCATAGCTTTCAATATTGCTAATTTTTGTAAGTTCTAGATTAATGAGCTTTATTTGATCCTGATAAAACTGCTCACAAAAATTATCGAGGTAATCGTCAGAAATTAAATTGAGATCATTGTGACCAAGCCACTGGGATTTATAGTCCCTGACCATTCCCGGCAGCCTATTTCTTAGCTCAATTTCAAGTCCTGCAAGACGCTCTTTAGCGCCCGCAACAAGTTGACCTGCTTTAGCATCCCAGTCAATAAAAGCCTTGGCATCCTCAGAAAAAGGCAGCTCATCAATCGCTCTAATATACACATGAACATGCTCTTTCGCATCTGCAGTTTGCAAAGCGCCTAGAACAATTTCCTGGTGAGTTGCTGAAGAAAAATAAGGGAGGCGGTCCTCCCCGCTAAAAGCACTTGCACCACTATGCAATACATTACGAACTGCAAGCTCATTTGCCTCATTAGCAGCCCAATCACCTTCTCGAGGTTTGAGTAAATAAGTTGGAGGAATTGCATTGGTATCAGGCTCAGCGTAATAAGCTGATCGAATAATTTTTTGGTCTACCGCACTCAAATTTTCCAGTAATCGACTCCAATGGGACTCAGGAATTCGGGCGGGAATAGGCTCCCAACCGTAGCGATTACCAAGCAGGACCGCAAAGTTAGGTCGCGGAGATAATTCTTGACTTCTCCGGATCTCATCCAGGCAAATTCTCAGAGTATCGTGCTCAACCTGAGCCGCCTCTGTTATCCCCCAACGAAGATCTATCGCTAAAAATTTAGCACCCCTACTATTGCAGTATTCCTCAAGCCTAGGAAAGACTCTTGCCTGAAGCGCCTCGCGCTCGAGCATAAAGTCTGAAAAAGTAGAGCTAATAAAAAGGCGGAAGGTGCGGTTCATGTTGGCTTAAGGGGGCCCGATCAGATTATTCTGAATCTTCTCATCAATTATCGATATTTGCAATTTCGCATTACATTGAATCTGTCGTGCAACTCTTTATTTGCTTAAAGAGAATCAGCAATAAGACATTAAATAGTGGTCACTTTTACGATCTATATTACCCACCCCCCATTGCCTCTGATGTATTTCTTTACTGTGATGTAAGTAAGTTTTGGTTATTTGACTATTTATTATAATTTTGATAATGTTTTAACGTTCTTAACTACTGCATCTACAGCCCCCATGACTACATACAAGTGCCCCGCCTGCGATCAGCAAGGAGATTTATCCAATTACGTTTGCCTTAACTGCAATAAATATGGGGCAATGTCAGTTGATGAAGACAATTCCTACCCCTTTCTATGCGGCAACTGCGACTTAAGGTGGGACACTCTTACATGCCCCAATTGCAGTGCCAGAATTACCAAAAAATTTGTTACAGAAGACGTAGGCATTGTCGGCATTGTTATTGGCGTCTTAGTTTTGATATTCGTGTTTTACCTCTTCATCAAATAGCCTCAAATCTACTGATACATAAGCCACCTTCGGGTGGCTTTTTCTTTTCTGGAGTCCTGGGCTTGGGTGAGCCTAATATATCTCCCCGCACCTGCCCCCCGTAAAGTAGATCGGCGATGTATGTTCGAAAACGAACAGATAGCCGTTGGCGAACGGAAGATGAGCACCCTAAATTAAAGAATTACCTCCTAGAGTGAGCTCGAGCTCGTATTGCCAGTTTTTTGTCTATTGATTGAATTCAGCCATCAAGGCCAGCCGCCATTAGGGCAATCAAGCCTATATTGCCTTATTCCTTTAATATAAGTAATACATAGGAATTTCAATGAAGATAGATCAAGCAAAAAGAGCCAATGTAGTCGTGACTGGAGGCGCTAAACGAGGTGGCGCAGCTATCTGCCATGCAATACATGATCGTGGCTATAGTGTGATTATTCAGTGCAGAGAATCATCGTTAGAGGCGGCCAAAGAGCTTGCAGCCAAATTAAATAGCATGCGTCTTGATAGTGCAAGCGTTTGGTGCGTCGATCTTTCTCAAATTGGAATCTCCCCTCCCCCGAACTCAGAAAATACCATTGGCATAGTTGCCAATGCCTCTGAATACAGAAAGTCTCATCTCGGTGACTTCTCCAACTCCCTTGATCAAGATCTACAGACCCATTTAACCAATCACTTAAGTCTTATCCAATTGCTTAAGACTCCACTGATGGCAAACAGAGGTTCTGTTGTTGCCATTACGGATATCCGAACGAATCGCCCTAAGAAAGGCTACCTAAGCTACCAAGTATCCAAAGGTGCTTTAGATGCTGCCGTTAGGTCTCTTGCGGTAGATCTAGCGCCTGAAATACGCGTCAATGCAGTTGCTCCAGGCCCTCTGCAATGGCCTACTAATCCAGAGTATTCGGAAGAACGAAAGCGTCAAATTATCGATGCTACGCCAATGGGTCGAGTTGGAGAGTTTAGTGAATTAGCCTCTGCTGTTTGCTTTCTGCTATTTGATGCTACATACACCACTGGCGCCACCATACCCGTTGATGGCGGCCGCACAATTTACCTTGTCTAAAGACTTGGCAGACCTTATGAGTAAAGATACACCACAATTAGCCCACATCACACTAGAGCAAATTGCCATAGATATGGAGTTTGGAATCGCGCCACATGAACTCGGAAAACTTCAAAGGGTTTTAGTTGATGTCACGGTGGGTATTGATGATCAGAACGTATATATAGATGATTCCGCCGAAGGACTGAAAAACGGCTTTGACTATTCAGTGGTTTATGAAGAAGTCATGAATGTTGCAAGACAAAACCCCAAGCTGATGGAGACCTTCGCCAATTTAATTGGGAATGCACTTATAAAGTTACCGAAGGTTTTAGAGTGCGAAGTGAAGATTAGCAAAACGAGGATTTGGGAAAATGTTCCAACCACATCGCTCAGGATTTATCGAAAATAATTGAGTGAGATGTTATCAATCATTATCCCTACATACAATGAACCAACATTGTTGTACAGAGCAATCAGCTCTGTACTAAAACAAAGCTCCGGCAATTGGGAATTGATTGTTTGCCCAGACGACGGCAAAGACTACAGCTACGTCACTGAAATTGATAAGCGAATCACGCTCGCAACTTCTGACCAAAAGAAAACGGGTCCTGGACCCTCCAGAAATAGAGGTATCGAATACGTTAAAGGCTCGGCTATTGCATATTTAGACGATGACGATCAAATCACCGAAAGGTACGTAGAGCTTGCTCTTGAAGGACTCAAGAATGAGCCCGCAATGATTTTCTCTACGAGCTATATCAATGGCGACGACTCCATCATTAGAACCATTGGTAGCAAAAGCGGCGAAATGACCATTGATGGTTTTGCTTATGAGCTAGGGTCTCTTCACACGGTATGTAGAAAAGAGATTTTTACAAAGTGGCGCAATTGCTTTGCTGAGGATGTGGTTCATACCTGCGAGATCCTTGACAAAATTGGTGGTGCCGTAAAGGTCTCTACCGATGCTCAATATTTAGCAACAGTCAGGTCTGGAAGTCTTTGCACATCTTCTGATGATATCAATGCATCCTATCAAAAGATCATCGCCTCAAAGCTAGAGTCGATGTCCACAACCGGGCAGGTCAAGATGTCAAACCTATTTACATTCAGAAAGCTCATTAACTCCCTGTATATCAGCTCCAATAACGGACAGGGATATCATGATTTTGTTAAATCAATAGATGAAACCCTGAAGCAAAAAATCTTTAAAGAAGCCTTCGCTTAATTCGGTATCCAAGCGCCCGCTTTAATGTAAGTCGTAGCTATACACAGGGTCATTTGGACCCATTCTAAATATTTTTCGACTTTGAATGGCTTCATATAAGGCGACAGCCTCTTCAGAGCGATTCATGTTTTCCAGTAAATTTGCAAGGCGATACATTGTGTTGTTGGTGGAATAGCTCTCATCACCCAAAAGACTGAGACGAATCTCTAGTGCCTTTCTATATAGGGCCTCTGCGGTACCGTATTCATCAAATAGGCAATGGATATTTGCCATATTGTGATAACTTTCAGCCGTATCTGGATGATCTCTGCCCAACACTTTTATCCTAATATCCATTGCCTCTTTAAATAAAGCATGAGCCTCTTCATGACGACCCTCTTCGCTTACGAGGGAAGCGTAATTGTTTAAAGCCCTTGCAAAGTTCGGATGCTGTCTTCCGTAGTGTTTTTCAAAGATCTCAAGAGCTGGAAGGTAATATTTTTCCGCCTCCTCAAGCCGCTCTAGATCACTTAGCAAAATCGCATAACGGTTATAGCTAATTGCCGTATCCGGGTGGTCTTTTCCTAGCAAAGTTTCCCGAATCAATAGTGACTTTTTAATCAGGTCCTCTGACTCCACATTTTCAGCTTTTGCATTTAAAAGGCCTGCGAGTCTGTCCAGTAAGTTGGCCTTCTCAATACTATCGGCAGCATGAGAAGCCTCATAAATCGCTAAACCCTCGCGATATAGCCCCTCACCCTTTTCATACTCACTCTTTTTGTAATGAATATCCGCCAAATACATCAGCGACATTGCAATCTCCACTCCAGACAGTCCAGAGATAGATTTTTTTAAATCCAACGCAGAGCCTAATAATTCCTCGCATTCCTTGTATTTACCCATTGCAAATAGCAACAATGCAGATTTATCTAGAACCCGAACAAATTCTTCGTTTTTTCCAGCGCTAGCTTCTAATATGTGTAACTGCTGATTTCTGATCTCGTAAGCAGTGGAGTACTTAAGGTTTTTTTCATAGTAGATAGCCAAATCTTCTAGCTTCTTGTGGTCTTGCCATACTGGCGTTTCAATCACGAGTGTATTTAACCAATGGAGTATTTGATCACCCCACTTGGATGATGACTGATTTTGAAATTCGCCCCAAAGAAACTCACCAATTCTCTTTTTACCTAGATCATTTACGCAATAAATCAAACTTCTCTTTTGGTCGATAAGCCAGTCGGATATCGATTTATGGAAAAAGGCAGTTCCACCATCTTTTTCTTGTATCAAACTTCCAAGAGGCGCCATCACCTTGGTGGATAAAAATCTTTTCTCACAGCCTAATATCTCCTGGGCCATTTGAACCGGCAAAGGACCAGGCGAGGCAACGAGCAACCTTAAATACGGCTCAATATTTTCTTCGTAACTCTGTTCGCTTGGAAAATACCTTTTGAAGTCCCTCATAAACATATCATCTATACCAGAAGGGAGCTCATCTGGCTTAGTCAAATCGTAACTATCCTGCACTCGCTTGATGTACAAGAAGGTTCCACCACTTTTTTCAGCTATTGCCTCAACTAAATGAGCCCTTCTTTCCGGCGTGATGTCGGTAGAATATTTTTGCTCCAGAAATTCAGATAAATAGTTTTTGATATCTTCTATGTTTTCTCTAGCTTGCCCTTCAATCGTCGTCTTCTCAAAGGCGCTAAGTTGAATATCTAAGTATGGCTCTGGTCTAGAGGTCACCACCAATCCTAGCCAACTAGGTAATTTATCGACATTTTTTTGGATCAGATCAGCTAAAGCATTTGAGCCATCACTTCTTCCAGCTTCATCTAATGCATCAATAATCAGAACCAGCCTTGATGCTTCCGGAATCTTTCCCGAGGTATTTAAGGGCTCTGAAATAAGGTAGGCGAATAGATCATCGGCAGTCTTCTTGCCGACCTTTTCCTTATCAATCAACTGCTGGTACATCAATTTTTGCCTATAGTCTGGCAATCTCGTAGCCAGTTGATAGGCAAGGGTTCGAATACATTCACTTGCAGAGTCCTCAAGGCTCTTAGCGCCTTGAAATTCGCACTTAAAAAAACCCACCACTGCTGAGTTTGCGTTATGGACTAGCTTTGCCGCAAAGGAGCTCTTACCAATGCCAGGTCCACCCTTAATCCAAAATAGTCGATTGGATGACTTCTCCAACCATTGGTCAAAAGAATCAAATAACCACTTACGACCATAGAAACCATCCACATTTTTAATAATGTCAGCCTCAAAGGTCTTGGGCTCCAAAATGTCCTTCAGCCTTTGAAGATCTCCTGAGGTCTTCACTCTCTGAATATTGGAGAGGTTGGCTTTAATTTCAGACATCCGCTCAGCGAACCAGATATCCCAACCCTCCCCATTTGGTCCAGCGCTTTTACCATCCTTAATTTGACGCCAATCCTGAAATTTATGCCATTGAATATGGCTTATGGTTAAAGGCTGACGAATGCTTTCTTCACTTTCAGTCAATATTGTCTGTATGACCTTATTGTTTTGAATAGCTAGAGCAATTTCATTAAGACAAACACCGGGATCTCTTACTGACCTTCTGGAAAGAAAAGATAAGAAGTGCTGATGCCCAAGGATGGCCGTTGTAATTCTTTCCCGCCACTGGGTTCCTGATTTGATGCCCTCATGATCAATCCAAACTTGATGGCCATCGCGCTCCAATTCAGCCTTAATCAGCCATACCAAATCTTCAGAAAGATCAAAATCCTCCTCTCGCTCACTCTTATGGGCGTAACTTAAGAAGATCGTTTGAGGCTCAAAACCAGAATCTAAAGATGTCTGAGTATCAGGGAAACGCTCTTCGCAGTCATTGCACTCCCATACCTGAGCCTTTGACTTAAAGGAAGTATTGGTGGATGAGCAATGTGGGCAGGTAAGGTTTACGGTCATAGGAGAATAGGCGCTTAAAAACTATTCTTGAGTGGCTTCCAGCCCTTTTTAGCGACCTTGCTAGACTGATTTTGATAACCGCACTTCTGGATCTGGTTAGATAGCTCATCGTTTCCAGATCGGCCTTTTGGCCAACGATAGGTACCAATAAAATCTTTTGCCTGAAAATTGACCTTACGACCATTTCCGTCTGTGTAGGAAACACGACTCAGACACCCCGTCTTTAGCCACTCTTGTGGAGAGAATGTGATGTCTCCATTTGGCATTTGATAAAAAGTCGTATTCATGACATTGCTAACAGCAGAAAAGCACTTGTAACGCTCAGAGTTCATATGCATGCCACTAAATTTATTGCAGCTTTTGCTGGCATCTAATAGATTAATACAAGTCTCACTGCCACCATTCTTAGAGCATACCTGTACTGGAGCCTTCATATCTATGGATGGATCCCATATCGATAATCTGACAAGTCCGTTTTCACGCTTTGGAGCATCTCTATCCCTCATCCACAGAAAGTATTGGTCGTCATGGGAGTACGAAAAGGCTGGCTGCTCATTGAAATACGTGTAGTCAATCACAATGGGGCTCTTTTCCATATCGACAAGTCGATACTCGCCAATTAACTTATCTCCATTTGCCGATTTTTTGATCTGATCAAAATCCTGTTGATATAAAGGCATCCCACTGTTGGGAAGGGCAAAGACAAACAAATCATCAAAAAATGGGCCCATACCCATTTGGCTATAAGCATCAATCTGGTTACCACCGCGCAATTGATCCACGAAGTAAGCTAAAAATTCTCCGTTTGAAACGGATTTGTCCAATATGCGATATAGGTTGAAATAGTATTTCCATTCAGACCAAGTGAGCTGGCGATAATCCAACTTCTGCGGTTGTTCCATTTTTAGGATTTGAAATGCCAGTGGTGGAAATTGACCGGCTGCAGATAGCCACTCTGCCTCAGTTGCAATCGCATCGTAATCAAAATCATTCTCGCGACCAGGATCAATCATGAGTAGTTGCGCATAAAGGTAGGAACCCTTTGGCATTTTTGACTTCATCTTTTGATCAATAAAATTACGTGCCCCCTTAACTCCATAGAGTCTTCTAGAGAGGGTTACTAGATCAATGATTGGATCAGCCATTTGCAAATTAGTGTCAAATAGCTTTTGGTATAGCTGGATCGCTTGATCGAATTCGCCACGTTGAGCCAAAATGCGCGCATTGTGATAGATCTCGGCATATGTTTTAGGTTGAGCCACCATGCCGCCTTGATTGCCAAGTGCGCGTATTTCAGTAGCGATATTACGAAGGGCCTCAATTGATTGGGTTTGCATGCGCGCCATATCTTGACGAATAGCCGTAGTGTCTTGACGCACATCAGATATCCCCTGCTCAATCGCTTTTAAGCGTGATTGAATATCGTCCAACTGAGATTCAGCGCTACTGAACTCCAGTTTTGAAATGGAAGCGCCAAGTTCAGCATTCATTGCATTACTGATTTCTTTTGCGCCCTTCGGTGTAGCGGAAAGCTTGGCAATCATGCCATTGAGCTCATCAACCCGATAAACCGTAGTCTCAAAATCCCGCTTATTAATAGACTCACCACGCTTAGATGAGCGTTCCAGCTCTTTCGCAAGATTTGTTAAAAGCTGTGATTGGCGCTCTTCGCTCAAATCACGACTAACACCATTCAGGCCCTTAACCAAACGGGTTAATTCTGCTATTTGCTGCTGTTGATTTCCTAAAAGCTTCGAGACATCCGTTATTTGTTTAGATAACTGAGGAACCTTGGCTGCTAACGAAGAACAAATCACAATGGTGCCATTGCGATCAGGCATTCGAATGACGCCTTCATCGCATCCAGCGTTTTGTGCAAACGCACTACCAGTCCAGAGCATTGCAGAAAATATCAAGACTATAGTTTTCATGCCTTTGGCCATTCTTTTAATCACACTCATGTCCTTGCTTTGATTGAGAGTCGACCAATACCGGGGCACCCTCCTTAAAAAGAGTGAATTGCTTCCCCTCAACCACAATTTGATAAGACCAAATGGCACTTACTCGCTCTTTAGATTCTGGATGGGGGGCAGTAAGGCAAAAAAGGACTTGCCTACTATTTTTAGGAACCTTGAATTCTATGATTTGCGCATCTCGAATGGTTGCATTGGGCAGCAAGCTTTTTAGATTCACTACACCACGCTCTCCAGAATCAGTCTTAACCACAGCCACAGCATTGATCTCTGAATTGGCAGTGTTCTTTAGGTTGTTATATAAGGATACATCTATAGTAATGTCGCCTGGGATACTGGTATTTAAAGGGCCTTCTCCCTTCGCACTCATCAATCCAATAATGCTTGGGTCTTGATTAATTAAACGCCGCTCTTCGTCTATTGCATGATTCACTTTGTAGATGCCGAAATAACTCATCAAACTGATTGCCACTAAAAAGATGGCCAAACTTACAGCAGTCAGCATCTTGTAGCGAAGGCACTGCTCTAGACTCTTCTCCAGCTGACCAATGAAAGTCTTTTTTTCTGGGGTGGGGTTTGGTATTGCAGTGTGTCGCTCTACCGCCAAAACCACTGCAACTATATCCCGGACCCTCTGCTTCAAGGGGGTATAAAAGGCATCAACCCATTGGGCATTTGAAACAAAGAATTCAATTTGCTTTGATGGCTTGATATTTTTTAGCCTGAGAGGAATGATGACCTTCTCTTTTGCAAATGAAAGCTCAAGCTCATTGGCTACCGCCCGAGAAATATTGGCGTCATCCGTCAAAACCAATACCGTGACAGAACATGCCTCAATAGCGGAAGCGATCTCTTGGCCATAAGAACTACTGGGAGGGATGTCTCGAGGGGCAATCCAACAACTAATGCCCTGCTTTTCTAATAAAACCCTTAATTCATCGGCAATAGCAAAGTTCTTACTAGCGTGACTAATAAAAACAGATTTTTTAGGGCTCATAAGCTAATTAACTTCGGATCGGGATCTTTATAATATCTAATATTAACGAATCACAATTTCCCTTGGGTTATTAGCCGTTTTGGCCCTTCTTTAATGGGTATTGAGCCACCCTTGAAGGTGCTGGTTGAATTTATCAGGTTGCTCCATCAAGAAAAAATGGCTCGCATTGTCAAACAGGATCGTTTCTGAGCCGGCAATGCCTTTACTCATAATCTCGGTAGCAGTCAAAGAGCAGATTGGATCATTCTTTCCGGCCATGATCAGGGTTGGTTGCTTTATTAGGGCTAGCTGATCACTAGTGTCATGATTTTGGCATGCTTCATTCTGACGACTGTAGCAGGCAGGCAATCTAGTCTCACCACCAATGAGAGCCTCAATCTTTTTGACTTGCTCTTGTTTATTGTTAAAAAATTCTGCTGAGACAAAGTTTTGTACAGAATGTCTTGCATGGTCAGCCCAACTCATGCGCCACTCAAGTGCTTCTCTCATATTCAATAGCACCCGACGACCCAGAGGATCTAGCACTGCAAAGGATGCACATAGCACCAAGGACTTTACTCGCTCTGGTGACATTAAAGCCATGTGCTGAGCAACCGCTCCACCCATAGATCTACCAACTACATGTGCGGATTGAATGTTCAAAAAGTCCATTAATCCTAGGGTATCTTTTGCAAGATCTTGGGTGCTAATCGGCTCGTCAACCTGAGTACTCTTACCTGCCCCACGGTTATCGAATGCAATGACTCTGAAATGATCTTTGAGAAGCTGTATCTGGGCTGCCCAAGCGCTATAGTCACCAGCCAGGCCATGTATTAAAACCACTGGAACACCTTGACCAACATCGATGTATTGAATGTCGTAATGACCGATCTTCGCCGTCTTTAATAAATCCTGCATCTTGATTACTCCACGCTCAGGTGAGCTTGTAGCTCTTGCTGCTTCTCAGTGAACAGGGTTTTGCTACCAGCAAAAACGACTTTGCCACCATTTAGAAGCACTACGTCATCCGCAACACTGAGTGCAAGGTTGAGGTTTTGCTCGACCAGCACGATAGAGATGAATGGCTTGAGAGTAGCAATAATATTGCCGACCTCCTTAACAATTTGCGGAGCCAAACCTTCAGAGGGCTCATCCAAAAGCAGCACCTTAGGGTTGGTCATCAAAGCCCTACCGATGGCCAGCATCTGCTGCTCACCACCCGATAAGCTCCCTGCAATCTGATTCTTGCGCTCATTCAAACGAGGGAAAAACTGAAACACATCTTCAAGATTCCACTGGCGAGAACTGCCTGATCGTGGCGCTTGATACGCTACATCTAAATTTTCTTTTACGGTCAGGCTTGGAAAAATGCGACGTCCTTGCGGAACAATGCCGATACCAGCCTGACAAATTTTCTCGGGCGACAGGTTTTGTAGCTCTACGCCATCCAACTCGATCAAACCGCTTCTGCCAGACAGAAATCCAATGATGGAGCTAATGCAAGTAGTCTTGCCTGCGCCGTTTCTACCCAATAGAGCTAAAACAGTATCTTTCTTTAACTCGAATGAGACGTCATACAGAATATGGCTATCACCATAAAAGGCATTTAAGCCTTCAATTTTTAATATGGAATTAGTGGCCAAGATAAATCTCCTTGGTACGCGGATCATTTACGACCTCTTGACGTGTGCCACTGGTAATCACTTCACCGTAATGCAAGAGCGTGACTCGGTCAGCAAATGCTAAAGCAACTGCCATGTCATGCTCAATCATCAAGATAGTAATGTTGCGATCGATTTGCTGAAGCAATGCGGTTATGGTTTCACGCTCTTCTGTAGACAGGCCAGCCAACGGCTCGTCGAGCAATAAGATTTTAGGGTTTTGAGCTAAGGCCATGGCGATTTCTAGGCGACGCTTCTCTCCATAAGAGGTCTGCTCTAAAGGCAGATAAGCTTTAGCACCAAGCCCTACCTTTTCTAGAACAGCTAATGCTTTTTGATCAAGGTCCGCCTCGGATAAAAAAGATCCCCAGCATTTCCAGCGCAATGACATTTTTCCTAATAACGCTAACTTCACGTTAGAAATTAAATTGTCCTTACCAAAGAGCGTCAGAATTTGATAGGTTCTAGCCAAATCAAGCTGTGCACGTTTCGCAGTTGGTAACTTAGTGACATTTTTTCCAGCAAGAACAATGGAGCCAGAGTCCGAAGGAAGGTCACCGGAGATGAGATTAAACAGTGTTGTCTTGCCGGCACCATTTGGACCAATCAATAGATGTCTCTCTCCTGCATTCACAGTCAAATTAACACCTTTGGTTACTTTTAGGCCACCAAAGGATTTGCTTAAATCGGAAACTTGAAGAAGGGGACTCATCTTTTACTTGTTTGAGTTGAGTGCATTTTTAATACGATCAAAACCAGCAACAATGCCACCTGGAATGAACATCACAATGAAAATAAATACCAAGCCCAATAAGGTCACCCAGTGATCAACATATTGGCTTGCTACGTTCTTGAGCAACATCACTAATGCAGCACCAATAACTGGACCCATCAAGGTACCGGCACCACCAGCAATCACCATCAAGAGCATCTCGGCAGAGTTTGCTAATGAAAGGCTATGTGGGCTAATAAATTGATGGTAGTAGACATACATAATTCCACCGATAGAGCCAAAGAAGCCACAAGCAGTGAAGGTTACCCAGCGAATCAACCAGACATTAAATCCAAGCGCGCTCATGCGACGAGGTTGATCTTTGGTTCCACGAATAGTGGCACCAAAAGGAGAGCGCACTAAGACTGCAATCGCAATCCAAACCAGCAAAAATACAAAAAGGGTGAAGTAGTAAAAGTAACTTGCCTCCCCTAAATCTAATCCGAAAATATGTGGTCTGGTAATGCCAGAGATGCCGTTATCACCACCAGTAACGCTAGCCCAGCGATACGCTAGACCCCAAAGAATTTGTCCGAAGGCCAGCATGATCATCAAGAAGCTAATTCCTGTAGCGCGCAAGGCGATAAGGCCAAAGATACCGGCGATGGCAGTAGTGCTCACAATCGCAATCGCTGCAGTACTTGCATGACTCCAGCCTAGCTTTACCGTTAACCAACTACTAATGTATGCCGCTAAGCCCAAGTAACCTGCATGACCCAATGAAGTGAGGCCGGCATAACCGACAAGTAAGTTGAGACTCATGGCAAAAATGCCCGCAATCAGAACTTGGCTTGCAAGATTGGTGTAGTACGTGCCCCCAAGAATGATTGGGAGCGCAAGCAATACAGCCAGCATGACGATGTAAAAAATGCGGTTCAAGCGCTAATCTTTCCAAACAAACCACGTGGGCGAACAGCCAAAATAATCAGCATCGGCAAAAACAAAATGATGTAAGCCAAATCTGGAAACAGGGCTTGGCCAAAGCTATAGATAAAGCCAATCAAGAAGCTGCCAATAAAGGCACCCAACAAACTCCCAAGGCCGCCCAGAATCACGACGACTAAAGCGATAGGCAACATGTCTGCGTCTAAGCCTGGATAAACCGACAAAATCGGAGCAGCAGCAATACCCCCCACTCCAGCCAAGGCCGCGCCCAAGCAGAAAACAATGGAGAATAATTTGGTAGCGGGCACACCAATACCCTGCGCCATTTGGCGATCGTCCACACTTGCGCGAATCATGACACCCAGTTTGGTTTTATCAAGCAAGAGCCATAAGCCAAGGGCAACAAAAATACTGAAAACAACTAAAGCGATTCGGTAAAGGGGGAAGGTTTGACCCAGGATCTGAACACCACCAGCAAGAAAGCTTGGTGCCGCTACAGGACGGGGATCCCCACCCCAAAACCAAAGACTGCAATCAGCGATGACAAAGGCAACACCCAAGGTAGCCAATACTTGAGACAAGCTATTACCCGCTAGGCGGCGCAAGATCACTCTTTCTACTGCGATACCTAATAAGCCAATAGCAATTGCGGCTGCTAATACGGCCAAGAAGAATGAATGCCCTGCCTCAATCACACTTAAGCCAACATAAGCGCCCAGCATGAAGTAAGCGCCGTGAGAGAGGTTGGCAATGCGCATTAATCCGAAAATTAATGAAAAGCCTGCCGCTAGGGTGAAAAGAACTCCCCCTAGGGCAAGGCTATTAAGACTCTGAATTAACCAAAAAGACATGTGCAGCGAATCAGTTTTCTAAATTGTTCGCAGGTGGATAATCTCTAGAATAAACAGGGTTAGCCAAGAAGTCTTTTGCCTTATAAGTCCAGAACTGACTAACCGCTGGGTAAGTTTTAATCACAACGTTAGAAAGCTTGCCGTCTTTTTTCTCAACCTTACGGATATAGATATCCATAATTGGGTTGCCCAATGCATCTAATGTCACCTTACCTCTTGGGTCATTTGGCAATTGCACTGCACGCAATGCAGCCATGAATGCATTCTTATCTTCAATATTGCCTTTGACATCTTTTAATGCCTGCTCAAGCATCAATGCAGCGCCATAAGCACCCATGGAATAGTAGCCAGGATCCTTTTTATATGTTGCGTTGAAATCTTTTACAAACTTTGCATTAGCAGCGTTATTGAGGTTTGCTGAATACCAACCAGTAGAAATCACGCCCAGTGCATCATCACCCATGAAAGGCAAGATACCTTCGTCGACTGTAGTCATTGCGCCGAGCAAGGGAATTTTTCCTTTTAAACCGTACTCACTGTATTGCTTCACAAACTTCACACCGTTACCACCAGCAAAGGCTGCAAATACAGCGTCAACGTTTGGCTTGATCTGACCGATATAGGTTCCGTAGTCTGCAACGTTCAAAGGAGTCCACAGCTTTTGTACTACCTTGCCGCCGTTTTCTTCAAATGTTCTCTGGAAGCCGGCTGCAATCTCGTGACCAAAAGCAAAGTCATCGGCAATGATGGCAATACGCTTGTACTTGAGGTCTTTAGCAGCGTATTCACCAAGTGCATGACTTGGTTGAGCTGAGCTTCCAACGCCACGAACAAACCATGGGTTTGGCTTACGCTGTGTCAAATCTTCAGCACCAGCGGATGGTGAGATCACAGGCACGCCTACTTTTTTGATGTAGTCGTCAACCGCAATCGCTTCAAAAGCAGCTAAAGGTCCAATAATGACTTGAACCTTATCTTTTTCTACTAGCTCTTGTGTTTTAGTTTTAGTAACGGCTGGCTGACCAGAAGTATCGGCCACAAAAAGCTCCACCTTTCTGCCGGCAATCGTGTTGTTACGCTCTTTCATAAAGAGGTTGATTGCCTCTTCCATCTGCTTGCCGCCGGCAGCAAGAGCGCCAGATTTGATAGTCAGAAAGCCAACCCGAATTGGCGCTTTATCGGCCGCAAAGGCTGCGGGAGTCAATAGCGCACCTGTTACTGCTAGTGCTACTGCCCTTAGGTGGATCTTCTTCAACATAACTGTCTCCTCACGGTGTTTTGTACTTTTTAATAATTGTTTTAATGTCTTAGTTGATATACTACAATAAATTTAAATTTAAGCAATATTTTTCTGTAATTATTATTTATCCATATAAATCAATTACTTATAAAATTACCTGGTACTCTATTAAAGCCTTGTGATATATTACGATGAATATTTATAGAGAGCCTAATATCTCTGAAACCATGGCATCCACGATTACAGAACCCGTAGAAATTGACGGTCGACTACTCCGCGAAAGAGTGTACGAAGAGCTTCGTCACGACATTTTGTCGTGTCAATTGATGCCTGGCGCCGAGATTCGAGAGGCTGAATTAGCTGCACGCTTTGAAGTCAGTAAATCTCCTGTACGTGATGCACTTATTAGTTTGGAGCGTGAGGGTTTAGTCATCACTATCCCTCGCCAAGGCTATCGCGTAGCTCCGGTCTCTATCTCCGACATGCTCGATATGTTTCATTTGCGTGCTGCCCTCGAGCGAGCCAATATTGAGCGTGTGATTCGTCATGCGAGTGATGAGCAGTTACAAGCCTTAGATCAATACAAACACTTTGATGAAAGCCAATGGGAAGATGGATTTGTGGGATACAACAAATCCTTTCACAGAAAAATGGCTGAGCTAGGCGGCAACCCCCGCATGCGCGATCAACTCATTGACCTCATCGATTTAATGGAAAGAGCTGTGCAGATTAGCGTGAGCAATATGAATCATGGCAAGCCAGAAGCACTTGTAGAAGAGCATCGCGAAATCATCGATATCGTCCAGGCCAGATCTATTAAAGCTGCCCAGCGTTTAGCTGAGCAGCATGTGCTTGCCGCCGGTAAGCGCGTCAGTAATGCAGTATCACGCGGAATGATTGTTAATTAATTCAAATTATTTTTATACAAGGATCATCATGTCAACATCTAATAAGCAAGTCCCCATTCGTGGATTATTCATTGATGGCAAAGAAGTACCTGCATCCCAACCTGAATTGCTGGATGTATTAAATCCAGCAACCGGTGAAATGCTTGCACAAATCTCCCATGCGACAGACGCAGACGTTGATAAGGCTGTGAAGAGCTCTGCTAAAGCCTTTGCTAGCTCCGAATGGAGTGCCATGTCCAATCGCACAAGAGCAAAACTCATTAATAAGCTTGCTGATGTTTTTGAAGCAAACTTAGAAGAAATCTACACACTAGAAACTGCTAATAACGGACGCTCACTAAACGAGACTCGCGCCCAAGTGTCTCGCTTGCCAGATTTCTTCCGCTACAACGCTGGTCTTGCAATTGCGCGTCGCGATTCAGTAATTCCAGTAGACGGTAACTACCTGAACTACACACTGCGCACTCCAATTGGTGTAGTCGGCAACTCCACTCCATTCAATCACCCATTGATGATTATGGTGAAGAGCTTGGCTCCTACCCTCGCATCTGGTTGCACTACCGTTGTTAAGCCTTCCGAATACACTCCTTTAACTACATTGCGTCTCGCACAGTTGTTTGTTGATGCCGGTTTACCTCCAGGAGTATTTAATGTGATTACTGGTCTTGGACCATCCACTGGCAAAGCGCTTGCTGAGCATCCTGGTTTGGCTAAGTGGGTTCTGACTGGTGGCACAGAAGCTGGACGTATTACTGGTGCATTGGCTGGCAGCAACTTTGCCCATCAAACTTTAGAGCTCGGTGGCAAAACACCAGTGCTCGTATTTGATGATTTCAATGTAGATCAAGCAGTGAACTATGCTGCGTTTGGCGCCTTCATTGGGGCAGGACAAACCTGTATTTGCGGCAGCCGTCAAATTGTTCAGGCAAAAATCTATGATGAGTTTGTTGAAAAGCTTGCAGCAAAAGCAAAATCCATTCGCATCGGCAACCCAATTGACGCTTCTGTGCAACTAGGGCCTGTGGTGTCCGCACGTCAACAGCAGCGCGTTCTGAAGTACATCGATATTGGCTTGAATGAAGACAAAGCCCGTTTAGTTGCCGGTGGAAAAGTACCTACTGATCCAAGCCTGCAGAACGGCTTCTTTGTTGAACCAACCGTATTTGCTGACGTCACTAGAAATATGCGCATTTTCCAAGAGGAAGTATTTGGACCATTCGTATCGGTAACTAAATTTACTACCGAAGAAGAAGGCTTGGAATTGGCTAATGACTCTCCATTTGGTCTTGCAGGCGCTATTCGTACAAACGACGTTACTAGAGCTCACCGCGTTGCTGCCAAACTCAAATGTGGCATTGTTTGGGTAAATGATCATCACCGTTTAGACCCTGCATCACCTTGGGGTGGTATTAAGGACTCTGGCATTGGTCGAGAGTGCGGTACCGAATCTTTTGACCAACACTTTGAGACTAAGAGCGTCATGATTCGCTTGGATGATGCTCCATTTGACTGGTACAAAGATACCGCTAGCCAACCACGTCTTAACTAATTACTCGTCTTCCATTAGAGAGCAAGGAAAATACATTCATATGACAAATAAAACGTTAACCATCGACAATAAAAAATTGAGCTTGGATATTTCAGGCTCTGGCAAACCTATTATTTTGTTTCACTCTCTATTGGCTGACAGCAGTTCTTTTGCGCCTCTTGCAACGGACTTGGTCAAAACCCATGAAGTGATCTCACTCAACCTGCCTGGCTTTGAAGGCTCTGACTTTGTAGGTGGTGATCTCAACACGATTGCCGACCACATTGCTAAAGCCATTGAATCTCTGCACCTTTCTGAAAAACCCATCTTCTTAGGTAATGGTTACGGCGGCTTCATCGCTTTAATTACCAGTATTCGTCACCCACAACTGGCCTCACGCTTGGTGTTGGCGGATTGTGGTGCCATGTTCTCTGAGCCAGGTCGCGCGGCTTTCAAGGGAATGTCTGGTGCCGCCAAAGAAAAAGGTTTGGAAGCTATTGCGGATGTAGCAATGCGCCGCTTATTTGCTCCAGAGTTCCAAGAGCAGAACCCAACTCTCGTTGCAGAAAGAAAGAAACGTTTCTTAGCCCTTGATACTGAAACTTTCCATGGTGCATGTGCCGCCCTCTCTACTCTCGATATTAGAGATCAGTTATCTACAGTAAGTCAGCCAGTATTAGTTCTGGTTGGCGAACTGGATGAGGCCACACCTTCAGCAATGTCAGTAGAGCTTCATGCTGGCTTGCCAAATGCCACATTAAATATCTTGCCAGGCTTGGCACACGTTCCTCAGTTACAGGCTCCAGCAGTCTTTATGAACGCTATTCGCGACTTCATTAACGCCTAAATGAGTCTTACTGCATGAGCGTCACCCTTTACGGATTCTGGCGGTCCCTAGCGGCTTATCGCGTGAGGGTTGCCCTAAACCTCAAAGGAATTCCTTTTGAAGAGATATCCATCAACTTGGCTGGTGGTGAGCAATTTGGAGAAGCATATAGCTCACTCAATCCACAGCATGTGGTTCCTCTTCTCAAGCATGATGATCATGAAATCGTTCAGTCTCTGGCTATTCTGGAGTACATAGAAGATATTTGGCCCAGCCCAAAACTCATTCCTAGCAAACCTATCGATAAGGCCGAAGTTAAGGCCCTAGCTTTAATCACTATCGCTGATACCCACCCGCTCATTATTCCCAGAGTCAGAAACTTTCTGAACCAAGAATGGGGCCTTGACGAGGCAGCTCAAACAAAGTGGGCACAACATTGGTTTACTAAAGGCAATGAGGCAATTGAAAACACGCTCATTAAGTTAGGCAAGTCGAATACCTACTCATTTGGCAATGAAGTAACGATTGCTGATATCGCTTTAGCCTCACATGTCATTGGCGCAAAGCTATTTAATGTGGATATGAGGACCGCCCCCACCCTGAATGGCATCTTTGAAAACTGCATGAAGATTTCTAGCTTCGCAGATGCACATCCCCTCAAGCAGCCAGGCGCACCAAAATTAAACTAAGCAAAACCAGCGCATACTTCTAATCCCAGAAGCAGAAAAGTAGTCGAGATGCTACATTAGATCCATGCGGAAAATAGTCCCTCTAATTAAAGCAATCCTTGTCGTCTCCCTTCAGTGCATTTTTCTAAAGATGGCATTTGCATGGGGAGTTGAAGGGCATCAGGTAGTGGCTCAAATTGCCCAATCTCAACTATCACCCAAAGCAAAAGCTGAAATTAGTAAATTATTAAGCCTAGAGCCCGGCTCTTCTTTAGTAAGCATCTCTACTTGGCCAGATGAGCATGCAACCAAGATTACCGCTCGCTGGCATTACGTCAATTTCCCCAAAGACTCTTGTTTATATGTACCTGAGCGAGACTGCCCCAATGGAGATTGTGTGATTGCAGCTTTGCAGCAACAGACACAAGTTTTGGGATCAAAGGAGTCGGATGAAAAAAGACTGCTTGCCCTGAAATATGTTGTGCACTTTATGGGCGATATCCACCAACCCCTACATGCAGGATACAGGGGAGATAAAGGTGGCAATACATACCAAGTTCAAGCCTTTGGAAAAAGCACCAATTTGCATGCACTGTGGGATTCTGGTCTGATTAAGCACTTCAATGCCCCAACGAATGTACTTGCTATAGATTTAATGTCAAATAAGGCGAATCCTAGAAATGACTTCAATATAGAGCCGCTTACTGCAGCTGCAGAGTCTTGCAATATCGCTCATGAAAACAACTTCTATCCAACGCGAGTTGTTGATCAGCAGTACATAAACCACTACACCCCAGTTCTGAAGGATAGGTTGAAGCTTGCGGGTGAGCGCCTGGCGCGTTTGCTAAATACTACTTTTCAGTAGGCCAAAATGATTGCGACGAAGGCATTAAGCTGTCCTATCCCTTAGCGCATCGTAGATCGGCTCTTGTTTTAGCAAGACAGGAATGATGGTGCAGATAACGCTAGCTATCAACAAGGGAATCATTAAGCCAACTTTGCCGCTCATTTCTATAGCTAGCAAAATTCCGGTAAGGGGCGCCCTGACTACTACCGTAAAAAATGCAGCCATACCTACCAAGGCAAATGAAATAGGGTCTAGTTGGCCTAATGCCATATGGCTCAACAAGGGATTGATAGCCAGCACAAACAACACTCCAATACCCGAGCCCATCAATAGGATTGGTGAAAAAATTCCGCCTGGAACCCCAGTGGAATAGCTGATCGGGCCAAGAAAGAAGCGCCCGATCATCAGCAACATCAGAGGTAGTAAAAAATATTCTTCGCTCAAGAGTGATTGAACTTGCAAGTCTCCCCCGCCCACCAACTTTGGATAAAAATAAGCGAGTGTACCGACCCCAAAACCGATGATCGTTGCCTTATTCACTGGAGAAATGGCAGTAAATGCATCGGAGATATTTAAAGCGCCAATAATTGTTCGGCTATATAGAGTGGCTAGGAAACTGAGCAATACCGAAAAGATAATATAAAAATATAGGCTGATGCTTGAGTCTGGCAATAGATCCCCAACCACAAATTCAGTTGAATTTCCAAAGTAACTACGGAAAACAATCATTCCTGAAGTTACCGCAGCAAATGACACCATTAGTCTCTTAATGGAGATTTTTTTAGATATTTCTTCAAATGAGAATGCAATTCCAGAGAGTGGTGCATTAAAAGCAACTGATAATCCTGCACCAGCAACGGCTGTATACAGCAGCGATTGCTCAACGACTTTAAGGCGGGTTAATTTCCCACATTCAGAACCAATAATGGCAGCCATTTGCACCGTTGGACCCTCCCTACCCAGGGCCATGCCTGATCCAATCGACAGCAAACCACCAAAGAATTTAATTGGTAAAGCCCTGAAGGGGCTGGGTTTGGCTACTCCATGCATCACTGCCTCTACGTGCTGGATACCACTGCCGATTGTTGTGGGTTCGAGCTTAACCATCATCCGAGCAATTCCCACGCAGATACTAGTAATCAGTCCGATCACGATAAAGCCGGGAACGAACCATTCACCATCGATACGGTGAAGATAGGCAGAAAAAGAGAGAAAGTGGCCGGTGATGAAATTGAGCGCAGCTCTAAAAGCACCCCCTACTATTCCAACCAAGGCCCCTGCGACAGCAGCCACCACCAACACCCTCAAGGTGTCGAGTGGTAACTCACCGGAGTCTTCAGATTGGATGCGATTCACTCTTGACCAGTCACTATTCACAAATTCCAGTTAGAAGCAAGCTGCCTGAAAAGAAACCAAAGGGCTTCTGCATTCCCTTTACAAATTCATCGATATTTAAGTAATCAACATATAGCCTACTTTTATCTGAAGACTTCTGCTGCCAAAGTACTTTATAGGAATTTTTCTCACTACCCGCTGAAAGTATTTTAGGATTTTTAAGGGAATCCATAACATCCCCAATCACATCGCCAGTTTTCTTCATGACAGTAAATTTCTGCCCGATTCTTGGGCTATCTTGCAAAACGTCCAGAGATCCATCGGCTTTAATAAAAGCATCACTCATCACTTGGCACTGATAAATAAAGGGGTCAGCATAGACTGGTAATGGACCGAGTAATAGGGCTGCGGAAACTAGAGTTAACAAATACTTCATAGCTTTATCTTTTTGTAGTGAGTTCGAAAACGAAATATCAGTTTAACCAATCTCAAGCGACGCAAACGATCTGCTTGATATACAAAAGCCACCCTTAGGTGGCTTGAATGATTTCAGAGCTATATGTTGCATGCTGTATATGAAAATTTATTCCTTAACGACAAAAGAATAGAGCACACATAAAATTGCTGCAGCCACCCCTGTTACAAGTGCTTCCCCTGTGAAGGAGGCTGTATGCGTAATATAGTCAGCAGCTACTGTAGCTAAACCAGTTAAAGCTCCAGTTGTGTAGCGATTATGTAGCCACTTCCTGCTTTCAAAAAAGGATAGCGCAACCATAACGCTGGCTGTTAATAAGCCCGTCCTCAAGGCTATTTCCCAATGACCAAGGGTCAGGACACTCAGATCACCCTTGACCATTACAAACAAACAAGCCGGAAATGACTCAGACAGTCTGCGACCAAAAATAATGCTTTTTTCTTTAAACATTGATCAGCCTAATTTAAAAAAATAGTTAAAAGCGCTACACAGGAGATAGCCCATCCCCTGGTTGCATAAACATCATAACGTTAAGCGAAGCTGATCCTGAGATCTTGATGTCTTTATAAGCCCCAAGGTCATTCTTGAGGTCTTTTGGGTCCAGTGCTCTCGGCTCTGAAACCGAGCTAGCAGACTCTAATGAAGCAACCCGGACTTGGGGATAGAGGAGGAAAATTCACCCGCTAATAGCGCGTGATTAACGTTGCTGGATTCAAAGGCCTGAGCTAGCCACTGAGGAATGTTGTCACAAACGCAGTAAACACCCCTGCGACCACCCTCTTTCAAGCAAATCAACTTGGCAGCAACCAGTTTTTTTAAATGAAAGTCCAACGTTCCTGAGTCAAATCCAAATTCATCAATTATATTTTTAGGTCTAATCCCCACTTTTCCAGAGCGATAGATAGACTCAAAAACTTTGAATCTTGTCTCATGACCGAGCGATTCAAATATTGATAAGGAAGCATTCATAAATTAATCTAGGAAAAAAATTTAGTGATGCGTATATAACTTTAGTTTGATGTGCCAGTTGTGTAATCAAGTGTAGGTTGTGATTGCCCACGTAGATCTCGCATCGCGACACTATGGATTGACTCTTCAACCTCAGCTATCACTTCGTTAACCTCATATTTAATGAGTCGAATCTCATCTGCCAGACTTTCTGACTTAGGATCCATGTGCGCAGGAATCTGATGGGGATTCTTGGAATTTGCCTGAACTGAGTCATCAACACTTAACTGAATCCTTGTTCCTGCAAGAGCGGCTGAACCGCAAACTAAGAGGGAGAAGGTCAACAGAGTGGCTAGGGGATGACGACCGCAAAATGAAGTAAAGGACATAACAGACCTCCAAAAAATGAACTTAGCCCATCCTAAGTACATCCTTATTTGAGAGCCATAGCACTTTAGCTCTAGTCACGTATCTGTCATGAATTTCTCGAGGATCTCGATAGTGCGCATTTATCGAAACCCCTTAAATAGACCCTTTAATTGAAGGTTGAAACCAAATTATTGATCTTGGTCAATATTAGCCCTAGAGCTAAAGTACTAGTAGAAATCGTGATACAAATGACATAATAATTCCTCCCAATATAAGCATTAAATAAAGTAAAAATAAGGACTTACATGCATCCCGTGTCATTGTTGATCGTCGACGATCATCCGGTCTACAGGGATGCATTACATCAGTTTCTTACACGAAAATTCTTTTCCTGCGGAACTCAAGTATTTTCAGCAAACTCGATTAAAGAGGGCCTCAATATAGTCCGCTCTAAAAAGTCGAGATGGATCATTCTTTTAGACCTACTAATCCCGGATTCAGAAAACCAGCTCTTTGGTATTCAAGAGTTTAAAAAGTGCGAGGACATTGTCGCCATTGCCGCAATTTCAGGACTTGAAAAAGAAAGCTTGGCACAAGAGTGTATTGATGCGGGTTGCAGCATCTTCATACCAAAGAGTAGCGATACATCGTTCATTTATCAAAGTCTGTGCGATTTGATGGGAGTTAGCTCTAATGAGTCCGAGCCCACTCAACTCACCGATAGACAAAAACAAATTCTGAGCCATATCTCCAATGGTGACTCCAATAAGATGATTGCGTACTCCCTCAATATCAGCGAACAGACAGTAAAGGTTCATTTAGGCGAGATCTTTAAGAAGATAAAGGTATTTAATAGGACGCAAGCTGTTATCAAAGCCAAAGAAAACGGCTGGGTATAGAGCATGGATACCTTCTCTATACAAGACAACAATGAATTGTTGTTAGAAGAAAAGTATAAGTTTCTTGAAACAGCCTCGCGGACCAATACCGCAGGCACAATCATTGGCCCACTATTTACGGCAATTCTGATTTTTCAGGAGACGCCCCAGCTCAATCTTGCCATCTGGTTAGCGGCAATGATCACATGCGTAATATTTAGAGCCTACATGATCTTTACAAGGAATAAAGATCCAAAACTTACAACCAAAACAAAAATATTAAACCTAAATCTGGGTGTCGTTTCAGTAACCGCTTGCTGGGGACTTGGGTGGCTAATAATTGCTACTGCTTTACCTTTTAGTTTGCAATGCATCTATTTATTAATGAGCTCAACAGCGGTGTTCGTAGGCTTATATGGCTACTCCGTTAATCGCTCATCGGTTCTATGCTTTGCACTTCCGATCTTCAGCTGCCAATTTCTTGCATCTATTCTTCCTCCGGTGATGTTCCCTTGGCCTATTCAATTAGGCAATTTCGCATTCTTTCTTTACACCATTAAGATGGCTTCCTATTTTTCAAAGTCTTGGGTACAAACAGTCAGCCTACAAATTCAGAACCAGTCCTTAAATAAGGAACTTGAATACGAGCGCAATACTGCAATTGAAGCAAATCTTGCCAAATCGAAGTTTATTGCTACTGCCAGCCACGACTTAAGGCAGCCGCTCCATGCTGTCAATATCTACCTAGATTTATTCGAGCCCAATAAACTCAGTCAGAAAGAAAAGATTAATTTCCTTCAGATCAGAAAAAGCATACAGACCCTTAACTCCATGTTTAAGTCCCTATTGGATTTAAGCAAACTCGATGCAGGCTCATCAAGCAAGCTCGAAAAGTCATTTGAGCTCATCGAGGTGGTTGGCTTCTTATCCAATACCTTTACTCCAATTGCAGCTAGCAAGAATTTAATACTCCAGTTTGATTTTATGAATATAGGCGTCAATGGGGATAAGTTTTTGCTACAGCAACTGCTTGGCAACTTAATATCCAATGCAATTCAATACACCGCATCAGGGGCTGTTCGAGTTAATCTGGTCTCGAAAAACGATTGTTTGCACGTGACGATTGAAGATACAGGTTGTGGAATCGACTCAACCCTACTAGATAAAATTTTTGATGAATTCTTTAGGGTAGATAGCACTCGTAATATGCATGATGGACTTGGGCTAGGTCTTTCAATTGTCAAAAGACTCTGCAAAATTTCAAATACAGAACTTTCCGTGCAATCTACACTCGGGTCAGGCACTACCTTTAGCCTTCAAACGCCCTATGCGACCTCTACCCTGCCAGACCATATTGAAATACTAGTTGATGATTCTTCTCAACATAGCTTTGGATCTCAAGACGTTCTTTTGGAAGCAAAAACGATCGCAGTCTTTGAAGATGATCACACCATTTTTAATGCTTATAAACATGCCTTGACTCAAAATGGATTCAATGTTCTTTCTCTCTCTGAAAATAGTCAGGAGCTAATGAGTCAGCTGGCAAACATTAATCGTATTGATTGTATTTTGAGTGATTACCGTCTTGAAACCACCACAGGGGATCTCATTATTCAGCAGCTCCGTGATAGCTTTGGCATAGAAATTCCTGCCATCATTATTACTGCTGATACATCCCCTCAGCACATTCAATTATTTAGAGAATTAAGCATTGACATGCTCTATAAGCCAATTGGCTATAGCGAAATTGTTGACGCAATCAAAAAACTTTTAAAAAAATAATATTAAATCTAGGAGATACCCATGCAAAGCATTAAATTTCGCTATATTGCGGCTCTACTGCTCTCATTATTTTCATTCAATGCTGATGCTGACTCTCAGCTGAATCCATGGGTAGGTGCCTATGGTCAGATAGGTCTCCTTGGCTATGCGAGCTATATTCCGAAAAGCGCTAGTGGCACAACGTCTATTGGCAATAACACGCTCCCCAATACAGCAACTGCAAATCATGCAAATGGTCCTGCTGCCAATATAGGATTAGGCTATAACTTTGGAATTACCGAAAACTATATTTTAGGAATAGGAGCATCTTTATACCCTGGTCACTCAAGATCAGTGGGCTCAACGCTAGTTACAAATACACCTTACGGCCCATCCGTCAAATATGGCACATACGATGTTTCCAATATTTTTAGCTTCTCCCTACTCCCTGGGTATGTCATTAATAAATCTCATTTAGTCTACGCAAAGATAGGTTACGCAGGATCCACACTGAATGCCAGCTCCCCAGACTATCCTCAACAATCCACCCGGGTCAACGGAACTGTTTATGGGCTAGGGTATAAGCAATTAATTACCGAATCCATCTACTTTTTTGGAGAGGGTAATTACGCAGTCAATAGAGCAAAAGCAGTCACCGTGGTTACGGATAGCGGTGCTATCGTTAAATCTACTGCCGATGCAACTGGATATGACTTTATCTTTGGTGTTGGCTACCATTTCTAAAGGCCGCACCCTCTAGCGAAGATAAAAAAAATACCACCCCTAGGGGTGGTATGAATATTCAAAGATCTGTCATGGAAATTTGAATAGTTAGGAATCTACTTTATAACCCATTAAATTTGGCAGTGGCTAAATTTGAATCAGAATTATCTGGGATCTAGAGCTAAAGTATTAGTCTTGCATCGATCTCACATTACCCATCGCATCAGAATGTACGCTTTGCATTGCATGGGCTTGATCATCTGTGTTGAATTTATTAAAAGCTGAAGCGCTTGCCAAGCCGATCAAGAACGCAAATACAGCCACGATTAAATTTGTACTAATTTTTCCCACGTTACTTCCCCATATGAATTAAAAATGAAAGCTAATTTTTTAGCCGAGAGAATAGTAATTCATAAATCCCCATAAAAATATAGAAATTGACTCTCTTAGAGCTAAAGTACTAGTCGAAATTATTACGGCAATAGAGCTAAAGTTTTATATCTCTAAATCATCTCTGAACGTATTCTTCATAACATTCACAACTCATTGAGGAGGCTTGGTTTATGAAGAAGATATTTTTAGTGCTCGCCCTATTTGCTCTCATGAATCAAGCTCAGGCTTATGAACCAAGTGAATGCGATGGCATCTCAATCTGGAAAAAATCTATAAAAAACTCTCCAGACATCATGACGCGCACTTGTAATCTATTCGGGATGAATTATGTGGAGATTAAGAGTCAACTGAAAGAAAACCGCTGCATCGTGGTAACGAATACCAAAACTGGTGATACATGGAAGCATTTTTTCTTACACAAGCAATCAATCAAGGCTTTAGGAAGCCCCTATCTTGATCCAAATAATTTCACAGTTGCTTCCAACAATATTAAAGATGGTCGTTGCAGTTCATAAATAGACCGCATCTCTCGAATATATTGCATTAGTCAAAAGCTACCCTGGGGGTGGCTTTTAAGCTTGAGGAAGTCACCACTAATCACCCCTCACTCATTGAGCGCGACGTAATTCATCTACGTAGTTTGGCTCTGGATGCAGTGTGTAGGTGCTACCTGCCTTAGCTACCTGACCCGGCACTTCATGCCCAACTATTGCCGGCAGCTCCCTTGCTAACTGCAATAGCTTTGGAATATTCATGCCGGTGTCATAACCCATAGCATCGAGCATATGGATCGCATCTTCACTGGATATATTGCCGCTTGCTCCAGGAGCGTATGGACAACCACCTAAGCCGCCCAATGAACCATCAAAGCGCACAATGCCAGATTGCACTGCGGCCAGTACATTAGCTAAACCCATTCCTCTGGTGTTATGAAAGTGCATAGTGAGCTGTAGGCTTGGAAAGCGTTTTTGTAAGACCTCACTCATCTTTTTCACTTGATCTGGATTTGCCATGCCTGTTGTATCGCAAATCGTTAGACCTCTTACACCCAGATCAGCAAAGCGCTGTGCGAATCCCTCTACCACTGCTTGCGGAACCTCACCCTCCATAGGGCAGCCAAAGCATGTAGATAAGGAAACATTGATAGGCGTTCTGCCATCAACAAACTGAATGACTTCAGCCAATCCTGCGAAGCTCTTTTCTCTACCCATTCTCAGGTTGGCTAAGTTATGGGTCTCTGAGGTGGACATCACGAGGTTGAATTCATCAGCTTTAGACTCAAAGGCGCGCTCGGCGCCTCTTAAATTGGGAACCAGTACGGTATATTCCACTCCAGGAACTCGCTTAATGCGCCCCATGACTTCTTCGGCATCCCACAGCATTGGAATCGCTTTAGGGGAGGTAAAGGAGGTCACCTCAATTTTGGCAAAACCACATTGACTAAGCTCATCAACCAACTTCACCTTATCGTCCGTTGGTACAAAATTGGCTTCAATCTGAAAGCCATCCCTCATCACTACATCATTGAAATAAATTCTGCTCATAGGGTTCTCTATTATTTATCTAGTAAATGCAATTCCACGCTCTTTTAAAGAGGCGACCTGATCATCACTTAAGCCAATGCTCTTTAAGATCTCATCGGTGTTCTGGCCAATATCTGGAGCCAGCGTCTTAATGGAACCTGGAGTACGTGACAGCTTGGGGATCACACCAGGTACATCTACCTTGCTGCCATCTTGCATCTGAATAGTCTGAATGTTTTCTCTAGCCTTATAGTGTGGATCGCTAGCGATATCAGCAACGGTATAAATACGGCCTGCTGGTACAGCAGCTGCATCCAACATCTCTACAGCCTTTGTAGTGCTAACTGTTTTAGTCCACTCACCAATCGCTTGATCAAGCTCTACTACTCGCTTAACCCGACCATCGTTATTCTCTAATTGAGGATCATTCCCTAAATCATCGCGCCCAATCACTGTCATGAGACGCTTGAAAATACTGTCGCCATTGCCTGCAACTAGTACATATCCACCATCAGCACACTGGTAGGCATTCGTTGGTGCAATCCCTGGTAAGGCGCTGCCTGCTGCTTGGCGCACTTCACCAAATGCACTGTATTCAGGAAGTAAGCTTTCCATACAGTTAAAGACAGCTTCATACAAAGCAATATCAATGATTTGGCCCTTGCCACTATTGTGTCGCTCTTGCAGAGCTAGCAGGATACCAATCACACCATGCAAAGAGGCTAAGGTGTCACCAATACTGATACCCACACGCACTGGCACTCTGCCAGGTTCCGCAGTGAGATGACGTAAGCCACCCATGGCTTCAGCAACGACTCCAAATCCAGGTTTATCTCTGTATGGACCAGTCTGACCATAACCACTGATACGCAGAACAATTAACTTTGGATTGAGCTCCAGTAATTTTTCTGGATCAAGGCCCCAGCCCTCTAAAGTTCCAGGGCGGAAGTTTTCAATTAATACGTCTGCTTCCTTTACTAAGGTTCTGACAATCTCTTGAGCTTCAGCTTCTCTTAAGTCTAATGAGAGGGATCGTTTGTTGCGTGATTGCACTTGCCACCAAATGGATGTGCCATCTTTTAATAGTCTCCATTTGCGCAGGGCATCACCAACCTTAGGCGGCTCGATCTTGATAACATCCGCTCCAAAATCAGCCAATGTTTTAGCGGCAAATGGTCCAGCAATGAGTTGCCCCATTTCCACAACTTTTAGCTTAGCCAAAGGCTCCATTGCTTCCCCCAAATATGCATTGATGCCCCGTTAACCTAATTTATTAGGGCTTTAGTTGCCATTTTAAGACCTATCCCACTTATTCTGTGGGGGCGGGCAATCGCTCAGCAATGGAGGGTTCATTTACCCATAAACCGTGGGGATAAGAATAAATCCTTAGCAAGACATAGAATGATCTTATGACCAATTTCCTTGACCCCGCCATACTATTTTTTATCTTTGGGGTATTTTCAGGATTAGTTAAATCCAATCTAGAAATTCCTCCACAAATTTCTCGGTTTCTATCGCTCTATTTATTGATGGCTTTAGGACTGAAAGGTGGTTTTGCACTTCATAAATCTGGGTTCACTAGTGAAATTGCATTCTCCCTGGGATTGGCAGTCTTCCTTGCCACCATCATTCCCATTATTGGGTACTGGATCTTACGAAGAAAATTGAGCGCTTTTGATGCCGCAGCAATTGCAGCAACCTATGGTTCAGTGAGTGCCGTTACCTTTATTACCGCCACTCAGTACTTAGATCAATTCAATATCACCTATGGTGGCCACATGGCAGCTGCCATGGCACTCATGGAATCGCCTGCAATCATTCTGGCAATAGTTCTGGCCAATAAGGCAAGAGCATCTATGGCAACGGATTCAACATCTAAGCAAGAGCCAGCAGGTATTACCAAAATATTGCATGAGTCTTTTACCGATGGTGCGCAATTACTATTGCTGGGATCTATGGCAGTTGCACTCATTAGCGGCGACTCAGGGCAAAAACTCATGGCGCCATTCTCTATTGATTTATTTAAAGGGATGCTGGCCTTTTTCTTGCTAGACATGGGACTGATGGCCGCCAGAAACTTCAAAGGTTTAAAGGGCAAGCCGCCCATTACTTTGCTATACGCTATTGGATCGCCGCTGTCACATGCACTGTTAGCGCTTGTGCTTTGCAAATTGATTGGACTTCCATTAGGCAATACTATTTTGTTGATGGTGCTTGCCTCTAGCGCATCATATATTGCGGTGCCAGCAGTACTGCGTCATGCGCTACCTGAGGTAAATCCTGCTCTGTATATGGGCATGTCCTTAGGAATTACATTCCCATTCAACATTATTTTGGGCATTCCGCTGTACACCCTGATAGCAAAACAATTTCTGTAGAAATTCAACCTCTATAAGTTCTTCAGAAAATGGGCATCTTTTCCAATCGATCAGTGAGCTTGTTGACCAAGCATGGCAAGGAAAAGGTTATTGCTGAAGTGCTCAATACGCAAGTTGGATGTCGCTTACATCAAACAGATGCATACGACACCGATCTTTTGGGCACCTTTACACAAGAGACCCCTCGATATGGCTCTCAATTAGACGCCGTACGCAAGAAAGCTTCAATTGGGATGGATCTTCTGAAGCTTGACTTGGGCATCGCTAACGAAGGTGCATTTGTAAATGACCCTCATTCTGGAATGATTCCCTGGAATAATGAATTACTAGTGTTAATCGACCAAAAGCATCAATTAGAAATCACTGGGTTTGCTAGTGGTCCAGCACAAAACGACAATACATATATTAGTCACTGGGAAGAGCTAGAAAAATTTGCTGATAGCGCACTCTTTCCGTCACACTATTTAGTGATTAAACCTACTGATGAGTATCATCCCCAGTCTAGAAAAGGCATCAAAGATCTTTCTGAACTAAAGGAAGCTTTTGAATGGGCAAAAGGCTTGTCCTCAAAAGGTATTATTTATGTAGAGAATGATTTAAGAGCATTTGCAAACCCCACTAGAATGGAAAATATTCGTAGGGCTGCGATTGATCTTGCCAGCAAGATGAATTCTTTATGCCCTCAATGTCAAACACCTGGCTTTTGGGTTAAAGATGTAAAGCGCGGTCTACCGTGCAACGCCTGCGGACTAGCAACTGATCAAGAGATTGCCAAAATCTGGGGTTGCCTCAAATGTGACCATGAACTTACTGAGGGAATGAAAGTGTTCAAGCTTGCAGATCCATCAAAGTGTCATCACTGCAATCCCTAGGGAACTCTAATCCAACCAAACTGGATGCTTCTGCATTACGGTATTAAATAATTCAGAGTCTAGATGCTGAGTAAGCCATTTGTTTACTGCAGGAATGGGAAACTCCTCAAACCTTTTTGCGTCAACCATTGAAAACTGCCTAATAAATGGAAAGATGGCGACATCCACCCAGCTTATTTTTTCTCCCAGCAAGTATTGAGAATGTTGCAAGGCAGTTTCCATAGGCATCAGCATCATTTGCAACGCCTCATCGAGAACTGCTTCTGGCTCCATCTCCGGAAATCGATTGGGATATTTATATTGATCTAATAAGGTTTTAAATCGACCGTCATTTTTATCAATCCAAGCTTGAGCAATTTCATCATCCACATTTTTCCAGCCATATGGATCAGATTGCTTGATAGCCCAATGCATGATGTCTAGACTTTGATCTAGCACCACATCATCAAGACAAAGCACTGGAACAGTTCCCTTGGGTGATGCCTGCAACATCGATTGCGGCTTGTTGCGCAACTCAATCTCACGATGTTCAATAACAATGCCGGCATACTTCAGGGCCATACGCGCCCTCATTGCATAGGGACACCGGCGATAAGAATACAAAATAGGTTTCAAATGACTGCTGATCTTCAATGGCAATTAATAGCTCACTCTTTGCCAGCCGCTAGGACAAGCTTGAGTCTGTGGATAGTAAAGCCCATTCTCTGGACAATAAGCAGCCGTTTGAGGTTGCGGCGGATAGGCATACTGTGGCGCGTAATAAACATGGGCAGGCCTGTAATACGCATTAGCTACAGCAACTCCAGCAACTGCGCCTACTGCAAAGGGGGCCCAGCCGCCTCGCCAACCACCACCATGACCACCGTAATAGTAGTAACCGCCTCTACCGCCATGAGCACTGGCTGATGTAGCCAGTCCAGCAAGCATTACCCCTGTTAGCAAGCAAACCAGAATCTTCTTCATACAGACCTCCCAGTCATAAAGGAACACTGTCCTTTCTTACATAACGGGTTAGGCTTACAGCGGGTTGACGTCATCCAATTAAATACTTTTTAGCTAATCCTTAGGGGTCTTTTTAGCCCTACAAGCATCCGAACAGTATTTAATAGATTCCCAATTTTTTTCCCAGGATTTTCTCCAAGTCATTTCTTTTTTGCAGACCACGCAAATCTTGCTTGGTAGAAAACTTTTATTTCCCTTAAATGATGTTTTCATTTCTTCTAGAGATCATCCAATTGATTCAGAATATGTTTAGCATGGAGCGTTATTTCTCGTTGATCTTCATCACTGATTCTTTTGAGGTTGGCAGTCATTAACCTGGTTCTCGGGCTGCCCTCAAATTGCTCGCGATGCTTAATCAGAAAATTCCAATACAAAGTAGTCATAGGGCAAGCCTCATCTCCATAACGCACCTCAGGCTTATATTTACAAGAGCCGCAATAATTGCTCATCCTCTTAATATAGGCGCCACTGGCTATATAGGGCTTACTGGTAAATCGACCGCCATTCGCAAATAAAGCCATGCCTGCAGTGTTGGGCAGCTCAACCCACTCAATCGCGTCTACGTAGATTGCCAAATACCACTCACACACTTCCTGAGGCAGAATTTCCGCTAAGAGTGCAAAGTTTCCTGTCACCATTAAGCGCTGGATGTGATGTGCATAGCCATATTGCAGTGTTTGGCCAATCGCATCTTTCATACAGGCCATCTGAGTTTGACCAGTCCAATACCATTTGGGTAATCGATTCTGGTGTTCGTAATAATTATCCTGCGCCATCTGAGGCATATCGAGGTAATACATGCCACGCACAAACTCACGCCATCCCAAAATTTGCCGGATGAAGCCTTCAACGGTCGAAAGATCTAAAGAATACTTTTTCCAAGCAACGATGACTGCATCGACTACCTCGCGGGGATTTAACAATTTGAGGTTCAGAGCACTAGACAAAATAGAATGCCATCCAAATGGAGTCTCGGTCCACATAGCATCTTGATATACGCCAAAGTTTCTCAAGCGATACTCAACAAAGTACTCGAGCGCTTGCACGGCTTGCTCTCTAGTCACTGGCCAATGAAATGACTCCAGTGATCCAGGGTGATCTGGATAAGTTGTAGCTACAAATGTCAGCACCTCTTGCGTAATTGCATCGGCCTCAAATGCAGCGGGAGCGTCAATAATGCCCGGCCCTTTTTTGGGATAAGGCTTGCGATTATCTTGGTCAAAGTTCCATTGACCACCCACAGGGTTACCTTCGCCATCTACTAAGATATTGTGCCGCTTGCGCATCAAGCGGTAGAAATACTCAAGCCGAAGCTCTTTTTTATTAGCAACCCACTCAACAAACTCTTGGCGAGAGCAATAGAAATGGTCATCCTCAAGCATCTCCAGCTCAATGTTGAGCTCAGTAGCCAATGTTTCAATTGCCTGTTTTAAACGCCATTCACCTGGTTCGATACAAACTAAGCGCTTTACATTCTTCTTCAGCATGCGCTCTTTAAGAGTCTCAACAATCGATAGTGGAGAGTCTTTAATGTAAGTCAGTGGGTAGCCTAGCTTTTCAATCGCCTTTGCAAAGTGACGCATGGCCGAGAGAAATAAGGCAATTTTTGCTTTATGAGTCCAAACGTACTGCGCCTCATTGGCGGATTCAATCATGATGATTTCATCAACCTTGGGGTCAATACCTCGCAATGCTGCGCTGTTTAAATCTAGCTGATCCCCCAAAATCAGAACCAAACGTCCAGAAGACTTCAATTGCTGCTTCATTTATTTTTATATTGGGTGGGGCAATAAGCCCTGGTGACATCTTCGCTACGTAAGGCGCTATGCTTAGTGGCGCGGCCAGTTACCCTCTTGCGCCAAAGTTCAAAGGAACTTCGCTTAAGCTCTTTACGCATAATCGCAATCACTTGGGGCTCACCCAGGCCGAAGGTTTTCTCAATGGCATCAAATGGCGTGCGATCCTCCCAGGCCATTTCAATAAGGCGAGATAAATCTGGTTCAGCGAGGGTTTTGGGGCTAAGTTTTGGCACTCTGCAAGTTTAAGACTTATTTAATAAACTAGCTTGAGCCCATGATTGGAAAAATTCGCCAAAAACTGATTGAATTGGATCAGCCTGTATCCAAACCGGCTAAGGCGCTCATCTGTCCGATTTGTGATCGAGTAATACCAAACTCGCAAAAGGATGCCCACCATCTCATACCAAAATCAAAGGGTGGGAAGACGACTGAATATCTTCACCGTATTTGCCACAAGCAAATTCATGCCCTCTTTACCGAAACAGAACTGGCCCAGAAATATCATGATGCTCAACTTTTGAGAGAGCATTCGGAAATGAAGAAATTTATTCAATGGGTATCTTCAAAACCGGATGCATTTTATGAAAAGACTCGAAAAAGCGCTCTTTTAAGATCGGGCAAATAAAAGGTTCAAGGCCGCAATATTTCCTGGCACCGCTTCAGTGCACGAATATGGCCTCAGGCTTGAATGCTTGCCTTAAAGGTCTCTAACTGAAGGCCTATGAAGATTTTCCAATAAAACCCCTAATTGGTGCATAGGATTTTGAGCTTGTGCAAAACACAATATCGTTCTAATTATTAAAACTTAAGATAAGTCATGCGCATCAAAATTACCAAAAGCCTGGTTTTACCAGCTCAAATACTGGAGACAGAAAGCGTTCCTGAGGCCCTTTTTCCAGAGGGAGACTATCTTGCCAATCTCACACCAGATGGCAAGATTGAAGTGATTAATACTCGGAAGATAAAGGCCCTTTTTTCCTTCTCGCAATTTAGAGAAAGAGTATCGCTAGGCGAGTTTATTGTGATGGAGGCTTAGGCCAGAATTTAATGTGCTAAATCTAGACTCACTACTACGGCAGCCAATCCGGAAACAGATGTGAATGCTTTTGCATTCTCACCAACCGTATCAACATCCTCCCAGTTGAACTCTAAAGAGAAATGCGCGGACTCAACGATGAGCTCATAGCTTGTCGTGGGTTTGGTGCGTTCGCCGCTTTTGGGCTCCTCGCTAACAGGCACTCTTAATGATTCAATCGCAGCAATGAGCGTGCTGACCTCGTTACCTGTTAGCTCTCGCGTACGCAGCACGTCATCCGTGCGTTTGATAGAAATTTTGGAGACCCCATCGATCGTCACTTCATATTGATTAAGGCCAAGATCCTCCCAAACAGTTAATTCCAGGGCAATCGGATATGTCTTCATTAATTCACCTCGTCGATATGGGGTTCATCAAAGTGCGTTGGGGATTCAAGCCTTACCGCTAAATGACCCCATCTCACTCAAGCACCTGAAAATCATCTTACACCCGAGCCTCACTAAAGTGTGATTCATTGAAGGGGTCTATCTAACCCTCAAGCTCACCTTCCCATTTGGAGATCACAGCTGTTGCTAAGCCGTTGCCCAATACATTGGTCGCAGAACGCGCCATATCCAAGAAGTGATCTACCCCCAGAATTAACAAGACACCTGCTTCCGGCAAGTTGAATTGCGATAAGGTCGCAGCAATCACCACCAATGAAGCACGTGGGACGCCCGCAATACCCTTTGAGGTAATCATTAGTACCAGCAACATTAAGAGCTGTTGGCTAAGAGCCATCTCAATACCATAGACCTGCGCAATAAAGATTGCAGCAAATGTGCAATACATCATTGATCCATCTAAATTAAACGAATACCCCACAGGCAATACAAAAGAGGCAATTTTGTTTTTACAACCAAAACGCTCTACTCTTTCTAATGTCATAGGATAGGCTGCTTCAGAACTAGCAGTCGTGAAAGCAAGCAAAGCGGGTTCACGCAAGAGCTTTACTAAAGTCCAAGTACGATTTTTTAGCACCAAGGAACTAATTAGAATAATCACGATCCATAGAGTGAAAATAGCAGCATAAAAGCTGAGCATAAACTTGCCATAGGTCATCAATATGCTGACACCATTTTCGGCAATAACAGATGAAACAGCTGAGAAAACAGCTATAGGAGCAAGCTTCATCACTGCAGTGGTTATCTTGAGCATGATGTGCGAGAGCATATCCAAATTGCGAATGAACTCATCTGCCCGCGAGCCCATACCCGCTGCGCCAACACCAAAGAAAACCGCGAAGACCACAATCTGCAAGATCTCATTCTTAGCCATTGCATCAAAGATGCTGACGGGGAATATATGACGCACAAACTCAGGAAGATTCAGGCTAGCTTTATTGAGGCCAGTGCTTGCCTCGATCGCAGGTAGCGTCAATTCCACACCAATACCAGGCTTCAGAATATTGACCATCACCAAACCAAGCAATAAAGAAACTAGTGACATGGAAATAAACCAAGAGAAAGTTTTTAGACCTACTCGCCCAATAGTCGAGGCATCTCCCATTTTTGCTATACCAACCACCAAAGTGGCAAATACCAAGGGAGCAATGATCATCTTGATCAATCGCAAAAATACATCCGTCAGTATCGAGATATAGATTACATATTGATCAGGGAAGGCAGTTCCTGCACCATATAGATTGACAAGATAGCCGACCAATACGCCCAAGGCCATCGCCCCCAGAATGAAGTTGGTTAGCTTTTTAGAGTTCATGGATGGCCTGTATAAATTGGGGGTATTTGGAGATTCTAACCATCTTTAGACCCCGCTAGACATCAACCCATAAGGGGTAAGCCCGGATGAGTCGATAATGCAGAAATGACATACTCCAGAGGAAAATGAATATGCTCCCTTGTATTGAATTAGAAACCGCCCCGAATCCAACAGCTGCCGTCATTTGGTTGCATGGTCTTGGGGCTGACGGCAACGACTTTGTACCTATCGTTCCTGAACTCAAACTGTCGGGATGCCCTGGAATTCGCTTTGTATTTCCGAGCGCGCCAAGCATGCCAGTAACGGTCAATGGTGGCTACGTCATGCCAGCTTGGTATGACATCATCGGCAGAAATTTGATGGATCAAGAAGATGCTGCGGGTATTCAAAAATCAGCTGCATCTATTATTGAGTTGATTGAAAAAGAAGCTAGCCGCGGTATTACCTATGACAAGATTGTCTTGGCAGGATTTTCACAGGGCTGTGCAATGGCTTTGCATATCGGGCTACGCTTTCCCCACAAGCTCGCCGGCATCATGGCTCTCTCTGGCTACCTACCATTGGCAATGACCGCCAATATTGAAAAGCATGCAGCCAACTCTAATACGCCTATCCTTATGGCGCATGGTACCTATGATCCAGTGGTGACACTTGATCGCGCCCAAGCATCGTATGCCTTGTTAGAACAAATGGGTTATCAAGTGGATTGGAATGAATACCCTATGGAGCATTCTGTTAATCATGAAGAGCTCGTGGATATCTCACACTTTTTGCAAGAAGTATTAGCCACTAAATAAGACCATCCGAAATTAACTTAATACTGGCAATTAGCAAAAAGAATCTCACTGTACGGTAATACCATTTCATTGAGATTCTTTTGGCCAGATAAAAGCCAAAGTAGACCCCCACTGGCACACAAGGCAACAGGATGATTGAGGTTGCTAGCTGCTGGTAATTGAGTAGGTCTAAATAAGCATAAGGGCCTAGCTTCCCAAAATTAATCATTGTGAAAAAGACTCCTAGGGTCGAGGTGTAAACCATCGGCAAAAGTTTTTCTCTGAGCATATACACCGTAATCGGAGGCCCGCCAATATGCGCAACAAAGGAAGTAAACCCAGATGTCAGACCCATCGCACGCCCAAGCCAGGGATATGACTTGGTTTCCTTTATATCCATTGTCGACATTGCAAGATTCTGGATCAAAAAGAGCAAGGTAAAAATACCAATTGAAAGCGTGAGCACCTGGGGAGTGATGGCAGTAAAGAAAATCGCTCCCAATAGAAGACCCAGTAATGCTGGTGGGGTAATGATCTTCAAAATACGCCAATTCGCATTACGAATGAAGCGGCTTAAACCCACTAAATCAATTGCAATTAACAGCGGCAATAAGATCGCTAAGGCTTCATTAATGCTGGACTGGCTTGCCATAACGGGCAAAGAGAGAACGCCAAGGCCTGCTCCAAAGCCACTCTTAGAAATGCCAACAATAATGACGCTAATCACTGCGCACACAAAAAATATCAATGAATGCGTATGAAAAGACTGGGCTAGCGAAGTAATAGCAAAATCAAACATCGGATGATCTTACCAAGCAATGAACAAATAGGCAGCAGCCAGCGCCATAAAGCCTGTCGCCAGCCAACCTAAAATTTTCATACTCAAAGAGGCCACATGCATACCCATCACCGATTGTTTAGAAGACAAAATCATAATCGCCACCATCAAGGGCACAGCAACAATCCCATTGATCACCGCGCTCCAGAACAAGGCTTTCATAGGGCTAATAGGTGAGTATTGAATAGCCAGAGCAACCAATACGCTAAAAGCAATGATCGCGTAGAACTTACTTGCTTGAGCAGCTGAATCCTCCAGGCTTGAGCGCCAGCCAAACACTTCAGACAAAGCATATGCGGCTGAGCCTGCAAGGACGGGAACCCCCATCAGACCAACACCCAATATCCCAAGGGCAAAAAGAAGAAAGGTAAATTCACCTGCGAGGGGTCTTAAGGCTGAGGCAGCTTGAGCGGCAGTATTAATGTCACGTATGCCAGCAGCATGCAGCGTGACTGCTGTGGCAAGAATAATGCAGTAGGCAGCTACATTTGAGTACAACATACCACTCCAAGTATCCCAATGAATTCTTCGAAGTTCAGCGTTTACCTCTTCAGGATTCTTTTGTTCAAGTAGACTTGGCTGACTATGCAAGTTCATATCCTCTACCTCTTGAGAGGATTGCCAAAAAAATAAATAAGGACTGATAGTGGTTCCAAAGATGCCCACTACTACCGCAGCTGAATCTGCTCCCCACGAGATTTGAGGAAAGAAAGTACTCCAAATAACATCGCCCCAAGGAATGTGAACGGTAAAGAGAACTGCACCATAGGCTAACAAAGAGAGGGATAGCCATTTCAAAAAGAACACATAGTGTCGATATGGAATAAGGATCTGCAAAACTAGTGTCAACAAGACAAAGAGGCTCGTCATGATGTGCCAATTTATTCCTGTCACTAACTGCGCAACCTCACCCATCGCAGCAATATCAGCAGCAATGTTCAGGACATTTGCAATGAATAGAAGCAATACAAGGGTTACAAGTACCACCCGGGGAAAGGCGAGCTTCATATTGGCAGATAAGCCTCGCCCTGTTACCCGACCCATACGTGCGCACAAGATCTGAATCGTCGACATTAAAGGATATGCAAATGGCATAGTCCACAGCATATTTAAGCCAAACTGCGCGCCCGCTTGAGAATAGGTAACGATCCCACTGGGATCATCATCTGCAACACCCGTTATTAACCCTGGGCCTACGCGAGACAAGGGATGCCGTTTAATACGAAGCCAAATATTAGCAAGGCTCATTTGGTTCGCAAGTATGGAGAAATCATCATTTGAGTGTAGTCTTTAATAGAGATCACAGGATCATCTATGTAAAAGAAAAAGGCTCACTAGGAGCCCTTTTGCTGAGAATGTTTATCTCACAGTTTTTTCGCAAAACTGTATTGAGCAAATGCTTGCTCAGCTACGTTAAACCACTGTGCCTCCATATTTCTGAAAGCGCGATAGTCATCAAAAATCTTTTTGAATTGCGGATTCTTTGCGGACTCTTCGGCATAAGTCTCTTGACTTGCTTTAAAGCAGGCATCCAAGACTGAAGTATTGAACTTACGCAGTACGGCGCCATTTTGCAAAAGACGTTGCAATGCAGGTGGATTCAGTGCATCGTACTTTGCACACATATCGGTATGTGCTTCAAAACAAGCTGCTTCCCATGCAGCCTGGTAGGAAGGTGGCAATGAATCCCATTGCTTCTTATTGACTAAGAAAGAAAGTCCGGCAGCGCCTTCCCAAAATGCAGGGTAGTAGTAATTCTTGGCCACCTTAGCCAGGCCCAACTTCTCATCATCGTATGGCCCAACAAATTCAGCGGCATCGATCGTGCCTTTTTCTAAGGCAGAGTAAATTTCACCGGCAGGAAGCTGTTGCGGAACAACGCCTAGTTTTGCCAGTACTTGTCCGGCAAAACCTGCGATACGGAATTTCAGACCCTTAAGGTCTTCTGGCGATTTAATTTCTTTGCGAAACCAGCCACCCATTTGCGTACCAGTTTGACCACCTAGAAAATTAACAATGTTGTAACTGGCATAAAGTTCACGCATCAACTTCATACCATTACCGTGTAGCATCCATGCAGATTGCTGGCGAGCCGTCATGCCAAATGGTGCGGCAGTATCAAAGATAAATGCGCTGTTTTTACCTAGGTAGTAATAACTGGCAGTATGTCCACATTCCACTGTGCCGTTTTGTACCGCATCCAATACCTGAAGCGCTGGCACCACCTCCCCAGCCGCAAACACTTTGACATTAAATTTGCCATCAGTAGCCTTACGTAAGGCACTAGCAAATACTTCAGGAGTGCCAAATAGAGTGTCTAATGACTTAGGAAAGCTAGATACCAAACGCCAATTTAGAGTGGGCAAGCTTTGTGCAATAGATGGTGCAGCTAAGGCTGCAGCGCCCGCCCCAATGGTGGCTTTCTTTAAAAATGAACGTCTTTGCATTACCATCTCCCTTTAAAAATCATCGGTCTATATGAATTTTTTATTTATTTCCCGCCAACCGTCATTGAACCCAGCAAGATAGATCCCGTTTCCTTGGTGCCACGAATTAATGTATCGCTACCAATTAACTGAATATCCATCAGCATATCGCGCAAGTTGCCAGCGATCGTGACCTCTTCCACAGGATATTGAATTTCTCCATTCTCAACCCAGTAGCCAAATGCGCCACGTGAATAATCACCTGTCACATAATTAACGCCCTGCCCCATTAACTCAGTTACCAACAATCCAGTGCCCATTTCTTTTAGCAATGCCGGCAAACCACCTTTTGGAGTTTTCTTACTTTGCAAAGTAAGGTGATGTGATCCACCAGCATTTCCAGTAGTCTTCATACCCAACTTACGCGCAGAATAGGTTGATAAAAAGTATCCTTCGAGTATTCCTTGATTCACTACTGTGCGAGCAGATGTTTTTACACCCTCCTCATCAAATGGTGCACTACCAGTCATGGCCTTCAGATGTGGATCCTCAAATAAGCTAATGTGTTTTGGTAGCACCTGCTTGCCTAAACTATCGAGCAAAAAGCTAGAGCGGCGATAGAGTGCGCCACCTGATACTGCCTGTACCAAGCCGCCCAATAAGCCTGCAGCCAAAGGGGCTTCAAAGATGACTGGACAACGCCGAGTAGTTAAAGATCTTGCTTTGAGACGGGATAAAGCTCTTTGAGCAGCATAAACACCAATTGCCGCAGGATCAGCCAACTCCTCAGGAATGCGTGAGCTGGAATACCAATCGTCACGCTGCATGTGCGCCTTCTTGCCACCTTCACTCGCAATCGGTGCGCAAGAAATATAGTGACGAGAAAATGGATAGCCTCCCATAAAACCATGGGAAGTGCCCATCATGAAATGGGCATGATGTGCCGACACTGATGCGCCATCACTATTCTGAATTTGTTTGCTGACGGCAAACGCAGCGCCTTCAGCAATACGAGCAATTTCAACAGCGCTGGCTGCATCTAAGTTCCATGGATGAAACAAATCGAGATCCAGCGGATTTTTTTCTAGGAGCTCTGCTTCTGCCGGTCCCGCACAAAGATCTTCTGCGGTATGTTGTGCGATGTGATAAGCAGCATCTACCGTTGCCTTTAGGGATTCTTTAGAAAAATCACTCGTGCTGGCATTGCCGCGATGGTGGCCCAAAAATACTGTAACCCCGACTTGCTTATCCAAGCTTTGCTCGATAGTCTCAACCTCCCCTTTGCGAACAGTAACGGAGAGACCTTGTCCCTCGGAAACTTCAGCAACAGCATCTGAGGCACCCCTTCTTTTGGCCTCTTTGAGCATGAAATCGATGATTTCTTGAAACTGGTTGGATGTGTATGTAAACATGCCCTAATAATAGCTAGAATAGAAACATGAAGCATACAGAAGCCCTAAAACGAAATAGCCCAAATGAGGTCAAAATCGGCCTGATTTCCATCTCGGATCGCGCCAGCAAGGGTGTTTATCAGGATGAAGGTATTCCTGCCCTCCAGACTTGGCTGATGAAGGTCATCCAGAATCCCTGCGTTTTTCATGAACGCCTGATTGCCGATGAATCCGAAATCATCACCGAGACGATCGTAGAGTTAGTGGATGAGCTAGGCTGCGATTTGGTTCTCACCACAGGCGGCACAGGCCCCTCTAGAAGGGATGTCACCCCCGAGGCTACTCGCGATGCGGGAACCCGTGAGATGCCTGGATTTGGCGAGCAAATGCGGCAAATTAGCCTGAATTTTGTACCCACCGCAATTCTCTCCCGACAAACTGCTGTCCTCAGAGAGATTGAGGATCATGCCGCTCTGGTGATCAATCTACCAGGACAACCTAAAGCGATTGCAGAAACCTTGGAAGGTCTTAAGGATGAGAATGGCAAATCGATTGTTCCTGGAATCTTTGCTGCCGTACCCTATTGCGTTGATTTGATCGGCGGCCCCTATATCGAAACCGATGAAACGATCGTTAAAGTCTTTAGACCCAAAAGCGCCATTAAGAAATCTGCGGTTTGATTCTTTTGAACCCATAAAGAAAAGGCCCACACTGTGGGCCTTTTTATTCCGACTACTACATCTTGTCTTCAGTCCGCTTACTGCGGTAAGGGCACAATAAACTTCTCGCGGTAGTACTTAAGCTCCTCAATAGATTCTTCGATATCCGCTAAGGCTGTATGCGCCTGGTTCTTAGTAAAACCTTTAACCAATTCAGGATGCCAACGCTTGCAAAGCTCTTTCAAAGTCGACACATCAATATTTCGATAATGAAAATAGGCCTCTAGTTTTGGCATGTACTTTGCCATAAAACGCCTGTCTTGCCCAATCGTATTTCCGCACATCGGGGCAATGCCTGCCTTAATGTATTTTTTCAAAAAGGCGATACATTCAGCCTCAACAGTTGCCTCATCCAAAGTGGATGCCTTCACCTTTTCAATCAAGCCCGAACGACCATGGGTGCCCTTATTCCAGGCATCCATCGCATCTAACACCGCATCATCTTGATGCACCACCCAAACAGGCGCTGTGGCGATGGTGTTGAGATGGGCGTCAGTCACAATGATGGCAATTTCCAGAATCCGCTCGGTTTCTGGGTTTAGGCCCGACATTTCCATATCCACCCATATCAGGTGCTCATTGGCTGGTGCCGTCTTGGTTGCCGTAGTTGCTGCAGTTGCTGTAATGTTAGTTTGCTCGCTCATATCTATAATGATCTCATGACATTCACAATTGTTTTTCTAATCGCCTTTATTGCTAGTTTTGGCTTGCGCCACTGGCTATCCCAACGTCAAATTCGCTACGTAGCACAGCATCGCGATGCTGTGCCTGCAGATTTCGCTGAAAAAGTGACTCTCGTCGAACATCAAAAAGCGGCTGACTACACCATTGCTAAATTACGCCTAGGTATTTTAGAGAATGGGCTCAGCGCCATCATTTTAATTGGCTTCACCTTATTGGGCGGTCTGCAGATTCTCAATCTGGCATTGCTCCAATTACTTGGTGAAGGTATTGCCCAGCAAATGGCTCTACTCATTTCAATCGTCATCATCTCCGGCATTATTGATATCCCCTTCTCTTGGTGCAAACAGTTCCATCTGGAAGAGCGCTTTGGCTTTAATCGCATGGACAAGAAACTATTTTTCTCTGACATGTTCAAAGGTCTAGGTGTAGGCGGCGCGATTGGGGTTCCGCTACTCTGGGTGATTTTGACCTTGATGGCTAAAGCAGGAGACTTATGGTGGTTGTGGGCGTGGTTAGTACTAACCGTCTTTAGCTTACTCATGCAGTGGATCTTCCCAACCTTCATTGCGCCCCTTTTTAATAAGTTTCAAGCTTTAGATGAAGGCCCCTTAAAGACGCAGATTGAAGCATTGCTAAAGCGCTGTGACTTTGCAAGCCAGGGACTCTTTGTCATGGATGGCAGCAAGCGCAGTGCGCATGGCAATGCATTCTTTGCCGGCATGGGCAAGGCTAAGCGCATTGTATTTTTTGACACCTTAATCGAGAAGCTCAATCCAGGCGAAGTAGAAGCGGTATTGGCGCACGAGCTTGGTCACTTTAAATGTAAACATATTCGTAAGCGTCTCTTGGTCTCATTTGCCTTAAGCTTTGCGATGCTTGCCCTCTTAGGCTGGGTTAGCACCAAGGCTTGGTTCTATACAGATTTAGGCGTCATGCCTAACCTAAATGGCTATAACGGCGGTTTAGCTTTGGCACTCTTCATGCTGGTCTCACCAGTCTTTAGCTTCTTCTTTACGCCGCTTTCTAGTTTGGCATCACGCAAACATGAATATGAGGCTGACGGATTTGCTGCTGAAAAATCTTCAGCAAAAGATTTAATTACTGCACTAGTGAAGCTATATCAAGATAATGCATCGACACTAACGCCTGATCCGATTTATACGGCGTTTTACAGCTCGCATCCGCCCGCCCCTTTACGCATTGCTAACTTGCAACGGTTTAGCTCATAACGATGGAACAGTTTCATGCGCTACTCATTGCCTCCTACGGAAGGCATTATTTAGCGCAGCGTTTGGTAGCAGATGCTGATGACTGTGAATCACCCACTGGCCCATTAATTCAAGTCAGTACGCCAGCCAAGCAACATATTGGCGCGGTTGGTGATCGCATGTTGCTTGAAATGACTTCAGCTGATCAAGCCCGCATTATTCAAATTGAACCCCGAGAAAATCTGCTCTATCGCTCCGATGCTTTTAAGAGCAAACTGATTGCATCTAATGTTGACCAGATCTTAGTAGTACTTGCAACGCAACCCGCTTTTTCCCCAGATCTCTTAGGTAGAGCTGTAGTAGCTGCTGAAGCAAATCAAATTGGTCTGCATATCTTGCTCAATAAATGTGACCTCAAAGATAACTTAGAGCACGCTCGCAAAATCATCGCGCCTTATGCGCGCATGGGCTATCAGGTGAGTGAAGTTTCTGCCAAGTTTGATCCATCTTCAATTGATGCCTTGCGCACTGCCTTGCAAGGGAAGGTCTCAGTCTTTGTAGGTCAATCCGGTATGGGCAAGTCCAGTCTATTAAACGCATGGATTCCGAATGCTGCAGCTTTGACTCAAGAGTATTCGGTGCGCTTAGATACCGGCAAACATACGACTACTGCTTGTCGTTACTTTGAACTGCCGGAGTCATGGGGAAGGGATGAGACGGGCAAGCTTGGTGCTCTGATTGATTCACCGGGCTTTCAGGAGTTTGGTTTGGCCCATATGTCGGTAAGTGAACTACAACATGCCTTTAGGGAATTTAAAGACCTGCTAGGAAAGTGTCGCTTTCATAATTGCGCGCATTTATCTGAACCAGACTGCGCTGTTCGTGAAGCGGTAGACAGAAATGAAATAGCGCCAGAAAGACTGACGCTATTTAGACAGCTGCACTCAGATTCGAAAACAGCGGATGTACAAATTCAGGGAATTAGCCAAGCCAAAGAGCGATGGTCAGCATTAGCAACAAAGCCATCCAAGCGATAACCAAGCGCCATACCAATCCTACTGCAGAGCGCATCGTACGCTCATTCGGCTCAAGACCTACTTCATAGACTACCGGCTCACCAGCTTCAGCCATACGCAAGGCCTCATCGCTATCAGGCTCACTCATCGGCTCGCCCAAACGAACGCCTAAAGCACCACTACCCGCAGCCAAGATCACTGCCGACAAAGAGTCAGACCATTTTTGCGTGAGGTAACGCCAGCCGTATACAGCGCCTTCGAAGTTACCGACAATAGCAAAGCCCATTGCAGTAATGCGTGCAGGAACCCAATCCAAGACATAGAAGAAATGACGAGCTGACTCGCTGAGATTAAAGTCACCACGCTCTGACCAACGTTGGGAAGCAATATCCGCCAGACGATACAGCACAACGCCCGCAGGACCCATCGGCATCATGAACCAGAACAACACACCAAAGACATGGTGATGTGAGCCAATGATGGCGCGCTCTAAGGCTAAAGAAATCACTTCTGTCTCAGTCAGATTAGAGATATCTAACTCTGAGCCATACCACTCACCCAAGGCAGCGCGAGCCGCCGGTAGGTCATGCGCTTCGATAGCTTCATGAACCGCAGTAAAGGAATGACTGAACTGTCGAAAGCCAAAGAATAAATAGGCAATGACGATATTCCAAATGAAGCCCAAAATTGGATACGTCACCATACAAGTGACGTACACCATAAAGACTAAAAAGGTAGGCAGTATGAATGCTACTAGACAGGCCATACGAGCGCCTACAGGACTTGCACCTTCATCAGTCTTGCCGCCAAACTCGGCAGCAACCCAATCTAACCAGCGAGAGCAGACACGTGCAATCCAATGGCTTGATGTAACTGGGCGATATTGCTCAGCAATGAGGGCGAAGAGAATAGAAAAGAAAGTCATACTTTTAATAAATGATAAAGGTTACGCAACATTCCCGCAGTGGCACCCCAAATAAAGCGGTTCTCATAAGGCATTGAATAAAAACGTCGTCCGCCCTGCTCACTTTGCCACAATCTCACCTGATGATTGGCGGGATCCAGCAAAAAACTCAGGGGCACTTCAAATACATCGGCTACCTCAAACTCATCTAAGACATATTCTGCCTGAGCTTGGACCAATCCTACTACTGGAGTGACGCTATAGCCAGAAACCGTTAAATACTGAGGTAAGTGCCCAATAATTTCAACTCGATCTGGATGAAGTCCGATCTCTTCCTGACTCTCACGCAAAGCAGTGTCATTTGGACCTTGATCCTCTGGGTCCATTCGGCCACCTGGAAAACTGATCTGCCCTGCATGATCACGCAAATGATTGGTTCTTTGCGTCAGTAACACTGATAAACCCTCTTCCTTTAATAGAAGTGGAATAAGCACTGCTGCTTTAGTAACTTTGCCAACAGCTTGTCGCTTAGCAATAATGTCAGATGCAATCACATGACGGTTTTCATCCGTAATTTCTGGTTGCCATTGCGGCGGTGATTGCAGGCGAGCCCTTAAACCGGCCGGCTCCAAAAATTCTTTTGCTACTTTTTTTTCGTGAGCACACACCTGATGAATCGGAATCGCTTGCGCATCAAATCCTGGCGGCGCGGCAACATTGATTGCATTGTCTTCAGGGCTTGAGTTCTTAGGCATGTTCATATTCTAAGGCAACAAAAAAGGCGACCTAAGCCGCCTTTTTTACTTCTAGCCGGAATTTACTCTGCGGCTGGAGCTGCCACTGCTACCTTACGTGCAGGAAGCTTCTCTTTAATACGTGCAGACTTACCTGAACGATCGCGCAAGTAGTACAACTTAGCACGACGTACATCACCGCGACGCTTAACTTCAATGCTAGCGATCAATGGTGAGTAAGTTTGGAATGTACGCTCTACACCTTCGCCAGATGAAATCTTGCGAACGATAAAGCTAGAATTAAGTCCGCGATTGCGCTTAGCAATCACAACGCCTTCAAACGCCTGAGTACGCTTACGCGCACCTTCAACAACGTTTACGCCAACAACTACTGTGTCGCCAGGAGCAAAACTTGGCAATACTTTGTTAGCACTTAAGCGAGCAATTTCTTCTTGCTCAATTTTTTCAATTAAATTCATTTTTAATCCTTAAACATCGTATTAGCGTTTAATCCCGAGATATAAATCAGCGGACCTAATAGAGGATGCAGTTAAAACAATTTCACTAAACCAAAAACTAAACACCTAATCACTACTGCACACTACTAAAAGTATTTACAGCGAGCGAAGAAATTGTTCATCTTCTCGGGTTAGCAACCCTTTGGCTCTAGCCGAATCAATTAAGTCCGGCCTTAACCTGAACGTCAGCTCTAAAGACTTCTGCCGACGCCAATCTGCTATTTTAGCGTGATGTCCGCCTAAAAGCACGTCCGGGACGGATAAATTTTCATATATTTCAGGGCGAGTGTAGTGTGGATAGTCCAAAAGACCGTTCATAAAGCTATCCTGGGTAGCAGATTCGCCATCCCCCAGGGCTCCTGGAATCAATCTAATGACCGCATCCATCATGGCCATCGCAGGAATTTCACCCCCAGAAAGCACAAAATCACCGATAGAAAGCTGTAAATCCACGTTTCGGTCGACAAAACGCTGGTCTACGGCCTCATATCGACCACAAATAAAGCTTAAATTACCGTAACTGAGGATATCTGTCGCTATCTTCTGAGAAAAACGCTCACCCTGAGGTGCTAATAAGCAAATTGGGCCACTTTTTATGCCTGCCGCCTGGTGGGACGACTTAATTCCAGCAACAGTATCTTCCAGGGGCTTGGCCATCATGACCATACCGGGGCCACCGCCATAAGCACGGTCATCTACCGTTTTACGGGGATCGGTACAAAAGTCTCGGGGATTCCAAAGGTGAACACTGGCTAGTGATTGCTCGCAAGCGCGACCGGTAATGCCCCACTTTGTTAAAGCAGAGAACATTTCCGGAAACAAGGTCACAACATCAAAGCGCATATCAGTAATTAAGTTTGAACTTTATCTTTGCGTTCTTATTCACTCTTTATTGCCAGTCAGACTGCCAATCGAGGGTAATCGTTTTGTTTGGTAGATCGACGTTTTGCACCACTTCTTTTACGAATGGCACTAGATACTTGATCGTCTTTGTTTGAGCATCACCGATAGCAATGACACCATGTGCGCCATTCTCAGTGACATCAATAACTTCACCAAGTGCCTCGCCTTGTAAATTCATTGCACTGCAGCCAATGAGGTCTACCCAGTAATACGAATCACTTTCCACCTTTGGAAAAGCATCGCGCGCCACTAAGATGCGCGAACCTTTTAATGCCAAGGCTTGATCACGATCATTCACGCCATCAAGCGCCATCACCACATTACCGCTGTGCATCTTGGCGCTTTTGACTTTGTACTGCGTCAATGAGGCCTGCTCTAAAGACGCAGAAACGCCTGCATCCCTACGAGGGATAAGCGATAACCAAACCGATTTAGAAGAAAGAAGTGCTACAGGCTCAGATGAGTGAGGCCTCACCTTTACTTGACCCTGCAAACCTTGTGCCTCAGATATGGCACCAAGTTCAATCAATTCATCTATGGAAGGCGTACTCATTTGTAAGACACCTTATTTTTCCAAGATAGAACTACTAGAAATTCCGTCACTAAAAGCTTCATCACAACGATGAAGCTTTTAGTAATTGAATATTAAACAGCTGGATTGTTTTTGATCAAACGAGTTACTGTTGGAGAGATTTGCGCGCCAACACCAGTCCAATAAGTCAAACGGTCTTGAGCAATACGCATTGCTTGCTCAGTAGCCGCTGCTTGTGGATTGAAGTAACCAATACGCTCGATAAAGTTCGAGTCACGACGGTTGCGCTTATCAGTAGCAACGATGCTGTAAAAAGGGCGCTTCTTAGAACCGCCGCGTGCCAGTCGAATGACGACCATACTTATTCCTTAAAATCTAAAATGAAAACAGGTTGATTACAACCCAATGAAATTTCTACAAAAAACCTTGGGCTCCAGCTCACCAAATAAAGATAAGGTAGAGCGGAAAACCTCATATTCTAGACGAAAACCCCTACTTCTTCCACCTATTTCAGCACCTAAGACAGTAGAATAGAACACGCACTTTATTAAAAATTATATTAAAAACAATAACTTAGGTAAATATGGTCCTTAAATATAGCCCTTCAGACTGGATCGGAATGTCCTTAAATAGGCTCTTTCTGACACTTTCTTGCCTAAGTCTTGGGTTTTTAGTCGGCTGCGCCAATGTCATTCCCCCTTGCAGTGCCAAAATCAGCCCTCCCAGCAGCGAGCTCAAAAATACCAAATGGGAGCTCACCCGCTGGAACTTACCCCCTAATAGCAATGGCGAGGTGCGCACACGCCAGATTCCGCAGGGCGATGCCAGCAACCCCATACAAATCATTTTTGATGCCAATGGGCAACGCCTCAGTGGCTCCACAGGATGCAATCGGTTTACCGCAACAATCGATGAAGACGCTCGTGGCTTTTCTCTTAAGCAAATTGCAAGCACTAAGATGGCTTGCAATCCACAACGCATGGAACTAGAGAATGACTTTCTCTACGAGCTAAATGACTATCGCAGCATCGTGCGCAACGGCGATCAGTTACTCATGATTGGCACCGATCGTGAAGTACTTAGCTTTACTCAAAAAACAAATAAATAACCATTAGTAACTCTATAGAAATACTCATGAAAAAATCCAAACTTCTTTTTTGCGCACTCGGATTATTTTTTCCAGGAAGCGGACTCAATTGTCTCTATTTGCAAGGACTGAAATCTTTTTGGGCATGGGTACAGTTGTTTGCCCTCATTGGAGGTGCAGCTGGCTGGATCATCCTGAAAGATGCTCACTTTCATTCTGCGCCGGGATGGGTACTCATTACTTTTGGCTTTATTGCTATTGAAGCAAGCTGGTTAACTACCATTGCATTCGGACTGCGTCTTGATGAGAAATGGGATGCCCAATTTAATCCTGGAATTGAAGAACATCGTCGCAGTCGGTCTGGATGGCTGGTGATATTGACAGTGATTTTCTCTTTAGTCTTCGGCGCTGGAGTGATGATGACTTTTTTAGCAATCTCTTTTGAGCAATTCTTTATCTCGCAAATCCACGAGGCAAAAAAGCTATCCCAATAATTGCAGATAGCTTTTCTTATGCAAGAGCCGCTCTTTGGAGCGGTTTTTTTGTTCTCTGCAACTCTTTTAGAACTGCTCCACTTCTAAAGCATTGGTGGAATAGCCGCTTTCCACAATGGAGGTAGCAAGGGCCTGAGCCTGAGGCATAAGATTCTCTGCAAAGAATCGCGCCGTTGCGATCTTTGCATCATAGAATTTGGGGTCGCCATCACGTAAGCGTTCTGCAGCTAGCAATGCCCTAGCCATTTGCCAGCCACCCAATACGAGACCTGACAAACGCAGATAAGCAAAACTGCCTGCATAGACGGCCTTGATATCTGTTTTGGCGTTAGCTACGACATAAGCAACCGCTTGCTCAAATGCAGCACGCGCTAAGGTGAGCTGTTTGAGTACTGCTTTAGCGTCATCACTACCGCTGGCAGCTAAATCTTTTTCAATAGCACTGATTCTTTGGGAAAGTTCTTTCGCAATGGCGCCACCATCGCGCACCGTTTTTCTGCCAACCAAGTCGTTTGCCTGAATAGCAGTAGTGCCCTCGTAAATAGTCAAGATACGAGCATCGCGATAGTGCTGAGCAGCGCCAGTTTCTTCAATAAAGCCCATGCCACCATGCACTTGAACTCCCAAGCTAGCAACTTCAATTGACATCTCAGTCGAAAAACCCTTAACGATTGGGACTAAGAATTCATAAATCGCTTGATTTGCTTTGCGTATGGATTCATCAGGAGCGGCATGTTGTGCGTCATAAGCAGAAGCAGCGTAGTAAGCCAAAGCACGTGATGCCTCTGTATAGGCCCGCATTGTCATCAGCATGCGCTTCACATCGGGCTGATGGATGATTGCTACAGGACCAGGTGAACCAGCTAAATCACGGCTTTGCACACGATCTTTGGCATATTGAACCGCCTTTTGATAAGCGCGCTCTGCTACCGCAACACCTTGCATACCTACTGCAAAGCGAGCAGCATTCATCATCACGAACATGTATTCAAGACCACGATTTTCCTCACCAACCAGGTAGCCAACTGCGCCACCATGATCGCCAAACTGTAGAACCGCTGTTGGACTCGCTTTGATGCCGAGTTTATGTTCAATCGATACACAGTGAACGTCGTTACGCTCACCTAATGAACCATCTTTATTCACCATGAACTTTGGCACTACAAATAATGAAATACCCTTAACACCCTCTGGCGCATCAGGTGTTCTCGCTAACACCAAATGGATAATATTCTTAGCCATATCGTGTTCACCATAGGTGATATAAATTTTGGTACCAAAAATCTTATAAGTGCCATCACCCTCCGGAACGGCACGGGAACGCACCATCGATAGATCAGAGCCTGCTTGTGGCTCAGTGAGATTCATTGTCCCGGTCCACTCACCAGAGATCATCTTCGGGACATATTGCTCCTGCAGTTCTGGGCTTGCAGCAGTTAACAGCGCTTCAATAGCACCATCCGTTAGCAATGGGCAAAGAGCAAAAGAAAGATTGGCTGCATTCACCATTTCCAAGCAAGCAGTGGAGATTAGTTTAGGCAAACCTTGGCCACCAAACTCCGCCGGATGAATCACGCCCTGCCAACCAGCAGCAGCGTATTGCTCAAAAGCTTCTTTAAAACCAGGCGTAGTTGTTACAACACCGTCTTTTATAGAGCTTGGATTTTGATCTCCCACCCAGTTGAGTGGTGCAACAACATCTTGATTAAATTTAGCAGACTCTTCCAAAATAGCAGGCGCTAGATCAACGTCAGCACCTACTTCCGCATATGAAGGATAGGCAACAACATCCGATAGTCCAGCTAGTTCATTCATGACAAACAACATATCTTTCACTGGGGCTACGTATGGCATTACAACTCCTCTTTATTCGGTTTGATTCTCAGTTCATCGACTAATTTTTCAACTAATTGAGTCAACTAAGTGCTTTGGTTAGCTCAGGCACTGCAGTATTTAAATCAGCTACTAGACCATAGTCAGCAACGCTAAAGATCGGCGCTTCTGGATCTTTATTAATCGCAACAATCACCTTGGAATCTTTCATACCAGCTAAATGTTGGATGGCGCCTGAAATGCCAACAGCGATATACAGCTGCGGAGCCACAATCTTGCCCGTCTGACCTACTTGATAGTCATTTGGAACATAACCCGCATCAACGGCAGCACGTGATGCGCCTAAAGCAGCGCCCAATTTGTCAGCCAATGGGGCAATGATCTCTTGATACTTCTCACCAGAACCTAATCCACGGCCACCAGACACAATAATCTTGGCAGCAGTTAACTCGGGACGGTCAGACTTCGTAAGCTCACGCCCCACAAAGGAAGATTGAGCTTTGCTATCAGCGGCAGTGGCCTTTTCTACAGCAGCCGAACCCCCAGTAGCAGCAACCGGATCAAAACCAGTGGTACGTACAGTAATGACTTTTACCGGATCGCTTGACTGCACGGTAGCAATAGCATTTCCTGCATAGATTGGGCGCTCAAAAGTATCAGCGGAGATTACTTTAGTGATATCGGATAACTGCGCTACATCGAGCTTAGCCGCAACGCGTGGCAATACATTCTTGCCGTTAGCAGTTGCAGGAGCGAGGATATGGCTATAACCGCCAGCGATCGACAGAATTTGCGCCGCTACAGGTTCAGCCAATTGATCAGCTAAACCGGCCGCATCAATTTGAATCACTTTGCGCACACCAGCAACTTGAGCCGCTGCAGCAGAGGCTGCATCAGCGCCGCTACCAGCAACTAAAACATCTACTTCCGGAGAGCACTGCAAAGCAGCTGCTACCGCATTAAGAGTTGCTGCTTTTAAAGATTGATTGTCGTGTTCGGCAATAACAAGTGCGGCCATTTAGATCACCTTCGCTTCATTTTTGAGTTTTTCTACAAGGGCTGCTACATCAGCAACCATCACGCCTGCGCTACGCTTAGGGGGTTCTTCTACCTTAAGTGTTTTAAGACGCGGGGCAATATCGACGCCCAAATCTTCAGGCTTGACGATATCAATCGTTTTCTTCTTAGCTTTCATGATGTTTGGCAAAGTCACATAACGTGGCTCATTCAAACGCAAGTCAGTCGTAATAACGGCAGGCAATGTGAGTGCAATGGTTTCTAAACCACCGTCAACTTCACGCGTCACAGTAGCCTTGCCATCTGCAACCACCACTTTGGAAGCAAAGGTTGCTTGTGGGATATCCAACAGGCTAGCTAACATCTGACCCGTTTGATTGCTATCGTCATCAATCGCTTGCTTACCAAGAATGATGATTTGCGCTTGTTCTTTTTCAGAGAGCGCCTTCAGAATCTTCGCCACTGCTAAAGGCTGTAGCTCTGCCTCTGTCTCAACCAGGATTGCACGATCAGCGCCAATGGCCAATGCGGTACGCAACGTTTCTTGACATTGAGTCGCACCAGCGCTTACCACAACAACTTCGGTTGCTACGCCAGCCTCTTTAAGACGTACCGCTTCTTCAACAGCTATTTCATCAAAGGGATTCATGCTCATTTTGACGTTAGCTAAATCGACACCAGAATTATCTGATTTCACCCGAATTTTGACGTTGTAATCCACAACGCGTTTTACAGCTACTAAGATTTTCATTTGGAATTCTCAATAATGGTTAATGATCTATTTTATCCGCCCTGAAGACCTGGCCCTAGACATCAATAGCGGTCGCAGACCCAGCCTGCTTGCGTAATTCAAACTTCTGAATCTTGCCAGTCGAGGTCTTGGGCAACTCACAGAACACAATCGCCCTAGGAACCTTAAAACCAGCCAAATGCTGCTTGCAATGGGCAATGATTTCCTCAGCAGTCACCTCTGAACCGGGCTTAATCTCCAGGAAGGCACAAGGGGTTTCACCCCACTTAGGATCGGGTTTGGCAACTACTGCAGCGGCGTTCACTGCTGGGTGACGATAGAGAACATCCTCAACTTCAACTGAGGAGATATTCTCCCCTCCAGAAATAATGATGTCTTTACTGCGATCCTTCATCTTCACATAGCCATCCGGGTTCATTACCGCCAAATCCCCCGAGTGAAACCAGCCACCCTCAAATGCTTCTTGAGTTGCTTTTTCATTCTTCAGGTAACCCTTCATGGCGATATTGCCCTTGAACATAATTTCGCCCATGGTTTCACCATCGGCTGGAACTGGCTGCATTGTTTCTGTATCAAGAACCGCTATAGCCTGCTGCATGTGATAACGCACTCCTTGACGTGCATTTAAACGAGCACGTTCACCGATATCTACAGCATTCCATTCATCTTGTTTAACGCAGACAGCTGCCGGTCCATATGTTTCTGTCAGGCCATATACATGGGTTAAATCAAAACCCAGCTTTTCCATGCCTTCGATAATCGACGCAGGTGGGGCTGCGCCTGCAATCAAACCTTTGACACCCGCAGGAACGCCTGCCTTCATCTCATCTGGCGCGTTCACCAACAAGTTATGCACGATAGGCGCTGCGCAATAGTGAGTCACACCATGATCTTTAATAGCCGCAAAAATATGTTGTGCATCAACACGACGTAAGCACACATTGACACCAGCACGTGCAGCAATCGTCCATGGGAAGCACCAGCCATTGCAATGAAACATCGGGAGGGTCCAGAGGTATACCGGATGCTTATTAATATCCCAGTCCAACACGTTCGATACGGCGTTAATTGCAGCACCGCGATGGTGGTATACGACGCCCTTAGGATTACCAGTTGTACCTGAAGTGTAGTTCAGGCAAATAGCTTGCCACTCGTCCCCGGGCACTTGCCATGCAAAGTTAGGGTCACCTTCAGAAAGAAATTTTTCATAAGTAAGACTCCCCAGTTTTTCGCCAGGAACATCAAACTCTTTTTCTTCAACGTCGATTACCAAGAACTCACGACCTGAATCCTTTTTGGCGATCTCAAGGGCTCTTTTCATTACTCCTGAAAACTCAGGATCCACAATCACTACCTTTGCTTCACCATGATTGAGCATAAATGCGATGGTCTCTGCATCTAAGCGGGTATTCAAGGCATTCAAAACTGCGCCTGCCATCGGAATACCAAAGTGAGCCTCCACCATTGGCGGGGTGTTTGGCAACATCACCGCTACCGTGTCACCCAATCCAATGCCGCGCTTTTGTAGAGCACTCGCCATGCGACGGCAACGCTCATAAGTTTGACTCCAAGTCTGACGCAACTTCCCATGAATAACGGCAGTTTTATTGGGATAAATTTGTGCCGAGCGCTCTAAAAATAAGAGTGGGGTAATTGGGGTGTGATTGGCTGAATTGCGATCCAGGCCTTGTTCGTAAATATTTGGCATCTTCAGCTTTCGATTTCCGTTTTACTAAATAACTAATTTCAATTCTTTAAATTTCTGCTAATGCCTTAATGTGGGCCACTACACTGCGACCCAATGCGGAAAGGTTATAGCCACCTTCTAAGCAACTCACAATGCGGCCTTGCGCATAGTCATTTGCAATATCTTTTAGGCGCTTCGTAATCCAAGCATAGTCATCCTCCACCAAACCCATTTGACCCAAATCATCTTCGCGATGTGCATCAAACCCCGCCGAAATGATGATGAGCTCAGGCTCAAAATTGCGCAAGGCAGGCAACCATTGCTCTTCCACGATAGAGCGCACTACATCGCCACGTGTGGCTGCAGGCAAAGGCACGTTAACCATATTATTGGCGTGATCAAGGCCGCTATAGGGATAGAAAGGATGCTGGAAGAAGCTACACATTAAAACATTGGGATCATTAAAAAAAGCGGCTTCAGTCCCATTGCCATGATGAACATCAAAATCAATAATGGCGACACGCTCAATGCCGTAAGTCTCCATGGCATATCTTGCTGCAATAGCCACGTTGTCAAAAAAACAAAATCCCATCGAGCGGGTTGGCTCTGCATGATGTCCTGGGGGTCTTACTGCGCAAAATACATTCTCAACCTCGCCCTTCATCACGGCATCAACACCGGCAATAGCTGCACCAGCAGCTCTGAGCGCTACTCTGTAGGTATGGGGATTCATGATGGTGTCACCATCCAACATGAAATACCCGCTCTCTGGAGCGCGATCTCGCACAAAAGAAACGTGATCTGGACTATGGACCAACTCGAGTTGATCCTCAGTTGCTAAAGGTGCATCCAAATGATGTAAAAATTGATCAATGCCGCTGCGTATCAGCTGATCATTAATCGCCTGAATTCGTTCTGGACACTCTGGATGATGGCTTCCCATCTCATGTTTCAGAAAGTCTGGATGAGTTATGTATCCTGTTGTCATTACCCAAAATCCTTAATAGCAAATTTGTAATTTTTATAATCTAATAAAACGTGCTTAACACTCAAAAATCCAATATCAATACAAATACCTTAGGCATGAACTTTCGCATCTCCTACCTACTGATTGCTCTAGCTCTAGCAGGGTGCTCCAGCACCCCTACACAGCCAACCCAATCGCAACAGTCCATCGTAAACCAGACCGATGATGCAGTCACGGAGGCACGTGTTAGCCAAAACCTCAGTGAACTCCTAGGGCAAGTATCCCAAACCCAAGAAATCCCCCTCCAAGCCTTAGAAATGGGCCTCCTAGATGCTAAAACGATTCCCTCGATTCGCAAATTGGTATTACCCCCATCGGGCACTTTCAAGAAAAATTGGCTGGCATACCGTAAACGCTTTATTGAGCCTGTTCGTCTGAAGGCTGGCAGGGCTTTTTGGGAGCAAAACCAGGCCTATTTGAGCCAAGTTGAGCAAGATTCTGGGGTGCCGGCAGAAATTATTGTGGCCATTATTGGCATTGAAACAATTTACGGGCGCCAAACCGGTAATTTCAGGGTTAAGGACGTTTTATCTACCTTAGCCTTTAGTTATCCCGACACCCCCAATAAGTCGGCTCGTGAGCAGCTCTTTAAGGATCAACTTAAAGAGCTCATTCTGATGTGCTGGACCGAAGCAGGTGGCAAGCTGCCCTCTAAAAATAGTAGTCAAGGCGTCAATAGCGCACGCTTTAGTGCCTGCCTTAATCAGAACAGCTCCTATGCCGGTGCCATAGGCCTACCGCAGTTTATGCCGAGCAGTATTCGAAGTTTTGCGGTTGATGGGGATGGAGATGGACATATCGATCTCAAACAAAGCCCCAAAGATGCCATAGCCAGCGTTGCTAACTTCATGAAAAAACATGGCTGGCAAACAGGCATGCCAATTTCTTTTCCAGTTCAGGCTAACGGTATTGCTCAGGCAAAAGCATTGGCAGATGGTGAGCCCCAACTCAAATTCACGGTTCAGGATCTCATTGAAAAAGGCATTCTTACCAAACAACAAGGTGATCTTCAAAGTGGTGGCGTAGAACCTCAAAGCAAAGCTTTTATTGTTGACCTACCCTATCCCGATAAAGATGGCTCAGACCAAGTGCAATATTTTGTAGGCTTAAATAATTTTCTGACAATTGTTCAGTACAACCGCAGTTACTTTTATGCGCAAAGTGTTGCTGAGTTTGCCGAAGCTTTGGGATATAAGAACCAAAGCGTAGTGCCAGTAGAAAGCCCAAGCAAAGCCAGCGTGCCTAAGACAGCGACTGAAAAATCAAAACCCAAGAAAACTAACGCAAAAAAGAAAGTGAAATCTTCTTAAGCTGGAAATACTCCAGTAGACAAGTAACGGTCGCCACGGTCGCAGACAATAAAGACGATCGTTGCGTTTTCAACTTGACGCGCTATGCGCAAAGCCACAACCAAGGCGCCTCCAGCAGAGATACCGCAGAAGATACCCTCTTCAGCAGCTAAGCGACGAGCCATCTCTTCTGCATCCGCTTGGGAGACATATTCAATCGCATCCACACGATCGCCTTGATAAATCTTTGGCAGGTATTCAGGGGCCCACTTTCGAATACCGGGAATTTGCGAACCTTCCTCAGGTTGTGCTCCAATAATCTGAATCGCTGGATTCATGGACTTGAGATAGGTTGAGACACCAGTAATTGTTCCAGTAGTACCCATTGCAGAAACAAAATGGGTAACCTGTCCATCTGTGTCGCGCCAGATTTCTGGACCTGTTGTTTCGATATGCGCCCGAGGATTATCGGGATTAGCAAATTGATCGAGCAATCTGCCGCGACCTTCCCTCTGCAGCTGTAAGGCGTAATCCCTTGCAAACTCCATGCCACCCGAAGCTGCAGTCAAAATAAGTTCAGCGCCATACGCCGCCATACTTTGACGACGCTCAATACTTTGATTTTCTGGCATCACCAAAATCATTTTGTAACCAAGCATCGCTGCAGTCATTGCCAAAGCAATACCTGTATTACCGCTAGTTGCTTCAATCAAAGTATCGCCAGGTTTAATTTCACCGCGTTCTTGTGCACGCGCAATCATCGACAGCGCAGGTCGGTCCTTCACCGACCCGGCCGGATTATTTCCTTCTAACTTACCCAAAATCACATTATTGCGATTTTCATTCTCCAGACCAGGAATACGCTGCAGGCGCACCAAAGGCGTATTGCCTACGGTCTGTGAAATAGTCAGGTAAGAAGGTTTGCTCATATGGCCATTTTAGCCATAAGCAAGCCTACACACGATAGGGTTTAATTTCTGCGACCTGCTCCCGAACGCTCCGACTGAGGGCGAGGACTAGCTTGATTACGAGCACTACGTCGGCCAGAGGCCCCGCCCTCTTTCTTGGTGCGGCCGTTCGGCTCCCGAAAGGAGCTGGGCGCTTCAATCGTTAGACCGTTATCCACCATTTTTTCTACCGATTTCATACCAATTCCACGGACTCGCTTCTGTAAGTCATTCGCATCCTGGAAATGCCCACCATCCAAGCGCTCGGCAATGATGGTTTTGGCTTTGGAAGGGCCGATGCCTTTGATGCTCTCTAGCTCTGTTTGAGTCGCAGTATTGACGTTAATGGGTGAGGCATATGCGGCCCCCGCCCCCACACTCGCAATACATACTGCCAACGCTACAGTCGCCGCTCGAATCAAACTCCAACATCTATCTACTCGTAAATTACCTGTCATGCTATCTCCTGTGGTTAATAAAAAATCCACGGGCACCAAGTGCGCGTGGATCGTTTACAACGAAGAGAAGTTAATTCTGTTGACTAGATTACAAAGGGTTAGCCAGGAAACCAGAGTTGGCCTCTAACCACTCAATATATCTTCCTACGCCTTGCTCAACATTCAAGAAAGGCTCGGTATAGCCTGCAGCTCTGAGCTTAGTCAAATCTGCTTGAGTAAAGCATTGATACTTTCCTTTGAGGGCATCTGGAAATGGAATGTACTCAATCGCTTTTTCTTTAACTAATTCTTGCAAGCTTGCGGGCGCTGCTTTATCCAGCTTACGCATTGCGTTAGCCACCGCATGAGCCACATCATTAAAGGGTTGAGCGCGACCGCTACCTAAATTGAATATACCGCTGATGTCTGGATGATCCAGGAAGAAGAGGTTTACTTTCACTACATCTTCAACCGAAACAAAGTCACGGCTTTGTTCACCAGAAGCATAGCCACCATATTCACCAAAGAGCTTTACATGGCCATTGGCTTTGTATTGATGGTATTGATGAAAAGCCACGGATGCCATACGGCCCTTATGGGATTCGCGTGGACCATACACATTGAAATAACGAAAACCAACCACTTGCGCTGTATTGGCTTTCTCAGCAAAACGCTTACGCATCACTTGATCAAATAAGAACTTAGAGTAGCCATAAATATTGAGAGGCTTCTCATGTTCACGGCTTTCCACAAAAACATCCGAGCCGCCATAAGTAGCAGCTGATGAAGCGTAGAGGAGTTGAACCTTTTGATCTGTACAGATATCGAGCAAGTCCATGGTGTAGCGATAGTTATTCGCCATCATGAAGATCCCATCCGTTTCCATGGTGTCAGAGCAAGCGCCCTCATGGAATACTGCCCTCACCTTACCTAAACGACCGCTTCTAAAGGCTTCTAGAAACTCATCCTTATCAAGATAATCAATGATGTCTAAATCAGCGAGATTGCGATATTTATCGGCAGGGCGAAGGTCATCAACCGCAATGATATTTTTCTCGCCACGCGCATTGAGCGCTTGAACAATGTTAGCGCCAATAAATCCAGCTGCGCCGGTTACGATAATAGTCACTGTAATTCCTCTGAAGTAACGGTTGCAGTTCCTAGCTTACCAACTACGATACCGCCAGCACGATTTGCTAGGGCCATCGCTTTTTCTAAAGGCCACTTCGCAGCCAATGCAACGGCTAATGTTGCAATCACGGTATCGCCAGCACCAGAAACATCAAACACCTCACGTGCTTGGGCTTTGACATGACTCACGCCTGACTCGGTATACAGACTCATCCCGTCCTCAGAACGCGTTAAGAGCAAGGCCTGCAGATCCAAAGACTTTCTCAGATCCTGAGCTTTCTGAGTTAAATCTTCTTCGCTCGTCCACTGACCAACCACCTGGCGCAACTCACTACGGTTAGGCGTTAAAACAGTGGCACCACGATACTTTTCGTAATCCTCGCCCTTAGGGTCAACCAAAATCATTTTGTTTTGCGCCCTAGCTTGCTCAATCATATGAGCGACCTGACCTAAGGCACCTTTGCCATAATCTGACAGAATCACCACATCAGCATCGCCAACCAATTTTTCAAAGCGCTCTAACTTGTGGGCAAGTGCTTTTGCACTGGGAGCCTCTTCAAAATCCAAGCGAATGAGCTGTTGCTGACGTGCAATCACGCGCAATTTCACAATCGTTGGAACATCAGCATCAACTTCTAATTGACTATCAACACCGCCTGCTTTTAATAACTCAGCCACACGCTTACCGGACTCGTCGTTACCAACAATACCCAAAATAGTCGCTTGTGCATCGAGCGCTGCAACGTTACGAGCTACGTTAGCAGCTCCGCCCAGACGCTCATCAATCTTGCCTACCTGTACAACGGGTACAGGCGCTTCTGGAGAAATGCGATTCGTATCGCCAAACCAATAACGATCTAGCATGACATCGCCCACTACTAGAAGGCGGGCTTTAGAGAACTGCTCTCGATTGGCTTTTTCCATTTGAAGGCTTTTTATTTTTCTATTGCTGTTTCGATATTGACTTAATTATGTCGCCCAATGCCGTGGTACTCAATACCCAATTCTTGCATAGACTGGGGTTCATACAGGTTACGGCCATCAAAAATAATGGCGCGCTTGAGTTTTTGCATCAATTGATCAAAATCTGGACTTCTAAAAGCCTTCCACTCGGTCACAATGATGAGGGCATCAGCACCATCTAGTGCGCTCATTGGATCATCGACCATCGAGACTTGCTGGAGGCCTTTTGGATTGCTTTCAAAGTCGAGCTCTAAGGCATGCTTTGCTTCTGGCATCGATACTGGATCGTGAGCCACTATCGTAGCGCCACGCTTTACGAGCTCAGCAATGATGACGCGACTCGGTGCCTCACGCATATCGTCGGTATTTGGCTTGAAAGCAAGCCCCCACAATGCAAACTTCATTCCGGTGAGATCCACACCAAAACGCTTTTCAATCTTTTCAACCAAGATATATTTTTGCAATTCATTGACGGCTTCTACAGCATCTAGAATCTTGAGATCTCGGCCATGTTCTTTTGCAGTCTTTGATAAAGCAGACACGTCCTTAGGGAAGCATGAGCCACCGTAACCAGTACCGGAGTACAAAAAGCCGTAACCAATTCGAGAATCTGAACCAATACCTTGACGCACGGCTTCAATATCGGCACCGACGAGATCTGCCAAATTGGCTAACTCGTTCATAAAAGAGATGCGGGTTGCTAACATCGCATTTGCTGCGTACTTGGTTAGCTCAGCACTTTTCACATCCATGTAGTACGTACGCTCATGATGGCGATTAAATGGGGCGTAGAGCTTACGCATCTGCTCTTTAGCACGCAGCCCTGCTGGAGTAGCTTCTGTACCAATCACAATTCGATCAGGGCGCATAAAGTCTTCTACTGCAGCGCCTTCCTTAAGGAACTCGGGGTTAGAAACTACCGAGCAAAGTTCTGCTGAGAGGTTTCTTTTTTCCAGCTCTTCCGCAATCGCCGCAGATACTTTATCGGCAGTACCTACTGGCACAGTCGATTTATCCACAATTACTTTAGGTGTGGTCATATGAAGACCAATATTGCGGGCAGCAGCTACAACGTATTGCAAATCAGCTGAACCATCTTCATCCGGAGGAGTACCAACAGCAATAAATTGAATATCTCCATGGGCAACTGATGCCGCAATGTCGGTAGAAAATTGCAGACGTCCAGCAGCGCGATTGCGCTCAATCATCTCTTTGAGGCCTGGCTCATAAATAGGTACGCCACCAGAATTGAGAATCTCAATCTTCCTAGGATCAACGTCCACGCAAAAGACGTTATTGCCCTGCTCAGCCAGACATGCGCCTGTCACTAGACCTACATAACCACTGCCGATGATGGTAACTTTCAATCTATCTCCAAAGTTCTTTACATTGAAGGGCCGCTAGGAGCAGCACCTTCACTTCGTCTTGGGGAGTATGCCTCCCAATGATTACAACCAGGACATTGCCAATAAAATCTTCTTGCCCTAAAGCCACAGTTACCGCAAGTGTAGCGAGCTAGACTGGTAGTGCGTTGGCGCAAGAGATTCAAAATTGACTGCAACTCCAATAGTCTTTCTGGAGTGGCGCTGCCCTCTTCTAATGCCAAACGCGTTTCCGCCATCTTAGATAAAGCAATCAAAGTCGGTGAATGCTGCATCACATCAGACAACATCGCATTGGCTGCTTGCGGGCCCCGAATTTTCATCAGATGTTTATGCACAATATCGAGCAACTCACCGGTAGCTTGGGTTTTTAGCAACTCGCAGAGGCGATCTAAACCCTCGCTCTCTTTGTTAATTGCTGTGTGAGCAAGCATCCAACGATCGGCCAATAAATGCATGTAAGCAGGGTGAGAACTGGCAATCAAACTCCAAGCCTCAATCGCTTGGGCAGGACGATCCATTGCCATCAAATAGTCGCCTTGCAAGATCAAAGCCCGCGCATGATTCGGCACGGCCTGAAGGGCCCGCTGAATGGATTGCTCCGCGTCAACCAAGTCTTTGCGTCGCAAAGCCTCTTGACCAAGTTCACAGTGAAATTGTGCGATTTCAGTATGGTGCGATTTACCCTGTAAACCCTCAAGCTCAGTTGCAGCAATGATGGCTTTTTTCCAATCATGCTCAATTTGATACATCTCCAACAAACTTTCTTTGGCGGGCTCAGCATATTTACCATTGCCCACACGATTTAATGAAGCCTCTGCTCGATCAAGTAATCCTGCCCGCAGGAAGTCACGGCCCAATTCGTAGGCAGCATGATCACGATCGCGAGGCTTTAAATCATCACGATTAGCCAAGTGTTGATGAATGCGAATAGCGCGCTCTGTTTCCCCGCGACGGCGAAATAAATTACCCAATGAGAAATGAAGCTCAATTGTCTCTGGATCTAACTGCGCAATTTTGACTAAGGTTTCGATCGCTTGATCAGGCTCCTCATTTAGCAGCAAACTCAAACCTTTAAAAGTTGAACGTTGCTGACGCATACGCTCGCGCTCATCCATGCGATTCTCAAGACGCAAGTCCCAGCGCGCCGCTAACCAACCAATACCAAACATGACTGGTAGTAGCAGTAACCAAGCGGTAGCTATCTGAATCATGGCGTGCAGAATTTAAATAAAAAAATGGCCCGAAAGGACCACTGAGGTTGAGCCTGAATCTTAGGCACCAGAACCCTCTTTGGGGCCCGCCTGCTTCAACGGCTTGTAATCTACTCGCTCGCGCAACTCTTTGCCAGGCTTAAAGTGCGGAACGCGTTTTTCTGGGATCAATACTTTCTCGCCAGACTTTGGATTGCGACCTGTACGCGCAGGACGATGGTGAAGTACAAAACTTCCCACACCGCGCAGTTCAATACGCTTACCCTCAGCCAAAGCATGAGTCATTGTGTCCAGCAAAGTTTTTACCGCCAACTCCACGTCCCTAGGCAAAAGCTGCGGAAACTGTTCCGCGAGACTCTCTACTAGTTCGGAGCGGGTAATTGCTTGTTGCTCTTGATCTGTCATGATCTATCAATAAAAAATCGCCGCTCTCCTAATGGAAAGCGGCGATATTGATTTAGCCTTGATTATCCAATTTTGCTTTTAACAAAGCGCCCAAATTGGTTGTGCCGGACTGCGCATCACCTTGGAGCTTGGTCATAGCATCTTGTTGATCAGAGCTGTCTTTTGCTTTGATTGAAAGATTGATAACACGTGACTTGCGATCAATGTTGATGATCATTGCAGTTACGCTGTCGCCTTCTTTCAATACATTACGTGCATCTTCAACGCGATCTGTTGAGATCTCAGAAGCACGTAAGTAAGCTTCAACTTCATCAGCCAAGTGAATCGTTGCACCCTTAGCATCAACAGCCTTCACAGTACCAGTAACGAGGCTACCCTTGTCGCTGACAGATGTGTAGTTGTTGAATGGGTCGCCAGACAATTGCTTGATACCAAGAGAGATACGCTCTTTCTCAACATCAATTGCCAATACAGTGGCTTCAACTTCATCACCTTTTTTGTATTTCTTAACAGCTTCTTCGCCTGGCTCATTCCATGAAAGGTCTGAGAGGTGAACTAAACCGTCGATACCACCAGGCAAGCCAATGAACACACCAAAGTCAGTAATAGACTTGATTGCGCCAGTCAACTTATCGCCTTTTTGTTGGGCACGTGAGAACTCTTCCCATGGATTTGCTTTGCACTGCTTGATGCCCAAGCTAATACGACGCTTGTCTTCATCAATATCCAGAACCATTACTTCAACTTCGGTTCCTAATGCAGTAGCTTTGCTTGGAGCAACGTTCTTGTTAGTCCAGTCCATTTCAGAAACGTGTACCAAACCTTCGATACCAGATTCGATTTCAACGAATGCACCGTAGTCAGTCAGGTTAGTTACCTTGCCGAATAAACGGGTGTTTGGTGGGTAACGACGAGCGATACCAACCCATGGATCATCACCAAGCTGTTTCACGCCGAGTGAAACACGGTTCTTCTCTTGATCGAACTTCAAAATCTTAGCGGTAACTTCTTGACCAACAGTCAACATCTCGCTTGGGTGACGCACACGACGCCATGCCAAGTCAGTGATGTGCAAGAGGCCATCGATACCACCGAGGTCAACGAACGCGCCGTAATCAGTGATGTTCTTAACAAGGCCAGTAACAACAGCGCCTTCTTTAAGGTTAGACATCAACTTAGCACGCTCTTCACCTTGGCTAGCTTCAACAACAGCACGACGTGACAACACTACGTTGTTACGTTTACGGTCAAGCTTGATAACCTTGAACTCCATTGTCTTACCTTCGTAAGGGCTGGTGTCTTTGATTGGGCGTGTATCAACGAGTGATCCAGGCAAGAATGCGCGGATACCGTTAACCATTACAGTCAAGCCGCCTTTAACCTTACCAGTAACAGTACCGGTAACGATCTCAGCTTGCTCGAGAGCTTTTTCCAAGTTCATCCATGATGCCAAGCGCTTAGCTTTGTCACGGGAAAGGATTGTGTCGCCATAGCCGTTCTCAAGAGCGTCAATAGCAACAGAAACGAAATCGCCAGGAGCTACTTCAATCTCGCCAGCGTCGTTATGGAATTCTTCAACAGGAATAAACGCTTCAGACTTTAAGCCAGCGTTAACAACGACGAAGTTATGGTCGATGCGAAGAACTTCAGCCGAAATAACTTGGCCGGTCTTCATATTCGATCGGGTTAATGATTCTTCAAATAATTCTGCAAATGATTCAGACATGTGTATTCACTTTGTGCCGCCAGAAGGCCTGACGGGTTAGGTTAAAAAAGTCTTCAAGAAACACGCTAATGAAAAGTCGCGTTGTGGAGTTTCTTAAGACACCAAAACTACTACGTACAACTTACTACTGTTACCACTTACAAAACTAGGCAATTACAGATTGATACCAATCTAAAACTGTCTTAACTGCTTGATCTATAGATAAATCTGATGTTTCAAGCACTTTTGCACCGTCTGCAACTATTAAGGGTGCGGCACCTCGACTACTGTCTCTGGCATCGCGCTCCTGCAAATCTTGCAGCAAGTCCTCAAGTTTAGCAGAAATTCCCTTAGCTATCAATTGCTTATAGCGACGTTCAGCTCTGGCAGCAGCTGTTGCGGTCAAGAAAACCTTCAAAACAGCATCCGGGAATATGACGCTGGCCATATCCCTACCATCGGCTACCAGGCCTGGGGATTGCCGAAAACTACGCTGCAGGCCCACTAAGTTAGCTCTTACTTCGGGGTGAACCGCTAGAGCAGAGGCTCTTAAACCGATATGTTCCTTGCGAATAGCCTCAGTTACGTCGTCACCATTGAGAAAAATTTGCCCATTTTTGAATGAAATCAATAACTTAGGAACCAAAAGGCCTAATTCTGGGCCATTTTTGACATCAATTCCCTGCTTTTCGCTAGCTAAAGCAACCAAACGATAGAGAGCGCCGCTATCCAAGTAATGGAATCCCAACTTTTCTGCCACCAAGGAAGCAACCGTACCCTTGCCAGAAGCAGTTGGCCCATCAATGGCGATGACCGGAAAAGAACTCATGAACTTAATTCACGACCTTTGCAAATTCTGCAAAGTAAGTTGGGAAAGTTTTTGCTACGCAATTGGGATCATTAATCTTCAATGTATTTGGGCCAAATGCAGCGAGCGAGAAACACATCGCCATACGATGGTCATCGTAAGTGTCAACACCTTCAGTCGGTGACTTCCAATCACTTTGTGAAGCAGGTGCTTGAACAACGATGTAATCGGCACCCTCTTCTACAATTGCGCCAACCTTCTTTAATTCTTTTGCCATCGCCGCAATACGATCCGTTTCTTTAACGCGCCAGCTAGCAATATTATTTAAACGCGTTGGGCCTTCAGCAAATATAGCAGCCACTGCTAGCGTCATCGCCGCATCCGGAATTTCTGTGCAATCAATCGTGATGCCATTGAGTTTGCCGCTAGCATTCTTCACACCAGATACTTCAATCCAATCTTCTCCGGCATTAATATTTGCACCCATGAGTGCAAGCGCATCAGCAAATGCCACATCACCCTGAATACTGTCATTACCAACACCCAATACTCTTACAGGGCCACCACCAATAGCGCCAAGAGCCAGGAAATAAGAGGCAGAAGAAGCATCACCCTCTACAGATAATTGACCCGGACTCCTGTAAACGGCATCTGAAGCTTTTGCCGGAATGATGAATGATTGCATATCAGGGCAAGCAACTGTGACGCCAAAACGTGCCATCAATTTCAAAGTGATATCGATATAGGGGCGTGAAATGAGTTCGCCAATCACCTCAATACGCACAGACTCATTTGCCACTAACGGTAAAGCCATAAGTAATGCAGTTAAGAACTGGCTCGATACATCGCCACGCACTTTAACGACATCTTTAATCTGAATATCTGCCGCCAAAATCTTGATTGGCGGATAACCTTCGACTAATTCGTATTCAATCTTCGCGCCCACTTGACGCAATCCATCAACTAAATCGCGGATAGGTCTTTCATGCATGCGAGCAACACCAGATAAACGGTAGTTGCCACCTTGCATTGCAAGCGCTGCAGTTAAAGGACGAATCGCGGTGCCGGCATTACCCATAAAAAGGTCTGCATCCTGCACAGGAAACTTGCCACCACAACCCTCAACGACACAAACCCTGTCAGCCTTATCGGTTACAGATAAACCCAGTTGACGCAATGCATTACGCATCACTTGTGTGTCATCCGCATCCAGCAAGTTCGTGAGAGTAGTTGTGCCGGAAGAAAGAGCTGCAAGCAACAGCGCACGATTAGAGATGCTTTTGGAGCCTGGCAATACGATCGAGCCTTGCGCTCGCTGAAATGGCCCAATACTAATATCTGGTAAACCACTCATTAAAGATCATCCAAGTCTTGACGTGCTTTACTCGCCTTATTGAATAATTTTTCCAAACCAGCGCCATCGCTTTCAGCGACGAGTTTGCGCATATGGTTCACGATCAAAAGATATTGATCCAACTCCTTCAAAATAGCAGTGCGATTACCCAAGCAAATATCACGCCACATTTCTGGACTAGAAGCCGCAATACGAGTGAAGTCTTTAAAGCCAGCACCCACATGACTCAACTTTTGATCAGCATCTTCCGAATTCACCACGCTTGCCATTAAAGCGTAAGACAAGAGGTGCGGAAGATGAGACACAGCGGCATAAATCGCATCGTGCTGCACGACACCAATCTTCTTTACTTCGGAGCCAACGCTCTCCCAGAAGCCAGTAATCAAAGCCGTATCTTCTGGGGAGTTCTCCTGTAAGGGACAAATAATGGTTTGCTTGCCTTGGAACAAATCCGCCTTTGCAGCGCTCGCGCCATGCTGAGCACCGCCCGCAATCGGATGCGCTGGTACGAATTGACAGGCTTTTTTACCCAACACTTCTTTGGCAGCCAAGATCACATCGCCTTTGGTGCTACCCGCATCAGTAATCATGGTGCGAGGCTCAAGATGAGGCTCCATCACCTCAAAGGCAGCTCGCATTTGAGCTACTGGCATGCAAAGCACGATCACATCAGATTGTTTTGTTGCCTCAACTAAATTAACTATCCCATCAATCGCACCCATCTTTTGCGCTTGATCTAAATTTTCTTTGCTGCGACCCACACCCAATACCTTAGTAACCACGCCAGCTTTTTTAAGTGCCAAACCTAAAGAGGCGCCAATCAAACCAACGCCAACAATGGTGACAGTGCCGTAATTGCTTACCGGATTGATGATGGTCATTAGGAGGGCATTTCCGAAGTGATTTCTTTTAGGGCCACAATGAATGCCGCATTCTCTTCTGGCAACCCAATCGATATACGCAGCCACTGTGGCAAACCATAGTTACCCACAGGACGAACAATAATGCCGCGCTTGAGCAATTCCAAATTGATGCGAACGCCAGCTTGATCATCATCACCGACTTTGACAAGAACAAAGTTGCCTGCAGATGGCAGATAGCGCAAACCTAATTCATCAAAGGCTTTAGTAAGTTGGGCATAGCCTGCGCGATTGAGCTCAAAACCTTGCTGCAAAAATTCTGTATCTTGAAACGCTGCAATTGCTGCAGCCTGCGCCAAGCTATTGACATTGAATGGCTGACGAATACGATTCAAAAGATCCGTTAAGTGCGGCTGAGCTACCCCGTATCCAATACGCAAACCAGCCAAGCCATATGCCTTAGAGAAGCTACGCGACAAAATCATATTTGGGAAACGCTTCACCCAAGCGATCGCATCATAGCGCTGCTCTGGAGTAAGGTATTCGTTGTAAGCTTCATCGAGCACCACAACGACATTTGATGGCACTGCAACCAGAAAATCTTCAATTTCTTTGACTGTTAAGTAGCTACCAGTAGGATTGTTGGGGTTTGCCACGAACACTAGCTTGGCCTTATCACCAGAGGCTTTAATGGCGGCCAACATTGCCGGTAAATCATGGCCATAGATATCCGTAGCAGCAACTTCAATTGCTTTAGCGCCCACCGCCTGGGTAGCCAGGGGATAAACAGCAAATGCATGTTTCGAGAAAATGACTTCATCGCCCGCCTGCGCTACTGCGCGTGCAGCCAATTCCAAAATATCGTTACTGCCATTACCTAAGGTAATCCAATCTGTTGGCACACCCAAACGGCTAGCCAAAACATTCTTCAACTCAAAACCATTGGAATCTGGATAGCGACCTAAATCACTTGCGGCCTTCAGCATCGCATCTTGTGCAGACTTGGGCATACCTAATGGATTTTCATTAGAAGCTAGCTTCACAATCTTGCTTTCATCCAAACCGTATTCGCGAGCAACCTCGCTAATAGGACGACCGCCAACATAGGGGGCAATCGCGTGAATATGTTTTAGACCAATCTTGGATGTCATTCGAATCTACTAATTTATGTTCTAAGTTTTAAATAAAGCCGGTTTTTATTAAGCGGAGTGCGGATAGGAGCCTAAATTCTTATAGAAGGCTGCAACGCCTTTAAGTTCTTCAAGCGCTTTTACAACCTTGTCATCATCCGAATGGCCAGCAATATCAATGTAGAAGTGATATTCCCAAGTGCCCTTACGTGCAGGACGAGACTCAAAGCGATTCATAGAAACACCGTGCTTTGCCAATGGCGCAAGTAAACGGTGCACAGCGCCTGGCTGGTTATCCACTGAAAGCACTAAAGAAGTTTGATCTTTTCCGGTTGACTGACAAGCGTAGTTACCAACCACAACAAAACGTGTGCGGTTATGAGGATCATCCTGAATCTGCGCAGCTACTGCTTGCAAGCCATAAGCCTCTTGGGCGGGATCGCCAGCGATTGCAGCCAGAGTAGGATCGGCAGCAGCCATACGAGCTGCTTCTGCATTACTACTCACCGCTTGGCGCTTTAATTGTGGGACGTGAACACTTAACCATTGTTGACACTGTGCCAATGCTTGAGCATGAGCGCAAACTGTAGTGACACCATCTAAGCTACCGCTCTTAGTCAATAAGTGATGGCGAATTGGCAACACCACTTCGCCACTAATACGCATTGATGAATCAAGCAACAAATCCAATGTGCGCGAGATAGCACCCTCACTAGAGTTTTCTACCGGCACAACACCAAATTGCGCCGCGCCTTTCTCTACCGCCTTGAAGACCTCATCCAAACTTGAGCACGGCAAACCAGCAATCGAGTGGCCGAAATAAGTTTGCGCCGCTTGCTCTGAAAATGTTCCTACGGGACCAAGGTAAGCAATCGTTTGGCGAGCCTCTAAGGCTCTGCACGCGGACATTACTTCACGCCAAATTGCGGCAATGCCATCTGGAAGCAATGGGCCGGCGTTGATATCTTGCAAGCGGGCAACCACCTGACGCTCGCGCTCAGGACGGAACACCGGTGAGGCAAAGCCACCTTTAACATGACCCACCTCTTGCGCCGCTTTCGCACGCTGAGTAAGCAAGTCCAAAATCTGCGCATCAAGTGCGTCAATTTTTTCCCTTAAGGGAGCTAAGCGCTGCTCTTCAGTACTCATTAAGCCCGCCTTTCAAAGTCGCGCATAAATTCAATCAAGGCTTTGACGCCTTCAATCGGCATGGCGTTATAAATACTGGCGCGCATACCGCCTGCAGCTTTGTGCCCACGCAATGCAACCAAACCAGCCGCATTTGATTGAGCCAAAAACTCTGCGTTTAGGTTCTCATCTTTTAAGAAGAAAGTCACGTTCATACGTGAACGATATTCTTTAGTGACGCGATTCTCATACAAACTGCTTTGATCTAAGAAGTTGTAGAGCAAATCCGCTTTTTCTTGATTGCGCTTTTCAATAGCTTTGACGCCACCTTGCTTCAGCAACCACTTAAAGCCTAAGCCGGCCATGTAGATTGAAAATGTGGGGGGAGTATTAATCATGGATTGGGTATTGGCCTGAATAGCCCAATCCCAGATCGTTGGAGTAATGCCCATACTGTGACCAATGAGGTCCTTACGCACAATCACAATCGTTACACCGGATGGACCGATATTCTTTTGAGCACCACCGAACCAAACGGCGCACTTGCTGACGTCCATTTCTTTAGAAAGGATGTTGCTAGAAATATCTGCAACGAGTGGGGTACTACCAACATCAGGCACATCTGGAAACTCCACACCACCAATGGTTTCATTGGCGCAGTAAAGAACATAAGCAGCATCGTTCGACAACTTCCAATCACTTCTTGAAGGAATCGTATTGAATTTTTCCGCAGCAGAAGAGGCGGCTAGATTTGCAATGCCATACTTCTGTGCTTCTTTATAGGATTTGTCTGACCATACGCCAGTAACGATGTAATCCGCCTTCGGCCCATTCTTGGCTAAAGGCATCAAGTTCATAGGAATGGCTGCATTTTGTCCAAGGCCACCGCCTTGCAAAAGCAAAATTTCATAACCGTCAGGAATATTCATGAGGGTACGCAAATCTTGTACTACCTCTTCATACACTTCCATGAACTCTTTACTGCGATGACTAATCTCCATCACGCTAGTGCCGAGTCCACGCCAATTTAGCATTTCATCGGCAGCCTGCTTCAATACCTCTTCAGGCAAAGTAGCAGGCCCCGCAGCGAAATTAAAAATGCGGCGGTCAAAAGTCATGATGTTAGTTGCTCGTGTGGCGACGCTTTACGCGTCACCTGCCGTATCAGAATTAGAGTCCGTTGTTGGGTCGGCAGTCACATCACCTTCTTCTGCATCCTCAACATCACCTTCGTCATCAGAATCGCTCTCGGCAATACGCTGTAAACCAGACAAGCGCGTACCTTCATCAACGTTAATCAAAGTAACGCCTTGAGTAGCGCGACCCATTTCACGAATTTCAGATACACGAGTGCGAACCAAAATACCACCAGTAGTAATCAACATGATTTGATCTTCAGGTGACACCAGTGCAGCAGCAACAACCTTACCGTTACGCTCGGAAGTTTGAATCGCAATCATGCCCTTAGTACCGCGGCCATGACGAGTGTATTCACCAATAGGCGTACGTTTACCGTAACCATTCTCTGTCGCGGTCAACACACTACTTGGAATCGTAACTCCATTGGCATCAACCACGGCCGCCTCGGCACCTTCTGCAGCTTCAGCAGGGGCAACCAACATTGCGATCACTTGATGGCCATCACCCAAGTTCATGCCGCGTACACCGCGTGCTGTACGACCCATTGGGCGAACGTCGTTCTCGTCAAAGCGCACCGCTTTACCAGCATCCGAGAACAACATCACATCGTGCTGACCATCAGTAATTGCTGCGCCGACCAAGAAGTCGTTTTCGTTCAAGTCAACCGCAATAATGCCGGCCTTACGTGGGTTAGAGAAGTCTGACAAGCGAGTCTTCTTCACAGTACCCAGGCTAGTTGCCATAAAGACGTAATGATCGTCTTGATAACCCTTGATCGGGAGAATCACAGTGATCTTCTCGCCTTCAATTAACGGGAACATATTGACGATTGGCTTGCCACGAGAGGTACGACTTCCCTGCGGAACTTCCCACACCTTGAGCCAATACATACGACCGCGATCGGAGAAGCACAAAATAATGTCATGCGTGTTCGCAACAAAAAGTGTGTCAATCCAATCTTCGTTCTTAGTAGCTGCAGCTTGTTTGCCACGTCCACCTCGTTTTTGCGCACGGTATTCACTCAGCGGCTGACTCTTCATGTAACCGGTGTTAGAAAGCGTTACCACCATATCTTGCGGCGTAATCAAATCTTCTGTGAAGAGTTCGGTTGCATTCATTTCAATAAATGAACGACGACCGGTGTCGCCACCAGCAATACCAAACTCTGCTTGAACTTCTTTCAACTCAGATTCGATTACTTGAGTTACACGCTCTGGCTTGGCCAACAAATCCAGTAAGTCAGAAATCTCAGACATGACTTCTTTGTATTCATTAACGATCTTATCTTGCTCAAGACCAGTCAAGCGTTGTAAACGCATCTGCAAAATTTCTTGCGCTTGACTATCAGAGAGGCGATACAAGCCAGTAGTTTGCATGCCGTACTCAGGCAACAATCCCTCTGGGCGGTAAGCATTGCGGCCTCCTGGCGTATCAGTCTCAGCACGCGCCAACATCTCACGCACCATTGATGAATCCCAAGCTTTACCCATCAACTCTTGTTTCGCAATAACTGGGTTCGCTGCAGCTTTAATAATCGCAATGAACTCATCAATGTTCGCTAACGCAACAGCTAAACCCTCTAAAACGTGCCCACGATCACGAGCTTTACGCAACTCAAAAATCGTGCGACGTGTAACTACTTCACGACGATGCTGCAAGAAGTACTCAAGCATTTGCTTCAAGTTCAACAGGCGTGGTTGGTTATCTACCAACGCCACCATGTTCATACCGAAGTTATCTTGAAGCTGTGTGCTCTTATACAAATTATTGAGAACGACTTCAGGCACTTCACCGCGCTTGAGTTCAATCACAACGCGCATACCGGACTTATCTGATTCATCACGCAAATCAGAAATGCCTTCCACTTTCTTCTCATTCACCAACTCAGCAATTCGCTCGAGCAAGTTCTTTTTATTCACTTGGTATGGCAACTCATCAACGATGATGGCTTGACGCGCGCCCTTATCCAAATCTTCAAAGTGAGTCTTTGCACGCATAACAACACGGCCTCGACCAGTGCGATAACCCTCGCGAACGCCTTGAACGCCATAAATAATGCCGGCGGTCGGGAAATCTGGGGCTGGAATGATCTCAATGAGCTCATCAATCGTGCATTCTGGGTTGTGAAGCACGTGCAAACAGGCTGTAACCACCTCATCCAGGTTGTGGGGAGGAATGTTGGTTGCCATACCTACAGCAATGCCAGAACTGCCATTTATGAGCAAATTAGGCACTTTGGCAGGCAGAATCAGGGGTTCTTTCTCGCTGCCGTCGTAATTTGGCCCGAAATCGACCGTTTCCTTGTCCAAATCGGCCAAAAGCTCATGAGCGATCTTGCGGAGGCGGATCTCGGTATATCGCATCGCAGCAGCGTTATCGCCGTCTACGGAGCCAAAGTTACCCTGCCCGTCAACCAGCATATAGCGCAGAGAGAAGTCCTGGGCCATCCGAACGATCGTGTCATACACCGCAGAATCACCGTGCGGATGGTATTTACCGATTACGTCGCCAACTATACGGGCAGATTTTTTGTAAGCTCTGTTCCAATCGTTGTTTAATTCATACATAGCGAATAAGACCCGGCGGTGAACCGGTTTGAGGCCGTCACGCACGTCTGGCAGGGCTCTGCCGACTATGACGCTCATTGCGTAGTCCAAATAGGACCGCCGCATTTCGTCTTCGAGGGATATTGGTAGTGTTTCTTTAGCGGCTTGTTCCATCTAGAAATAATATCATTTTGATGACAGGTAGGCCCTATGCTAAGATTCTGTCAGTTTGTACGAAATTGAGATGTGTCGCTTTGCAGTTTTTGCATCAAGGTAGGGCGAATTACATTTAAGTTTGACTTTAATTAAAAAAGAGATTTTTGAGGACTAAAAATGAACAAAACCCTAAAAGTGTTGCTGGCTTCTGTTATCACTGTTTCTGCTACTGCAGCAATTGCTTCTGATAACTGGGAAAACAGCTCTGGCTTGAATTGGAAAAACGGCGATGGCACATTGTGCTGGCGCGATAACAACTGGACTCCTGCTACTGCAGCTAAAGGTTGTGACGGTGCTTTAGTTGCTGCTCCTGCAGCTGCTGGTGTTAGCCAAAGCAAAATCACTTTGCAAGCAGATACACTTTATGACTTCAACAAGTCTGACTTGAAACCAGAAGGTAAAGCTACTTTGGACAAGATCGCTGCTGACTTAAGCAAGATCAAGTTAGAAGTAATCATCGCTGTTGGTAACACTGACAGCGTTGGTACAGATGCTTACAACATGGCCCTCGGTCAGCGTCGTGCTCAGTCAGTTAAGACTTACCTGACAAGCAAAGGTGTTGACGGTAGCCGTATATACACAGAATCAAAAGGCAAGAGCAATCCAGTTGCATCAAATGCAACTGCTGAAGGCCGCGCTAAGAACCGCCGTACTGACATCGAAGTTGTTGGTACAGCAGCTAAGTAATTCACTTTACTTGTAAAAAAGCCCGCTTCTAGCGGGCTTTTTTATTTCCGCTATATTCATAGACTTCTCTAATAGCCTCACCAATAGCCAACTCATATGAACGTCGACCAGTCAGAAATCGCCAAATTTAGCGCCCTAGCCCATCGCTGGTGGGATCCTAATAGCGAATTTAAACCTCTGCACGCTATCAATCCACTACGCCTCAATTGGATTAAATCCTTCGTAAATTTAGAGGGTAAAAAAGTGGTTGATATCGGCTGTGGTGGTGGCATCTTGGCTGAATCCATGTCTCAATCAGGCGCAGACACTACTGGTATCGATTTGTCTGAAAAAGCGCTCAAGGTTGCTGAATTGCATGCATTAGAAGTAGGGGCCAATCTTACTTACCGCTCTATTTCAGCAGAGGCACTCGCCGATGAACAGCCCGAACAATATGACGTAGTCACTTGTATGGAGATGCTGGAGCACGTCCCCGACCCTGCATCTGTAGTACGCGCCTGTGCAAAACTGTGCAAACCTGGCGGAACTTTATTTTTCAGCACCCTCAATCGCAATCCTAAGTCCTACTTATTTGCCATTATTGGCGCCGAATACATCCTGAAATTACTCCCTAAAGGCACTCACGAATACGCCAAATTCATCAAACCTTCTGAGTTAGTAGCCTTTACTCGTCATGCAGGCTTAGAGATGCTCGGTATGAAAGGTATGAGTTACAACCCACTCACACAGGTATATAGCCTCGGTGAAGATGTGGATGTGAATTACATGATTGCCGTTCGAAAGTAATTTAACCGTGACCAATCTTTTAAGTCCTTATGCCGGCATCTTTTTCGACCTAGACGGCACGCTAGCAGATACCGCACCAGATTTAGTGGCAGCAACCAATAAATTGCTGATTGCACGCAATCTAGCACCTAAGCCTTATGAGTTTTTGCGCCCCTATGCATCAGCTGGCGCCCGAGGACTGCTCGAAGGAGCCTTTGGTATCGCCCCTGATCATGCAGATTTCATTCCATTGCGCGATGAGTTTTTCAGCAATTATGAAAAAGCACTGCTAGTGGACAGCAAATTATTTGATGGAATAGACCATTTACTTGATGAAATGGATAAAGCACAGCTGCCTTGGGGAATTATTACCAATAAAAGTGAGCGCTTTACCAACCCTTTGACAGACCTAATGGGCTTACGCCAGCGAGCTGTTTCTACCGTTTCCGGTGACACCACGCCTTATTCAAAGCCACACCCTGAACCTATTCTGCACGCCGCAAGATCGACGAATATTGATCCCACGAGATCAATCTACGTTGGAGATGACATTAGAGACGTTCTCGCAGGCAAAGCAGCCGGGATGAAGACTGTGGCTGCCGCTTATGGATACTGCGGCTGCAAAGAGCCTCCTGAGGCCTGGGGGGCGGATTACATCGTCCATTCACCACTCGATTTGTTGCAAATCATCTTTCCCAACAGGGAATAAGCCAAAGATATTCAACAATTTAAGGTCGACGGCCTTAAAATAGGGTTTCCTATGCATGAACTCCGGGGTCGACATGGTTTCGACGTGGATTACAAAGCATCAAGGGCATACCGAGGACCCGTTATCTCGTAAATCAATGGGAATGTTTTAACTGCAAACGACGAACGTTTCGCACTAGCCGCTTAATTGCGGTTGCCCCTGAACTGATTCTCTCTTGGGTCAGCTAGCGAAAGCTAGGTCAGGGTCATTTACAAGAGATAAGATCATTTCATGTCACGGGGAATGATTCGAAAACTTAGTGAATCGTCAGCGTGAAACATGTCAATCTGTGCCTAGCTGGCTAAATTAAATGATATGACTAAGTATGTAGAACTTGTTGTGGAGGATTTGCGGACGCGGGTTCGATTCCCGCCGACTCCACCATTTTGAAGTATGTAAGAGTCAAACGCCACCTACGAAGGTGGCGTTTTTCTTTCATCAGTTAAATTGATAACTCATGCCTGCCTGAAAATTCAGTGGCGCACCAGCAAATATTCCATCTGGACTGCGGCCAGAAATGTATCGCTTATCAAAGAGATTATTAATCACTCCAAATACTTTCCAATCCTTATTGATAGCATAGTTAGCACTCCAATTGACCGTTGCAAACGCAGGGACCTCACCTAGAGTGCCAATGGTATTTTCTACAACCGTATTGGCTGAATCAGCATATTGAGCCGAAACATAATTGAGGCTGACTAAAGAATTGAAGCCATTCTTTTCGTAGCTAACACCTAAGTTAGAAGTTAACTTAGGCGTGTAAGGAATACGATTGCCATCCCTGCCCAAGGAGTTAGTGCCTACAAATTTTGCTACTGGGATATAGGTTGCATTGCCGTTAATACCCCAGCCATAACCAAGCGTATAGGCCAAGGCTAATTCAGCGCCTTGGTGCAAACTTTTGCCGCCATTGGCTTTAGAAATTCCAGCAGCCAAACTTTGGTTCACAATTTGATTGCTAAAGTTCATGCTAAAAACTGCAGAGTCGTATGAGAAAGCACCTGAGCGACCACGTAAACCCAGCTCCATATTGGTAGAGCGCTCTGGAGCTAGCTGCTGATCTACCCCTTTGTCATCAATCGCTGTGGCCAATTGCGCCGGGGCAAATCCCTTGTAAATACTGCCGTATGCCTGAGCCTGAGGTATCAACTGCCATGTCACACCAATCTGCGGAACGGTTTCTACATTCTTAGCGTTGCCTGCCTTACCAGTCATCACATTCGAGCGAGTCTGGTTGTAACTTTCAACACGCACGCCAGGTATTACAGCAAAATCTTTTGTTAACAAGAAGCGATTCTGGGCATACATTGCCAGTGAGTTCGCCTTGTTATCTTCATGATAAGAAACGCGGCCAGAGTAAGCTGTGGTTTTAGAGTTTGAGAGCTGATTAATTTGAGATTCAGTGTGCAGACGAATACCAAACTCTGCTTCATTGGCAATACCAAATGCCTTATATGCATGGCTTAGTCGTGTGTCTAAACCCAGCATTTGAAACTCACGATTGCGGCCAACCAAACAATCAGCGCCAACATTACAAGGTTTAAACGCTGTTTTATCTTGGGTTCGATTCAGAATACTTTGTCGCCAATAATCCCGGTTTAACTTACTCCAATACATCAAGGTATTCACCTTGGTATCGGAATTAATTTCAATAGAGTGATTCAAATCTACGGCATTTCGTTGAGTAATAAAACGATCATTAGGCGCCGGGTTATCTGACATGCGGTTGGCGTACTGATTAGGGCGTAGACCTACATAAGATGTATTGATATTGTTATCGTAGTGAGTGTATTTCAAGCTTAGCCATTGATTCTGGGCAATTTCGATTCCACCCTTCATGAGGATGTCGTACATCTTAAAACCATTGCCCTGATATCCGTTGGATTCAGATTGAATCAGGTTGATTCCGCCAATTGCACCATTTGTAGATGACCTTCCCCCTGCTTCAATCTCTGCCAAACGATAGCCATAGTTACCGACTTTGCCTGTTAGCTTGAAACCTTGTGATGGTGTTTTGCTGAGGTAATTAACAACCCCGCCGATGTTGGATGGCCCATACTTTAGGCCCGAAGCTCCTTTTAAAACTTCAATTCCACTAATACGCTCAACGGGCGGACTGTAGTAAGAAGCATTTGAAATAAAGAGGCTAGGCTGGATTGGAGCTCCATCTTCTAGTAGTAACACTTTTGAGCTACGACTTGGATTTAAACCCCGAATACCAATATTGGGTATGGACCCCAATCCACCCTCATCCCCACGTACATTCACACCAGGAACGGTCTTTAATACATCTTGCAATGACTGAGGCTGTAGCTCCTCCATCTTTTTTTGATTAATCACATCGACCGTTCCCGGAATTTTGCTCAGGGCATTCTCCTCGCGGCCAACAATATCAATTCTGGGTAAGTCAATGTCTTGAGCCTTAACCCAACTTGAAAACGAGCTTCCGTATAAAAACGCTAGTGATGAAATCCAGGCGAGCCTATTGCGAGAACAAAATAATTCTTGATGCTTCATATACTATCTCCAGTGATAACAACAAAAAATCGCTGGCTATATGCATATGAGAATGCTCTTGCTGGCTAGTAAATTATTAAATTTTTATTTAGTCAAAATGAGCTTGCCTAATTTAGTGATGCGTAACTGATATGAGCGCCCTTCATGAAGAATGAAAATTTGCTTCATCTCGCCCAATAGAGCCTCGCTAGAAATAGTCTTTGGTAAAACATCGGCAGATCGAACAAAAGTCGATAGCGGGTTCAAGGTATTTTTCTCGCTCAAGCACTATCCCTCTAATGTAAATTGAACGGGAGTCTGAAAGCACTGTGCAGAATGGTTGGTAGAATTTAATGCGATTGGGTCAAATCTCCACTTTGCTAGGGCCTTGAGGGCCGAATGATCTAAATTCTGGAAACCCGAGCTTTTGGAGACCCCAATCTCACCCACAATCCCCTGCTGATCGACACAGAGCCGCACTACAACTAAACCCTCCTCCCGAAGCTGCCTACTTGCCAATGGGTAATGAGGCTTAGGATTATGTATAGCCTTTCTAGCAATAGCTCCCGCCAAACGGCTGGCACCCTCAACACCAGCTGCAGCTGAAGATTCATCAGCCTGAATTGGGCTTGAACTTTTTGTACTTGGGAGTGAAGCTGTCTGCTGTGATGCAAACGATTGGTTACTTTTGGGTGAGTTTGCGCGTTCGCCCATCAGGTTCACCATGAGAGCGCCGTGCGCAGATGATGCATCTCTGCCAAGAGATCCATATAGAAGCCCCATCAAAACCAATGCATGAGAGATCACTACACCTGAAATAAGAAAACCATTTCGAGCAAACAAACTACAGAGCAAATGACTTCCTTAAAAGATAAAAAGAGAAAAGCTCAAGTACGCTTACTGACGAAACTTACAGTAATGAACTATTGCTCTTCATGATTTTAAGGAGGATGTCTTTGATAAACAACCATGACCCCAATGGGGACGGGACTTGTAGGGCTATTTAATGTGCTACTACTTTGCAGCCAAGCGCCAAAGTGATGTTACTTCTTTAGATCGTGCTGCATGCAAGGCATCAGCTTTATCAAATGCTTTTTGATGTGTTGGCTTCGTATCCAAACGAGCGATCACTTTCAGACCCGCTTGCTCAATCCAATTGAGAAGCTCTGCTCTTGTTCTTAAACCTAGATATTCAGCCAAGTCAGAAAGAATGAGCCAGCCCTCGCCATTTGTAAGTAGATGCTCCTTTAATCCAACTAAGAAACCCCTCAGCATCTGGCTCTCAGGATCATAGACCGCATGCTCTAGCAAAGAACTTGGTCTAGCAGGCAGCCATGGCGGATTGCAAACGATCAGTGCAGCTTTGCCTTCGGGGAATAGATTGACCTTCTGAATTTCAATTTGAGAATTCAAGCCCAAATGATTCATATTTTCTTGCGCACAAACTATAGCTCGCTCATTCAAATCAGTCGCAACAATCTTATGAATATCTCGCAGAGCTAAAACAACAGCCAAAACACCAGTTCCCGTGCCAATATCAAAGGCTAGAGAGCTTTGCTTTATTGCACTTGGCAAAGGCGCTTTCAGCACTAAATCAATGTATTCACTGCGCACTGGTGAAAAAACACCATAGTGTGGATGAATTCGAACCTCTTCATCATCCCTGGTCAGAACTTGAACACCTGTCTTGCGCCACTCATGTGCACTAATGACACCGAGTAGTTCACGCAGCGAGATGACGTAAGACCCAGACTGCTCTCCATAGGCTTGAGAACAAGCCCTAGCAACATCTGGTGCGCGCCTTAATGAAATACTGTGATCAGCGTTTACCTGTATCAAAATCATCCCCAAAATACGGGCGCGCTGTGATTGAGCAAGGCGATGAAGATTAAATGTATCGAGCGGGCTTTTGGTTTTCTCTTTAGAAACTCTATCGACTCTGGTGGATTTTTTGGAGGGCTTATCTACCCTTCGGACCAAAGCCTGCAAGAGTTGTCGCGCATTCTGAAAGTCACCCTTGTAAAGCATGGCCGTGCCTTCACAAGCCAAACGATAGGCAATATCAGCAGTTAGCGTGTCATCAGCGACCTGAATCTTTTTGTGAGGAGCAATACCATTTTCAGAATGCCATTTAGCACTATGGGTTTGCCCCCCATCTTCCCATTGAAGGATTGCCGGTTGAATCACCTAGGAAACCACAAAGCGATTATTTTGATAATCATCAATAGCCTGTTCAATCTCTGTACGTGTATTCATTACGAAGGGGCCATACTGCACGATAGGCTCATGTAGTGGCAATGCTGCAAGAACAATAAATTGCACTCCCGCAGATCCCGCTTTAGCTTTGAGGCGATCACCATCCCCAAGCACGATGGCAGCTTGCTTTGGTACTTCGCGCATAGGGCCACCTACCTCAAGATGACCCTCATATACATAAACGAAAGCATTGAGCTCTTTAGGAATGCGATGCTCGAAATCAGCATTAGGGGGCAAGTGCACATCTAAAAATAAAGGTGCGGTGGTAATCCCCTGAATAGGACCTTGCACTTCTTGACCATCTTGGTCGTACGTGCCAGCAATCACCTTAACTGAACCGCCGTTGACTAAGGTAATTTTGGGAATATCTTCAACTTGAATATCCTTATAGCCAGCCGCCTTCATCTTTTCTTTCGCGGGCAAGTTGATCCACAACTGAAAGCCGCGCATAGCGCCGCTCACCTGCTGAGGCATCTCAGAGTGAATAATGCCGCGCCCTGCCGTCATCCACTGCACGCCACCTGTTTTGAGGTGCCCTTGATTACCTAAATGATCTTCATGCAACATATGACCTTCGAGCATATAGGTCACAGTCTCAAAACCCCGGTGAGGATGCGCAGGAAAACCCGCCACATAATCATTCGGATCGTTTGAAGAAAATTCGTCAAGCATCAAAAAAGGATCTAGCCTGACTTGATTTTGACCACCAAGACTACGACGCAATTTGACGCCAGCACCATCGGAAGTAGCAATGCCAGGAATGATGGTTTGAATATTGCGGATCATATTGATGAATGCTTTGACTTTACTTGGCTTTGACTGAGTTTTGTCTTTAAGCCGGGGGGTGATCTTCAGGATTCACATCAAGCGCAATCAAGAAACGGGAAACCATGTTGTAAGCAGCAACCACGGTTACCAACTCAACGGTATCTGTACTGCCCAACTCTTTTTGCAAGCGCTTCATCAACTCAGGATCCACTTTGATGTTGCGCGTCATCTGAAAAGTCAATTCAGCAGCATCATTCTCCACCGAAGAGTACAAATCTTTTGGAAAATTTGGCTGGCCGATAAGACGTAAGCCTTGAACCTGTTCCTCAGTGCCACCCGCCTTCTTAAATGGGGGTGCATGGTGAAAGAATTCATACTCAGCGCCATTAAGAACAGCTACCCCACACATCGCCAACTCACGCAACTTAGGGTCTAAAGAGAGGTTATTGCGAATCTCACCAATGAAATGGTTCCAACCCTCTGCGATAGGAACGCTATGCAAGAGCATACGATCCAAATTAATGAACTGACCCCCACGTCTCTGGCGAATAGCTGCAACTAACTCAGCTGGCTCAGCCAAATCCATGGGTTGATACGGAATTAAACGTTCTGACATGATAGCCTTTTACTGAGCAGTTTCTTTAATGTTGTTTTCAATGACAAACTTGCCCCAGATACCAATCTGCTTGCCAATAAACTCTTGGGCAGCTGCAGGAGTACCGCCAACAATTTGAATACCTTGTGCTTTAAATTTCTCAGCAACCGCTGGTGTTTTCAAAGCTTTATTCAAAGCCTTGTTCATCGCATCTACAACTGCCGGAGGAGTTTTTCCTGGGGCCAATACTGCCCACCATGCTGGGGCGCTAAAGCCTGGGAAGCCACTTTCAGAAATCGTTGGCACATTCGGCAGAGATGGTGATCTCTTGGCCGTAGTAATAACCAATGGAATTACACCGCCACTATCGACGTGTGGCTTAACCAAAAATTCTGACCCCACAGCCAACTCAACTTGTCCGCCCAATGCATCTTGCATCAAAGGTCCACCGCCACGATAAGGAATGTGATTCCAATCAAAGCCAGCCTGTTTCGCAAGGCGAGCCATTGCCAAGTGCCCAAGACTTCCAATACCGATAGAGCCATAGCTAAATTGCTTACCCGTTTTAGAAAGATCCACCAACTGTTTGAAGCTAGTGATGCCAGATTTCTTACTCGCAACTAAAACCATCGGTGATGTGCCCACCAAAATTACAGGCGCAATATCTTTAATAGTGTCGTAGGGGAGCTTATCTTTGAGACTCGGATTAACGCCATGGGTATCAAATACCACTGCAAAGGTGTATCCATCTGGATCTGAGCGAGTCATTGCAGAAGTACCAATCACACCGGAGGCGCCACCTACGTTCTCAACAATCACGTTTTGCTTGAGTTCTGACTGCAAGGCTGGTGCCAATACACGGGCAACCTGGTCAACTGAGCCGCCCGGCGGAAACACCGCAATTAAACGAATCGGCTTTTGGGTGGGCCATGCGCCAACACCCGCGTTTTGCGCCAAAGCAAAACTGCTTATGCCTAAGACCGCCAAAGCAGCTAAGATCATGTTTTTAATGGCTTTTTTAGCCGTTATCGCTAAATCCTGCATGGATTTGTCTCCTATGAATAAGAACTCAAGATTAACACTCCCACAGCCTATTTGCTCGATAATGCTGCTGTAGCCCAGTGAGAGAAAAATGAAGTCGATTCTAAATATTGCCGCCTATTTATTTGTCAGCCTAGATGGCTTACCAGAGCTGCGCGCCAAAATGCTGGATGAATGTAACGCTCGCCAACTCAAGGGCACCATCCTATTGACTGGCGAAGGTATCAACATGTTTCTTGCCGGCAAAACAGAGGAGCTGCGCGGATTTCTAGATTGGCTTCGCACTGACCACCGTTTTGCCCCGCTTCAAGCAAAAGAAAGCTGGTCTGAAGAGCAGCCTTTCAAGAAAATGCTGATCAAACTGAAAAATGAAATTATCCGCATGAACCATCCAGCAATTCGTCCAGAAGAAGGTCGAGCAAATTTCATTAGCCCGAAAAAATTACAGGAGTGGTTGGATCGAGGTACGGATGATTTAGGTCGCCCAGTGGTGATGGTGGATACACGCAATGCATTTGAAGTTGACTACGGCACCTTTGAAAATGCTTTGCATTTCAATATCGAAAAGTTCACCGAGTTTCCAGAGGCAATATCTGCTCATAAAGATGAGCTAGCAGACAAGACACTGGTTAGTTTTTGTACAGGTGGAATTCGCTGTGAAAAATCTGGCTTATACATGCGTGAGATTGGCATGCAACATAGCTACCAGTTAGAGGGCGGCATTTTGAAATACTTTGAGGAAGTTGGTGCCGCACATTACCAAGGCAGTTGTTTTGTCTTTGATGAGCGCGAGGCGCTGGAGCCCAATCTGGACTCCATTCCCTTAGAACACTCTATTCGCAGAAAACTCAAAGCCAGCTCAACCTGATTAGGGCTGCGGTTATCAATAGTAGAATTACCAAGCTGTAAAAACTTAATAAAACAATCATACGGACTCGAGACATGTCTACAGTTACTAATCGGCAAAAGCCGATTTTTTTATCTTCCATCCTCTTTGCATTCCTGGGAATGGCAATCCACTTCAATACACAAGCACAAAGTGCGGCGCCAGCTTATCCGGTTAAGCCAATCAAGTTGATTGCGCCAGTAGCGGCTGGTGGTGGACTAGATAATATTGCGCGTGCTGTCGCAGAAAAACTCTCGCGCTCAATTGGCCAAACGGTTGTGGTTGAAAATATGGGTGGTGGTGGTGGATCTATCGCATCGCAAGCTACCGCCAAAGCAGCGCCAGATGGATACACCTTGATGGTGGCTTATGTGGGAACACACGGTACCAATCCAGCAGTGCGTAAATTGCCATATGACGCTATTAAAGATTTCACGCCAATTGGCATGATTGGCGCAACACCAAATGTACTCATCATTAATCCTGATTTACCAATCAAGAGCTTGAAAGAGTTTGTCGATTATGCAAAAAAGAACCCTGCAAAATTAAGTTACGGTTCCGCCGGTCCTGGCACGCTAACCCATCTTGGCATGGAGCAATTTAAGCTAGCATCCGGAATATTTATGGTGCATGTACCTTATCGTGGCGTTGGTCCTGCGTATACGGACTTATTGGCAGGCCAAACCCAAGCAATGTTCCCCACCCTATTTGCAGCGATTCCTTATATCAATACGAATCGCGTTCGCGGCCTAGCAGTCACCGGCTCTAAGCGCAGCTCAGCAGCCCCGAATATTCCAACCTTCAAAGAGTTAGGCTATAACGGCTTTGATGGTCAGCAATGGTACGGATTAGTTGGTCCCGCCAACTTACCGCCCGCTATTGTTGCAAAGCTTAATGCAGAGCTGAATAAGGTCTTAGCATTACCTGAGTTTTCTGAAAAGATGACTAGCGAAGCCATGACGCTGATGCCCATGACACCACCTCAATTTACCAATTACATCAAAGAAGATATTGCGCGTTGGGCAAAGGTAGCCAAAGACCGCAATATTGAAATTGAATAATTCATTTACAAAAAATACTTAACTTAAATTTACTAAATTAATAGGAACTTTGATATGTCACACGCAATTGCCGCAGCAGCTGATTTAAATGCGCCACCAGTAACTAAGATTCTGGCTGAATTTGTTAACGCCCATCCAAGCCAAGGCTGGACCCCAGAAGTCGAGCATGAGGCTCATCGCACATTTTTAAATTGGCTTGGCTGCGCTATTGGTGCGGCAAATCATGAGAGTGTGGAATCTTCATTAGCTGCTATCCGTGAATTTCAGCCAGCGCCACAAGCTAGCATTCTTGGCCGCAAAGACAAAGTCGATATGGGTGGAGCTGCGCTCATCAACGGTATCAGCTCCCATACCTTTGACTTTGATGACACTCACTTAAAGACAGTCATCCATCCCGCAGGTCCAGTAGCATCAGCAATCCTAGCCTTAGGTGAGCACATTGGTGCCAATGGTCGTCAAATGATTGACTCTCTCGTTCTCGGAATTGATGTTGCCTGCCGTGTTGGTAATGCAATGTATCCAGATCACTACCATCGTGGCTGGCATATCACTGGCTCTACCGGCATGCTCGGTTCTGCAGCCGCATGTTCACGCTTGATGGGGCTCGATCTACAAAAAACAACGATGGCTTTGGGCATTGCCGCCTCACAACCCGTTGGTATGCGTGAACAATTCGGCACGATGACTAAACCCTTTCATCCAGGTGGCGCTGCACGTGCAGGCCAACTTTCTGCATTGCTGGCAAAGCATGGCTTTACTGCTAGCCCTAAAGCGCTTGAGGCTGGACGTGGTTATATGCAAACCGTATCCACCAAATGCGACTGGTCAGAAATTGATCGCGCCCTTGGAAAGTCTTTTGAGATTTCCTTAAATACATATAAGCCGTTTGCTTGTGGCATTGTGATTCACCCAGCCATTGATGCCTGCGCTCAATTGCGCGCCCAAGGCGTTAATGCAGATGATGTAGAGCGCATTGAGCTACGTGCTCACCCGCTGGTACTTGAGTTAACTGGCAAGAAAACACCTAAAGATGGTCTTGAAGGCAAATTCAGCGTGTATCACGGCTGCGCCGTTGGCTTGATTTTTGGTCAAGCCGGTGAAGGCGAATATGCCGATGACATCGTGAACCGTCCTGATGTTGTAGCCTTGCGCGCGAAAGTCAATGCCACCACCGACACTTCCATTAGCGAAGCATCTGTGGATGTAAAGGCCTTCCTGAAGAATGGTAAAGAAGTGCACATCTTCGTCAAGAATGCGATTGGCTCAGTAGAGAACCCAATGAGCGATGCTAACTTGGAACAAAAGTTCACAAGCTTGGCAGAGCCAGTGATTGGCAAAGAGAAAACGATTCAGTTGATTTCTGCACTCTGGAAATTGGGTCAGGCGCCTGATCTCAAACACATCCTAAACCTTTGCACACCAGATTAACTTTCAACTGAAAACATTTCATATATGGCCTCACTACCTAATATCGTCATTCTCGGAGACTATGAGCGTGCACTGCGCCGTTTTTCTAATTGGGAAAAATTAGATCAACAAGCTAAGCTCACCATTCATCATGAGCCACTCCGTGACGAGGCTTTATATGAAGCAGTAAAAGATGCTGACGCAATTGCCATCGTGAGAGATCGCTCGCCTTTTAATGAAGCGATGATTGCGCGCTTACCCAAACTGAAGTTCCTCATGTTTACTGGTGAGCGCAATGGCACCCTTGAAGCATCAGCTTTAGTTTCCAGAAATATCCCAATGGCCTGCACTCCTGGCGGGCCTTCCAAAGAAACCACTGCGGAACTTACTTGGGCTTTGATTCTGGGTGCCTCCAAGCGCCTCATCGAAGAAAATAAACTGATTGCCTCTGGCGGCTGGCGTGATGCCATGTCTTTACTGCCGATGTTATCTGGTGAACGCTTAGGCATTATGGGTTTGGGTGCTATTGGTAGTCGTGTTGCACGTGTTGGCGCGGCTTTTGGGATGGAAGTAGTGGCCTGGAGTCCTCGCATGACGCCTGAACGCGCCGCCGCAGAAAATGCAAAGGCAGTCAGCCTTGATGAACTCCTTAAAACCTCCAAAGTTGTCTCCATGCACTTAGTAGCCGGCCCTGGAACTAAAGGTTTAATTAGCGCCGATCAATTAGCTCTCATGCGCCCTGACTCCATTCTCATCAATACCTCACGAGCTGCTCTGATCAATATGCCTGATCTGCAAAAGGCCTTGACTGCGGGTAGACCGGGGCAAGCAGCGGTCGATGTTTTTGACGTAGAACCACTTCCAGAAAAAGATGTGCTTCGCAATACTCCAAATCTTTTGGTAACACCGCATCTTGGATTTATTGCAGAACCTATTTTTGCGACTTTCTCAAAAGGCATTACCGAAACACTCGAAGCCTGGCTAGAAAATAAACCTGTGCCACATCCTTTTAAGCCACAGTAATATTTCAAAGCCCTATTTTCATATGCCCATGCAACCCAAGGTACTTACACCCAAGCAGCTCTTTATTGGGTTTAGCAAAATTGGGATGTCTGGATTTGGTGGCGTACTGCCATGGGCACGACGCACGATTGTTGAGAAAGAGAAATGGCTCACCTCGGAAGAATTTAGCGCCATCCTCGGCATTTGCCAAATCGTTCCAGGCCCTAATATTGTGAATCTCGCCGTTTGTGTTGGCTCTCGCTTTGCGGGAGCTAGAGGCGCTGTTGCAGCTGTTCTTGGTCTTACGCTCGGCCCAATTGCGATAGTGCTTTTACTGGCCATGCTCTATCAGCATTACGGCTATCTAGATACGATCAAGGGACTTTTACGAGGCATATCTGCAGTAGGTATTGGCCTCATTGCTTCAACTGGCTTCAAGATGCTGCGCGACGAGTTTCGCTTTCCGATCATGCTGTTAGTGGTTGCCATCACTATTAGTGCCGTCACCTATTTCCATCTCGGACTAGGGTGGGTTGTGCTCACAGTTTTGCCGCTAGCACTCTTCTTAGCCAACAAAAAGGCAAGAAAATTATGAGCATGCTTTTAAGCGTCTTCTTAAAACTATCAGCCTTCTCTTTAGTTGCTTTCGGTGGCGTTAATGCTTTGCTGCCCGAGCTTTTGAATTTAGCTGTCTACCAAGAGCATTGGATTGATCTTCAAACTTTTTCAGATTATTTTGCAATAGCACAAGCAGCTCCCGGCCCCAACTTTATGACAGTCACGCTATTGGGCTGGCATATTTATGGCATCCTGGGCGCTTTACTTGCCACAATGGCAATTTCGCTACCCTCATCTATCTTGATTTATTTTTTACAACGTCTTATTTTGGGGATTAAAGATCCTGTTAAAAGAAAATCTATCCAATATGCAGCAGCAGCCCTGGCTATTGGACTTGTTCTGTCTTCTGCATGGCAAATTGCCACTCAAATTAATCACAGCGCTGCAGCATATTCCTTGACCCTTACTACTATTGGATTTACATTATTTACACGCTGGCACCCACTCTATCTGATTGCAATCGGCGGAGCGTTAGGCGTCCTAGGATTTATTTAAATGCTTAACGGATAACAGATAACGGAAAAGATATGAAACTTATTCAAACACTTTCAGCCTCCCTACTTTGCCTGATCGGTATTTTTTCATCTACAGCTTTCGCTCAAAGTAATTACCCCAATAAACCAATCAACTTTATCGTGCCATACGGTGCCGGAGGTAGCGCTGATTCTAGAAGTCGTCAAATTGCGCAAAAGATGAGTGTTCTTCTTAAGCAACCAATCGTTGTGGATAACAAACCAGGCGCCGGTGGGAATATTGGCACTGAAGCGATTGTTCGGGCTGCGCCTGATGGCTATACGATTGGCATGGGAAACTTTGCGCCGATGGCAGTGAACAAAACACTCTTTGGCAATTTACGTTACGACCCAGAGACTGATTTAACGCCGATCATCTTGGTTGAAAAAGGCCCTCTCGTGTTGGTAGTGAATCCCAACTCTCCTTACAAAACTGTGCAAGACATTGTTGTAGCAGCTAAGGCAAAACCTGGTGTTCTGACATTTTCTTCAGGCGGCATTGGTGGCAGCCATCAACTCTCAGCCGAACTATTTGAGCTCAATGCTGGCATTCAAATGATTCATGTACCTTATAAGAGTGGTTCTGCAGCACTAACCGACCTCATGGGCGGCAATGTGGATCTCATGTTCGACCAAATGTATTCTGCCGTACCCAGCATTCAAGCGGGCAAGATTCGTCCGCTTGCTATCACCAGCAAAAAGCGCTCCCCTCTTCTGCCTAATGTTCCCAGCTTTGCAGAGTTAGGCTATCCAAAAGTAGAAGTTCTTAATTGGCAAGGTTTAATCGCCCCCAAAGGAACACCCAAGGCGATTATTGATAAATTAAATGCTGCTGCAAATGAGGCGCTCAAAGATCCTCAGTTACGCGAACTGATGCTTTCACAGGGAAATGAAATTGGTGGTGGAAGCCCTGCTGAATTTGCCACTTTGATTAAATCCGAGGCTGCTAAATGGAGCGCAGTCGTAAAGAGCGCAAACATCAAGCCTGAATAAAACATTGATATAGGCAGTACTAATCAGGGGCTTATCGAATTATCGCCCCTGATTTTATTTGAATGCTTGGTAAGTCAAGATACCCAAGAAGGTTAAGACGAGGGAGCCTACTAGATTCAGTAGCGCCGTACCTAAAGCCCAAGTAAATTCACCGCGCTGCATAAATCCAACCACTTCGGCTGAAAAGCTTGAAAAAGTAGTTAGACCTCCCAAGAAACCGGTAACCACTAAGAGCTTCCACTCAGGAGAGAGATGTGGATTATTGCCAAAGAATGCCACAGCAATACCGATCAAATATCCACCAACCATATTCGATATAAAAGTGCCTAAAGGTAGCGATGAAGCAATACTTACAGAGGCGAAATTAAAGCCCGCCCTTAACAAAGCGCCAAAGCCTGCGCCGAAAAAGATTGCGAAGATAGGTAGCCACATAATCTACTCTTTATTGAATTGAAAAACCCAGCATGCTAATAGAGCTCATCTCTATTCCATCTGTATAGACCTTTACTTGCTCACCCTCTTCTTGCAAAGCTAAGGTATACAAAGCGGGCCAATAATGTTCAGCAGTAGGAACTGAGAGATGTGCCGCATCACCATAACTCTCCCAATGAATCAAAGGATCATGATGATTGGCGCGCATTTCTGAAGCAAAAAAGTCATTGAATTTTTTTGCCCAAGGGTAAGGCTCAGACTCTGCTTGCCAATGAATAGTGCGCAAGTTATGCACGACATTACCACTTGAAAGGATCAAGACATTCTCGTCACGCAAAGGTCTTAGCTGCTTGGCAAGCTCATAGTGCTCGCCCGCCGTCAAAGACCCATCCAGACTCAATTGCACTACGGGCACATCAGCGTCTGGGTACATGTATTTGAGAACTGACCAAGCACCATGATCGATGCCCCACTCATTTTCTTCGAGTACTACTGGAATGTTTAATAATTCCTGCACGCGATCAGCCAGCGCAGGACTGCCAGGTGCTGGATATTGAATCTCAAAGAGTGCTTGTGGGAACCCGCCAAAGTCGTGAATCGTTTTGGGATTAGACATTGCGGTGACCCAAGTACCTCGAGTTACCCAATGCGCTGAGATTACCAAGATGGCATCAGGGCGCTTTAAAGATTTTCCAAGAGCAGACCAAGCCGCTGTGTAGCGGTTGGGCTCTATGGCATACATTGGACTGCCATGGCCAGCAAATATTGCAGGTTGGCGATGGCTAGTCATTAATGCAGATTAACCGAATACGTAACCTGTGTGAGCCGCAACCAATGCAAACAAAATAGCCAAGCTTGTAGCTGCTGCCAACATCACGACCAATGTAATGATCTTTTTGTTGATTTCTTCTTTAGATTCGTTATGCCATTCGTTCATTGCTAAATCCTCTGTAAACACATTAATGAATAAGGTAATTATCCACTATCGACCGCGTCCAGCCTTGCGCATCATGCCTTTTCCCCCGCCAAAGCCTGCCTGAGGCCTTCCAGCTGGTCCAGATGGTCCTTTTGGAACGGGTGGGCGTGCTGGCGGCTTAGCTGCTAGCGCTTTTGCTGGGGTTTTTGAATCGGGTTTCTTTTCTTCAGTCACTTTGAGCTCCTATGGATATCATATTGCCATGATTACTGACTATTCTATCCAAGCTGTCGCCATTAATGCGATTCCCTTGATTTTTGCCATCACTATCCATGAGGCGGCCCATGGTTATGCAGCCCGCAAATTTGGTGATAACACCGCCTATATGCTTGGTCGAGTTAGCCTGAACCCAGCTAAACATATAGACCCTGTTGGCACTATCTTGATCCCGCTGGTTTTGATTCTGACCGGATCACCCTTTTTAGTGGGGTATGCCAAGCCTGTACCCGTTAATTTTGGACGCCTCAGAAATCCAAGAATCGACTCCATTTGGGTCGCCCTGGCTGGACCGGGATCTAATTTTATTCAGGCAATTATTTGGGCAATCTTTTGGGTGCTGGTCCAAGGTGTTGGCATAGACGAACCTTTTCTGACCTCCATGGCAAAAGCAGGCGTGATGTGGAATATTGGCCTATTGGTTTTTAACCTCTTCCCACTACCTCCACTAGATGGCGGCAGAATTTTGGCTGGCCTACTACCGGCTCGTCAATCGATAGCACTTGGACGGCTCGAGCCATGGGGATTTTTCATCGTGCTTGGCCTGGTGTTTACAGGAATCATTGGCTCCTTATGGATGGAGCCACTAAGCAACCTCTTCTTAGGGATCATTAATCTTCTAATGACGCCCTTAAGGATGATTTTTTAAGCGAAAAATGCTGTTCTGAGATATGCTGAAACTACGCAGCTCACCTGATTAACGGAGAACCATCATGAAATTACAGAAATTAATCCTAGCAAGCACCGCAACTGTTTTGACAATTGGCGCAGGACTCGCATTTGCTCAGTTCCAAAAACCAGAAGATGCTATCAAATATCGTCAAAGCGTATTTACAGTAATGGCAAACTCTTTTGGAAAAATTGGCGCTGTTGTGAAGGGTGAAGCCCCTTACAACAAAGATGAAGTTGCCAAGAATGCAGCAGTTGTTGCCATGATGTCCACTTTGCCATGGCAAGCATTTGGTCCTGGCACTGAAGGTGGAAAAGCTCAATCAGATGTTTGGTCTGATAACGCGAAGTTCAAAGCTGCTGGCGACAAGATGCAGTTAGCCGTAGCAGATCTAAATAAGGCCGCTCAGTCTAGCGATCAAGAAAGTATTAAGAAAGCATTTGGCGCAGCGGGAGCAACCTGCAAAGGCTGCCATGATGATTTTAAAAAGAAATAAGTACTCTTTATTGATCGTTATTTCGTAATCAGGTAACCCACCGCTACCGCGATCACGCTCAATAGCAGTAAAGCAAAACCGCGCTGTAGCACTCCATCCTTGGAGGCCCGACCCAAGTCAGCTGGCAAATATTTTGCCTCCTCGCTTGGGTCAATTTCTTTATCGCCACTAATCATTGGCTTAATAAGATCTTCACCTTTAAATTTCTTATAGAAAATAATAGCGGCGATATGAATGGCAATCAAAGTCAGTATTACCACTTGATTGCCTTCGTGAATCTCAGACAAAAATGAAGATATCGAACCAGAGACATACTTCTCTAAAGGTCCCTTAAAGGACACTTCATCGTCAACAAATAATCCAGTAAACACCTGAACGCTTAAGGTAAAGAGTAGGACGAATACAGAAAGTGCGCCTATTGGATTGTGACCAAGAACATGAGGTGAGCGTCCCTGCAAGTAATCGAAAATTGCTTGCTTGCTTGGAATGAATGATAAGAATCGTGCGTGGGTAGACCCAACAAAGCCCCAGATGATTCTGAAAATCAATAAAGTCAAAATACTGTAGCCAAAATAGGCGTGCCATTGAATGAATTCATCACCCAAATTGATTGTGACAAAGCTGCCGGCGATGCAAACCACCAATAGCCAATGAAATAAACGAATTGGCAAGTCCCACACGCGAATAATTTTGTTCATCCCTTAAGGATAATCCTCTTCTCCTCTAAAATGGAGGGAATTCATGAATACCGGCAAAGCCTTTAGAACCCTACTGCTGTATCGCATCGGTGCAACCCTCAGCTATCAAATTACGATGGTAGCGGTAGGCTGGCATCTATACGAAATCACCAATAGCGTGGTTTCTCTTGGGCTTATAGGACTAGCAGAGCTTGTTCCCTACTTTGCCTTAGCACTCTATTCTGGGCATGCTGTCGATCATCACTCTCGCAAATGGATTGCTGCAATAGCTTGCATGATTCATATTGCAGTAGGATTGTTTTTGACAGTCATTGCGCTGGGCTGGCTTTCTCCTCCAGTACCTTTGATTTACACAGCAGTGGCTTTCATTGGTGTTGGTCGCGCCTTACTAAGACCGTCCTATCAAGCGCTTTTTGGGCAAGTTATCCCAAGAGACCAACTGCCGCGTTACACGGCATATGCATCTTCCGCCTTTCAGATTTGTGTAGTAGCTGGCCCAGGCTTGGGTGGACTCATGATTGGCTTTGCTGGTCTTGAATGGACCTACTTGCTAGCTGCCTTCTGTGGGGCAATCGGTTTATATGGCATCACCTTCATCAATGCCGTGCAAGAAAAGTCGAGTAATTTATCTGGTCACTTCCTCAAGAGTTTTTTAGAGGGCTTTCATTACGTCAGAAAGCATGAGCTCATTTTAGGAATCATGGCACTCGATATGTTTGCCGTACTTTTCGGCGGCGCGGTTTCCATTCTTCCCGCATTTGTTAAAGAGGTGCTCAACGCAGGACCTGAGACACTTGGTATTTTGCGTGCTGCGCCTGCAGCTGGCGCCGTCATTACCGGCATTTACCTGGCAAGGCGCCCAATACTTACGGACTCCGGAAAACATCTCCTGATCTCGGTTGCGGGATTTGGCGCAGCGATTATTGCCTTTGGTATCTCCAGCAATTTATGGATATGCGCTTTTTTCTTATTTGCCTCTGGATGCTTTGACTCCATATCTGTAGTGATTCGAGGCAGCATCATGCAGCTCACAACTCCAGATCACATGCGCGGCAGAATTAGCGCCATCAATGGCATTTTCATTGGCTCGTCAAATGAATTAGGTGCACTTGAGTCCGGCATCGCTGCCAGCATGATGGGCTTGGTACCTTCCATCGTATTTGGTGGGGCCGCGACGATTGCGATCGTTCTGATCACTTATCGACTCGCCCCACACCTTGCCAAACTACATTTGAAAGATATTTCTTAAGGCTGGTTTCCTGATTACCTGATTATCTTATTGCCTTAACATCTTTCCACTATTTAATTTCAGGAAGATCTTTCTGAATAATCTTTAAACCAGCACGTAAAGCCTCTTGATAACGCTCACGTTCTGCCTTAATAGTTTCAGCGGTCCATGTAAAAAAGCCTTCACCAGTTTTCATGCCAAACTTGCCGCTAGCAATGCGATCACTTAAGCATTTGGCTATCGTTGGTGAATTATTTAAGGTCGGATAAATAGTCGCCCCTCCTGCACCATGCACCTCCAGGCCAGCGTGATCTCGCTGCATGGCTGGTCCTGCTGCGATATAGCGAAAGCCAAAACCAAAACGAACCGCTTTATCAATGTCTTCTGGCGTGCAGATGCCTTCATCAACCATGGAAAATGCTTCGCGTGATAAAGCGTGCTGCAAGCGATTGGCTAAAAATCCTGGAAGATCTTTTTTAACAGTAACGGGCACCATACCGCACGCAGTCATCAATCGTGAGAGGCTTTCGCCAACCATGGGAGACGTCTTCGCACCATAAACAACTTCTACACAAGGCACTAAATGTGCGGGCATAAAGAAATGCAAACCAATCATTCGTGCAGCAGTTTTGAGCCCACTTGCAATTTCACTAATGGGGAAGCTCGTGCTATTACTCGCCAAAACAGCTTCAGGCTTTGCATATTTTTCCAGTTTGGTAAATAACTCACGCTTAATATCCAAACGCTCTGGCACACACTCAATTACCAAATCGATATCAGACCAATCTACCTCTTCAAGCGTGCCAGCAACTGAAAGTAAATGAATGCGACTCTCATAACCGAGCTCAGTCATGGTGTTTGCAAAATAATCGGGTAGAAGAGCTCGTCGTTCTGTTGTCGGCTCAACCACTTGGACAGCGCAACCACCGCGCGCGCAAACGGCTGCTACGTCGGCGCCCATCGTGCCACCACCGACTATCACTACCTTGGTTTCGGCTGGGGTAAATAACATGAATACTCTCCTAAATGGGGGCGGACTTTTTCTAAAAAATCCTCTTACAATGGGGACATTATTTCAATAAAAAAGTAAGTGAGACATGATCCCCGTCAATTCGGTGCTGCAGGTCGGCCATTTCCCTGAAATTATGCAGGCAGAGATAGATCGGCGTTTTACCCCTTTTCATCATCCCGATCCAAAAGCACCTGCTCCAGCTGGCGACTTTCAGGCTATCTTGATTCGCTCTAACACCAAACTTCCCGAAGAGCTCGTTAAGCAGATCCCCAGTATTCGTATGGTGGCTACTTGTGGGGTTGGGTACGACAACCTTCCTTTGACTTATTTGAAAGAAAAGGGCATCAAAGCAAGCAATACTCCCGGCGTCTTAAACGATGCCGTATGCGAACTGGCTATTGGCATGATGTTGGCCCTGCTTCGCCAGCTACCGGAGGCTCAGGAATACGTTAAAAGCACTGCTTGGTCAAAGGCACCGTTTAGACTCACTACCACTCTAGCTGGCAAGCGTGTAGGCATCGCTGGGATGGGTCGTATTGGGCAGGATTTGGCTCAGCGACTAGAGCCTTTTAAGGTAAATATTGCATATTCTGGACCCAATCAAAAGACCTTGCCTTACACCTACTATCCAAATGTTCAAGAATTGGCTAAGGTTTGTGACATCTTATTTTTAGCCTGCCCCGCAACATCAGATACCGACAAAATGATTAACGCTAAGGTGCTTGAGGCCTTAGGACCGTCCGGATACTTAATCAATATTGCCCGTGGAAGTGTGGTTGATGAGGATGCCCTTTTATATGCACTGCAGCATAAAAAGATTGCTGGTGCGGCTTTAGATGTTTTTGAGAACGAACCTAACCCAAGTCATGAATTTTTAACACTTGATAATGTATTGTTAACACCGCATATTGGGAGCGCTACCTCGGAAACGCGGATAGCCATGACCAACCTAGCCGTAGATAATTTAGAAGCCTTTTTTAACCAACAAACCCTTCCATCGGAAGTAAATAACTAAAACAACGGAGCCAGCATGACGATTTCTCTGCACCCTTCCACCTTACCTGCGGTGTTATCCCCTGTACTCACACCATTTAAGGCGGACGGTAGTCCTGATGCTCCTAAATTACTAAAGCAATGCCAATGGCTAGAAGCCAATGGCGTTGGCCAAGCTATCTTTGGAACCAACTCAGAAGCAAACTCAATGTCTGCTCCCCAGAAGATGAGCACATTAACTTCATTGATTGAAGGCGGATTAAATCCAGAGCACTTGATGCCAGGTACCGGCGCAACATCCATCGATGCTACTGTGAACATGACTCGTCATGCAGTGAACCATCAATGTGCAGGCGTATTAATGTTGCCGCCTTTCTATTACAAAGACGTTACTGATGACGGCCTATTTGCTTATTTTTCCGAAGTGATTCAAAAAGTCGGGAGTGCCGCATTGCAGGTTTACATCTACAACATTCCGCCTGTCACCAAAGTCACCTTAAGTCTCTCTTTGCTCGAGCGTTTGGTTAAAGAATATCCAAAGACCGTTGTGGGCATGAAAGACAGCTCCGGCGATTGGGCGTATACAGAGTCTGTTATTAAGCTCTTAGCCCCATCAGGCTTCCGCGTATATGCAGGTAGCGAAGTATTCCTCATGCGTGCCCTACGCGCTGGTGGCGTTGGTTGTATCTCCGCTACCGCCAACGTGAACCCTAAGGCCATTGCTGATTTAGCAAGTCACTGGACAGAATCCAATGCCGATGAACGTCAAGCAGGCTTGGATCAAGTGCGAGGAATTTTCGCCAAGTATCAAATGATTGCGGGAATGAAGACTGCCGTTGCGCATTACAGCAAAGATCCTGAGTGGCTCAGAGTGCGCCCACCATTGATGCAGTTAAGTGCCGAGCAACAAGCTCAGCTACTCGGTGAGCTGAAAGCAATTAATTTCAGCATGCCAGGTTTGTAATTTAAAAAAGCTAAAAAGATCATTAGGAGACAACTATGAAACTACTTAAGGTAATTGCTTTATCGCTAAGCTTCCTTTGTGCAAGTGTGAGCGCTCAAAATATTTCTATTGCAACGGGCGGTACAGGCGGTGTTTACTACCCTATGGGTGGTGGCTTAGCTTCCGTACTCTCTAGCAAGGTTCCAGGAATGTCTGCTACAGCAGAAGTTACTGGCGGCTCAGTAGACAACTTGAACCTCATTGGCACAGGAAAACCTTATGTTGGCTTTTCAATGGCTGATGCTGCTAAAGATGCGCAGATTGGCGAAGGGAAATTTTCTGGCAAAAAAGTGGATCTGCGTACTTTGGTGGTTCTCTATCCAAACTTAATGCACGTAGTAACAGTTGACTCCACCGGCATCAAATCCATGAAGGATTTAAAAGGCAAGCGCATTAGTACTGGTGCCCCCGGTAGTGCAACAGAAGTGATGGCCTTTCGCTTACTTGAGGCTGCAGGCATTGATAAAGACAAAGACGTCAAACGCGAGCGCTTAAGTGTTGCCGAATCCGTGAATGCTGTAAAAGACCGTAAGATCGATGCCTTCTTCTGGGTTGGCGGCTTGCCAACTGCTGCTGTTACTGATTTAGCCAATAGCCCTGGCATGAAGATTGTTATGGTGGACACCTCCGATGAGGTACCTATCATGAATAAGAAATATGGCAATCTGTATTTCACGACCGTTATCCCTAAGGCTATGTATAGCGGTATGGCTAAAGACAATAAGGTTGCAGCCGTTGCCAATATCTTAGTGGTCAATGCCAATATGCCCGATGATCAAGCTTATAAGATTGTCAAAACTATGTTTGATAACAAGCTCGATCTAGTCCGTACACATCAGGAATATATGAACGTCAGCTTGGAAAATCAAAAAACGAAATCAACTCCAGTGGAATTCCATCCAGGCGCCCTAAAGTACTTCAAAGAAAAGAACGTCAAACTAAATTAAGCTTATGTTTGCATCAGGGGGTGAGTGAATCTCACCCCTTTCGTTTTACGGCAGTGAATAAATAAAATAGCACATAAAAATAATTACAGAGGTTGAGACATGAATCAAAACGTTATCGATAACGAAACCCAAGAAAAACTAGACGCCTTTATCAAGCAAGAGGAAGGTGACTCTAATGACTACAAGGGCCTACTAGCCAAGTTCATTACCCTAGTGGCTGTAGGCATGTCACTCTTTCACTTATATGCCGCTTATTCGATTGTTCCAACACAAGAGTTACGAGTCATTCACGTTGCTCTGGTTTTGTTTTTAGTATTTCTAAGCTTCCCGGTTGCCGATCGCTTCAAAAATCGCTTAATGCCCTGGGATATCATTTTTGCGGTTGTATCCGTTGGAATTGCCTATTACATTCTGAGTGGTGGTGATGACTTTATGGATCGCAATACCGCACCCAATTCCACCGATGTCATAGTGGGCATTGTATTAATTCTGCTGATTCTCGAAAGCGTTCGAAGAACTAATGGCTTGATCCTGGTCTCGGTAACCGTCCTGTTTCTGCTCTATGCTTTGTTTGGTAACTACTTACCAGCACCTTGGACTCATAAGGGTTATGGCCTCGATCGTTTAGTGGGTTATATGTATATGACGCTTGAAGGTATCTACGGTACCGCTGTGGATGTTTCAGCAACCCTTATTATTCTCTTCACTATTTTTGGCGCCTTCTTGCAGTTCACTGGGGCAGGTAAATTCTTTATCGACTTCTCCTTTGCAGCCATGGGCGGCAAATCTTCTGGTGTCGGCAGAACCATTGTGATGTCCTCATTCCTACTAGGTGGGCCATCAGGCTCAGGTGTGGCTACTACAGTTACCGTTGGCTCAGTCGCAGCTCCTATGTTAGATAAAGTGGGTTACGAGAAAAATGCTGCCGGTGGACTTTTGGCAGCGGGTGGTCTTGGCGCTATCATTTCACCACCAGTATTGGGTGCTGCTGCGTTCTTGATTGCAGATTTTCTGAAGATTTCGTATTTGGATGTTTTGCTGATGGCAACCATTCCAACCATTCTTTTCTACTTGGGCTTATTTGTCATGGTAGAAATTGATGTACGTAAATATGGCATGAAGAGCATTCAGTTTGCATCGGCTGAAACAGCTTGGCAGCTCACTAAGAAGTACTGGTTCCACTTCTTCTCACTCATCTCCATTGTCGTATTCATGATGATGGGCTTCTCACCTGTCATGTCAGTGTTTTGGGCAACGGTAGTTTCTGCCCTATCGAGCATGTTGCGTGAAGATACTGCCATCATTCCTTGGGCATGGTTTAAAGGCAAAGAACCCATCCTCTCTGGTCTATACAACTCCAACCTAACCAAGGCACTTGCTTCTGGCTCTACCGGCGTTTTAGCCATTGCCGCCACCTGTGCTGGTGCCGGCTTGATTGTGGGTACCGTTACCCTCACAGGTCTTGGTCTGAAATTTAGCTCGATTGTGATTCAGTATGCAGGCGGCTCACTCCTGCTCACTACTATTTTTACTGCCTTAGTAGTGTGGGTGGTTGGTTTGGCAGTGCCAGTTACCGCCTCTTACATTATTTGCGCGGTAATAGCAGCACCAGCATTGATTAACTTAGGCGTACCTGCTTTTGCTGCGCATATGTTCATCTTCTATTACGCAGTCCTTTCTGAAGTATCGCCTCCAACTGCACTCTCGCCATTTGCGGCGGCCGCTATTTGTAAAGGCAACCCCTATAAAACGACTTTACAGACCTGGAAGTATGTCGCTCCAGCCATTCTGGTTCCGTTCATGTTTGTGCTGGATAAATCGGGCGTGAGCTTGCTTTTGATGGGCTCTACCAGCGCATTGGAGCAAGCTGACTGGATGCAAATCGCTTGGGTTTCCTTTACTGCTGTTGTTGGCATCATCTGCTTGGCTGGAGGACTGCAGGGCTGGTTCATTGAGAAAACCAAAATCTTTGAGCGCATCATTATGGTGGTCTCCGGTGTTGCTCTTGCCTACCCTTCCACAGAAGCAGATTTGATTGGCTTTATTGGCTTTGGTTTAGTGCTAGTGACACAATCCATTACGCATTTCAAGTTAAATCCTAGATCTTCTTAAGAAGAATTACTTCTTAAAAGCAATAAAGCCCGCAATAGCGGGCTTTATTTTTAGTTAGATACCTAAGCTAACGCGACTCAGGAGATTTTGCTCCAAGCGGCCTTACCTGCATACTTCTTCACAGCAGCCTCATCAAACTCAAATCCTAAACCAGGGGTTTTATGCAAAATCAAATCCCCATTCTTAAAGGTGAGTTGTTTATTGATTAATCTGCGGAAGTTAAGCACTTGGTCATCTAAGAAGAACTCAACAAAGCGAGCATTAGGGGTTGCTGCAACTAGGGGCGCATGTAAATCATGCATCCAGTGTGGGCAAACAATGACACCCTTCAAGTCTGCATACGCAGAAATTCTTCGCCATTCGGTAATGCCGCCACAGACTGCAGCATCTGATTGCAAAATAGCGGCGCCACCAGCATCAATTAACTCTCTAAAACGCCAGCGCCCTGCTTCCATTTCGCCAGTAGCCACATTGATTTTGGTTTGACGCGCCAACGCCGCATGTAAATCAATCGCATCTGGCGAGAATGGCTCTTCAATCCAGTAAGGGTTATAAGCCTCAAAGCGACGCACATACTCAAGAGCAGTCGGCAAATCGCGCCAAGCATTATTAGCATCTAAAGTAAGCAATACATCGTCGCCTACCGCTTTGCGAGCCGCCTTCACGCGTGCCTCTTCTTCAGACGGGGATAGGCGCCCTACTTTCATTTTGACTGCCTTAAAGCCTTGCTTTACGTAAGACTCCATCTCTTGGCCAAGCTTGGCGGGGGTTTTACCCTCTAAATAATATCCACCACTTGCATAAGCGGGTACACGATCCTCTACAACGGATCCTAAGTATTGGTGCAAGGGTAGGCCAACTGAACGCGCATTTAAATCCCATAAGGCAGTATCCAAAATCGAGATGCCTCGCATTACCGCGCCTGCACGGCCTTGAAGAATGGATTCGTTGTACATCTCCATCCAGAGACCTTCACTGCGGTGGCTATTCTGACCAATCAATTTTGGAGCCAGCAATTGTTCCACAGCAAGCTTGGCAATATCTCCACCAGCACTGCCGACATAGCAAAAGCCGATACCCTCATTGCCATCCTTACCACGCACCTTGACAAGACAATAATGACGCTCAGAAACGGTGCGGGTAGAAAATGAAGTAACTTTATCCAAAGGCACTGCTACTGAGGCAACTTGGATGGATTCAATAATCGGCATCTACACTCCTTAATTAAAAAATAATTGTATCGATAATTTACCCTTCTATACCCAAGATCAGCACACCTGTAAGTTGCGAGATAAATTTAGTGAAAAGTGGCAAAACTGATATCGCTGAAGATATTGGGTTTGCGACCTGTTCCACCAATAGGGTAGTCATCAGGAAGCAGAATGGCGAAGAAAAACCAAAAGAAGTGTTTGTAGTTATTAAATGAGACCCAGACCAAGGTTAAATTGATTTTGCTGCAGCACAACATATTTATTCGGGTGCGCCCTCACATTATTAGATAATTGGGGGGTGAATAAAAAAGCATCTCTTAGCTCCCTTTTCACCAGGGGAGTAATCATCCTGTCTGGCTGCGCCTTTCTGAGCTCAACTCCGGGCTTGGCTTATGCAGCCCAAGCCCAAAATGCCAACCAAAGCCGTCAGAAGGTCATCGTTCAAACTTCTAAGCAGGTTGGCTTCAAAGATAAGTCAGGGGGCGCAAGCTCAAAAACGAGCAGCATGAGCTTAAATCCCTCACTTTTCCAGCGCAAAGCCCCAGATGAGCTCATGCTCGATAGCGATGCCAATTTAGATTACCGAGTTTCTCAAGGTTGCTTACGACGCAACTTTAATGAAGATAATTTACCTGCCAGCGTTGGGATCGATAACCGACAGTTTTCTGAATTTTTCAAAAATCAAACCAAAACTTTTTTTGAACGTATGCGTGGAGAGTGCATTCCTTACGCAGTTGCTTTTGGTAGCCGAAATCGCTTTGATTCATTGAGCATCATGAATGGCCCCATTCAAGATAGCAAAACAGAGGTGTGGACATTTATACCTTCAGCGGTTGGCGGGTTCCTCATTCAGCAAGATTATCTTAAGGATGAGTCTAAACGCTTGACGGAGATTCGCATTCCCTTAAGGGATGTTTTATATGACCCCCGCAAAGTAAGCGATCAATTGCCCGTTGAACTTGTCTGGGAATTAAATTCTCTTATCAAACAAATTTATCCAGAAGAAAATAATTCACTCGAGAATACAAACAGTGTTGTACGAATGATTGTAGATTTTGGGGATCGTGAAAAGTGGGCGCAAATTTGGGCGGTAGAAATTATTGATCCCAATACTAAAGAGGTTTATGCAAATGCTTTTTGGATGGAGCGCAATGACATCCCTGGGGGCTTCTTTACAGGAACCGGTGAATCTCTTGAGCGCTCCTTCTGGACCAATCCACTGAGCTATCGCCGCATCTCTCGCGGTGTTGGCATGGTGAGGGCCTCATCGAGCAAACGCAGCAAGAGTCCTGCGCCGGCTGCTAAATCCATAACCCCAACCCAAGCGCCAGCAACCAAGCAACGGTATCGCGCCCATATGGGCATTGATTACTCAGCACCAATTGGCACACCGGTCTTCAGCGTTGCCAATGGCAGAGTGGCTCATATTGGTTACAGCGGCGCATTTGGCAACTTGATTATTTTGGAGCACCCAGGCAATTACCACACCTACTATGCTCACTTAAGTAATTACAACGTCGAACTTGAGTTAGGAAATGAAGTGCGGCGCGGCCTAGAAATTGGCTACGTAGGATCAACCGGTCGATCAACCGGTCCACACCTTCATTTTGAGTTACGAAAAAATGGGATTTATGTAGATCCCTATGGCTCTAAGACACAGCTTGATTTGTGGTCTATGCGTGATAACGAAAGTGGACAACTAACTAGAGAAATACTCCTGTTAGGTAGCCCGACTAAACATAACTAGGCAATCAAGCGCCTTTAATCGTATGAATTGAGTTGAAATAAAAAAGGGTCCAATCGGACCCTTTTTGTTTAGCGCTGATTAAATTAACCCAGGACTAAAACTGGCAATGTTGAATGGACGATCACTTCATGAGTCTCGCTACCCAACAAAATACCTTTAATACCAGTACGCTTATGGGATGCCATTACGATCACATCCGCTTTTGCTTTTTTAGCACCAGCCAAAATGCCTTCGGATAGATTGCTATTTTCAATGTGAAGACTTTTCACTTTGGCGCCAAGCCCCAAAGCAGTTATCGACTTCTTAAATACGTCCGCTGCATAAGCTTGGCAAGCTTCTGTATGCTGTTTCTTCGAAATTCCATAGCCCATAGTGCTATCTGAATAAACCATCGGAGGCGTTGGATCAGAAACATAGACTAAAGTTACCGCAGCACCGTCAGCCTTAGCAAGTGCAGCGACTTTCTTCAAGGATTTTTTGCTGACATCTGAACCGTCTACCGGTACTAATAAATGCTTAAACATATTGACTCCTCTTAAATTGAACTACTAATCTACTCTTTCCATCATAATGCTTATTATTAGTCTATAAAAGAATAAAGGTAACTTAATTGCTCAAGAATTTTGCTATTTACCTCTCATTTTTAGTTGCCCTAATCGCAATCGATTTGGTATGGCTTCTGGGTGTCGCAAAAAACCTCTATCGCAATGAGATGGGTGACTTGATGGCCAGTGAACCCAAACTGCTTGCTGGACTAGCGTTCTACCTCCTATATGCACTAGGCGTCTGTATCTTTGTGATTGTTCCAGCGCTTTCAAAACAGTCATGGATATATGCACTGCAATATGGAGCCTTGTTTGGTCTATTTTGTTACATGACCTATGACCTCACTAACCTGGCGGTTGTCAGAAACTTTCCAACGCAATTAGCATTCATTGATATTGCCTGGGGTAGCTTTGTTACGGCTTTGTGCGCTAGCTTTGCCTACTGGGTTGGCAGCCGCATCTCTTGAATAAGCTTCTCGCGAATAAACATCTCTTGCATTTTTAAGACACAACAAAAACAATGTTTTTTCGTCCTCGGCTACTAGACTCTTTTGCAGGCTATAACCGCACCCTTTTCACAAAGGATGTTTTTGCAGGGCTAACAGTTGGTGTTGTAGCCCTTCCCTTGGCGATGGCCTTTGCTATTGCTAGCGGACTAAAGCCCGAAGCAGGCATCTTCACCGCCATCATTGCTGGTGGCCTGATTTCCCTGCTCGGTGGTAGCCGCGTTCAAATTGGTGGGCCAGCCGGAGCCTTCATTGTTATTGTCTACGGCATTGTCGAGCGCTATGGTGTCCCCAATTTATTGCTAGCAACAGCCATGTCAGGAGTATTTTTATTTCTGATGGGAGTATTCCGACTTGGAACACTCGTTCGCTTTATTCCGATCGCAGTCATTATTGGTTTTACTAACGGCATTGCCTTATTGATTGGCTTATCCCAAATCAAAGATTTCTTTGGTCTCCAGATTGAAAAAATGCCGGCTCAGTTTTTTCAATCCGTTCATACGCTCTACTTGGCGGCTGACACCTACAACCCTATTGCACTTGGCATAGCTTGTGGCACTGTAGCCTTATTAGTTCTCTGGAAATTATTTCAGAGTCGTCTAGGCTGGCTATCCCACCTACCCGGCACAGTGATCGCTATGGTGCTAGCAACAATCATTACCAGCGTGCTCAACTTGCCTATAGATACTATCGGCAGTCGTTTTGGTGGCATCCCATCCGGACTGCCTTCTTTTACATGGATTCCGGTGAGCTGGGATAGCGCTCAATATATGGTTGCGCCAGCCTTAACGCTTGCCTTATTAGGCGCAATAGAATCCTTACTTTGCGCACGCATTGCTGATGGCCTTATTCATGATCGTCATGAATCCAATCAAGAGCTCATGGCTCAAGGGATTGCCAATTTCACAGTTCCATTTTTTGGTGGCATGCCTGCAACCGGCACGATTGCTCGCACAGTGACTAATGTAGAAAGTGGAGCGTCAACGCCAATAGCAGGCCTCGTGCATGCGGTCACCTTACTGATCATTGTCTTGTTTGCAGCGCCACTCGCTAAAAATATTCCCTTAGCTAGCCTGGCTGCAATCTTGATGTATGTAGCCTGGAATATGGGTGAGTGGAAAAAGTTTATTGAACTCAAACAGTTCCGTCTGCCATATCGCGTCACTATCTTGAGCGTCTTTATTCTTACTGTTGTTTTGGATTTGACTATCGCAGTAGAAGTAGGTTTACTGCTCGCCTTTATTACCTTTATTTATCGCATCTCCAGCCTATCGCGTTGTGAACCTGCTCTTGCTAGTGATTACCCAGGACTGAGCAATCAGCATGGCAGAATTGATGCCTACCGCATTCATGGTGCCATCTTTTTTGGAGCAGTAAAGCTGCTAGAAAAGATTGAGGCAAACCTTCCATCCCAAACACTCTTACTCGATTTAAAGAATGTGATCTATATTGATACATCGGGCATGGATACGATCATGGAGCTTGCGCATCTATGTAAGATTCGCAACATTCGGTTAATCGTTTGTGGTTTGGCTCATCAACCCTTAGAGATGGCAGAGCGAAGTGACTTTATTTCTTCGCTAGCGCAAGACTCTTTATATCCAGATCTCACCTCAGGAATAGAAGCGGCATTAACTTAAGAGCGGATTGTGTGGCTTAAGAAATACAGAAGCCGCCTTTTAGCAAAGCTTCAGGCAATACCCAGGCTCGATACAAACCAAACCCACCCGCAATGAATAGTAGCGAGGCCGCCAAATAACGCACCCAAAGATATTGTCCAAACTGTGTGAGTGCCGCAGAAAATTTAGAGATCAACAATAAGTTAGGTAATGTACCCAAACCAAATGCCAACATCAGAGCTGCACCGGTAAGTACATCACCAGATAAAAATGCGAGTGGTAAAACGCTATAAACCAATCCGCAAGGCACCAAACCCCACAACATGCCACTAAACCAACGCGAGGGGCCGCTGGCCATACGACCTAAGTACTTAGCCCAGTAAGCCGCAATTTTGGAGCTTAGCCATTTACCCCCAAGTAATCCCTCTGACTTACCTATTCTCAGTAAGCGAATACCCATGAAGATCAAGATTAAGGAGGTCAGTGCAAATAGGGGTCGCTGAATAGGAATGATGCTTTGTTGCCAAACCACAACCCCTACAGCAGCAGCTAAAGCACCCAATAAGACATAAGTCGTTACGCGCCCTAAATGCATAATCAACTGCAGGTAAAACAGCTCAGATTTACGCCGTAAAGGGGTCTCCAGGCTTACAGGCCGCTCAATGGCAGCCGCTATGCCACCGCACATCAAAGCGCAGTGCCAGCCGCTAATTAGGGCGCCCAGAAATACAGCCAGTAGCAGACTAGTTGTCAGCATGAAATTGGTAAAAAGTAGGTGAAAGCGCTAATTTGCATATTAATAGAATAAACTCCCCTTATAGACAAGCTCAAATATGAATTACAAACCTACCGATAGCCCAGCCAGCAAATGCTCAGTCTGCGTACTGGGTCAATTTTGCCTTCCGGTCGGCCTCAATAGTAGTGAAGTTTCAAAAATTGATACCCTTGTAAAAGAACGCGTTCACTTACAAAAAGGCGAAAGTCTCTATCGTCATGGTGACCCACTCAGCTCCGTATACAGCGTTCGCTTTGGTACCCTCAAAACAGAATTTAGCCTGCAAGATGGTCGACAACAAGTGATCGGCTTTCATATTCCTGGCGAGATTTTAGGTCTCGATGGCATTGGTGAAGGCCATTATCAGTCTGATGCAATCGCCCTTGAAGAAAGCGAAGTTTGCATCATTCGTTACGAAGCCTTTGAAGATCTAGCACGCCAGATCCCGGTTCTACAAAATCAGTTTCATAAAATCATGAGTCGCGAATTGACTCAAGATCAGCGTCATCTACTTTCTCTTGGCACAATGCGCGCAGAAGAAAGATTGGCAGCTTTTCTATTGAGTCTTTCACAGCGCTTAGCAGCCCGCGGCTATCTCAATAATGAATTTGATCTACGCATGAGCCGAAACGATATTGGCAGCTATCTCGGCATTCAAATTGAAACTGTTAGTCGCATGCTTTCACGCTTCGCCGAATCAGGTCTTATTCAAATCAAACAACGTCACATCAAACTGATTGACATGAATGGCTTATACGAACTAGCCGGCATCCCCAATCCAGATAGATCTACCTGCGTCAGCGCAGACATCCCCGTAAAACACGCTTAAAGTAAACCGCGGTCGATTTCTTTACTATCGGGCGCTTCAATACCAGGCAGGATATAAGCGGTAAGCGCACTGGAAGCGGCGCAAAAGATCCAAATCACAAAGAATCCAATGGTATAGATCCCCTCATCGGAAATATCCGGATGATGTCCAAAGAATAAAAGATCTTGCGGATGAATCACCGTAAACAACAAGCCCTCTGCCATGCCAGCCACCAAAAAGGAAGGCCACAATATCCAGATCAGCAGGCGGTACTTCATTTTTGCGCCTGCGCATCTGATTGTGCGTCTTTCAGCTGCTCCACCTTCAAGCCCTGCTTCACTAGACCTTCGCGTAATGGTTTATCGGCATATAAATTTACTGCTAAGTAAATAGTGATGATGCAACCAATCATTGCAACAGCAGGACCGCTGATTAATAACCATGGCCATAACTGCTTAAACCAAGGTTTAGTAGTTTGCTCTTCTGTCATATGCTTCCTCTCCATTGCTTTAACTTAACGGGGAATAATAAAAGTGGATTTTTCATCGCGCGTTCTAATAATCATCTCATTTCCAGACATTTCCTGAGCGACTACATCAAAATGAATGGGGTAATTTCCAGATTCATTTTGACCCATAGTAGTGCTAACCTTAATTGGGAATAACTGATTACTTGCTGGCGCAACTTCTATTTCTTGAATTTCTCTGCCCTGTGAATTCAGAATCTTTAAATCATCTAGGCCGGTCGCCTTTACTTGCACCTTCATTGGATGCTCAGAAGCATTCATGATCTGAATGCGATAAATATTCTCGATACGGACGCCCTCAACCTCACGGGCCAAAGCACCACGATCACGCATGACATCCACTCTTAAGGGGTTACGTGTTGCCAAGGAAACAAGAAAGGCCGAGGTCAAAACCGTGATGAAAGCTGTGTAAATTAATACGCGCGGACGCAGAATATGACGAATCGCGCTTTGATTTGATTCCTTGTCTTCAATTGCACGCTCTGTTGTATAGCGAATCAATCCCTTTGGATAATCCACCTTCTCCATCACTTGATCGCATGCATCAATACAGGCGCCACAACCAATACACATATATTGCAAACCATCACGAATATCAATGCCAGTAGGACAAACCTGAACACAAATGCTGCAATCAACGCAATCGCCTAAACCTAAAGAAGCTTGGTCTGCAGATTTACTGCGACTACCCCTGGGTTCGCCACGTACTTTGTCGTAAGTCACCAAGAAGGTATCTTTATCGACCATGACGCTTTGGAAGCGTGCATACGGGCACATGTATTTACAAACTTGCTCACGCATAAAGCCAGCGTTACCCCAAGTGGCAAAACTATAGAAGCAGAGCCAGAAGGTTTGCCATGGCCCAAGAGAGAGATGGATTAACGATGTGCCTAAAGTTTCGATTGGGGTGAAATAGCCAATAAAGGTGAAGCCAGTCCAGAAAGCAATCAACAACCAAAGGAAATGCTTAGTAATCTTTAAGCGCCATTTACGGAAGCCCCAAGGCCACTCCTCACCATCCAAACGAATACGCGCAAAGCGGTCACCCTCGACCTTACGCTCGATCCACATAAAGATCTCGGTATAAACCGTTTGAGGACAGGCATAACCGCAAAACAAGCGCCCTGCAACCGCCGTAAAGAGAAACAAGGCTAACGCAGAAAGAATTAATAAGAGCGTGAGATAAATCACGTCTTGTGGCCAAAGCACTAGGCCAAAAATATAGAACTTACGCTGAATTAAATCAAAGAGAACAGCCTGACGACCATTCCAGCTCACCCATGGCAACCCATAAAATAGTAACTGGGTTGCAAATACCAAGATGAAGCGCCAGCGGGCAAAAAGCCCTGATACTGAACGCGGATAAATCTTTCGCCGGACCTCATAAAGAGACTCCTCGATAACCTCTATCGGAATAGGCTTCCCACCCGGCGAACGATCTGACACTAAATACTTTACTTACTTAGCTGCTGCTGGCTGCTTGTTGTTAGACAAGCCCCATACATAGGCAGTTAGTAAATGAATTTTCTCAGGGCTCAACACCTTATCTTGAGCAGGCATCATTGCCATACGACCTTTGGTTACAGTCTCAACAATAGTTGCCTCAGAACCACCATATAACCAAACTTTATCAGTTAGATTTGGTGCACCTAAAGCGATATTGCCTTTGGCATCCGGACCATGGCAGGCTACACAGTTTGCTTGGAATACTTGTGCTCCACGAGCAGCTTTAGCTTCATCGACTGGCAAACCTGAGAGGCTACGTACATAGTTGGCAACATCCACAATTTGATTGCTATCTAGCTGTGGGAATGGAGGCATCACGCCGCCACGACCATTAACGATAGTAGCTTTGATATTTTCTGGTGAGCCGCCGTATAGCCAGTCGCCATCAGTTAAATTCGGGAAGCCCTTAGCGCCACCAGCATCAGAGCCATGACATTGCGCGCAAGAGTTCAAGAATAAACGTTGACCCATTTCACGTGCTTTTGGATCAGCGGCAACTTGCTCAATGTCCATCGTGACGTATTTTGCATAGACGGGCTTTAGCTCGTCATTAGCAGTTGTCATGGATTTCATGAGCGAGCCATCTGTACTGTATCCCAATACGCCAGGGAATGATCCAAGGCCAGGAAATAAGACCAAATAAACTAATCCAAAGATGCATGACAACAAGAACATCCACATCCACCAGCGTGGCAGTGGATTATTTAGCTCACGCAAATCACCGTCCCAAACGTGGCCAGTATCTGCAACCGCCCCATCAGCCGTATGTACTACCTTAGCTTTACGCTGTGAAAATAACAGCCAAATACACCAAACAATACCTACCAATGAAACTAAGGCGATATAGGCGCTCCAACCGCTGCTAAAAAAGTCACTCATGATTTGTCCTTACTAAATTCATCCGGAAGATCAAATGGAAGTTCTGCTGATTCCTGATTCGCTTGCTTTCTACCAGGAGACCACGCCCACAAAACAATTCCCACAAAGAAAAGAAGCCCAATTACTGTAGAAAAAGCTGAGAGATAAGGTGTAATCTGTTCCATTTGATTTATATCGTTCTAATTAAAATCCTAGCCTTTACTTGGCAACAACTTCATCAACAATGATGTAGCGACGGTTAACACCTAAACCTTGTAGATATGCAATCAAAGCATCTTCTTCGGTTTTTCCTTCCAACTCTTTAGGTGCATTTGCAATCATTTCCTCGGTATAAGGAACACCTAAGCGAGTCATCGCAACCATGTGCGATTGAATTGAAGAGGCATCAGCCGCATTTTTCTGTAACCAAGGATAAGCAGGCATATTTGACTCAGGAACCACATCGCGCGGATTACGCAAGTGGATACGATGCCAATCATCTGAATAACGTGCACCTACGCGAGCCAAATCTGGACCGGTACGCTTACTACCCCAGAGAAATGGATGATCAAAAACAGACTCACCAGCTAAAGAGTAAGGGCCATAACGCTCCACTTCAGAACGTAGTGTACGAATCTGTTGTGAATGACAGCCAACACATCCTTCGCGCTGATAGATATCGCGACCAGCTAAACGCAAAGCTGTGTATGGAACAACGCCAGGACTAGGTTCAGTCGTAGTGTGTTGGAAAAAGAGTGGAACGATTTGAACCAAACCTGCAATCGACACAACTACGATCGTTGCAATAATTAACCAGCCAACGTTTTTCTCAAGCGTTCCGTGGGAAAAGAATTTATTTTCGCTAGACATTTTCTTCTCCTTTTAATGTTCAGCAACGGCCATTGGAATAGGCGCGTTTACAAAAGTTTTGCCTTGCACGGTTTTGAAGACGTTATACGCCATCAAGAACATGCCGCTCAGGTAGCACAAGCCACCCAACAAACGAATTACATAGAAAGGGAATGTTGCTTTAACGGACTCAACGAAACTGTAGGTCAAAGTACCATCTGGCTCAAATGCTCTCCACATTAAACCTTGCATTACACCGGCAATCCACATTGCAGCGATATACAAAACAACGCCGATAGTAGCAATCCAGAAATGCAACTCGATCCACTTAGTGCTGTACATCTCTTTTTGACCGACCAAACGTGGGATCAAGTAATAGAGAGAGCCAATAGTAATCATGGCAACCCAACCCAAAGCGCCAGAGTGAACGTGTCCAATGGTCCAGTCAGTGTAGTGAGACAAGCTATTCACTGTCTTAATGGACATCATTGAACCTTCAAAGGTAGACATACCGTAGAAGGACAATGCCACTACCAAGAATTTCAAGATTGGGTCACGACGCAGCTTGTACCAAGCGCCAGACAAAGTCATGATGCCGTTGATCATGCCGCCCCATGAAGGCGCTAACAAGATTAAAGAAAATACAGTTCCCAAGGACTGAGTCCAGTCTGGCAATGAAGTGTGTTGCAAGTGGTGAGGCCCCGCCCACATATAAGTAAAGTTCAAAGCCCAGAAGTGAACAATAGACAAACGATATGAATAAATTGGGCGCTCAGCTTGCTTTGGAATGAAGTAGTACATCATGCCTAAGAAGCTAGTAGTCAAGAAGAAGCCTACTGCGTTATGGCCATACCACCACTGCACCATCGCATCTTGCACACCAGCGTATGCAGAGTAAGACTTCCACATTGATGCAGGCATTTCCAAGTTATTGAAAATATGCAGAATGGCAATTGTCAGAATATATGCGCCAAAGAACCAATTAGAAACATAAATATGTTTCGTTTTACGCTTCATGATGGTTCCGAAGAACACCACTGCATAAGCTACCCAAACTACAGTAATCAACAAATCGATTGGCCACTCTAGCTCGGCGTACTCTTTAGAAGTTGAGATGCCTAATGGCAAAGTCACAGCCGCCAAAACAATTACTGCTTGCCAACCCCAAAAGGTAAAGGCTGCTAGCTTGTCACAAAATAAACGTGCTTGACATGTGCGCTGCACAATGTAGTAGGAAGTCGCAAATAGCGCAGATCCGCCAAAAGCAAAAATCACCGCATTGGTATGCAAAGGACGCAAACGACCATAGCTCAACCAAGGAATATTAAAAGTGATTTCAGGCCAGATCAGCTGGGCTGCGAGGATAACTCCCACGAGCATGCCGACAATTCCCCAAAGCACAGTAACGATGGCAAATTGGCTGACAACCTTGTAATTGAAGGTATCTTGATTACTCCCCACGGTAAGTCCCATGGTTTCTCCTTTTTTGTGACCAAACAGCGACATAATCCAAATAGACTGGATTGATTATCAAAGTAAGGACGGAGAGGCGGTTTGATCTATATCAAAAAGGGTGGGGCATATTCAGGCCGCCCCATCAGATTCTGTGTAGAAATCCTAAATCCAAGATAGATATGGACTTTTTAGATAGTAATCACTAACTTATTTAGGCTCTGGGGTGTCATCATCCATCAAAATGGCATGACCTGGACCATCTAAATCGTCAAACTGCCCACTTTTAATGGACCAGCGCAAAATCCAGACTAAAAGGCCTACCAGAACCAGCGATAAAGGGATGAGCAGAAATAAACTTTCCATCCCTATAGTCTAAGCTTTTCGCAAACGCCAAGCATTTAAAGTTACAGCTAGCGAGGAAAGTGACATTCCAATTCCGGCAATCCAAGGATTCACCAAACCCATCATTGCAGCGGGAATAGCTATCAAGTTGTAGGCTAAGGCCCACCACAGATTTTCTTTAATAATGATTTGAGTCTTATCAGCCAACTGCAAAGTTTTGGCCAGGGACTCTAGCGAGATAGCAGTCAGAATTGCATCAGCCCCTGCTGCAGCTAATGGTGCACCGGCACCAACCGCAATCGAGATATCAGCACGAGCAAGTAAAGGTGCGTCATTAACACCATCGCCAATTGCCCAGACAAAACGATTTTCTTTTTGCAAGCGCTCGATATAGTCGTACTTATCTTCAGGAGTACACCCGCCTTGATAGTGATCGATACCGACATGCTCGGCCCACCATGCAACGGTGGCACGATCATCCCCAGAAACTAAATGCACAGTAATATTTCTAGACTTCACTACTTTTAAAAATTGTTCCAAACCAGGTCTGGGTGTATCTAAGAAAACAAAGCTAGCAATCAAACCTTGAGCATCGGCTAAATGCACTTGACCGTATTGACCAAGTTGGGCACCCTGCTCTACGTCCACCCACAAAGCGCTTCCCAGACGATAAGCGCCCGAACTCAAGCCTTTTCCTAGCTGATTAATCACTGGGTCAACTAATACAGGTAGAGATAATTTCTGAAGTTCGGCAGCACGTATCAAAGAAAGCGCAAGGGGATGTCTTTGACCAGCCTCCATGGCTGCAGCTAAAGCTAATGCATCTTCACTGCGATAGCCCGCACGTAAATGAATAATCTCTTGTAACTCTGGTTGGCCCATGGTTAAGGTGCCAGTTTTATCTAGCACTAAGTCGGTAGCTTTAACCAAGCCCTCCATCACATGACCACGCACGATGAGTAAACCCAATTTAGTTACAGCACCTTGGGCAGCTGCCATTGCGGTAGGTACCGCTAGAGATAAAGCACAAGGACAGCTGGCAACCAAAACAGAAACTAAAACAGTCCAGGCTCGACTAGGGTCAAAGTACAACCATGTAGCTGAAGAAACAAATGCTCCAAGCAATAAGAATGCTACAAAATAAGCTGTCCACTTTTCTGCAAGACTGATCATCACCGGCTTAGCAAGTAATGCCTGATCCAACAAAGAAGCAATACCCGCAATACGCGTTGACTGTCCTACCGCCTCGATTCTCATGAACAATGGATTGAGAATATTATGGGTTCCGGCGTATACGCGATCACCAATCTTTTTCTCAACGGGTTTGGATTCGCCAGTTAACAAAGATTCATCTAAAGCACTGGGGTTTTCAATCAAGACACCATCCGCCGGCAATACCTCACCAGGGGAAACGCGCAATACCTCGCCGGGATGGCAATTAACAACTGGAACCACTTCAATCTCTTGTGATGCTGGGTAATTCAAAGCACGCTCACACGTTGCAGGCAATTGCTTTGCTAAGGCCTCAGCCCCACCCTGCGCATCTTGCCTTGCCAATAACTCGACATATCTTGCCGCCAAGATAAAGGCAACAAACATGGTTATAGAATCAAAATAGCTATGGCCTGCACCGGTGACTAAATTAATGGTGCCTGCTGTAAATGCTAGGGCCAAGGCCAGTGCAATAGGCACATCCATACCCAACATATGGGTTTGCTTGAATGATTGGATGCTATGCCAGGCTGCTTGGAATATTGGCCCTGCCGAATAGACCATCACCGGTACTGTCAAAGCCCAACTAGTCCAACCCAGAAGAATCTCAAACTCAGGGGTGATGTCAGCACCAACATAGGTGGGCCATGCATACATCATGACCTGCATCATGCCTAGCATCGCTACGCCAAGACGCAGAAGAAGGCTACGTCGTTCTTTTTTTGCCCTGTCTAAAGATTGAGAAGGCTCAAATGGCCAAGCTTCATAACCAATTCGCTCAATTTCAAAAAGCAACCTTGCTAGGCTCGTTTTATCCGGTGAAAAACGCACCATCACTTTTTGCGTAACGTAATTAATTTGCACATCCTGAACGCCGGCATTACGACGCAAGTGTTGCTCACACAACCAAACGCAAGCAGCACAACGAATTTTCTCTAAGCGTAGTGTTGTCTGAAGATCGCCTATGTCTCCATAGGGGCGAGTAAAGCGACCTCTCAATGAAGGATCGTCGTACGGCTTGAGTTTTTCCGGAATCTCATTGTTAGCCAGATAAGCAGCAGGTTTTTCGCCAGACTGAGAACGTCTGGCATAAAAAACTTCTAGACCTTCGCCATGAATCGTTTGCGCAATCGCCATACAGCCTGGACAACAAAATGCTCGGGGCTCACCCCCTAATTCTGCCTCGATTAATTCACCAGGAAGAATCTGGCTTGCACAGTGATAGCAAACCAAAGCATGTTTCTGATTCATCTGATTCATCTAATCACTCATGTGCGCACAGAACTACCCCAGCCCCTACGACGCTCGTAAATTACAAATAGAACGCCCCACATGACGACAGCAACGTATGCCCACACCCAAGAAATCTGTGAAGCACGAGAGCCAGAGATATCCAAAACGAAACCAAAAATTGCTGGGCCCAATAAGCCGCCACCAAAACCCATCAAGGAGTGCAGACCCATTGCCGCACCCTTAATGTTTTCTTGCGCACTTATCACTAAGCCCGCTGTAAGTGTTGAAGAATCTGCCATGATGAAAATTGCATGTCCAATCGCTAGAGCAACAATCAACCACCATGACTGGCCTGTAGAACATGCAAATGCAATGCCCAAAACAGCACTAGCAAGCATCACAAAACATACCCACTTTTGACGGCCAACCCTTAAGGCAATCTCATTCCCCATGATAGAAGCAGGTACGCCAAAGAAATTAATCACACCCGCTAAGGTAGTAGCCGTCAAAAAGAATGCCTCTCCAGAGGCGACTGCGCAAAAAGCAAAGAAAGCAACAATCCAACTTCTAGAGGCAAAGAGTTCTAGCGTATGGGCGGTATACCCAAAAATATAGCCAGATGCATTCTTGTCTTGCAAAACCAATTTCCATTTGTCTACAGGAAAAATATCGTGCAAACGAATGTTAATCGGGCCCTTCCATTTCTCATGCTGTAGAGCTGGAATAAGTAGAAAAACAATCAGAAAAGCGCTAAATGGACCTAAGGCAATCAAGCTAAATACGTAGTGCCAACCTAGCGCACTCAGAATCCAGCCTGAGCATAAATACGAAAATCCCGTACCGATGCCGAAGAAGGCGGTGTAAAAAGCAATATGCCGCGTTAATTCTCCAGACTGAATCCGATCTGACAAAATTTTGAGACCTGGCATATAGGTGCCTGCAAGACCGGCGCCGTTCAAAGCCATAAAAATGAATGCAGTCCAAAAGTTATTGGCCAACAAGCCCATACCTAAAAGTCCGCAAGTAGCAGTGAGGCCACCCACAAGATATACCTTGCGGGCATCAACCCGGTCAGTTAACGCAGTAGCCAAAGGAACTGCCAGCATATAGCCAAAGAAGAAGGCGCTGGCAATTAAACCTGACTGCAAATTGCTGAGGCTCCACTCATCTTGCAAAGCAGTTAATACTACGGCGTAGCAAGCAAAGCCCAATAAGGCACAGGTTTGTGCCATGAGCATAAGGGGGGTATAACCAGCTGAACGAAAGCGCATAAATAGTCAGTAGAAACGTGAACCCATTCTACTCGCCCAGAAGGAGTCAGACCCGCTACACTATTAAAAAATAAGATGGAGACAGCATGAACAGTAAATTCTTTACCGGCAGCCTACTGCGGATCAGCATCAGCCTTTTTATAGGCTTTATAAGCCCGCTAGCAATGGCCGATAACTACCCTTCAAAACCTATAAAAGCAATTGTTCCTTTTGCTGCTGGTAGCACTACAGATCAAATTGGCCGCGCTTTTGCTGCAAAGATGTCTGAGACATTGGGTCAGCCCGTCGTTATTGAAAATCGACCCGGAGCAAATGGACTCATTGGTGCAGATTTTGTAGCCAAAGCGCCCGCAGATGGATACACGATATTGTTTGGCACCAACAGCACCAATGCCGCCCTGAAAAGTCTTGTTAAGAATCTACCTTACAACCAAGATACCGCCTTTACCCCTATTGGATACTTTGGATCAGCGCCACTCATCATTGCTGTTAATAATGATGTACCCGTCAAATCCCTTAACGGATTTGTATCGCTTGCTAAAGCGAATCCGGGAAAAATCACATTTGCTTATGCAAGCACATCGCAGCGTGTTTCCTCAGAAATGTTAGCGAGCTTTGCGGATATCAAAATGACTGGCGTGTCATACAAAAGCGGCCCCAATGCAATGACTGATTTAATTGGCGGTCAGGTCAACATGTTCACATCTGACTTTGGGGTATCTTTGCCGCAGGTGCAAGCAGGAAAGATTCGTGGTCTAGCCGTTACTTCATTGAAGCGCTCACCAGTCATTCCGGAGCTCCCTACCGTAAATGAAGCACTAGGCACCAAAGGCTATGAACTGATTGCCTTCTTTGCAGCATTTGGGCCAGCAGGCATGCCAAAGGAAGCGGTTCTCAAACTCAATCAAGCAATCAACAATGCCGCTAAATCAAAAGACCTGGTTGAAAGACTTTCTGCAAATGGGTTTGAAACCCAACCCGGCACACCTGAGGCTCTCGGACAAAAAATTAAACTAGAAACTGCGAAATGGGCAAAGGCTATTAAAGAAGCTGGCATGGAGCCAGAGTAAACCCAAAAGGTTTATTGCTGACTACGATTCGGTGAGTCCTGGAAACCGTTAGAACGGTAAGTAAGGACTAAGGTATCTCGATAGCCGTAATTTCCCAATGGCTGTATGGGCGTAGATTCATGAATCATGCGTTGGTCATTCATTAACAATACAGACCAGGGTTGCGAAAGTGTAAAACGCAAGCCTGCAGAACCAGAGGTATCAAATATTCTGGTCTCACCGCCCTTGATGCCTGAACGATCTAACAAAAAGACTGCTACAAAATCGACACCATCACGATGAGCGCCCTCTGGAGTGGGGCGCCCGATTCCATCGGCGGTATCAATCCGAAATTGATGCGCCTCAACAAACCAAGTATTTACAGGCTTTAGGCCATTCAGGATATGAGCAAGACCAAGCAATACGGCCTGCCAAGCGGGATTGTTTAACAACTCACTTTGAATAGGCTCAAACCAACGCTCAATCCCGCCATGCAATGCGTTGTAGTCAAGTGACTGCCAATGCGCACGGTGCGGAACCAAGGCAAGATCATTACCCTTAATCTGATAACTAGCATGACGACGAAAGCGATAGCGACCGCCATCCTTCAGATAGGGGTCACGAGGTAAATCTTCCCAAAACTGTGTGAGATTTTGCAGACTAGATAAAGCAACATGACTAAATTCAGCAACAGTCTCGGCCGATACGACTGCATAGCCGTCATTACGCAATGCCTGATCAATCTGCTTTAAAGGGGTTAACGTAGGCGCAAGGCCAGTAATTGTCATGTGTCTATTTTAGGTCAAGCGGCAGAACTTAGTGTGTTCAACTGCCTTAATCCAACTGAGCGCCAGAGGCTTTCACAATCTTTGCCCACTTTGCCAACTCATCTTTGAGTAAAGCGCTCAACTTTGAAGTGGGTACGGGGGCAAGATCCAAGCCTTGCGCAGTTAACTTTTCGCGCACTTCTGGTTTAGCCATGGTCTTCTCCATTGCTACTTGAACTTTCTTTACAACATCTGCACTGATACCGATTGGCGCAAAGATCGCCACCCAAACCTCACCCACACAATCAGGATAAGTTTCGGCAATCGTCGGAATTTCTGGTGCTGCGCTTGATCGCTTTGCAGAACTAATCGCAATCGCCTGTAATTTTCCCGCTTTGATGTAATTTAATGCAGATGGCAAACTTGCAAACGCCAAAGGTACTTGTCCGCCCAGTACATCATTGATGGCAGGAGCCACTCCTTTATATGGAATATGCTGCATCTCAATGCCAGCGCTAGCATTGAGCATCGCACCCAATAAATGACTAATGGTGCCATTGCCAGCGGAGGCATAAGAAAGCTCACCAGGCTTCTTCTTGGCAGCAGCAACAACATCGGCCAAAGTTTTGTATGGTGATCCTGGTGGTGATACCAGTACATATGGAGTAGCACCTATGTAATACAAGGGCACAAAATCATTGATGGGATCAAAACCAGGATTCTTATACAGAGAGGGATTAATAGCTTGTGCACTATTAATAGTGAGCAATAAGGTATAGCCATCCTTTGCTGAGCGAGCAACGCTTTGAGTGCCAATATTGCCGCCAGCACCAGGCCTGTTTTCAACCACAATGGAAGCGCCAATAGATTCGCCAAATGTAGGCGCAATCAAGCGCGCCACAATATCGTTAGTGCCGCCCGCTGTCTGAGGAACCACCATGGATATAGGCTTATTGGGGTAACTTTGCGCCTGGACACCAAAAGAACTGGCAATACCCAATACCAACAACACTTTTTGAATTGTTTTATACATGTAATCCCCTCAGTGAACCAAATTCAAGCGTACACGCACTTCACCCACATGACCCTTAAGGTCATATAACTCTTTAGCATCCAACATGGATACCTTGATATTGCCAACACGTCTTTCAATATCCTCGAGATCCTTAAAATTCTTTTCTTTAAGCGCTGGATTTTGGGCATTCCGCTCAATGACTTTAAGCTCTTCATACACTTGAGCTAACTTCAAGCGCAATAAGAAGTTTTTAGTTGTTGGAATGTAAGTAAATAATGGAATCAAAATGACCAGCAATGGAATAACAATCTTGACAAAACGCCCAGCCCAAACTGCAGTCCAGAATGGCAAGTGGCGATGCAAGAATGAAGGTCCATCCTTTAAATAAATCTCGGCATCCGCATGCAAAGGAAAATCTAAGCCAGAACTAGAAGGAAACTCGCCCGTTTTTTGTAAGCGAGAATATGATTTCAAAATATCGTAAGAAGCACTAAGCAGGAGTGACACCAATGCTGGGCTGACATTGTCATGAGCCACCAAAGTAGCAGTGGCAGCCATAACCTGAATATCCTGACGCGGCTGGTCATACTGAATACTCAATAATCCCCTTGGCACTGTTACCTTAGATAAGTAAGGAAGATTGCGAGTATATGCATCCGCCTGGTCAAAGCTCATCAAACGGATACCCGGGATGGAGTAAAACTTTCTCAAGATCGGCGCTTCTGCTGCGGCCACAATAAATACTGCGTCCAGCTCGCCCTTACTTAACTTGGCTATAGCTTCATCAGGGGTTAACTTCTGCGTATTAAATTCTTTTTCAGAAATACCGCTAGCCTGCAATATATCTTTTGTTAGCGCTAAAGTACCACTCCCCTCATTACCTATCGAGACATTCTTGCCTTTTAACTGACTCAATATCTTCAGTTGACCGCCATCAGCTTTAAAAGCACCCTCGCGATACCAAACCCAAATTGGCTCATAAAACATTCCTGCTATGGACACCAAATTGGGATATTCACTGATCTTGGCAACACCACCTTGTACCATCGCAAAATCTACTCCAGATTTTTGATCATTTAAGAGGCGTAAGTTATCTAACGTTCCACCAGTTGAGCGAACCTTCAGATCTACACCATCATTAGAGAGCTCCGCCTTCAGTCGCTCTCCAAACTGGTAATAGAGTCCAGTAGGAAAGCCCGTAGCCATTTCAATCGACTTTGGTGGTGGCGGGACTAAGATCCACAACACGCCAAAAATGATAATTAGCAGTACAAAAAAGCTAGCTGCTAGAGCCAGGGGGTTATAAATTTGTCTTCTGATTAAATTCATTAAAACCTCTTATGTTTTTTGCATTATGCCCCGACCATGGCATTCGGAAAAGGTTTCAAAACTGAACATCTAAATCGAGATAAGATGAGGCTTTTTAGACGTCCCAAAGAACATGATGAATTCAGCTAAAACCAAGGTAGCCCTAGTCACCGGCGCAGGAACTGGCATTGGCAAGGCAGCAGCCAAAGCCCTTCTTAAAGGTGGGTATCAAGTGGTTCTAACCGGGCGTAATTTAGACAAATTACAGAAAGCGATCACCGATATCGGCGGCAATGAGAATAATTGCCTTGCCGTCTCTTGCGACGTTGGTAAGCCCGATGAAGTCAAAAAACTGTTTGCAGCCCTTAGCAATAAATTTGGTCGCATAGATGTCCTATTCAATAATGCCGGAATGGGTGCTCCTGCCATTCCTATGGAAGACTTGAGTTACGAACAGTGGATGAATGTAGTCAATGCGAATCTGTGTGGCGCATTCTTGTGTTCACAAGAAGCAATTCGCATGATGAAAGCCCAATCCCCTCAAGGCGGCAGAATTATCAATAACGGCTCAATCTCCGCGCATGCACCGCGTCCTATGTCAGCTCCCTACACCGCTACAAAACATGCCATTAGCGGTTTGACAAAAACCATTGCCTTAGATGGGCGCCCATTCAATATTGCTTGCGGTCAAATTGATATCGGTAATGCTGCTACCGAGATGACTGAACGCATGGCCGCTGGAATTATGCAGGCTGATCAATCTATCAAGGTGGAGCCGCGCATGGACGTTGATCATGTCGGAGAAGCTGTACTACATATGGCCCAACTGCCACTAGAAAGCAATATTCTCTCGATGACTATTATGGCAACGAATATGCCCTTTGTTGGCAGGGGCTAGAGCTTACTGACGTACCTGATCTATCTGGAGCTGTAAGTCTTTAGTGCCAACCTTAACGATTTTCGCATTAGAGATTAAATCCCCAGCTTCCGGCTTAGCCATTCCTGTCTTAGAGACCCGCACTTCAATACTAGCTTCTGTTAACTGTGAAAGAGGTGCGCTTGGATTCATAGCCAAGGCATCATTCAAAGTAAAGCTCATCGGAAAATCCGTTGCAGGCACTTTTAAGACTGCAACTGGCATACGCTCACCCGGCTTACGTGCAATCACCATCACAATATCCCCAGGCTTCATTTTAGATTTGAGGTCTGCAGATATTTCAATCTTGCCGCTGATCTCTTTTCCACCATTGCCAACCTGGACTGGAGAAGCAATGGTGGCAGCTAAACCACCTTTAGAGCGTGCCTCCGCAATGGATCCCTGTATAGCACGCGCCTCATCAGTATCGGGTGGTATTTGTTTTGCCAGCTTTTCCCAAGTCTGTACTGCTGCCTTGTAATTACTCGCGTTATAAGAAGCAGTTCCAGAAAGCCAAAGCGCCATTAAATTATTAGGATCTAGCTTAAGAGCTTGATTAATCAACTGCAAAGGCTTACCAGAAAAATTACCGTTGGCATTTGTAGCCAATACGTCCGCGTAATCCGCTAATAATTGCGGATCAGAATCTATAAAGTTACCAGCACGTGCATAAGCATTAGCAGCATCCTCGTTACGCCCCAAAATACGATAGGAGCGCGCCAACATTGCCCAGCCCTTGAGATTCGTAGGATCCTTTTCCATCTTGACGGCAAACTCGTCCACCATTTTTTCAACACCCTCTTGAGTAACCGGCTGCTCAGAATTTCTTTGGGCTATGCGAACAACGTCGCCTAAGGAAAAGTAGAGTGCTGATGAAATTAATATGATGAAAATACATAGTCCGACAGCAGTTTTCTTGGTAGAGCCCGGAACCTCTCGGTCATCTTCTTCAATAGTGTCTTGAAAAAGACGTTGACGCATTTCTGCATGGGCAATTTCATAATCAACCGAGTTAATTACACCGGATTGATGTTCTGCTTCTAATTTATCCAACTCCTCGCGATAAATAGTGGCATTCATCTGACGACGTGAAGTTGCCTTGCTCTTTGCAGGAAATATAAAAGGTCTCAGTAGCAATACCAATACCAATACCAGGAGCAGAAATGCCGGAATCAAGAAGCTAGTCACTAAATTCATCCTTCTTTCTTATCAGCCGCATTGAGCATGGCATCGATTTTCTGATTATCCGCATCAGTCAGAGCGACTATAGGCACAAAGCCGTTTCTGCGTCGCAAGTACATTAATAAACCAGCAATACCGATAACCAATATAACGAATGGACCAATCCAGAGCAGCCATGTCACTGGTTTAACTGGAGGGCGGTATAAGACAAAATCACCGTAACGCTCAACCATAAAGGTGCGAATTTGATCGTCGCTCTTGCCTTCTTTAATTAAGGTGCGGATTTCACGACGCAAATCATTTGCCAAGTCAGAGCGTGAGCCAGCTAAGGATTCGTTCTGGCAAACCAGGCAGCGCATTTCTTCAGAAATACTAATGAGACGCTGTTCTGTCAAAGGATCATCCGCTAGGGGCGCAGCTTCATTAGCAATGGCGCTACCCAGACTTAATACACAAACGGCGATTAAGAAAATGTTTTTCATGATTTCTTAAGCTCAGTCAGCATCGGATAAATTTTCTGATTCAATAAATCCATCGTTAATGGGCCGATATGCTTAAAGCGAATCACGCCCGCCTTATCAATAATGTAAGTCTCAGGAACGCCGTAGACACCATAATCAATACCAACACGACCATTGCCATCAAAAGCGGAGAGGGTATAGGGATTGCCTTGCTTTGCCAACATCGCCATAGCATCTTCTCGCTTGTCTTTGTAATCCAGACCAATAACTGGTGCCATTTGAGATTTAGCCAGCTCCACCAAAACAGGATGTTCTTCACGACATGCCACACACCACGATGCCCAGACATTCAATATCCACACCTGGCCCTTCATGCTAGCAGGTGAGAATGTTTTATTGGAATCAGCCAATTGAGCAATCTCAAATGCAGGTGCTGCCTTATTAATTAACGGAGACGGAACCTCATGTGGATCACGATTTAATCCAATAGCCAAAAAGACTACCAACGCAACAAACAGTACGAGTGGAATTAAAAACTTAGCCTTCATGAGAACTTGCTCTTTAGCTTCAAGCGATAGCGCTTATCCGACATGGCCAGTACGCCGCCCAAAGCCATTAACAAGCAACCGCCCCAAATCCAGTCAACAAAAGGTTTGTAATACACGCGTACTGCCCAAGACTGATCTCCAAGCTCTTCGCCTAGAGACACATAGACATCACGAGTAAGCCCAGCATCAATCGCTGCCTCTGTCATTGGCATCGTCGATGAGAAGTAACTTCTCTTCTCAGGATAAAGACTGATCTGACCACTGCCATTTTTTGACAAAATGAATGTACCGCGCATTGCCTGGTAATTTGGTCCACGAACTGCATTGACGCCCTGCAGCTGAATTTGATAACCACCAACCGTTACTGTGTCGCCTGCTGACATGCGCACATCTTTTTCTTCTTGATAAGCGCCCACCATCGTGACACCAATGACAAAAACCGCAATACCTAAATGCGCCACTTGCATACCAATAAAAGAGCGTGTGGGCTTACCAGCTTTTGCTTGGCGAACAATTTGCATACAACCAGAAGCAATCACCCAAAAGGCGAGCATGAAGCCCATACCTGCAAGCCAGGTAAATTGGCCCATGATCAATGGGATCGATATACCTGCGATCAGAGCAACCAACCCAGCAAGCCACAAACGTTTAATGATGGCGAGTAAGTTGCTTTGCTTCCAGCTTGACCAAGGACCAATGCCCATCAATACCAATAATGGAACCATGATAGGCACGAAGACACTATTGAAATAAGGGGGGCCAACAGAAATCTTGCCAAGATGCAGAGCATCAATCAGCAATGGATATAACGTTCCCAGCAATACAGATCCTGCAGAAACTACCAAGAAGACATTACCGAGCAAGATAAATGTTTCTCTAGAACTTAGATTAAATTTGCCACCCATAGTGCTTTTAGGTGCACGCCAGGCATATAGCAATAGAGATGATCCAACCACCAGTGACAAAAAGATGAGGATGAAAATACCGCGACGTGGGTCAGTTGCAAATGCATGAACCGAAGTTAATACCCCCGAACGCACTAGAAAGGTACCCAATAACGACAACGAGAATGCGGTAATTGCCAAGAGCACGGTCCAACTCTTAAAGCCGCCACGCTTTTCAGTAACCGCTAAAGAATGTAATAAGGCGGTGCCTACGAGCCAAGGAATAAATGAAGCATTTTCAACAGGGTCCCAAAACCACCAGCCACCCCAACCTAATTCGTAATAAGCCCACCATGAACCAAGCGCAATACCCAGAGTCAGAAAAACCCAAGCAGCTGTAGTCCAAGGACGTGACCAGCGCGCCCATGCAGCATCTAATCTACCCGACAATAAAGACGCAATCGCAAATGCAAAGGCTACCGAGAAACCAACATAGCCCATGTAGAGCATTGGTGGATGAAACACCAAACCCGGGTCTTGTAAGAGCGGGTTTAAGGAACGGCCATCTTGAGCGGCAGGTAATAAACGCTCAAAAGGATTTGAGGTTGTTAAAACAAATAACAACAAACCACTAGTCACGAGACCCAATACGCCAATGACGCGTGCCACCATGAAGTCATCTAATGCATTGGAGAGTTGCGCAACCAAAATCGTCCAAGTAGATAGCAAGAAGATCCACAACAACAGCGAGCCTTCATGACCTCCCCATACCGCACCTAATCGATAGATAATCGGCAGCTGTGAATTAGAGTGCTCAGCAACATAAAGCACGGAAAAATCATTAACGTAAAAACTCCAAGCTAATATTCCAAAGGCAATGGCAAGCAACAGGAAAACGGTTTGTGCAGCAGGTCTTGCCAACACCAACCAGTCACGGCGGCCAAAATGCGCACCCAATAAAGGCAAGACCCCTTGAATCAAGGCAATACAAAGCGCTAGAACTAAAGCGTAATGCCCAAACTCAGGAATCATTTAGCGCTTCCATTATTGTTGCCATTTTTTTGAGCCTGCTCTAAGGCATGCTTAGCCTCAGGTGGCATGTAATTCTCATCGTGTTTAGCTAGTACTTCGCTGGCAATAAATTCACCATCTGCATTCAAACGACCTTGAATGACTGCGCCCTTGCCCTCTTTAAATAAATCAGGAAGGATGCCGGTATACGCCACTGGAATGTCTTTAACGAGGTCAGTGATGACAAAGTGCACTGTTAGCCCATCGCGCTTTAGCGACCCATCTTTCACCATGCCACCAATTCGGAAAGCCTGACCTTGGGGAGCTTTACCAGCCACCACATCACTTGGAGTGACATACAAAGCGATATTGCTATTAAGTGCATTCAAGATTAAAAGTGCTGCTACTCCAATAACAACGAGAGCGGCAACAATCATCAACGCACGTTTATATCTAGGCTTCACTTACTTGTCTCTTTATCAAACTGCTCTGCTAGTTGTTCTTGCCTTAACCTGCGCACTATTGACCTGAAACGAGCACGCACAAATAGCGGCTCCAATATCAACACTAGTGCACAAACACCAAAACTGCTCCATACATATAGAGCGTAGCCACCCATGGCAAAAAACTCGGAAGGGCTATTCCACATCAGCTTTTCACCTCAATTGATTGTCTCACCCAATCGGCATGGGCTTCACGCTCCAAAATGATTGCCCTCACTCGCATTAAGGTAACTGCAATGGTGTACATCCAAAGACATAAAGCCATCAATAGCATTCCCCACAGCATGGTTTGAGCCATGGCCGGCGCTTTTGTTAAAGAAACAGATGCCCCTTGATGCAAGGTATTCCACCATTTCACAGAAAAATAAATAATGGGTACGTTGACTACCCCTACCAAAGCCAAAATAGCGCTAGCCTTGTCGGCACGACGAGGATCATCGATAGATGCTCGTAAGGCAATAAAGCCCAAGTAAAGAAATAAGAGAATCAACTCTGAGGTGAGGCGGGCATCCCAAACCCACCAAGTGCCCCACATTGGCTTACCCCAAAAAGCACCCGTCCATAAGGATAGAAATGCCATCCAGGCGCCTATTGGAGCAAGTGCCTGCGCCATCATGGCAGACAAGCGGGTATTAAAAACTAGACCCAATCCTGCCCATGCAGCCATCACTAAATAGATAAACATCGACATCCAAGAGGCGGGCACATGGATAAAAATAATCCGATAGCCCTGACCCTGCACAGCGTCCACCGGGGCCACAAAAAAACTCACCCATAAACCAGCAGCGCCAAATAGAAAAGTCAGAACCCAAAAGAATGGAATGAGCTTACCCGCCACCGGATAAAAGGTACTAGGGCTGGATAACTTAAACCAGTTAACCAAGCGGTGGTTAGAAAAATTATTTAATTGAGTCATTCAATCGCAATCTTGACGGCGGCACTACTTACCCAAGGAACAAATGCTAAAGCCAAAATCAATAATGCGCCTAGCAATGAAAAATGACCTGATGTACCTAAGCCCACGCTATTTGCATATACGGCGCCAGCACCAAAAATAAGCACCGGAATATATAAAGGCAGTATTAATAAGCTTAATAAGATACCGCCACCCCTTACCCCCAAGGTCAGTGCTGCGCCAATGGAGCCCAGCAAGGATAGCACTGGCGTACCCAATAAGAGGGTGCCCATCAACACATATAAAGAGCTAGCATCCAGATCAAACTGAATGCCAATCACTGGGGCCAAGAGTACGAGTGGCAAACCACACACAAACCAGTGAGCAATAATTTTTCCGGTTATCAGTAGCACCATAGGTTGGGGCGATAAAGCGAGCTGCTCTAAAGAGCCATCTTGATAGTCTGCTGCAAACATACGATGCAGGCCCAACAAGGTCGACAACAGGGCCGCGACCCATAGAACGCCAGGGGCAATTTTGCGTAGTAACGCCATATCTGCGCCAATGCCCAATGGAAACAAACTCGTAACCACTACAAAAAAGAATAGTGCTGTGAGCACCTCACTCTTACGGCGCATTACCAAAAGTAAATCGCGATGGATGATCGCTAATAAGGCATTCATAGCTCAAGCACCCTCAGAGATGGAAGGCTTACTTCTTGATGGCTGGTGAATATCACCAGACCGCTCTGCTCTATATGCTCACCAATCAAGCCTTGCAAAGCTTGCATAGCATGTATATCAAGCGCATTAAAAGGCTCATCCAATATCCATAATTTGGCTTGACGTGTCAGCATGCGAGCCATTAAGACACGGCGCTTTTGTCCAGCCGACAAACAGTTGACTGTTAAATGCTCACGTCCACGTAAACCAAAACGCCATAGAGCAGACAATGCTTTTTCATCAGAAAGCGCAACACCATCAAGAGCTGCATATAGCTGCACATTTTCTAGCGCCGTAAGATCTTCCTTCAGGGCATCTCGATGTCCCAGAAATAAAAGCTCACGATGATAGGTAGATGCGTCTTTAGAAATCGATTGCCCGCCCCATAGAATTTCTCCAGCCTCTGGCTTGGATAAACCCGTCAACAGTCTTAACAGACTCGTTTTTCCAACGCCGTTCTCACCACGAACATGCAGACACTCCCCGGCTGAGACTGTTAAATTCAGATCCTGAAATAAGCGTCTTTCACCACGAACACAGCACAGTGCGCGAGCTTCGAGCATGAGATGTGGCGCAATGGAGGAGAAGGAGGTATTGGCTGTCATGTAAGGCAATGGCTTGATTCAAACCACCCCAAGCATTGTCCAAGAGCCCATAGGGGCTGTCAAACCGGCAAAAGTGGAATTAAGGGAATAATCCCTTTCAATTCAATTACTTATGAAATTATAAACCTAGTCGAACAAGAAAGAAAAAACCACCCGCAGGTGGTTTTCTTTGTCAAATCAAGCACTTAGCAAACAGCAAGCTTACCAAAGTTACTTAAAGCGCTTAGTAATTTCTGCAATACGCTGGCCATAGAGTCTGGCAGTCTCTAAGTCCCCAACATTCACCTCATCCGCACTGGCATCTGAAGGAGTTTGCATCATTGCTCCAGCAAAGGAACCAACATAGTTAACGTCGTCACGCTTAGCAGCTTTAGAGTTGGAAGGCATTAGACCAGTACCAACCCATAAGCCGGAGTGTTGCATGGCCAGGGTAAAGAAATAATGCAATGTGGAATGCTTATCACCATTCATAGTGGCTGAATTAGTAAATCCGCCGAATACTTTATCTTTCCACTGCTGAGAAAACCACTGCTTAGAACTCGCATCAGCAAACTTTTTAAATTGCCAGCTGACAGTACCCATATAAGTTGGTGAACCAAAAATGATGGCATCAGCTTCGTTCACAGTCGTCCACTGTGCATCAGTCAAATTTCCTTCGGCATCAATTGCAACCAATGTAGCGTTAGCACCTTTTGCAACTGCCTCTGCTTGTTTTACTGTGTGGCCATAGCCACTGTGAAATACCACTGCAATTTTAGTCATCTCTTTGTCCTTAAAAAATTAGTTATTCCGGCTTAATGCCAGCACTTTTGATGATCTTGCCCCAGCGGACAGATTCTTTCTTTTGAAACGCCCCAAATACTTCTGGAGTCATTGCGTAGTACTTTGCCCCCTCTGACTCAAGCTTCTTTTGCACTGCTGGCTGTTGCATGATTTTAGCAACTTCATCATGCAATTTTTTAACAATCGCTGGTGGTGTTCCCACTGGTGCAAATAGACCAATCCAATTCTTCACATCAAATCCTGGCAAGGTCTCACTAATGCTTGGCAAATCTGGCATCGATGGATCCCTGCTTGCGCCAGTAACGGCCAGACCTCTTAACTTATCACTTTTTACATAAGGAAGAATAGTGGGCATCGTTGCAAACATCACTTGAGTTTGTCCACCAATCAAATCCGTAATTGCTAGGGCATTGCCTTTGTAAGGAATGTGCGTCATATCCACTTTAGCCGTCATGACGAATAGCTCTCCCGCTAAGTGGCTAGCAGTGCCAATACCACCTGAACCATAAGACACTTTGCCAGGGTTTGCCTTTAAGTAGGCAATCAACTCAGGCACGTTCTTTACTGGTAGATTTGGATTGACTGCCAACAGCCCTTCAGCATCGAGCACAAAGACCACTGGTACAAAATCTTTCAGTGGGTCATAGGGCATGCTCTTCACCAAATAGGGATTCACTGCATGCGTTCCAATGCTGCCCATAATTAAGGTGTAACCATCTGCTGGCGACTTGGCCACAAAATCTGCGCCGATATTGCCACCGCCACCAGTTTTGTTTTCCACAATCACAGGCTGCCCAAAGGCCTCACTTAATCCCTGCGCAATGATTCTGGAGAATCCATCTGCAATGCCACCAGTAGCAAACGGAGAAATGATTTTGATTTGACGATTGGGATAGGCGCCAGTTTGAGCATTTGCAATATGGGAAGCCAATAACCCCAGCAACAGACTCAATGTGAAAACGATTTTTTTCATATTATTTTTCTAATAAACTTGGATTTAAAGGTGCAGCAGCCAAACCCTGCACTTGATACTGTCGAATCAAATCCGTCACTAAACCACTACGAATGAATTCTTCAACACATGCACTTAAAAATGTGATTGCCTCTAGATTCGATTTCTTGGTGGCGATTGCTTGCTGAATACCAGTGAATTGACCATCTAAGACCCGTGAGCCGGGGACTTTCTTTGAAAATGAAACCAATCCCGTTTTCAGGCCAGCCAATGCATCCAACTTTTCACTAAGGAAAAGCTCATTGCTCGCTTGCAAGCTATCAGCATGCACTAGCGTGCCATGCTTTAGATTGCGTTGCAACCAATGATCGTATGCGCTCTTAAAGAAGGATGCGATGCGAACCCCTGGTTGATCTACCTGGGAAATATCTTGAATAGGTGAGTCCGCCGGCACCAAGTAACTTGCCTCCAGCTCAGCATAAGCAGGCGTAAAAGTGACCTTTTGCGCACGTGCTGGATCAGAACCTACCAAAACAATTCCACATCTTCCACTAGCGGCAGCATCCACTACTTCCTCTTGGGTTTCGTAACCCGTTAAATCAAGCGAAACTTCTAAGCGCTCTGCTACTGCACGACAAATATCTGGCGCTATGCCAGTAGGCTCTCCCGCAGATGTACGTCCGGTAACTAATAAGAAGTTACCAAGATATACGGCAGCAGAAAGAACACCATGAGGGGCAAGCTGCTCCCTCACTTCATTGGAAATTGAAATCAAAAGAAAACTCCGGAATGAATGGAATAAAAACTCATTAGAACTGAACAGTTTCACCTTCAGTCATCGGAATGATTTTGATATTGCTACCCTTCATTGCCGCCTGAAACTCGGCTAATGTGCCTTTAGCCATGGGGTTGGAGTTGTAGTGCATTGGTATAACCATTTTTGGCTTAACCCAAGTGCGCAATGCATATGCAGCATCCTCTGGACCCATTGTGAAATTACCGCCAATGGGAATCATCACTAAATCTGGTTTGTAATACTCGCCGATAAATTTCATATCGCCAAATAATCCTGTGTCGCCCATATCCCAAATCTTGAAGCCATTCTCCAACTCAATGATGTAACCCATTGCTTCGCCTGCATGATGTGCTTCCATTTTGTCTGTCGCAGGATTTTTGTGAACATAGAGAGAGGAATGCTCCGCCTTTACAGCCGTTACCTTAACCCCGGGCAAAGGACTAACGCTGCCACTTTTGTTAAAACGGTGGCCCAAATCTGCAGGCAATACTCCCAAGAAAATGAGTGGCGTCACCATGTCAGCCGGACCATACAACTTGGTATTATTCGCCTTCGCAATTGCAGGTGCATCGCCAATATGATCAACGTGTGCATGTGTCACTAGTAGCAAATCAACCGGCCCAATCGCTGCCAAATCATTTTTATAGATCGACGGTGTCTTAGGTCCACCAGTAATCCAGGGGTCGACCAAAATCACTTTCTTTTGCGGAGTTGTGATTCGAAAGCCGGCCTGTCCAAGCCAAAGTATCTCAGTCTTGCCTTGGGCACCCGCTGCCGCAGAATTCTGGGCGTTACTAATAGAGGAAATCAAAACCAATACTGCAGCAAGCAATATGCCAAAACTATGTTTAGTTGAAAAGCGCTTCATTCATCAGCCTCCTAATTATTTTTATTGATCAGGAAACTATAGACTAAATTCACTGTTTAGGCTTATGACGCATTGCGTCATTTAGTTGGATTCTATTTCCAGAACAGGGAAATCTTTTGAGGCAAGTCAGGCTTGATGGATAGTGCTCTCTTTTGGATTACGTCTTGATAAGTTGCTTCTATAAAGTAGTTACCCGACTCAAGATTGATCAACATATAAGGTCCATCAGCCTGTGCATTAAAAATTGTCTGCTTTGCATTATTCAGAATTTTGATAGATGCCCCAAATATCCAAACACCTCTACCATTTTCGATTTGAGACATTTCCAATAATAAAGGCCACTGCTTTGCTTCAGCAAGAATCGCAACCGTCTCGCCCTCACCTACGCCACCGGTGATATAAGAAACTCCCTGTGATTGTTGCGTCTCTGGAATTTGCGCCAGAGCCCAAGCACTCATCAAAATGAGGTGAGTGGAAATAATAATTTTTAGCAGTGCTTTCATACTTCAATAGTACGACTGATTTAGACATAAAAAAGCCCCACTGGAAAAAACAACGGGGCTTGTGTACGCTAGGACACTTAAGCTTAAGGCATCATCACAATAGCGCCTGAAACTTTTCTTCCTTCAGCAGCACGATGCGCGTCTGCAGCCTGCTCCAAAGAAAACTTAGCACCGATTTGCACTTTGACATGACCTTTAGCAATTGCATCGAATACTGCTTTAGCATTTTCTTTTAACAAAGCTGAAGTTGCGTTATGCGGAAATACAGAAGGTCTTGTCAAAAACAGACAGCCCTTCTTGTTGAGGATTTCTGGCTGAATCTCTGGCGCTGGTCCAGAAGCAGCCCCAAACAAGGCAACTGTACCGAATGGAGCGGTGCAATCCAATGAACCCAAGAAAGTAGTTTTTGCTACTGAGTCGTAGACAACATTGGCCTTTTTTCCGCCAGTAGCCTTTAGAACTTCTTCCACCCAATGGGGTTGGGAGTAATCAACCACCGCATCGCAGCCCGCTTCTTTAGCAGCTGCAAATTTTGCCGGGGATCCAACGGTACCAACAACAAACGCACCCAATGCTTTTGCCCAGCCAGCCAAAATTTGACCAACACCACCGGCAGCAGCATGCACCAGCACCACATCACCAGCCTTAACTTGATAAGTTTTTTGCACGAGATATTGCGCAGTCATCGCTTTAAAGAAAACAGCAGCAGCTACCTCATCAGAAATATTGCTAGGTATCTGAACCAATTTTTCAGCTGCCACGTTTCGTGCACTTGCATATGCGCCAATCCCGGCATTCATATACACAACGTGATCGCCCACTTTAAAGTCAGTAACGCCTTCACCCACCAACTCAACAACACCGGCAGCCTCATGGCCCAGACCGGTAGGCATTTCTAATGGGTAAACGCCAGAGCGCTGATATACGTCAATGAAATTGAATCCAATGGCCGTTTGACGAATCTGTACTTCACCCTTTGCAGGTGGTGGCAACTCTTTGTCAATTACCTTGATTACGTCCGCGCTACCAAGTTCAGTAAGACTAACTACTCTTGCTTTTGTCACATGTCACCTATATATTTTTTATAAAAAATCATAATACCGTAAGGGCGCCTTCTTCTTCAATCACTGCCCAAGTACTATCGCCTAACTTCTTGACTGCCATTGAATATGTCCAGCCTTCTGGAATCCCGCAGCTCCAACCACTTGGGCCATTCTGAATGAGCAGGTTTACATTATTTCTACTGTCGTAGTAGAGATGATAAATTTTTCCATGAATGGGATTAAAGCTAAATTTAGCGCTGTGCACCATTTCAGTAGCGTCTAACCTTGCTTGCAGGGCCTTGGCTTGCTTCATTAAGACTTCAGCCTGCTCCATGATGCGGTCATATTCCAGCTTTGCGTTTTGGCGCGCAACATTGACAGCTTTGTCTTTTTCTTCGGTAACCTTAATAGGCGCAAATACAGGGGCACCCACTTCCATTGGATATTCAATCCCCGCGTGACGTGCTGGATCGGTATCTTCGATTCTCATGAAATGCCCTGTATCTCTTTTAATGTATTTAAATAAATGCTGATTACTTAATCAAACCACATGCAATACGTGGCCCAGAATTTCCAGCGGGTTGAGATTTGTAATCGTCTGGATCGCGATGCACTACAACTGAGCGGCCTACGATGCCAGTTGGTCCAGTGTTTACAGCAAAGCCATGTAACTTCGCTGTATAAGTAGCGTTACCACTCGCATCTGATTTAATGTTTGGCAGATCACCCGCATGATTCATGCCACTGTTAGGCATGCCATGTGATTTTGTCTCAGGATTAAAGTGGCCACCTGCGCTCATTGCATCTGGAGCCGAGCAATCACCCTTTTCATGAACATGAAATCCTTGCTCTGAATTTGGTTTTAAACCAGAGAACTTACCGTTGATGAGGACATCATTACCTTGCCAGGTAAAAGTCACATCACCCTTGGCCTGTGATCCTGATCTTGAATCTAGACTTGCGCTGGCTTTCTGGCCTGTGCCCTGCTCCATCGATTGACAGGCTACTAAAGATAAGATTCCAACCGCTGATAGAACAATCGAAGCTTGCTTTAATTTCATATTCATTTGGATCTCCTTGGGTTAGGTGCTCAACGGCGCCCTCCAAGAAAGTGTGACACAAATCCAGCCCTTTTGCTTAGCGCTTATAGAAGCTGAGGGTGACCTCGCCTAGCTCAATGCCAAACTTACTCATCTTGGCCTTATTAAGCATTACTTTAGGGGTAATGAGGTACATCCAATCGTTAAATTGGACGTTATAAATAGTGCCATCTACGGGTAAGGCAAGGGTATAAGTCCAATTCAGGGCATTTCCAGCCAATTGGCCCTGAGCATCTCCCACTACATCATCCGCCCTGCCAATGAAATTACCCGGGGACTGCTCAGTGAGGGTCCAGATGCGTTTTTGCTTTGTGCCATCAGAATACTCAAAGCTCTCATCTAGTGTACCCACCTTCTTACCATTAACCATAGTCCAATTGGCCTTGATTAATACGGTAAAACGCTTTTTCACTTCGCCACTACGATCCGTAAAGATGCCATAGGCATCAATCGTTCCTGAAAAATACTCACTTAAATCCAGTGCAGGCTTTTCAGAAGCATATTGAGAAACTTGTGGCGTAGAGCAAGAAGCTAAAAATAAACTACAGAGCGCTAACAAGATACATCGTGTAAGAAGTGATTTCATAGATTAGCAAGCCTCAGTAAAAAGTGGTGGTGGACAAGATTGTCCTAGCAGCTCTGTTCGAAGTTTTGGTGCACTTGTTTTTGGATCTAGCCAGATTCCAAAAAATGCTTTCGAGAAATCTGCCCCCGGTATTTGTGCTATTTGCCTGCCATCGAAATAGAAGGTTGTGCCTTGCTTTAGAGAGTAGATCGCAGTCAATGTTTGTCCCGACTCTACATTAGGCAAGAAGGCAGTTAACTCCCTCCCCCAAGCTGCTGCCTGAGCATCTGGTACGCCAATGCGTTTCATCTCCTCAACACTGCGATTAGCAATGGAGGTTCCGGAAAATGATTTTTGATACCGCATGTCTAGCGCAAATTCAGGGGAAGCAAGTGAGCCCACTCGGTAAAAGGAGGCGTCATAAATATGCAAACCCCACCAAGTAAGGCGCCCACTGCCCTGAAGTTTTGCAGAGCTTAAATGGGGCGGCAATTCCAGTGGATCACGAGCAAAGCCACTCGGCACTAATGCACAAAACAAGGAGGCTATCAAAAATAAACGAGCGATCTTCATAGTGATGCTGATTTTGACTTCACTAAACGCAATGCTGCTGGCCCCAATAGACTGGAAATAGCATGTCTATTCTTAGCAAAAAAGAGGTAGCCTAATTTCAAAAATGGTTGCAAAGACTTTCTGGAGAAGAGCCAGGCAAGACGCGGCAAGTTAGCTCGACGATAGGCTTCCGGAAATACAGAAACACCTTGTATTAATTGTCCACTAGCAAACTGACCATACATTGCAGCTAATGCAGCTTCGCACGAGACGCCAACCTTATGTGGATCAAACTGCTCAGAATTAATATCAACAAAATCCAGTAGATTAGCTTGATTTCGTCCAGATAGAAAAAGAATCTCCGCCTGACACAAAGGGCAAGCACCATCGTAAAACAAGGTAAGTTTTTCTAACTGAGTCATTGTTCAGCAAGTTTACGGCTTATTCAATAAACTGGCTGACACATTCATTTTAAGGTTGCTATGCAAAAAGAGATTGCGCTAAATGTATTTGGGGAGCCCCTCATTCCCTGCTCCTTTGATCCCCTAACGGGGTTTTTTAGAGACGGATGCTGCAAAACCAATGAAGAGGATGTGGGCAGTCATTTGGTTTGCGCTATTGTCACAAATGAGTTTTTGCAATTTAGCCTCCACAAGGGGAATGACTTAATTACCCCAAGACCAGAGTATCAGTTTCCGGGATTAGTTTCGGGTGATCAATGGTGTTTATGCATCAATCGCTGGGTAGAAGCATTGAATGCCAATTGCGCTCCATTGATTAAGCTCGAAAGCACTCACATCAAGGCATTGGAGACAGTCTCCTTGGATACCCTAAAGGAATATGCGAGAGAAGTGTGACAGAAGCGTAAGAAAAGCGTGAAGGCCTTTTACACAGATCATTTTGTCTTGCCCCTTCCGGCGGGACATCGCTTCCCAATGGAAAAATACTCTCGCTTGCGCGACTTAGTTGGCACCCAGGAAAATATAGAGCTTGTGGAAGCGCCGCCCGCAACAGATACTCAGATCCTGTATGCCCATGATCCAAGCTACCTCATTAAAGTCATTGAGGGCAAGCTATCTGCACAGGAGCAAAGAGAAATTGGATTTCCGTGGAGCGGGCAAATGGTAGAGCGCTCACGCCGCTCAGCTGGAGCTACAGTAGCTGCAGCCAAAACTGCCTTACGAGAAGGTATTGCTGCCAATCTAGCTGGTGGGACTCATCATGCTTATCGAGATACCGGTAGTGGTTTTTGTGTCTTTAATGACTCAGCTATTGCTGCGCGTACCCTGCAAAAGGAAGTGAGCTCATCTCTCAAAATTGCCGTGATTGATTTAGATGTTCACCAAGGTAATGGCACGGCGTCTATTCTTCAAAACGATGAATCTATCTTTACCCTTTCAATCCATGGCGAGAATAACTTTCCATTCAAAAAAGAAGAGAGTGATCTTGATTTGGGTTTGCCTGATGGCTGTAATGATGAAACCTACTTGCGCTCCCTAGCAGATTGCCTTGATCAACTCGATGGGCGCTTCAAGGCGAACTGCCTTATTTTCTTGGCTGGAGCAGACCCCCATGAGGGCGATCGCCTAGGAAGGTTAAAAGTGAGCAAAGATGGAATGCGCTTACGCGATGAAATGGTTTTTCAGTTCGCACTAGATCGCCAGCTTCCTATTGCATTTTCAATGGCGGGCGGCTATGGCAAAGAAATTGAATCTACGGTAGATATTCATTTCCAAACCATCAAAACCGCCCTGCAATTTCAACAACAGTATTAATTCCCTAAAGTCTTAACCCTTCTTCTTTGAGGCGCCCTTAGGACTTGCAAGATTGCTGACATTTTCTACGCTCTTTTCAAAATTAGTGAACGAGTCCGCCATTGCAGCACGAATCAATTCAAAATTCTGCAAAGCATTGTTAAATGACGTTTTAAATACAGATACATAAGCTTCGCTACCAATTGGCGCGTTATCTGTAGCATCATTTACAAAGTGTATTAAATCCGCCTTGGATTCTTGAATCATGGTTTCAGCAATATCCGCCAATTCTTTATTACCGCTTTTGAGAACCTGAAGTAATTGGTTGTGATATTGAGAAATCTCTTTAGCAGCATCTTGCAATACCTCAGCATGGACATACTCAAATGCAGAGCGAGGATCCTGAGTTTTCATCAACTCAGATACGCGCTTTTGAATCATGCCAGCCAATTCTTGTGTAGCCTGCTGATTAATTTGCGCAATGGCTTGAGCACTCTCAATCGCTACGCGCCCAGCAGCCTTAGTTGCATCCACAGCTCTTTGTTGCCCTGGTATCGCACTCATATCTAATGGTTTTTTGCTCATATCAGCCTTTCAGAGAGATTAAGTTACATACCAATCTACTCTCGTTCAGCTGGGTTTCTATAGAGAAATACCAGTAGATAACGTTTATTGCTTCTTCTTTGGTAAGTTATCTAGGGTTGAAGCGCTATTGAGTTGCTGATCGACCAGGTAGAGAGTGCCTCCGTAATTAGCCTGAAGATCATACCCAGAGAGGCCAACTGTATAAAAGGTAATCTCGGGATTAAACGAGCGAATGGTTCCGCCAGATCCAGCCGAGAAATTGGCATCTACATCAAGACCCCCACGTCGACCATCAATTGAAGTCAATAAAAACTGGTCGATTGCACCAGGAGTCTTAAAGATTGCCACTTGATATTGATCTTGATATCCGGCACCTAGACCTTCACCGGTTTTGAGCGCTTGCATAAAGATAGGGTCCGTACGGCGCTTATCAAACAAAACACCTTCTCCACGTGCTAGCACTATTAAAACAATATTCACATTGGTGGTTGTAAAGACTGCATAGCCAGCAGCCTGATCAATCTCTTTTTGGACATCTGGCTTTTGTTTAATTAAAGCATCGAGACCTGTCTTCGACATTTTGATCGTGGCATCACGCTTTTGCATAATTTCTGCGGGAGTCAGCGGCTTACCATCCTGACCAGTAGACTGGCAACCAGCCAAAAACGAGGCCGCTAGCAAAGCCAAAGCAGCACGCCTTGAAATAGACTTAAAAAAAAGATTCATAGTGAAGTAGGTATTAGAAATAATCCGTAGGATTTATGCAGCCAGGGCGGCAATAGACATCAAGGGCTGGTTTAAGAACGACACATCCGCCTCAGCTGGCTTGGTCAATATATAAGACAAAATACAGGCGGCGACAATAAGAAGCGCGCCCACCACAAGAGTCCAACTTTTATTATTTGATCGCACGCTCAATTTCCTTGATTAATCTTAATATCTATATTTTCTATCATTATCCAACTCAGATTGGGGGTAGGAGCTGGAAAATAGCGTTCATTTTAAGTGCATACTATAGGCAATATGAAAGCATATCACTGGACACAACATTGGCACCATATTAGCGCCACTTCTAGACTCCTGATCGTGGCTGCCACTGGGCTTGGGGCATTTTTTCTACTTCTCCTAAATACAACTGCCGCCGTTAGCATGGCCCTATCCTGGGTATTAGCAGGTAGCCTGTATTTGATCCTGAGTTACAGCATGATGTTCTTTTCAACCCAAGAGAATATCTTGGCTCTTTCAAAGAAGGAGGATGATGGTGCTGCAATGATTTTGCTCATCATTATTCTGGCAGCAGCAGCAAGTTTAATCACCATTGTGATCATCCTCTCGGGCATTAAAACCCTTCCCATCAATTTAGCCATTCGCCATGTCTACCTGGCTTTAGGAACATACGCAATCTCTTGGTTGTTTGTACATACTGCATTTGCCTTGCACTATGCCCATGTCTACTATCAAGAATATGAAAAAAATCAAGAGCCGCCCCTACTTTTTGCCTCTAAATTAAAGCCAAGTTATGTAGACTTCCTTTACTTTTCAATGGTGATTGGACTGACCTGCCAAACGGCCGATGTCAATATTGCCAGCACCAGAATTCGTTTTTTAGTCATGCTACAAGGTATTACTGCATTCATTTTCAATGCCTCTTTACTCACACTGGCAATCAACCTTACCTCAGACTTGGTAGCCTTTTCTCAGACGTAATACATTCCTCTCGAAGAGCGCATTAATAGTTAAAAAGCCAACCCGAAGGTTGGCTTTTATATTGGAACTAAAGGAACTAACTTAATCTAAGGAATTATTCCAAAGGTCTAGGCTTCTTGGTTTCTGATACTGGAATAACCTTGCCCCCTAAAACGGTTGCATATACCCCAACATCTTTAATCTTGATTGCAGGTACGGTTTGCGGATCAGCATTTAACACAGCAAAGTCAGCAAACTTTCCCGCCTCAATGCTTCCGACCTTATCTTCAACACCCAATGTGTAGGCGGCGTTAATCGTCACCATCTTCATAGCGTCAGTTGCAGACAATGCTTCTGCTGGTGCCCATACTTTGCCATCGTTATAAACATCGCGACGAGTAACCACAGTCCACGCCTCTTTTAATGGATCAGGCGCGGCAACTGGAGCATCCGAATGTATAGAGGTCACGATGCCATTACGTACCAATGTACCAACCCGGGTAGCATAAGACGCGCGATCCATACCAAGGGCAGAATATTGCAGTTTTGCACGCTCAGACACATAAGTAATATTTGCACTTACAACTGCATTAAGGGCCTTAATCTTAGCCACCATTGCAGTTGTAGGAATACCAAAGTGATTGACGGTGAAACGATGATCAAAGCGCGGCTTGGAGTCTTGTAGAAGCTGCAAAGCATTAATTGTGTGAGCATTACCTACGTCACCATTGCTATGAACATGGATATGAAAGCCTGCATCCCACCAAGGCTTCATGGCAACCGAGAAATCCTGAGCTGTTTTGTAAGTAGATGTGCCAATAGTTCCATTAACGAAACTTGGATGCTCCATGCGCATCGTCTCTGGCATATATCCTGCATCGCTATAGAATTTAACGCCCTGAAAAATTAACTGGTCGTTATCGTTTTGACTTAGATTTAAGGCTTCCTGTATTGACTGGTCACCATACTTTGCTTTAAATGGATCGGCATAAATAACAGGAACTACTCGAATAGAGCTAGCCGGTGATTTAGAAAACATCGTAGCCATTCTTAATTCTGCTTCCAGATTCAGCGAACCAAAAGCTAAATCACCAGTGGTGGTAATTCCAGCCTGCTGCATCAAATCACTCATATAAAGGTAATCATTCGGAACTTCATTTGGCTTTAGGATGTCCTTGCCAGCCACCTTCATGACATACATTACAGCCGCCAAGTCAATAAATTGGCCATTTAGTTGACCATTTTTATCAATCCCCACCCCTGGAATACCTTTTACTTTGTCAGGAGTAATGCCATAGTGATTGATCATGCCGCTATTGACATACATGTCGTGTCCGGAGCCATTCCACAGAATGATTGGGCGAGTGCTGGAAACTTGATCCAGCAATTGGCGATCAGGAACCTTGCCCATCGCAACTTCATCCCAGCCCCAAGCCAGGAGTGTTTGATTGGGATCTTTAATGTCGTTGGAATACTTCTTCAATGCATCCATAGCTGCTTGCATATTAGGCACGCCTGCGAAAGGAGCGCCCCATGGGTTAGGCATCGGCGAAGGAGTAACCAAAGGCTTGTTAAATAAAATGCCGCCCAATAGGACGTGAGCATGCGGCTCAACAAAGCCTGGATAAATTACTTTATCAGCAAACTGTCGATTGATTTGTGTTGGATATTTACTAGTCCATGGCTTCATATCTTCCAATGAGCCCACCGACAAAATACGGCCATCCGCAACAGCAACAGCAGTCGCATTTGGAATTGCCGGATCCATTGTGACAATTTTCTTGGCCACAAAGACAGTGATGTTGGTGATCTTTGGTGTTGATGGTGGATCAATCAACTGGACTGCTGATGCTAGACCAGAGAAAAGACCTAGTAAGGCTACATTAATAATTTTAGATTTTAGATTCACTGAGGGCCTCTATAAAACTGTCATTTACAAAATACTACTGAGTACATAAATAGCAACTATCGATTTGATAAAAAAGAGGCTCGACAAGCGAGCCTCTTTCAATATTGAGCTACCAAATTCAATTGATTAATTCACTGGAATGATCATTTTTGGCTGAGCTAATTTAACGTACTTCATTTCCTTGGCATTCATGTCCATCTTATTCAGATCAAATGCGTAGGTGTTATTGTTTTCAAACATCTTGACGTTGTAAACCATGGTTTTATTGTTTGCCACAATGCTCCATTCGGTTACTTCATAGCCACCAGTGCCACCACCGTAAGGATTGCTAGCTGGCAAGGTTACGGATCCAGGAGGAATGTCAAAGCTTCCTAAAATATGCCAGGCGGCACCGTCCATCTGAGCGTTAGTAAAAGTTGTTGGTACTGAATTGGATAAAAATAGTGCGCGAATGAAACGGCTTGGGCTCAGGAAGTCCCCAGGAAGGCCATGCAGTCCATTGCCAGAGCTTGGGGCTGCATAAGTTGCGCCATTAATGACTAGTGGTGGCTTTTCTACCTTTGATAGGTTGGCGTAATTTCCAATGCTATTAAGGTGATCCTGGAACGGAGGATCATTTGTCAACACAGTGGTTGGGTTATCGATAATTGATAATCCATTTTTGGAGTACTCAACCACAATACTTTTTCCGTTGCTATCATGAAATGTATAGTGCACTGGTGGAGTCTGATTTCCATAAACAGCTAACTTAGCACCATTCACTTTGATCTTTGGTAGACCAGCCTTCACTTCATCGGCGGTAGCAAAATTTGTTAAAACATAAGTGAGTACCTGTACTGAATTGATACTTGTTGCTGATTCAGCTTGGGTAACCGCCTGGTAAGCAGCGCTATTTGGGTAGTTAAGTACGCCTCCGATGAGACCCTTTTCATTCATACCATCTACTAACTCTGGTAAGCCAAGCGCATTCATGCCAACTACAGCATATTTTGCAGTCCAATTCAGACCTGAGCCATATTTACCATCAACACCAATTCCTTGGTGGTTATAAGCTCTTGGGATAGTAGTGAGCTGCGAATTCAAGGGCAAACCAAACTCCATCGTGCGTCCATATACATAGCCGCCATCGCTACCTTTAAGCAAGAAGCTAGTACAGGCTTCACTCACCAATGGAGCAAATGCCAAGGTAACAGAAACTGAAGTAGCTAGTAATTTTTTAAACATTTTTTGTTTCATGATTAACTTTCTATCTTTTTTAAATTAGCACTTCTACAGCGAATTACTTCAAAATAACCAGGGTTGCTGTTGCACGCGCACCCCAACCAGATGGCCCACCGGGTGTATTGCTGACGTAATACATAGGACCTGCACCAAAGGAGAAAGGCACGCCATCAATTACCACCAATTTGGAAACGCCTACATATAGAGGGTTTGATGTGCGATGCGTATCGAAGTTATATTGCGCTTCCATATTGGCCGTATATGTCCAAGCCTGTTTATCGGTGTAAGCAACAAAAGGCTGTCCATACAAATTATTTTGTGTGCCAAAAGTTGGATTGCCGCCTACGTTCCAGGATTGGTAACCAAGCAAGCCATAAGTCCATGGACCTTCGCGATTCAAGACAACAGCAGTCACGCCGGCACCAGTTTGTTGTGAGCCAAACTTACCGCTATTACCGGATGGTGATTGCGCATACGGGCCAATACCCCAAATCCAAGAGGAGTTGGTATTGGGTGCATAAAAAGATTCAAGAGTTACGCTAGCAATACCGTATCCAGAAAATGATTGGCCAGGCGCAGTTTGCACACTAGTTTCTCTAACACCCGCAACAATAGGGCGAACGATGAATGTGTCGCCGCCACCTAAATTGAATGGCATGACTGGCTGAAATAATAAAGTTTGCTCGGAGCCGCCCTGATTTAGGCCTACACCGCGGCTAAATTGGTATTGCAGCGGCACTGAAATCATATTGGCGATTGGATTTGCTAATTTCTTAGCAATGTCAACGCTGTCCACGGCCGGCTTCGCAGAAACAGTTGCAGCACCTGATTTCTCAGCGGCAACCATACCCGCACGCGCAGGAATTTCTTGTGCAAAAGTTGAGGATGCAAAAACACCTACTGCCGCTAAAGTAGCTGTTATTTTTAGAGTGGGGTTCATCATTTATTTATTGGGAGAAAAGAATTAGAAGTGAAATGTTGCTGATAATTGTGGGCCTTGAAAGGTCGTCTTTTGTAGTAAACCTGCACCGTTTGTCTTTGAGCTGCTCATGTCATAGTAGAGGCCGCGATAAACCAAGGAGACATCAACCCATTTTTCAATAGTCTTACCGACGCCTGCCATTGCCTGCCAAGTAACATTAGTAGTTCCACCTCCGCTGCCGATATCAGCATAAAAAGGAATGTACCAAGTGGAATCTGCGATGCGATAGCGCCCTTTAAAGCCAATAATCGGATCAACGGTACTTACAGTCTTTGAGTCGCTCAATGAATAATTTGTTCCGTCAAGCGCGAGGTTCAACGTGGCGGTCATGCTAATCCAACGTACTCCCAACAAACCATCAACATTAGCATCTTTATTGTTAACAAGGTTATATGTAGCCGCGCCTGTCAACATGGTTTGCTGAAGGGTAGGTTTCATCGCCACCCTAAAGTTGTAACCAGGCGCCGGAGTGACTGATGTAGTACCGCTCTTTTGCAAGGTAGCGCTGACTATATCAGCCATCATTCCCCAACTACCATAATGCGCCTCTCCAGAAATCATTGCCCCAGACTTCAGATTGCTAATAATGTTATTCATGTTCGCATCAGCAGTATTCAGGTATTGACCTTTGTAGTTGAGTGTAGAACTAACATTAGGGAGCCAGACATAAGGCGTTACATCAACAGTCCACTGATTAGAAATCTTAGGAATTGGCGTAAGCTCCTCATCCGCATAAGCCAAACCCATCGAAGTAAATAATGTAGACACTGATAAGAATGCTAGGAGAATTTTCTTATTCATAAAAGGACCGATGTAATTTAAAATTGATGAGGAAATAGTTAATACTAATTTTGTAATCATAGTCTGTAGGCCTAACACTTAAAGGCTTGCGATCTAGAAGTTATAGGAGATCTTCGCGTAGGTAGACCAGTCGTACTGGTGATAACTTTGAACCACTTGCTTGCTAGCCCCCACTGCAAATACCCAGTTCCTTGCGAAACGATGCGTCACCATGGCATCAATTGGCACAAACCACCCTCCACCAGCAGAGTTGTAAACCGCCCCGTTTTCATCCCAAAAACGCAGCATTGTGTTTGGAGATAGCTGAAAGCCAATGGTTGGGAATATTTGCAGGTTTCTGACCAATGCAGGCTGATTGGGGTTAATGGTTTGGCTATTATTTTTAGTATCAAAACCGTACATGTAGCGCAATAAGGGAGAGAAATCAGTCACGCCCAACAAGCTATCGACCTCAGGAATGAATGACCAGCCTAATTGGGGTCCAACCGCCCACTGCCCATTATTGCCAAATGGAAATACAAGGCGGCCACCAATCAAAGCGCCCAATGGCTTTAGAAAAGTTCGGTCCTGCCCCCAGATCGTAACCATGGTGTTTCCCGCACTGTACTGCCCTGAATTATTAGCCGATGAAATAGAGTTGTAATTGGATGCATAAGAACTATCGAGACGTATACGTCCACGCCAGTCACCTGCCGCCAAGGGATTGTAGTAACGGAACTTCAAAATATTTTGATAGTTATCGTTACCGTCGTAATTGTGATAACCCCAAAACTCCAGCACCTTACTGTTTGTTAATTGCTGAGAATCATTATCAAATTTTGAGAGGGGAACTAACAAGTCCTCAGCATTACTTGCTGAGGCAAAAAGACTAATGATGAGTAATAAAAATAATTTCATAAAAAGGCGATGCCACCCTAAGGTGGCATTTATTACATTTAACTCATTAAATATTTTTCAGCTTACGGCGTTACAACATGCCAAATATTGTTGACGTTATCACCTGTCTTGTCACCAGGATTTTTATCCTTAACGAAAAAGTACAGCGGCTTGCCTTTGTATGTCATTTGCTTCTGACCATCGTTACGACTAATGTAGGAAAAGTCACCGGAGAGCTTAATACCAGGCTCTACGTAGACTGGAGGCCAGTTTGTAGCGCAAGTTGCTACGCACTCAGATTTGCCTGAGCCAGCCTGATCTTTATCAAAGGTGTAGACAGTTTTGCCATAGCTGCTGGTCAAAATTCCGTTCGTCACTTTTACAAAGTCTGCTGAGGATGTCTTGATATCCGGTGTGCCGCAAGCCGCTAATGTCATGGCAACCATTGCTGCTGCACAAAGTTTTAATAAATGTTTCATTCTCTATCCTTTAAATGGGTAATGAATTAATTACCTGGACCAACCAAGGTAACTTCAATACGACGATTCTGAGCGCGGCCTTCTGGAGTTGCGTTAGAAGCAATCGGATTGGATTCACCCATGCCTTGCGCAGAAATCAAATTCTGACTTACGCCCTTGCGAATGAGATAGTCAACAACGTTATCTGCACGCTTAGAAGAAAGATCGAGATTGGTTGCGATTCCTTGATTGCGTAACTCAGCTCCGATCGAGACATTGTCTGTGTAGCCACGAACAACCACCTTGGTATTTTTAAAACCAGATAGCGTAGGTGCCATTTTTGCCAAAACTTGTTCAGCCTTAGCGTTTAAACGATAACCACCCTCTGGGAACAAGATTTTGTCGCGAATCGTAATGCGCAATTCACCTTGCAATTGGCGAATCTCCACTTCATCACCTTGGTAGGCTTGTTGAAGTTGGCTATAAGCCTGGTCCAATTGGTTGTATTTGCTTTGGGTTACACAAGCACTTAGAAGGGCAAGTACAGCGATGGATAAAGCGATAAATCCTTGTTTCATGAAACTCATGTCATTTCTCCAAAATCAGTAAAAAATGAGCCTTTTAGGCCATTAAGAGCACTATAGCCCAAAGGCACACCAAAACCTTCCAAAACCTATAAAAAACCAAAAAATTATGGGGAAGAATGTGGCTGAATAGCCTTTCAGAAGCCCGTATGAGGTAAATAGTTAATTATCTATAAAATCGATCATAACTATCAAATTTATTCATTAGACAAATAAACAACTGAGGTTCAAAATTCATCCAGTTGCAGTAGTTACTAAAGAAATTGATTAACCAACACTAGGAGCACAGTATGTCCATTATTAATACAGCAGTACAACCATTCAAAACCGAAGCTTTCCACAACGGAAAGTTCGTAACTGTTACTGACGAAACCCTCAAGGGCCACTGGTCAGTTTTGATTTTCATGCCAGCAGCATTTACATTTAACTGCCCTACAGAAATTGAAGATGCAGCTGAGAACTATGCTGAATTCCAAAAAATGGGTGCTGAGGTTTATATCGTAACAACCGATACTCATTTCTCACACAAAGTTTGGCACGAGACTTCTCCTGCTGTTGGTAAAGCAAAGTTCCCACTCGTTGGCGACCCAACACATACTTTGACAAATGCATTCGGCGTTCATATTCCTGAAGCAGGCTTGGCATTGCGTGGCACATTCATCATCAATCCAGAAGGCATCATTAAGACAGCAGAGATTCATTCAAATGAAATCGCTCGCGATATTTCTGAAACTTTACGTAAGTTGAAGGCCGCTCAGTACACAGCAGCTCACCCAGGTGAAGTATGCCCAGCTAAGTGGAAAGAAGGCGCAGCAACTTTGACTCCATCTTTGGATCTCGTAGGCAAGATCTAAGTTGCTAAGTTAAATAGCTCATCCATAGACTCTCTTTAAGAGAGTCTATTGGGGAGGACCAGATCCTGCCCAATAGACTCACCTAAAAAATACCCAAGGAAATCATCATGCTCGATACCAATATCAAATCTCAGTTAAAGGTATATTTTGAAAAGATTGTTAGCCCAATTGTTTTAGTGGCTAGCGTAGACGGAAGCGATAGCTCCCAGCAAATGCTCGAGCTCTTAAATGAAGTGGCTGAGCAGTCCGATAAGATTACCGTCAAAACAGACGGCAAGAGCGAACATGTTCCAAGTTTTACGGTTAGCAAAACTGATCAAGTAGCTCGTATTACTTTTGCCGGTTTGCCGATGGGTCATGAAATGACTTCCTTTATTTTGGCCATCCTGCAAGCTAGCGGTTACCCAGCCAAAGTTGAGCAAGAGGTAATTGACCGCATTACTAAATTGGACGCAAAACTCAGCTTCCAAACATTCATCTCTTTGTCATGCCACAACTGCCCTGACGTTGTGCAGGCATTGAACTTGATGGCAGCCCTTAATCCAAACGTGACTCATGAAATGATTGACGGGGCGCTATACCAAGGCTTGGTAGATCAATACCAAATCATGGCCGTACCAACCGTGATCTTGAATGGCGAAGCATTTGGCCAGGGTCGTATGAGCGTCGAAGAGATTGTTGCCAAACTCGACACCTCAAGCCCCAAAGAAGAAGCTGCAAAACTCTCGGCTAAAGATCCGTTTGACGTTTTAGTTATTGGTGGTGGCCCCGCTGGTGCAGCTGCTGCTATTTATGCAGCACGTAAGGGCATTCGCACTGGCATTGTTGCCGAGAAATTTGGTGGTCAAGTCATGGACACCATGGGTATTGAAAACTTTATCTCTGTTAAAGAGACTGAAGGACCTAAATTGGTCCAAGCGCTTGAGCAGCACGTGAAAAGTTATGAAGTAGACATCATGAATTTACAGCGCGCTAATGCATTACGAAAAACTGACCATGGCGTTGAAGTGGAATTGGCTAATGGTGCAGTCCTGGCGAGCAAGTCTGTGATTATCAGTACCGGCGCTCGCTGGAGAGAAATGAATGTTCCTGGCGAACAAGAATATCGCGGCAAGGGTGTTGCCTACTGCCCTCACTGTGATGGTCCTTTATTTAAAGGTAAGCGCGTTGCTGTGATTGGTGGGGGTAACTCTGGCGTCGAGGCTGCCATTGATTTGGCGGGTATCGTCAGCCATGTCACCTTAATTGAATTTGATAGCAAGTTGCGTGCAGATGCGATCTTGCAAAAGAAGATGGCTAGCATGCCAAACGTGACAGTCATTATGAGTGCACTGACCAAAGAAGTGCTGGGTGTAGATGGCAAGGTCAGCGGCCTACGCTATCAAGACCGTACCAACAATACTGAACATACGATTGAGCTTGAAGGCATCTTTGTGCAAATTGGATTATTGCCAAATACTGATTGGCTCAAGGGCAGTATTGATTTGTCGAAGCATGGTGAAGTCATCGTTGATGCTAAAGGCGAAACTTCATTACCAGGCGTATTCGCAGCAGGTGACTGCACAACAGTCCCATACAAGCAAATCATTATTGCGATGGGCGAAGGCGCCAAAGCTTCACTCGGAGCATTTGATTACTTGATTCGCTCGTCTGTTGCTGAACCACAAGAAGCAGTTGCAGCGTAAGCAATAGTCAAATAGCAGCAATGCAAAAGGGAGTCGAAAGACTCCCTTTTTTACAAAGAAAAAATACCACTTACTCTGATTGACCAGATCTAGGCGCTTGCCAAGGCCAGCGGCCATCAATCTCTAAAGTCAAAGACCAGCTTAAGAAGCAACGAATTAAGACGATGGCACCCAATACCGCCACGCTAGTCAAAGTTGGACTAATGGCTACAGTACGAATCACATCACCCGCAACCAAGACTTCGAGCCCCAAAATAAGGGATCGAACGATTTGTATGCGAAAGGTTTTGTAAGCAATATCAGCGGTCTGAGTAATGAGGCCTTTTGCAAAACAGAAGAGGCCCCATAAAACGCCAATAGATACAACTGCAACCCCAAGGGCATCCATCACATCACTGACATCTCGAATAATTTCAATTTGATTCATGTTTTAATCTCTGGATTTTGAATGACTCCATATTAGCTTGTTTAGCAGCTTATCTCGTTATAAATTACACTGAACCATCTAGCGCTTTATTAAATCCAAGGAAATCAGAATGAGCTTAATTGAAAAACTACAGTGGCGCTATGCCACTAAAAAAATGGACTCTACAAAGTCCGTACCCCAAGACAAGGTAGAACAAATTCTGGAAGCTATTCGCTTGACTGCTAGCTCTAGTGGATTGCAACCCTATGAAATTCTCGTGGTTACCAATAAAGCTATTCGTGAAAAGATCAAAGCAATCTCCTGGGATCAAACCCAAGTGGTAGATTCCTCTCACTTGCTCGTTTTTGCAGCCTGGGATACCTACACAGCCGATCGCATCAATCAAGCTTTTGATATGACTGAGAAGCTACGCAATTTCAAGAGTGAAGCTGGTGATATCTATCGTCAAAAGCTCTTGAGTGGTTACACCGCAAGAGATGCTGAAACCAACCACACGCATGCTGCTAAGCAAGCCTATATTGGACTCGGTACAGCCCTGATTGCCGCTGCATATGAACAAGTTGATTCCACACCCATGGAAGGCTTTGATGCCGCAGCTCTTGATGAAATCCTTAATCTCAAGGAAAAAGGTTTGCGCAGCGTAGTGATGCTGCCTCTGGGATACAGAAAGACAGATGAGGACTGGTTAGTCAACTTGAAAAAAATCAGAAAGCCCAAGGAAGACTTCGTTACCTGGATTGAGTAATAGATGAAAGCCCAGAAAAAGTAAAAGCCACCCGAGGGTGGCTTTTTTAATAGCAAAATTAACTAATGAGTTAATTAAGCAGCTGAATTAAGCAGCTTTGCGGCTTTTAGCAGCTGGCTTAGCAACAGCGTATTGGCCTTGAATGTTTGCCAAAGCAGCATCAACACTCTTCTCGAAGTTAGCAAATGCATCAGTTGCAGTTGCACGAACTTGGTCGAATTGTTGGAGTGAAGAATCAAATGCAGTTTTGAATGCAGAAACAAATGCCTCAGAACCAGCAGGAGCTGTCTTAGTAGCTTCTTTAACGAACTTAACCAAATCAGCACGTGCGTCATCAATAGAAGCGTCAACTACTTGAGCAACTTCTTTATTGCCGTTACGAACTACTTGGTTTACTTTAGCTTGGTAAGCAGCAGCATATTTAGCAGCTTCTTGAGCAGCTTCTGGCTGAGCTAATTTAGCTAATTGCTGTGGATCCTTGATTGCCAACAATTGTGTGCTTGAATCTTGAGCAGCAACTAAAGCATCTTTAGCAGCAGCTTGATTGATTTCAGCTAATTCTTGAGCGCTTTCAACAGCAACTTGTGCCAAATGCTTAGCAGTTTCGATTGCTTTAGCTTGTGCAGCAGCGAGTTGGTCGTTTAATTGAGTTTGGAACATGATTTATCCTTAATGAGTTAAATAGGTTTTTTTATTGCGATGCACCATTTTAAGAGTCCCATTTTCCAAAAGCAAGATATTTTTGTTGCAAAGCAACATATATTTTTAAAACCTTCATTTTTAGGCTTTAAATGAGGTATTTCAAGGACTTAACTCAGTCTTAAAACTGGAGATATGGCTGCAAATTAGTCCAAAACCCTCCAAAATTGACTGAAATTACACAGGTTGATGGCCTACTTTACCCAGGTGGTAAATTCCTCTGCGCTTACCCTGGGAGTATGAAAACTGTTCACTTTCTCGTTTTTGTCGGCATATCCAAGTGCCATACCGCACACAAGCATCTCGTTCTCTTTGGCACCTATGGAAGGTAGGATGATCTTTGCATAATCATTCCAAGCAGCTTGTGGACAGGTATCCAAGCCCTCACCCCTGGCGGCAACCATCATGTTCTGTAGGAACATTCCGTAGTCGAGCATTGAACCTCTGCCAAGTTCTTTATCGATCGTAAAAAATATAGACACTGGTGCACCAAAGGCTTGGAAGTTTTTTCGATGCTGGGCATGCATCTTGTCTTTATCGCCTTTGGTAATTCCTAATAAGCCATATAAGCCCCAACCATTTTCACGACGCCTATCGATATAAGGACTAAACCACTTACTTGGGTAATAGTCGTATGCCGGTTGATATTCTTTAGCTAACTCAGGATTGACAGCAATGCTGTCATAAGCAGCGCACACTTTTTCGCACAAAGTGTCTAGGGCTTTACCCTCTACAACATATGCTTTCCATGGTTGAGTATTCGTGCCAGAGGGTGCTCGTGCAGATATATCAAGCAACTTGAGGATGGTCTCTTTTGGGACAACATCACTTGTAAATGCACGCACCGACATGCGAGATGTGATGGCTTCCGCTGGAGTTAATGCCTTCATTAGTATCCCCTCTGGCTTTATTTAGTTTTATTAGAGTTAGCGCTATTCGCTCTTGCCTTATGTAGCTTCCGATAACTATCAATCAATCGGCGATGTCTATCAAGGCCGTCAAGATTGAGGTTGGTTGGCGTTAAACCGTAAAAACGAACACTTCCATCAACCGAACCCAATACAGCATCCATCCGGGCATCGCCAAACATACGACGGAAGTTGAACTCATAGTCGGACATCTCTAGTTCATCATCGAGCAGAACCTCAAGAGCAGCGTCTAGGGCCTGATAAAACAATTTGCGTTCGACTGTATTGTCGTTGTACTGAAGAAAGGCGCCCACTAGTTCATGCGCCTCTTCAAATTGTTTTAGCGCCAACTGAATCAACAACTTCAATTCGAGCACAGTGAGTTGACCCCAGACTGTATTCTCATCAAACTCAATGCCAATCAGTGTGGCAATATCTCCATACTCGTCTAGCTCGTTATTCTCCAGGCGATCCAAGAGGGCAACTAAACCAGCATCATCTAGTTGGGATAAATTCAGAATATCTTTCCGAAATAGCAGGGCCTTATTGGTGTTATCCCAGACTAGATCCTCTATTGGATAAACCTCTGAATAGCCGGGCACCAAAATACGACAAGCACTTGCCCCTAGTTCGTCATACACAGCAACGTAAGACTCCTTACCCATATCTTTCAGAATGCCAAACAACGTTTCGGCCTCCTGGGCATTGGAATTCTCACCGTCACCCGAGAAATCCCACTCTACAAATTCATAATCAGACTTTGCGCTAAAGAAACGCCACGACACGATTCCACTGGAATCAATAAAGTGCTCTACAAAGTTATTCGGCTCGGTTAGCGCTTCGCTGGCAAAGGTAGGTGGAGGTAAATCATTCAAGCCCTCTAAGCTACGGCCCTGTAATAACTCAGTCAAACTTCTCTCTAGTGCAACCTCAAGACTTGGATGCGCACCAAAGGAAGCAAAGACACCGCCTGTACGCGGATTCATTAAGGTGACACACATGACTGGATAAACTCCGCCGAGTGATGCATCCTTAACCAGCACTGGGAAGCCTTGCTCCTCCAGACTCTGAATACCAGCCAAAATACCGGGGTACTTCGCCAACACTTCCTGCGGCACATCCGGCAATGCAATTTCACCCTCCAGAATTTCTCTTTTCACTGCTCGCTCAAAAATCTCCGATAAGCACTGAACCTGAGCTTCAGCCAAGGTATTGCCGGCACTCATGCCATTGCTGACGAATAAATTTTCAATCAGGTTAGACGGAAAATAAACTGTTTTGCCATCTGATTGACGTACATAAGGCAATGAACAGATGCCGCGCTCGACATTTCCAGAATTGGTATCTACTAGATGTGAGGCTTTTAGCTCTCCATCAGGGTTGTAAATACCAAGACAGTATTCGTCCAAAATTTCTGCTGGCAAAGCATCTTTCTTGCCAGGCTTGAACCAACACTCATTTGGATAATGTACAAATTCTGCATTGGCAATGTCCTCGCCCCAATAGGCACCCGCATAAAAATGGTTATTACTGAGTCGCTCGATGTACTCGCCCAGAGCAGAAGCTAAAGCGCTCTCTTTAGTGGCACCCTTGCCATTGGTAAAGCACATGGGGGAGTGCGCATCACGAATATGTAAGGACCAGACATTAGGAATGAGATTGCGCCACGAAGCAATTTCAATTTTGATACCTAGGTTCGCCAACAATGCAGACATATTGGCGATCGTCTGCTCTAAGGGAAGATCCTTACCAATAATGTGAGTGCTGGAACCGATATCGGACTTTAGAGTCAATAAGCTCTGCGCATCGGCATCTAGATTGGCCACTTCCTCAATGATGAACTCTGGCCCCGCTTGCACTACCTTTTTAACTGTGCAACGCTCAATAGAGCGCAGAATGCCTTGTCGATCCGCCGCTGAAATATCAGCTGGCAATTCAACTTGAATCTTGAAGATCTGTTGATAACGATTTTCTGGATCAACAATATTATTTTGTGAGAGGCGGATATTCTCTGTAGATAGATTGCGAGTATCACAGTACAACTTTACAAAATAAGCTGCGCACAAAGCGGATGAAGCCAAGAAATAATCAAACGGACCTGGTGCAGATCCATCGCCCTTGTAGCGGATAGGCTGGTCAGCAATGACAGTGAAGTCATCGAACTTTGCTTCTAGACGAAGCTTATCGAGAAAGTTGACCTTAATTTCCATGGGAATGATTCCAAAATAGCGCAAAAAAATGATGTGATCATCATTATCCATCCCAACGCCTATTTACAGAATCTCCAATGACTATGCCAGCCAAATTTGGCGATATATGCCATCCGGATCATGCTCTTGGGTTTGTTTAGCAACATTAAACGGCCTGCCCCCTCTGGGATCCGTACCTTTACCAGCAATGTATAACCAATTTCCTTGATTGCTATAAACGTCATAGTCAATCAATTGAGATTCAAACCAAGCAGAACCTGCTTGCCAATCTCCCTTCATGTCATAAATCCAATAACTTGCCACTATTTGACGCAAGCGATTGGAGAGATAGCCCGTTTTTTTCAATTCACGCATACCAGCGTCTATTAATGATTCACCAGTATTACCGGATGACCATTTGAAGAATTTTTCACTATCAAACTGATTACCAGGCGTCTTACTTAAACCTTTTGAGCGATAAAGCTCATTGCCATACTTAAAATGTAGGAAACGGAAATAGTCTCTCCAAAGCAACTCAAACCAAAGCCAATAGGTTCCATCATTTGCTCCATGGAAAATTTCATAATCCGACAATTGCTTTGCGATGGATCCTGAAGAGCAACAACCCTGCGCTAGCCATGGCGAGAATTTACTGGAGTAATCGATGCCGATCAGCTGATTACGTGTCTGTTTGTAGGTATCAGGAAGGCGTCGCTCAAAATATTGCTGAATATGCCTATGAGCACTATGCTCCCCACCCTGAAACTTGTTACCGCTAGATAGAGTATTTGCATCCAAGACATTCATCGGGGGCATCTCGATAGCAGGTAATGGAGGAATACTCTTGGGAGCGTCTACAGGACAGGAAAATCTTAAGCCCTTCTTTTCAACCTGCTGACGAAATTGGGTAAAGATATCTGGCATTTCTTGTAATCGAAATGGCAAGGACTGAGCATCCAACATACTGGATTGCCACCCTGAATTCATCTTAAAACCACTACTACTTAATTGCGCCACCTGCTCTAACTCTTCAGGCGCTTGAATTTGCTCACAATAAATAAGATCCGCTTGAGTCTGGGCTTTTAATTTCTCAAATACATGCAAGACATCGCCAGTCACCTCATATAAGCCTGATCCAAAGTCTCGTAACTGACTACGGAGCTCATGAATAGATTGCTCCAAAAATACCTTGCGATGCTCGCCTATTCTCGGAAATCCCCATAAAGTATCTTGCTCTAAGCTAGGCTGATGAACATAGACTGGCAGCAGATGATCTACTGACTTGCACGCCTGCAAGAACGATGGGTTATCTTCTAAGCGGAGATCGTTTCTAAACCAATAAAAGGCAGTTGTCATTTATTCTGCACCGATCCGAATCACTTGATTCTTATAAGAACCTGATAGCGCTTTCTTCACTATCTTATAGATATCGAGATCAAACTCCGCCTCACCCGATTCCGCCAACTCATAAAGCTCATCTTGATTAATCGCAGTGCCCAGATAACACCATTTATCGACCACGATCATCTCACCACCCTCTTGAATGGCAATAGCTCCTGAGTATGGCCAAACCTGCAACTTAAAAAGTTCCAAGGCTGTTTTTAACTGTAAGTTGTGCAGGCTAATAGGGGTTTGATTAATACAAGTTCCACTACATTGCTTTACTTGAAAGCCAAAGCAAGATTTACCTTCAACGCGCTTCTCTAGACCAAGCAATGCCTCACATAAATGATATTTTTTTGCTACCGCCTTTAAATAAGAGTGCGCCTCTCTTTTGCTATAAAACAAGCCATAGAGATTATCCTGTAATCCGGGCTCTAAATGATGATGCGTGACCAAGGTTGGGATAAGCGCACCATCAGAATCCGCCTCCAAACTCCACGCACAAAGATCCTTAGATCTCCGTAGCTTAATGTTCATAGAAGGCATGCGCTCTTTTATCAATCTCGACTCAAGTATTAGAGCGCCTAGCTCCCCACTCGTTTCGATCCAATCAATATCGCGAACCTGTAAAGAAAGTTTCATTTCTTTACGCTGCGTTAAAGCACCTTGAAAGTGCCCCATCACCCTATTTCGCAAAGAAATGCTTTTGCCAATATAAAGAGGAATTTTGTTATCCCCATAAAAAATATAGCACCCCGGGCTATCAGGTATCGAGTCGATTAGATTCTGATCTATGTTTGAGGGAAGGCTAGCATTGCCAATCAGTTGATTTATTACTGCATTTAACTTCTCTTGCCCAAACTTTGACTCACACACACGCCAAAATTGAAGTAATAAGTCGGCATCCCCTAGTGCGCGATGTCTGGCACTAACCTGTAAGCCATGTGTACTGATAATGGTATCAAGATTGTGGCGCGGCTGATCCGGGAATAGCAAGCGAGATAGCTTTACGGTGCATAAAACTTTAGGCTTAAAGTCAATACCAACCCTCTTAAAGGAGGCCTTGATAAAACCATAATCAAAGCGAGCGTTGTGAGCGACAAATATTTTTCCCTCAAGCTCTTTCTTTAAATCCTCAGCAAGCTCAGAAAAGCAAGGCTGGCCCTTCACTATTGCTGGCGATATACCGGTCAGTCTTTGGATGTTTTGTGGGATATAGGTTTGTGGATCAATCAACCTCTCCCAAACCTGAAGCTCATTACCGGCTAGGGTTTTAATTCCAATTTCCGTAATGCGATCACGATCGAAATGAGACCCTGTGGTTTCAATATCAACAAAAGCTAAATCGGGATAAGGGCCTATCTGACTCTTCACGCTAGAAACATTAACTCCATTTAGTTTGCTGATGACCCTCTGTTTAAATAATCAGCAAAACTGAAAATAGAGTTTGGGCCACGAGGTGCATCTTCAACTTTTTTGAACGTTGTTTTAATCACTCTCTGAGTTTCCCCTTTTTTCTTTTTTTCTTGCTTGATAGCGGCCTGCTTTTCCATGGGAATGTAAGACCTTCTCTCGGGGGCAGTCTGCACGTCACTAAAACGTGGAATGTAATCCTTGATTGCAGATGCTAGGGTTACATTGGAGATGCAGCTCATCATGTAAGTTTCAAGTGATTGATAAAGCTCTTTAGCAATGTCCGATACCTCCACTTTTCTCTTCTTAATTTGGTTCATTGCTAAAACAATATCTTTGATCGTGATAATTCCAGGATCTTTTGAAAGCTGATATCCGCCCGCCCGACCTTTCACTGCAACAACAAGACCCGATTCTCTTAGTGGACGCAATAACAGCTCGATACGACTGATCGAAATGCGCTGTCTTTTAGCTATCTCTGGAGCAGGGACAAGCTGCCCATTAATTGAATGGCTGGCAATATCAACGAGCGTATTAAGAGCTACTCTGACTGCTTTAGTAACTTCCATGGGTGCTTTCGGCATAAAAGTTGGATTGGAGCTAGTATGAAACTGATCCCAAAAATGTGCTGCAGCGCATTAATTAACCCTATCTTACTTATGGTTGAACCAATTAGACTCCAGCACCCCCTAACCCATCGGCTACTACGCTTTCTGGCCTGTATGCTGGCTGGCGGAATCATTTCTCAAGCCATTGCTTGCATCGCAGCCTATTTATTCATTAATGATTCTCAAGCGGCAGGTATGGTGGCGCACATAGTAGTGCAGCAACTTTCATACTATTTTTTAGGATGCGCGTTTGCAATCTTGAGTATTGCCAATATCCTCATTAAAAGGGATGCGTCCTCACTTAAAAAAATCCGCCTTCCTTTATTAATACTGATGATCGCAGTCGCAGTAGTGAGCTTTCTTTTAATACCCCGCATGGATTACTTACGAGAAACAGCGCTAATAGATGGCATGCCGGTCATGCTCTCACCATTTGCCAACTACTTTCAGGTGTTGAATATCTTAGTCATACTGCTGCTACTAACGCAGATCATTTCTAGCGCCCTTGTTGCATGGCGCCTGATTGACTCAGAATCATCCTAAGTGGGCTCGAACGGCAGCAATCAAGGGTATCTGCTGCTCCGGCCTTAGAAACTGTCCAAGCTCTACACGAAGCTTAGATTGACTTATGTGAAAGACTTTAGATCCTTCCAATGGCAATTCAATCTTGGCCCACTGCGTATTAAATTCATACACAGTCTCCTTATACCCAATAAATTTTTTGACTAAAAGAGATTTATCTTGAATCTCAATCGTTTCACAATCTAACGCATGTCTACAGTAGATGAAAAATCCGAGCGTTACCGCACTGAGCTCTAAAGCTGTAAAAATGGGAATGACCCATACCCCGGCCAAAAAGAATCCTGTAGCAACTATCACCGAAAGGCAAACCAGGACAATGTAGAACTTGAGCAGCTGCTTAGGGGTGAGCGCGCAGTTTCTGCGCATTTGCCAGCGCTTCATTTTGATGCAGTTCTGTAAATAGCTAGCGAGAGCTTATTGGCTTTTACTACGCTCTTGGGATTTTGCTAACTGGTCAGCGCTTCTCTGCTGAAAATCAACCATGGAGTGGTATCCCATTTGATAGCAAGGGCAATGCTTACCCAGGATCCAGCGAGCAAGCTTGATACGAAGTTTTTGGATCATGTTTATCTCTTATAAGTGAACCTCAAATGTAAACCGAAATGACATTTATTGCTGGGCCCAGAACAAAAGAGGGGGTTTTGAGATGCGGGTGTCATCAGCAGAAATTACTCAAATCCATTACATTGATTACATGACTAATTCAGACTCCTCCCCTAGAAAAATACCGTTATTCCCACTGGGAACCGTACTATTTCCGGACGGCGTAATCGCCCTCAAGATCTTTGAGGCACGCTACCTCGATATGATTAAGACGTGCTTACGTGAAAAGACAGAATTTGGCGTAGTGAGCATCATGAAGGATCAGAATTCCGAAGAAGATTCACCCCCAACCTTTTCTCAAATCGGAACTCTAGCCCAAATTGAAGATTTTGATCCGGTTCAGCCCGCTTTGTATATGACCAAATCATTTGGAACGCAGCGCTTTAAGCTTCTTCATAGCCAACAAGAACCCAATGGCTTATGGATTGGTGAAGTTGAGCTTCTAGCGAATGATCCCGTTACTCCCATCCCCGAAGAACACCAAAAGATAGTGCAATTATTGAATGAAATTATTTCAGTCATTCAAAGCGAGGATCTATTAGGTGAGTCCCCATTTAAGAAGCCTTTCAAGATAGATGACTGCGGCTGGGTTTCTAATCGCCTTGCAGAACTCTTGCCCATCTCTTTGGCCCAGAAAAACCATTTGCTCGCTCAAACTAATCCCAGAATCAGACTTGATCTGGTTACAGAAATTATCGAAGATGATGGCTTAAGCAATCTGATGCTGCATTAAATCCATGCTTGATGAGCTTATTCGTAAAACGATTCGAGAGATGGTGGGTGGCAGCGGGCCTCCGATTGCCTTTCTAGCGCCAGCAGGCGATCGCGGTCTCTTCGGCCCGGAATCTATTGCCTGGAAAGTACATGCTGACTTTATCTCAATGATGATTGGCGGTATCAGCTCACTAATCTTGCAAGCCCTGCATCCACAAGCTTTAGCGGGAGTATGGGATCACTCTAGCTTTAGAGAGGATCTTAAAGGCAGACTCGGTAGAACGGCATTCTTCATTGCTGCTACTACTTATGGTTCAACTGAGATGGCAAATAACATCATTGAAAAGGTTAACCAGATTCATGCAAAGATTCGTGGCTTTGATGAGTCAGGAAAACCATATTCAGCTACAGACCCTCATTTACTGGCTTGGGTTCATCTCACAGAAACACATAGCTTTATGCAGGCTTTCGAAGATTATCGAAAAGAGACATTAACTCAGCAGGATAAGGATCAATACTTTGCAGAAATGAAATTGCTTGGCGCAAGAATGGGCGCCCATCATTTGCCTAGCACCTACGCTAAAACAGATGACGCGATCCAAAGCTATCTTCCTGAGCTTTATTTTGGAGAACGTGCGAAAAGTATCCTTGATTTACTAGAACACTTTCCGAGTAAGCTCGCCGCAAAGCCCTTTATTAAACTGATTACTCGCGCCGGCTATCTGAATCTTCCAGATTGGGTTTACCCCTTTATCAATAGGCCAACACCCAGCCTGTTTGAGCGCTTAGCAGTGAAGAAAAGTGTCGATTTAATTGCAATACCGATTCGCGAGGCCCTTAAAGATGGGGTGGCCGCCCACTCACTCCGTAGAGTTTATGGATGATTTATTTGGAAAGACACCATGATTACTAGTTACCTTATATCCGGCATGGTTGGCATCATGCTTTTCTTTACCGTAGTAGTAGCTCCGACTGTTTTTAAGGTGCTCCCTGTCGAATGGTCCAGTAAGTATGTTCGGAACTTTTTTCCGAAATACTATGCCTGCCTGGGTTTGATTACTACTGCATGCATTTTCACAGTGCCTGATGGAGTCGGCAAGATCTTGCTAGCGATCTGCGCGATGCTCTTTGCCTTTACTTTGTCCTACTTGACTGGAAAAATTAATGAGGCTAAAGATCAAGGCCAAAGTCGTCGTTTTCATCTACTGCACGGCGCAAGCGTTGTTATTAATTTATTTCAGCTGATTACTTTTATTTACCTATTAATCAAACTCTCATGAATGGATAGGCGGCTAAGGCGTGGGTTTAATCTTGTTTGGATCTGACTCTTCAGTCTTATCTTGCTTGATGGGTAAATTCAAACTAGGGGCGGCCATTTTTTCGCCATCCCAAACTTGACCACACCAACACTCACCTGCATCATTAATGATGCATACACCTGAGCCGCAGCAACGTTTGTCTGGGGTCTTCATAAATTAGCCTAATCAAGAAATTGAAATTAAGACTATTCTAGGGTTTTTATGAAACTAGCGCTTGATCCTGCAATTGGTAAATGATGCAAAGCACTTTATTTGAAGCCCCCTTTAACAATCCTGCTGTGAGCATTTTGTCAAAGGATGGGAGCGCTCACTATTACCCCAAGGTCTTTGCCGAACAAGACTGCCTAAGATGGATGAGCCAACTTCAATCCTCCCTCAGCTGGAAACCAGAACAACTCATGATGTTTGGAAAATTGGTGACTACTAGACGTAAGGTTGCTTGGGTTGGCGATCCTCAATGTAGCTACACGTATTCTGGGGTGCAAAAGTTTCCACAAGCATGGACATCTGACCTCATTCTCATAAAAAAACATCTAGAAGAAATATCACAAGCCGAGTTCAATTCTTGCCTACTAAATCTTTACTATGATGGAGATGATGGCATGGGCTGGCATAGTGACGACGAAAAGGAGCTTGACCCCCGATCGCCAATTGCATCCCTCAGTCTTGGAGCGAAGCGCAAGTTTGCCTTTCGCAATAAAAAAGATAAAGAGACCATGTCTCTTTTTTTAGAGAGCGGTAGCGCCCTCATAATGCATGCACCTACTCAAGAATACTGGCAGCATGCGTTGCTGAAAACTAAAACTGCGTCGGATATCCGTATGAATTTAACGTTCAGAAAAATCAATACTCGCGATGAATGAGCCTAAACCAAAAGTTACTGTGGCCATCATTGGCGCAGGTATAGCAGGGCTGAGTTGCGCCTCCAGCTTGCAAAAGCTTGGCTTTGAAGTTCGGGTATATGAAAAGAGTCGTGGACCAAGCGGTCGTATGAGCACTCGTCATGGTGAAGGCTGGTCTGCAGATCATGGGGCTCAATATTTCACAGCAAGAGATCGGGCGTTTATTGAAGAACTCAATACATGGATTAAGGCAGGTGTAGCAGCTGCTTGGCATCCGCGTCTATCTGTATATGACAGCGGTCAATGGCAAGAGAGCGGCTCCAAGGAGAAACGCTATGTAGGTGTACCCGCCATGAATTCCCCCGGTCAATATTTAGCCAAAAACTTATCGATTGAGTGCAATCAGACCATTGATAAGATTTACCGAAAAGATGGGAAATGGCATCTTCGCAGCCTAGAGAATGGTGAAATGATCCAATCATTTGATTACTTAGTACTGGCAATCCCTGCACCTCAGAGCTACGCTCTTACTAAATTAGTAGATCACTCTATTGAAACAATTTGCTCCGACATAAAGATGCAAGGCTGTTGGACGGTGATGGCGCGACTCTCAAATAAAGCTGATATGCATTTTGATGCCGCCTTCATTAACAATGAAATCATTAGCTGGATCTCTCGTAATAATTCCAAGCCTGGACGTACAGGTCAAGAAACCTGGACAATTCATGCCAACCCCCAATGGAGCCAGCAATGGATTGAGTTAGATAAAGATGAGGCTGGCCAGCTTATTCTGGATTCTGCAAAACAGCTTGGACTCAATTGTCATAATGCTGAAATTTCTATCCATCGCTGGCGTTATGCAAGTGGAGCAATCAACACGGAACTAGGATTCATTCTGAATGATGAGAGCAAGCTCTGTCTGTGCGGAGATTGGCTCCATAGTGGCAGAGTTGAGGGGGCATGGTTAAGTGGCTATAAATTGGCAAGCGCAATCGATATTTCAGTTGCAGCATAAATCCCAGGAAGCTCTATCAACATTAAGAAGTTAGACCGTATGCAACACATAAAATCAACTGGACTGGACTCATGAATTTCATCAACATCTTGATCACTGCAGTATTGAGTATTGCATTGAGCCTTTTTTCTCTTACGGCAAATGCCAATTTAGCAAGCGACTTAAATGATGGGCAGCATGTGCTCCTCATGCGACATGCAGATGCTCCTGGCTACGGCGATCCTAAGGGCTATCAACTAGATAAATGCCCTACCCAAAGAAATCTCGGTGACTATGGCAAGAAACAAGCTGTCGCCATAGGCGATTGGCTAAAAAATCAGGGCATTACTTCCGCAAACGTGATTAGCAGTCAGTGGTGTCGTTGCACAGATACGGCCAAGCTACTGAATATAGGGCCAGTTCAGATCTCACCAGCCCTTGGATCATTCTTCGATGACATGAGTCTTGAAAAGCAGCAAACAAAAGAGTTGGAGAAGCTCATTCAATCCAATCTCAATAGCAATAACAAGGCGCCGCTGATTCTAGTAACTCATCACGTCAACATACAAGCCTACACAGGCAAAGTAGTCAACGTAGGGGATATGGTTTTAGTAAAGGTCAATAAGAATGGGCAGCGCTTATCTCACCAGATATATCCCAGCCCATAAACCTAGTACGGGGATCGCTTAGAACCGTTGTTATCACCGCCCTCTTGTAGATGCCCAGTTTTCACAAAGATCGTGCAGCCCTCTTTACTAAACGGTTGATGCAAGCTCATATGAGGGCTTCTAATCCAAGAGCCCGCCGGATAGCGCCCGTGCTCATCTTCAAATACGCCATCCACCACAAATATTTCCTCACCACCATAATGCTTATGGGGATTGAAATACGTTTGAGGCGCCCAACGAACTAAGGTTGAGCCACTACCCTGCTGCATGAGTGGCATCACATGAAGGCCCGGAACCATGCCTTGGTACCAAGGAGCGGTTTTGGTATCAATGACCTCTCGCACCACTTGATCCGAGCCAAGATGTCGCAGTTTCACAAAAAGGGTACAGCCAGTCTTGCTAAATGGCGCATGGGAAGATCCCGGAGGATTCATGAGATAGGTGCCGGCAGGATAATCAGCAACCTCATCACTAAATACCCCATCTAAAACGAAGATCTCTTCACCGAATTCATGTGTATGAGTTTTAAATTGGGTTCCAGGTTGATAGCGCACGATAGAGGTCGCCTTTGCCACCTCATCACCGATACGATCAAGCATGCGTCGCTCAACCCCTGGCTCTGGACTGGCGACCCAAGGCAAGTCATGGTGGTTGAGGACAACCCGCTGGCTGTAATCAGCATTGATGTTCATTTATTACATTTCAGAATGAAAAAGATGCCTAAGCATATCAAGCTAATGGGATGAATGCTTAAAAAGAGAAAAGTGGACGGACACCCATTCACACGAACTGCGCTACAGTCTGTTTAATACACTAGACTTCTTTAACGGTTTAAAAGGGTTTTATGAGCTTACTTCCCAATCCATTTAATGCGCTCGTCATCGGGGCATCGGGCACCATTGGATCGCATTTTGTGAAACTTCTAGAGAGTCATCCGTCTTGCTCCAAGGTCATTGGCATTCATCGTAATTCTCCCAATGCAATTGACTACCATCATCCCGAGACTATTGAAGCTTCTGCAAATAGTCTGGCTGAGTTAGGCTCGTTTCAACTCATCATCAATACTATTGGCGTATTGCACTCAGAACAATGGATGCCTGAAAAGAAATTAGATGATTTAAATCAGGATCAGCTCAGCAAAATGTTTGACACCAACACAATTGGCCCCGCCTTAACCATAAAGCACTTCTCTAAACTTTTAGATCCAAAGCACAGTGTGATGGCAACGCTGTCTGCCAAGGTAGGCAGCATTGAGGACAATCGTCTAGGTGGTTGGTATAGCTATAGAGCCTCTAAAGCCGCGCTCAATATGATCATCAAAACAGCATCCATCGAATTTGCAAGAACAAAACCTAATGTTGCGTTGATTGCACTCCATCCCGGCACTGTAAATTCTGGATTATCACAACCTTTTCGTGGTCAGCAAATCGGCAGAGATCCTCAAGAGGCAGTAAACGATATGTTTAATGTGCTTGCCAACTTAGAGAGGGAAGATTCGGGCAGCTTTTTAACTTACTCAGGTGAAAAGCTACCCTGGTAGAAGCAAAGCGGAATAGCCTTATCTAGCCCTCGTTATTCAAGCTGAATATTCAGGCGCTTGTTTAGAGCCTTAAAGCGCGCAATCTCCGCTTTCATAAATGCAGCCATAGCTTCAGGCCCTTTATTGGCAACCTCAAGTGATTGAGCTGACATTTTTTCCTTAACTTCTGGCGTGCTCATCGCCTCGGATACGGCCTTCGCGAACTTGTTAGCAATTGGTTTTGGCACTGCCGATGAAAGGGCGACACCATAAAAAACCTCGAAGTTAGCTGCAGGCAATCGCAACTCATCCAAACCTGGAACATCCGGAAGAAAGCGGGAGCGAGTTGGAGATGTAACGGCAAGGGCCCGTAATTTACCAGCCTTGATTTGAGGTCCTGCTGCTGCAATTGTTTCTAATCCAAAATCTGCATCACCACGAATTAAAGACAAGATAGCATCACTACTGCCTTTATATGGAATAGGCTCAACATCAATTTGTGCGGCACCAGCAAAAATCTCAGTAGCCAAATGGGGTGTTGTTCCTGGCCCATAACTTGTGTATCTCAGAGATTTAGGTTTCGCCTTAGCCTGCGCAATCAAATCGGTCAGCTTCATGTAGGGCTTATCTGCTGAAGTAACGACCACTAGAGGCGTTGTTACTGATAAATTAATTGGGTAAACATCCTTTTCAACATCGTAAGGAAGATTGGATCGCAGTGCGGGCAACACCACAAAGCTGCTGCTTGCTGATACAAGTACCGTATAGCCATCTGCAGGTGCACGCAACGCAGCCATCACACCAATCACAGTTGATCCGCCTGGTTTATTTTCAACAATAGCTGGCTGACCCAGCTTAGATGGCAAAGCTTCTGAAAGAACGCGGCCTAAGATGTCAGTTGCTCCGCCCGGAGGAAATGGAACAATCAAATTGAGTGGCTTACTTGGCCACGATTGCGCTTGAGCTATTGCACCCATAGCTAGCAGCATTACGCCTACACAGCCATATCTTAGATTTTTCATTAAAGTCATTTTCAATCTCTTTAAAAGTTTAGTTCCAGGAATAATTTTCTGTAGAAGATTTTTCACTCAGATCCCAGAATATTCCGCCCATCATTTGCAAGCCTTCAGCAGCCGTTGATTTAAGCATATGCTCATTTGGAGCATGTTGATTACAAGCCGGGTATGAGTGCGGCACCCAAATAGTTGGCAAACCTAAGATGTCTGCAAACACATCATTTGGCAAAGATCCTGCTAAATTTGGCAATACAGTGACTTGCTTATCAGTCGTCTTTTCTATAGAAGACTTCACCCAACTCACCCAAGGATTTTTTAAATCTAGCCTTGTAGCTGGTGTATACGCCTTTATCTCAAGCACGACATCATCAAACCCCACTGCCCTCAAATGTTCGCGCACATGCTCTAGTAAATTTTTCCAATCAGTACCAACAACAAATCGTAATTGGCAATGTGCAATTGCTTGCGATGGTATGGCATTAATTGGACGCTCCGATTGGCCTGCACCTATTGCAAGAATTTCTAGAGTATTACTTGCTATAAGTCGCTCGGCAGGAGTGAGTTCTGCCTGCCCCCAACCCAAGTCTATTTCGGGATCATCCTGCCCCTTGCCAATAAGTACTGACTGCAAAGCCTCTTTTATATGCGGCTCCAAAGCGGGGGCTTTGAGACTATCCAATAAGATGCGGCCGCGTGCATCAACCATACTAGATAGTGCATGCACCAAACGAGTAGCGGGATTTACTAGTACCCCACCCCAATTGCCAGAGTGATAGGCCTTATCTCGTGACTTTACAAGCAAGCTAAAGTTAACTAAACCTCTAGACCCTAAGAATATTGTTGGCGTTTCTGCATGCACACGAGGACCATCACTTGCAATCATTAAGTCAGCCTTAAGCAACTCCTTGTGGCCCTCACAAAATTCAGCCAAACCAGGACTGCCAGCCTCTTCACCCATCTCCATTAAGACGGTGACGTTGTAGCCAAGCTTGCCATCTCGAGCTTCTAGGACTTTTTCTAATCCGAAAAGGGTAACCGTATGCTGCCCCTTGTTATCAGCCGAACCACGCCCGTACCAGCGACCACCATCAACAGATAGCACCCAAGGGTTCAACCCTTCTTGCCAGCGCGAATCTTGCCCGTTGACCACATCACCGTGAGCATAAATTAATAGCGTTGGTAAATTCGCATCTTCAATTAACCTAGAAACCAAGATGGGTGCAGCCCCAGAAATCGGATTATCAAATATCTCAGAAGTGAATCCCATCCGACCTAAATAAGGAGCAATTTCATCCTGTAAGTAAGCCCAAAGCGCTTGAGGAGCAACTGATAGGTCGCCCTCAGTTTTATAGGCAATACGGGTAGCCAAGACTTTTTGCAATTCTCCCTGATCAAACCAATTTTGGAGGGAGGATAGGAAATGTTCTCTATTCATGATTAATAACTATAAAGATTTCTAAACCCAAGTAGGCGCTATAAAACCTCAACACCTTTCCAAAAGGCAATATATCCAGCAATATTATTTGCATCTGATTTAGGCTCAGGGTAGTACCATGCGGCATCTTTATTTGATTGACCGTTGACCTCTACATCGTAGTAGCTCGCAGTGCCTTTCCAGGAACATACGGTATGTTTTTCTGACTTCTTAAAAAACTGCATATTTAAGCTAGTGGCTGGAAAGTAATGATTACCCTCTACCACAATAGTTGCGCTTGAATCAGCCAAAACTTCGTTATTCCAAATAGCTTTCATACCATCTCCTTGTGAGGATTTAGCATAAAGCAAATATTGACTTTATGCTGTATAAAGATTGACGACTTTAATGCTTATTCCGTCATCAAAAAATTCATGCAAATTCCCACTACTTCAGCAGATACCGCCACAATTGATCATGACTTTATTCCTGAGATCGAGTTGGGTTTGCTGGCTGAGAATGCCTCTATTTCTCCAAAGTTTTTATACGACCCCTTAGGGTCACACCTCTTTACTGCCATTACCTTATTGCCAGAGTACTACCCAACCAATACTGAAAAAAATATTTTTACCCAATATCAAGATGAGATTTCAGAAGCGGTCGGTATTGGGGGCACCCTAATCGATTTAGGCGCTGGAAATTGTCAAAAAGCAGAATCTTTTTTTGATACCCTAAAACCCTCGAACTATCTGGCGATTGATTTTTCAGTTGAGTATTTGCAAGATGCTTTGAATAAGCTCGCGGGAAAATATCCGGATATTCTGATGCAATGTATTGGCATGGATTTTTCAAAGGAACTCATCATTCCAGACTCCATTGCAAAGACTAAGAGAACTTTCTTTTATCCAGGCTCTAGCCTGGGAAATTTCCTGCAATCAGAGGCACTGGAGTTACTGAGCCAAATCAAGAATCAAGCCAATGATGGGGGCTTGTTAATTGGCGTTGACTTGATGAAAGCAGATTCCGTTCTGATGGCTGCATACGATGACCCTCTAAAGGTAACGGCCGCTTTCAATCTGAATATTCTCAGATCAATCAACTCGCATCTGGGCTCTGATTTCAGGGTGGATCAATTCAGGCACAAGGTCAAAGTGAATCATGCGGATAATAGGGTTGAGCTTTATCTAGAGGCGCTCGAGAACGTGACGGTCTCTTGGCCAGGGAAATTAAGGACATTCAAAAAAGGTGAATTGATTCACACAGAGAATTCACACAAGTACACTATTGAATCTATCAAGCAATTGCTGATTAACGCAGGTTTTGAATCATCCCAAATCTGGACTGACCCCAAAAACTATTTCGCAGTGATTTATGCAAAATAATCCTTCATACCAAGCGCCCTCTCCAGATGCACTACTAGAGCAATTTCATAGCTCCAGAAAGTATTCTGTAGATTTGATTGCAAATCTGAGCGCAGAAGACTGTCAAGCACAGTCTATGGAAGACGCAAGCCCAGCTAAATGGCATTTGGCACACGTCACCTGGTTTTATGAAGTAATGGTACTTAGGGCCTTTGAAAAAAACTTCTCCTATTGGAATCCTGAATTTGCTGTTTTATTTAATAGCTATTACAACGGTGTTGGGGATAAGCACCCACGCAGTAAGCGTGGCCTATTAACGCGGCCCTCTCTCCAGCAAGTGCTCGAATGGCGCAAGAATATTGAAGAGCGAGTACAGGCTCTCTTAAAAGATAACCACTCTGAAGAGCTGCTATGGCTAATTCAGCTTGGAATCAACCATGAACAACAACATCAAGAGTTGCTATTAACAGATATTCACCATCTTTTTTCCAACAACTCACTTTGGCCAGCCTATACCTCTCAGAACAACACGATCCCTTCAGTAGAGCAACCATTTCAATGGATCGAAGGAATTAGCGGCATAGTTCAAACTGGCTATCAAGGTAGTGGGTTTCATTTTGATAACGAGGGTCCACAACATTCTGCCCTCAATCAAACGCATTCGATAGGAAATCGACTCGTCAATAATTCTGAGTGGCTTAAATTCATTGATGATGGTGGCTACGATAATTTTCAATGGTGGTTAGATGCTGGTTGGGCATGGCTGAAAGCGGAAAAAATTTCTGCTCCACTGTATTGGAATAAAGATAGCCAAGGGAATTTATTGCGCTCCTCGCTCAATGGCAATACGCCATTAGATCCACAAGCACCAGTATCGAATATCAGCTATTTTGAGGCGGATGCCTTCACGCGCTGGGCCAGCCAAAAGCTTACCGGCTTTGCTGGAGCACGTCTGCCCACCGAGAATGAATGGGAGGCATTCGCTCGATCTCATTCTGTGACTAACGATCTATTTGGCAAAGTATGGCAGTGGACTAGCAGCAACTACAACCCCTATCCCGGCTATCAGCCCTGGGGTGGTATTGCAGGTGAATACAACGGTAAATTTATGGTCAATCAGATGGTGCTCAAAGGTAGCTCAGCTTATACACCTGAGGGTCATTCAAGAATTACTTATCGTAATTTTTTCCCAACAGATGCACGCTGGCAAATGACGGGCTTAAGGCTTGCTAAAGATGGCATTTGATTTTGATACCCTGACCAATCGCCTAGAAAGCGATTCCATTCGCTGGGATAGCGCCTTAGATAAAGGGGTTCTGCCTTTATGGGTAGCGGATATGGACTTTAAATCCCCGCCCTGCGTGATTGATGCCCTCAACGAGAGAGTGCAACAGGGAATTTACGGCTATACCCATACTCCCCATCAAATGAACAGGATGATCGCGGACTATTTGCAAGAACAATATCAATGGTCTGTAGATCCCGATTGGATTGTGATTCTACCTAGCGTGGTCTCAGGTCTTTACACAGCCGTGCAGCAACTCACTAATATAGGCGATGGCGTACTCGTTCCTAACCCCGTATACCATCACTTACGCCTTGCCTGTACTACTGCGAATAGATCCACCCAAGATATGCCGCTTGTATTACGGGAAGGTCGCTGGGTATTACCGAACGATCAATTACCAGAGATTGTTAACGCCAAGACAAAATTAGCCTTGTTGTGCAACCCTCAGAATCCAGGGTCAACCGTATTTACAAGAGATGAGCTAAAAGAATTTGGCAATTTTTGCACTCAAAATCATTTATGGATTTGCTCAGATGAAATTCATGCGGGTCTTGTTCTAGCCGAAGATAGAAAACATATCCCGCTTGCAAGCATTAGCAAAGAAATCTCGGAGAAGACTGTCACCTTAATGTCCTTAAATAAGACCTTTAACTTCCCTGGGGTCGGCCTTGCTTGGGCTATTGCAGAAAACCCAGTCTTACGCAAAGCAATACAGGTTGGTCTTCATCAAACCATTGCTCCACCATCTTTATTTGCCTATACAGCAACAATGGCAGCAATCAAGGAAGGTGAGCCTTGGAGAAAAGCGTTAATTGAATACTTGAGAAAAAATCGAGATTTGATTCAAGAAAGAATTGGTAGCGTTGCTGGATTAAGCTTAGACCGAATGGAAGGTAGCTATTTAGCCTGGATTGATTGCACTGCACTTCAAAACCAAAACCCCCATCAACTCCTTCTGGATGCTGGCTTAGCCACTTCTCCAGGCAGTCAATTTGGCAAAGAACAATTTGTCAGGCTTAATTTTGGAACACAAAGAAGTCGATTAAATGATGCCTTAGATATTATTCAAAAGACCTGCTCATAAAAACTGATGAAACCTACTATCAAAATTGATTTTGTATCCGATATCGCCTGCCCTTGGTGTGCTGTAGGTCTTGGGAATCTGAACCAAGCAATGGAAGAGCTAAAGGATAAGGTAGATTTTGAATTACATTTTCGCCCCTTCGAACTCAATCCAAACATGCCTCTGGGTGGTCAAGATGCTATTGAGCATCTCACGGAAAAGTATGGGCTTTCAGTGGAACAGGTCAAAGCTAATCAAGCCAATATTCGAGCTAAAGCATTAGAGGCTGGATTTGAATTTCATCCAGAGGGCCGCAAGCGGGTCTACAACACCTTTGACTCTCATCGCCTTCTGTATTGGGCAGCCAAAGAATATGACTTGAAAAAGCAAGCTGCATTAAAAGCAGAATTACTTAAAACCTACTTCTGCCTTGCGGCTAATTTAGATGATCATAAAAATCTATTAGACGCAGTAACTCGTGCTGACTTAGACCCTCAAAGGGCGCAAGCAATTCTGGATGGAGATGCATTTAGCAGCGAAGTCAGGGCGGAAGAAAATACCTATACAAACGCAGGTATCAGTTCTGTTCCTTCCATCATTCTGAATGAGCAATACCTTCTGCAAGGGGCACAGCCTCCTGAGTCATTCATTGATGCATTTGAGCAACTCATTCAGAAAACTTGAAAATAATCTATCTGGGATAAATCACTTGTCCTGCTGAATGACTGCCTTGCTATGCTGCTCTTTATCAGCCACATCGGCATGCAAGTAAATTTGGACTTAACGACTTAGGAATTTCTCCCTAAGTCGTTAATTTCATTGATGACCCTATCAAGCCTGAGTATGACTCAGGCTTGCCTTGGATTTATTTCTTAAGTGTCGATAAAAACTGTTTTATTGCTTTATTTTGCACTTCATTTTCATTGGGCGTTGCTCCCGCTCCTGATAAATGACCCATAGGCATTACATCATTAATCGCGACATATTTAACATTCGGAATATATTTTGCAGATTCTTTAGCATCAGACTCTGGGTTTAATAAGTCTCCAGTACCCGCGAGAATCAGCGTCTTTGCTTTAATGGATTTCAAAGCAGCGATCGTATCGCCGTTGAAACCTTTGGTTTGCCCAATATCATGGCGGTCGTATGCGCGTGATTGCCAAATCCAATCGTTTGCATCCATACGTTTCCAAGAGGCGTCTTGAAGCTTATTTAAGAAGTTGATTTCTGCCTCAGGGGTATTGAATTGCTGATTCTGGTAAGCAGGTGTTCTGACAATCACGCCACTCAACCATCCCGCCCATAAACGCATTCCCTTTTCAACAGGCTTGTCATATTTACCGCCCTGGTAAGCTGGGTCAGTCATGATGCTCTGTCTGAGCATCTCAAGCACTCCTGTAGTCCAGGCATGTGTTTTTGCTAACGGAATAATTGGCACAATCGACTGCATAGCATTGGGATAAGAAACAGCCCATTGCAAAGCTTGCATGCCGCCCATAGAGGCTCCAACTACTGTTACTAGCTTGGTAATTCCAAAATGCTCCGTGACTAAGCGGTACTGACTGTTGACCATATCCCGAATGTTGAATTCAGGAAAACTAATATTGGGCTGCGTTTGACTGTTCGAAGGCGAGGTTGTCAATCCATTGCCAATAGCATCAGTAGAAATAATAAAGTACTTGTCAGTATCCAGCGCTTTTCCTGGACCAATAAGGTAATCAATCCGATGGTGATTACCACCAATCGCCGTCACCATCAAAATTGCGTTTGATTTATCTGCATTTAAAGTTCCCTGTGTTGTATAGGATATTTTGAAATTCTCGATTGTTGATCCATTTTCAAGGGGAAAGTTTCCCTCTGAATAAGATTGATGAACCGGCTCAGTATCTTTATGGGCAAATACACTGGTAGAGCAAAATGTCAGCGCTAAACACACGCCAAGAAAATGTAATTTGATCTTCATAAGTCTCCTTTTTGTTATGGGAAGATCTTACATTAGGGTCAACATACCTGCAGACTCACACACTAAGGATGCCCCAAAAGACAAAACCCCCACCATTTCTGATGAGGGTTTGCTTTTCTGGTGGGCCCACCAGGACTTGAACCTGGGACCAAAGGATTATGAGAGCAGACACCCATGATAGAGCCATATAAATAGGGGTCTTAGAGTGGCCAACATTGGTGTGTAAGCAAATTTGTAATCTCACAAATAAAAAATGGCCCAAAGTATTATCTTTAGGCCATTCATTTGCTAGCTTTAATTCTATTTATGACCGCCTAATATCGATGCAAACTGAAATAGGGATTGTGAGACCGAGCTATTTGTGGGGTTAGATGTGGGAGACCCCGCACCAGAACCGTTATCTCGATTTAGAGACCACATTGAGAGCTCAGCCACTCTTGAATCAGTCGCCGCATAGCTCGCCAATTGCTGCGCATCCGCAAGAGTAAATACTTCACTCACAATGTCATTTACACCAATCAGCGCAGTAGCACCAATCTTAGTAGATTGCATACCTAAGTTATTGAGCTGCGTTTCGGTGGCTTTAATTGCGTCAATTGCATTTTGACCCATTTTTCCACCATTATCGACCGTTGTGCCATAGTCCATCGTCATGATGTTCACGATATCAATACGCACCCCATCTGCCTTAGCCTGCTTTAGTAAGTTCAATCCATTGTCCACCAAGCCCTGAGGTAATACAGGTACGGTGTAGATCACTTCCAAACCAGGATTAGCAGCCTCTAATGCTTTTAAGGCTTGGTCACGGAGCTTATTAGCCGCAACGTTATCGATTGCAGCGCCCTCAATATCAAAGTCCAGCGACTTTACACCGTAGCGATCAATCACTGATTGATATTCAGCTTGCAGTTGGGCGGCGGAAGTAGCTACTAAAGCAGGATCGATTCCAGCGGCTCCTCCGAATGAGATAGTCACCTTTACTAACGCAGCTTGAAGGCCCTTAACATCAGCAAGCACGCTATTTCCATTAGGGAAAGAATCATTAGCGATGCTATCTATTCCAGCCCACCCAACACCGCCTTTACCATTACTTTGGACAAAAGCCATCGTGAGCGCTTTCAGACCTGCAGTGGCAGCCATTTGCACAATATTTTCCCCAGGGTTTAATGTCATATCAACATAGGGTGAAAAGACCGGTCCAGCTGGCGGAGCAGTTAATGTAGTTGTAGTCAGGCTCGTCGTATTTGGAGATACACCTTTTGCATTAACGGCTTCAACAGAGAACTTATAAGTCGTGCCGGCCTTTAATCCATTAATTGCAATAGCCGTATCGGTTGTTGTTGCAACTTGCACGCCATTCTGAAAAATGATGTAGCTAGTTGGTAAACCACCACCACTTGCCCACGATAAACCAACGGCAGTATTAGTCTCCCCAGTAAGAGTCAAGTTGATGGGTGCATTAGGGGCCGTAATTTTCGTAGGCCCAATTAGCGTCCAAGGTTGACCAGAACTAGAGCCGCCATTGTGAGTGGATGGATCATCACCACTGACCCACCAGTTTGCCTTATAGGTATTACCGTTATACGTAACTAATTGACCAGCGGTATAAATTGCTGTTGCAGAATAAATCAGCGGATCTACGGTGCTTGTTACCGGCGGTGTCACTACAGGAGGAGTCACAACAGGTGGCGTTACCACTGGTGGAGTTACCACCGGTGGGGTTACTACGGGTGGCGTTACTACAGGCGGGGTTGTAGATGCACCTGAAACAATCGTCCAGGGCTGACCTGTATTTGTTGCTCCATTATTTTTAGTTGGGTCTTGGCCCTTGGTCCAGTAATTAGCTTTGTAGATAACGCCGTTTAGGGTTACAGTTTGACCGGCGGTATATACGCCCGTTGATGAATAAGCGGGATTGACCGGAGCCCCGGAAATAATCGTCCAAGGCTCTCCAGAACTAGAGGTGCCATTGTGTTGAGAGGGGTCAGTCCCGCTAACCCAATAATTTGCCTGATAAGTGATTCCGTTCACGGTAACGGTCGCACCGGCCGTATAAACAGCGGTTGGTGAATATGTTGCAGATGTTGTAGCCATTTGGTACTCCTTGCATAAGAATCGTATAGTTCGTTAATGTTTACTTCAGTAATTGGTTAGGATGTGGGTTTCATTGCACACCTCCCTTTCCCAGTAGCCCAGCACTAGCTAATAGCCTTAAGCGTGATGAGCGCCATTCAGAAATGCAGCGAATTTTTTCCTGCTGAGCTTCTGCCAAGGCAGTTTGTGTTGAGAGTAATTCCAAAATATCAGCAGCCCCGAGGCTGTATCTCTTGACCGAGGATTGAACGGCAGAGTTGGCAGACTGCAATAACTTTTCAGAAGCATCCAAATTAACAATGGATGAACTTGTGTCTGAATACGACTTCACAATTTCCATCAGAATTTGATGTTCGACCTCTTCCATCTCGGCCCCAGCTTTCTCGGCCTGGGCTTGAGCGCCTCGAATTTTATAAGTTCTACTAAAACCCTCAAATAATGGGATATTGATAACAAATCCAACTGAAGTCGTATTTGAATTAACCGCTTGCAAGCCTTGATTGGGGTAACCGTTTTTATAAAAATTCCCTGAAAAATCGATAGTTGGCAAACCTTCCGAGCGAGCGGTAGTAATTTTTTCTTGAGCAGATCCCCATTTAGCCTTTGCCGCCTTAATGGCTGGATGTTCTTTTTGCGCAGCCTGTAACCACTCGTCCAAATCTTTTTGGGTTTGTTTATGAGTTTGCTCTTGCGGCTCCTGCAATGTTATTTTGGTTTGTGCACTTAAACCCATGGCAAAAATGAGGCTCGCCAGAGTCTTACGATATTCACCTTGAGCTCGGTTGCTAGCAAGTTGCGCTTTTGAAAGGGCTGTTTGAGCTTGTAGAGTATCGCTCTTAGCAGATACTCCTTGATTCTCGCGCCGGATTGTGGCGTCCAATGCAGCCTGTGCATATTGCACAGATAACTCTTTACTTTTAACAGTAGCCTGTGAAGTTAAGGTGTCAAAATAATTACCAATAATGGTAGACATAGCTTTCTGCATACTAGCGTCATGAGCAGCAAGCGCTGATTGCAGCAATAAATTTGCTGATGCGCGATTTGCCCCCCTGCCGCCGAAGTCAAATAAGCGCCAATTCAGATTGGCGTAGGCACTCTGTCCATTCGTAATACTGTTGGCATATGTCGCTTGAGGGTAATTGACTTGGGTTTGCTGCGGACTCAGTGATGCATTTAATGTTGGCAAATAAGCGGCTCGCGATTCACCCACCGAACCTGTCTGAATTTTGATATTTGCCCAAGCTTGCTTAATCTGCGGGTTATTACATAAACCTAAGTCGATAACTTCACTTAAAGCCAAGGGCTGATTTAAATCTACCGGCGCAGGGCACACAATCGGAGATTGATCGGGTAAAAAAGGGCCTTTTACCAGCACTGGAGGAGCGGCCCCTAATGGATCAATCCATATATCAGGAACTCCGGCATCTTGTGAGGCTTGCGCAACGCTAAACAGAAAGGGCCAAAGCAGGTGAATTAGCTTAGCGTTCATGCAAGCTCTCCCGACCATGGGCAATTAAAGGAGAGAGGACATACTCGATGATCCGACGCTCGCCTGTTTTAATTTCAACATTAGCAGTCATGCCTGGGGTTAATGGCATATCTTTGCCATCCACCACTATGCTTGGCTTATCAATACTGACCTTAACGGCGTAAAGCAGCCCCTTGGAGCCCTCTTTATTAGTTTGCGGGTCTTTATTCGAAACCGATCCAGAACCATTGCTTGAAAAATCAATTGCATCTCTCGATACATGACTCACTATTGCAGGAACGGTACCGTACTTGGTGTACTCGTATGCATCAATTTTGACTTGTGCTTTTTGGCCATCTCGCAAGAAACCAATATCTTTATTTTCAATATAGGCTTCTAATTCAACGCTCTTACTGTCCGGCACTAAAACCATAATTGTTTGCGCTGCTGGCACCACGCCACCAATGGTGTGAACTCCCAATTGTTGAATAGTGCCATCAACAGGGGCAACTATTCGCAACTGCTCACTATGAGCTGCGGCTTTATTTACTTCTTGTGCTGCACCAGACCAAATACGAGTGGCTTGATAAAGCTCATCTTGCAGAGTTTTACGAGTCTCTGAAGTAAGGGATGCTAATTGTGTCTTAGCATCATCTAGCTGCCCCAAAATCTCTATACGTGCTTGCTCTTTTTCTAAATAAGCATGCTCCGAAACATCGCGATCCTTAGCCAATTCAGCATAGTTATTAGCACGACGTGTAGCTAGGGGTAGAGCAGCGCTGTATCGCTTCACTTGAGATGCAATTCGTGCTCTCTTAGCAGAATATTCACCCCACTGATCATTCATATGGCTTACTGCGCCTTGATAGTGTGTCTCATCTACCCCCTGAATCGGAGCCAATACTGGAGGAGTATTTGTTTGAATGGCACTCAGCAGCGCTTTGGATCGCTCCATTTGCAAGAGCGCTAATTGGCGATCTCCCTCTGCTTTATTGCGATCACTATCTGCACCTCTTGCATCTAACTCAATAAGAAGATCACCCGCTTTAACATGCTGCCCCTCTTCAACAAAGAGCCCTATCACTTTCGCTGTTTCTACAGATGCAATAGTTTTTGTATAACCCCCAGCAATGATTTTTCCTTGACCATTGACAATAATGTCGACCTTTCCAAAGATTGCCCACAATAGAATCAAAAAAATAAAACCAATCAGAAGGCGCGCAACCCAGCGTCCTGCTGGAGAGACTGGCGTAGCCTGCAAAGAAAGCGCTGCTGGTAAGAACTCTGCTTCATGCGCTTTGAGATCCGGAAGATCCAACTGCTTACGTCGCTCCCACCAAAAAAGAAAGGTTTCACGATAGCGACCAAGTAAATCTTTGATTGCTTCTGTTCGATGGCGCAAGCTCATGATTTGCCTCCATCTTGCAGATGATGTAGATGATGGTAGATGCCTGCATGATTTTCTAATAGCTCTTGATGTGAACCTATTTCAACAATTTGACCCTTATCCATCACGATGATGCGATTAGCATCGCGTACGGCTGATAAACGATGCGCAATTATCAGAACCGTACGATCCTGACAAATAGAGCGCATATTGTCTTGAATAATTTTTTCTGATTCATAGTCAAGCGCACTGGTTGCCTCATCAAAAATCAAGATGCGAGGATTGGTGATTAGGGCCCGAGCAATCGCAATACGTTGCCGCTGCCCACCAGATAAACCTGTGCCATGCTCACCAATCATGGTGTCATACCCTTCGGGGAGCTCGCAGATAAACTCGTGTGCACCTGCTAACGTCGCAGCGGCTACGATAGCCTCAAAAGGTAAGCTAGGATTACTTAAGGCAATATTGTCTCTAACGGAACGATTAAAAAGAGTATTTTCCTGAAGGACAACACCGATTTGTTGACGCAAGGAAGCGGTATCTATGATGGCAATATTTTGACCATCTACCAAGACTTTTCCTCGATCGGGTACATACAAGCGCTGCGCCAATTTTGTGAGGGTACTTTTACCCGAACCAGAGCGGCCAACAATGCCAATGACTTCCCCCGGGGATACTGATAAATTCACATTCCTGAGAACTTCTACTCCATCCGCCCGATAACGGAAAGAAACACCTTCAAAACTAATAGCTCCTTGTAGGCGAGAAAGGCGAGTTTTCTGACCATCTATCTCCGTATGCGTATTAAGAATATCTCCCAAACGGCTCATAGAGATGCCCACCTGCTGGAAGTCATTCCATAACTGAGCTAATCGCAAGATTGGACTAGAAACTTGGGTAGCAAGCATATTAAATGCGATTAATTCACCCACCGTCAATTTGTTGTCAATGACAAGGCCTGCGCCTATCCACATGATGAGTGCGGTAACAACCTTGCTAATAAGGCCAACAGCTCCACTTGCCACAGTCGAAACGTTAGTGACTGATAGACCTGCACTGACATAACCCGCCAATTGCTGATCCCATTTTTGAACCCAGCGTGGCTCAACTGCCATTGATTTAACCGTATCAATGCCACTAATAGTTTCTACTAAAAAAGATTGGTTTTCTGCCCCTTTGTTAAATTTCTCATTTAATCGATCACGAATGATTGGAGTACAGAAAAGTGAAATAACCACATACAGGGGAATGGATATTAGGACTATTAGGGTCAGTAAAGGGCTGTACCAGAACATGACTGCCAGAAAGATAAACGAAAAGAGAATATCCAAAACTACAGTCATGGCATTGCCAGTTAAAAACGAGCGTATGTTTTCTAATTCTCGAATACGAGCGACAGAGTCGCCAACCCTACGCGATTGAAAATAAGCAATGGGTAGGTTCAGGAGATGACGAAACAGTCTGGCACCCAATTCCACATCGATCTTAGAGCTGGTATGCGCAAAGACCCAGGTTCGAATGCCATTGAGAGCAGCCTCAAATACCATGGAACAAATTAAGCCTATAGCAATGACATTGAGTGTTTTCATTGCATGGTTGACCAAAACCTTATCCATCACGACCTGGAAAAACATTGGAGTAATCAGGGCAACGAGCTGTAATGCAAGTGAAATGATCAGAATTTCACCCAATAATTTCCGATACTTCACTATCGCCGGGATAAACCAAGTGAAATCAAAGCGCGCCATCGCCCCAGCAAAGCTAGCCTTGCTCGTAAAAAATATGAATTCACCAGTCCACAGAGAAAAGAATTCATCCAAAGTGATTAGTAACGGCGCCTGCCCTGGATGCTGAATCAGCAGCTTTTCTTCAAGGAGCTTTGCAACGATGAAATATTCACCCTCTTTATTAATGGCAACAGCTGGCAAAGGGGCTTTATTCATCCGACTAACATCCTGCTTAACAAGCTTCGCAGTCATACCGAGATCACGAGCAGCCAACAGTATTTGCTGATTTGTCAGCTTGGCGCCAAAATCATGCGTGATTTTGGAGGCATCAGCCGAGATGCCATGCAATGCAGCCATCGAAAGAATGGCCCAAAGACCAGAATCTATCTTTGCCTCAGCATTGACATTGGAGTCCGCATTAGGATTAGTATCAGATTCTTTACTTATTTTGATGTTCATTTTTTGTTACCGGCAGTACTGCATATACATTTGAGTTAACTGCATTTGGCTACCTCTCTGCGACTGCTCCATTCGATCAACCGCTGCCAGATCAGCCGCTTTACCACCATCAATATATGGAACAGGCCACGCGGATGCTCTGGCCAAACTTGTTTGCAAGTTCGATTGACTGTATTGAATCTTTTGAGCTAGGTTTTTGTAAATCTCATCCTTTGTTTGAGCATTTACATACCCAAAAATGCCCATTGCTGCTAAACCTACGATAATTTTTTTCAATTCTCGCTCCGGTCATACTGTTTCTATGTAAGAATATTACTCACACTTTTCGTCAAAATTAGCGTATTTTTATTCGGTAATGAATTTACTAAAAACCCATATAAGTAAAGGCTTATCAACCTATATATCGAATTCATTCGGTATTAATTTCTGAATGTTTTGTAATTTGCCGATAGAATTACTTAAATCCATTCAGATCTAAAATTTATGAGCAATTCTGATTACTACCTTACTAACGAATCCAAGCAAGATCGCAGCCAGGTACGCGTCGAGAAAATACTTGATGCAGTTGAGGATTTAATGGTCCAGACTCCATCGAAAAAGATCGACGTCCAGTCGATAGCCAAAAAGGCTTTTGTCTCAGTTGGAGCGATATATCACCACTTCCCTTCTGTTGATAGTATCTTTGCAAGTTTGTTAATACGAAAAGTTCGCCGAAGACTAAATTCATTAATTACATTACTAGAAGGTCTAGGGCCTGAAGTGACCCTAGATATGGCTGCTGACAATATGATTGACCAAACATTTGCTGAGTGGAATCAAAAGCCAATAGCAGCTAAAAAAGAGACTCTGTCCTTGTACTATCAAAATGCAAGCAAACCAGAGTTCTTTTCCTCCTATTCTAAGGTTTTGTATCCGTACATTAGAGCCTTTATTCAGCGCAACACTTCCGGAACCATACGCGATATTTCTGAAGAGGAGTGGCCGTTCCTTAACCGAACATCTCTAACCGCAATAATCACCCCTTTTTTGGAAGAAAATCCCATTGCCGGCACCCAGGCTCACAAGACTATAGTTAAAGACATTGTGCTGCGCATCTATTCAAAGTAGTTCCTGATGTCATGAAGAGGCCAGATCGAACACAATAAGATTGAGTCTTCGGCTGTGTATTTTTACTTGAAACTACTCCAACAGGCCGAGCTGTTTAGAGATCAATTTGGTAGCTTGAACCATCTCAAAAGCAGTTGTATTAGCTGGACTCAAGTCATTACCCGAGTCTATGGCTTCTTTTTACACTACAGAGTGTTGCAACCCACGGCTTTCAAATGTCAATTAATAGCCGAAAGCAGCCCTTGAACACTTACAAACCAAGGGCAACAAATAGTTCATTGCTCCAAGCTAGAGCCGTATATCTACTGGGGTTTACTGGTGACATGTGCTGTACACCAACTACACAGAAAGAAAAACGACTTAGGAATTTCTCCCTAAGTCGTTGATATTGCTGGTGGGCCCACCAGGACTTGAACCTGGGACCAAAGGATTATGAGAGCAGAAGCCCATGATAGACCGTTATAAACAGGGGGTCTGCGGGTGGTCAGTGTCGGTGTGTAAGCAAATGTGTAAGTAAATTCATGGATTTAAAGGAAGCACTCTCTCACTCTTTAGTTTTCAAAACCACAGGAGTTTTGGAGCAACCATCCAGCACTTCGTTGCACCAAAGGACTTTTTAAAGTAATAAGCATTACTTAAAGTAACGCTCAAAAAAGCCACCCGAAGGTGGCTAAAGTCAGGAGACAGAAATGGTTGCTGAAGTTAATCGACTTGCACATTACCTTCTTTAATCACTTTTGCATAACGTATACGGTCACTTTCAATTCTGGCTTTAAACGCTGTTGGTGCGAGCGGCATTGGTGTGGCGCCCTGCTGAATCAGTGTTTGCCTTGTATCTTGTTCTGAGATCACTGCTTTGATATCTGCAGCAATCTTATCTACGAGTGCCGAAGGGGTTCCTGCAGGTGCAGCGATTCCAATCCATGAAGCAGCATCAAAGCCAGGAACACCAGACTCAGCAATGGTTGGTAACTCAGGCATTGCCGGTGACCGCACTAATGAGCTTGCACCTAAAGCTTTGAGCTTGCCAGACTTTACAGAACCGATAGATTCAAGAACGGTAGAAAAATACATATTGACGTGCCCTGCCATTACATCAGCAGCTGCTGGACCACCACCCTTGTAAGGTACGTGCATCATGTCTAAGCCAGTCGCTTTTTCAAACATCTCACCCGCGAGATGTGGGCCACTACCGCTACCTGAACTTGCATAGGTAACCGCCCCAGGATTGGCTTTTGCAAATGCAATGAATTCTTTTACGTTATTAGCTTTCAAGCTTGGGGTAACCAAGAGAAAGTATGGCAATTCTGCAATCATGCTCACTGGTACAAATGCCTTGTCTGGGTCGTACGGCATTTTTTTGTAGAGAGATGGATTGATTGAGAAAGTGCCGATATTGCCGATGAGTAGGGTATAACCGTCTGGCTTTGCACGAGATACATACTCGGATCCGACCATGCCAGACGCGCCAGCCTTGTTATCAATAATGACGGACTGCCCCCAGCGGGTTGATAGCTTTTGCGCAATCAGTCTTGCACCGGCATCGGTTCCTCCGCCCGGAGGAAACGGCACAACAATCGTTACCGGTCTATCAGGAAAAGATGTTGTTTGCGCATGGCTCACTAATGCCAATATACCAATTGACGCGATGCCTAAATATTTTACTAGCCTACCGAATTGATGCATCACTGTCTCCATTGCTTTAATTAATCTAGTTCGTTAATCTAATTTGATATTGTTATCTTTGATGACTTTTGCAGAGCGCTGAACTTCTTGTTGCAACCAGCGTGAAAACTCTTGAGGTGTTGTTGGCGCTGAATCCGCTCCTGCAGTCTTTAAGGCTTCTTTAATTTCTGGTGTTTTGAGAATCTTCAGAATCTGCAAATTGAGCTTTTCAATGATTGGCGCTGGCGTTCCAGCTGGCGCTAAGATGCCTTGCCAGCTACCAGTTAAAAATCCAGGAAGTGTTTCAGCAACAGTTGGTGTACCTGGCAAAGTTTCCAATCTCTTAGGGCTTGATACAGCAATTAACTTAATCAAACCACTTTTGACATGAGGATAGGTTGCTGTCATGCCATTGAAGGTCACATCTACTTGACCAGCACCCAAGTCAGTAATAGCTTGAGCGCCGCCCTTGTATGGAATGTAAGCCCAATCAATGCCCGCTTGTTTGGCAAAGATCACTCCAGCGAGATGATTTGCGCTACCACTACCTGCAGCAGATGCGAAATTGAGTTTGCCTGGGTTCTTCTTGGCAAAAGTAATTAACTCAGCAGTCGTATTAAAGGATGTTTTATTACTAGCAACCAATAAATGTGGAGAGTAGGCAACCATGGTTACCGGCGCAAAATCCTTAAGCACATTAAATGGGAGACTGGTATATAGCGTCTGACTTATAGCTAGCGTACCCACATCCATCAGTAATAAGGTGTAACCATCTGGGGTTGCATGAGCAACCATTTCAGCACCAAGATTACCGCTAGCACCTGGTTTGTTTTCAACGACAATGACCTGTCCCCAAGCATCTCCTAATTTTTGCCCAATGAGGCGGGCTAGTACATCCGATGTTCCACCAGCAGAAAATGGGACGATGATTTTGATGGGTTTAGTCGGAAAATTAATTGCCGTGGTCTGAGCATTGGCGCTAAGACAAGTAAATGCAATTAAAAGGAATGCGAGCAGTTTAAATTTCATGGGAAGATCTCTTCTTAGTTACTTGCCATTGACTAACTTAGGTACAGAGCTCTGATCTTTTAATGCCTCAGGCAATAAGTTGCTTGGGAAATCCTGGTAGCAGATTGGACGTAAGAATCTCCACATAGCTTCCGTTCCTACTGAAGTTGTTCTACTGTCAGATGTTGCCGGGAATGGCCCACCATGTACCATGGCATGACAAACTTCAACACCTGTTGGGTAACCATTAAACAGAATGCGCCCTACTTTACGCTCAAGAATACTCAAGAGCTTTTTCACAAAGGCAGTGTTATCGCCTTGATCCATCAATACCGTAGCAGTGAGCTGACCTTCAAGACTGTTTGTTAACTCCAAAATTTCTTCATCCGTTTTACAGCGAATAATCAAAGAGGATGATCCGAATACTTCATCGCGTAATGCATGGTCTTTTAGAAATGCTTGAGCAGAAGTAGAAAATAAGCGAGCTCGACATTGGTTGGGTCCGCTACTACCTTGCGCCTGCGCTAGTAGGTCTACATTGGCATTGACTGATAGTTTTTCAACTCCAGACTCAAATGCCTGGTGAATTCCTGGCGTCAACATCGTTGTTGGGGTTGCCGCTCTCACGAGGTCAACCACTTTTCTAACGAAACCATCCAATTCTGGAACTTCTTTGACAATTAGTAGACCCGGATTAGTACAAAACTGGCCCGAGCCCATCAACATCGAGTTCACAAAACCTGTTGCAATACTTTCGGCACGATTCTTAAGGGCCTCTGGCAGGAGATATACCGGATTAATACTGCTCATCTCTGCATACACTGGAATTGGCTCGGGGCGTGCGGCAGCAATCTTCATCAAAGCAACACCGCCAGAGCGTGAACCTGTAAATCCAACTGCTTTGATTCTAGTGTCGGCAACCAATGCTGAACCAATATCGGCACCTGAACCAAACAATAAAGAGAAAGTACCTTTTGGCAGGCCAGAAGAGTCCACGGCTGCCTGGATAGCTTTACCAACCAATTCTGAAGTGCCTGGATGTGCAGAGTGGCCTTTGACAACTACTGGACAACCTGCAGCTAACGCAGAAGCGGTGTCTCCACCTGCTACAGAAAATGCTAATGGGAAATTGCTTGCACCAAATACTGCAACAGGACCTAACGGGATATGACGTAAACGCAGATCAGAACGTGGCAATGGTGTGCGCTCTGGCATAGCGGTGTCAATCTTCACACCTAACCAGCGGCCTGCCCTCACCTCTTCAGCAAAGAGCTTAAGCTGATTCATGGTGCGACCTAACTCCCCCTCAAGTCGTGCTTTTGGTAAGCCTGACTCTAAGCCAGCACGCTCAACAATAGCGGGACCATTGGCGGCCAAGTTGGCAGCGATCTGCTCTAAAAACTTAGCGCGAGTCTCTAAATCTATTTCACGATAAACGTCAAAAGCTTCTTCTGCTAAAGCGCAAGCGCGTTCTACCTCTTGTGCACTACCGCCCAAATAGGCTGGCTCTAGATTTTCATCAGTAGCAGGATTAATTCCGTAGATTGCTTTTTTAGAACCTTTAACCAGTTCTTGCCCAATAATCATGTTGCCTGCGATTGTCATCTTGCTCTCTCTATTAATACCGTTAAATATTTTTAATATGTTTGGCTCTTAGCGAACCATGCATGGCATCTTGTTATTAAATTTCCAGTTTGGAATGAGGTATTGCATCGCGATAGCATCATCACGTGCGCCCAATGCCTTTTCCTTGTAGAGGCGATGGGCTTTTTCAACCTCTTGCATATCGAGCTCTATGCCTAAACCAGGTGTTTTAGGAACCTGAATATGGCCACCTTTAATTTGGAATGGCTCTTTTGTTAAACGTTGACCGTCTTGCCAAATCCAATGGGTATCTATTGCAGTAATCTTGCCTGGTGCTGCAGCTGCAACGTGGGTAAACATCGCCAATGAGATATCAAAGTGATTGTTTGAGTGTGAACCCCAAGTTAGACCCCACTCATGACACATCTGAGCAACTCGCACTGAACCAGCCATAGTCCAAAAATGCGGATCCGCCAATGGAATATCGACTGATTGCAATTGGATTGCATGCTGCATCTCACGCCAATCGGTAGCCACCATGTTTGTAGCTGTAGGCAGGCCAGTGGCGCGACGGAACTCAGCCATCACTTCGCGGCCTGAAAACACACCCTCAGCACCACAAGGATCCTCTGCGTACGCTAATACACCATGCATATCACGCATTAAGCGAATAGCATCTTTTAACAACCACCCACCATTTGGGTCTAGGGTGATACGTGCATCAGGAAAACGTTTAGCTAAAGCTGTAACCGCCTCGACTTCTGCTTCACCTGCCAATACGCCACCCTTTAACTTAAAGTCCTTGAAGCCATACTTATCGTATGCAGCCTCAGCTAAGCGCACGACTCCTTCGGTTGTCATGGCCGCTTCATTACGCAACCTGAACCAAGCATCGTCAGAATCTTTTTCAGATCGGTATTCCAAATTCGTTTTCGCTTTGTCGCCCAAGAAGAAGAGGTACCCAAGCATCTCCACTGAATCACGTTGCTGACCTTCACCCAACAACTCCGCAACGGGAACACCCAAATGTTTGCCCAGCAAATCTAAAAACGCCGCTTCTAGGGCTGTAACTACGTGCACAGTTGTGCGAAGATCAAAAGTTTGCAAGCCACGGCCGCCTGCATCTAACGTAGCGAACTTATCTCTTACGGCATTTAATGCTGATTTATATGCGCCAATAGGAGATCCCATAAGGATCTCAGCACTCTTGTTCAGAGTATCTTCAATCTTTTGACCACCCGGCACTTCGCCAACGCCTATATTCCCAGAACTATCTTTGAGAATAACGATATTGCGGGTGAAGTAAGGTCCATGAGCACCGCTCAAGTTCATGAGCATGCTGTCTTCACCAGCAACAGGGATTACTCTTACCTCAACAATCTTTGGCGTTTCAGCATTGCTCATATTTTTATAGTGATTCAATTAGTTTGCAGTGATTTGACGAGATTCGATGAGCTTTTTCCAGCGCGCACTCTCTTGTGCCTGATATTGCGAAAACTGCTCTGGAGTGTTCGCAACAACCTCATAACCCAGGTCAACAAAGTTCTTTTTGACTTGCGGATCATTTAGAGCAGCAATTACAGACTTGTAGATTTTTTCTTTCACATCTGCAGGCAAACCTTTAGGAGCTGCAACGGCCTGCCAACCATAGGCCACAACTTCTTTGTATCCCAATTCGGCAAAAGTAGGTACATTTGGTAGGACTGGCGAACGCTTTGTGCCAGCAATAGCAAGTGGACGCAGCTTGCCCGCATTAATGTATTGAATTACTGAGTTCACATTCGCAAACAATGCATCTAATTGACCTCCAATGGCATCAGTAATTGCAGGGCCACCACCTTTGTAAGGAACGTGTACTCCCGTTGTATTGGTTTGTTGCCAAAAAATTTCAGTTCCCAAGTGATCAGAAGATCCACTTCCAGAGCTTCCAAAAGAAAGTTTTCCTGGATTTGCTTTTGCTGCTGCAACTAAGTCTGCCAATGATTTATATGGTGAATTAGCGGGAACCACCAGCACATTCGGTGACTGCAACCCTACGGTAATGTAATCAAAATCGGTGGTAGCATTGTAGGGAACGCTTGGGTATAAGTGTGGCGCAATTACTAACGGACCCAAGGAAGTTACAAGCAAGGTATTTCCATCAGGAGCAGCGCGCTTTACAAAGCCAGCACCAACCGTACCGGTTGCACCAGGCTTATTGTCAATGATGACGCTTTGACCTAATGAAGCCTGCATCTTAGGGGCAATAGCTCTAGCCATTTGATCTGTTGATCCGCCTGGTGGGAATGGAATCACCAAGGTGATGGTTCTATCAGGCCATGCCGCTAATGTATTTAAACAAAAGACTGCAGATATAAGAATGAGTACTGCCTTTAGTTGGTTTTTCATACTAACTCCTTATTCTGGCTGAATACCAGCATCTTTAATAATTTGACCCCAACGCTTTAATTCTGCGTTTTGGAAGACCGATAGTCCCTCAGGGCTGCTTACGGAAACTTCCATCCCATTGTCTTCAACAAATTTTTTGACGGATGGTTTTTTCATTGCCGATGTAAACAGTTCATTGATACGCTTAATCGTAACTGTGTCCATGCCTGCTGGCCCATACAATGCGTTCCAATGTGAGAACTCATAGCCAGGAACTCCGGCAGAAGAAATTGTTGGCAGTTTAGGAACCAGCGGAGATTTGGTTAGACTACTAACACCTAAGGCCTTGAGCTTGTCATTCTTTACTTGCGGCAGACTCGTTGTTAAATCCACAATCATCAGATCTACTTGTCCACCAACCAAATCCATCACCGCTAGGGGATTTGATTTGTAGGGCACATAAACCATTTCCGTTCCTGACATCTTTTCAAATAACTCAACTGCCACACGGGCTGAAGAACTGCCTGCACCAAAAGTTAATTTGCCAGGTTCTTTTTTTGCAAGCGCAATGAGTTCATTAACTGAATTGGCTTTTAAAGAGGGATTGGTGACCAATAACATATAGCCTTGAACAAGCTTAGTAATTGGACTGAAGTCCTTGATTGGATCATAAGGAAGCTTCTTGATTAAGTGCGGGTTCGCTGCTTGAGTTGTGTTGGTTGTAACAAACAAGGTGTATCCATCCGGCTTAGCATTGGCAACATATTGAGCCGCAATACCACCAAATGCACCTGCTTTACTGTCCACAATGACCGCTTGACCAGTTTCTTTGGTAATTTCAGCGCCAATGGCTCGCGCCAATCCATCGCTAGTGCTGCCTGGGGTGGAGCCGATGATGATCGTAATAGGCTTATTTGGATAAGACTCTGCCTGAGCTAGTCCACAAATTAAAAATAGGGTCAATAAGAATATTGCTTTCATTTGAATATGCGCCCTTATGTAGTAAGACTCATTTCAGGTCGCTTGCCAGATAAAGCTTGCGCAAGACTATCAAGAACCATATTGCCCATCGCAGTACGCGTCTCCCAAGTTGCGCTAGCTCTGTGCGCTTGCATTACTACCGAATCATTCTGCAGTAAGACCTCAGGTACATTGGGCTCATCTACAAATACATCAAGACCGGCACCAGCAATTGTCCCTGCCTTAACGGCCTTAACCAAATCCACCTCGTTCACTAATTTGCCGCGGGCGATATTAATTAAGAATCCATCCTTTCCTAATGCTTCCAGAACTTTTAAATTCACAATACCTTCAGCTTTATCTGCTGCAGCACAAAGAATCAAAGCGTCACTTTGATGAGCAAGCTCTATCAAATCTGGCACAAAGCCATAAGACAAGTCATCCATTTTCTTGAGATCGGTATATTGAATTGGACAGCCAAATGCAGCAGCTCGTATTGCAACAGCACGCCCTACTCGGCCCATTCCAACGATGCCTACACGCATACCACTAAAGCGACGTGATAAGGCTATTGCAGTTGGGGATGGAAACTTCACCCAATTCCCTTCGCGTACAAAGCGATCGCCCGCACAAATTCCACGACAGCTTGCAAGCAAAAGACCAATTGCTAAATCAGCAACATCCTCAGTTAATGCGCCAAAGGTTGCAGTGACATGAATGCCACGACTCTTTGCATATGACATATCAACTGCATCAGTCCCCACGCCATTAACAGCAACTACCTTCAGATTTGGCAGCCTTTCCATAAGGGCCTTACTAATTCCAGTATGGCCACCACTCACGACACCTTGCACATTTGCAGCATGCTTGGCTAGAAAAGCCTCTTTCTCATCAATCTCAAAATACTTATGAACCTCATAGAGCTCATTGAGTTTTTGGCTGACTGATGGGATCAAAATAGGACTGAGTTGTAAAACAGTTGGCTTCATCTTCATTCCTTAACCACGACCAACAAATGGCATAGCACTTGCCATAACGGTCATATTGAGCACATTGGCTGAAAGCGGTAATGCCGCGATGTAGCGCACTGCGTCCGCCACATGCTTTACATCCATCATCGGCTCTGGCGCTAGTTCGCCATTTGCCTGAAGGACACCTTTAGTCATACGAGCAGACAATTCCGTTAGGGCATTCCCAATATCAATCTGGCTGGCTACGATATTGAACTTTCTGCCATCTAAAGCTATGCCTTTTGTGATTCCACTTACAGCGTGCTTACTTGCCGTATAAGGAGTTGTGTAGAGCCTAGGGGTGTGGGCGGAAATGGAACCGTTATTAATGATTCTGCCGCCCTGTGGGTTTTGCTTTTTCATCAAACCAAACTCAGCCCGCGCACAGAGAAAGACGCCAGTGACATTGGTATCAATGGCGTTTTGCCATTTCTCCAAAGGAAGCTCATCAATCGTGACCGCAGGGGCGTTAACTCCTGCGTTATTGAAAGCCACGTCGAGACGGCCGTATTTATTTTCGATTTCAGCAAAGAGGTTTTCAACACTAACTGGATCGCGCACATCTACAGAGACTGGATAGGCTTCCTGCCCCATCTCTTTTGCCAATTGCGCAACCTCCTGTAGGGGCTCCAACCTTCTTCCAGCTAAGACAACCTTGAAACCATCTGCTAATAAACCCAAAGCAACTGCTTTTCCGATTCCGCTGCCAGCACCTGTTACCAGAGCAATTTTTGCGTTTGACATATTTAATACTCCAGTTTATTGAGGGCCCATTTTTTTAATCAGCGCTGCCAACTCTTCCACTTCGCTTGGCTTGAGATCAACCAATGGTGCACGTACTGGACCGGCATCATGTCCAACAATTTTTGCACCCGCTTTAATAATGCTCACTGCGTATCCAGGATCACGGTTACGAATCTTTAGGTAAGGCATAAAGAATTCTTTTAACAAATGGTGTTGCGTAGCCATATCGTCTTTAGCCACAGCATGGTAGAAATCCATTGCAGTTTTAGGAATGAAATTAAATACTGCGGATGAGTAAACCGGTGTCCCCAATGCCTTATAGGCTGCCGCATATACTTCTGCAGTTGGAAGACCCCCCAAATATGAGAAGCGATCACCCATTCTCAAAAAGATTGAGGACATGATTTCGATGTTGCCAACACCATCTTTAAAGCCGATAAGATTGGGGCAACGATCTGCAAGAATTGCTAGTGATTCTGGAGTTAATTTAGTGACATTTCGGTTGTAGACAATGACGCCAAATTTGACGCTCTTACAAACAGCCTCTACGTGCGCAATCAAACCTTCTTGGCCTGTTTCCATTAAGTAATGTGGCAATAACAATATGCCGTGGGCACCTTGGCGCTCAGCTTCTTGCGCACATTCAATTGCAAAGCGAGTTGAACCCCCAGCGCCAGCAATGATTGGCACCTTACCTTTGCAGGTTTGTACCGCGGTTTTAATAATCTCTGGATACTCTTTTCCATCTAAGGAAAAGAACTCCCCTGTTCCGCCAGCTGCAAACAGTGCACTAGCCCCATACGGCGCCAACCATTCCAAACGCTCTGCATATCCCTTTGGATTGAAATTACCTTGCTGGTCAAAATCCGTTACTGGAAATGACAACAAGCCATCAGAAACGATTGTTTTTAGGTCTTGGGGGTTCATGCATCTTCCTTAACTAAGAGGTTTTGTGATTAATGGTAGCGCTACCAAATAAAGTGAAATGTTAGCGGTACCAATTAGACTTGTCAAACTGTTTAATACTAGGGGTTTTTACTTAAATCTAGGCGGTATCGCGCTCAATGATGGAGAAGCCAACATTGACTATTGGGTCTGCAATCGTTTTACCCTCGGCTCTATCCATGAGGTATTGAGCAGCAATCTCACCAATCTTTCCGCCGTTAATACGAACGGTAGACAAAGCAGGTAGCATATCCGCCACAAAGGGCACATCTCCAAAGCCCATTAATGCAATTTGGTTTGGCACATTAATCTTTTGCGCCCTAGATTCTGTTAACGCACCTAATGCCAATAAGTCAGAACTGCAAAACACCGCATCAGACTTAGGTGCTTTACTTAAGATCTCAGCCATGGCCTGGCGTCCACTACGAATGGAGCGCTCAGAACCAACGTTAACGATAAAAGGCTTAGGCAATCCAGCTTCAATTGCGGCAGCAATAAATGCAACCGTCCTGCGATCCGCCCTTTCATCGCCAGCTCGTATTACAGCAAGCTGTTTTCTACCCTTTTCAATAAAGTACTTAGCGACCGCTAAGCCAATATCTGAATGGGAGAAGCCGATTAGCATGTCGATTGGAGTAGGTGTTAAATCCCAAGTTTCTACTACCGGTATTCCAGCAGCCATTAAGCGCGTACGCCCTTTGCCTGGCTGCATAACACCCGTTAAAAATATACCATCTGGACGCCGACCTATAACTGAATCCAATAGAAGCTCTTCGCGATCTGCCGAGTATGCGGATTGTCCCAGCATCAATTGATAGCCGGCATCAAATAAAGTGTTATTTAAGGCCTCAATCGTTTCGTTGAATACCGAAATTACCGTACTTGGAACTACAGCGGCAATGAGCTTACTCCTAGAGGAGGCTAAGCCACCTGCCATGCGATTGGGAACATAACCAGTGCGTGCTACAGCATCCTCTACCTTTTTTAGTAACTCAGGAGAGACCTGCTCGGGCTTATTGATTGCTCTAGATGCAGTGATGGGTGAAACCCCCGCCAAACGCGCCACATCATGCAACGTAATTGCACCGCTACCGCGGCGGCTTCGCTTATTAGATTCAATATCACTCATAAAGGTACTTGCATCTCGAATTTGATAGCGCTATCATTTCTGTCATAATCTCACAAAATTACATTTGACGCCAATTTCTTAGGACTTAGTGATGATACCGCTGACAATCAGCATGAACGAGCGCGATAACGTGGCAATTGTTGCCAATGATGGTGGTTTAGCTGCAGGAACCACTCTGTCATCCGGCCTTACCTTAAAAGAGCATGTTCCCCAGGGTCACAAGGTGGCTTTAGTGGATTTAGGAATTAATGCCCCTGTCATTCGCTACGGCATTCCGATTGGATATGCTGCTCAAGCCATCCCTGCTGGAAGTTGGGTCAGCGAGATGCTTTTGAAAATGCCCGATGCGCGTGAACTGGATAACTTACCTATCGCAACTGTTAAGCCTGCGCCTCAAGCGCCGCTAGAAGGTTATACCTTTGAAGGCTATCGAAACGCAGACGGATCGGTTGGTACAAGAAACATTTTGGCAATCACTACTACCGTTCAATGTGTGTCGGGCGTAGTTGATTACGCAGTTCAGCGAATTAAGGCAGAACTACTTCCAAAATATCCTAATGTGGATGATGTAGTCGGCATTGAACATACTTACGGTTGTGGTGTGGCAATTGATGCAGAGGGGGCTGATATTCCGATTCGCACTTTACGTAATATCAGCCTTAATCCTAACTTTGGTGGTGAAGTCATGGTGGTGAGCTTGGGCTGTGAAAAGCTCCAACCTAATCGCCTACTTCCTCCAGGCAGCATTCCCATTAAAGATCAGCGCGGCAGCGATGAAGCGCTTGATGTGGTTTGCCTACAAGACGATGAGCATGTTGGCTTCATGTCTATGATTGACTCCATCATGGATTCTGCGAAAGTGCATTTAGAAAAACTAAATGCGCGCAGGCGTGAGACCGTTCCAGCTAGTGAACTCGTGGTTGGTGTTCAATGTGGAGGAAGCGATGCCTTCTCAGGCGTAACAGCCAACCCAGCAGTGGGCTTTTGTACTGATCTTTTGGTGCGGGCCGGTGCTAGCGTGATGTTCTCTGAAGTTACTGAAGTCAGAGATGGCATTGACCAATTGACTTCCAGAGCAACTACACCAGAGGTTGCTCAAGCAATGATTGATGAAATGGCTTGGTATGACGCATACCTAAAACGAGGTAAGGTAGATAGAAGCGCTAATACAACTCCTGGCAATAAAAAAGGTGGCTTATCGAATATCGTAGAAAAAGCGATGGGTTCAATCATTAAATCAGGAACATCTCCGATCTCTGGCGTGCTTTCTCCTGGCAATAAGCTCAAGCAAAAAGGCTTAATCTTTGCAGCTACTCCAGCGAGTGATTTCATCTGCGGAACATTGCAGTTAGCAGCCGGAATGAATCTACATGTCTTTACAACCGGACGCGGTACACCCTACGGATTGGCTGCAGTTCCCGTAATCAAAGTGGCCACTAGAACTGATCTAGCCCGTCGTTGGAGTGACCTCATGGACATTAATGCAGGAAAAATTGCTGATGGCACTGCAACTATTGAAGATATTGGTTGGGAGATGTTCCACTTGATGCTAGAAGTCGCTAGCGGCCGCAAAAAAACCTTTGCAGAGCAATGGAAGTTGCACAACGCCATTTCCTTATTTAACCCTGCCCCAGTCACCTAACTTATTGATGCTACCCACTAAACCTTATTTAACACAGGCGCATGTCCAGAAGATTTTGGATGCCGCAAATCAATACGCTATTCAAAATAGGCATGTTGTCGCAATCGCTGTATGTGATGATGGAGGTCATCTTCTTGGACTAATTAGACGGGATGGATGCCAGCCCGTATCCTCATATTTTGCTCAAGAAAAAGCACGTACTGCTGCTATGGGTAAGCGAGAGACTAAAGCCTATGAAGACATGATTAATAAAGGACGGCATGCCTTCTTATCCGCGCCTCATATAACCATGATGCTAGAGGGCGGGGTCAATATCGTAGTGGATGGACATACAATTGGCGCTGTTGGTGTTTCTGGCGTAAAGAATGGAGAAGACGGAAATACTGCAAGAGCAGGAATTGCCGCAATATTAAATTAATAAGTAGTTCATTGCTCCACTGGCAGACCCCATATCCAAAACCACCGCTAGAGAAAATGTGCAGTAATTGCCTACACACTTAGTGGCATAAAAAGAAAAACGACTTAGGAATTTCTTCCTAAGTCGTTGATATTACTGGTGGGCCCACCAGGACTTGAACCTGGGACCAAAGGATTATGAGTCCTCTGCTCTAACCAACTGAGCTATGGGCCCGTTAGTCTTGGATCAATCTTCCTCGAGGAAGGTCTTGAGTTTGTCGCTACGGCTTGGATGACGCATCTTGCGCAGAGCTTTAGCTTCAATCTGACGAATACGCTCACGAGTAACGTCAAACTGTTTACCTACTTCTTCGAGAGTGTGATCAGTGCTCATCTCAACACCGAAGCGCATACGCAATACTTTTGCCTCACGCGGTGTCAATGAATCGAGAACGTCTTTCACTACATCGCGCATAGAGTCATGCAACGCAGCTTCTGCTGGAGCTAATGTATTTCCATCCTCAATAAAGTCACCCAAATGAGAATCTTCGTCGTCACCAATTGGTGTCTCCATGGAGATAGGCTCTTTAGCGATCTTCATGATCTTACGAATCTTATCCTCAGGAATCTCCATCTTCAGCGCCAAAGTTGCAGCATCTGGCTCATGACCAGTTTCTTGCAAAATCTGACGGCTGATACGGTTCATCTTGTTGATTGTCTCAATCATGTGAACGGGGATACGGATCGTACGTGCCTGGTCAGCGATAGAGCGAGTGATCGCCTGACGAATCCACCATGTTGCATAGGTAGAGAACTTATAGCCACGACGGTATTCAAACTTATCTACCGCTTTCATCAAACCGATATTGCCCTCTTGAATCAAGTCCAAGAACTGCAAGCCACGGTTGGTGTATTTCTTAGCAATCGAGATTACCAAACGTAAGTTGGCGACTGTCATCTCACGTTTCGCTTCACGGGCACGCTTCTCACCAGCGATCATCTGCTTGTTTACTTCTTTTAACTCTGGAAGTGGAATAACAACATTCTTCTGAATATCGATCAACTTCTGTTGCAATTCTTGAATAGCTGGCACGTTACGTTGCAAGAGCGCGCTGTAAGGCTTGTTCTCTTTAAGCAACTTTTCAGTCCAAGTTAAATTCATAGACATCTTAGGGAAGTCTTTTAATACTTCACCACGATTGACGCCTACTTTATCTACCAACAAGCTCACAATGCCACGCTCGAGTTTCCAAACTTGATCCACTTGTGAGCGCATGGTGTCGCATAATTTCTCAACACTCTTCGCTGTTAAGCGGAAGCCAAGTAATTCAGCACGAATCGCATCTTGCGCTTTAACGTACGCAGGGCAGTTGTAGCCATCTTTATCGAAGGCACGACGCATCTTGTCGGCTTGTGTGCGAACGATCGCAAACTTCTCTAAAGAAATCTGCTTTAACTCTTCTAATTGCTTAGCATTCGCCGTTGCAGCACCACCGCCGCCACCGCCGCCCTCGTCTTCGCCACCCTCTTCATCGCCTTCTTCGGCATCTGGGTCAATCTCTGGCTCTTCAGGTCCAAGCTTAATATCTTCTGCATTAGGATCAACCAAGCCATCGACAAACTGGTCAATCTCCATCTCACCACTTGTGATCTTATCTACGTTACTCAGAATTTCAGCAATCGTCACTGGGCAAGCAGCCAAGGCCATAACCATGTCTTTGAGGCCAGCTTCAATCTTCTTGGCAATAACAATCTCGCCTTCGCGAGTCAATAAATCTACAGTACCCATCTCACGCATATACATACGTACTGGATCAGTTGTGCGTCCGAACTCTGAATCAACTGTAGATAAAGCAGCTTCCGCCTTTTCTTCAGCCTCTTCTTCGGAAGCAGCAGCTTCTGTGTTGTCAGACAGAATGAGAGTTTCAGCATCGGGGGCTTGTTCGTAAACAGTAATGCCAATGTCATTGAGCAAGCTGATCAAAGTCTCTAATGCATCCGCATCAGATAACTCGTCAGACATCACGTCATTCATCTCGCCATGGGTTAAGTAACCCTTGGACATACCCATCTTGATCAATGTCTTCAAGCGCGCACGACGTAATTCTTGTTGCTCTTCAGTGCCTAACTGCTGTGCTGCAAATTCTTTTAAGAGCGCCTTCTCTTTAGCCTTACGTTCACGGGCTTTTTGGCGATCAGTCAAAACTGGCTCAGCATTTTCTGCAGGAGCATCCGCTTTTGCCTTACGGCCGCGCTTCTTTTCTTCTTCAATTACTGGAACTTCAACTTCAGCAACTTTGGCTTTTTTACCCTTAGTCTCTTTTGTTTCTTTTATTTCTTTAACTTCCTTCGCCGCTTTAACTGGTTCAGCCTTAGGCGCAGGCGCAGCCTTACCTTTTTTTACTGACTCAACTTTGACTTCTGCTTTTGCAACTTTTGCGGGGGCTTTAGCAATTGGCTTTGCTGGTACTTTTGCTAATACCTTTGCCGCTGGCTTTGCAACCGCTTTTGTTGGTTTTGCTGGAGCTTTAGCTACCGCCTTAGGGGCCGGCTTTGCAGCAGCCTTTACTGGCTTAGCTGGAGTTTTAGCTTTAGCGACTGGTTTTGCTGGTGCCTTTGCTTTAGCAACTGGCTTTGCAGCAGCCTTTACTGGCTTAGCTGGCGTTTTAGCTTTTGGAGCTGGCTTAGCAGGAGTCTTCGCTTTAGCAACTGGCTTTGCAGCAGCTTTTACTGGTTTAGCGGGAGTTTTTGCTTTGGCTGCCGGCTTTGCAGCAGCTTTTGCTGGTTTGGCTGGAGTTTTAGCTTTTGGAGCTGGTTTTTTGGTCTTGGTATTTGGCATTTATTAGCGCTTACTCACATTACTGTTATTGATATCGACTGATGAAACACAGCCCCGTAGTAACTCACTTACTCACTTACCCCAAATTTCATCAAAATAAAGCGCAAGTGGCTGAATTAAATCGGTTTTTTCTTGGGAACAGAGGATTATAGTCGATTGCGACTTTTTTTACCCCGTACTACCTAAAAATATGGGGTAATTTCAGAGGATTTCTAGGGGTGTTTAAGGAAATTCTTAGGAGAATTTCAGCTTTTCGCCCAATTCTCGATAACGGGCTTTATCTTGGTCTGAAGCGGTGCTTCCGGCGATCTTTTGGGCAATTTCAGTCATTTCTTGCTTGAGATGGGTTAATTCCAGCTTTTTAAATGCCCCATCAAGATCAGCAGCCGCGCCATCTAGATCTAAGTCAGAACCCATCACCCGATTTCGCAGAACTTCATACAAAGGCGCCAACTCGCTGCGAGAGAGTTGATCTTGAAACATCGCAAATGCACCCGCACCTGCAATCGCTGGTTTATTGCCTTCACCAGGAATCAATTCAACCAAATCACACTGCGATAAAAGATCTTTCATCAAAGCGTGAGCTTTTTCAGATCTTTGCTCAGCTGCTTTTAGTGCAAGTCCGCGCTTATTAACATCCAATGCTTTTCCTAAATGCGGAAACTGAATAATGACGCGCAGCATTTGCTCCGCCAAATCGGTTGGTGCTTTAGGTGGCTCGATATTTTGAGTGGCAACCCGTTTTGCAGATCCTTTGGATGCCTGCCAAGGTGCGCCTTGACGATTTCCATTATTGGAAAAATTATTTTGGCTATTTGGGCTGCCTTGATTGCCTTGTCCACCTTGATAGCGTGCTTGCGCTGGCTGATAAGCGGCTTGACGAACGGGTGCAGGCGCTACTGTTAGACCGCAAAATGCCTCCAGTTCGGCTGGAGTGGTATTGGTACGAATCGCTAACTCACGCAAGATTTGCGTACGTAGCGCAATCGGCGGCATCGACAGCAAGAGTGGCTTAGCCGCATGATGTGTATGGGCTCTACCTTCCGGGGTAGTTTGCTCATGGTCTTCACTAACAACTTTAAAGAAGAAGCTAGAGATCGACATTGCCTCTTTAATCACCTTCTCAAAAGCAGGCGCACCATAGGCGCGAACATAACTATCGGGGTCATGTTCTGTTGGTAAAAATAAGAAACGAATTTCTTTATCGTCCGACATCAAAGGTAAGCAAGCCTCTAGTGCGCGCTGTGCCGCACGTTGACCAGCAGAATCACCATCAAATGAGAACACCACTTTGTCAGTTTGACGCAATAACATGCGCACATGGTTTGCAGTACAAGCTGTACCCAATGTTGCAACCGCGTTCGGAAATCCTAATTGCGCCAAGGCAACAACGTCCATGTAACCCTCGCAGACGAGAACATATTCTTGCGCGCGAATCGCTTGTCTTGCTTCAAATAAACCATAAAGCGTATTGCCTTTGGAAAACAATGGCGTCTCTGGAGAATTTAAATACTTTGGCTCACCTTGATCCAAGATCCGCCCACCAAAACCAATTGTTTGACCCTTGGGATTGCGAATCGGAAACATGATGCGATCACGGAAACGATCGTAGCGCTTGATTGGCACTCCTTCAGACTGCTCACCTTGAATCAGTAAACCACCTTCCACCAAGGTCTTTGCGATTTCATCATTCACGTAGGTGCCAAACACCGCTTCTAGGCCCTGCCAACCATCAGGCGCATAACCCAAGGCATAACGCTTGGCAATTTCACCAGTAAGACCACGGCCTTTTAAATACTCTACCGCTCTTGTGTTGCCTTTGAGTTGCTGGCGATACCAATCTGCAGCCGAACTCATGACCTCACTCAAAGCCATCGCTTGCTGCTGCCTTGCTACATCATTTGCAGTGCGCTCTTCACGGGGCACATCTAATCCTGCAGAGCGCGCCAAGTCTTCAATCGCATCCACATAACCTAAGCCAGAGTATTCCATTAAGAAACTAATAGCAGAGCCATGCGCACCACAACCAAAGCAGTGATAAAACTGTTTAGTAGGTGACACCGAAAATGAAGGGGACTTCTCTGAATGGAAGGGGCACAAACCCTGAAAGTTCGCGCCCGCTTTTTTTAACTTAACGTGCTGCCCAACCACATCAACGATATCAACCCGATTTAAAAGATCGGCAATGAAGGATTGTGGAATGAGTGCCATGTGGCCAGTATGAAAGGATTTTTCTTTCTTGGATAGCTACTGTACTGACTTACTTCGCCAACGCAGCTTTTACCAAGCCAGAAACTTTACCCATATCTGCCTTGCCAGCCAGCTGACCTTTTAGTACGCCAATAACCTTGCCCATATCCTGTGGACCTGCAGCGCCAGTAGACGCAACAGCAGCAGCTACTGCAGCCTCAACTTCAGCGTCGGATAACTGTGCAGGCAAGTAGGCTTGCAAAATCACCATCTCGGCAGCTTCAATGGCAACTAAATCATCGCGATTGGCTTTTTCAAACTGAGAGATCGAATCTTTACGTTGCTTAATCATTTTCTCAACTGTAGCAATCACACCAGCATCATCCACCACAATGCGCTCATCTACTTCGCGTTGCTTGATGGCAGCCAACAAAAGACGAATTGTTCCCAGGCGCTCAACTTCTTTAGCGCGCATAGCGTTTTTCATATCTTCGGTAATTTGATCTTTTAGAGTCATGACTTAATCCTGATGTTGAATATATCTAGCTTTGTAGCCGTGTTTAGCAATTCAAAAAGCAAAAACCCGCTGCGTTTCACCGTCAGCGGGTTTCAAAGCCTCTCGGTGAGGAGAGCTTTTAAATTCTTAGTAAAGCTTCTTAGGCAACATTTGGCTGCGGATACGCTTGTAATGGCGCTTAGCAGCTGCAGCCTTCTTACGCTTACGCTCAGCCGTTGGCTTCTCGTAAAACTCGCGTGCACGCAAGTCTGTCAAAAGGCCATTCTTTTCAATGGTGCGCTTGAAACGGCGCAATGCCACTTCAAATGGTTCGTTTTCGCGGAGGCGGACTGTAGTCATACTTATTTAACTCGTATATGCTCGATAGATATCGAAAAATTAACTGAATTGCGATTCTAGCACGGCTAAGCAAAAAAATGATTGTTTTAGGAATAGAAACTTCTTGTGACGAGACCGGGGTGGCTTTATACAACACCACGCCTTGGGAAGAGGGTAAACCGGCCTTCCAGGGCATACTGGGCCAGGGCTTGCACTCTCAGATCGCCATGCACCGGGACTATGGGGGCGTTGTCCCTGAATTAGCCTCCCGCGACCATATTCGCCGGGTTTTACCCCTCCTAGACCAATCTTTAGCCCAATCTGGCCTCAAATTAGCCGATATTGATGCCGTGGCATTCACCCAGGGCCCCGGACTGGCTGGCGCCCTCCTAGTGGGCAGTGCTTTTGCTAAATCTCTCGCCCAAGGCCTAAATTTGCCCTCCATTGGGGTTCACCACCTCGAAGGACACCTGCTTTCCCCGCTTCTGGGCCAAACAGCTCCTCAATTCCCATTTATTGCCCTTTTGGTGTCTGGTGGCCACACCCAGCTCATGAAAGTCTCCGGCATTGGTCAATATGAGTTGCTTGGCGAAACCCTGGATGACGCAGCAGGAGAGGCCTTTGATAAGACCGCCAAATTACTCGGCCTGGACTACCCAGGCGGTGCAGCTATTTCTAAATTAGCGGAGCAAGGTCGTCCGGGTATTTTTGATTTACCTAAACCGATGATGCATTCTGGTGATTTAGATTTTTCCTTCTCCGGCCTAAAGACCGCAGTCCTCAATCAAACCAAAAAGTTTGCCGAGAAAAATATTGCTGATGCCAATGAGATTGCGCAGTTTCATGTGGACCTTGCTAGAAGCTTTGTTGATTCCATCGTCGCAGTTCTTGTCAGCAAATCTGAAAAAGCGCTCAAGCAAACTGGCTGCAAACATTTAGTACTTGCAGGCGGCGTTGGTGCCAATTTACAACTGCGTGCCGCACTCAATGAAAAAGCAAAGCGCAATGGTTTTGAAGTGCATTACCCACCACTGGAACTTTGCACCGATAACGGCGTAATGATTGCTTTTGCTGGGGCGCTACGTTTGATCGAAAAAAATAATGGCTCCACAACTTCTGGAGCCTTTGACATCAAACCCCGCTGGGATTTGCAAAGCAATAATCTGAAATAAATATATTGCTTATCTGTACTTGCCTATTTCTTGTGACTAATGCGGGCAAATGCACTGTGATTGTGAATTGACTCAAAGTTCTCAGCCTCAACCACAAAAGAGCGAATACGTTGATCTGCCTTGAGATTGCCGGCTACATCACGAACTAAGTCTTCTACGAATTTAGGGTTGCTATAAGAATGCTCAGTCACCCATTTTTCATCAGGGCGCTTTAGCAAACCCCATAGCTCGCTCGATGCTTCGCTCTCTGCAGCAGATACTAAATCCTCTACCGTCATTTTGGTATCGGTATCAAGCACTACTGACATGGTGACATGCGAGCGCTGGTTGTGTGCACCAAAATCTGAAATCTCTTTTGAGCAAGGACACAAACTCATTACCGGAACTTGCGCACGCAAACCCAATTCAACATCAGCACTACCTGCTGCGTTTTGCTTAGCGCTTGCCATCCAAGTTACTTCGTAATCCATCAAGCTTTCTACACCGGAGACCGGGGCAGCTTTTTTAACAAAGTGGGTATAAGTAAATTGGACATGCCCTTCTTTAGCATCAAGCAATGGCAACATCTCACGCACCATTGCCACTACTGAAGTGCTGTCGACAGCAATATCCTGTTTTTGTAGCAAGGCCATGAAGCGCGACATATGAGTGCCCTTTACATGCGCAGGCAATGCAACATCCATCTCAAAAAGACCTACCGATGGAAAATTACCCGTCTTGCTACGAATAGTGAGTGGATGACGAACACCGCGGATACCTACCTGCTCTATTGGCAAGGCGCGCTCATCCCGAGTCGATTGCACATCAGGCATTGCGCTTGGCTTTAAAAAGGCGGGGTTCATGTCATTCATGGCTCTATTTTCAGGCAAAACCGGCTTATTTGCCTAAAAGTGCTGAATTTGCAGTCAATATTGCAGGAAAACGTTGTTTGATGGAGTTGGCAATACCCTCTACATCCAAGCCACACTTGGTCATTAACAAACTGTAGTCCCCATGCTCAATGAATTCATCTGGAAGACCTAATTGCAAGAGGGGTTTATTAATACCCAGATTTGATAACGCCTCTAAGCAAGCACTTCCTGCCCCGCCGGCAATAGCACCATCCTCAATCGTCACAAAATAATCATGATCAGCGGCTAGCGATTGAATTAAATCAACATCGAGCGGCTTCACAAAACGCATATTGGCAACTGTTGCATCAATACCCTCAGCCACTTCGAGTGCGGGGTAGAGCAAAGTACCAAATGCCAAGATCGCCACTCGTTGACCAGCGGGCGCCGTTGATTTGCGACGAAGCTCGCCCTTACCCATTGGCAGAGTTCGCAATTCTTTTGATGGGATAGCCCCAACACCTGCACCACGTGGATAGCGCACTGCACTTGGATGGGGTTGATGGAAAGCAGTTGTTAATAAATCGCGACACTCTGCTTCATCTGCTGGTGTCATCACCAACATGTTTGGTATGCATCGTAAAAATGGAATGTCATATGCACCAGCATGCGTAGCGCCATCGGCGCCAACAAGACCGGCGCGGTCTAATGCAAAGAGAACCGGCAAATCTTGTAATGCCACATCATGAATCAGTTGGTCATAAGCGCGCTGCAAGAAAGTAGAGTAAATCGCCACTACCGGCTTCATACCTTCGCAAGCCATGCCAGCTGCAAAAGTGACGGCATGCTGCTCAGCAATACCGACGTCGTAGTAACGCTTAGGGAAATTCTTTTCAAACTCTACCAAGCCCGAACCTTCACGCATTGCTGGCGTAATACCAACCAATAAAGGATCTGCGTGCGCCATGTCGCACAACCACTCACCAAATACTTGAGTAAAGGTTTTCTTACTGGCAACGGCTTTTTTGACGCCCTCTTCGGGATTAAATTTACTTGGGCCGTGGTACAGCACAGGATCCGCCTCAGCCAACTCATAGCCCTGACCTTTTTTAGTCACTACGTGCAAGAACTGTGGACCACGACCTTCTAAGGCCAAGCGACGCACGTTCTGCAACATTGGGATAAGAGCATCTAAATCATGACCATCAATCGGACCAAAATAATTAAAGCCAAACTCTTGGAAGATCGTTGATGGAGAAACCATGCCTTTGGCGTGATCTTCAAGGCGCTTAGCGAACTCACGTAAGGGTGGCGCAATTGATAAAACACTATCAATGCCTTTTTTAGTTGCGGAATAAATGTTGCCACTGAGCAATCTAGCCAGGTGACGGTTCAGCGCGCCCACAGCTGGAGAGATTGACATGTCGTTATCGTTCAATATCACGACGAGGGGCAAGTCGTCATACACGCCGGCATTATTCATGGCTTCAAAAGCCATCCCACCAGTCATAGCGCTATCACCAATGACTGCTACGGCAACATGTCGCTCGCCTTTAGTTTGAAAAGCGCGCGCCATACCCATAGCGGCAGAAATGCTCGTTGATGAGTGGCCGGTACCAAAAGCATCAAACTCACTTTCGGAGCGATGCGGAAAACCTGATAAACCTTGATATTGACGCAAGGTATTCATGCGTTCACGACGACCAGTCAAAATCTTGTGTGGATAGCTTTGGTGGCCTACATCCCAAACGATGCGATCGTCTGGTGTACCAAATACGTAATGCAAAGCAATCGACAGCTCCACCGTTCCCAAGTTTGACGACAGATGTCCGCCTGTTTTGGAAACAGAGTCCAAAACAAACTCACGCAACTCATCAGCTAAAGCGGGCAGCTCTTCGCGTGACAGTTTTTTGAGATCGTCGGGGGAGTTTATGGAATGTAAAGTCATTGAATCTAAATAATCTGTACTAATGCATTTCTCTGAATTGCTCTTGCGTTTCTATTGCCTCATTCTTACTTGCCGCGATTGACAACTAAGAGAGCCAAATCTTTTAAAGCCTGTGCAGGTGCACCAAAACCATCTAAGCTAGCTATTGCCATCTCTTGCAACTCTTTAGCCTGCTTCTGAGCATAGTCTAAACCCATCAAGGTCACATAGGTCGGCTTATTCGCAGCAGCGTCTTTACCAGCGGTCTTACCCAAGGTTTGACTATCAGCAGTGGCATCCAGCACATCATCCACAATCTGAAATGCCAATCCCAAGGACTTTGAATAATTTTGTAGATTCACCATTTGGGAAGGATTGAGGGAAACAGCAATGCCGCCCAACTCTACGGCGCATGACAACAAAGCACCAGTTTTCATGGCATGCATTTGCTTTAATCCTGGCAAATCTAGTTTTTTGCCAACGCTCTCTAAATCAATTGCTTGACCACCCGCCATGCCGCGCGAACCAGAGGCAGCAGCTAAGGCAGAAATCATCTTGAGGCGCGCTTGCGCATCACAGTTTGTATTAGTAAGAATTTCAAAGGAGCGAGTTTGTAATGCATCCCCAACTAATAATGCCGTGGCCTCATCAAAAGCCTTATGCACCGTAGGGCGACCACGACGTAAGTCGTCATCATCCATGCAAGGCAAATCATCATGCACTAATGAGTAAGCATGAATACATTCAATGGATACGGCCGCCGCATCCAATGCCTCGCCACTTTCTTTGCAATCACCCAGTTCACCGGCAGCGTAAACCAGTAGCGGACGTATACGCTTACCACCACCCTGCGCCGCATAACGCATTGCCTCATGCAAACGATGGGGAGTGGTTTGCGCAGAATCGAGCAAGCGATCTAAGGCTCGCTCAGTCCGCTCGGAGTGAGAAGTAATCCACTCCTGAAATTGAAAAGCAGTACTCAATTAAGCCTCGAACACTCGAACTTGTTGTTCAACCTGAGCCAGCATTCCTTGGCAGTGCTTCAGCAATGCAGCGCCACGTTGATAGGCAAGCAAGGTTTCTTCTAGAGAAAATTTGCCAGATTCCATATCGGAAATAAGCTTCTCAAGCTCTTTTACGGCCTGTTCATAGCGTAAATCGGGGTCGATTTGGATCTCAAGACCTGGTTTCTGACTCTCTGACTTCTTGGCTGGCATAAGCTGGTTTCCTTCATATTTCCAAGGCGGATAGCCCTACATATTAAAGCGAGAAACCCCTTGGATGGGTATAATCCATCCCTTCCTTTCCAATATCGATCCGTCGATGGTTGGATTGGTTATTCCGCTTAGCTTCGGCTGACGTTTTCGGGGGTGGGGAGAATGACTAATCTGGCTACCGCGCAGAAGCTTGCGCCGTCCAATCTACAACTGCCGGTTTCGGCATATTTTGACGCTGAGTTATATCAGCGGGAAATTGAACTGCTTTTTAAGCAGGGGCCTGGCTATGTTGGTCACGAACTCATGGTGCCTGAAATGGGCTCCTATCAAACTTTAAGCGCAGAAAATGAAGGTCGCATTCTTGTTCGCAACGAATCCGGCGCAGAACTTCTTTCAAATGTTTGCCGTCATCGCCAAGCACTCATGCTCAATGGCAAAGGCAAGACCGACAATATTGTTTGCCCATTGCATCGCTGGACCTATGACTTAGGCGGCAACTTATTAGGCGCTCCACACTTTGAAGATAAGCCTTGCTTAAATCTAGGTAAATCCCCTTTACAAAATTGGCAAGGCCTCCTATTTGAAGGTCCACGTGATGTGCGCAATGACCTCGCCAAACTAGGCGTTGCTGATGACCTCAAATTTGATGGTTATGTGCTCGATCATGTTGAAGTACATGAGTGCAACTACAACTGGAAAACATTCATCGAGGTGTATCTCGAGGATTATCACGTTGTGCCATTTCATCCAGGCTTAGGTAAGTTTGTTTCTTGTGAAGACCTGCACTGGGAATTTGGTGACTGGCATAGCGTACAAACGGTTGGCATTCATAAGGATTTGCAAACCCCAGGCTCACCAACCTACCGCAACTGGCATGAGGCAGTGCTTCGTCAATTTGACGGCAAAGCCCCGCGCCACGGGGCTATTTGGCTAACCTATTACCCCAATGTGATGGTGGAGTGGTATCCGGGCGTGTTATGCGTCTCTACACTGCACCCAATGGGGCCTGGCAAAACACGCAACATCGTTGAGTTCTACTACCCAGAAGAAATCGCTTTATTTGAACGTGAGTTTGTTGAAGCAGAACGTGCTGCTTATATGGAAACCTGCATCGAAGATGATGAAATCGCTGAACGCATGGATCAAGGGCGCGCAGCTCTTCTAGCTCGCGGTGTAAATGAAGTGGGTCCGTATCAAAGTCCCATGGAAGATGGCATGCAACATTTTCACGAATGGTATCGCCGCGTCATGAACTTTGAAGGCGCATAATCAAGCAAGGTTTTACACGTTTAGCTAGCAATCCTCACCACTACTAATAGGAAGCATCATGAGCCCTCTAATCTCAGCAAACCAGTTAGAAGAAATTATCAATAGTGGCGAGAATGTATTGCTCTGTGATTGCCGCTTTGATTTAGTGGATCCACTGATTGGCAAAAAGTCTTACGAAGAAAGTCATATTCCTGGCGCCATCTATGTTGACCTTGATAAAGATCTATCAGGGGCAAAAACTGGCGGTAATGGTCGTCACCCCCTTCCCAACCCAGAAGCCTGGGCACAAACCAAGACCCGCCTAGGTATCAGCCCAAACACTTTAGTAGTCGCCTACGACAAACAAGGCTCCGTATATGCCAGCCGCTTATGGTGGATGCTCAAGGCCACCGGGCATGCCAATGTTCAGGTGTTGGATGGTGGCTTGGATGCTTGGAATGGTCCAATGGGTAGCATTCCTAGGGCGCCGACTCCCTGCAAGCAAGCTGTTGGGGTGATGCCTTATGCTGGCCTGGTATTGGTTGATGAAGTTGTTGGCAACTTACAAAGCCAGAAAAACAAAATTATTGATGCACGTACTGAAGATCGTTTTCATGGTCAAAATGAAACGCTAGATCCAGTTGGTGGACACATTCCTGGAGCAATGAATCGCTTCTTTAAAAACAATCTCAATGCGACTGCATTTAAAACGCCAGAACAATTGTTCAAAGAGTTCTCAGAATTTCTTGGCCCTATCAAGGCTTCTGAAATCATTCATCAATGTGGGTCCGGTGTCACTGCTTGCCACAATCTTTTAGCAATGGAGCTTGCTGGATTTAAAGGCTCACGTCTTTATGCGGGTAGCTGGAGTGAGTGGTGTGCAGACTCCAATAGGCCCTTGGAACTATAGACCTATTGAAATGCATTAATGTAGTAAAGATAGCAGGATCACAAACCCTACGCCACAAGCAATCAATAGTGTTTGACGCAAAGACTCCACCCAGTGTGGGCGACGATGCATTTGCGGAATGAGATCACTTACCGCAATATAAATAAAACTACTAGACGCTATCACTAACAAATAAGGCATCGCTGCATGTGCGCGCTCTAGGAAGAAATAAGCAAGCACACCACCAACTACTGCCGATAAACCACAAATAAAGTTGTATAGCAAAGCGCGTGCGCGTGAAAAGCCCGCATTGAGCAGCACAATGAAATCGCCGATCTCTTGTGGAATCTCGTGGGCAATGATCGCGATAGCGGTAAAGATGCCTACCTGATAGTCAGCCATGAAGGCTGCAGCAATCAAGATGCCATCAACAAAATTGTGAATACCATCGCCAACTAAAATCATCCAACCACTACGCCCAGCATTTTCAGCATCATGACCATGGTGGTGGTGATGCCCATCGCCTTCATGATGGTGATCGTGACGTAATAAAGCGATTTTCTCGAGCAGGAAGAATCCTAACAACCCAGCAAGCAAGGTAGCAAACAAGTATTGGGGGTTTGCGCCCTCCATGCTAAATGCCTCAGGCAATGAGTGGAGCAAAGCGGTTGCCAATAAAATACCGACAGACAAACTGACCATGTTGTTGACCATCTTCGACAACATCGCCAAAGAACAACTTGCTGCAACCAGAACGCTAGCAGTGCCTGCTAAGGCGGTGACCAAGAGAATGGTTTGTAAAACAGTCATCGCGATTACACCACTCCCGTTTTCTTAAACCAAGCAGTACATTTTTCCCAGCCGTCTTTGGCAGGACCTTCGCGATAAGTGGCGCGATAGTCTGCATGGAAAGCGTGCGGAGCATCTGGATACACCTCGAATTGACATGCTTTAGCTGCTGGATTTTTGGGGGCTGCTTGCGCCAGAGCAGCGCGCATCTGATCAACACTCTCCAGCGAGATACCGGTATCTGCTGCGCCATATAAACCAAGAACTGGGGCTTTTAAATCCATAGCAATGTCTACCGGATGACGTGGACTGCCTTCTGTCTTTTCGCCAATAAGGCGGCCATACCAGGCTACGCCTGCGCGCACTTGTGGCAAGGTTGCTGAGAGCCAAGTAATGCGGCCACCCCAACAAAAACCAGTTACGCCAACTCGTTTCAGGTCGCCACCGTTTTTACCAGCCCACACCAAGGCTGCCTGTAAATCATTCAAAACCTGCGCGTCTGGAGTCTTAGCCACAATATTTTGCTGAATCTCTGCAATTGTTCCGTAAGTATTAGGATCACCTGCGCGAGCAAAGAATTCTGGTGCAATCGCCAGATAGCCTAGTTTGGCAAAACGTCTTGTGACATCGGCAATATATTCGTGCACGCCAAAGATTTCGCTTGTGACAATAATGATAGGCAAGGAGCCTTTGGCTTTTTCAGGACGAGAGACGTATGCCGGCATCTGAAAACTGCCTACCGGAATCATCTGCTCACCAGCTTTGAGACCTTTGAAATCTGTTTCAATGGCAGCGGCTATAACAGGCTCAGACGCCGCCACAAATCCAACTCCAATTGCGGTCGCACCCAGTGCCGATGTCTTCATGAAATTGCGTCGACTATTTTGAATATCTTTGCTCATTGCCTAATCTCCTAGCTTTTTTCTCTCTTGAATACTTAATGGGCTTCTTCCCAATTATCGCCAATCCCAATACTAACCACCAAAGGCACCTTGAGATCAGCAACATGGCACATTAAATCCGGTAACTTTGCCTTTAGCAGCTCAATTTCATCCATGGGCACATCAAATACCAATTCATCGTGGACTTGGAGCAACATTTTGGTTTTTAACTGCTCTTTTTCTAGCCAATCTTCCACAGCAATCATCGCCAACTTAATTAAGTCTGCTGCAGTGCCTTGCATAGGAGCATTAATGGCCGCACGTTCGGCACCTTGGCGACGGGGGCCATTCGACCCCTTGATTTCTGGCAACCAAAGGCGTCGCCCGAAGACAGTTTCTACGTAACCATTTTCACGCGCCTCAAGACGAGTGCGCTCCATGTACTGAGCAACCCCTGGATAACGATCAAAGTATTTGGCAATATAGTTTTGCGCAGCTGAACGCTCAATACCCAAGTTACCAGCTAAACCAAAAGCACTCATGCCGTAAATAAGGCCGAAGTTAATCACTTTGGCATAACGACGTTGCTCAGAATTAACATCATCCAAAGGAATGCCAAAGATCTCTGCCGCAGTAGCCTGGTGAACGTCCTTGCCTTCTCTAAATGCGGTTAATAGGTTTTCATCTTCAGCGATATGCGCCATGATGCGCAACTCAATTTGCGAGTAATCCGCAGATAACAACTTACAACCTTCTGCCGGAATAAAAGCCTCCCGAATACGACGACCCTCTTCGGTACGTACTGGAATATTTTGTATGTTTGGATCGCTTGACGCCAGGCGACCAGTAACTGCGGTAGCTTGAGAAAAGTTCGTATGAACGCGCCCAGTCTTAGGGTCCGCCATACGAGGAAGCTTCTCAATATAGGTAGACATGAGCTTTGCCAAGCTACGGTAGTCGAGGATACGTGCTGGCAGCGGATAGTCTTCAGCCAACTTCTGCAACACCTCCTCATCGGTAGATGGCGCGCCCGATGGCGTCTTTTTAATAACCGGGAGTTCAAGTTGTCCAAATAAAATTTCTGCGATTTGCTTTGGCGACTGAATATTAAAAGGCTGACCTGCTAACTTATGAATCTCACCCTCCAACTCAAGCAGACGCTTACCCACCTGCTGCCCTTGCTTTGCCAATAGCGTGGAATCAATCCGAATGCCGTTACGCTCCATGATGCCGAGCACTCTCATCGCCGGCATCTCAACGTTTTCATAAATGTAGAGCAGTCCAGGACTTTCTTGAATCTGCGGCCATAACTCGAGATGTAGGCGCAAAGTAATGTCAGCATCCTCGGCCGCATAGTCTGTTGCAATCTGGAGATCCACCTGGTCAAAGCCAATTTGATGAACCCCTTTGCCGCAGACCTCTTCGTAGCGAATCGTCTTCATGCCTAGATGGCGCTCAGCCAAGCTATCCATATTGTGTGGCATGTGTGATTCAAGCACATACGATTCGAGCAAGGTATCGAATGCAACGCCTTTTAAAGTGATGTCGTAGTTTGCAAAGATATGGGCGTCGTACTTTAAGTTTTGCCCTACCTTTAAATGTGTTTCACTTTCTAACCAGGGTTTCATGCGCGTAAGCACTAGATTTCGATCAAGCTGTGCTTCACCATTGCGGTGAGCAACTGGAATATAACAAGCCTCCCCAGGTTTTACTGATAAAGAAATACCAACGAGTTCTGCCGCAAGCGCATCAAGACTAGTTGTCTCTGTATCTACTGCTGTTAATTCAGAAGACTCAATTTTCTTCAACCATTTTTCTAAACCAGCCTCATCCACTACGCATTCGTAGTGACGCTCGATCGCATCATGGGAGTCCCGAGTTTCTTGTGATAAATCTTTAGTTGGCGAGCTAGCAATCACGCGCGCCTTTTTTCCTTCCTCCGCATGATTTGCAGAGGAGTCGATTGGACTACCCGCTAAATCAAATGAAGGTGCCTCAGAACCCTTATTTTCTGGGCTTGAGAGCTGCTTTTCTACATCACGCAACCAAGTCTTAAAGGCGTAACGATCGAACAGCTCGCGTAGCAATGGTGCATCTTCAGATTTCGCATGCAAATCATCCAAGCTCGGTAAATGGGGTGATAAATCGCAATCCGTTTTTACCGTAATCAGTTGACGTGCTTGCGGCAACCAAGGAAGAGTAGCGCGTAAGTTTTCACCAACGACACCTTTCACTTGATCGGCATTTGCCATTAAGTTATCTAGATTGCTAAATTCTGCCAACCATTTGTTTGCTGTCTTTGGGCCTGCCTTCGGAACCCCTGGCACGTTATCAACGGTATCGCCGATGATGGATAAATAATCCACAATCAATTCTGGGGGGACGCCAAACTTTTCCTTTACACCTTCAATGTCTAACTTTTCATTCGTCATCGTATTGATCAGAGTGACTGAAGGATTTACTAATTGCGCTAAATCTTTATCGCCTGTAGAGATAATCGTTTCCCAGCCCGCTTGTGTTGCTTGGCAGGACAAGGTTCCAATCACGTCGTCCGCCTCGACGCCAGAAACCATTAATACCGGCCAACCTAATGCTTTGACCATGGCATGAATAGGCTCGATCTGCTTAACGAGATCTTCAGGCATAGGGGAGCGATGGGCTTTGTACTCTGAGTACATTTCGTCGCGGAAAGTCTTGCCTTTGGCGTCAAAAACACAGGCTATATGGTCAGCCTTGAGCTCAGAGCGGGCTCGGCGCATCATATTGACCATCCCATAGATAGCCCCAGTGGGCTCTCCAGCCCCATTTCTGAGGTCTGGCATGGCATGAAAGGCGCGATATAGGTAGCTAGAGCCGTCTACCAACAAGAGTCTATGTTTAGTCATACTGCAATCGTACAATCTAGTTGTGAATTGCCTACAGGTCTGGTTAAGGAACCGTCCGAGAGTAGGCTTAAAAAGGTGAAAAAATGCATTATTTAACTAACTTAATTAGCCACTCATTGAGTCAAAGTCTAGCCCTAACGAGCTTTTTAGTGGCTTTTGGACTTTTTGGCCTAACTTCAGCCCACGCTCAGAATAACAGCCAGGCACTAAGTCCCTCCGAATTAAACCGCATTAATAATCAACCGCTCGCCCCAACAGTCAGCCCTACTGGCGCCCTCAATTCCCCAGAAATGCGTAAACCGAACTATCAGTACAAAGACAAAAATGGTACGACGATTACTGAATACAAAGATGCCAACTCACCGACACAGGTCGATGTAAAAACACCTTTCACTAGCTATGAAATGGCGCCACCAACATCAGTCATGCCTGGGCCTCCAAAAGATACTGATCTCATTAGCGTTCCCAGCATTAGCATTCCACTTAGATAATTTTTAAAGCAATTTAGTTTATGGCCGTATTTACTCCGATTGAGCTTGAAGATATTTCCCAATGGATCACTCAAGACTTTGACATCGGCCAAGCTAATGCAATTCGCGGCATTCATGGCGGGATTGAGAACTCTAACTTTTTCTTAGACACCATCAAAGATGACAAGAAACAGGAATATGTTTTAACCATCTTTGAAAGATTGTCAGCTGCGCAACTCCCTTTCTATCTAGAGCTCATGCGCCACCTGGCAAACAAAGGCGTACCTGTACCTAAGCCCATTGAAAATAAGCAGGGACAAATCTTATTTACCCTGAAAGGCAAGCCAGCCGCCATTGTCACTAAATTACCCGGCCTTTCTAGACTTCAACCAGAAGCCAATCATTGCGCACTTGTTGGCGAAATGCTGGCCAAAATGCATTTGGCTGGAAAAGATTTTCCTAAGTCGCAAGAAAATCTTCGCAGCCTTGCTTGGTGGCAAAAAACCATTCCCCAAGTACTAACGCATTTAAATACATCGCAGAAAGAACTCATTACCCATGAACTCAAAACTCAAGAAGAGTTCTTTTCCTCGGGCACTTATGATGGCTTGCCGCAAGGCGCTAGCCATTGCGATCTGTTTCGTGACAATGTGCTATTCGACCCAAAAGGAACAGATGCATCTGAAGATCATTTAGGCGGTTTCTTCGACTTCTACTTTGCCGGCACTGATAAATGGTTATTTGATATTGCTGTGACTGCAAACGATTGGTGTCTTGCTGATAACAAACAGGATTTAGATCCTGTTCGCCTGGATGCATTTCTGAAAGCCTATCAAACAGTTCGTCCACTGACCAAGGAAGAGCAAGCCAGCTGGCCCCTCATGTTGCGTGCGGCAGCCCTGCGCTTCTGGGTCTCTAGGCTATGGGATTTCTATCTGCCACGGGATGCTCAGATGCTAACCCCTCATGACCCTACACACTTTGAACGCATTCTTTTAAGTCGTCGCTCACTATGAAACTCAATTCTGTAGCACCAAAAGAAGGTTACACCTGGATTAGGCAAGGTATTTGGCTTTTCAAGCAAAATCCTTTGGGCTTTTTGATGCTGGTCTTCATGTATGTGTTTGCTGCTCAATTAGCAGTCATCATTCCAGTTATCGGTGTTTTTGCTGTGCTCCTTCTGACGCCAACCCTTTCCGTTGGTTTTATGACTGCCTGTCGCCAGGCTATTCAAAAAGAGCGCATTAGACCAATAGTCTATTTAGTAGCACTTCGGTCCAGCCCTGTTGTTCGTAAACGAATTTTGCAGTTAGGCTTGGTATATGCCGGGATGATTTTGTTGCTAAGTTTTATCTTAAGTCTCTTGGTAGATTTTGAATTACTGCTTCCATTGATGACAAGCGAAAAGCCAATTACTCCAGAGGCCTTACGCCAGGTTTACTTGATTCTCTTCTTCGGGGCAATGCTATATGTGCCAGTGGCAATGCTAATGTGGTTCTCTCCAGTACTGGTGGCATGGGCTGATATGTCTGTACCTCAAGCACTCTTCTCTAGCTGCCTGGCATGCTGGTCCAACAAAGCAGCGTTCTTTTTGTACCTCTCCATTTGGAGCGCCATTCTAATTGCTATTCCACTCACAGTCGGAATGATTTTTGATGCTCTCGATCTAGGGCAAGTAGCTTCCTTCATCATCGCCCCCATCTCTATGGCGGGTTTAACAGTGATGCACTGTACTTTCTATGCGACCTGGAAGGCCTGCTTTACCGAAGATGAAGTGTTGCCTATCTAACTGACTGATTAGTCAATCGCAGCAAGCTTCGCAATACTCAGCTGTAACCATTTAATGCCGTGGCGCTTGAAGTTCACTTGCGCCCGTGCATCAGCATCTACTCCCTCAAGACCAGTAACACGTCCCTCACCAAACTTGGTATGAAACACGTTTTGTCCAATCGTGAATGGATAATTTCCTCGCGGAGGAGAGGCTAATCTTTTCACCTCCATTGAAGCTGAGCCAACTCTTTTGGCTGGCCTTTGACGCTCAGAGCCTGAATCAAAAAAGTCATTGGACTCGTATTCACGCTGACGGGTGTAGCCATCTTGCCAGGTAGATCCTGATCTTGAGTTACTGTTACCACTGCCGCCCCAGCGTGCATCTCTTGCTTTAGGGGTGAGCCACTTCAATGAATCAGATGGAAGCTCTTCCAGGAAGCGAGAAGGCATGTTGTAGCGAACCTGGCCATGCAACATCCGTGATTGAGTGTGAGAGAGATACAAACGCTCTTTGGCACGTGTAATCGCCACATACATTAGGCGACGTTCTTCCTCCAAGCCATTCTGCTCATTAACACTGTTCTCATGGGGGAATAAACCCTCTTCAAGTCCGGTAATGAACACTGAAGTGAACTCCAATCCCTTGGCTGAGTGCACTGTCATTAACTGCACAGCATCTTGACCTGCCTGAGCTTGGTTATCGCCCGCTTCCAATGAAGCATGGGAAAGGAAGGCGGCCAAGGGTGAAACCTCAACTACGCCTGGGGCATTCTCACCGGGCAGCACAGCGGCTGCAGCATCCTGACCATAGCCTTCTTCTGCAATAAACGCAGTCGCAGCGTTAATCAATTCTTGTAAGTTCTCAACGCGATCTTGCCCTTCGCGCTCTGAAAGATAGTGCTGAATCAATCCGCTATGTTGAATCACAAATTCAACTGTTTCAGGCAAGGTGTTGTGACGAGTAGCTTCACGCATGTGATCTACTAAGCGCACAAATCCACCCAGTGCAGCACCGGCCTTACCCTCTAAAGAAGAGGCAGCCAAATACAAAGAGCATTGTTGTGCTCTGGCGGCATCTTGCAATGCTTCAATTGATCTTGCGCCAATTCCGCGAGTAGGGAAATTCACCACTCGGGAGAATGAGGTGTCGTCATTCGGATTTTCTAACAGACGCAAGTAAGCCAGTGCATGTTTAATTTCAGCGCGCTCGAAGAATCGCAATCCACCATAAACACGATACGGAATACCCGCAGAAAATAATGCATGTTCAATAATGCGTGACTGGGCATTGCTGCGATAAAGCAGAGCGACTTCTGTTCGTTTGATGCCGCTATTTACTAAGGCTTTGATCTCATCAACCAACCAAGCAGCTTCTGCATGATCGCTCGGAGCCTCATAGATACGGACTGGCTCGCCATGACCAGCATCGGTGCGCAGGTTCTTGCCAAGACGCTCGGAGTTATTGGCAATCAAGTGATTCGCTGTATCCAGAATATGGCCATGTGAGCGATAGTTCTGCTCTAACTTCACCATTAGAGGGTGATATTGCTTTTCGTAAAGGCGCATGTTTTCAACATCAGCCCCACGGAATGCGTAAATACTTTGATCATCATCACCCACTGCAAAAACGGAACTACTGCCCATGCCGCTGACATTGATACTGCTTGCGTCATGGCCTGATAATAATTTAAGCCATGCATATTGCAAGGCGTTGGTATCTTGAAACTCATCGATCAAGATGTGACGGAAACGCTCTTGATAGTGAGTGCGAATCGCTTCACTGTGCTTGAGTAATTCATAGCTACGCAATAAGAGTTCAGCAAAATCTACTACGCCCTCACGTTGACATTGCTCATCGTAAGCTGCATATAGTTGCGCCATCTTGGCCTGGAAATCATCCCCAAGCGCTAAATCTTTTGCACGCTGACCGCGCTCTTTGGCATGGGCAATGAAGTATTGCAATTGCTTAGCAGGGTACTTTTCATCATCAACCTTTAAGCCCTTTAAAAGGCGCTTAATCGCTGAAAGCTGATCCTGGGTATCTAGGATTTGGAAAGTAGACGGTAAACCTGCCTCTTTATGGTGAGCTCGCAATAAACGGTTACAAAGACCATGAAAGGTGCCAATCCACATTCCACGCGTGTTTATCGGTAGCATGGCACTCAGGCGTAGCATCATCTCTTTAGCGGCCTTATTGGTGAAGGTCACCGCTAGGACGCCAATGGGAGATACCTGGCCGGTCTGAATCAACCAGGCTATACGGGTGGTGAGGACGCGGGTCTTGCCGCTCCCAGCCCCAGCCAAAATCAAGGCTGACTGGGCTTGGCCATTTTCATTTACGGGCGGGAGGGTCACTGCCTCGCGCTGTTCTGGATTGAGGTTCGCGAGCAAGTCTGAGTACATCAGCCCAATTATAATTTGCCTCTTATGCCAAATGCCTCAAATACCCCTAATTCACCAGCGGCCAGCTCAGCGGACGAGCTCGCCAAATCCTACGAACCCGCCCCGATAGAGGCCTACTGGGGTCCAGAGTGGGAGCGCCGGGGTATTGCCGACTCCACTATGGATGAAGGTAAGGGTGATTTTTCCATTCAGCTTCCTCCTCCGAATGTGACTGGCACCCTACATATGGGTCATGCCTTTAACCAAACCATCATGGATGGATTGGTTCGTCATGCCCGCATGTCAGGCAAAAACACTTTGTGGGTACCCGGCACCGATCACGCTGGTATTGCCACTCAAATCGTAGTTGAACGTCAACTCGATGCGCAAAAAGTTTCTCGCCATGATTTAGGTCGTGAAAAGTTTTTAGAAAAAGTGTGGGAGTGGAAAGAAACTTCCGGAAACACGATTACTCGCCAAATTCGTCGTCTAGGCGCATCAATCGATTGGGGCAAAGAATATTTCACGATGGACGACAAGATGTCCAAAGCGGTAGTGGAAGTATTTGTACGCTTACATGAACAAGGCTTGATTTATCGCGGCAAACGCTTGGTAAATTGGGATCCAGTCTTAGGCACTGCAGTTTCAGATTTGGAAGTAGTCAGTGAAGAAGAAGATGGATCGATGTGGCACATCCGTTATCCATTAACCGATGGCTCTGGTCACCTCACCGTTGCTACCACTCGCCCAGAAACCTTATTGGGCGACGTTGCTGTCATGGTGAACCCAGAAGACGAGCGCTATAAACACCTCATCGGTAAGTCAGTAAACCTACCTTTGTGCGACCGCCAGATCCCTATCATTGCTGATGACTATGTCGATTTGAACTTTGGTACCGGCGTTGTGAAAGTAACTCCTGCACATGACTTTAATGACTATGCAGTTGGTCAACGTCACCAACTACCAATGATCAACATCCTTACCTTGGATGCGAAGATTAATGACAATGCGCCAACTGCTTATCAAGGCATGGAACGTTTTGCGGCACGCAAGCAAGTTGTCGCTGATCTGGATGCTGCTGGTTTACTAGAAAAAGTTCAGCCGCATAAATTAATGGTGCCACGCGGAGATCGCACTCAAACGATTATTGAGCCAATGCTCACTGATCAATGGTTTGTGGCGATGTCCAAACCAAGTCCAGATAACAAATATCAACCTGGCTCATCTATTGCTGGCGCAGCATTAGATGCAGTTACTAAGGGCGATATCAAACTCGTCCCAGAGAATTGGATTAATACCTACACCCAGTGGTTGGAAAACATTCAGGACTGGTGCATCTCTCGTCAACTCTGGTGGGGCCATCAAATCCCCGCCTGGTACGGCGATGATGGGCAAATTTTTGTAGGGCGCTCAGAGGAAGAAGCGAAAGCGAAAGCGGCGGCGGCTGGCTATACCGGCCAACTCAACCGCGATCCTGACGTTCTTGACACTTGGTTTAGCTCTGCCCTCGTTCCATTTAGCTCTTTGGGTTGGCCAGAAGAGACTCCGGCCTTAAATCATTTCCTACCCTCCTCTGTTTTGGTAACAGGCTTTGACATCATCTTCTTCTGGGTAGCACGCATGGTCATGATGACCTGCCACTTCACTGGAAAAGTACCATTCCACACCGTCTATGTTCACGGTCTGGTGCGTGATGCTGAAGGTCAAAAGATGAGTAAGTCCAAAGGCAATACTTTGGATCCAATCGATTTAATTGACGGTATCAAGATCGAAGAGTTAGTAGGCAAGAGAACTACTGGCCTTATGAATCCTAAGCAAGCGGAGAGCATTAGCAAGAAGACTAAGAAAGAGTTCCCAGATGGCATTCCAGCATTTGGTACCGATGCTTTGCGCTTTACCTTTGCATCTTTAGCATCACTTGGTCGCAATATTAATTTTGATCAAAAGCGTTGCGAAGGCTATCGTAATTTCTGTAACAAACTTTGGAATGCTACTCGCTTTGTACTCATGAACTGCTCGGGCAGTGATGAAGAAAATGGTTTGGCGCCATGTGACAACCAATGCGGACCCGAAGGATATTTAGACTTTTCGCCTGCAGATAAATGGATCGTTTCCCAACTCCAAAGGACTGAAGCTGAGGTAGCAAAAGGCTTTGAAGCCTATCGCTTTGACAATATCGCTAGCAGCATTTACCAATTTGTTTGGGATGAATATTGCGATTGGTACTTGGAGCTTGCTAAGGTGCAATTGCAAACTGGCACTCCAGCACAGCAACGCGCTACTCGCCGCACCCTCTTGCGTGTCTTGGAAACGATCTTGCGCATGGCACATCCACTGATTCCGTTCATCACTGAAACGCTTTGGCAAACGGTTGGACCGAAGTCTGGAAAAGAGCTTGCTAAACAAACCAAGCAAACCATTGCGCTTCAACCCTACCCTATTTCTCAACCTGAAAAGATTGATGAACAAAGCGAAGCTTGGGTTGCTCAGATTAAAGCAATTGTCGATGCGTGCAGAAATCTGCGCGGTGAGATGCAGGTTCCCCCTGGCAATAAAGTACCACTCTGGATTTATGGTCCACAAGCATTCTTAGAAAAAGCGACGCCGTATTTAATGGCACTTGCTAAGTTAGCCGAGGTCAAAATCTACAGCGATGAATCTGCCCTAGAAAAAGATGCCCCAGATGCACCAATTGCCTTAGTGGGTGATATCAAGCTCTTACTCAAAATTGAAGTCGATGTTGCTGCTGAACGCATCCGCCTTGGCAAGGAAATCGAGCGCCTAGCTAATGAAATCAATAAAGCCAAGGGCAAATTGACCAATGAAAGCTTTGTGGCACGTGCTCCAGTTGAGGTTGTTGCCCAAGAAAAGCAGCGCCTTGCCGGGTTTGAGCAAAACCATGAGAAGCTTGTTGCACAATTAGAACGTCTCAAATAAAAACGGTAAGAACGGATCTTCCATGACATTACGTTTCAGCTCCAAAAAAGTAACTAAGGCCGTCTTTCCGGTTGCGGGATTTGGCACACGCTTTTTGCCTGCCACCAAAGCAAGCCCAAAAGAAATGTTGAATGTCGTAGACAAGCCTTTGATTCAGTATGCGGTGGATGAAGCTATTGCCGCTGGCATTACAGAGCTGATTTTCGTCACAGGTCGCAGCAAACGCGCCATTGAAGATCACTTTGATAAAGCTTATGAATTAGAAGCGGCTCTGGAAGCAAAGAATAAGCAGGATCTCTTGCGTCTCGTTAGAAGTGTGAAACCGGATAATGTTGATTGCGTTTATATCAGGCAATCCGAACCTCTGGGATTAGGTCATGCGGTCTTATGCGCAGAGAAGCTAGTAGGCGATGAGCCGTTTGCCATTATTTTGGCTGACGATCTTTTGGATGGTCATCCACCTGTGCTCTCCCAAATGCTGAAAGTGCATGAAGAGCAACATGGATCCGTATTGGCGGTAGAGAAAATTGATCCTGCGAAAAGTAGCTCTTATGGAATCATCTCGGGGGATGCTACCAGCAAAGATATCTATCGCCTCAATGGCATCGTTGAAAAACCTCAACCTGCTGATGCACCATCCAACTTAGCGGTGGTGGGTCGCTATGTACTGTCCTCAAAGATTTTTGATCACATTCGCAATGTGAAGCCTGGTGCAGGAGGAGAAATTCAACTTACCGATGCGATCGCAGCCTTACTCAAGGAAGAGCCCGTATTTGGCTATGAATACGATGGAGTGCGCTATGACTGTGGCAGCAAATTAGGCTATCTCAAGGCTTCGGTAGATTTCGCCTTGCGTCACCAAGAAGTCGGCGAGGAATTCGCGGAGTATTTAAAAAGCTGGTCCTTAAAGTAATTCTCTTTAGTAGAAACAAAAAAGGCAGGGATCGATCTCTGCCTTTTTGCTTTATTACTTACCAAAAAGTATGTGGTTCAGACTTTTTCTTATCTACGCTTCATAAAGAAAACCAGCACATCACCTTCTGTAGTGCTTGCAAGCAGTTCATTACCAGTTTGCTTGGCAAATGCAGGAAAGTCATGAGCAGCACCCGCATCGGTTGCTTTGATTTTCAAGACTTCACCGGACTGCATGGTTGCTAAAGCCTTTTTGGTACGCAAGATCGGCAGCGGGCAGTTCATGCCAATCGCATCTACCTCTGCATTAAAAGTCATATTTACGGGTTCACTCATTTGCTTGCTACCCAGTCTTTAACACCGTCTAAAGCCACACCCAGCTTACTAGGGTCAGTTCCACCGGCCATCGCCATTTCTGGTTTGCCGCCGCCTTTACCACCCACCTGCTGAGCAACAAAGTTGACGAGATCACCCGCCTTAACTTTGCCAATGGAATCAGCCGTGACGCCAGCAATCAAACTGACCTTATCGCCTTGAACTGATGCCAACACAATAGCTGCAGTCTTGAGCTTCGCTTTGAGGGCATCCATGGTTTCGCGAAGTACGCCAGCATCAGCGCCATCAAGTCGAGCGGCAAGTACTTTGATGCCATTCACATCAATCGCTTGACCAGCTAACTCATCGCCTTGGCTAGCTGCCAATTTAGAATTCACTTTTTCTAACTCACGCTCAGCTTGACGCAGGCTTTCTTGAAGTTGCGCAACGCGATTCACCAGGTCACCTGGGTGGGTTTTGAGGATCGCTGCCGCTTCATTGATTTTGTCTTCTAAACCCTGCAAGAAGTGCAGTGCGTTATTGCCAGTCACTGCCTCAACACGGCGGATACCGGCAGCAACGCCACCTTCAGAAACAATCTTCAAGCTTCCGATATCACCGGTGCGTCCAACGTGTGTGCCGCCACATAGCTCTTTAGAAGAGCCAATCTCCAGCACGCGCACCTCATCACCATACTTCTCACCAAAGAGCATCATGGCGCCAGTCTTTTGCGCATCATCCAAGGACATGACTTTGCCTGAGGTTGCCGTGTTTTCCAGAATCTCTTGATTCACAATATCTTCGATGCGGCGAATTTGTTCTGCGGTAATCGGTGCATTGTGCGTAAAGTCAAAACGAGTTTTAGTAGCATCAACCAAAGAACCTTTTTGCTGCACGTGATCACCCAATACCTCACGCAATGCTTTATGCAAGATATGAGTAGCACTGTGATTGCGCATGATGTCAGTTCGCTGCTGGGTATCTACCAATGCGTTGAGAGAATCACCCACCTTGAGTTCACCTTCAAGAACTTCGCCCTGATGGCCAAATACATCAGCCTGGATCTTAAAAGTATCTTCGACCGCAAAACGAATGCTTTCGTTACGGAGCTCACCTTTATCGCCAACCTGACCGCCAGATTCAGCGTAGAAAGGGGTGTTATCCAAAACAATCACTGCTGCATCGCCCGCCTTAACTAACTGCACAGCTGAACCATCTACGTACAGCGCAGTTACTTTCGCTCCGTCATGTTTTAAGGTGTCATAGCCATGAAACTGGGTCGGCTTGCCTTTGTAATCCAATCCTTGGGCTACCTTGAACTTACCCGCAGCTCTTGCTTGATCGCGCTGTTTTTGCATCGCCACTTCAAAGCCTTCAGCGTCAACCGTCACAGCACGCTCACGACAAACGTCTGCAGTTAAATCTAACGGGAAACCAAATGTGTCATGTAAGCGGAAAGCAGTTTCACCATCGACTACTTTTGCACCGCCAGCCAAAGCGCCATCCAAAATTTCCATGCCATTAGCAATGGTCTGGAAGAAGCGCTCTTCTTCTTGCTTAATGACTTCGCTTACTTTGTCTTGCGCAGCACGCAATTCTGGATACGCATCACCCATCTCCTTAACAAGTGCAGGCACCAATTGATAGAAGAATGGTTTGCGAGCACCGAGCTTATAGCCGTGACGAATCGCACGACGAGCAATACGACGCAATACATATCCACGACCTGCGTTACCTGGAATCACACCATCCACCACAATGAAGCTACATGCACGAATGTGGTCAGCAATCACTTTTAATGAAGGGCTGTCTGCATCACAGTTCTCACCGCCAGCTGCATCTACCGCTTCCTTGGCAGCCTTAAGGAGATTGACGAAGAGGTCGATTTCATAATTAGAGTGAACATGCTGCAAGACTGCGGCAATACGCTCAAGACCCATACCTGTATCAACACTAGGCTTAGGTAGTGGGTGCATCACACCAGCTTCATCGCGATTGAACTGCATGAAGACGTTGTTCCAAATTTCAATGAAACGATCACCATCCTCATCTGGACTTCCAGGAGGGCCGCCAGGAATATGCGCACCATGGTCGTAAAAAATTTCAGTACAAGGGCCGCATGGACCTGTGTCACCCATCATCCAAAAATTATCAGATGCGTAACGCGCGCCTTTGTTATCGCCAATCCGAACGATGCGCTCAGCAGGAACGCCAATTTGTTTATTCCAAATCTCATAAGCCTCGTCATCTTCCGCATACACGGTGACCAAGAGCTTTTCTTTGGGTAACTCAAATACTTGAGTTAATAAATCCCAGGCAAATTGAATGGCATCTTTCTTGAAATAGTCCCCAAAAGAGAAATTTCCCAGCATTTCAAAAAAGGTGTGATGACGGGCTGTGTAGCCTACGTTATCCAAGTCGTTGTGTTTTCCGCCTGCCCGAATGCACTTTTGGGCAGTCGTAGCACGGTTATAGGGGCGCTTATCAAAGCCCAAAAACACGTCTTTGAACTGATTCATGCCTGCATTCGTAAATAGCAGGGTTGGATCATCCCCAGGCACTACTGGGCTGGATGGGACGATTTGATGGCCTTTTTGGGCGAAGAAGTCCAGGTAAGCCTGGCGAATTTGGGAGACTTTCATGCCAATAATTATCGCATTGGCACTAGCATAGGGCAAACGCTAGGCAGTTAGCCCCAAACCTGCCTTACAATCCCACAACATCAATAAAAATCGGCTTTAAGTCGACAATTAGGAGAGCATCTTGAAAATTCGCAATCAACGGGATTTTGGGGCCGGGATCATGTATATGGTCATTGGCCTCTTCTTCGCCATCATGGCCACTCAGTACCCCATGGGAACTGCCGCCAAAATGGGCCCCGGCTATTTCCCATTCTTCCTTGGGATACTTATGACTCTATTGGGCGTACTGGTATTACTACAGTCGCTAAATGCAAAAGCGGCCATTGAAAGCATTCCAAAATTCAATTGGCGCATCATTGCCCAGATAACCGGCTCTGTAGTGCTCTACGGATTACTCTTACCTCGCTTAGGCTTCTTGGTTGCCGTGGTTGTCTTGGTATTGGTGTCCGCAAGCGCCAGCAAAGAATTTACTTGGAAGGGCTCATTGATTAATGCCGGCTTCCTCGTTGCGTTTACTTATTCAGTGTTTGTGTTGGGTCTGAAGCTTCAGTTCCCACTCCTGCCTGTATTCCTACAACAATAACGAACCGGGACTCTGAAAAATGGATTTATTTGCTAACTTAGCGCTCGGTTTCGATACCGCGTTTACATTACAAAACCTGCTTTACTGCCTGATTGGCTGTATCTTGGGAACCTTGATTGGCGTATTGCCAGGCCTTGGCCCAATCGCAACCATTGCGATGTTATTGCCTGCTACCTATGCGTTGCCTCCAATTGCTGCATTGATTATGTTGGCCGGTATTTACTACGGCTCACAGTACGGCGGCTCCACAACAGCGATTCTCTTGAATATTCCGGGGGAGACGTCCTCGGTGGTGACGGCGATTGACGGCTACCAAATGGCCCGAAATGGCCGCGCTGGTGTTGCACTCTTTACTGCAGGTATGGGCTCATTCTTTGCAGGTTGCGTAGCAACTTTGGTATTGGCTGCGTTTGCTGCCCCACTCTCTCAGCTCGCATTTAAGTTTGGTCCTGCTGAATACTTCTCCTTGATGGTCTTAGGTTTAATTGGTGCGGTTGTATTGGCATCAGGCTCTTTGATCAAGGCGATTGGCATGATCATCTTGGGTCTCTTGATGGGCTTGATTGGTACTGACGTGAACTCTGGTGTATCACGCTATGCGTTCGACATTCCTGAATTGAGTGACGGTATTGGCTTCGTTGCTGTTGCAATGGGCGTATTCGGTTTCGCTGAAATCATGGGCAACCTTGAAAAGACTGGCGAAGATGAGGGTTTCTTGAATAAGATGACCACCATGATCCCAACCAAGCAAGACATCAAGCGCATGATTCCTTCTATCTTGCGCGGCACAACGATTGGTTCGATCTTGGGCATCTTGCCTGGTGGCGGCGCAGCTCTTGCAGCTTTCGGCGCCTACTCTGTTGAAAAGAAATCATCCAAGTACAGCCATGAATTTGGTAAGGGCGCAATTGAGGGTGTTGCTGGTCCAGAATCAGCCAATAACGCTGCTGCACAAACATCATTCATTCCATTGCTCACATTAGGTATCCCGCCAAATGCGGTGATGGCTTTGATGGTTGGTGCGATGACGATTCATAACATTCAACCAGGCCCACAAGTAATGACCAGCAACCCAGCTTTGTTCTGGGGCCTGATTGCTTCTATGTGGATTGGTAACGTAATGTTGATCCTCTTGAACTTGCCTTTGATTGGTATCTGGGTGAAGCTCTTGAAGATTCCTTATCGCTTCCTCTACCCAGCGATTTTGGTGTTCTGCTGTATCGGTGTGTACACCGTGAATAACACTGTGTTTGACGTTTATGTAACCGCAGGCTTTGGCTTGATTGGTTACCTGTTCTTCAAACTGGGTTGCGAACCTCCTCCGTTGCTTTTGGGCTTCGTACTTGGACCAATGATGGAAGAAAACTTCCGTCGCGCCCTGTTGTTATCACGTGGTGACTTCACTACCTTCGTAACCCGCCCACTTTCTTTAGGTTTGCTGATTGCAGCAGCCCTCTTGGTGGTGATCGTGGCCCTACCAGCGGTAAAGAAGACTCGCGAAGAGGCATTCGTGGAGGATTAATTCCCGCTACCTCTCCAGAAATGAGCCCGCAGCAGTTTGCGGGCTTTTTTCTTTATGGGTCAGGGGTTTTCTCTACAATGTGACTATGTCCCAAGATAGCAAACCCACTAAAGCAAATACCGGCGCTGTAGCTGAGCCATCCAATTTCTTACGCCAGATCATCGATCATGATTTGGCAAGCGGTGCTTTTTCACAGCGCACGAATTTAGCTGGGCAGCCGATTCCCTCCATCATTACCCGCTTTCCACCTGAGCCTAATGGCTATTTGCACATTGGTCACGCCAAAAGTATTTGCCTGAACTTTGGCTTAGCTGCTGATTACAACAATCAAACTGGTGGTGCTCGATGCAATATGCGTCTAGACGACACCAACCCTGTAAAAGAGGATGTTGAATACGCCGACAGTATTTTGGATGCCGTGAAATGGTTGGGCTTTGATTGGGGAACCAATCTGTATCACGCTAGCGACTATTTTGACAAACTGTATGAGTTTGCCGAGATCCTGATTCAAAATGGTAAAGCGTATGTGGACAGCCAAAGTGCTGATGACATTCACACCAATCGCGGCAATTTTGGTCAAGCGGGGAAAAATAGCCCCTATCGCGAGCGCAGTCCAGAAGAAAATCTACAGCTGTTCCGTGACATGCGTGATGGCAAGTTCAAAGATGGTGAGCATGTTCTCCGGCTGAAGATTGATATGGCGCATCCAAATATCGTGATGCGCGACCCAGTCGTATATCGCATTCGCCATACCGATCACCACCGTACTGGCAGCAAGTGGTGTATTTACCCTCTTTATGACTTCACTCACTGTATATCTGATGCCCTGGAGAATGTCTCCCACTCCATCTGCACGCTGGAGTTTGAGAATAATCGCCCTCTCTACGACTGGATTGTGAATTCCCTAAAAGAATTGGGTGTCTTCAAAGATCCCGTACCGCATCAGTATGAGTTCGCCCGCTTAAATTTAACTTACACCATCACTAGTAAGCGCAAGTTATTACAACTAGTCGAAGAAAAACATGTTGAAGGCTGGGATGATCCACGCATGCCAACCATCGTTGGTATCCGTCGTCGCGGCTACACCCCAGAAAGCATTCGTTTGTTCTGTGAGCGCATTGGCGTCTCTAAAGCAGATAGCTGGATTGATATGAGCACTCTAGATCAAGCCTTGCGTGACGATCTAGAAGCAAGGGCACCGCGCGCGACTGCAGTACTCAAACCGCTCAAGCTCGTGGTGGAAAACTTTGACGCCTCAGTAAAAGAAGCCTGTTCAGCTCCACGTCACCCCAATCATCCAGAATGGGGTAATCGTGAATTTAATTTCACGCGTGAACTATGGATTGAGGCGGATGACTTTATGCAAGAACCTGTAAAGGGATTCTTCAGACTGTATCCACCCATGGGCGATCAGCCTGGTAGCCGCGTACGTTTGCGCCATGGCTTTGTGGTGGAGTGCACCGGCTTTGAAACTGATGGCCAGGGCAATGTCACCCAAGTCAATGTGACCCATTTCCCAGATAGCAAGAGTGGCACTGCCGGCTCCAACAATTACAAGGTTAAGGGCAATATTCATTGGATTAGCGCTGCTGAAGCCATCCCAGCTGAAGTGCGCTTATACGATCATCTCTTTAGTGACCCACATCCAGATAGTGGCGATAAGAACTTCTTAGATGCGATCAATGCGAACTCCATGCAGACGATTAGCGCTTACTTAGAACCTTGTATGAAGGATGTTAAAGCCGAAGATCGCTTCCAGTTTGAGCGTCATGGCTACTTTGTTGCCGATAAGAACGATTCCAAACCTGGCAAGCCAGTATTCAATCGTACTGTTGGCCTTAAGGATTCTTGGAAATAGTTTTCAGAAAATGTCCTACGCTGGGATAGCGTAGTGGTGTTTTAAGTTCATGCAAGCGAGTGTTGGTCACTCTGCGTGATTCACGCATAAAGGACCAAAGCATCGGGCTAACGATTTTCTGCAATTCGCTACCAGGCAATCGATTCGGTCTTTCCAGGCCAAAAGCATCAGCTACCTCATTGAAGTAATCACCCATTTTGGTTTCACCACCATCACCTGTATTGATAATGCGCTGGGGTTTGCCGTGATAGACCGCTGCACATACTAGCCGCGCTAAATCATCGCTGTGAATATGATTGGAGTAAGCATCTTCCTCTGGCAGTAGCGCGGGTGTTTTGGCTCGCAAACGCTCAATCGGTAGACGGTCAGCGGCATAAATCCCCGGAACACGCAGAATGGTTAAGGCCACCCCGTGAGCAGGCGCCCATAAACGTAGCACCCTCTCCGCATCAACCCTTCTCTGAGCGCGTTCACTTTGGGGGTTGACTGGAGTTACCTCACTCACCTTGCCACCCCTGTGATCGCCATAGACACCCGTAGTGCTGATATAAATCAGGCGCCTGACGGTATTAGAGCCTTGGGCTAAAATTCGGAGTAGGTTGCGGGTTCGGCAATCGCGATTTCCACCATTTTGAGGTGGCGCCAAATGAATGACGGTTTGAGCTAAACCACTAAGGCGCCATAAGGACTCTGGATGATCCAGATTACCTAAAATAGGGATCGCGCCAACCTCCCTCAGCTCCTGAAAGCGATTCTGTTGAGAAGTGAGTGCGTAAACACGATGACTTCGCGAAAGCTGTTTAGCTACCCGGAGACCAATATCGCCGCAGCCAATAATCAGGATTGAAGGTTTACCAAAAGATTGCATAAGTAACATCGTAACGATTTATTGAAAGGAATGAGAGTGTCTTATCAAGTCACGCTCAAAACGAGCGGCAAACAATTTACCGTTAATCCAGATGAAAACCTTCTGGAGGCCGCCCTTCGTCAAGGCATCAACCTGCCCTATGGCTGTAAAAATGGTGCTTGCGGCTCCTGCAAAGGCAAAGTATTAGAAGGTCAGGTGACCCATGGCCAGCATAGCGAAAGCGCTCTCAGCAAGGCCGATGAAACAGCTGGCGGCATTTTGTTTTGCTGCTCCCATCCCCAGTCAGACCTACTGATTGAAGCTCGTGAGGTCCAAGGTGCGGGTGATATTGCGATTCGTAAGGTCCCCTGCCGCGTTAATACCATCAGTAAGCCTAGTAGCGATGTAGCCATTCTCAAACTCCAACTACCTGCTGCTGAACGTTTCCAATTCCTAGCCGGTCAGTATTTAGAGTTTTTGCTCAAAGATGGTCAACGCCGCGCTTACTCAATTGCCAATGCACCTGAGCAAGAAGGTCCGCTTGAGTTGCATATTCGCCATTTGCCTGGCGGCGTATTCACGGACTTCGTATTTGGCGCCGTCACTCCCGCACTAAAAGAAAAAGATATCTTGCGCTTTGAAGGTCCATTGGGAAGCTTCTTCTTGAGAGAAGACTCTAAAAAACCAATCCTCTTTGTTGCTGCTGGTACAGGCTTTGCCCCAATCAAATCCATCATTGAACAAATGCAGGCAAAGAAAATTCATCGTCCGATTCATTTGTATTGGGGCGGTCGTCGTCCAAGTGATTTGTATTTAGCTGATTTATGCAAATCTTGGGAAACGGCAATTGCCGACTTTAAGTACATCCCCGTGATTTCTGAAGCCCTGCCAGAAGATTCCTGGCAGGGTCGTACAGGCTTTGTACACCAAGCCGTCATGACAGACCACCCTGATATGAAGAATGTTCAGGTTTATGCCTGTGGCGCCCCGGTAATGGTCAATGCCGCCAGAAATGACTTCTCAGCCAAATGCCAACTGCCAGAGGAAGAGTTCTTTGCCGATTCCTTCACCAGCGCGGCTGATTTAGCGACTGCTTAAGTCCTGCGCCATAAATCCCATTCAGTTAGATAATAGACACCTCATTCGACTTTATTGACCACTAATTCAGCATGAACAAGCCAGCTCAAGCCATCAACACCCATTCAGTGATGTTCATTACCCCACGTCCAGAGGTATCCATGGTCGAGGGCAATGGTTCATGGCTAACGGATAACAATGGCAAACGCTATTTAGATTTCTTGCAAGGTTGGGCGGTGAATTGCTTGGGTCACTGCAATCCAGGAATAATTGAAGCACTCAATGTGCAAGCAAAAAAGCTCATTAACCCAAGTCCTGCGTTTTATAACGAACCCATGATTGGTTTATCTAATCTGCTGACTCAAAACAGCTGTTTTGATAAAGTATTTTTTGCTAATAGCGGTGCTGAAGCCAATGAAGGTGCGATTAAGTTGGCGCGCAAGTGGGGTCAACTAAATAAATCTGGTGCGTTTGAAATTATTACTTTCGACCACAGTTTTCATGGCCGCACATTAGCAACAATGAGCGCTTCTGGTAAGCCAAACTGGGACACGATGTTTGCTCCACAAGTAGCGGGCTTTCCTAAAGCAGATTTAAATGATTTGGAGTCAGTTAAAAAACTCGTCACCGATAAAACAGTGGCGGTCATGCTTGAACCTGTTCAAGGTGAAGGCGGCGTCATTCCAGCGACTCCAGAATTTATGCGTGAACTGCGCAAGTTCACCAAAGAAAACAATATTCTGCTGATTGCCGATGAAGTGCAGGCTGGCTGTGGACGTACCGGCGCGCTCTTCGCTTACCAAAACTACGGTATTGAGCCAGACATCATGACGCTGGGCAAAGGCATTGGCGGCGGCGTACCCTTGGCCGCTTTATTAGCAACTGATGCGGTAGCTTGCTTTGTGCCAGGTGATCAAGGTGGTACCTATAACGGCAACCCACTAATGACAGCTGTCGGTATTAGCGTCATTGAACAACTCTTGGCGCCAGGATTTTTAGATAACGTCAAAGCCAAAGGCGAGTTACTCAAATCTGAATTACTCAAGCTTTGTGCAGAATTTAATCTTGAAGGGGAGCGTGGCGCAGGTTTGTTGCGCGCGCTGATGCTTGGAAAAGATATTGGCCCAAAACTAGTTGAACTGGCACGCGATCGCAGTCCTGAAGGTTTGCTGATTAACTCACCAAGACCAAACTTGTTACGCTTTATGCCTGCCTTAAATGTATCTGATGATGAAATTCGTCAGATGTGCAATATGCTGCGCGAGTTACTCAAAGAAGTAGCTTAAAAAACTATCAGTCTACTCACCTAAGTAGGCTGCACGCACTCGAGAGTCTTCTAATAACGCTTTGCCGGACCCGCTCAGCGTTATTAAGCCACTTTCCATGACGTAAGCTCGGTCAGCCATCTGTAGTGCTAGGCGCGCATTCTGCTCCACCAGCAAAATAGTCATACCACTTCCCGACAGACTTCGAATCACATCAAAGATGGTCTCTACCATGATCGGTGAGAGCCCCATGGAGGGCTCATCCAACAGCAATAACTTAGGCTGGGCCATCATCGCCCTGCCCATGGCAACCATTTGCTGCTCACCACCCGAAAGAGTCCCAGCTAGCTGAGATAAACGCTCTTTTAATCTTGGGAAATAGGAATACACCTCTTCAAGCTTGCGCTCGATCTCCTTAGCATCCGACTTCAGGTAAGCGCCCATTTGAAGGTTTTCCAGAATAGTCATCCGCTTAAAGACGCCGCGGCCCTCCGGAACCATGCCCAATCCTAAGCGCACCAATTCATAGGCCGGCAACTTTTTAGTTGCATGATTTGCAAAATTAATTTCACCGGCAGATGGTGTCAGCAAGCCTGCAATCGCTTTCAAGCTCGAACTCTTACCAGCACCATTAGCACCAATCAATGCAACGAGCTCGCCATGATTCACATGCAAATCAATTCCTTTGACGGCATTAATTCCGCCATAAGAAACCTTGAGATCCTTGACGGTTAATAGGGCGCTCATTAAACGGCTCCCTGGCCAAGATAGGCTCTGATGACTTCTGGATGAACGCGCACATCTGCAGGCTTCCCTGCGGCAATGACTTTGCCGTAATCTAAAACCGTCAGGCTATCGCAAATTCCCATTACCAAACTCACATCGTGCTCAATGAGCAAGATCGTTTTACCGTCAGCTCGGATACGCAATAACAATTCACGAAGCTCTAATTTCTCAGTAGCATTCATGCCGGCAGCTGGCTCATCTAGCGCCAAGAGCTTTGGCTCTGTAGCTAGGGCCCTGGCTATTTCAAGGCGACGCTGGTGCCCATATGAAAGGTTGCGCGCCTCCATCTGGGCAAACTCACTCAGGCCAACATAAGTCAATAACTGCATTGCCTTATCTCGTATCGCTCGCTCTTCACGTCTTGTAGACGGAAAGCGGAAGATTGCACCCAGTAGTCCCGCCTTAGTTCGGCAGTGACAACCCACCATCACATTTTCAAGAACAGACATTTCACCAAAGAGACGAATATTTTGAAATGTTCTCGCCAAACCAGATTTAGTCACTTCAGACACTGACTCTGGAAAATAGGATTTGCCATCAAACAAAAAGATGCCAGAATCTGCGGGATATAGACCGGTGATGACATTAAAGAAAGTAGTTTTACCGGCACCATTGGGACCAATCAAGCCAACAATTGCTCCTTGTGGCACTTGTAAACCAACAGAATCTAGCGCCTGTACGCCACCGAAGCGCTTAGAAACATCCGTCACATCTAAAAGTAATGGAGTAGTCATCGGCCACCTCCACGCTTTTGCCAAATACCACCTGGGCGATATAGCATGATCAAAATCAAAGCGAGGCCATAAATTAATTGACGGATGATCTCCACGTCGACAATGACATGGCCAAATAGAAATTGCTGAACTGGTTGAGCAATCCCACGCAAGACTTCTGGAAATACTGCCAAAAGAACAGCGCCTAAAATTACTCCCGGAATGTGGCCAATCCCGCCCAGAACCACCATGGCTAGGACCACGATCGACTCCCAAAGGGTAAATGATTCCGGGGAAACAAAGCCCTGAAAGGCAGAAAATAGTACGCCCGCTACTCCAGCGAATGAAGCGCCGATTGCAAAGGCAAGTAATTTCATATTGCGGGTATTGATACCCATGGCTTTAGCTGCAATCTCATCTTCACGAATTGCAATCCAAGCGCGCCCAATGCGTGAGTCCTGTAAATGCAAACAAACGATCGCTACCGTAATCGCCAATAATAGGAATAAATAAAACACCAAATACAAACCCGGAATTTGAATGAAGCCTAAATCTAAAGGCTTTGTAAATGAAATACCAAATAGGTGAATAGGATCTATTCCAGAAATTCCTTTGGGGCCGTTGGTGAGATTTAAGGGGCGATCTAAGTTATTCATGAAGATACGAATAATTTCACCGAAACCTAAAGTGACAATTGCCAAATAATCACCGCGTAACTGGAGTGTTGGTAAGCCCAAGATCAAACCAAATAAGGCGGCCAAAATAATCGAGAACACCGCAACCAACCAAGGGGAAAAATGCATTCCCTCTGGGAACGTGGCTGCAATCGTTTCAAAATGTGTTGGTAAATGTGGGGAAGCCAATAATGCGTAGCTATATGCGCCCAGGGCATAAAAGGCGATGTAACCTAAATCTAAAAGACCTGCAAAACCCACAACCACATTCAAGCCCAGGGCAAGAACGATATAAAGCAAAGCAAAATCGAGCACCCGCACCCAATAGTTACCGCCACCAGCACCAACGATCCAAGGCAAAAGAACTAAAGCAATCAGTCCAAGCCATAGGTAGGTAGAACGACTCAGTCGATTGGCGAAAAAAATCTTAGGCACGATCCGAAACTTTCTCACCTAACAAACCTGTGGGCCGCAAAACCAATACCAAGATCAAAACCAGAAATGCAAAGATATCTTGATAGTTTGAGCCAAAGACTCCACCAGTAAGCTCACCGATATATCCAGCGCCCAAAGATTCAATCAAACCTAAAAGCAATCCTCCTAACATCGCACCCTGTAAATTTCCGATACCTCCAAGGACGGCGGCAGTGAACGCTTTGAGACCAGGAATAAAGCCCATATAAAAATGGACATTGCCATAGTTGCTCGCAATCATGACGCCCGCTAAACCTGCCAGAGCCCCACCCAACATAAAAGTAATGGAGATCACACGATTTGGATTAACGCCCATCAACGCAGCAATTTGAGTTTGCTCAGCAGTAGCCCGCATCGCTCTGCCAAGTTTTGTTTTTTCCACCAAGAACAGTAAGCCTGACATCACTGCCAATGCCACCACAATGATCACAATTTCTTTACCGGTAATGGTGGCACCACTTCCCCACAAATCAATTGGAGCAGCAGGCAACAACTGAGGATAGGTCATAGGATTGCGTGACCAAATCATCATTGCAATCGTTTGCAGCAAAATAGACATGCCGATAGCCGATATCAACGGCGCTAAACGCGGCGCATTTCGTAAGGGGCGATAAGCAATTCTCTCGATCCAATAACTTAATCCAGCACAAACTGCCATAGTCACTGGTAATACGATCAAAAGCGTCAGCCAACCTGGTAAATCACTAGTTAAATTCAGAATCAAGCGCAATAGAGACAACGAAACCATTGCACCAATCATCAATACTTCGCCATGTGCGAAGTTAATAATGCCCAACACGCCATAAACCATGGTGTAGCCCAACGCGATCAAGGCATAGATGCTGCCAAGCACTAAGCCGTTAATGATCTGTTGAAGAAGGATATCCATGGGGGTCGAGAATTTATTGAATCTTAATAAAAAAAATAGCACCGCATAAGCGGCGCTATTTTTGATTGAAGGATCATTACATCTTAATCACTTCAAGGACTGTTTTCTTTTTATCTTTGAAGTCATACAAGGTAATCACGCCCTCTTTCATATCGCCTTTGTTATCAAAAGCAATATTACCGATCAAGCCCTGCATTTTTGTATCAGGCATAGCAGCCAAAATCTTTGCAGGATCGGTTGAATTTGCGCGCTTCATAGAATCCACCAAGACATAGACAGCATCATAGGTGAAAGGTGCGTAAATCTGTACATCAGAGTTAAAGCGTTCTTTATAACGCTTCTGGAAGTCAGCTCCTTGAGCCATCTTTGATAAAGCCATGCCCGCTTCGGAGCAAGTCACATTGACCACAGCCTCACCCGCCAACTCAGCAAGCTTTTCTGTACACATACCATCACCACCAACTACCTTCGCCTTAATACCCAACTCAGCCGCTTGCTTGGTTAATGGACCACCGGTAGCATCCATACCGCCATACATGATGACATCGGGTTTGCTACCTTTAATCTTCGTCAAGATGGCCTTGAAATCAGTAGCCTTGTTATTGCTCGCCTCACGAGTCACCACTTTCACGCCAGCGGCTTTTACTGTTTTTTCAAACTCATCAGCCAAACCTTTGCCGTACTGGGTAGAGTCATCAATGATGGCTACAGTCTTTGCTTTCAAATTATTAACAACGTAGTTAGCAAGCGCTGGACCTTGTTGAGCATCCGTCGCCACTAAGCGATAGGTCGTTTTAAAGCCTTGCTTGGTGTAGTCAGGGTTAGTTGCAGATGGAGAAACTTGAGTAATACCTGCATCGCTATAAATACGTGATGCCGGAATGCTGGTTCCAGAATTGAGGTGGCCGACTACTCCGACTACTTTGGCATCCACTAATTTTTGCGCAACTTGCGTAGCCGTCTTTGGATCTTCAGCATCATCCTCAGGAACCAAAGTCAGAACTACTTTTTTTCCATCAATTGTTAAGCCCGCTTTATTGATCTCTTCTAGCGCGAGTCGGGCACCGTTCTCATTGTCCTTGCCCAAGTGGGCAATAGGTCCTGTGAGGGGAGCAACGTGGCCAATCTTTACCTCAACGCCATCAACCGGGGCTGTAGCAGACTTATCGCCGCCTTTGCCACAAGCAGTCAGCAGCAAAGCCGCGGCCGCCAAAGCAAGGGCGCTGCTTGTAAAAGTAATGTGTGATTTGATCATGTATAGCTCCTCTGTTATGAATGGATACTTCAATCAACTAAATTTTTAGGTAACGAAAAGGTAACGTCCTCAACTACACCCTCAAGAGGACGCACGCTTCTTGGTCCAAACTCTTGTATGCGGCTGACAATAGACTGAGCCAAACTTTCTGGAGCAGATGCTCCCGCAGTTAAGCCAACCCGTTTTTTACCAACAAACCATTCTGGTTTGAGTTGGTCGGGGGCATCCACCATGTAAGAAGGGACGCCAAGCTTTTCAGAAAGTTCACGCAGGCGATTGGAGTTTGAGCTCGTCGCACTTCCCACCACAATTACCACCTCAACCTGAGGCGCCATGAATTTCACAGCATCTTGACGATTCTGAGTGGCATAACAAATATCTTGTTTTCGAGGCTGAACAATATTGGGAAACTTTTTGGTTAGCGCTTCTACGATTTCTTTAGTCTCATCTACTGAAAGTGTTGTCTGGGTAACAAATGCAATTTTTTCATCGGCTGGAAACGTCAAAGAGTCCACATCACCGAGCTTCTCAATCAAGAAAATGCCTTCTTTGACCTGCCCCATAGTGCCTTCAACCTCAGGGTGTCCTTCATGACCAATCATCAACACCGTAAAGCCATCTTTGCACATCTTCACCACCTCAAGATGAACCTTAGTTACCAATGGGCAAGTGGCGTCATATACCTGAAGCCCTCTAGCTTCTGCATCCTTGCGAACTTCCTGAGAAACGCCGTGCGCACTATATACCACGATGCCGCCCTTAGGAACTTCATGCAATTCATCTACGAATACTGCGCCTTTATCACGCAACTCGTTCACAACATAGACGTTGTGAACAATTTCATGACGTACATATATGGGTGCGCCAAAACGATTGAGTGCCTCATTAACAATATTGATCGCACGATCTACGCCTGCGCAAAAACCACGCGGCTGAGCCATCAAAATTTCTGGGTTATTGAAATCACTCATGGTTTACAAAATCGCCACAATCTCTGCTTCAAAGCTGATTGGTCTTCCTGCCAGGGGATGGTTAAAGTCAAACCAAGCCCCCTCTTCATTAATCGATTGCAATACACCTGCGTATTGAGCGCCACCCGGCGCATTGAATTCAATCACATCACCTGGATTAAATTCCACGTCGTCATCACGACCTTCTTTAAGCGCCTTCAGAGATACCCACTGAACTAAATCCTCTTTGCGCTCGCCAAAACTTTCTTCAGGCGCAAGCAGCGCACTTTTTTTCTCACCAACACCTAGGCCCAATAAGACATTTTCAAAACAAGGAGCAAATTGTCCAGACCCCATCAAAACCGTCGCAGGGCGATCAATAAAAGTGTTGATGTAATCCTCCCCGCTGGGCAAAGTGAGCCGGTAGTTGAGAGTCAAAAAGGAATTAGGCAAAACGGTAAGCTTAGTCATAAGGTGATTGTATCTAGGCCTGCGCTAGCTGTGCACTCCCCAATTACAGGTTGGCCCAAAAATGAGCAGCCCCGAGAAAAGCTGCGCTTAAATGGCGCCGCGTCTCTTTCTGATGCTGAGCTACTTGCCATCTTTTTGCGGGTCGGGGTAAAGGGTAAAAGTGCTGTTGCCCTAGCCAAAGATCTACTGCACCATTTCGGAAGCTTGCCCCGCCTTCTGGCTAGCTCTCCTGAAGAATTTACCCGAATACACGGTATGGGGCTCTCCAAATGGTCTCAAATTCAAGCGGCATATGAACTTGTGAAGCGAAGCTTAGAAGATGGCCTTAGCCAAGACCCCATCTTTTCATCGCCAAACCACGTTAGAGAGTTCTTGCAGGCCAAAATTGGACGCCTTCCCCATGAGGTATTCCTATGCCTCTATCTGGACTCACGCCTGCATTTGATCGAATGTGACGAGCTTTTTAGGGGTTCCATCACCCAAACAGCCATCTACCCCCGAGAAATCCTCAAAGAGGCCCTTGCCAAAAATGCCAGCGCCCTGATCGTGGCTCATAACCACCCTAGCGGCAATCCATTACCCAGCAATGCAGACCAAGAACTTACAAAACTACTGGCAAACGCCTTACAACTGGTAGATATTCAGCTGCTGGATCATTGCATTGTGAGTGGCAGTGGTTTTTTCTCTTTTTCAGACTCTGGCCTTATGGGCAATATCAATAAATGATAGTAATTACTAACTTATTGACCCAAATGACACCCTGTCACATGGTTTATTTTCAATTCCCTCTCACGAAAGCTATTTAGGGCTAGCCCAAAATGGGCTGGGACTGATACAATCTTCTTTTTTCGCAATTAATGGAGTTATGTCATGGCAAAAGTTTGCCAAGTCACTGGGAAGAAGCCGATGGTTGGCAACAATGTATCCCATGCAAACAATAAAACGAAGCGTCGCTTTTTGCCGAATTTGCAAAACCGTCGTTTCTGGGTTGAATCTGAAAACCGTTGGATTAGCTTGCGCTTAACCAATGCTGGTTTGCGCGTTATCGACAAGAACGGCATCGATGCTGTGTTGTCTGATCTACGTGCACGTGGCGAAATTTAAGGAGCGCACAAATGGCTAAAGGCGGCAGAGAAAAAATCAAGTTAGAGTCATCAGCAGGTACTGGTCACTTCTACACAACTTCAAAAAACAAGCGTACAAAGCCTGAGAAAATGGAGATCATGAAGTTTGATCCAACTATTCGCAAGCACGTTGCTTATAAAGAAACAAAGCTGAAGTAACGCATTCATTTAATACTGACTTTCAGCAAATAAAAAACCCGCTACATCAGCGGGTTTTTTATTGTCTAGAAATTAATTTAAGCGTAACGACGTAGACGCAAAGAGAACTCACGCAGACTTGATAAGCCACTTTCTTCTGCATGTTGACACCATGTGTGCAACTGAGAAAGTAATTGCTCTTTGGTGGCGCTAGAGCGACCCCAAATAGCCTGCAGATCACGGCGCATCTCAATCATCTTGCGAAGCTGCGCATTGCTAGCCATGAGCTCTTCTAGCTTTGCTTTCTCTTCTACACTCAGGCGTGACTCATCTTTAGCCAGCCAAGTGCGGGCATCGCCTAAATGCGCTGCCAAGACTTGCATGTGCTGCACTTCATTATTGAAGAAGCGGCGTAATGTCTTGCTGTAACGCGCCATGATTTCATAGCGATTGGCGATGATAGCTTCAAGAGTGTTTTGATCGGCCGGACGCAAGTCACTTAGTACTGGCTTAGGTGGAGTCTTCTTCACAGTAGCCAAACCAACTGCACTCATCATCTGGATATACATCCAGCCAATATCAAACTCGTACCATTTGTTAGATAGCTTCGCACTGGTTGCGAAAGTGTGATGATTGTTATGCAACTCTTCGCCACCAATCAAAATACCCCAAGGCACAATATTTCTGGAGGCATCTTCACAGTCAAAGCTGCGATAACCCCAATAGTGGCCTATACCGTTAATCACGCCAGCAGCAGTAATTGGGATCCACAGCATTTGCACTGCCCAAACAGTTAACCCAACTGCCCCAAATAAAAACACATCAATGATGAGCATGATGGCAACACCCTGCCAAGAGAATTTGGAATAGATGTTGTGCTCAACCCAGTCATCTGGCGTGCCATGTCCAAACTTGTCTAAGGTCTCTTGGTTGGCGGCTTCTTTTTTATAAAGCTCAGCACCGCGAGAGAGAACGGTATTAATTCCTAAAACCTGTGGACTATGCGGATCGTCGACTGTCTCACATTTGGCATGATGCTTGCGATGAATCGCAGCCCATTCTTTGGTGACCATGCCTGTAGTTAGCCAAAGCCAAAAACGGAAAAAATGAGAAACGATAGGATGCAGCTCTAGGGCACGATGCGCTTGGCAACGATGCAAGTAAATAGTGACTGCTGCAATCGTGATGTGAGTGACTATCAGAGTGAAAACGATAATCTGCCACCAAGACCAATCCAAATATCCATTCGCAAGCCAATGGAGAAGCAAATCAAAACCTGAAGCTGTGTTCAAAAGGGAGTCCCTAAAGATGTCTAAAAGCTTATTTTAGATCTTTAGGGGCCTTCTTGTTTTTGACCTTAGTCTCTTTTTCATCGCCTATTTCAGACTTGGGAACTGGAGCAGCAGCTTTCTTCTGGAATACCGCCCCAAAGAAGCCGTCGGTTCCATGAATATGTGGCCATAACTGCCACCAAGGATTGTCGAGGCTGCATCCTAAGGGTAATTTTTCCTTTGGAAACAATGGCTTAAGAACTTCTGCGGCTGGAACAACCTCAAATTGCGGGTGATTTGCCAAAAATTCCTCGGCAATTGCCTGATTTTCCTGAGGCAATAGGCTACAAGTGGCATAAACCAAGCGTCCGCCTGGCTTTAACAGACGGGCTGCGGAGGCCAAGATGCTTCTTTGCTTTTGGTTAAGCTCCAACACCCCTTCTGGGGTCTGGCGCCACTTCAAGTCTGGATTGCGGCGCAAAGTACCCATTCCACTACAAGGGGCGTCTACCAGGACACGATCAATCTTGCCGGCCAAGCGCTTGATCTTGGCGTCGTTCTCACTGTCAATCCACACCGGATGAACGTTTGAAAGGCCGCTACGAGCCTGCCGTGGCTTCAAATTGGCTAAGCGACGCTCTGATGTATCTAAAGCATACAAACGTCCTGTGGAGCGCATGATCGCTCCAATTGCCAAAGTCTTACCGCCGGCACCAGCGCAAAAGTCTACGACCATCTCGCCGCGCTTAGGTGCGAGCAAGTAAGCCAAGAGTTGACTACCTTCATCTTGCACCTCAAACATACCCGCTTTAAAGCCTGCAGTATTTTGTAAAGCTGGCTTACCCATGATGCGCACACCATCAGGCGCGTATGGCGTTGGGATTGCTTGATAGCGACCACCCAATGCATTCATTTGCGCGAGTAATTCTTCGCGATTGGTTTTCATAGTGTTCGCACGCAAATCTAAAAGCGCTGGATGCATTAAAGATTTAGCAAGCTCTTCACGATTATCTTCACCGGGATACGTACCAAATGCATCCCACAACCACTCTGGCAAATTGTTACGCACAAGCGGATTTAATGCAGCTGGATCTACCGTTGCAAAACGTTGCAACCATTCGTATTCACCCGTCTTCAGTACATGCGCTAAATCAGCAATTGCGCTCTCTGCACGATTAGCAGAACCTAACCCACCTTCAGACAGAGCAGACAGCAAACCCAATAGGGCTAGGCGTCTAGCCTGAGAGCCTTCCCCGCTAGAAGCGAATTGGGAGAACTCATTTTTACGACGCAAAATGGCGAACGCACTCTCAGCAATCAAAGCACGATCGCGATTTCCAAGTTGTTTCTCTTCCCTGAAATAACGACTAACTACTCGATCAGCTGGCTGCTCAAAACTAAGCAATTCAGGAAGTAAACGCTCAAGATGAATCGCATGTTGTGGCAATGCTTTCGCATTAGAGAAATTCTTTTGACCTTCTGGTGCAATTAAATTACCGCTAGCATTGCGACGCTCGGGACGACGCAACGGATCTTTCGATTTCGTTGCGTAACTTTTGTGGGGGGCTAATCTGCTACCAGATCTGCGGGGTGGACGTTCTGCACTCATAATTTAAAAAATTGCGACTCCGGGGGTTGTAACTTCACTTGATTACCATCTATGCGCAATCGTCCATCAAGGAACCATTTTACGGCCCGCGGGTAAATTTGATGTTCAGCAGACAAAACACGGGCGGCTAGGGTGTCAGCATCGTCACTTTCTAGTACTGGAACCGAAGCCTGGCAAATAATCGGACCCTCATCCACACCCTCGTTCACGAAGTGAACAGTGGCGCCATGCTCCTTCACCCCAGCTTCCAAAGCCCGTTCATGGGTGTGTAAGCCAGGAAAGGCAGGCAATAAGGCGGGATGAATATTGATCAATCGCCCCTCAAAATGACGGATAAATCCTGGGGTCAGAATTCTCATAAAGCCCGCAAGAACCACTAAATCAGCCCCTAAGGCATCAATCTGCGCAATTAAGGCGGCATCAAAGGACTCGCGGGTCGCGTGCGCCTTATGCTCAATAGCAAAGGCCGGAATACCCTGCGAGCGAGCAAAATCAAGGCCCTTAGCCGCAGAGTGATTCGCTATGACCCCCGCAAAGGTGACTGGCCATTGCTCTTTTTGAGCTGTTTTGACGATGGCCTCGAAATTAGATCCGCGGCCGGAGATTAAGGTGACGATAGAAGGCATGCCCACAATATAATTGATGGCTACCCTGAAAGCGATTTTGTGAACGTATTCCGTGGCCCCACCCAGTTTTCTGCAGGACCAGCTTGTGCCCTAACTATCGGCAATTTCGATGGCGTGCACAGGGGTCATCGCGCCCTGCTCAAAGAACTCGTTGATGGCGCCAAGGAGCGAGGCCTAGTCAGTTGCGTAATGACCTTTGAGCCGCACCCAAAAGAATTCTTTGCTCCTGAACAAGCGCCGCCCCGCATTTTAAATCTGCGCGATAAATTAGCCGCTCTTTCCAACCTCGGAATTGATCGTGTTGTTGTTGAACACTTCAACTCCGCTTTTGCGAAACTTTCTCCCGAAGAATTTGTTTCAGAAATTATCGTGAAGAGACTGAACGCAAAATGGATCTTGATTGGCGATGACTTTTGCTATGGTGCAAAACGTGCCGGTAACTTTTCCAGCCTCAAAGCTGCCGGCGAAAAGTATGACTTTGAGGTGTCGAGCATCCAAACCATCCAAGAAAAAGGTGAGCGTATCTCGAGCTCCGCATTGCGAACTGCACTTGCAAATGGAGACATGGCACAAGCTGAAAAATTATTAGGTCGTCCTTACGGAATTTCTGGTCATGTTATTCATGGTCAAAAACTGGGCCGTCAGCTTGGCTTTCCTACTTTGAACTTAGCGGTTGCCAATCACCTACATCATCGCAAACCAGCAACAACCGGAATCTTTACGGCACAGGTTTTAGGGCTTGGAGATAAGCCGCTCCCAGCAGTTGCAAGCCTAGGCGTCAGACCAACAGTAGAAGACGAAGGTAGAGTATTGCTTGAAACCCACATCTTTGATTACAACGCAGATGTTTACGGCAAAATCATTACCGTAGAACTATTAGAAAAAATACGTGACGAGGCGAAGTACTCGGACCTCGAAACCCTTACACAAGCGATTGCAGCAGATGCAGCGCATGCCAGAAATTATTTCCAGAAAAAAGCTTATGTCTGAAAAAGAAAACTCTTATCCCGTTAATCTACTAGATACCTCTTTCCCAATGAGAGGAGATTTAGCCAAGCGTGAGCCTCAGTGGGTTTCCGGATGGCAAAAAAATAAGCTCTACGAAAAGATTCGTGCAGCCCATGCCAATCAGCCAAAGTTCATCTTGCATGATGGCCCCCCATATGCAAACGGCGACATTCACATTGGTCATGCGGTCAATAAGATTCTGAAAGACATGATCATCAAGTCACGCTGGCTCATGGGCTTTGACTCTGTTTATGTGCCTGGCTGGGATTGCCACGGCATGCCAATTGAAATTCAGATTGAAAAAGAATTCGGTAAAAATTTACCAACTGCTGAAGTGCAATCTAAAGCACGTGCTTATGCTCACGTCCAAGTCGAGAAGCAAAAGAAAGATTTTGAGCGTTTAGGCGTATTGGGCGACTGGAGCAACCCTTACCTCACCATGAATTTCCGCAACGAGGCAGATGAAATCCGCGCCCTTGGAAAGATCTGGGAAAAAGGTTACGTCTTCCGCGGCTTAAAGCCCGTGAACTGGTGTTTTGATTGCGGCTCTGCACTTGCTGAAGCTGAAGTTGAGTACCAAGATAAAACAGATCCAACCGTTGATGTTGGTTTTGCATTTGATGATGCGCAGCGTCCACAGTTAGCCAAAGCATTCGGGCTTGCAGAACTGCCAAACAAGCCAGGTCAAATTGTTATTTGGACAACAACCCCTTGGACTATTCCTGCTAACCAGGCGATGAATGTCCACCCAGAACTCACATATGCATTAGTTGATGTTGGCGATAAATTATTAATCCTCGCAAAAGATCGAGTTGATACTTGTCTAGAAGATTACGGTCTTGAAGGTAAAGTGATTGCAACCTGCACTGGCAGCCAGCTTGCGAATATTTCCTTCTGGCACCCCTTGGCTTCATTACACGAAGGCTATAAGCGCCTTTCTCCTATCTACCCGGCCGAGTACGTCACACTCGATACTGGCACAGGCGTTGTTCACTCTGCGCCCGCTTATGGCGAGGAAGACTTTAAGTCCTGCAAAGCCAACAAGCTTGCTGATAAAGACATTCTGAATCCAGTGATGGGTAATGGTGTGTATGCATCATGGTTACCACTCTTCGCCAACGAATACATCTGGAAAGCAAACCCAAAGATCGTTGAGGCCATGCGCGAAGCAGGCAGTCTCCTGCGCGATAAAACGTATACCCATTCTTATATGCATTGCTGGCGCCATAAGTCGCCCATCATTTACCGCGCCACATCACAGTGGTTTGCGAGCATGGATAAGAAGCCATCTGATAAAAAAGCCAGCTTACGTGAGACTGCGTTAGCGGGCATCGATAGTACTGAGTTCTTCCCAGCATGGGGCAAACAACGCTTAAGCAGCATGATCGCCAACCGTCCTGATTGGACCTTGTCACGTCAGCGTCAATGGGGTGTCCCAATGGCTTTCTTTGTCCACAAAGAAAGTGGTGAACCACACCCGCGAACTGTTGAGCTGCTGGAAGAGATTGCTAAGCACGTAGAAAAAGAAGGTATCGAAGCTTGGCAAAAGTTAGAAGTTGCCGACCTACTGGGTGAAGAAGCTGCGCAATATGAAAAGAACCGTGACACCTTAGATGTTTGGTTTGACTCTGGCACAACGCACTGGCATGTCATTCGTGGTTCACACCGTGATGAGCTGTTTACTGCTGAAGCAGAAACTCCAAACGGTCGTTTAGCCGACTTATATCTCGAAGGCTCAGACCAACATCGCGGTTGGTTCCACTCCTCCTTGCTGACTGGCGCAATGCTCGATGGCAAACCGCCATATAAGGCGCTCCTTACCCACGGCTTTACTGTCGATGGCCAAGGTCGCAAGATGAGTAAGTCTGTAGGTAATGTGATTGCACCCCAACAAGTAGCAGACAAGCTGGGTGCTGAAATCATTCGTCTTTGGGTGGCTTCAACAGACTACTCTGGAGAAATGACGATCTCGGATGAGATTCTTAAACGCGTCACCGAGAGCTATCGTCGCATTCGCAATACCTTGCGCTTCTTGCTAGCTAACTTGTCGGATTTTGATCCCAGTCAGCACACTGTGCCTGCCGATCAGTGGCTAGAAATTGATCGCTATGCACTTGCTCTTGCTAACCAATTGCAGAAAGATGTTGAGGCGCACTATAAGACATATGAATTCCAGCCTGCAGTTGCTCGCATGCTGACCTTCTGCTCCGAGGATTTGGGCGGCTTCTACTTAGATATTCTCAAAGACCGCCTCTATACAAGTGCACCGGACTCACCAGATCGCCGTGCTGCACAGAACGCTTTATTCCATATCACCCGCAATCTCTTAAAGTGGCTCGCTCCATTCCTCTCCTTCACTGCAGAAGAAGCTTGGAAGGATTTCCCGCATGGCACAGGAACTAAGCCTGCGGAGTCTATCTTTATGGAAGAGTTTGGTGAGTTCCCACAAATTGCTCACGCTGACGAATTGCTCGCCAAATGGGATCGCATTCGTGAAATACGTTCTGAGGTGACTAAAGCAATTGAAGTTGAGCGTGCAGCAGGCAATGTAGGCTCATCGTTGCAAGCTGAATTGACGATCAAAGTGGGGGATATTGACTTTGCCATCTTGCATTCACTTGAAGATGATTTACGTTTTGTAACTATCACTTCTAGCGCCAATATTGAACTCAGTAGTGCAGGCTTGGAAGTTTTAGTTCGCGGCAGCCAATACAAAAAATGTGGTCGCTGCTGGCATCACACCAAAGACGTGGGAAGCAATGCTGATCACCCTGAATTATGTAGACGCTGTATCAGCAATCTATTTGGTGATGGTGATCATCGCCTCTTCGCTTAAGCGGTCACCACATGAAAAGTCTTGCTCTGCCTCGTTACCTAGCAATTGCTGTCATAGTCCTATTGCTAGATCAACTCAGCAAGTGGTCTGCGCTAAGCAATTTGCAAATGGGTGTGCCTGAACCAGTTCTTCCTTTCCTAAATTGGTTGCTTCTCTTTAATCCTGGTGCAGCATTTTCATTTCTGGCGCAAGGCTCTGGTTGGCAGCGCTGGTTCTTTACTATTCTTGGCCTAGCAGCATCCATCTACATTATTTGGCTTCTGTATAAAAGCCAAAGTGACAAGTTGCTCTGTATTGCTCTGAGCCTAATCTTGGGTGGTGCACTAGGGAATGTCTTAGATCGTGTGATGTATGGTGCCGTAGTCGACTTTATTGATGTGTATTACGGTAATTGGCATTGGCCTGCATTTAATGTTGCCGATAGCGCCATCTGCATTGGCGCCACCCTCATCATTTGGGGTGAATTACGCAAGTCATTTGGCAAATCTGCCCAATCCCATTAAGCTGGCGCCATGCAATCACTTTTAAATAAGAAGATCGTTCTCGGCATCTCTGGCGGCATTGCCGCCTACAAAGCCCCTGAGCTTGCTCGTCAACTGATGCAAGAAGGCGCATCAGTACAAGTCGTGATGACTGAGGCTGCGCAGCAGTTTGTGACTCCTGTAACCTTGCAGGCCCTCACTGGCAATCCAGTTTACTTAAGCCAATGGGATAGCACTATTCCAAACAACATGGCGCATATCGAGTTGTCTCGCTCTGCAGATGCGATTTTGATTGCGCCCGCAAGCGCTGATCTGATGGCCAAACTATCCCTGGGTTTAGCTGATGACCTGCTAACTACGCTTTGTCTTGCAAGAGACTGCCCTTTGTTACTCACCCCGGCAATGAATAAGCAGATGTGGGAGCATCCCGCCACACAAAGAAGTGCACAAAGACTGATTGACGATGGTGTTGCCCTCCTGGGTCCTGCTAGCGGCTTTCAAGCTTGTGGCGAAATAGGCATGGGCAGAATGCTTGAGCCCGCTGAAATCACAGAACAAGTCATCTCCTTCTTTCAGAAAAAATCTTTAGCTGGTAAAAAAGTATTAATTACTGCGGGCCCAACATTCGAAGCAATTGATCCAGTGCGCGGCATTACCAATCACAGCTCAGGAAAAATGGGTTTTGCTATTGCAAGGGCGGCTGTTGAAGCAGGGGCTCAAGTCTATTTAATTGCTGGGCCATGCGACCTTCCGACGCCTCTTGATGCCACTGGACAAATCGTCCGAACTAACGTGGTCAGCGCTAAAGAAATGCATGCAGCCACGCTCGGCGCTACTGACTGTGACATCTTCTTTGCAGTAGCTGCCGTTGCTGACTGGGGCATCGCCAAACCAGCAAAGGAAAAGATCAAGCGCCAAGGAAATCAAGCGCCAAACCTTGAGTTTGTTGCCAATCCAGACATTCTTCTCGATATTGCTAAAGCAGCAAAGACTAAAGCTGGTAAACCACATCCATACTGCGTAGGCTTTGCGGCTGAATCGACGGATCTAGAAAAGCATGCTGATGAGAAGCGTAAACGCAAAGGCATTCCAATGATCGTTGGCAATATTGGACCAGATACCTTTGGTAGCGATCTCAATCAATTGATCGTCATTGATTCTGCTGGCAGCAAAAAAATTGCTAAGGCAGAAAAACTGCAATTAGCACGTCAACTTATTGCGCTAGTTGCCAAGAAAATTTAAACCCTGTTTTAGGAAATATCATGCAATCACTCCAAGTCAAAATTCTCGATGAGCGTATGCGCGACCAGTTGCCAAGTTATGGCACCCCTGGAAGTGCCGGCCTAGATCTTCGTGCATGCATTGATGAAGCGATTGAGATTGCCCCCGGTCAAACTGTCTTGGTGCCTACTGGATTGGCGATCTACGTGGAAGATCCACGTTATGCTGCATTTATTCTGCCGCGCTCAGGCTTAGGTCATAAACATGGCATTGTTCTTGGTAACTTAGTTGGTTTAATTGACTCTGACTATCAAGGTCAATTGATGGTGAGTACCTGGAATCGTGGCTCCACGCCATTTAAGCTTGAGCCAATGGAGCGTTTGGCTCAATTGGTTGTGATGCCAGTACAACAAGTAGAGCTAAAAGTCGTTGAAGAGTTTACCGAAAGCAGTCGTGGTGCAGGTGGCTTTGGAAGTACTGGCAGAGCTTAAAGAAATTACTGATAGTTGCATATAGAAAAAGCCACCCGCAGGTGGCTTTTCTTTTAAGCATGACCGCTTACTTACGAATATGTGCTTTGCGAGCAGCATCTTGTGACATACCGGCACCAGCGCCTTCACGAGACTCTTTTTCAGCGGTAATTTCCTTACGACGCTCTTTGCATGAGCCAGCAATCTCTTGCAAAGCCTTGCGCGCACGAGCTGCTGAAGCTTTAACACCCTTACCCTGAAACTTTTCGTTCTCGGCTTTGTAAGTTTCAAAAGCTTCTAGTAATTTATCGTGATGGGACATATTTTCCTTTTTTGGTTTGTTTTATTTAAATCAGTTGATTAATCAAATTTCTTCAGCAGGCGCTACATCAGCTTTAGTACGTTTGCCAGGCAACGCTGGGGCTTCAAAGTTCAATAAAACCTTGCCATCAGCATCAATATCGACGTCTACATGGCCACCTTGAGCTAACTTACCAAACAGAAGTTCATCAGCAAGCGCCTTACGCACAGTATCTTGAATAATGCGCTGCATTGGACGCGCACCCATTAAAGGATCAAAGCCATGCTTAGCCAAATGGGCTCGTAATGCCGGGCTGAAGGTTGCATCCACTTTCTTCTCGTGAAGCTGCTCCTCCAACTGCATTAAGAACTTATCGACAACGCGCATGATGATTGACTCATCCAGTGCTTTGAAGGAAACAATGGCATCCAAGCGATTGCGGAACTCTGGCGTGAAGAACTTCTTGATATCCGCCATCTCATCACCAGACTCACGCGCATTGGTAAAGCCAATGGTTGATTTCTGCATGGCTTCAGCACCAGCATTCGTGGTCATGATGATGATCACATTACGGAAATCAGTCTTACGACCATTGTTATCCGTTAATGTGCCGTGATCCATCACCTGCAAAAGAATATTGAAGATGTCAGGATGGGCCTTCTCGATTTCATCAAGCAAGAGAACGCAATGCGGCTTCTTATTGACGGCTTCAGTCAGTAAACCACCTTGATCGAATCCTACATAGCCTGGAGGTGCACCAATCAAACGGCTCACCGCATGACGCTCCATGTACTCAGACATATCGAAGCGCAGAAGCTCAATACCAAGGATGTAAGCAAGCTGCTTAGCCACCTCAGTCTTACCAACGCCAGTTGGGCCAGAGAATAGGAATGAACCAATTGGCCTATCGATCTTGCCAAGACCAGCACGTGTCATCTTGATGGCACTAGCCAAGGCCTCAATTGCAGGATCCTGGCCGAAGACCACACTCTTAATATCACGATCTAAAGTTTGCAGCTTACTGCGGTCATCTACGGTGACTGATTGGGGTGGTATGCGCGCAATCTTCGCAACGATCTCTTCAATCTCTGGGCGGCCAATAGTTTTCTTCTGCTTAGACTTTGGCAAAATACGTTGAGCAGCTCCAGCTTCATCAATAACATCAATCGCTTTATCAGGCAAATGACGATCATTGATGTAACGCGCAGAAAGCTCGGCAGCAGCAACTAATGCACCGGCCGCATACTTCACGCTGTGATGCTCTTCGAAACGTGACTTCAAGCCACGTAGAATTTGCACGGTTTGATCAACTGTTGGCTCTACAACATCAACCTTCTGGAAGCGGCGTGACAAGGCTGCGTCTTTTTCGAAGATGCCACGATATTCTGTAAAGGTAGTTGCTCCGATACATTTCAGCTGACCATTGGACAATGCAGGCTTCAATAAATTACTAGCATCCAATGTTCCACCAGAAGCTGCACCAGCACCAATCAATGTATGAATCTCATCAATAAATAAAACGCCATGAGCATGATCTTTTAAAGACTTGAGAACACTCTTTAAACGTTGCTCAAAGTCGCCACGGTATTTGGTGCCCGCTAAAAGCGCGCCCATATCTAATGAATAGACAGTTGCATCGGCCAAGATATCAGGCACATCGCCCTTAACAATTCTCCAGGCCAAACCTTCGGCTATAGCAGTTTTACCAACACCAGCTTCACCCACCAATAGCGGATTGTTCTTACGGCGACGGCACAGTACCTGAATTACACGCTCTACTTCACTCTCACGGCCAATTAGTGGATCAATCTTGCCTTGACGAGCCAGAACATTGAGGTTCTGGGTGTATTGCTCTAGAGGACTTTCTTTGCCAGAAGCACTAGATTCCTCAGTTTCCTGGGAGGGCTCAGCAGGTTTCACATACTCAGACTGATCCTTGCGTACACCATGACTAATGAAATTGACAACGTCTAAACGTGTGACGCCCTGTTGTTGCAAGAAATACACCGCATGCGAATCTTTTTCACCAAAGATTGCTACCAGCACGTTTGCACCAGTTACCTCTTTCTTGCCATTCGATGTCGACTGTACGTGCATGATGGCGCGCTGAATGACTCGCTGAAATCCTAGCGTTGGCTGTGTATCAACTTCATCATTACCCGGAACCACAGGTGTGTTGTCGTTGATAAAGTTTTTAAGTTGGGCACGTAGCTCTGCAATATTGACTGCGCAAGCCTTTAAGACCTCTACCGCAGTAGCGTTATCCAATAAGGCTGCGAGCAAATGCTCAACTGTGATGAACTCGTGTCGGGATGCCCTTGCGTCAACAAACGCCATGTGCAAACTCACTTCTAATTCTTGGGCAATCATGCTTCCTCCATAGTGCACTGTAGTGGGTGACCCGCTTCACGGGAGAGTTCAATAACTTGATGCACTTTCGTAGCAGCAACGTCACGGGTAAATATTCCGCAAACGCCTTTGCCAACTAAATGTACTTGCAACATGATGCGTGTAGCTGTTTCATGATCCTTATTAAAATACTCCTGAATCACCATCACCACAAATTCCATTGGCGTGTAATCGTCATTCATTAATAAAACTTTATACATCGAAGGCGCCTTAACTTGCTCGATTTCCTTTTCGAGCAGCAGGGTGTCTTCAACGTATGGATTGCTGGGGTTACCAGTAGTGGGATTTTTGGGTGTGCGACTCATGAGAAACATTCTAAACACAGATATCTAAACTTTAATTTACTAGGGTCTTGTTGCGAAAAACACGCAAAAAAGCCCTTTAAACCCATATTGGGGCATTTTTCTAGAAAAAAAGGGGTATTTAATAGGGGGTAGATGCATATAACTCCTTGACACCCCTCCAAAAAGGGCAAACAATCAGGGGGTAGGCTTCAAGAGAGGTTCTATTTAGGCGTGTTGTGGATTGAGACTGATTAAAAAGTATTTACCCTCATCACGGTTGTTTTAAGTTTATGTAATGGAGTTCGCATGGCGACCGGAATTGTTAAGTGGTTCAATGATGCAAAAGGTTTTGGCTTTATCAAACCTGATGATGGTGAAGAAGAGTTGTTCGCGCATTTCAGCGCAATTACTATGCCTGGGTTCAAAACCCTCAAGGAAAACCAAAAGGTAACGTTTGACATTACCCAAGGTCCTAAAGGCAAGCAAGCTACCAATATCCAAGCGGCTTAATAGTCCTTAGATCATTATTAAAAACCCAGGATTCGTTCCTGGGTTTTTTTTCGTCCGTAATTTGCCTCACTTAAAATGTAAGGCATGCTTATTTATAAAAACTCTATGCGCAAACTATTTGCCCTTCTTCTCCTTGCAAGCTCAAACCTTGTGCTTGCACAAGTCAATATCGGCCTACCAACTCTTGAATTAAAAGCAGGCATCTACCGCATTCAAGCTGAGTTAGCCGATACGCCAAAGGCTAGAGAGGTTGGCCTCATGAACCGCACTAGCATGCCAACCAATTCTGGAATGTTGTTTGTCTTTGAACAAAAGGCTGGTCACTGCTTTTGGATGAACAATACTAAGATCCCACTCTCCATTGCATTCATTGCCGACGATGGCAAGATTGTGAATATTGAAGAGATGCAGGCAGAAACTACAAATAACCACTGCCCTAAAGCAGCTGTGCGTTATGCGCTAGAGATGAATAAACAATGGTTTTCTGAGCGCGTGATTGTTCCGGGATCTGTGATTACGGGATTACCAAAAAAATAAGATCGCAGACTTAGCCCTGCCGCATCCAGGCTTTTATTTTATCTACAACTTCTTGCTCAATTCCCCTGTAGCCATGATGTCCGGCAGCCTGACAAGGATCTCCCTCATCAATGCCACCCTCCATAACAAAAAGAGTAGTGCCATAGCGCTGACCATTCTCAATCGATGAGCTTGTCGGTGTAATACGTGTGCATCCATCATGCTTGTGAGTCACGATCAAGTTCCGGCTTTTACGATTTCTGGTATCCAGGCCACCAATCGCACCTACTGAAGAAGTATGAATGAAGCCCGCAACCTCTCCATCCATATTCTCAGACATATAGATCGTTTCAGTTGTACTCATGCTGGTACCAGCTATGTATATTTGTGCCGTAGGAAATTTAGTTTTTAAATCAGCAATAACTCCGCGCATACGGTTTAAGCTTCTGCCTCGATCAATAACAACTACCGCTACATCATTATCTGCAAACATTCCCCTAGCACGAACCAAGAAATTACCTTTGCCCGAAAAAAATGGCGTTCCATCTGAGTTTTTCTTTAGCCCAATGGTCCCATGGCCGCCGGGCATAACGATCAGGACATACTTTGGTGGCGATACAAGGGAAGGTACAAATACATAAGGAATCTCATCTCCATCTGGATAGCGAGCTGTATCAACATACAAATCCACCTTCTCCGACTGCGCAAGCGCAATGGGAGCAAAGAAAAGAGTAAAGGTAATGCTAATAAAACATGCTTTTAAGATATTCATATTCATAGTCATAGCTTAGCCTAATTTTCGGACAAAAATAAAGCCACCCTAGGGTGGCTTTATTTAAAGCATCTTCTAGCTACTCAAAGTGGCAAACGTAATGCACTGGCTGCTCAGCACGAATAATGAAGTAGCCACCCTTTTCCACTTCCCAGCTTTGACCGGCCTTGAACTCTTGCTCAGGGGCGCCATTAATACTGACGAAAGCATTGCCATCCACTACTTCCATGACCTCTTTGGTACTCAAATCAAAACGCAAAGTGCTTGGCAACACAACGCCAACTGACTTACGAATGCCATTTGGCAAAGTCACGGTATGAGAAACACACTTGCCATCGAAAAATACATTGGCTTTCTTGCCTACGGAAACTTGATCAAATTGCATGCTAATTCTTTCTATTCTGTTGAGTTCTAATCGTTTATTTACTTTTACGCGTTTTTCTTTTAGTTATTTCGTGGCGCGCTTACGCTTTGCGATTTCAGCAATACGCATACGCAAAGCATTGAGCTTAATGAAGCCGCCAGCATCTGCTTGGTTATATGCGCCACCGTCATCATCAAAGGTTGCAATGTTTTGATCAAACAAGGTATTTGCTGAATCACGTGAAATTACGGATACAGATCCTTTGTAGAGCTTCAGGCGAACAACGCCATTTACAGCCTGTTGCGTATGATCAATCAAGGCTTGCAAAGCAAGACGCTCTGGCGCCCACCACAAGCCGTTGTATATCAAGCTTGCATAGCGTGGCATCAGATCATCTTTCAAGTGAGCTACTTCACGATCTAAGGTAATACTTTCGATGCCACGGTGCGCCTTCAGAAGGATTGTGCCGCCAGGAGTTTCGTAGCATCCACGACTCTTCATACCAACAAAGCGGTTTTCAACAAGGTCTAGGCGGCCAATGCCATGCTTACCGCCAATACGATTTAACTCAGCCAACAACTCATGTGGCTTATAAGTTTTGCCATCAATTGCTACAGGGTCACCAGCTTTAAATTCAATTTCAATAATTTCTGGGGCGTCTGGAGCTTTCTCCGGAGACACCGTCCAACGCCACATTGACTCTTCAGCCTCAGCATTAGGATTTTCTAAATGACGGCCTTCATAGCTAATGTGCAAAAGGTTTGCATCCATAGAGTATGGCGAGCCACCCTGCTTGTGTTTCATCTCAACCGGAATGCCATGCTTTTCTGCGTAAGCCATTAACTTCTCACGAGAAAGGAGATCCCATTCACGCCAAGGAGCGATTACTTTGATTCCTGGCTCTAAGGCGTAGTAACCCAACTCAAAGCGAACCTGGTCGTTACCTTTGCCGGTAGCGCCATGAGATACAGCATCTGCACCAGTTAAGCGGGCGATTTCAATTTGGCGCTTAGCAATTAGTGGGCGAGCAATAGATGTACCCAATAGGTATTCGCCTTCGTAAATCGTATTTGCGCGGAACATGGGGAATACAAAGTCGCGGACAAACTCTTCGCGCAAGTCATCGATAAAGATGTTTTCAGGCTTAATGCCAAACTGCAAAGCTTTAGCACGTGCCGGCTCCAGCTCTTCACCCTGACCTAAGTCAGCTGTAAAGGTTACGATCTCACAGCCATAAGTATCTTGAAGCCATTTCAAGATCACGCTTGTATCTAGACCACCGGAATACGCTAAGACTGCTTTTTTAATATCAGACATGTTTTCTTATTCAATCAAAAAATTATTCAATAACTAACTAAAAAAAACTATTTAATCCAAACGCCCACAGAGCAAATACTCCATCAACGCTTTTTGAACGTGTAAGCGATTTTCCGCCTCTTCCCAAACAATGCTTTGCGGGCCATCAATGACAGCAGCCGAAACCTCTTCACCACGATGCGCTGGCAAGCAGTGCATAAACAACGCGTCTGGCTTAGCGGCCGACATCAACTCTTCATCAACCATCCAATCCTGAAAGGCATTCATGCGCGAAGTATTTTCTGCCTCATAGCCCATGCTCGTCCATACATCCGTGGTAACTAAGTCAGCATCTTTACAAGCTTCCTTAGGGTCAGCACAAATCGTCAAATGTTTTGCTGCCTTTGGCGTCAAACGCGCAGCATCTAATTGATAACCCTCTGGAGCCGAGAAGCGTAACTGGAAATCTAAACATTCGGCAGCTTGAAGCCAGGTATAGGCCATATTGTTGGCATCACCTACCCATGCAACGGTCTTTCCCTGAATGGGGCCACGGGCCTCTACAAAGGTAAAGATGTCAGCCAACACTTGGCATGGATGAAATTCATTTGTCAGACCATTAATTACTGGCACGCGAGAGTTAGAGGCAAACCGCTCAATAATCTCTTGGCCAAAGGTACGAATCATGATGATGTCCGTCATCCTTGAAATCACCTGTGCAGCATCCTCTACCGGCTCGCCACGGCCCAACTGAGTGTCTCTAGTGTTTAGGTATACCGCGTGACCACCAAGCTGATGTATGCCTGCCTCGAAGGACAGGCGAGTACGGGTGGAGTGCTTCTCAAAAATCATTGCCAAGGTGCGATCATGCAGTGGGTGCCAGGTTTCGTAACTCTTGAACTTAGCCTTGAGCCAGGCGGATCGCTTCAGTAAATAGTCATACTCTTCACGAGTCAGGTCGGAAAACTGCAGGTAGTGCTTCACCTTCCCGGGCGCTTGAGGCTTTGCCAGCGATGTCATAGTTGAGCTTTCTACTAAAGTTTTGGCTTGCATTTTTTTCTTCAAACATTCGGCTGCACGAAAATAGATCCTAAAGTCATCTTACGGCCAACTCAGGCTGTTAAGCTAGAGGACTTAGTAATACTATTTCTCACAACCATCATTACGCGAACTTGAACCACAAAAAGCTTTTCATTCAAGGCATTACCACTTCTGGCAAACCATTTCGGCCCAGCGATTGGGCAGAGCGTCTGTGCGGGGTGATGGCTACTTTTCGCCCTCCCGGTGATTCCGGGGACCCTCGCTTCACTTATTCGCCCTATGTCAGACCAGTGCTTATTGCAAAAGTGAAATGCGTTGTTATTGATACTCGACTGAGAGACTTAGATCCTCGAGCGCTAGACTTTGTCATGAACTTTGCCAAAGACAATGACCTACCGATCGAAGAGGCATGTGAGTTCAACCCAACAGCCTCAGCACAGCCTTAAAAACAAAAACCCGCTCTGTTGAGGAGCGGGCCTAGGTCGAAACTACTTCGACCAGCCTAAAACTAAAACTCTATTACGCTGCCATCGCCTTGATAGCTGCAGACAAACGTGACTTCTGACGAGCCGCAGTATTTTTATGAGCGATCTTCTTGTCAGCAATCTTGTCGATTGTTGCCTGAGTTGCTGAGAAAACTTTCGCTGCAGCAGCTTTGTCACCAGTTTCGATCGCTTTACGAACTGCCTTAATGGAAGTGCGGAGCTTTGAACGCAAACTGGAGTTGTGTTCGTTTTGTTTTACTGCTTGGCGTGCACGCTTGCGCGCTTGTGCTGTATTGGCCATCTTTAAACCTTGCCTCTATAAATTCAAAATGCGATTAGTTAAAAATCTTGCGGACTTGCCAGATTCATAAGCAAGCTCGCCAAAACCCAAGATTTTACCTTAAAGGGGCAAAAAAGCCCAGCCGACCGATAAATAGGTGAAAATCGGCTCATGAATCTGCTTTCTGCCGCCGCTAAGGTCAGCTCCCTGACCATGCTTTCCCGTATTACGGGCCTGCTCCGGGAGACCCTGATAGCCCGTAGTTTCGGGGCCTCCGAGTGGACGGACGCCTTTAATGTGGCTTTTAGACTACCCAATTTGCTACGCCGGCTTTTCGCAGAAGGGGCCTTTTCTCAGGCTTTTGTGCCTATTTTGGGGGAAATTTCCACAAATGAGGACCAAAGTAAGGCCAAAATCCTTGTAAATGCGGTCGCCACGCTCTTATTTTGGGCCTTGCTGCTCACAGTACTACTTGGAGTCATAGGCGCCCCCTTGCTCATTTTGGCCATTGCTACAGGCTTTAAAGGGGGTCCGGCCTATGACGCCAGCGTTGTCATGACCCGCATCATGTTCCCTTATATCGGGCTGATTTCCATGGTCTCACTCTCCGCGGGCATTCTGAACACCTATCACCGCTTTGCCATCCCCGCTTTCACGCCCGTTTTACTTAATCTGGCCTTAATCGGCAGCGCCATCTTTTTATCGCCACATTTAGATCAACCGATTTATGCCCTGAGCATTGGCGTTCTCATTGGCGGCGTATTGCAACTAGCCATTCAAATTCCTGCGCTATCTCGCATTGGTCTATTACCGCGCATTGGTTTGTTACCAGGCGCTATCAAAACAGCCATCGCCAATCCAGATGCAAGACGAGTGTTGCGTTTAATGGGGCCAGCAGTCTTTGCAGTTTCAGTCGCACAAATCTCCCTCATCATCAATACAAACATCGCTTCACGCCTGCAGGCAGGAAGTGTTTCCTGGCTATCTTATGCAGATCGCTTGATGGAGTTTCCTACCGCACTACTTGGAGTAGCGCTCGGTACCGTGCTGCTGCCAAGCTTAAGTAAAGCCAATGCCAAGAATGATTTAGTACACGCAGGTGAATTATTAATCTGGGGACTGCAACTTACCTTCTTACTAGCAGCACCTTGCGCAATTGCACTCTTTATTTTCGGAGAGCCTCTAGCTGCTGTCTTGTATCACTATGGCAAATTTAATGCGCTTGATGTAGTAATGACGCAGCGAGCTTTAGCCGCCTATGGAGTTGGGCTGATTGGCTTGATTTTGGTAAAAATTTTGGCTCCTGGTTTTTATTCTCGCCAAGATATCCGCACCCCAGTCAAAATTGGTTTATTCGTTTTAGTGGCTACTCAACTAGCCAACCTCGTCTTTGTGCCCTGGCTTGGTCATGCTGGGCTTGCTCTCTCCGTCGGTACGGGCGCCTGCCTGAATGCTGCCCTACTGTGGGTTGGCCTACATCGACGTGGCGCTTTACCCAGCAATGCTTGGGCCAAGTACTTAGGTCAACTATTCCTGGCGCTGATTCCTTTTGCGGCAGTGCTTTTTTATGCTGCCAGCGCACACAATTGGATTGAGCTTCAAGCCGAACCATGGCTTCGCGTTGGTTTACTTGCTGCATGGCTAGGTATTGCTGCCATCGTTTACTTCGCATCCCTAGCCCTGGTTGGAATTCGCTGGCAAAAATTCTTACGTCATGCAAAATAGGCCTTATGCCAACACAACAACTCGACTATTTCACTTCCCTAGTTGCTGAAGACGAACACCTCCCTTTAACGGAGGCTGCAATCGCTGTCGCACAACATGCCTATCCCGATCTAGATGTCCAACACGTGCTGGATCAGCTTGATCAATTAGGTAATAAATTAAAGTCACGCGTGACTCCAGATACATCACCAGTTCAACGCTTACAAATTCTCAAGCATTTCTTTTATAACGAACTCGGATTTGGTCCAAACCCCAATGACTTTTATGCGCCCGAGAATTCGTACTTGCATTACGTACTCGAGAATCGTAGGGGCATTCCAATTTCCTTGGCGATTCTGATGATGGAACTAGGCAATCAAATTGGCTTAAAGATACGGGGGGTTTCATTTCCCAATCACTTCATGATGCGCATCTCTTTGCAACAAGGTGAAGTAATCATGGATCCTCTCACAGGAGAATCACTCTCGAAACACCAATTGCAAGAGATGCTAGACCCCTACTTAGATGCCAAGGGTTATCGCGGCGAGCTCAGCCTGCCGCTGAACATCTTCCTGCGCGCCTCTAGCTCGAGAGAGATTCTGTCGCGTTTTCTAAGGAACCTCAAAATGATCTACTCAGAACATGAGCGCTGGGAGCGTTTATTGGGGATTCAAGAACGTCTCGTCATTCTGCTGCCAGACTCTGTTGAAGAAATTCGAGATAGAGGCTTGATATTTGCACAGCTAGAGTATTTACGTCCCGCATTGGCGGATATGCATCGCTATCTGAGCGAAATGCCGGAAGCTGAAGATGCCGGAGATATTCGTGACCATATCGCCACACTGGAAAGCCAAACCAAGCTGCACTAAAGCCAGACTACTTTAGCTTTAGTGCTTTGCCTTCTTTAGTCTTGCTTGCGTTGGAATATTTTGTAGAGCGCCGCTAAAACCACGGGAATAGCGGCTGCACCAACACCTACCAGAACGATCACATTCAGGTTCTGGCGAATGATCGGAATATTGCCAAAGAAATATCCTGCAATTACCAACCCGAATACCCACAAGGCCGCGCCCGTGATATTAAAAAACTGAAAACGGGAAAAATGCATTTCAGATACACCGGCAATAAAAGGTGCGAAGGTCCTGATGATCGGCAAGAAGCGAGCAAGTATGATGGTCTTGCCACCATGCTTTTCATAAAACGCCTGCGTCTTCAATAGGGCGCCTTGATCAATCCAGCGCGATTTACTATTAAATACACGCTTGCCAATCCAGCGACCAATGAAATAGTTCACGGTATTGCCTCCGACCGCAGCGATTAACAAACCGATACATAAGGTCAAGATATTGAAATGCTCGGTAGCGCAATAAGCACCAGCAATGAACAAGAGAGAGTCGCCCGGCAAGAATGGCGCCACCACTAAGCCGGTTTCTGCAAACACAATCGCAAATAGCAAACCATAAGCCCAGGGGCCATATTGCTGAATCACTACATCTAGATGTTTATCGATATGAAGCAATAAATCACTGATTTGCAAAAGGGTATCCATCGACTCGCTCTCTAACTTATGGGTTGTTGCGGATATTAACAGGCTCTTATAATCAGGTATGCCAACTGAACCTTACATTCAGCCTATGCATGCTCCAGGCAATGCCCCCATTCTTTGTATTGTTGGGCCTACTGGTGCAGGCAAAACCCATCTCGCCATGTCTTTGGCTGAGTATGCAAAATCTATTGGCCAGACACTTGAACTCATCAGCATGGATTCTGCCCTTGTCTATCGCGGTTTAGACATAGGCAGCGCTAAACCAACGAAAGCTGAACAAGCTGCAGTCATTCATCATCTAATTGACATCATCGATCCCACCGAAGTGTATTCAGCGGCGCGCTTTGCTAAAGATGCAAAACGACTATGCACTGAGATTCGTGCGCGAGGAAATATCCCCGTTGTTGTAGGTGGAACTATGTTGTATTGGCGCGCATGGGCGCATGGACTCTCCTCGCTACCCCCTGCCAATCCTGAAATTCGGGCTCGTCTAGATGGAGAAGGTAAAGACATCGGATGGCCGGCAATGCACGATAAGCTTGCTAAGATTGACCCAGAAACTGCTGCTCGCTTAAAGCCAAATGACTCTCAACGAGTGCAGCGCGCACTTGAGGTTTTTGAAATCACTGGCAAACCCATGTCAGCATTACTTGCTGACTCACCCAGTGAAGATGGTAGAGAGGGTTCTGCCATTCCACCATGGATTAATTTGGTTTCACTAGAACCAAATGATCGCAAGCGATTACACCTGAATCTAGAAAAACGTTTTGATGAAATGCTTGCTGCGGGATTCATGGATGAAGTTAAAGCGCTCCGCATAAATACTAGATTACATGCAGATCTTCCAGCGATTCGTTCAGTAGGCTATCGCCAAGCTTGGGAATTTCTCAATGGAGAAATTAATGCCGAGGAGATGCGCTACAAAGCATTGGCAGCAACTAGACAACTTGGTAAGCGGCAGCTCACGTGGCTGCGTGCAATTGAGGGGAGAAAAACATTTGACCCCTTCAACCCCGAAGAGTTGAAGGCGGCTCTGGATTACTGCAAGAAGAATTTAAGTGACTAGCTTGGTAGATTAAATAACGATAGTCTGTGGTGCATCTTTGGGACGCTCAACTACTTCGCCAACTGTCCAAGCTTTGAGACCCTGAGCAGTTAATGAGTTGATCGCAGCATCTGCTTGATCTGGTGAAACGATTACCACCATACCGATACCGCAGTTAAATACACGCACCATTTCTGCATCAGCAACGCCACCCTTCATTTGCAACCAACGGAAGAGCTCTGGCATTTGCCAACTATCGCGATGCAATACCGCTTGCGTATTTTCTGGGAGCACGCGCGGTACGTTATCCACCAAACCACCACCAGTAATATGCGCCATTCCTTTTACATTGATTTCAGAAATCAATTTCAAAAGTGGCTTTACATAAATTTCGGTTGGTGCCATCACCACATCACCCAATGGGCGACCGCCTAAATCATCGCTTGGCTTTGCACCAGCACGTTCAATAATCTTGCGCACTAATGAATAACCATTCGAATGGGCACCACTAGAACCAATTGCTAAAACCGTATCCCCCGGAACAATGGTGGCGCCAGTAATGATTTTGGATTTCTCAACAGCACCCACTGCAAAACCAGCCAAGTCGTATTCACCTGGCGGATACATACCCGGCATTTCTGCAGTCTCACCGCCAATTAATGCGCAGCCTGATAATTCACATCCTTTAGCAATGCCACCAACAACTGTTGCCGCTGTGTCGACAGTCAGCTTGCCACAAGCAAAGTAATCCAAGAAGAACAGTGGCTCAGCGCCCTGAACTAAGATGTCGTTCACACTCATGGCCACTAAATCCTGGCCAATCGTTTCATGGCGATTCCACTCGAATGCCAACCTTAGCTTGGTGCCAACGCCATCAGTACCGGCAACCAAAACTGGCTCTTTGTAGCGCTTAGGCACCTCAAAAAGGGCTCCAAAGCCACCAATTCCGGCCAGAACACCCTCACGCATGGTCTTTTTGGCCAGCGGCTTAATACGATCGACCAAATCGTCCCCAGCATCAATATCGACGCCTGCGTCACGGTAGGAAAGGCCTTTTGAGGAAGAATTAGTAGATGAAGTCATGTCGGAGCCGGAATATTAGTAAAAAATGCTACTTCGTCAGTAGAATCATTGAATTCTAGAGGATTGAAGCACGATGGCCGAAATTTTTACCCCTTTTCTTACCGCATTCATTCTGGCATATGCCCTGCGCCCTTTTTGCCTGTGGCTTGAGGGGCGTAGAGTGCCCCGTGCGCTCGCTGCCGCCTTGGCCATGTTGATAGGTCTGATTGTTGTTTTCTTGGTTCTCAGCCTCCTCGTGAGCCTCCTGAGGTATGAAATTCCACTTATTAAGGCTCAGCTACCTAACTGGATTTCCAATACCCAGGCCTGGCTTGGTCCAAAACTCAGCGAATTTCACATTAGCCTTGATTGGGGCTCTCTCAAAGCTACTGCCACCCAAAAAATTACTGAGCACATTAATGACAATGCAGATAGCTTAATGTCCTCGACTATCAGTACTGTTCTCATGTCAGGCAGTTCAGTGATTGCTGGATTTGTGAATGCAGTGCTAATTGTTTTTGTGATGTTTTATTTACTGATGGACTGGGATCATTTTTTTGGTCTAGTCAAAAATATAGTTCCACTACGCGCTCAAGAAACTGTTCACCACTTAGCAATGCATACAGATGGATTGCTCTCTCAATACTTGCGCGGTATGTTGATTGTCATTGCCATCATGTCCATTTATTACAGTGCCGGCTTAAGTTTGATTGGCGTCAAAGGTGCTGCTGCTCTTGGCATCTTTACCGCGCTCATGATTGTGATTCCTTACATAGGCATCACCTTAGGTCTCACACTCGCAACCTTATCTGCGCTTCTCCAATTTGGCCCGGGCACAGAAATTATTGGTGTACTGATCTTATTTGGCATTGGTCAGTTCTTAGAAGGCTTCTTCTTGACTCCCCGCTTGGTGGGAGAGCGCATTGGCCTGCACCCAGTAGCAGTCTTGTTTGCCTTGCTGTTGTTTGGCAAGCTATTTGGCTTCTTTGGTGTATTACTCGCCCTACCAATTAGTGCCGTCAGCCTAGTCCTCGTCAAGTACCTATGGTCTCTCTACACGCAAAGCGCTTGGTATCAAAAATAAATTGGTAGTAATGAATACAACTCCGCTTCCAAAACAATTTGCGCTAGATATTAGTCACTTACCTATAGCTAGTTTAGAAAACTACCTTCCCGGAAAAGATCTCGCATTAATTTCTGCTCTACAACATATTGAAAAATCTTGGAGCGAGGCAAATACTCGAAGTTCAGAGAACCCCCTGAATCAGCGTTGGATTTACTGGTGGGGGCCTGAAGGTTCCGGGCGAACACATTTACTAGATGCAATTGGGAATGCAGCCGAACATGCTGGCTTAGATCGCATTGCCCTCACCCCATTCGAGCCTACTGCTTGGGTTCGCCTCGAAGAAAAAATGGGTGGAATCTCAGAAAGCGCCACTCCGTCAGTAATTACTGTAGATGATGTTGATCGTTTAGATGATCGACTAGTTGGGTCACTTTTTCGCATCCTCAATGGAGTGCAGGCAAGCAAAGCGGTATATATTTTCATGGCTGGTGACGCTGCACCAGCCAATTTAAAGCTTCGGGAGGACCTCCGAACCCGCCTGGGCTGGGGTTTGATCTTTCAGACGCAGCTTTTGGATGATGATGAGAAAATACAGGCTTTAGAGGAAGCAGCCAAAGCACGAGGACTGGTTTTATCTCCCGATGTGTTGCCTTGGTTATTAAGTCGGTTTTACCGGGATATGCCCAGCTTAATGGCCTTAATTGATGCATTAGATGCCTACTCATTAGAAACAAAACGTGCTGTAACCTTGCCTCTTGTACGCGAGCTTTTGCAGCCCAAATAATTTATTCAATATTTCATTCGTGACCCAGCTAGCCCTTTTCGATTTAGACCACACTCTTTTGCCCTGCGATAGCGATTACGAATGGGGTCAATTTTTAGCTCGCATTGGTGTTGTAGACAGCGAGTATTACGCACAACAAAATGAACGCTTTTATCAAGACTACAAAGATGGCAAGCTTGATATTCATGAGTTTCTGCGATTTGCTTTAAAGCCTCTTTCAGAGCACTCCCGTGCACAGCTTAAAGAATGGCATGATGCCTTTATGAAGGAAGTGATTAACGGCCAACTCCGCCAACAAGCGATGGATCTTGTAAAACGTCACCAAGATGCTGGCGATCTATGTTGCGTGATCACCGCTACCAACAGCTTTGTCACTCGACCCATTGTTGAGAGTTTTGGGATTGAGCATCTGATTGCTACAGAGCCCGCAACGGCCGATAACCAGCCCCTCGCCAACTACACGGGCGAAGTGAAAGGTATTCCTAACTTTCGTGAAGGCAAAATTCAAAATCTACATGACTGGTTGGCGACTCAAAAACTATCCCTAGATACCTTACCTTACAGCTATTTTTATTCTGACTCGATGAATGATCTTCCTTTACTCGAAAAGGTAAGTCATCCTGTTGCTACTAATCCAGATGATCGCCTGCGCAATGAAGCGAAGCGGCGTAACTGGCCCATTCTTGAATTGTTTGCATGATCACTAAATTTATTAAACGTATTTTGCGCCGTGACCCAATGGTCAAGCACACACAGGCGAACAATACTGGCGCCCCAAAACGCATTCCCAAAAAAGCGCATCGTATTGACCCTCACTTACTGTCTAAAAATGCAGTAAAGGTAACGCATACATTGCAACAAGCAGGCTATGAGGCATTTATTGTTGGTGGCGCCGTCAGGGATCTTGCACTCGGTATTAGCCCAAAAGATTTTGACGTTGCAACCAACGCAACGCCTGATCAGGTCCAAAGACTCTTTCGTAAAGCGCGCTTGATTGGCCGCCGCTTTCAGATTGTGCATGTGACTTTTTTTGGGAAGGGGCACCCAGAAATTATTGAGGTATCGACCTTTAGAGCTCTACTGGATAACGCAGGAGATCATGTAGCGGAAAGCGGTCGGATCCTCCGAGATAACGTCTGGGGATCGCAAGGTGAAGATGCGGCAAGACGCGATTTCACGATCAATGCCATGTATTACGATCCATCTTCTGAAACTGTTCTCGACTATCACGGCGGCATGGCGGACATGCAAAAGAAAACTTTGCGCATGATTGGTGATCCAGCCAAGCGCTATCGCGAAGATCCCGTTCGTATGCTTAGAGCAGTTCGGTTCGCAGCCAAGACTGGATTTGAATTAGACAGCGCTACACGTGCACCGATTGCGAAGTTAGGCAAGCTATTAAATGATGTTCCCTCAGCTAGACTCTTTGATGAAATTCTGAAGCTCTTGATGTCAGGCTACTCTTGGAAGGCCATCCAGGGACTGAAGGATGCCGGTCTACATCACGGCCTACTTCCGCTGCTAGATCACATTTTAGATAAAGGCGAGGACTCCAAAGGGGCGAATGATTTTGTAAAACTGGCTTTAGCCAATACTGATGATCGAATTCAATCAGGCAAAAGTGTTTCTGCAGGATTTTTATTTGCCACCCTACTTTGGCCTGACTTATTAAAGAATTGGAAAGCCAATTCCACTAAAGGGATGGCCAATATTCCCGCCTTACATGATGCGATGGATGACACGATTGCCACCCAAAGTAGCGGTATGACCATTCAGCGTCGCTTTGAAAGCGATATGCGCGAAATTTGGTCTATGCAACCCCGCTTTGAAAGACGTGTGGGGCGCTACCCCTACCGCCTGATCGAATCCCCTCGTTTTAGGGCAGGTTATGACTTTATGCTGCTCCGTTGCGCCACCGGAGAATTAAATCCTGCAATTGGCCAGTGGTGGACGGACTTCATCGCAGCTGACCCCACAGGCCAAGACGAGCTCATGGCTAGCGTTAAAAATGAATCCGGCAACAGTCCAAGCCCAGCCAAAAGACGGCGCCGTAGAAAGCCCAAATCAGCAGTGCCCCCAGAAAGTGCAGCAAGCTAAGCAAACTTAGAGAAATTTCAGTAAAGTAGTTTCATCTCTAGTTTGGAAACTTATGGCACGGGCATATATCGGATTTGGCGGCAACATCGGCGACACGCGTCAGCTTATTACTGATGCCATTGTTTGCTTGGCATTGCGCTCCGAACTGCAGATCCTAGCAAAAAGCTGTTTTTATCAAAGCGCGCCCGTTGAGGCTTTGGGTGGCGACTACATTAACGCCGTGATTGAAGTGGAAACTGAATTAAGCCCGTACGGTCTTTTGCACGTTTGCCAGGCTATTGAACAAGAGTTTGGTCGTGAACGGCCATATGCAAATGCCCCTCGCACACTTGATCTCGATATCCTGTCTTTTGAAGGGGTTGCTCAGAATGAAACTGAATTAATGCTTCCGCACCCAAAAATCATCGAGCGGTCTTTTGTACTTTTACCCCTACTGGAAATAGCACCAGACTTCTTTCTACCCAACTGGGGTGAACTCAAGGCCTATTTACCTAACGTAGCCCACCAAAGAATAGAAAAACTCCCTTGCAGGAACTGCAATTGCGGTGAAAAAGACGTTTATAGCCAAACGGCGCATTAATTCATTAAACTCTCGCCATGGGTTACTTACAGGGCGATAAGCCGATCACGATTACCAAGCTCCTCGCAATGCATGCTGAGGGTGAAAAAATTTCTATGCTTACTGCATATGATTCAACCATGTCAGCGCTTCTGAATCGCTGCGGAGTTGAAACTATTTTGGTTGGTGACTCTCTGGGTAATGTGATTCAAGGACACTCCAGCACTACACCAGTGACCATTGAGCAAATGGCGTACCACACCGAATGTGTAGCGCGTGCCAATACCCATGCATTTCTCATTGCCGACCTGCCATTTGCAAGTTATGGAGATCCCGTACAAGCCTTAGATTCAGCCGCTCAACTGATGCGCGCTGGTGCAGATATGGTGAAGCTTGAAGGTGGTGGTGAGTGGCAGGTGAATGTTATTAGCCACTTGGTAGCTCGAAGCGTTCCTGTCTGCGCGCACTTAGGCTTGTTGCCACAATCTGTTCACGTCTTGGGCGGGTACAAGGTGCAAGGCAAATCTAAAGATGCCGCTAGTGTCATGCTGGAACAAGCGCTTGCTTGCCAAGCAGCTGGGGCTCAAATGGTAGTTTTAGAAGCAATTCCATCTTCACTAGGTGAAAAAATTACTGCTGAACTTCATATTCCAACGATTGGCATTGGCGCCGGACCAGATTGCTCAGGGCAAGTATTGGTTCTGCAAGATATGCTGGGCATCAGCCCAGGAAAGCCGCCGAAGTTTGTAAAAAACTTTATGGACGGCCATCACTCTGTCGAAGCAGCCGTTAAGGCTTATGTTCGCGAAGTGAAGTCCGGGAAATTCCCCGGACCTGAGTACGGCTTTGCTGGCTAATTGCCAGCTAGCCTATCTACCAGCTACTAACTAAAGAAACTCTTCACCCCGTCAAACCAACCTTTTTGTTGGGGGCTGTGTTTGTCGCCACCCGACTTTAGACTGTCATCGAACTTTTGCAACAGTTTCTTTTGCTCATCAGTGAGTTTAATTGGCGTTTCCACCAAAACATGCACGAAAAGATCGCCTACCAAAGTTGAGCGTAAGCCCTTAATACCTTTGTTACGCAAGCGGAATGTCTTACCGGTCTGAGTGCCCTCTGGAATAGGAAACTCAACTCGCCCAGCAAGTGTTGGCACTTCAATATCACCACCGATAGTCGCTGTCGCAAAAGAGATTGGCATTTGTACATGTAAATCGCTACCATCGCGCTCAAATACTTTATGGGGTTTTACGCGCACCTCTACGTAAAGATCACCAGATGGTCCACCGTTGATACCTGGTTCGCCGTTACCAACTGAACGAACACGCATGCCATCATCAATACCCGCTGGTATTTTGATCTCAAGTGTTTTTTGTTCTTTGTGTTTTCCGCTGCCGTGGCAAGTTTTGCAAGGCTTAGGAATGTACTCACCAGTACCGCGGCACTTAGGGCAAGTTTGCTGCATAGAGAAAAAGCCTTGCTGCACACGTACTTGGCCATGACCATTACAAGTGGTACATGTCTCCGCTTTCGATCCTGGCTCCGCACCAGTGCCATGACATGGCTTGCAATTGCTCCAGCTTGGTACACGAATTTGGGTTGTATAACCCTCAGCCGCCTGTTCAAGCGTGATATCCATGTTGTAGCGCAGGTCAGCGCCCTTATAAACTTGAGGGCCAGACTGACGTCCGCCGCCTTGACCAAAAATATCGCCGAAGATGTCGCCAAAGGCATCCGCAAAACCGCCGCCGCCAAAACCACCCCCACCGAATCCGCCGCCCATGGAGGGATCAACACCAGCATGGCCATATTGATCATAAGCTGCGCGCTTATTAGGGTCAGTTAGGGTTTCGTAAGCCTCTTTAACTTCTTTAAACTGGGCTTCAGCCGTTTTACTATCAGGATTGCGATCTGGATGATGTTTCATCGCCATCTTGCGATAAGCTTTTTTCAACTCATCATCACTGGCACCTTTTGCTACACCAAGCACTTCATAAAAATCGCGTTTACTTTTAGGCACGGCCTATTCCTCTCAACAACCTGAATGACACAAGTCGGCACGAGGCCGACTTGTTATTTAAGTACATCAAAACTACGTTAACGAATGTCTGATTTCAGAATTACTTCTTGTCATCAACCTCTTTAAAGTCAGCGTCAACAACATCTGCATCAGGAGCAGCGCCTGGAGCTGCGCCACCAGGAGCGGCACCAGGAGCGCCACCAGCTTTAGCCTGTTCAGCAGCCATGACTTTTTCGCCCAGCTTCTGACTTGCTTTACCTAAAGCTTCTGTTTTTGCTTCAATCACTTCTTTATCGCTACCTTTGATTGCTTCGTCCAAATCTTTCAAGGCCGCTTCAATCGCTTCTTTTTCAGCAGCTTCTAAGCTAGCACCATGCTCTTCCAAGGCTTTCTTGGTGGAGTGAGCCAAAGCGTCAGCAGTATTGCGTGCTGTTACCAGCTCTAGTGCCTTCTTGTCTTCAGCAGCATTAGCCTCAGCATCCTTAACCATGCGTTGAATTTCTTCTTCGGTCAGGCCAGAGTTTGCCTTGATGGTGATCTTGTTCTCTTTGCCTGTCGTTTTGTCTTTTGCGGTTACATGCAAAATACCGTTGGCATCGATATCAAAGGTCACCTCAATTTGTGGCATACCGCGTTGCGCAGGTGCAATACCTTCAAGGTTAAATTCGCCGAGCAACTTGTTTGCAGCAGCCATCTCACGCTCACCTTGGAAGCACTTAATAGTTACAGCAGGCTGGTTGTCTTCAGCAGTGGAGTAAACCTGTGAATGCTTAGTAGGAATCGTGGTGTTCTTAGGAATCATCTTGGTCATTACGCCGCCAAGTGTTTCGATACCCAATGACAATGGGGTAACGTCCAAGAGCAATACGTCTTTACGATCGCCAGACAATACAGAGCCCTGAATTGCAGCGCCAACGGCAACAGCTTCATCTGGGTTAACGTCCTTACGTGGCTCTTTGCCAAAGATTTCTTTTACTTTGTCTTGAACCGCAGGCATACGCGTTTGACCGCCGACCAAAATCACGTCGTCAATATCAGCCACGTTCACACCAGCATCTTTAATCGCAGTTAAGCAAGGACCAGCAGTACGCTTGATCAATTCTTCTACCAAAGACTCTAACTTGGCACGAGTCAACTTCAAGTTCAAATGCTTAGGACCGCTAGCGTCAGCTGTCACGTAAGGCAAATTGATTTCTGTTTGTTGTGCAGATGACAATTCGATCTTGGCTTTTTCAGCAGCGTCTTTCAAACGCTGTAATGCCAATACGTCTTTGCTCAAGTCAACGCCTTGTTCTTTCTTGAACTCAGCAATGATCCAATCAATGATACGTTGGTCAAAGTCTTCACCACCTAAGAATGTGTCGCCGTTAGTAGAGAGCACTTCAAACTGCTTCTCACCATCAACGTTGGCAATCTCAATAATAGATACGTCGAACGTACCGCCGCCCAAGTCATACACAGCGATCTTGCGATCTACCTTGTCTTGCTTGTCTAGGCCGAAAGCCAATGCAGCAGCAGTAGGCTCGTTAATGATGCGCTTCACATCTAAGCCAGCAATACGGCCAGCATCTTTAGTTGCTTGACGTTGGCTGTCATTAAAGTAAGCAGGAACAGTAATCACTGCTTCTGTTACTTCTTCACCGAGGTAATCTTCGGCAGTTTTTTTCATCTTGCGCAGAATTTCAGCTGACACTTGTTGTGGTGCCATTTTTTTATCGCGTGCTGATACCCAAGCGTCGCCATTGTCTGCCTGAACAATTTCGTACGGCATAAGGCTAATATCTTTTTGCACTTCTGCATCTGTAAATTTACGACCCATCAAACGCTTCACTGCGTAGATAGTATTTTTAGGGTTCGTCACTGACTGACGTTTTGCTGGCGCACCAACCAATACTTCGCCATCTTCTACGTAAGCGATGATGGATGGAGTTGTACGACCGCCTTCGGCGTTTTCGACAACTTTAGGTGCATTGTTTTCTACGACTGAAACGCATGAATTCGTGGTTCCTAAGTCGATTCCGATAATCTTTCCCATAATTGCTCCAAAAAATTAAATTGTTTTGTTGTACTAATGAATATTTCGATACCCAGTAAATGGGGTCTAAAAAGGGGATTTCAAGGGCATAAAGAGCAAAAAAGGCAGAAATCTGCCTTTTTCTACCTTTTTGATGCCTTTTTTGGGGTATTAGCCCTTATTTAGCTTATTTTGGGGCGCTGACCGTCACTAAGGCAGGTCGGAGAACTCGATCAGCGACGGTGTAGCCTCGCTGGAGGACTGAAACCACGGTATTGGGCTCTTGCTCAGAAGGCACTGAGGCAATCGCTTGGTGGTGGTGAGGGTCAAATTTATCCCCAATAGCAGGGTTAATTTCTGTCATACGACCTTTTTCAAAGGCAGAGAGCAATTGCTTAAGAGTAATTTCCAAGCCTTCTTTAAATGCTTTGGCATCACCTGCATCGGTACTCAATGCCGCATACAGACTATCTGTAACAGGCACTAAATGCTCTGCAAAACTTTCAATTGCGAACTTATGTGCTTTAGCAATATCTTCCACAGCACGACGACGAATATTTTCACCCTCCGCTTTTGCACGCAAAAAGTTATCCTGCAATTCGCCAATCTTTTGATTCAGTTCGGCAATTTCCTGTTCGGGCGTTTTTACAGCTGAAGTTTCTGCTGCAGCTTCCGCGCCTGAATCAACCGCAGGATTCTCTTGCTCCGGGGATGGGTTTTGGTTTTCTTGTGTCATGAGGGCTATTTTACTTTTCTATAAAGATCGCTATTACTTTGTAATATGGGGTCAATCATGTTGATTTCAAGACTTCATTCTTTCAGCTAGCTCAGCCCTTTCATTGCGCTGCGCTAATTCAACCGCAGACTCCACCCCTAAAGACCAGCCTTGTAAATGATGGTGGGCAATATCACTAAGAGCCTCAATCCACTTGGGGTTGCTGTTTAAACAAGGGATGTAGCGATAGTCCTTGCCACCATGCTCCAAAAAGATTTCGCGGGCTTCCATCGCAATCTCCTCTAGTGTTTCTAGGCAATCTGCCGGAAACCCTGGGCAAAAAATATCAATACGCTGACAGCCTTCTTTGGCCAGTTTTTCAATGGTTGGTGCGGTGTAAGGCTTCAACCACTCGGCCTTACCAAAGCGAGATTGGAAGGTCACAATATATTGACCTGGTTCTAAGCCCAAAGATTCACCAAGTAAACGACCTGATTTCAGGCACTCACAATGGTAGGGATCACCCTTCATTAAATTGCGCTTTGGCAAGCCATGAAAAGACATGACAAAACGATCGCCTTTTGCAAAATCAGGACGTCCATCTTTGTCCCAGCTCGATAACACCTGATCACGTAACGCATGTATGTATGCAGGACTATCGTGATAGTGCTTCACTAAGCGCAACTCCGGTTGATCACGCCAGGTACCTAAAACACGAAAAACTTCGTCAAAGCTAGATGCCGTTGTAGTAGCGGAATACTGTGGGTACAAAGGCAATAACAATAAACGCTCCATGCCCTGCGCCTTCAGGCTCTCAAGGGCTGACTGGGTAGATGGCTCACCATAGCGCATTGCCAAGTCAACTAAAACGGTATGGCCTTCAAGCGCAAATTTTTCTCCCAACTCTTTCGCCTGTAGGCGTGAGTAATGCATTAATGGTGAACCTAATTTTGGCAACCAAATAGAAGCATATTTTTTGGCAGATGCACCACTACGAATAGGCAAAATAATGCCGTTCAGAATGCACCACCAAATAATGCGCGGAATTTCTACTACACGCGGATCGGAAAGAAACTCTTTTAAATAAGCGCGAACCGCTTTCGATGTTGGTGCTGATGGCGTTCCAAGATTCAACAATAAGACTGCGGTTTTGGATGCACGTAGATGCGGGTTCTGATTCAAGATGTTTTGTCTCTAGTAGTGTGTTTTAAATATAAAAGGTTTGGATCTATGGTTAAGAGCTTAAGGCGCCCGATAGTAATTTAGAAGTGATATCGACAATGGGAATCACTCTGTCATAAGCCATGCGAGTTGGCCCAATCACGCCTAGCGTACCCACTATCTGCCCATCAACGCTATATGGGGCGCTGATCACAGCCAAATCTTCATATGGCAACAAATCACTCTCACCACCAATAAAGATCTGAATGCCGTCCGCATGACTAGATACATCAAGCAATTGCATGAGTACGGATTTCTGCTCCAACATATCGAACATCTTGCGTAACTTATCCAAGTTAGAGCTTAAATCCCCAACATTCAGCAAACGACGTTCGCCAGAGAGCACCATGTCGCCACCACCCATATCGTAATCAGCAACACCGCTCTGTAGAGCTAAGGCCATCAACCCAGAAATATCGGCACGCAAATTATCCAAATCGGATTTGAGATGCATGCGCACTTGATCAAAACTTTTTCCAGCAAACTGAGCGTTAATAAAGTTGCCCGCCTCAATCAGTTGGCTCGGTGTGTAATCTTGAGTGGTGGGCAAGATACGATTCTGTACATCGCCTTCTGGGGTGACCATGATGAGCAAAATTTTGCCTTCACCCAAACGTAAGAACTCAATGTGCTTGAAAACCTGGGCTCGCTTAGGCGTCATCACTACACCAGCAAAATGGGTCAGGTTGGACAAAATCTGCGCTGCCGAGTTGAGAACCCTTTGCGGAGAATCTGGCAAAAGGCCTTTTTCTACCTCTCTAGCAGCCATTGCTTCCAAGGGGCGAACGGTCACCATGGTGTCCACAAACAGGCGGTAACCCCGTGGGGTCGGAATGCGACCAGCAGATGTATGGGGGCTGGTAACGAGCCCCATATCCTCCAAATCCGCCATGACATTACGAATAGTGGCTGCGGACAGGTCCAAACCCGAGAATCTTGATAGCGTGCGGGAGCCAATGGGCTGGCCCTCTTCGATATAGCGCTCGATGAGGGTTTTTAGTAGAGCTCGGGAACGTTCATCCATGGTGGAAGGGATTTTATGCCTATGGTTTAATCGTTATATGTTAAGCCCATCCCCAAATTCCAGCAAAAAGGCCTTTAGCCGAGTAGCGCTTGTCGGCAAATACCAGGCTGATGGTATTGAGGAGCACCTTAAAGACTTGGCTAAATTGCTCGCAGCCTTGGGTTGCGAGGCATTTATTGAGTTCGATACAGCCACCCATCTCGCCCTTTCAGGCTATCCAACCAAAACAGCGCGAGACTTTGCTGGGGCAATTGATCTTGTAGTTGTTCTGGGGGGTGACGGCACTATGCTTGGCATCGCCCGGCAGTTAGCCGGCAGCAATGTTCCGCTGGTCGGGATCAATATGGGCCGACTAGGTTACATGACGGATATTCCAATCCAATCCGTTCACACCACCTTACCAAAAATTATTGCGGGTGAATATGAGGCTGATACACGTACTTTGTTAGATGCGGTTGTTCTGCGTCATGGCAAAGAAATTAATCGCGCGCTTGCCTTAAATGATGTTGTTGTAAATCGTTCAGGCATTTCAGGGATGGTTGAATTAGCGGTGCATGTCAATGGTTCATTTATGTACAACCAACGCTCTGATGGCTTAATTGTATCTACCCCTACCGGCTCGACTGCTTATGCCCTTTCCGCTGGTGGCCCAATTTTGCATCCACACGTTGCGGGTATTTTATTGGCGCCAATTGCACCGCATTCACTCTCTAACCGTCCAATTGTCCTGCCACAAGATAGCGTCACAGTAATTGAAGTAGTAGATGGTCGTGAGGTGATTGTTAATTTTGATATGCAATCTCAAACCCAATTGCAAAGCGGCGATAAGATTGAAGTACGCCAGTCCAATAAAACCATTGATCTACTTCATCCAAGCAATCACAGTGACTACAAAACTTTGCGCGAGAAGCTGCATTGGAATGAGTATCCATCGACATTCTGATGTCAAGTTTTTTGCTACGCTAATACATGCTTCAAACCATCTCACTTCGTGACTTTGTCATTGTTGACCAACTAGAGTTAGATTTCTCTAGCGGGTTTACCGTACTTACCGGAGAAACTGGCGCTGGTAAATCTATCCTGCTTGATGCTCTTGGCTTGGTACTAGGTGAACGCGCAGATAGCAGTCAAATCCGCGAAGGCAGCAACCGTGCAGAAATTTCCGCACTTTTTCGCATTGAACCTGAGTTAGTAACCTCTTTTGGTCAATGGCTTGATGTTCAAGGGTTTCCATTGGAAGATGATGGCCAAAGTCTATTGCTTAAAAGAACCGTTGAAAGCAATGGACGAAGTCGTGCCTTTATCAATGGCAGTGTTGCAACCTTGGCGCAATTACGTGAAGCAGGTGATCAGCTGGTAGATATTCATGGGCAGCACGCACATCAACTTTTATTAAAGGGTGGCGCTCAACGTGAACTTTTGGATCGTCATGCTGGATTACTGCCACTGGCAAGCGAAGTTGCGCTGACGTTTAAAACTCTCGCTGATTCTCGCCGTCGCTTAGAGCAGGCAGAAAATGCCGGTCAAGATGTTGAACGTGAGCGTGAGCGTCTTGAATGGCAGCTAGAAGAGCTCACCGAACTTTCTCCACAAGTAGGGGAATGGTCCAGCGTACAAAGTGAGCATGCACGACTAGCCAACGGTGCAAAGCTCATTGGCGGCTGCCAAGAAGCGATTGAAATATTGAGTGACGCTGACAACTCTCTTGAATCTTCACTATCGAAGGTATGCGCCAATGTGGGCGCGCTAGCCGAGCATGACCCAGCGCTAGCGGATATTAATCAAGCCTTAGAGTCGGCCAGCATTCAGCTTGATGAAGCTATTCATGGGCTTAATCGTTACCTGCAAAAAATTGATTTGGATCCTGCCAGACTTGTCCAAGTTGAAGAGCGTATGCAAGCATTACATGGCACAGCCAAAAAATATCGTACCGAAGTGGATGAACTACCAGCATTACTTCAAACCACGACAGAGCGACTCGAAGCTTTAACAGCTTCGCAAAATATAGAAGTGTTACGAGAGCAAGTAAAGCAGGAAGAGGCGGCGTATTTAAAGCTTGCTAAACAGCTTTCACAAAAACGCCAAAAAGCAGCATCTGATCTTGGCAAATTAATAAGTGATGCCATGCAAGATTTATCTATGGCCGGCGGACGCCTAGAGATTGCCTTGGTACCTCTTAATGAAGGCGGTTCCCACGGTCTCGAACAAATTGAATTCCTAGTTGCAGGCCATGCTGGCAGCACGCCACGCTCACTTGCAAAAGTGGCCTCTGGTGGTGAGTTAGCCCGTATTAGCTTAGCCATTAGCGTGATCACCAGCAAAGCCTCATTTACACCAACTCTGATATTTGATGAAGTCGATGCTGGTATTGGTGGTGCAGTGGCTGAAACAGTGGGCAAACTCTTGCATCAATTAGGTCAATCTCACCAAATTCTGTGCGTAACCCATTTACCCCAGGTTGCCGCCCAAGGCAACCATCATCTCAAGGTCAGCAAGTCACAGTCTGGCGAGAAGACGGTGTCGCAAGTCCAGATCCTAGCCAGAAATGAACGTGTTGAAGAAGTGGCGCGCATGCTTGGTGGCGCTACTATTACAGACACCACCCGCCGTCACGCCCGCGAGCTGCTGGAGCAAAACTAGCGCCTGCTACCTTCTAGGCGATATTAGAGGGCGCCTTAAATATCTCCAACCATAGTGCTTGCACTTCATCTCTTGCAGCAATCAATTCCACTTCATTTACTAGGCTAATACGGGTCTTTTCTGCGCCGTCTAATCGCAAACGATGTTGACGTGCCCTCAAGAGGCGGTAAGCATCCCCCACAGATTGCGCAGCTTCATGAGTAATTAAACCCACATCACCAGCGATGCGTAACAGGGCAATATTACCTAGATTACCAATCAATTGAGGGTGCTGATGGGCATATGCTAGAACTAAAAACTGCACCATAAACTCAATATCAACCATGCCACCAGCGTCGTGCTTTAAGTCAAAATCAACGTTTGCATTAGGATGGCCCGCATGCACCTTGCGACGCATTTCTAATATCTCAAGTCGCAGTTGATTAATATCTCGCGACTGACTTAATACCTCTGAGCGAACAGAATTGAAGAATAGTCCCACACTTGAACTGCCGGCAGAGAAGCGTGCCCGAGTCAGTGCTTGGTGCTCCCACACCCAGGCAGCGTTATCACCTTCACGTAGTTGATATTTTTTAAAGGCCTCAGCGTTAGTTACTAAGAATCCGGCAGAGCCATTTGGCCGAAGGCGGGTATCAATTTCAAATAAGCTCCCGGTTGAGGTGAACGCTGTGAGCCAATTAATCATCCGCTTCGCTAAAAGCGCATAAATTTCTTGCGCTGCATAGTCAGATTCATCTGCCTGATATAAAAATATAATGTCCAAGTCAGAGGCATAGCCCAACTCCTTACCCCCTAATTTGCCATAAGAAATCACCGCAAATGGTGGATCAGCCTCAAGAGCCAGGTCAAACTTTTTGGCCACACTAGGCCATACACGCTCAAAGGTGGTCTGCAAAATTAAATCTGCCAGGGCGGATAAATGATCGCTCACACGCTCTACTGGTAAAGCTTGCTGAACACCGATACCCAAATCCGTTAACAACGTAATAAAAGTTTCGTTGTGATGGGTGACCCTCAAAATATCCATCGCCTGCTCAGAGCCATCTCCTTCGGCCATTACATCATCAAGCTGCATATTGAGATTAGATCGCACCTCCGCCCAATACTGCTCTGGATCTTCGATTAATGCTCTCTCTGATTGAGCATTCAATAGGTGATCCAATAAATGGGGATGTCGCGTTAAGTACTGAGCGCCCCATTGGGAGGCCTTAAGCAAATCAAGAACATTAGCTAGAGCCCTGGGATACTCCGCCAAAATAGAAAGATAAGCACTGCGTCTTGCAATTGCTTCTAGCAAGTCAAAGAAACGCAATAGTGTTTTGTCGGCATACCCTGGAGTAGCATTTGCAATTTGCAAAGCCTCTGCCGCCTTGCACATTAAATTATCAAAAATTAAGCGGCTTTTTTGCGGCAATAGTTTTTGTTTGGGACTGTCTATCCATGCCTGCCAACGAATGCAGGAATCCGGGAAATAAGTTTGGTCGGGCGCCCAGTCTTGAGCTAAGGGCGCAATCTCGAGACGCGCACCATCATCTAGTAAAAATGCTTTTTCAAATAGTTGTGCGACATTATTCTGATGATGCTCTAATTCAGCCATAAAAGCTTCGGTAGGGATATTTTGCCCCTGCATCGCAGTTGCTAAACGTGAGCGTGCCTCATTATCCCCTGGTAAATAGTGCGTTTGCTGGTCATCCCATACCTGAATGCGGTGCTCTAAGCGTCGCAAGTACCCATAAGCCGCCTGAAGGGACTCCACCTCGTGAGCAGGCAAGATACCGCACTGCTTAATCAACTCTAATACCTCTAAACTTGGGCGCACTCTAAAGCGAGGGTCTGTACCACCTCGCATCAGTTGAAACATTTGAGCCAGAAACTCAATCTCGCGGATGCCACCGCGCCCCAATTTAATATCTCTTGAGCGCCCCTGATGACCTGAGGATCGCTTCTCTGCCTCTGCCTGAATCTGTGCATGTAAATCACGAATAGAAGCAATCACACCATAGTCCAAATGACGTCGATACACAAAAGGACGAATGAGTTGATCAAGCTCTTTTTGACAGTGCATGAAATCCGGTGAATCTGGAAGGGGTGCAATTAATCTCCCTTTAATCCAGGCATAGCGCTCCCACTCTCTACCCTGCACTAATAGGTACTCTTCCAGCATATCTAGACTGCATACCAAGGGCCCCGAATCACCATTGGGACGAAGACGCATATCTACTCTGAATACAAATCCATTGGCGTCATGTTCAGCTAGTAACTTAATTAAACGCTTGCCCATTCGAGTAAACCACTCGTGGTTAGACAAACTCTTAGGGCCGCCAGTAGTGTCGCCCTCATGCTCGTACAGAAAGATCAAGTCGATATCTGATGAAAGGTTTAACTCAAGACCGCCTAATTTACCCATCCCAACAACCATGAGGGGCATCTCAGATTGTGTTGAATTACTCCAAGGCAGGCCAAAACGACTTTTGAGATCCTCGCGGACAAAGGCAATCGAAGCAGAAACCGCTAATTCAGCAAAGTGGCTTAGCGCATGAGTAACCTCTTGGAGGTCAGCCATTCCGTTGAGGTCCCGGAATGCCACCCACAGCATTAAACGCTGTCTTGCTAGACGAAGATTAGACATCCATAAGGTCTCATCCAGCTCATCGACCTGGCTATTGATGCCGCAGTCTTGCAGCAAATCTCTAATCCCCTCAATATCGACTTTTTTCTGCCCTAGAATGCGAAGCCAATCCAGCCATTCAGGGCGAGCACTTAACCAGCGTCGCGCATAAGTCGAGTGTTGCTCTAAAAAATCAATTTGTCGGGAAAAATCATCCATTCCCCCATCTTAATCCGACCCCAAGACCCAAGCCAGAAGCTTGGCGATCCAGCTAAGCCTGAAGGATAATAGAGGCCATGCTGCAAAAGTTCATCCCGCCTCGCCTCAAGAGCGTGCTTGCTAAACGTCCTCAAGGTTCGAGTGGGGCCTGGCGCAAGCGTGCTTTGATTTTGGCTGGTGTTGTAGCGACCCTTTTTGTCCTTGGGCATGTAGGAGTGCGCTTTGTCCTTTGGCCACAAATTGAAAAATCAAAAGCATCGGTTGAAAAACTCATTAGCGCCCGAATTGGTGCCGATGTTTCGATGGATTCTCTTCAGGTTTCATGGACAGGAATCAGACCCAATTTTGAAATTGAGGGTTTGCGTTTCAACAACCCAGATAAATCACAGCCGCTCTTATTTGTTCAAAAAATTAACGGTCAACTGAGTTGGGCATCTTTTTATCACCTCGCGCCTTTTTTTCATGAACTGAATATTGAAAATGCTGAGATATATACCCAACGCAATAAGAAAGGCGTCATTACTATTGCCGGTATTTCAGTTGATGGAAATTCAAATGACTATTCCGCAGAGAATTGGCTCTTTGCGCAAAATGAAATTCGTATCAGCAACGTCAAAATACTTTGGGATGATCGGCTCCAGAAGAAAGCAGTCACGACAATAGATATTCAAAGTCTATCTCTGAGCAATGGCATTCGTAGCCACCAGGGCTCAGTGAGTGCCGCCACACCATGGACCAAAGGTCCTCTGACGCTAGACATTGATTTAGTACATCATATCGGCGGCCAAGCTGGTAATTGGCGAGACTGGATTGGAACCATTTCCTGGAACTTAAATGAGCTACAGCTAAGTCAAATAGCTAGCGACTTTTCTCTCCCGCTTAATGCGCTGGAGGGAATACTCAATTCCAATGGAAAACTAAAAATTGATAACGGCAAACCTGATGGTGGGGAAATTTATCTGGCCGCTGATAACTTCACTATTCAGCTATCTAAAGATGAAGATGCCATTGCGCTTGGAAGATTAGAGACCAGCCTGATTCAAGAAAACGATGGTGGTTTGATAGCTGTTACCACGAAAAATTTTGCTTGGCGCGATAGCGATAGCCCCAAATCCTCGCCGCTAGAGAACCTGAGTCCCATGACTTTCCGCTGGAGACCTCCTGCTGGAGACGGGGAAATTAAAGAGTTCGGGTTTTCCTCGCCAAAGATATTGGTTGAAGATATTGCATTGTTTGCCCTCAACCTGCCTCTATCCAAAAAAGTTCATCAATGGATTAAGGCCTCAAAAGCAGACGGAGAATTACAAGATCTAGATATCAATTGGTCAGAAAGTAAATCCCCTTTATCCGCCCTCAATATTCCTGGCGGCTGGTTTAAGTCCAACAAGCTAGACTTTACCGTGAGTGGCAAGCTGATTGACTTAAGTTTTGTTGGCATTAACAAATCAATGCCTTCTGTAAAAAAGCTCTCGGGGTTTTTAACTGCAGATCAGAATAAGGGAAGTTTCTCGGTTAAATCCAATAATCTGGAGCTTGAAGTAAATGACTTATTGGTGGACCCAAAAATAACTTTAGATCAAGCCAATGGTCAAATATCCTGGTCAAAGCAAAAAGGAAATTGGGTTATTACTGCTAAGCAGTTGGCACTAAGCAATCCCGATATTTCAACAACACTCAATCTAAATTACATCGTTGGCGAGGCTAAAAAGCCAGACTATATGACATTAGATATGGACTTTGCACAAGCCAACCTCAAAACTGCCTATCGTTATTTACCAGTTGGAATGGGTGGGGATGTTAAGACTTACGTAAGTAAAGCCTTCGATGCAGGCGTTATTCAAAAGGGTAGTCTTCATATTCAAGGCGATCCCAATGCGGTGCCTTTCCCTGTTGTGGGCGCAGGAGAATTCACACTGAATCTGCCGATCACTGGCGCAACTTTCAGCCCAGCTCCCACAGCATCACCTGCGCTAGGTGTTTGGTCCGCACTGAATAAGGTCAATGGCGTTCTGAAGATGCAGAATGCCAAATTTACGGTAGATATTGATCAAGCAAGCTACAAGCAGGTTGTCCTCAGCAAATTCCATGCGGAAATTCCAAGCGTTAGTGCAAAGCAATTACTGCTAACAGTTGACGGTGAAGTGCAAGGTGATGCCCCGCAATTATTGGAGTATTTATTTTTATCGCCCGTAGGTAAAAAACAAGTTGATCTTGAGAAAAATCTAAAGGTAACGGGACCTACCAACCTTAGTCTGGGCCTGAAGATTCCACTGTCGGGCAATGGAGACACCAACTCCGACATTCAATTAAGTTTTCCTGGCAATAGAATTCAATGGGCCGACTTACCACCCTTTGAGAATCTCAAAGGAAAGATGCGAATTACCGAAGTCAATCCAGAATTTGAAAACATTACCGCCAATTTCTTAGGTGGTGACATCAACATTTCCAGCATCGGATCAAACCAAGGCAACCAGAGCTACAACATCTCAGGAGATATTTCAGCGAACTTTATCAAGAACTACTTTGCAAAAGATACTGATGTGCAAGCATTTCCGATATTGCAGGCAATGGGCGGTGTCGCTAAATATGACGGCACTATTAGCTTTAACAAAGGAAATAGCGACACTAATCTCAAGATTGATATGCGCAACTGGAGTAGCTCCGCTCCCGTACCCGTTAAAAAACAGAATGGCACCCCAATGTCAGGCCAGCTGAATCTTAAGACTTTTGCAAAAACTAAAACTAGTTCAAGCCGCCTCTCTTGGGATGGAAAGATTGGTGATGCCTACTTTATTCAAGGTGAAATAGCCAGCGACGATACCCTTCGTCATGCAGTTGGAATTGGAACGCCTGCCATAACTCCTCAACAGGGCTTTCAACTGAATCTGCTAAGCAATGAGCTCAACTTAGATATTTGGCAAGAGTTTTTGAGCCAGCAAAATATCAACAAATCCGCGCACAATTCTGCCTCGCATAACGCAAAAAATATTCAAGTTTCAGCACAGGTAAAGCAATTGACCTTGTTTGACCGCGTTTGGCAGGACTTAAACCTGGCGGCAGCTAACAAAAATTCGGCCTGGCAACTGCGCTTAAGAGGCTCTCCTCAAATTGCCGGCAACATCCAGTATCAACCTGGCAATCAATCTCAGGCTGACCTTATCAGCGGACGTCTTGTGCGCCTCAAAGTACCTGAGGTGGTCATTGCCCCACCGCCTCCGCCGACAAAGCAGGCTCAGAAAACGCCAGCCATTAAAAATTCGCTTGAGCCTGGTTCTATACCTAATCTTGATTTAACCATTGATGACTTTGACTGGGATAAAGCGCAGCTTGGACAGCTAAAGATTAAAACCACTACCAGTGGCAATGCTCTCAATATCGACTCTATTCAATTTAGCAGCCCACAAGGTAGCTCAAAGATTACGGGCCGTTGGGTTGGCAGCACGCCTAATTCCTCGACCCATACAAACTTAAATGTTGATCTAGATATTAAAGATGCTGGTCAGATTATTGGGCATTGGACTAATCAGAAATCAGTAGAGGGCGGGCAAGGTAAATTAATTGTCAATGCCGATTGGGACGGATCTCCGTTTAATCCTAAATATGACACTCTTGCGGGCAAGGTAAATCTCAATCTGGAAAAAGGTCGTCTGTTAGAGGTTAATACTAATGGCGCAAAATTGCTCGATGTTCTGAGCTTACAAAGTTTATTTAGATTTGCCACGTTTGACCTAAAAGGAAGCCTAGGCGATATTGTCGCCAAAGGCACTCCGTTTAATACTATTGATGCTTCATTTGAAATGAATGCAGGGGTTGCTCAGACTAAGCAATTCACGATGGGCCTAGATCAAGCAAGGGTAGCTATGTCTGGTCAAATTAACATTCCTAAGCAAACACAAGATTTGCGGGTCACTATTTTTCCAACGATTGATGCTACAGCAGGCTCTTTGGCTGCGTTTGTCATCAATCCAATCGTAGGGCTTGGCGCATTAGTAGGGCAATATTTAATTACCAGCCAAATTAATCGCAATTTTCAGTCAGACTACTTAATTCAAGGGTCCTGGGATAACCCAGAGGTAATCCCGCTTGATCAAAAGGGTCAGCCAATTGATAGCAAAACAATTGATACGATTCGCAGTAAAGATTTACTAAAAGAACAGGCTAAACCGAGCATTAATAGTACGAACCCACAAAGCAATCCAAATAATTCGACCAGCCCCATTAAAAATCCTAATTAAATTTAACGAATACAGCATGAGCACATTAGCCAGTAGTGCAAAAATGAAGATTGCCTCGATTCAGATGGTCTCAACCCCTGATTTGCAGGAGAACTTATCCACTGCTAGTAGGCTCATCGCTGCTGCTGCCGCAGATGGTGCGCAATTAGCCGTTCTGCCAGAATATTTTTGCTTAATGGGCCTTAAAGATACAGATAAGGTGCGTGCTCGAGAGAGTGTTGGCAGCGGCCCCATACAAGAGTGCCTCTCACGGATTGCCCAAGACAATAATCTTTATTTGGTAGCTGGCACGATTCCATTGGAGGCGAAAGACCCCAACAAGGTGCTCAATACAACTCTTGTATTCGATCCTACGGGCGCTCAAATTACACGTTACGACAAAATCCATTTGTTTGGCTTTCAAACGGCGACTGAGCGGTATCAAGAATCAGAAACCATTGAAGCCGGTAATGAGCCAGGTCTTTTAAAGATTTCAATCAACGGGATCGATTGGACGTTTGGGTTAAGCATTTGTTACGACTTACGCTTCCCTGAGCTTTATCGCGCCCTAGGGCAAGTCGACTGCCACATCATCCCAGCTGCATTTACCTATACAACCGGCAAGGATCATTGGGAAATCTTATTGCGTGCCAGAGCTATTGAAAACCAATGCTATGTGTTGGCATCAGCACAAGGTGGAAAACATCAGAATCAGCGACGTACTTGGGGTAATAGCATGTTCATTGATCCCTGGGGTGATGTCCTGACCAATCTCCCTGAGGGTGAGGGCTTTATTTCCGGGGTCTTGTGCAAAGATAAATTAAACGAGGTACGCTCTAAGTTACCTGCACTTGCACATCGCAAGCTTTAAAGAAAGATCTGCCCAATCACATGAATGCACCAGAAGCACTATTTCCCGCCAATTGGACTAAAGCCAAAAAGCAAGCAGACCTCATTAAATTAGCCAAATCTATTTTGCTTGAGCCGACAGGGCTATCAGAGCAGGACCTACATCACACCTTTGGCAATCTATTCACCCATCGCCTTGATGATGCGGACCTTTACTTTCAACACACACGCAGTGAAAGCTGGAGTCTTGAAGAAGGCATTGTTAAATCAGGCAGCTTTAATATTGATCAAGGTGTTGGCGTGCGCGCCATCTATGGCGATAAGACTGCTTTTGCTTATTCAGATGAAATTAATCTAGAAGCATTAAATAAAGCCGCTAAAGCTACTCGAGTGATTGGTCCTGAGGGTGGCAAGCAAGCCGTTGCAACCAAGCTATTTAATAACGTATCGAATAAGCTCTACTCAGACATCAATCCTTTGGATTCACTACAGCCCAAAGAAAAAATTGCGTTGCTAGAAAGTATTGAGCGTCGTGCTAAAGCACGTGACCCCCGCATCATTCAAGTCATGGCAAGTTTGGCTGGAGAGTTTGATGTCGTTTTAGTTGTGCGCGCAGATGGTCTATTAGCTGCCGATGTTCGCCCTTTAGTGCGCGTTTCAGTACACGTTATTGCAGAGCAGAATGGTCGTCGTGAGTCAGGCTCTTCTGGAGGTGGTGCACGTCATGACTATCTTTACTTCAACACCGATCTCATTAATCGCTATGTAGATGAGGCTGTTGATGGCGCCTTAATTAATCTTGAATCTCGCCCAGCGCCTGCTGGTCCAATGACAGTAGTGATGGGGCCAGGCTGGCCTGGTGTTCTATTGCACGAGGCAGTAGGTCATGGCCTCGAGGGCGACTTTAATCGCAAGGGATCATCTGCTTTTGCTGGTCGCATTGGGGAACGTGTGGCAGCTAAGGGTGTCACTGTTGTTGATGACGGCACACTAGCTGGACGTAGAGGCTCATTAAATATTGATGATGAAGGCACGCCCACACAATGCACTACCTTAATTGAGGATGGCATCTTAAAAGGTTATATCCAAGACAGCCTGAATGCCCGCCTCATGAATATGCCACTCACTGGCAATGGTCGTCGTGAAAGTTTCGCCTCTCTCCCAATGCCACGCATGACCAATACCTATATGTTGGCAGGTAAAGATGATCCCCAAGAAATTGTCGCCAGCATTAAGCGTGGCTTATATGCCGTCAATTTTGGCGGCGGGCAAGTGGATATCACTAGCGGAAAATTCGTTTTTTCCGCTTCAGAGGCATATTGGGTTGAGAACGGCAAAATCCAATATCCCGTAAAGGGCGCCACTATTATTGGCAGCGGTCCAGAGTCCCTAAAACAGGTGTCTATGATTGGAAATGACCTGAAATTAGATGGCGGCGTGGGGGTTTGCGGCAAAGAAGGGCAAAGCGTTCCAGTCGGGGTTGGGCAACCTACCCTCAGGATTGATAGCCTGACCGTAGGTGGGACTGCCTGATATCGGCTAATTACGGCTTAAAATAGCCGAATGAGCCAACAAAATACGAATCCCGCTAATTGGTACTCCGCTGTCGACAAGACTTCGGATACTGACGATCAACGCATTGACAATATTTCTGTTCTGCCTCCGCCAGAGCATTTGATTCGTTTCTTTCCAATATCTGGAACACCAACAGAAACATTGATCAGCAATACTCGCAAAAAGATCCGCGACATTATTCATGGCAAAGATGATCGCTTATTAGTCATCATCGGACCATGCTCTATTCATGACCCAAAAGCAGCGCTGGAATATTGCCAACGACTCTTAGCAGAGCGTGAGCGCTTTTCTGGTGAATTAGAAATTGTGATGCGTGTGTATTTTGAAAAGCCGCGCACTACGGTTGGCTGGAAAGGTTTGATTAACGACCCATACTTAGATGAGAGCTATCGCATTGAAGAAGGTCTACGCCTAGCTCGCCAAGTATTAATGGAAATCAATCGCCTTGGCATGCCAGCCGGTAGTGAATTCTTAGATGTGATTTCACCGCAATATATTGCTGACCTAATTTCTTGGGGCGCAATTGGTGCACGCACTACTGAGAGCCAAGTTCATCGCGAACTAGCATCTGGCCTCTCTGCTCCTATTGGATTTAAGAACGGCACTGATGGCAATATCAAAATTGCAACTGATGCCATTCAAGCAGCAGGTCGTCCACACCACTTCTTATCCGTTCATAAGAATGGTCAGGTATCCGTTGTAGAAACTAAGGGCAATAAAGATTGCCACGTGATTTTACGCGGCGGCAAAGAGCCAAACTACGAAGAAAAGTATGTTCAGGCTGCCTGCTCCGAGCTAGAAGCAGCAAAGCTCCCAGCCAGTTTGATGGTTGATTTATCGCATGCTAATTCAAGCAAGAAGCATGAGCGTCAAATCGTGGTTGCGGATGACGTAGCTAAGCAGATGGAATCTGGATCTCATCAGATTTTTGGTGTGATGATTGAAAGTCATTTAAATGATGGTGCCCAGAAATTCACCCCAGGAAAAGATGATCCAAGCAAATTGGAGTATGGTCGCAGCATCACTGACGCCTGCATTAACTGGGATGATTCTGTGAAAGTATTAGAGCGTCTTGCGACTGCCGTTAAGAATCGTAGAAGTAAGAAAAAGTAATGCGGATTTCTAAAATCTGAGCTTTAAGCAATGCAGATAAAAGAGACTAATTTATTTAGTCTCTTTTTTTTCGTGCTTCCAAAGCACATCAGAGCCACCAGCAGCGCGATTCAGAATACGTGCAAGCACAAAGAGCAGATCAGACAAGCGATTGACGTATTGCCGCGGAGAATCGTATAGAGGCTCTTCCCAGCCTAAACGAACAATTGAACGCTCTGCTCTACGACATACAGTTCGACAAACGTGCGCTTGTGCAGCAGCGCGAGTACCGCCCGGCAAAATGAATTCAGTCAAAGGTGGCAATTCTTTGTTGTACTTTTCAAGCCAAATATCCAATTGCGCGACATGGTCGGGATTCAGGAGTTTGTAATTAGGTATACAAAGCTCGCCACCCAAATCGAATAAATCGTGCTGAACTTGTAGAAAAAGCTCATGTAATTCCGGGGCAATAGCCGCAGGAATGTCTTCAGTCATCAAAACACCGATTTCTGAGTTCAACTCGTCAATATCGCCCATGGCGCAGATTCGCAGGTGATCCTTCTCTACGCGACTCCCATCGCCTAAGCCTGTCATCCCTGCATCACCCGTTCTAGTGGCGATTTTTGATAGTCGATTTCCCATAAGCTTAATTATAGGTAAATGGCTAAAATGATTCTTATGAATATGGTGACCCCGCCCCCTGATTTAGCCGCTATTAGCGCCCTACAGTCCAAATTGGTAAAGGCATTGCGCCCCATCCTGCCGGAACACGCCCTGCTATGGGAGCCGGAAGACACCATTCCCTATGAATGTGATGGTTTAGCGGCCTATAGGCGTATGCCTTTGGCGGTAGCTTTGCCTGAAACAGAAGAGCAAGTTGCTCAAATTTTGAGGATTTGCTATGCCATGCAGATTCCTGTGGTGCCGCGTGGGTCAGGCACGGGTCTTTCTGGTGGTGCGATGCCCCTTTCTCAAGGGTTGGTCCTGTCGTTGGCTAAGCTCAAGAAAATTATCAGCATTGATCCGTTTACCCGCACTGCAGTCGTTCAACCTGGCGTGCGTAATCTTGCTATCTCTGAAGCTGTTGCCCACCTTGGTTTGTATTACGCGCCCGACCCCTCTTCACAAATTGCCTGCTCCATTGGCGGCAACGTCAACGAAAACTCAGGTGGCGTGCATTGCCTTAAATATGGTTTGACATTACATAATGTTCTGCGTGTTCGCGGATTACTCATGAACGGTGAGATCGTTGAATTTGGTGGCTTAGCACCAGATGCGCCTGGACTCGACTTACTGGCGATCATGATGGGTAGTGAAGGTATGCTCGCCGTGGTTACCGAGGTAACCGTGAAATTAGTCGCCAAGCCAAAATTGGCTCGTGTGATCATGGCTAGCTTTGATGATATTGAAAAAGGTGGCAACGCCGTTGCTGCCATCATTGCTGCCGGCATTATTCCCGCTGGTTTAGAAATGATGGATAAAGCAACCACTCGTGCTGTAGAAGAATTTGTACATGCCGGCTATGACTTGGATGCGGAAGCCATTTTGCTTTGTGAATCTGACGGTACACCGGAAGAGGTTGCCGAAGAAATTGAACGCATGACTAAGGTGCTTGAGGATTCTGGTGCAAGCGGCATTCAAATCTCCAAGGATGAAAGTGAACGCTTAAAGTTTTGGAGCGGACGTAAGAACGCTTTTCCAGCAGCAGGTCGTTTAGCTGCCGATTACTACTGCATGGATGGAACCATACCCCGCCGGCACATTGCCACACTACTGAAGCGTATTCAGGGAATGGAAAAAAAATATGGCCTTGGTTGTTTAAACGTCTTTCATGCAGGCGATGGCAATATGCATCCATTAATTTTATTTAATGGCGCCGATCAAGATGAATGGCACCGTGCAGAAGAATTCGGAACCGAAATTTTAGAAGCCTGCGTAGAACTCGGCGGCACCATCACTGGTGAACATGGTGTTGGTATCGAAAAAATTAATTCCATGTGTGTACAGTTTGGTGAAGGTGAGCGCGAATCTTTCTGGGGCGTGAAGAGCGCTTTTGATCCAGAAAAATTACTCAACCCAGATAAAGCCATCCCAACTTTGAGTCGCTGCGCAGAATATGGTCGTATGCGCATCAGCGGCGGCCAATTGCCTCATCCAGAATTGGAGCGCTTCTAATGAGCCTCTCCCATCCAAAAATCGATGCATTCCGCGAGCAAATTCTGAATGCAGCGAAGAATAAAACTCCGCTCTCAATTGAAGGTGGTGGCACTAAATCCTGGTATGGAAATCCGAATAGCTATACCAAGCTAGATACTCGCTCCTACTCAGGCATATTGGAGTACCAACCAGAAGAGCTAGTCATCACTGCTTGCGCTGGCACCCCCCTAAAAGAAATTGAAGCGGCCCTCAAAGAAAAAAATCAGGCTCTCGCTTTTGAACCGCCTCATTTTGGCGAGAATGCAACCTTTGGTGGTGCCATTGCTGCGGGGCTAGCTGGTCCAGGACGAATTACTGTTGGTAATTTCCGCGACTTTGTATTGGGCGCTCGTATCCTTGATGGTAAAGGTCAAGATCTTTCCTTTGGCGGAAAGGTCATGAAGAACGTCGCTGGATATGATGTCTCCCGTTTATTGCCCGGTTCTTTAGGAACACTGGCACTTTTACTAGAAGCCTCAGTTAAGGTATTACCAAAGCCTGCCGCAACTGCAACCTTACGTTGCCAGATCTCCCAAGCGAATGCTCTTAGAGTATTAAACGAGTGGGCCGGTCAGCCACTCCCTTTATCAGCAAGCTGCTGGATCGGCTCATCTAAAGGTGGTGATGGAGAATTAACTTTCCGCCTTGCAGGTGCCGCAGCAGCAGTGAAAGCCGCCATTCCGCTCATGAGTTCTTTGGTAAATGCCACAGAGCTTAATAGTGAAATTGCAGAAAATTTCTGGAATGAATTGCGTGAGCAAAAACTTTCTACATTTATCAATCTAGGCGCTAATCAAACGCTTTATCGCTTAGCGCTGCCCGCAGCGTGTGGGCCAATCAACATTGATGGCGCTGACGAAGAAATTATTTTGGAGTGGCATGGGCAACAGCGCTGGGTTAAAGCACCTAGTGATGAAGCTCATTTCAAGATGATCAAAGCGTTAGCTAGCGCTCATGGAGGACATGCAACTCGTTTCAGACAAGGTGCAGATGTAGATCCTACCTATCAGCGCTTTACTTTGCTATCAGAGCAAGCGCATTCCAAAGCCCTTGAGGCAGTGCAAGAGCGCCTGAGATCAGCCTTTGATCCCGCAGGTGTATTCGCCACTAAACGTCTTCCATAAGTCTCTATATGCAAACTCAACTCGCCCCCCAATTTGCCAACACACCGGAAGGTATCGAAGCTGCTCGCATTCTAGGCAAATGTGTTCACTGCGGCTTTTGTACCGCTACCTGCCCCACCTATCAACTTCTTGGTGATGAATTAGATGGTCCCCGTGGACGAATCTATCTCATCAAACAAATGGCTGAAGGTCAAGCGCCTACTGAAAAAACTCGCTTACATTTAGACCGCTGCCTAACCTGTCGCAATTGTGAGAGCACCTGTCCTAGTGGCGTGCAATACGGCAACTTAGTTGATATTGGTCGTAAGTGGGCCGAAGAAAATACGCCTGAGCGACCAATCGCCCAACGCCTTACTCGTTGGGCCCTCAAAGAAGGCTTAACAAAACCCGCTTTATTTAATTCGGCGATGGCTTTAGGCCGCCTGGTTCGACCATTAATGCCTAGTGGTATTCAACGCAAGATTCCATTAACTGTTAATAAAGCGCTAGCTAATTCCACCGATGCCTATGCGAGACCCACAGCATCACATCAGCGCAAAATGGTTTTGCTTGAGGGTTGCGTTCAACCCGGCATGCTTCCGAACATCAATTCAGCAACAGCGCGTGTACTCAATGCACTAAAGATCCAACTCATTAGCGCACCCAATGCCACTTGCTGTGGCGCGCTTCGCTATCACCTCAATGATCAAGCTGGTGGATTAGATAATGCCAAGCAAAATATTGATGCATGGTGGCCATTAATTGACAGTGGTGTAGAAGCCATTGTGATGACAGCCTCAGGTTGTGGCGTGATGGTCAAAGACTATGGCCATCTCTTTGCAAATGATCCAGCCTACGCAGCCAAAGCGAAAAAGATTTCTGAGCTAACAAAAGATATTTCTGAAATACTGCCTTCCTTACAAGATGAGTTGGTGCAACTGGTAGGTAGTGATACAAAGCCTGGCGTGGTGTATCACCCGCCGTGCACTCTTCAACATGGTCAGCAAATTCGCGGCAAGGTTGAGGGGCTGCTTTCTGGTATTGGCATTGGTGTGCGTTTATGTGCTGATAGCCATCTTTGCTGCGGATCCGCTGGTACCTATTCAGTTACTCAACCAGAACTATCTGAGCAACTCCGCAAAAATAAGCTAACTCACCTCAATGCCGCATGCGAAGAATCTGGAGCAGAAGTGATTGTTTCTGGAAATATTGGTTGTATTGCCCATCTGCAACAAGATGACACACCAGTAGTCCATTGGATCGAAATGGTAGATCAGTTGCTTAGCAAATCCTCTAAGGCCTCATGAATTCGATTGTTGCAAATCTGATGCAAGTCAGGGCAAGAATTGAGCTTGCCGCTCTGGCAGCAAAGCGAGAGCCCGAAGAAATTGAACTCCTTGCGGTAAGTAAAACGTTTCCGGCTTCGGCAGTTGAGGAGGCGATGCATGCTGGTCAATCTGCCTTTGGTGAAAACTATGTACAAGAGGCCGTTGAAAAAATTGAGAAGCTTGCCAAATTACGCCCTTGGTTAACCTGGCATTTCATTGGCCCCTTACAGAGCAATAAAACCAGAGAGGTAGCACAGCATTTTGATTGGGTTCATAGTGTGGACCGCCTCAAAATTGCAGAACGCTTATCCACCCAAAGAGGTGAGTTTCCAGATTTACCGCCATTGATGGTTTGCGCGCAGGTCAATGTAAGCGATGAAGACAGTAAAAGCGGCGTTTCTTTGTCAGAAGTCGAAGGGCTGTGCAACGCCATTACCGCTTTGCCAAACTTAGTTCTTAGAGGTCTCATGGCTATTCCAGAACCCAGTTCTGATCCAGCCCAGCAGCGCAAGGCTTTTGCAGCCGTACGAGATTGCTTTTTGAAGATCCAAACCGCCCATGCCGTTGAACTGGGATACCAATTCTTTGACACTCTATCGATGGGCATGTCAGATGATTTAGAGGCTGCTATTGCTGAAGGTAGCTCGATAGTTCGCGTAGGTACGGCCATTTTTGGGAAGCGCGATAAGATTAGCAAATGAGCACAAACAAAACCCCACAAAATAATAGTAACGCCCACATTACCTTTATCGGTGGCGGCAATATGGGGCGCGCCCTTATTAGCGGCCTCCTTGCAAGTGGATTTGAGTCCAATCAAATTTCTGTTGTAGAAGCCAATGCCGCGACCGCACTCAAGTTACACGAAGATTTTGGTGTGCAAGGAATTGGCGCATTAGAGCAAGTCGCTTTTGATTTCTCAAAAAATAATGTGCTTGTTATGGCAATCAAGCCCCAAGATTTCAATGTAGTTGCCAAGGGATTGGCTGCAAAACTTAAGCATGCCAGTGCACCCGGCCCCCTGATTCTCAGCATTGCAGCTGGCATTCGCTTAAAAGATATGAGTCGCTGGCTTGATCACACGCGTTGTGTTCGTGCTATGCCCAATACTCCCGCCTTAATTGGTAAAGGTATTACCGGCCTCTTTGCGGATGCTGCTGTAGATCAATCTGACCGCTCACTAGCAGAAACGATTTGTAATGCTGTAGGGCAAGCAGTTTGGGTAAAAGAAGAGAAGTTGATGGATGCAGTGACGGCTGTTTCTGGCAGCGGCCCCGCCTATGTATTTGCGTTTCTTGAGGCAATGCAGTCTGCTGGCGAGAAGCTAGGTCTTGATACAGAAACAGCTCGCAAGTTGGCTTACGCCACTCTTGAGGGTGCTACACAGTTAGCCCATAACTCCGATGAACATGCGGGTGTATTGCGTGAGAGAGTCACCTCTAAGGGCGGTACTACTGCAGCAGCTTTGGATGTCATGAAGCAGCAGGGCTGGAATGAGATTCTAGAAAAAGCGATTGATGCGGCAAGTCAACGTGGCAAAGCCATGGGTGATGAGCTAGGTCAGGGCTAATTAAGGCTTAGCCCCAACACAATCCCTAGAAATAAAAATCCGCCTAGCCAGTTGTTATGGCGGAATGCCTTAAAGCAATCATCTCCATTGCGAGTTGATACCAGTTTTAAGTGATAGACGGCACAAGCGAGCGCAGCAAACCAACCCAATAAGAAGTAATTGCTTAAGCTAGCCAGCTGCGCCACCCACAATTGACTAATAAATAGCACTCCATAGCTCATGGCAATTGCCATGACATCGTACTTACCAAAAGTAATAGCAGATGTTCTCAAGCCTAAGCGCAAGTCATCATCACGATCGACCATGGCATAGGCAGTGTCATAGGCAATTGCCCAAAAGATATTTCCAACAAATAGGATCCAGGCCTCTAGGGGAATGAAATCCAAAATCGCCGCATATGCCATGGGAATACCAAAGCCAAAGGCAATTCCTAGGATGGCTTGGGGCATAGCAAAGAAGCGCTTAGTGAAGGGATAGATAAAGGCAACCAGTAAAGCAAGTACTGATAGTTGCTTTGTAAATATATTCAAGGGCTGAATCAGCAGAAAAGCAATAAAAGCTAATGAGCCAGCCACTGCTATAGCCTCTTTGCCAGAAATCTTTCCACTTGTTACAGGGCGGCCTTGAGTCCGCTTGACATGGCGATCAAAGTCACGATCAGCGTAGTCGTTGATTGCACAACCTGCGCTGCGCATTAAAAAAGTGCCAATGATAAAGATCAGCAAAATAGATAAATTAGGCACCCCACTACTTGCCAACCAAAGTGCCCAAAGCGTAGGCCATAAGAGCAACAGAGTCCCGATAGGCTTGTCCAGCCTAATAAGATAGGCATAAGAAATGAACCGCTCTCTAAAATTCATGGGGTAATTATCAAGCCTTTAGAAATTCTGCACGAGATCCAAGCCAACGCTCTAAATGACGCTCTACTAAATCCGCATGTTCAGCAAGTAAACGTTCGGCTGCCTGCTGAGCCAGCTCAATTAACCAAGTATCGCGTTGCAAATCGACAAAACGCAGCATGGCATCGCCCGATTGTTTTGCGCCAAGCAATTCACCAGGGCCGCGAAGAGACAAATCCCTCTCAGCAATCACAAATCCATCTGATGTTTCACGCAAGGTTTGCAAACGCTCCTTAGCGGCCATCGAAAGAGGTTCGGCATACATCAAAATGCAAACCGAATCTACAGAGCCTCTGCCTACGCGCCCCCGCAATTGATGAATCTGAGCATAACCAAAACGCTCAGCGTGCTCAATGACCATAAGCGCTGCATTAGGTACATCGACACCAACTTCAATCACTGTAGTGGCTACCAAAAGCTGAATTTCATTTGCTTTAAAGGCAGCCATGACAGCTGCTTTTTCTTCGGCCTTTAGTCTGCCGTGTACCAAGCCAACCTTAAAGTCAGGCAAAGCCTGTGTAAGTTGTTCAAAGCTCTCAACGGCTGTTTGCAATTGCAGCACCTCAGACTCTTCAATAAGAGGACAAACCCAATAGGCTTGCAATCCTTTTGATAGCCAACTTTGTAGACCGCCGATTACTTCATCGCGGCGACTAGCTTTAATGACTTTAGTGGCAATCGGTTTTCGACCTGGGGGTAACTCGTCAATAACCGAAACATCTAAGTCCGCGTAATAGGTCATTGCTAAAGTACGAGGAATAGGAGTGGCAGACATCATCAACTGATGACAGTAAAATAATTCCGAGCCAACACGTTGCTGAATTTCTAATCGCTGTCTAACGCCGAATCGATGTTGCTCGTCAATCACTGCTAAACCCAACTTGGCAAAGCTTACGCTCTCCTGAATGAGGGCATGCGTACCAATAATCAGTTGCGCTTTGCCATTCTCAATCACCTCTTGCGCCAATCTTTTGTCTTTAGCTTTCAGACTTCCTGATAACCAAGCGATTTTTACCCCCAAAGGCTCAAACCATTCCTTCATTTTGAGATAGTGCTGCTCGGCCAATATCTCCGTGGGGGCCATGATGGCGGCTTGATACCCATGATCCATTACCCGCGCTGCAGCCAGGGCAGCCACTACAGTCTTGCCACTACCCACGTCTCCCTGCAGGAGGCGATTCATGGGGAAGGATTGAGTGAGATCTTTACTGATTTCAGACCAAACACGTTCTTGTGCATTTGTTAATTTAAAGGGCAAAACCTTCAGCAAACCCTCTTCAAAACTTTCCTTTTTACTGATGTATTTACTCGCATCCTGTATTTTTTCAAAGCTTGGCGCATGTCGCTCTCGACGAATCGCATGCGCTCTCTTTAACGAGATTTGCTGTGCAAGGAGCTCCTCAAATTGCACTCGACGCCACGCAGGGTGAGTGCGCTCCAGTAATGACTGAGTATTAGCATCTGCAGGTGGTTGATGTAAGTAGGTAATCGCTGCTTGCAAGTTTGGCCAGTCATTACTTGGCAATAACTCTGCCATCAGTTTTTTAGGCAGGAACTCGGCCAAACTGTCTTGCAGACTTGGATCGCACAAAGCTTGCTTTACGGCTTTACGAATAATCGTTTGTGATACACCGACACTTGCCGGATATACAGGGGTCAAACTGGCAGGCAATGGGGCATCTGGGGCTACGGCTCGCACTGTGGGGTGAACCATTTCTGAGCCTTGGAAACCCTCGCGTACCTCACCGCGTACCCGAATATGAGCCCCCACCGCCATCTGCTTTTGCTGACTTGGATAGAAATTGAGAAAACGCAGATTTAAGGTTTCAGTCTCATCCTCAATGGTGACGAGCATCTGTCTTCTAGGTCTGAACAAGACCTGGTTGCGGATCACCACTCCCTGGGTCTGGGCTGAGTTAAATCTCCCCTGGACAATAGCTTCTTCGATGGTGAGTAGCTCAGTCTCATCCTCATAACGGGATGGCAAGTGCAAAGCAAGGGCCATAGGGCTGTCTAAACCCATCTTTTGGAGTGTGCTTGGCGCTTGTTTAGTAGTCATCGTTAAAATCTAATACCTGATGGTAATGCTATGCAACTTTCCGACTTCAATTACGAACTTCCTGCCGAACTAATCGCCCAACATCCCTTGGCGAATAGAACCGATAGCCGCCTCTTGGAGGTCAAGGCTGATGGGCCAAATCACGCCCAACTGGTAGACCGACAGTTTAAGGACATTCTGAGTATTGTTCAGCCTGGTGACTTATTAGTCTTTAACGACACCAAGGTTATTCCAGCGCGACTCCACGGCAAAAAAGAGACTGGCGGGAATGTAGAGCTACTTATTGAGCGCATTAGTGGCGAAAAGCAGGCCTGGGTACAAATCAGAGCATCTAAAGTGCCAAAAACTGGGACCATTGTTTATATCCACAATCAGGCTGGTGAAACCTTCCCTGTCGAGATGATTGGATATGACGGACGTTTTTACGAGGTTCGGTTTCCTGACAATGTCTTTTCATTGCTGGAGAGGTTTGGCGAGCTACCTCTTCCCCCATACATTGAACATCAACCCGATGGTGAAGATGCTCAGCGATATCAAACAGTAGTTGCCAAAAATCCAGGGGCAGTCGCCGCTCCAACAGCAGGCTTACATTTTGATGAAGTCATTTTGCAAAAGCTAAAAGAGTTGGGCGTGAATCAAGCAGCCGTCACCCTGCATGTCGGTGCTGGAACATTTACTCCGGTGCGTGAAGAAGATCTTACAAAACATAAGATGCACTACGAGTGGTTCTCTATCCCCAGTGATACTTTACGAGCAATAGAAGCTACCAAGAAAAATGGCGGCAGAGTGATTGCAGTCGGTACTACGAGCCTTCGGGCCCTTGAGAGCCAGGCGGCCAGCGGGGATAACAGCGGCGAGACCAATCTCTTTATTACACCAGGCTATCAATTTAAAACGGTAGATTGCTTGTTAACAAACTTTCATCTGCCAAAATCTACTTTATTAATGTTGGTAAGCGCATTTGCAGGAATGGATAACATTCGCGCTGCTTATCAACATGCCATTCATCAGAAGTATCGTTTCTTCAGCTATGGAGATGCGATGTTTCTTTGCCGACTCGAGAAAACAAAGTTATGACCAAACCTGTTCACTTCAATATCCTGGCACGCGACTCACAAAGTCCGGCCCGCCTTGGGCAGCTTGATCTCCCGCACGGCAGTGTGCAAACACCGATCTTCATGCCAGTGGGCACCTATGGCACCGTCAAAGCCATGACGCCACGCGACCTCAATGAAGCCAAGGCGCAAATTATTTTAGGTAACACCTTCCATCTCTGGTTAAGACCCGGATTGGATGTGATTAAAAAACATGGTGGCTTGCATCGCTTTATGGGCTGGGACAAACCCATCCTCACCGACTCAGGCGGCTTTCAGGTATTTAGCTTAGGAGCACTTCGTAAGATATCTGAAGAAGGCGTGACCTTTGCCTCACCGATTAATGGCGATAAATTATTTATGTCGCCAGAAGTATCGATGGAAATTCAGGCAGTGCTCAATAGCGATATCGCTATGCAATTTGATGAATGCACTCCATACGAAATCAAAGGTCAACCCACTTCTGAAAAAACAGCTCGCGCCTCATTGGAGATGTCCTTGCGGTGGGGTGATCGCTCACTCAAACGGTTTCGTGAACTGAATACTGGTAACGGACTCTTTGGCATCGTTCAAGGTGGTATGTTTGAGAATCTCCGTGAATTTTCTTTGGATGCCGTAAGCCAACAAGGTTTTGATGGTATTGCTATTGGCGGCCTCTCCGTTGGCGAACCTAAACCAGAGTTTGAGCGCATCCTGAATTTCACCGCCCCAAAATTACCAGAACACATGCCCCATTACCTGATGGGTGTGGGTACCCCAGAAGACCTCATTTTGGGCGTTAGCCTTGGCATCGATATGTTTGACTGTGTAATGCCCACCCGCAACGCCCGCAATGGCTGGCTCTTTACCCGCTTTGGCGACCTGAAGCTACGTAATTCTGGGTACAAAGACGATGATCGCCCTGTTGACCCTACCTGCGCCTGCTATACCTGCCAAAATTTCACCAGATCCTATCTAAATCACCTCCAAAAGGCCAATGAGATCCTCGGGTCCCAACTCAACACTATCCACAACCTGTCCTATTACCTCCAACTCATGACAGAGGTGCGGGAAGCGCTCAGCAAAGACCGTTTTAGCGCTTATCGCGAGGAATTTCATAGTAATCGCCAACGTGGCGTTGAGCCCGGACAGGACTAATAACCCCACGGGGGACAAAACCCCGTGCAAATCACCCCCGAAGCCCCACACAGTTTAGAATTGCGGGTTACGACCTGAGGTTTGTAGGTCAAAAAACTCAGTAGTTTTTAATTGGTAATTAATGGAGGTTTTGTATGTGGATTAGTAACGCTTTTGCCCAAGCTCCTGCAGCGGGCGCAGATTCTGGTGGCTTGATGAGCTTCCTTCCTTTGGTTCTGATGTTTGCAGTGTTGTATTTCATCATGATTCGCCCACAAATGAAGCGTCAAAAAGAAACTAAAGCCATGCTTGAGTCATTAGGTGTTGGTGATGAAGTGGTTACTGTTGGCGGCATTATGGGCAAAGTAACAGCATTGAAAGATCAAGTGGTTACCGTTGAAATTTCTGCTGGCACCGAAGTGCAGATGCAAAAAGGCGCTATCACTACAGTATTGCCAAAAGGCACACTGAAGTCTGCTTAATACATTTGCTTAATACGTCTTACTAAAAGTATCTCAATATGAATCGCTACCCTCTCTGGAAATATCTAGTTATCGCCATTGCATTACTGATCGGCGGACTATATTCATTACCCAATTTCTATGGTGAGGCCCCAGCGGTTCAAGTCTCGTCTGCCAAACCAACCATCAAGGTTGATTTGGCAACTCAGGCTCGTGTAGAAAAGATTTTGACAGATGCCAGCATTAATAACACTGGCATCTTCTTTGAAGTCGCCGGCAATGTAGGCTCAATCAAAGTTCGCTTCAACAATACTGATATTCAATTGCGCGCACGCGATCTATTGCAGCAAAAATTGAATATTGATCAGAACGATCCCAATTACACAGTTGCATTAAATCTTCTATCCAATACGCCGGGCTGGTTAAGTGCGATCAACGCATTACCAATGCCCTTAGGTCTTGACTTACGTGGCGGCGTCTACTTCCTTTTGCAAGTGGACATGAAGGGCGCCGTTCAGAAGAAGGTTACTTCTTTGGCAACAGATATTCGCAGTCAATTGCGTGACAAAAGCATTCGTCATCAGGGCATTGAGCGCGGAGCTGATTTCATCTCTATTAATTTCGGCAGCACAACAGATGCCGAAGTGGCTCGTTCCGTATTGCTGACTGCTCAACCAGAACTCATCTGGCAAGTAAAGCCTACCGGCCTTTCGCCAAAGTTAGTTGGTGAATTTAAGCCAGCCGCATTAAAAGAAATTCAAGATAACGCCGTTAAGCAAAACATCATTACCCTTAATAAGCGCGTAAATGAATTAGCAGTTAAAGAGCCAGTGATACAACAACAAGGTGCTGAGCGTATCGTGGTGCAGCTACCTGGCGTACAAGACACGGCCCGTGCGAAAGATATTATTGGTCGCACAGCAACACTGGAGTCTCGTTTGGCAGATCCTTTGGTATCTACCATTGGCCTAGGCGAAACTCCTCCTCCAGGCATGGATACATTCCGCTTTGGAGAAAATCGTTTGGGTGTATTTAAAAAGTCAGTCATCTTCAGTGGTGATCGCATTACTGATGCAAGTGCCGGCTTTGATCAAAACCAACGTCCTGCTGTAAACATCTCCTTAGATGCTGCTGGTGGCCGAGTCATGCAAGAAGTGACTCGTGAGAATATTGGCAAGCCAATGGGCATGATCTTGTTTGAAAAAGGCAAGGGTGAAGTACTCACTATTGCCACCATTCAAAGCGAATTTGGCTCAAAGTTCCAGATCACTGGTCAGCCGACTACCGAGAGCGCAAATGATTTAGCCCTCCTCTTGCGTGCAGGCTCTTTAGCGGCTCCAATGGAAATCATTGAAGAACGTACTATCGGACCTAGCCTTGGTGCAGAAAATATTGAAAAAGGTTTCAAATCCCTCTTGATCGGCTTTACTGCGATTGCGATTTTCATGATGGCCTACTACTTGTTGTTTGGCACATTCTCTGTTGTGGCTTTGGCGGTGAACTTGCTCTTACTCATCTCAGTGCTATCCATGTTGCAAGCTACGCTCACCTTGCCTGGTATCGCAGCGATGGCCCTAGCCCTGGGTATGGCGATTGACTCCAACGTGTTAATTAACGAACGTATTCGTGAAGAGTTGCGCAATGGCGCGGCGCCACAAACGGCAATTGCTGTTGGTTTCGATAAAGCCTGGGCAACTATCTTGGACTCAAACGTAACTACTTTGATTGCTGGTCTGGCATTGTTGGCATTTGGATCAGGTCCGATCAAAGGCTTCGCGGTGGTTCACTGCTTAGGTATTCTGACTTCAATGTTCTCGGCTGTCTTCTTTTCACGTGGCCTTGTTAACCTCTGGTACGGCAGACATAAGAAGATTCAAAAACTCGCTATCGGCCAAGTTTGGCGACCACAGGAGAAATAAGCCATGGAATTTTTCCGGATTAAAAAAGATATTCCCTTTATGCGCCATGCACTGGTGCTCAATGCGATTTCTTTAATTACTTTTTTAGCAGCAGTCTTTTTCCTCTGGCATAACGGTCTACATCTCTCCATCGAATTTACTGGTGGTACGGTGATGGAAGTCAGCTATCCGCAGACCGCTCCGCTAGACTCAATTCGAACCAAGGTTGAGAAGCTCGGCTATGCCGATACTCAGATTCAGAACTTTGGTAGCTCACGCGATGTGATGATTCGCTTACCTTTACAAAAGGACGCTGAGGGCAAACTCATTTCCTCAGCCGATCAAAGCACGGCAGTGATGCAGGTTCTCGATCCAGCGGCAACTGGTGTAAAGCTTCAGCGCGTGGAATTTGTTGGTCCACAGGTTGGGCGTGAGCTAGCAATGGATGGACTGATGGCTTTGCTATTTGTCATCATCGGCATCGTGGTCTACCTCTCTTTCCGCTTTGAGTGGAAATTTGCTGTTGCAGGCATCATCGCGAACTTGCACGATATTGTGATCATTCTGGGTTTCTTCGCATTCTTCCAATGGGAGTTCTCACTATCAGTATTAGCAGCAGTTCTGGCAGTTCTAGGCTACTCAGTAAACGAATCTGTGGTGATCTTTGACCGTATCCGCGAAAACTTCCGCAAATACCGCAAGATGAACACCCGTGAAATCATTGATAACGCAATCACCAGCACTATTAGTCGTACCGTCATTACTCACGGCAGTACTGAGATGATGGTTCTGGCGATGCTGATCTTTGGTGGCCCTACGCTCTTCTATTTTGCCTTAGCGCTAACCATTGGTATTTTGTTTGGTATTTACTCTTCAGTGTTCGTTGCTGCGGCATTGGCCATGTGGCTTGGTGTTACACGCGAAGATTTAGTTAAGGGCGATAAAAAGCCTGATGACAATGCCCGTAACGATGACCCTAATTTCGGGGCACGCGTTTAACTAAGTAATTTTTAGTTTAGAGAGAAGTTTTGACGATCAAGGGCGGCTAAGATTCTCTTAGTTGCACCTTGATGTTCGGCTGAGTAAGACTTCGCAGCCATACCCATCTTTGCCAACTCGGCAGTATTGAACAGTAACCCCTTCAAAGCTTCCGTCAAGGCAATTGGTTCGGTTAAGAGCAGTTCGCCCTTAATACGTTTTGCTGCACCACTCTCAAGCGCATCTAAGGCTGCCTGCTGAAAGTTATAGGTATGCTCACCCAACAAAACAGGGCAGCCAGCTGCGCATGCCTCAATGAGGTTTTGGCCCCCAAATGGCAAAAGACTGCCGCCCATAAGCACCAAGTCTGAAGCGCTGTAATACAACGGCATCTCGCCCATGGAGTCGCCAAGAACAACATCTAAACCAGCACAATCATTGGGAATGCCAGTCCATTCACTGCGACGACGAAACTTCAAGCCAGCACCGCTAATCTGATCTGCCACTTCATTAAATCGCTCGGGATGACGTGGCACTAAACAAAGCAAAGGAGGGGTCGCAAATGCATCACTTAAAAGCAAATCCTTCCAGGCCTTCAGAATGATCGCCTCTTCTCCATCGCGCGTACTGGCAGCGCATACCATCATACGATTTTCAGTATGCAATTCTTTCTGCCACTCTTTACCTTTAGCTAGTAACTGAGGATCCAATGGAACGTCAAACTTTAGATTGCCTGCAATGACAACCTTTTCCACGCCTAAGCTACGATAACGTTGTGCGTCAAACTCAGTTTGGGCCACGATGCCAGCAAAGGCCTGAAACAATGCACGTCCAGCTTTACCAAATCGATTGACGCGACGAGCACTTCTCTCAGATAAGCGTGCATTGACCAAGAACAATGGCAGATCAATTTCTTTGCAACGAAAGACTACTGTTGGCCAAGCTTCAGTTTCCATGAAGAGTCCAAGTTTTGGTTTAAAGGTTTTTATGAAATTCTCAACAGCCCAACAAATGTCATACGGCAAATAGACTTGTCGAATTTTCCCAGAGGCAATATCTTTGGCAAATAACTGTTTGCCGGTGCGACGACCATTCAAAGTCATATGCGTGAGAAGGATGGATTCACCCTTAGCCAAATAGGCTTCAATCAAAGGTTGAGCTGCGCGAGTTTCACCCACTGAAACCGCATGAATCCAAATAGACCCTTGAGTAATGGGTTTGATATAGCCAAAACCCAAGCGCTCAGGAATATGATGCAAATAGGAGAAGGAGTGACGAGCCCGCCAAGCCAAGCGTATGAATGCTAACGGCAATAAGAGATGCCATAGCAGTTGGTAAGCAGCAAACCAGATCCGGGGACGCGCCCCGTATTCTGAATTGGTAGTCAAGCTCACTTTTTGAGACGTTCGGTCAGCTCGACCGCCTTACCCAAATAGGAGGATGGAGTCATCTCCAATAGACGTGCCTTAGCATCTTCCGGAATCTTCAAGCCACGAATAAAGGTCTGTAGATCTGCTTGGTTAATACCTTTACCACGAGTCAATTCTTTTAATTGCTCATAGGGGTTCTCAATACCGTAACGACGCATCACAGTTTGTACTGGCTCAGCCAATACTTCCCAGCAAGCATCTAAATCAGCGGCAATTGCAGCATGGTTTACCTCCAACTTACCAAGTCCACGTAAGGCGCTGTCATAAGCTAATACGCTATGACCAAATGCAGGGCCTAAATTACGCAACACAGTAGAGTCAGTCAAGTCACGCTGCCAACGAGAGATTGGTAATTTTTCAGCAAGGTGACGCAGCAATGCATTGGCAACACCTAAATTACCCTCGGAGTTTTCAAAGTCAATCGGGTTTACTTTGTGCGGCATTGTTGATGAACCAATCTCGCCTGCTTTAGTGCGCTGCTTAAAGTATCCAACAGAGATATAAGCCCAGAAGTCACGGTCCATATCCAAGAGAATCGTATTGGCACGAGCAATCGCATCAAAGAGCTGGGCCATACCGTCGTGTGGCTCAATTTGAATGGTGTAAGGGTTAAAGGTGAGACCCAGTCGCTTCTCAACTACATTCTTGGAAAAATTTTCCCAATCGAAATCAGGATAGGCCGACATGTGAGCGTTGTAGTTACCTACTGCACCATTCATCTTACCGAGCAAGGGAGCTGCAGCGATAGATTCAATCGCACGCTCTAAACGCTTGGCAATATTCGCAATCTCTTTGCCCAAGGTGCTTGGTGAGGCTGGTTGGCCATGAGTGCGGGAGAGCAAAGGCACTTTAGCGTTCTCAATCGCGAGATCAGTCAATACTGAAAGTACTTTTCTGAGTTGAGGCAAGAGCACCTCATCACGAGCACCACGTAACATCAAACCGTGAGAAGTGTTGTTAATGTCTTCTGATGTACAGGCAAAATGAATAAACTCACTTGCTTTTAATAAATCAGGGCGACCTGCTACTTTTTCTTTTAAGAAGTACTCAACGGCCTTTACGTCATGGTTGGTTACCGCTTCGATATCTTTAATACGCTGCGCATCGGCATCGGAAAAGTTTTCTGGGAGTGAAAGCAAAAAGGCTTCGTCAGCTGCGTTAATTTTGGGCACATCAGGAAGACCGGCAGAAGCCAAAGCCAAGAGCCAATGAATTTCCACAAAAACACGTTGACGCATAAAAGCGGCTTCGGAAAGCCAGGGACGCAAGGCATCCAACTTTCCGGCATAACGGCCATCTAAGGGTGAAAGGGCATTAAGGGTTGAAAGCGGCTGACTCACGAATATTGCCTTTACATTGAATATGTCAATAAAAGCTAATTTTAATGCGTTCCGGCGTACAGCAAACCCCAAATAGGATGGCTATACTTGAGCCCATGAAACTAATCGGATCCCTAACCAGCCCCTACGTACGCAAAGTACGCATTGTTTTTAACGAAAAAAAGGTCGATGTTGACCTGGAACTAGAGAATGTCTGGGCTGCAGACACCAAAATAGCCGCTACTAACCCCCTAGGGAAGGTTCCTTGCCTGATTGCTGACGATGGAGAGGCCATCTATGACTCCCGCGTTATCGCCGAATATGCTGATGGCCTAAGCCCTGTAAGCAAGCTCATTCCAGCAGATAACCGTGAACGCGCTGCCGTAAAGACCTGGGAAGCACTTGCGGACGGAATTATGGACGCGGGTATTTTGGCTCGTTTAGAGCGTACTTTGCGACCAGCAGAACAACAAAGCCAAACTTGGTATGACCGTCAAATGGGCAAAATTGACGCCGCCCTTCGTCAAATGTCAGAACAGCTTGGCGAAAATGCCTGGTGTCATGGCAATCAAATCACATTAGCTGACATCGCTGTAGGTTGTGCAATCGGATATTTATTGTTTCGCTTCCCAGAAGTGAAATGGCAAACTCAGTATCCAAACTTAGATCGTCTGTATCAAAAGTTATTGCAACGACCTTCTTTTATAGAAACCGAACCACCTGCTGCTTAATTAACCTGCAGATTAACAAAAAATGCCAATCAACACTGATTGGCATTTTTGTATCTGATACTCAGCGATAAATATTATGCGGAAATAATTCCGCCGCCCAAACAAACATCTCCGTCGTATAAGACAGCAGATTGTCCAGGCGTAACCGCCCACTGCGCATCTGGAAAACTTAAATCAAAACTCAGCGCTTCATTACCAGCACTCAATGTACAAGCGGAGTCTGCCTGTCTATATCGCGTCTTAGCTGAATAATTTCCAGGCGCTGGCGCAGCACCGGCAACCCAACTGGCATCCATTGCAGCTAGCTGGTTAGCCAACAACCACGGGTGTTCATGGCCTTGCGCTACATACAAAGTGTTGTTAGGTACATCCTTGCGCGCTACATACCAAGCATCACCATTGCCATCTTGGCTGCCTCCCAAACCAATGCCCTTGCGTTGACCCAAGGTAAAGAACGCTAAGCCCATATGCTCGCCAACTATCTTGCCCTCTGGTGTTTTGATGGGACCGGGTACGCGTGGTAAATAGCGATTTAAGAATTCTCTAAAGGGCCGTTCACCAATAAAACAAATTCCAGTGGAGTCTTTTTTCTTGGCATTGTGCAATCCAATTTGCTCAGCAATTTTTCTCACTTCTGTTTTGGGGATTTCTCCGAGCGGAAACATCACGTTCGCCAATTGTTGCTGCGTTAAGCGATGCAAAAAATAACTTTGATCTTTGCTTGCATCAACCGCTTTTAATAGTTGTACCCTGCCGCCCTCATGACGAACGCGTGCATAGTGGCCTGTTGCAATAGCATCAGCACCTAGACTCATAGCGTGATCTAAAAAAGCCTTGAACTTAATTTCAGCATTACATAAAACGTCGGGATTGGGTGTTCGCCCTGCGGCGTACTCACGCAAGAAATCAGCAAATACCCGCTCACGGTACTCAGCTGCAAAATTCACTGCTTCGACGTCTATTCCGATCATATCGGCCACCGACACGACATCTAGCCAGTCCTGACGGGCCGAACAGTACTCGTCGTTATCGTCATCCTCCCAATTTTTCATAAAAAGGCCAATAACCTCAAAGCCCTGCTCCTTGAGCATCCAGGCAGCAACCGACGAATCTACCCCTCCAGACATGCCAATAACGACTTTCTTGGGCTGGGAGGACGGGATTGAAGAAGAATTGAGCGGGATCATCAAAAAATGCGAAAATTCAATATAAGCTGACAGACCATATTGTAGAAGTCTTAGCCCGATTTCACAGAATTTTGGGCAAAAACCAAGCAAGAGGACTTAGGGGTAAGTAAATAGGTGCGATTAGCCCTATTTAACTAAAATAGATTTTTTATAAATTTTGCTTTTGGAGACATGCCATGCGCATAGGAGTGCCACTGGAAACAAGGCCTGGGGAAACTCGAGTAGCCGCCACACCAGAAACCGTTAAAAAATTAATTGGTCAAGGTCATACCGTCGTTATTCAAAAAGACGCCGGGGTAAAAGCCAGTCAACCTGACTCTGTATACGAGGCTGTAGGTGCAAGCATTGGAAGCGCCGCAGATGCATTTGGCGCAGAGATTGTTCTCAAAGTACGCGCACCAGAGGCGGCTGAACTAAAACAGATTAAATCCGGTGCTGTGCTTCTAGGTATGCTTGACCCATTTGATAACGACATGATTGCAGCCATGGCTGCGCAAGGTGTTACCGCATTTTCCTTAGAGGCTGCACCACGTACAACCCGCGCACAAAGCATGGACGTTTTATCTTCCCAAGCAAATATCGCTGGTTACAAAGCAGTATTAGTTGCAGCAAATGAATATCAACGCTTCATGCCAATGTTGATGACTGCCGCGGGAACTGTTAAAGCAGCTCGCATCCTCATCTTAGGTGCTGGTGTTGCCGGCCTTCAAGCAATTGCTACTGCAAAGCGCCTTGGCGCGGTGATCGAAGCGTCTGATGTTCGTCCTGCTGCTAAAGAACAAATTGAATCTTTAGGCGCTAAGTTCGTTGACGTTCCATACGAAACAGATGAAGAGCGTGAGATCGCCCAAGGTGTTGGTGGCTATGCCCGCCCAATGCCTGAGGCTTGGATGAAGCGTCAGGCTGCCCTGGTTGCAGAGCGTGCACAACAAGCTGACATCGTCATCACTACCGCATTGATTCCAGGACGTAAGCCACCCGTACTTTTGCATAGCGACACTGTTGCCAATATGAAACCGGGTTCGATCGTGATCGACTTAGCTGCCGGTAGAGGTGATAACGGCTCAGGTAACTGTCCTTTAACGCAAGCAGACAAAGTGGTTGATGTGAATGGCGTGAAGATTGTTGGCTACACCAATTTAGCCAGCATGGTTGCAGCAGATGCTTCTGCACTCTACTCGCGCAACTTGCTCGATTTCATGAAACTCATTGTGGATAAAGAAGCGAAGTTAGTTATCCCAGCTGATGATGACATCGTTACTGCTTGCTTAATGTGTCGTGATGGCCAAGCCATCCGCAAAAACTAATAGTAAAAATACTAAGGAAACACTATGGATCTCGCTGCCTTTCAAAGCATCCTCACCGTTCAAAACATTACCGTGTTTGTATTGGCCATTTTTGTTGGTTATCACGTAGTTTGGAACGTCACTCCAGCATTGCATACGCCTTTAATGGCGGTGACCAATGCCATCTCCGGCATCATCATTGTTGGCGCATTGCTGCAGACTGAAGTCATTGGTGGCGATGAAATTACACTCACTAGCATTATTGGTGCAGTAGCGGTATTCCTCGCATCTATCAATATTTTTGGTGGCTTTATGGTCACCCGTCGCATGCTTGAAATGTTCAAGAAAAAAGCTCCTAAAGCTGATGCGGCTGGAACCAAATAAACCTAGAACAAGACCTATATAGAGACCAAAACTATGTCAAACATAACCGCTATTTCTTATCTCATTTCATCGGTGTTGTTCATCCTCGCTTTGCGTGGCTTATCTTCACCGACCACTTCACGCCAAGGCAATACTTTCGGCATGATTGGTATGTTGTTAGCAGTCATTACCACCTTCTTCATTCCTGATTTCAAGCCAGTCATCTCTTTGATTGGCGTTGCAATTGTGGGTGGTGCCATCATTGGAACTATCGCTGCTAAGCGTGTGCAAATGACCAAGATGCCTGAGTTGGTTGCTTTGATGCACTCCTTCGTAGGTTTATCAGCTGTATTAATTGCGATTGCTGCAGTATTTAATCCAGCGCATGACCATACAGGTGCACAGAAGATTGAACTCTTTATCGGTGCATTTATTGGCGCCATTACCTTTACAGCATCTGTGATTGCATTCGGCAAGTTATCCGGCAAGGTTAGTGGCAAGCCTGTGAGCTTTGCTGGCCAACATTTGCTGAACTTGATCTTGGCTGTTTCCATGGTGGGCGCAGGTATCGCTTACTACATGGGTGATAGCCACGCAGCCTTCTTGGCAATGTGTGCTATTGCTCTGGTATTGGGTGTGACTTTAATCATCCCTATCGGCGGCGCTGATATGCCGGTGGTTGTATCAATGCTGAACAGTTATTCTGGTTGGGCCGCAGCCGGTATTGGTTTCACATTGAACAACCCAGTATTAATTATTGCGGGCGCTTGCGTTGGTTCATCCGGCGCAATTCTGTCTTACATCATGTGTAAGGCCATGAACCGCTCTATCTTGGCTGTATTGCTCGGCGGCTTTGGTGCTGAAGCCGCTGCTGGCGGCGGTGATGATGGCGGCCCGAAGAATTACAAAACAGGTTCACCTGAAGATGCGGCTTTCCTGATGGAAAATGCCGACACTGTAATCATCGTTCCAGGCTATGGCTTAGCAGTAGCTCGCGCTCAACACGCCTTAAAAGAGCTAACTGAAAAGTTAACCCACCATGGCGTGACCGTGAAGTATGCGATTCACCCGGTAGCAGGTCGTATGCCTGGTCATATGAACGTACTTTTGGCCGAGGCTGAAGTTCCTTACGATCAAGTATTTGAGATGGAAGACATCAACAGCGACTTTGGTCAAGCTGACGTAGTGCTAGTACTTGGCGCTAATGACGTTGTTAACCCAGCGGCACGCACTCCAGGTAGCCCAATCTTTGGTATGCCAATCTTGGAAGCTTTCAAAGCCAAAACCATTATTGTGAACAAGCGCTCTATGGCAGCTGGTTATGCAGGCCTAGATAACGAACTTTTCTACATGGATAAAACCATGATGGTGTTCGGTGATGCGAAGAAGGTTGTGGAGGAGATGGTTAAGGCAGTTGAATAAGCTCGATTCAAAAATTATTAAATAATTAACCGCCTTCGGGCGGTTTTTTATTACACTAATTACACTTCTTAACCTTATCACCCTATCTTACGAGAACTTGCTATGCACTATTTCATGGAGAATCACCTCAATGTAGTGAAATATGCCCCCTATATATTCTTAGTATCTATTCTCATTTTTTTAGGCATAGGCTGGCTATTTGGTAAGTACCGCCTGCGTACTTCAGAAAAGGTCATTGTTCGGGACTCTTTAGCAGCAGCAATCTTTGGCTTGTCTGCACTTGTTTTGGGTTTTACATTTTCGAGTGCTAATGACCATTTTGATAAACGTATTAGCCTTATTCGAGCACAAGCAGATGCACTTACTCAGGTCTATCAATCTAGTAAGTACCTAAGCGCTGCAGATCAAACTGCAGTAAGAAATTCTCTTAAAGAAATTCTTATCGATCGACTGTCGATCTATCAAGATGTCCACACATTTGTAGCGCTCAATCAAAATGTGGCCCACCTGGGAAATAAGTTAAATAATTTTAATGAGTTAATGATGATGAGCATTCCTCGCGCGCCAATAAATAACAGGGAAATGGCAGATAAAATCTTGAGGCCGCAAATGAATCACCTCATGGAAGTGATGAGAGATGGAATGCTGAATGCTAGACACCATCCGCCCGCCATTCTTGAACGCTTTTTATTTACTCTCCTAACGATTGGCGCACTTTTAAGTGGTTACGCTATGGCAGTGAAGAATGAAGAAGATTGGTTTTTAACCTTCATTTACCTGGCACTGATGGGGTTTGCTCTGTACGTCATCTTCGCATTAGAGTTCCCAAATGAACTATTTCCATATAATTCCTTTAATGCAGACTTACTGGGGACTCAAACTCTAATGCAATAAGCAGTCGAGCAAATCTATCTTCTTTGATAGCTATTGGATAAATTGTCCTGCAGCACATAGGCAATACCATTAGCTAGCAAAGAAAGGTCTTGATCAAGTACGCGGCTTCTGTAAGTCCAACCAGCAGGTAATTTGAGTTGCTCGCCCAACACCGGTAGATCTCTCATGCTGAGCGCAGGATTCACGATTTGCGAATAAGACTGCATCACATAAACATCGCCTCCAGGAGAGGTGAGTTCGTATACGGCGCTGCCAACCCTATATATAAAATTAGTGGTACGAACAATTTCATTTGGGGTGTATTGTTTGCTACCTATCAATTGCTTCAACAAACTCAATTGGATTGTTGCCCGCAAATTCATTTCAATTCCGCCAAAAGATTCTTTAACGTCACTTATTGTGCTGCCCGCTGCCTGAATTTCATCCATAGTCCAATAGCGCGGTCCATTGAGGATAGCAAAAGAGACATCGAAAGTCTTTTCAATAGATTCTTTCGTTAAAGAATCCCACTGTGCTTCAGGACAATGATTGAGTCCTTGAGTGTTAAATACCTTAACCTCTAGCTTAAGCCACGTGCGCTTACCCAGTAGAACCTCACAATAGCGTTGGTTACGAAGGTTAGAGACACTTTTTTGAAATACCGGCTGCGCATCAGCTGACTGAGCAACTACAGACTCAGCAGTAAATAGATAGCCCATTACGAGCAAGCCTATTGAAATGAAGTAGGTGGCTCGATTGCGACTAGTCATTTTGACGCCCATTCCAAAGGTAAAGTTGGGTATAGCTTACTCCTATAAAGAAAAAGCGCCTGGTCTTTTGAACCAGGCGCTCCTATTTCTACAGCTTGGTAGCCGAGGAAATTAACGGCTATTACATCATGCCGCCCATACCACCCATACCACCCATGCCACCCATATCAGGCATACCGCCAGCACCAGACTCATCTTTTGGTGCTTCAGAGATTGCGCAATCGGTAGTCAACAACAAGCCAGCAACAGAAGCAGCATTTACCAATGCAGTTTTTGTAACCTTAGTTGGGTCAATAACACCTTGTGCAACGAGGTCACCATATTCACCGGTAGCTGCGTTGTAGCCGTTATTACCTGTGCTTGCTTGTACCGCATTAACAACTACACCAGCGTCTTCACCGGCATTGCTAACGATAGTACGCAAAGGCTCTTGCATAGCGCGCAACACGATGCTGATACCAGCATCTTGATCGGCATTGTCGCCCTTCAATCCCTTGATACCTTGCATTGCACGAATCAACGCTACGCCACCGCCAGGAACAATGCCTTCTTCCACGGCTGCACGAGTTGCATGCAATGCGTCGTCAACACGAGCCTTCTTCTCTTTCATCTCTACTTCAGTAGCAGCGCCAACACGAATTACTGCAACACCGCCAGCCAACTTGGCTACACGCTCTTGCAATTTTTCTTTGTCGTAGTCGCTAGTAGCTTCTTCGATCTGAACACGAATATTCTTCACACGAGCTTCAATCGCTTTAGCATCGCCAGCACCGTCAATGATGATAGTGTTTTCTTTACCTACTTCGATACGCTTTGCTTGACCCAAGTGCTCAAGAGTTGTTTTCTCGAGTGTGAGGCCGATTTCTTCAGCGATCACTGTACCGCCAGTCAAAATTGCAATGTCTTCCAACATAGCTTTACGACGATCACCAAAACCTGGAGCCTTAACAGCACAAGTCTTGATAATGCCGCGAATATTATTCACAACTAAAGTTGCCAAGGCTTCGCCTTCAACATCTTCTGCAATGATCAACAATGGACGGCCAGACTTTGCTACTTGCTCAAGGACTGGGAGCAAATCACGGATGTTGGCAATCTTCTTGTCAAACAAGAGAACGTATGGGCTTTCCAATACGGCAACTTGCTTTTCTGGTTGATTGATGAAGTATGGAGAGAGGTAACCGCGGTCAAACTGCATACCTTCAACGACTTCAAGCTCATCTTCTAAAGACTTGCCATCTTCAACAGTAATAACACCTTCTTTACCTACTTTTTCCATTGCTTCTGCAATGCGCTGACCAATGCTGTGGTCGCTGTTTGCAGAAATAGAACCTACTTGAGCGATTTCTTTAGTAGTGGTGCAAGGCTTGCTGATTTTTGCGAGCTCTTGAATCGCAGCTGCAACAGCTTTGTCGATACCGCGCTTCAAGTCCATTGGGTTATGGCCTGAAACTACATATTTCATACCTTCGCGAACGATAGACTGAGCCAATACAGTAGCGGTAGTAGTACCGTCACCAGCGATGTCAGCAGTTTTGGAAGCAACTTCCTTAACCATCTGTGCACCCATGTTCTGGAGCTTGTCTTTGAGTTCGATTTCTTTTGCTACGGATACACCGTCTTTAGTGATTGTTGGTCCACCGAATGAACGCTCGATCACTACGTTGCGACCCTTTGGTCCCAAAGTGGTTTTCACTGCATTAGCAAGAATGTTTACGCCTTCGACCATCTTGGTGCGGGCGCTATCTCCAAATACAACGTCTTTTGCTGCCATGATTAAATTCCTCTCTTAAATACCGAAATTACTTCTGTACAACAGCCATGATGTCGTCTTCACGCATCACGATGAGTTCTTCATTGTCAACTTTTACTGTTTGACCTGCATATTTACCAAACAACACACGGTCGCCTACTTTGACGTCAGGTGCATTTAATTTACCGCTGTCATCGCGCTTGCCTGGTCCTACTGCCAAAACTTCACCTTGATCAGGCTTTTCTGCGGCAGCGTCAGGAATGATGATTCCGGAAGCAGTTTTTGATTCTTGATCTAAACGCTTGACGATTACGCGATCATGTAAGGGACGCAAATTCATCTCTTCTCCTATGTTAGTAAGTGTTAACTATTTAAATAAACTATATAAATCAATGCTTTGTAATCTCTTCACACGGCAGCCAAGGGTTATTTACGGATAAATTGCCTCTTTAGCACTCGCATGCAGGGAGTGCTGATTATATAGGTCTGAATGCCCAGATTTCAAGGGCGGATCTCCATAAATTCTTTAAGGAATTAGCCTCTATCTATACTTTGGACAGGCTGGTAGGACTATTCCTACAGATAAATCAGCCTAAAGCCCTTACCGCTCCAATCTGTCCTGCCTAGACTGGACAGTCACCGATTGGAGAATGCTGATGAGCCCGAAATCCCGGCTGTACACGCTTGTAAAGGCATGGAAGAACAAACCCTTCCAAGAAGTACGAGACGCCTGTGGCGACCCCTGGCTTGGCCTGAGTAACCAAGCCCTTGAAGAACACCAATCGTGGTCCAAGCGACAAGTGATTAGTCATGAACCCATTTTTAACTGCAAGGGAACAAAACTGACAGGATCTTTATTTAGACCACTTCTTACTGCGTCCGATATGCAATTACTACGCCTTTTTATGGAAGGCTTAGACACTATCGCGTATTGGTATCGCAGCGGTAGATTTATTCCAGGAATTTTGCCAGTGCCGGCACATGCCTTAGCTTCAAGTGGCTATGTCGATGCCATGAGTGAACTCATTTTGAACTCACGTCTACCGGTGGGCTTGGTCAGCATTGGCATACAAACAATTCCTGAGTCTGCAATAGCAGATGCTTTTAAAGAAGGATTGTTACGCTTACGTCGCCTTGGTGTCTTACTGCACTTCCTCAAATTCACAGGCAGCATTGAAGAGATTCGGTGGATCACTGAGATGCAATTAGAGGGCGTACATATTGATATGAGTCAGATACGCGAGCACGAACTGGCAGGCGATGTTCTTTCTCAACTCAGGCAATCGCCGTATTCACCGACACAAATTTATGCCAGCAATATCGGGTTGGTAAGGGATCTAGAAAACGCCTCCACTCTCATCGCTGATCATTCCTATGGAGGCCTCATGATGTCGCCCGTCAGCCGCCATCAGATGCTACAGATTAGCGATAGTCGTATCGCTAAAGCCATTTTTTCGCTGCACCCTCATCAACACCCAAACCAAAACGGAGATAAGTAATGAGAAAACGCGTGATGTTGGTAGATGACCATCCAGCAATGCTGATGGCTCTTAAAAGTATGTTGCAAGATCAGTTGTTATTTGAAATTGCAGGGCAAGCTCAGAATGGGGAGGAGTGCCTCAGATCGATGAAAGAGGTTAATCCCAATATGGTGATTCTAGATCTAGATATGCCCAAGACCGATGGCTTTGACGTCATACGTCGCATCGGATTAATGTACCCCGAAGTTCGCATGCTCGTTCTATCTAGTATGGATGAAGCAGTTTACGGCGGGAGAGTTCGCTCATTAGGTGGGCACGGCTTTGTAAACAAAACTGCTGGGGCAGATGTGATCTTAGCTGCGTGTGTTGCTATCTCTCAAGGCTACAACTTTTTCACTCATGGCAAAAATGGTAATAGTTCATTAACCGATAACGATAAGCTCGCCTTAATTTCTGATCGCGAATTACAAGTTATGAAATACCTTGGCAAAGGCAATACCAATCAACAGATTTCTGACATGTTGCATATCAGCAATAAGACGGTGGCAACTTACAAGACTAGGGTATTTGACAAGTTAGGGATTAACAACATTGCTGATCTCATTTTGTTCTGTCGTATGAACAACATTATCGAAAGCTAAGTAGAAATGCATCGATCCATCACTCGCATTACCCTCTTTGTCATATTGAATGGCCTTTTGGGTAGCGTTTCTGCCAAATTGCTTAGCTCAACAGAGCAAGAGTGGATCGATGCCCATCCTGTAGTGCGTTTTAGCATTCATGAGAAATATGCTCCCTATCTAGACGCCAATGAAAATGGTCAGTCCGGAGTCTTTCACAGTCTCTTGAATAAGTTAGGTGAATTTACCAAGCAAGAATTTCTTCCAAAATGGCGCAAGAGCGATCAAGAAGGGCTTGATCAGATTGCTAACGGGGAGGTCGATTTCATGATTGATCCACCTACCTTGGAGGATGAGCACCTCAAGTTTGGCTCATTATCGGAAGCAATCTTTTGGGGTCACGATGCCATTCTGACCAAGCGATCAAAGAACGATGTACCTATTGAACCAATCAATATTGCTTACTTTGATCGTGGTTTTGAAAACCCGCCGACACCAAATAACCTCCAAGCTAGTGTTTCTGATCATGTTGATAAGTTGGTCTTTGATCTTCTCAAAAATGATGTTCAAGCACTTGTCTTGCCACTTCGCTTAGCGCAAAAACTGATTCAGAAATTGAATGGCGATAATCTACAGGTTGATGGACTGTACCGTAGAGAACCATTTGAATATCGCTGGTTTATTTCCCATCAAGATGAGGCTTTGCATGGTGTGCTTGGGCACTTTCTTAAAAACCTAGACCCAATCGCATCTCGTCAACTGTTTAATCTCAATGCATCTACTCTTGAGGCAGAACCCTCTGCTGTATCAAACTCAATATCCTGGCTTTCTACTTTAGGAGTCCTATTCATTGGTGCCTATTGGTTATGGCGCATGCATCAAAAGCAATCCCTTCAAAAACAAGAAGCGGATATTTTGACGTCATCAAAAGAGCAGGCCGAGCATGCAAATGCTGCGAAGTCCGCCTTCCTTGCCACCATGAGCCATGAGATTCGAACACCAATGAATGCAATTTTAGGTGTCCAGGAATTATTACTCAAAAGCCCTCTTCCCGAAAATGAAAAAACTTTATTGAAGAGCGCACACTCATCAGCAGAATCTCTGCTGGGAATCCTAAATCAAGTTCTGGATCTATCAAAGATAGAGGCTGGCAAGCTCACACTTAATATTGAACCCTGTAATCTCATTGCCTTGATTGATGACATCGATGCAGCATTCTCAACCGTTGCTCATAAACAGAATCTCAAACTACGTACCTCAAAAGACCCGCGTATTGCTGCAGTATTGATGCTAGATACCCTGCGCTTACGTCAAATACTACAAAACCTCATTAGTAACGCCATCAAATTTACCAATCAAGGTGAGATTTATTTCTCAATCAGCGTCTTAGCAGATGATCATGCGGGACAGCTGATTGAATTCAGAATCATTGACACGGGGGTTGGGATGGGAGCGGAGGAAATTACCCTTGCGCTGCAAGCCTTTGAGCAAATACCTGGTACTACAGAACAAGCAAATGGAACTGGTCTTGGTTTAACCATCACCAACCATCTTGTCACCTCCATGAATAGCCAACTCTATTTTGAAAGTTCTCCTGGCTATGGAAGTAATATCCATTTTTGCCTTGCATTTCCGCGTACTAGTATTGCTGCAACCAGAACTTCAGCTCCAGAACAAACCAATACTCCTAGAAAGCTAGTATCTAAACATGCCCAAAGTAGTGAACATCCATTGCAAGCTTTAGTGGTCGAGGATCATCCCGCCAGCCGTCAAATTATTTCCCTCCAACTACAGGCCCTAGGCATCGAGTCATCAGTTTGCGATAACGCCACTACCGCCCTAGATCTCATTAACCAAAAACATTTTGATCTACTTTTAACCGATCAATCCATCCCCGGAATGCAGGGCTCTGAACTTGCCAAGTATCTACGCGATAAGGGGCATCAAGATCTCATCATTATTGGAATTACTGCGGATATCTATGCCCTAGACTCACGCCATCAATTTTTGACTGCCGGCATGAATGGGGTTCTCATAAAGCCGTTAAGCCTGATGGCCTTAGAAAATGAACTCTCGCGTTATTTCCAAACTAAAGAATCCACTGAAACCACAACAGGCAATCAGGATTTGGAGGAGTATTCATTTACCGCCTTTGGGAATCTTCTTAAAAATAGCCCTGAATACATTCAGCTCATCCTAGATGAAATTAAAAAGGTTCATGATGAGACCCTTCTTGTCTTAAGGAATGAAACGGTAGATGAAGCCAGTTTCAGAAGCATGGTCCATAAAGTGAAAGGTGGGGCTCAGCTTCTTAATGCTGAAAAATTTTCTAAGGCCTGCCAGGATCTCGAACACGACGGGGATCTAGGCAACCGAACTGCTTCTTTTATCCAATTACTTGAAGAGCAAAATCAAATGATAAGTAGGCATAAATCTCGATATTCAAAGCTTTAATCTTTGATAAGGTAGGTTTATCCTATGGGAGATGCTTTTTTACTATTCCCGCCCATCTGCTTTTATTGCGACTCTCTTTTGGTTGGCTAGCTCTCTAGCCTTAGCCGGCGAAACTCCATCACTAACCATTCCACAATCCGTAACAAGCAGCCTAGAGCGCAATCAAATCCCGCTTGATACGATAAGCATTTCAGTTTCCGAGATCGAACCTGGACGTCCTGGAAAGCATATTGGCAAGAAAGTTTTAGATTGGCGCGCTAACGATCCAATGAATCCGGCTTCTACGATGAAGCTGCTCACCACATTGAGTGGCCTAGATATCTTGGGTCCACAGTATCGATGGCGCACTAATGTCTACACTGATGGTGTAATTCGTCAGGGAGTTTTAAAGGGTAACTTGTATTTACAAGGCACTGGAGATCCTAAACTCGTTCCTGAAGAGCTTGCGAAAATGATGAAAGATCTTCAGGGCTTAGGTATTCAGAAGATTGATGGAAATCTATTCTTTGATCGCAGCGCCTATGCGCCCAGCGTAATGGAGCACAACACCATTGATGGCGAATCTCTTCGCGCATACAACGCCCCGCCAGATCCCTTGCTCTACGCATTTAGAACGCTCTCATTTCAACTCAGCAAGTCACGTACTGCCGACTTTATCGATATCAGCTACACACCGCCACTTTCACAACTCAAAATATCCAACCAAATGCAATTGGTTGATCGATCGTGTGATAACTGGAAAAGCAATATTCGCTTTAATTTAGATCCAGAAGGTATCAGCAATACTGATCAACCTTTGACTGCACAGTTTTCCGGAGCATTTCCAAGTTCCTGCAAGGGCGTGAACTTTAATGTTGTCGCGCTTGATGCAAATACCTTTCTAACGCAAGGTTTTGCTGCCGCCTGGGAATTGGCTGGCGGCACATGGTCACAGCCACCAGTTGGAAAAAACGGTACTGTGCCGCTAGCAGCCCGACTGCTAATTCAGTTTGAGGGTATTGCTCTCGCAGACGATGTTTTAGATATCAATAAATACTCTAACAACGTCATGGCACGTCAACTTCTGCTGACCCTGGCTTTAGAAAAAATGGGTAAACCTGCAACTACAGCCAATGGCGACTTAGTGATTCAGAGTTGGCTAAAACAAAATGGGTTGGATTTTCAGGGGCTGGTAATTGAGAATGGCTCAGGCCTGTCTCGCAATGAAGCAATCTCCGCTAGCCAGATGAATCAACTCCTCTTGACTGCTCGCAATCTTCCCGTGGGTGATATTTTTTACAATAGCCTACCAATCGCCGGTACTGATGGCACGATGCGCAATCGTTTAATGGTTCAACTACGTAAGTTTTTACATCTGAAGAAAAAACCCGAGGCCAGAATTAAGACTGGCTCTCTTGCAGATGTACGAGCAATCTCAGGTTATGTTTTAAGTAAATCTGGAAAGATGTATGCGGTAACTTCATTCATCAACCACCCCAATGCTTGGAGAGGATTAGAGGCGCATGATCAGTTGCTGTCGTGGCTACTTGAAGATGGGCCAGAGCCAAAGCACGCACGCTGAAGTCGATCTCTAACGCCGTCCCACTCCTCGCCTGATGGCGGCTCTGGAAACAATATTAAATCCCAGCCCTGCTGATCTAGATCACGTAAGGAGCGATATAAGAGACTTGCAAAAGCGCTGCTATCACTAGGAACCTCCACTTCCTCAAAGTGAGCTGATGGATGTCCATCCTCGCTTAAAGAAGACTCAGAATCCCACACAGCTACAGCGACGCGCGATTTAATGTCTGGAAACTCGCTCAAGGCATCTAAGACACGCCCTGGAGCATATAAACGTAAAGGTGTAGTTGGCGCGTAATGAGCCTTAAGACTTCCAGATACCCTTGGAAGATCTGCTGTTACTTCATTGGCTGCCTCATTAGCCTTTACTTCACCAGGCTGATAAACCTTCACGCCTGTCTTGGCGAAGATCTCACTTGGAGTAATTGCACCAGGCCTTAGAAGTACCGCTTTATCGCCAGAGGACAAATCAATAATGGTTGATTCAATCCCCACTTCACAATCGCCACCATCTAACACCATCAAATCAAACATGCCTTCAAATTCATTACGGACATCTGCAGCACTAGTAGGGGATACTTTGCCAAAGCGATTTGCAGAGGGTGCTACAACTCCACCTTTAAATTTACGTAATAGCTCTTGAGCAATCGGATGGGAAGGCGCACGAATCGCTACAGTATCCTGCCCACCTGTTAGTTCATTTAAAACGCTTTTATCCTTCTTAAAGACCAGCGTTAATGGGCCAGGCCAAAATGAATTGATTAACTTTATGGCCTCATCGGATAAATCCCTCACCCAAGGTGCCAATAGCGCAACCCAATCAATGTGAGTTTGATCGAATTTATCTGGAGCAGCTAAGTGAACAATTAAAGGATGATTTGATGGACGACCTTTGGCGGTAAAGATTTGCTTAATCGCCTCAGGGTTCTTGGCATCTGCACCTAAGCCATAAACCGTCTCAGTAGGGAACGCAACCAACCCACCATCGCGCAAGGTTTGTACTGCTTCATTAATCACTGCCGATGATTGCAGTGACGTACTATCGCTAGACATTCTAGGGCTCGATCCCTAATTCAATAGCAACAGCTGCGCAATTTTGGCGAGCCTCATTGAGGGCTTCACCTAAGCAGTTAATGTGACCCATTTTTCTACCAATGCGGGGGGCAGACTTACCGTAAAGATGTAACTTCGCATCAGGATGAGCAAGCACTTTGTTCCAAGCTGGTTCGCGCGCTTTGTCTTCGCTACCTTCAAACCAAAGATCGCCCAATAAGTTCAGCATGGATACAGGGGCTAACTGACGGGTATCACCCAAAGGCAATCTTGCCATAGCTCTCACCTGCTGCTCGAACTGGCTGCTCACACAAGCATCCATAGTGTAGTGACCAGAGTTATGTGGGCGTGGCGCTATTTCGTTAGCAACAATGTCCCCATTCTTGAGAACAAAAAACTCTACACAAAGAACACCAACGTAATCAATCTTCCGAATAAGTGCCTTAGCTGCATCAATAATTTTCTTCTCTTGAGCAGGCTTAAGTGACGGGGCTGGCACAGTCGAGGTATGCAAAATACCATTGCGATGAATATTTTGAGCCACTGGATAGGCCACTACAGCGTCGTCATAACCGCGCACTACCAAAGCGGACACTTCAAAATCTAACTCCATGCGCTTTTCGAGCACGCAAGGTACGCGCCCAAATTCAATCCATGCAGCTGTTAAATCTTCCAATGTATATACAGTCGCCTGACCCTTACCGTCATAACCCATACGAGCAGTTTTTAAGATTCCAGGAAAGAGATCTGTTGGAGTATGGGCAATATCTGCCTCATGCTCAATCACAAAGTTGGGGGCCGGACCAATATTGGTTTCTGATTTCCAAGTAGCTAAGAAATTTTTCTCAGCAATGCGGTTCTGCGCCAAAGAAACACAACTACTGCGCGGCGCCACAAAGACACCCAGAGACTCCAACTCATCTAAAGCTTGAGCAGGGACATTTTCAAATTCAGTACTCACTGATGAACATAGGGAGGCCATCTCTTTTAAAGCGGCACTATCAGTGTAATCAGCTTGAATAAACTTCTCTGCAATGGAGCCAGCAGGGCTGTCAGATCCTGGATCAAGGACGCAGACTTTATAGCCCATCGCTTGAGCAGCTTGGGTAAACATTCGCCCCAATTGACCGCCACCTAAAATTCCTAAATACGAACCCGGCAAAATGGGTTCCATACGATCTGCCATGTAATTAATATCCCGGCAAATTCATTGAACGTGCAGTATCAGACTGTTTTGCACGGAAATCTTCTAGGCGCTTAGCCAAATCAGCATCATGTAAAGCCAAACCAGCAATCACATGAAGTGCGGCATTAGCTGCACCAGCTTCACCAATCGCAAAAGTAGCAACCGGGATACCCTTTGGCATCTGCACAATGGAATAGAGAGAATCTTCACCGCGCAAATATTTGCTTGCAACGGGAACACCATAAACTGGAACAATAGTCTTAGATGCAAGCATGCCTGGTAAATGGGCTGCGCCACCTGCTCCAGCAATAATTGCCTGCAGGCCATTGGCTTGTGCCTTTTCTGCATACTGGAACATATCGTCAGGCATACGATGCGCGGAGAGGACTTTTGCCTCATGAGCAATGCCAAATTGCTCGAGCATTTGAGCAGCGTGCTGCATGGTGTCCCAATCTGAATTGGATCCCATCACTATTCCGACGATTGGCTTCTTGCTCATTTACCTCTCCAAATGCCCTAAATATTTACTTGCCATCTATTAAGGACTCTATTATCCCTGAGTTACGTCTTCTGAGTTAAGCGGGTAAGGGCTTCACGGTACTTTTGGGCAGTCTTTTCAATGACATCTGCTGGCAATTGAGGCGCAGGGGCTGTTTTAGGCCATAACTTGCCATCCACCATAGCGGTTTCAAGCCAATCTCGCACAAACTGCTTGTCATAAGAGGGTGGGTTTGAGCCCACATAGTAAGTCTCCGCTGGCCAAAAACGAGAAGAGTCAGCGGTTAATATCTCATCCATCAACACCAACTGGCCATTGACATCTAATCCAAACTCAAACTTGGTATCGGCAATGATGATGCCGCGAGTCGCAGCGTATTCGGAAGCCTCTTTGTACAAACGAATACTCACTTCACGAATTTGATTGGCCAACTTTTCGCCAATCATCTCGATCACTTTTTCAAATGAGATATTTTCATCATGCTCACCGACTTCAGCTTTAGCCGCTGGAGTAAAAATCGGCTCAGGCAATTTTTGGGCATTTTCCAAACCTTCCGGTAAAGCAATGCCGCATACCTTGCCAGTTTCTTTGTAATCTTTCCAGCCACTTCCCGCTAAATAACCACGAACTACTGCTTCAACCAATATTGGCTTCAAACGCTTAGCCACAACCGCACGGCCTATAACCTGATCAACTTCATCTGTAGTAACAACAGTAGCTGGGTCAATCCCAGTCAAATGATTTGGAATAACAGACGCCAATTTATCAAACCAAAAATTAGCCATTTGATTCAGAACCACACCCTTCTCAGGAATAGGCTCACCCATCACCACGTCAAATGCGGACAGGCGGTCAGTTGTAATCATTAGCAATTTGTCATCATCTAATGCATAAACATCGCGCACTTTACCTTTGGACAACAGAGGCAATGACTTAATGGAGGTAGCGTAAAGAGCTGGCATAGTTAAATCACTTCACAATTTGAGTTAATTTTCCGCTCTTATAGAGCTCGGCCATCTTCTCTAAAGGAATCGGCTTAATTTTGGAGGCTTGTCCAGCAGAACCAAAGGCCTGGAAACGAGCAATACAAACCTTTTTAGCAGCTTCACGAGCAGGCTTTAAATAATCGCGTGGGTCAAACTTGGATGGGTTTTCAATAAAGTAACGACGGATCGCGCCAGTCATTGCCAAACGGATATCGGTATCAATATTGATCTTGCGTACGCCATTCTTAATGCCTTCTTGAATCTCTTCAACAGGAACGCCATAAGTCTCTTTCATGTCGCCACCGAATTCACGAATCTCCGCCAGCAACTCTTGAGGAACGCTAGAAGAACCATGCATTACCAAATGCGTATTCGGAATACGCGCATGAATTTCTTTAATGCGATCGATAGCCAAAATATCGCCTGTTGGCTTTTTGGTGAACTTATAAGCACCGTGACTAGTACCAATAGCAATCGCTAAAGCATCGCATTGGGTTGCCTTCACAAAATCAGCAGCCTGTTCTACGTCGGTTAGCAACTGCTCGCGAGTCATCTTGCCATCAGCGCCGTGGCCATCTTCCTTATCGCCCTGCATAGTCTCAAGTGAGCCCAAAACACCTAACTCAGCCTCAACAGTAACCCCAATAGAGTGAGAGAACTTTACTACCTCTTTGGATACGTCGACGTTGTACTCGTAGCTAGCAACACTCTTGCCATCTGCTTCCAATGAACCATCCATCATTACGCTAGTAAAGCCGCTCTTGATTGCTGCCATACATACTGCAGGGCTTTGACCATGATCCTGGTGCATTACCACCGGAATATGAGGATAAGCCTCAACCGCAGCAGAAATCAGATGGCGTAAAAATGCTTCACCAGCATATTTACGAGCGCCTGCTGAAGCTTGCATGATGACCGGGGAATCAGCCTCATTCGCCGCTTCCATAATCGCAGTTACTTGCTCCAAGTTATTCACGTTAAACGCTGGCAGGCCGTAACCATTTTCAGCAGCATGATCCAAGAGTTGTCTTAAAGATACTAAAGCCATGGTGTTCTCTTAATAAATAGTAATGAAGTTAAAAATAAATCTGTTGTAAGTCTGTTTTCAGGGTGAATTACTTCACATGAATAATCTTAAGGGTATTGGTTCCACCGGGTTCGCCCATCGGCTCACCAGAAGTTAACACTACAGTGTCACCTTTTTTAACGGCGCCCACTTTTTTCAAGCAAGCCTCTACCTCTTGCAAGGCAGTATCACGGTCTTTGGTGTAGTCCAAGCCAATCGGCGTGACATTACGATAGGTACTTAAAGCGCGCTGGGTTGCAATCTTCGATGTCAATGCAAAGATTGGCACGTGAATATTATGACGACTCATCCAAATCGCCGTTGAGCCAGAATCAGTCAATGCAGCAATAGCATCGGCATTCAGGTGATGCGCTGTAAATAAAGCTCCTAAAGCAATCGTTTGATCAATGCGGGTAAAAGTCTGGTCTAGGAAGTCGGTATCGAGCTTCACAAGGTCGGATTTCTCAGCCTCAATACAAATTTCTGCCATCGCCTTAATCGTCTGCACAGGATAACTACCTGCTGCAGATTCTGCGGATAGCATCACTGCATCAGTGCCATCAAGTACAGCATTTGCCACGTCACTCACTTCAGCACGAGTAGGAACTGGGGCATTAATCATGGACTCCATCATTTGCGTAGCGGTAATCGTAAATTTGTCCGCTTCACGCGCCCACTTAATCATGCGTTTTTGCAAGGCTGGAACTGCGGCATTGCCTACTTCAATTGCGAGGTCACCGCGAGCAACCATGATGCCATCACTCTCAGCAATAATACTTTTCAGCGCTTCAGGTTCAATCGCTTCTGCACGCTCTACTTTGGCAATCGTTCTGACTTTGCCAACACCATACTTAGCACTAGCGGCATCAGCCAACTTACGGGCATAGGCCATATCGGCACCGTCTTTAGGAAAGCTGATAGCCAAGAAATCCACGCCCATCGCAATGGCAGCATCTAAATCAGCAATATCTTTTTCAGTCAGTGCGGGCGCAGTCAAGCCGCCACCAGCACGATTGATGCCTTTGTTGTTGGAGAGGGGGCCGCCTTGCTCAACAATAGTAAAAATCTCTCCGCCTTTAACACTGTCAACTGTCAGAACAACTAAACCATCATTTAACAAAAGACGATCGCCCGGTTTTACATCGCCTGGTAGCTCTTTGTAATCAAGACCTACTTTGGTTTGATCGCCAAGCTCGCAAGCCACATCCAGAGTAAATTTGTCACCTTCTTTTAGGAGAATTTTGCTATCAGCAAATTTACCGACACGAATTTTAGGGCCTTGTAAGTCAGCCATAATGCCAACTTCTTTACCTGCTTCCGCAGAAATTGTGCGCACTAAGTCATGACGCGCCTTATGGTCGGCAACAGTGCCGTGAGAGAAGTTCATCCGCACAACATCTACACCAGCACGGATCATGTCACGCAAGACTTCAGGCTTTTCGGAAGCGGGCCCTAAAGTTGCAATGATCTTTGTTGCTCTCAACATAGTTAGTCTTTCGCTCTTTCAGCAAGTACTGCAAAGGCTGGCAAGGTTTTACCTTCTAAGAATTCTAAGAAGGCGCCACCACCAGTAGAGATGTAATCCACTTGATTCTCAATACCGTATTTCGCAATAGCCGCCAAAGTATCGCCACCACCAGCAATAGAAAATGCAGGTGAGTGCGCAATAGCAGCAGCCAACATCTTAGTTCCACCGCCAAATTGATCAATTTCAAATACGCCCAATGGACCATTCCAAACAATCGTGCCAGCGTGAGCGAGCATGGTGGATAAACGCGCAGCAGTCTTTGGACCGATATCCAAAATCATGTCATCCTCTGCCACTTGATCAGATGCAACCCGGTTTGCGCGGGCTAATGGAGACAATTCATTTGCAACTACAACATCTTCTGGAATCGGAACATGGGCGCCACGCTTTTCCATGATTTCCATAATCTCTCTGGCTTCATCAACCAAGTCAGGCTCAGCAAGCGATTTACCAATAGGCAAACCTTTGGCTAACATAAAGGTATTCGCAATGCCGCCACCAACAATGAGCTCATCTACTTTTTCAGAGAGCGCTTTCAGAATTGTGAGCTTAGAAGAAACTTTAGAGCCAGCAACAATCGCCACCAAAGGACGCTTCGGACTTGCCAATGCACGACTCAATGCATCCAATTCGGCGGCCATCAAAGGACCAGCGCAAGCGACTGGTGCGAACTTAGCTACGCCATAGGTAGTAGCTTCAGCGCGGTGAGCGGTTCCGAATGCATCATTCACATAGACATCACACAATGTAGCAATCTTTTTAGCTAACTCGTCGCTATTCTTTTTCTCACCAACATTGAGACGACAGTTTTCTAGCAGCACTAGCTCGCCAGGATTTACTTCAAATCCTCCGTTCACCCAATCACTAATTAATGGAACCTTGCGATTCAATAAGCTAGCAATGCGATCAGCAACGGGAGCCAAACTATCTTCTGGTTTAAATTCCCCCTCGGTTGGACGTCCTAAATGGGAGGTCACCATCACAGCTGCTCCAGCATCCAAACACATCTGCATTGCTGGCATCGATGCCCGAATGCGAGTGTCCTCAGTAATGTTGCCAGCCTCATCCTGAGGAACATTAAGGTCGGCACGAATAAATACCCGCTTACCCTTTAATTGACCTGATTGGGCTAATTCGCTTAAACGCTTAACTTTAAATAAGGAATCCGGCATGAGTTTGGGTGAATAAGATGGTTTATGGGGAAGGCTCCATTCTAAAGGCTCTGGCCCAGCTACTACCCCTAAGGATCCAAGCCGACAGACTGTCCTGCCTGCTCTACAATAAGGACTTGAATGCATTCTGGGCCGGAAGACCAAACCCGATCGGCCGGATGCCTGGATTACAGATAATTAATAGACACAAAAGGTAAAGAAAATGTCGATGTCTGACCGCGATGGCTTTATTTGGACTGATGGGAAGCTAATTCCTTGGCGCGAGGCCAATATTCACGTATTAACCCATAGCCTGCACTACGGAATGGGTGTATTTGAGGGCATCCGAGCCTACAAAACCCCCCAGGGAACCGCCGTTTTCCGCCTCCCGGAGCACGTAAAGCGCCTTTTTAATGGCACCAAGATCTTCCAAATGAGCATGCCTTTCAGCCCAGAAGAGATCACCAAGGGCATTATTGACGTGGTTAACAGCAATAAGCTCGAAGCCTGCTATATCCGCCCAATTATCTTTATTGGCTCCCAAAAACTTGGAATATCCCCTAAAGGCAACAGCATCCATACCTCGATCGCTGCTTGGGAATGGGGTGCCTACTTGGGTGAAGATGGCCTTAACAAAGGTATTCGGGTTAAAACCTCGTCATTTACACGCCATTTCGTTAATTCTTCCTTGGTTCGCGCTAAGGCATCTGGCTACTACATCAACTCCATTTTGGCCAATCAAGAAGTGACTGCCAATGGATACGATGAAGCTTTATTGCTCGACACCGAAGGGTATGTTTCCGAAGGTTCTGGGGAAAACCTCTTTATGGTTCGCAATGGCATTGTGTACACGCCAGACTTGGCTTCATGTTTAGACGGCATCACTCGTGACTCCGTTATTCAGATCGCAAAAGACCTAGGATATGAAGTGCGTGAGAAACGCATCACCCGTGACGAAGTCTATTCTGCGGATGAAGCATTCTTTACCGGTACTGCTGCTGAAGTAACTCCAATCCGTGAATTAGATGATCGCACGATTGGTGATGGTAAGCGTGGCCCGATCACTGAGAAAATTCAGAAAACGTATTTTGATGCTGTTTACGGCAGAAATGATAAATACAAATCTTGGCTCACTTACGTTAAGTAATTTCAGTAATTAGGAAATAGCACATGACTCAAGCTCAAGTTGTAATGGTGGATGGCAAAGATTTGCCGCTGCACTGCCCCACCAATAAAACGCCAGCATGGAACTCTCACCCACGAGTTTTCTTAGATATTACTGAAACCGGTGAAGCCAAATGTCCATACTGTGGCACAGAGTACAAACTCATTCCCGGCACCGAGCCGCACGGTCACTAAACCTTATCAGCACCCCCTGGGGTGCTGAGTCGGGATGCATTACATGCACGGTATTCTGATCATCGCCCCCAACTGGATTGGGGATGCTGTAATGACTCAGCCTTTACTGGCCAATATCAAAGAGCAATATCCAGAAGCAAAAATTGATGTACTCGCCAGCACCTGGGTGGCACCCATCTATCGTGCTTGCCCAGAAGTTAACGAAGTCATCGAAGCAAAGTTCGAACATAAACAATTGCAATGGTGTCTGCGTAAGAAGCTCGCCAAAGCACTTGCAGTAAAAAAATATCAGGCCTGTTTTGTATTGCCAAATAGCTTAAAGTCGGCATTAATTCCTTGGCTTGCTAATATTCCTTTTCGAATTGGCTATCGCGGCGAAGTGCGCTTTGGCTTAATTAATTTTTCGCTGGATAACCCAAGCAAAGTTCATCGTCCACCAATGGTCGAACACTATCTTGCCTTAAGTCAACTTCTCAATAAAGATCAAACTGCTGCGGCACCAAGTAATCTCACTCCAAAGTTGAATGTATCTGCTGCCGCAAATCAATCAGTACAGGCAAAATTAAAAAGTGCCAATATTGATCCGGCTAATATCTACGTGATGTGCCCTGGTGCTGAATATGGTCCAACTAAACGCTGGCCGACCAGTCACTTTGCACAATTGGCGAAAAAATTAATTGCCAGCAACCCCAATAATCAGATCATTCTTTTGGGAAGCAAAGGCGATCATGCGCTTGCCCAAGAAATTCAGTCTCAAGCGAGCCAAGATGGTCACATTCATAACTGGTGTGGAGATACCTCGCTTGATGAGGCTATTGCCCTGATTGGTATGAGTAAAGCCGTTATCAGCAATGACTCGGGATTAATGCATATTGCAGCAGCCCTGAAAACCCCTCAAGTCGCCATTTTTGGATCGAGCGACCCAGCGCATACTCCACCACTGTCAGATAAAGCTAAAGTCATTTGGCTTAACCTGCCTTGCAGCCCATGCCATAAAAAAGAATGTCCACTCGGTCACTTAAAGTGCTTAAACGACATCTTGCCGGAACAAGTATTCGCTACACTCAATACCTTACAGCCATAACCCAGGAACAGTAAGCCATGACTAAACTTGCCAGACTCTTTCACAATGCAGATGAAGTTGTAGAAGCATGGCGAGATGCCTTACGTCATCGTGATGTTCAAGGCGCCCTGGATATTTGGCTAGATGATGATTCCATTACCTGCGTTCTCCCAGAGGGTCATCGCTTAACTGGTCATGCAGAAATTAGAGAAGGTCTAGAAAGGCTGCTGGCAAAGCAGCCTCTATTCTTAGAACCGATCGCTTGTATTAGTCACTCTGTTTTAGGTGCTGCGGTATACGACACCACTGAAGCAGTGCACCTAAGGGCCGATCAAGTTGAAGCAGAATTTTTTCTAAATATCACGCTCGTACTACTGCAAGATAGTCAGGGTTGGCGTATTGCTCACCTGCATGCCAGTCACTCTACTGAAGACACTTTCGACGCCCCTTCTACGCCGCACGGTCTGCACTAAAGAGCATGGATGATCAAGTACTTAGGTCACTGATAAAGTGGCCAAATGTGCCTGATTGCTATGGCTGGCTTGCCTTAGATCGTCGTGGTCAATGGCGTATGCGTGATGAGTTCACACAACTGAACAATCTCCCAGGTCAAGTAATTCAACATATTGCTCTGAAAGAATTTATCGCACGTAACTATGCCTGCGACGAACTCGGTAGATACTTTTTTCAGAATGGGCCACAGCGCGTTTACATAACACTAGATGCTACCCCCTGGATTACAAGAATCCTTCCTAGTGACAAAGGTCTCAGTTTCATCAACCAATGCCATCAAAGCATGGATCCAGCTGGAGCACTAAGTGATGAGAATGGCAATATTTATATTGTCGGAAACGCAAATCAAATGATTTACAACAGCAACGATAGCAAGAACAGTCAATTTACTGAGGGTACTATTCAAACAATCGCTTTGTTGCATGATCACGATTTAGATCAGTTTTCTGGGCTTGCCAAACTACATGAAGAAGCTTGTAGTTTTGGAGGGTCATGGTTTTGGCGGGATAAACAATTGCCTTTGGATCCTATTCACTCTGAAGAGCTAGCTTCCCGCTTTAATTACATTCCAAAACCGCAGCCCTAGCCTGGCATTTTCTTGCCCTGCTCCTTGAGCTCATCGTAATACTGCCTTTGCATTTCACGCAAACGCGCATCAATACTAGATCCTTGATAAAAATCGGCGCCACCAGCAGAGCGAGCAATTCTCAACTGCTCAATTGCTGAGGGCCAAGCACCCTCTAAAGCATATTTTTCCCCGAGAGCGTAATGGCGCATAGGGACATTTTTAGCCTGATCATAGGATTGAGAAAGTAAGGTCCACCAAACAATCTCGTTAGGCTGAGACCTTGTGCGAGCCTTTAACCATGTAATAGCATCATTAGTGCGGCCTAGCTTTAGTTCGGCATTAATCATGGCAGCGCCAGCGGCATAAGACTGGGGGTAGGCTCGCAAAGTAGCCTGGGCTATTTGTAACGCCTCTTCTCCTTTGCCTTTTGCCAATGCCAGTTCAGAGGCGGTGATATCCAGAGAAAGACTTTGTCTTTGGACTGGAGATCCAGGGGCACTTGCCTTCTGAGCTAGATTACGCGCTTGCTGCAAATCAATCTCTGCCTGGTCAATTTTTCCCTGGCGTTGCGCTATCAACGCAAGTCCGTAGAAACCTTCTAATTGCTTACCGATAGATTGCTGCTTACTGTAGCTCTCAAAAGTATTTTTCAAGTCATACATTCCACTAGAGGTACCTGATTGCTCCATGCGAGCTCGAGCTTTTATGAAATAAAACTCGACAGAGGTTGGGACATTACGCGACCCCACGGTCCTCGCTCTATCTTGCATATCCGCAATACGATCTGTTGTTAAGGGGTGGGTTCGAACATAGCCAGGCACCCCTTTATCCATGATCCCGGTAGCCTTTTGTAGGCGCTGGAAGAATCCTGGTGCACCATTTACATCGTATCCACTTGCATCCAGAATCTGAAATCCAATACGATCTGCTTCACGCTCCGCATCACGGGAATATGAGAGCTGGTTGTTGACTGCAACCGCTTGACCGCCCTGCATTAGACCGGCGGCGGCAGAAGGATTGCGGGAAGCTGCTAAAGCACCCAGGACCATACCTGCCAAAGCAATCATCATATTGGTAGTTTGCTTATCCATCTGACGTGCCAAATGCCGTTGCAATACGTGACCCGTCTCATGCCCCATTACTGAGGCAACCTCGGAATCAGAATCAGCACTCACAATCAGACCTGTATGAAAGCCAATAAATCCGCCAGGTAATGCAAACGCATTAATACTGCTATCTTTTACAGCGAAGACTTCAAAGTTATAAGCGCCACTTCCCTGCTCATTTGCGCCCCCAAGTTGCAACTTTTTAGCAGCCTGCAAAAGGCGACGTTCCATTTGATTTAAAAAATCATAGAGCGGTAAGTCATTCGAATAATCAGGATCTGGACGAATCTGGCGCATGATCATTTCGCCATACTTACGTTCATCCATTCTACTTAAGGCATCTCCGCCGGGATCACCCATGTCAGGCAAAATAATCGTTGGCTGACTCTGCATAGAGCTGCGTGTAGGCGCATTAGCGGGACGTGCATCGGGCGACTGCATTGCCCTGCCGATATTCTGAATAGCGGCTGAATTACCCTCCACAGATACATCCCCAGCGGGGGTGGCTGCATAAGCAGGAAATCCAGAGCAAGTCAGCCCGACCATCAGCTGAATGGCTAAAGCACGGTGCAATAAAGAGGTTTTTGTAACGGACTTTATATCTTGCATCTCTATATGGTAAAACTTATCCCATGAACAAACTAACTCATTTTGATGCGAGCGGGCAAGCCCACATGGTAAACGTTGGCGATAAGCCTAACACCCATCGCATAGCGATCGCCACTGGCAAAATCACCATGCTTCCCGAAACCTTCAAAATGGTAGGCGCAGGCACCCACAAAAAGGGTGATGTCCTGGGTATTGCCCGAATTGCAGGCATTCAGGCATCTAAAAGAACATCGGATCTAATTCCTTTATGCCATCCGTTGGCGCTGACTCACGTTAGCTTGGAATTCCAAACCAATTCTCCAGAAAGTAGCATTACCTGCCGAGTTAGAGCAGAAACTACAGGGCCGACTGGTGTCGAAATGGAAGCCCTCACCGCAGTCCAAGTAGCCCTACTCACAATTTACGACATGTGCAAAGCAGTGGACAGAGGAATGGTAATGGGTGATGTGCGGCTGCTAGAGAAGAGTGGCGGGAAGTCTGGAGAATGGAAGCAATCCTAAAGACCTCTAAATTCTTCAATAAAAAAGCTGCTTCATGGGCAGCTTTTTTATTGAAGACTAATTAATTACTTCACTATCCTGCACTCAGATGGCAATAACTGAGGAATTAAATTTGTCTCAGTAGACCTGCATGACCATCCACCTGCCCATGCTGCCCCTTCTGGTTTGGATAAATCAATAGGCCTAGGAGAATTGGCATCAGGCTCGTTTGTTGGCACCAAATGAAGTGTGTTTTTGCCTTCAGGCGCAACGCTCACCTGATAGTCAATCGCGATAGCGCCTGATGTGGTGATTTCAATTAACTTCACGCTACGAGTAGGAGTAAATGTAAAAGATCCATGCGTCGCTTCATCCATGGGGACGGTTCCACGACTTGCAAAAGCCTCCGTCACCGCAAGCTTGGCACTAGAGGATAAATTCATACCCTCAACCACCCGACTTCTGGCTATATAGTCCTGATACTGCGGCACTGCCACAGCAACCAAGATACCAATGATGGCCACAACGACCATCACCTCAATCAAGGTAAAGCCAGACTCTTGATTCACTTTCATATTTTGAGTGCCCTGAATATCCGTATCAATCTTGTGCATATCTTCTAATCCCCCAGTTGAAATACTCGATCATCCAATTTTTCGCAGACAGTCACAAGGAAGCGAGCAATAAAAAAGCCGGCATGTTCAGCCGGCTTTTCTGATTTGATGCGAAGAAATTACGCAGCTTCTTTATGGTTCTGCTTCTTTTTGAGATATGTGCCAACCAAAAGCACGATGGCAACCCCAATGCCCTCAAAAATCATGTGTGCATCTTCAAATGCTGCCTGCATAGAGTCCTTGATTGCTGGATCTTCAACCAACATGCCGCCTGCAAGTAGACCCAATAAACCGGCACCCAAAGTAATAATGATAGGGAAGCGATCCATTACCTTTAAGAGCAAAGCACTACCAAAAATAATCAACGGAATAGATAAACCCAAGCCAACGATGAGTAGTACCAAGCGAGTTTCTTCTGGTCCCTTTTGAGCAGCAGCCGCTACTGCTAAAACGTTGTCTAGACTCATTACTAAGTCAGCGACCAAGATCGTACGAATCGCACCCCAGATATTTGGATGGGCATGCATATCTTCTTCTTCACCACTATCCGCCAAAAGCTGAACACCGATATAAAGAAGCAATATGGCGCCGACAATCTTGAGATATGGCAGGGTCAATAACTGAACTGCAGTAATTGTAAGAACTACGCGCAAGATAATTGCCGCAGCACTACCCCAAAAAATAGCTTTTTTCTGCTGCACTGGCGGCAAGTTACGTGATGCGAGCGCAATCACAACTGCGTTATCACCCGACAACAAAATATTCGCAACAATAATTGATAAAAGAGCGGCCCAAAATGCTGGTCCTGAAAATACTGATAAATCCATCATGTCTCCTACGTTTTTTATGTTTTATTTTATTTTTACTAATACTTAATACTAAAAAAGGATGCTGTGTTAACAGCATCCTTTTCCTTGTCGCTATTTACAACATGGCTTTCAACAAAGCAGCCATTTCTGATGGGTTCTTTGTTACTTTGAAACCACACTCTTCCATAACGGCAAGTTTGGCATCTGCAGTATCAGCACCACCAGAGATCAAGGCACCTGCGTGACCCATACGCTTACCTGGAGGCGCTGTAACGCCGGCAATAAAGCCAACTACTGGCTTTTTCATATTGTCTTTGCACCAGCGAGCAGCTTCAGCCTCATCTGGACCACCGATTTCGCCAATCATGATCACAGCATCAGTCTCTGGATCTTCATTGAACATTCTCATGATGTCGATGTGCTTTAAGCCGTTGATCGGGTCGCCACCAATACCAACCGCTGTGGACTGACCTAAACCAATGGATGTCAACTGACCAACTGCTTCATAAGTCAATGTACCGGAACGGCTAACAACGCCAATACGGCCTTTCTTATGAATATGACCAGGCATGATGCCGATCTTGATTTCATCTGGAGTAATGATGCCTGGACAGTTAGGGCCTAACAATAAAGTCTTCTTGCCGCCAGCCGCTTCTTTAGCATGCATCTTGTTGCGCACTTCAAGCATGTCACGTACTGGAATGCCCTCAGTAATACAGATCACGAAGTCGAGGTCAGCTTCAACAGCTTCCCAAATCGCAGCAGCCGCACCAGGAGGCGGAACATAAATTACAGAAGTAGTTGCGCCAGTTTGCTGAGCAGCCTCTTTAACAGTTCCGTAAATTGGAATGTTAAAAATAGACTCGCCAGCTTTTTTAGGATTTACACCAGCAACAAAACAGTTTTTGCCGTTTGCATATTCCTGACATTTTTCAGTGTGGAACTGACCTGTCTTACCAGTAATACCTTGAGTAATGACTTTGGTGTTTTTATTGATCAAAATAGACATATCGAAATTCCTGAATTATTTGTTTTTGGCAACAGCAGCGACTACCTTGGTAGCAGCTTCAGCCATTGAATCGGCGCTAATAATTGGCAAACCAGAGTCAGCAAGAATCTTTTTACCTAACTCTTCGTTTGTGCCCTTCATACGCACAACCAAAGGTACTGTGAGGTTTACTGCTTTACATGCAGTAACAACACCGTCAGCAATCACGTCACAGCGCATAATGCCGCCGAAGATGTTCACCAGAATTGCTTCGACGCTCTTGTTTTTCAACATGATCTTGAATGCTTCAGTAACTTTTTCTGCTGTAGCACCACCACCAACGTCCAAGAAGTTTGCTGGCTCGCCGCCGAACAACTTAATAGTGTCCATGGTCGCCATTGCTAGACCTGCACCGTTCACTAAACAGCCAATATTGCCGTCCAATGAGATATAGGCTAGATCAAATTTTGATGCTTCGATTTCAGCAGCATCTTCTTCGTCGATATCGCGATAAGCAACGATTTCTGGATGACGGAACAATGCATTGGGATCAAAGTTGAACTTCGCGTCCAAAGCCTTGATCTTGCCGTTACCTTCAAGAATCAATGGGTTGATTTCGACTAATGAAGCATCGGTATCCCAATAAGTCTTGTACAGATTTTTAAATACATCACGCGCCATCGGAATAGACGCTTCAGGAACGCCAATGCCTTTAGCAACGATATCGCAATCTGCGTCTGTCAAGCCAATCATTGGATCAACAAATACTTTGATAATTTTTTCTGGATGAGATTCAGCAACTTCCTCAATATCCATGCCGCCTTCGCTGGAAGCCATGATCACATTCTTTTGTGTGCCACGGTCTGTAACGATACTGAAGTAGTACTCTTTTTTAATGTCAGCGCCATCTTCAATTAAGAGACGATTTACTTTTTGACCTTCTGGTCCAGTCTGATGCGTCTTGAGCTGCATGCCCAAAATTTCAGAAGCGTATTTCTTCACTTCATCCATGCTTCTAGCCAATTTCACGCCACCGCCTTTACCGCGACCACCAGCATGAATCTGTGCCTTGACAACCCATACAGGGCCACCGAGTTTTTCAGCAGCTTTCACAGCCTCATCAACACTGAATGCAGGAATGCCGTTAGGAACTGGCACATTAAATTGGCGAAGAAGTTCTTTGCCTTGGTACTCGTGAATTTTCATAATTACTCCGAAACGGTATCTTTTTTAGCAAGCATTGAGGATTAGTAAAACCGATGTTGCCTTAATCCCATGCTTACTCTAGAAATAGCTAAATTAGCCAAATTTGAATAAATGTGAACGGCTTGACCGACTCCTTAAGTCTATCATGCTGCAACGCCGCAAATTGCCTTTGCTGATCCGTAATTGCCCTAATCAGGACTCTGGCCACCGATCACCTTTGCGACCACTTCCGAGCCAAAACCCTTAGAAGCCAAAAATCGATACTGCCTAGCTTTCTCCTTTTGGTCCTGAGGTCGCACCCCGTATTTTCTAGTCCAAAGATCAAAGGCGCGCTGAAATTCAGTCTCTTTGAGGACCCCAAGAAGCTTGGCCGACTGCTTGGCGTCAACTCCCGCCCTATCGAGCTCATCGGCAATCTTTCGCATTCCGTAGCGCTCACTCCTGCGGCGAACGAGCGCTTCGGCAAAGCGCTCGTCCGATAACCAACCGCGAGCCTCAAAATCATCCAAAACAGCTTCAATTTGAGAATGCCTAGATTCCGGAGTTTGCTCCGCCTGCTCGCCGCCTAACTTACTCCACCTAGCCTCTGATTCAGCGAGCTTGGTAGCCAAGCCTTTGCGGCTATATTCCCGCTGCGACAAAAGGCGCAAAGCCCGAGCTTTGAGACTCGGGCTTTGTTTGACCTTCTTATTGCTACTTAATTCTGACATTGAATTATTCAACGCGGTTATTCGACTTCTTCTTCCTCGCTCAGCACATCAGTCACTACTGCTGAACCAGATTTAACACCTAATTTCTCACGAATTCTTGCTTCGATATCTTTAGCAATAGCAGGGTTCTCTTTCAAGAACTCACGGACATTATCTTTACCTTGACCAATACGATCACCGTTATAGCTATACCAAGAGCCTGACTTTTCAACGAGGTCAGCTTCAACACCCATATCAATAATTTCGCCTTCTCTAGAAATACCGGCACCGTACATGATGTCGAAAATCGCTTCGCGGAACGGAGGAGAAACTTTGTTCTTCACAACCTTCACACGGGTCTCATTACCAACGACCTCATCACCTTTTTTGATACTACCGATACGTCGGATATCTAAACGCATAGAAGCGTAGAACTTCAGAGCGTTACCACCAGTAGTAGTTTCTGGGGAACCAAACATCACACCAATCTTCATGCGAATCTGGTTAATGAAGATCACAGTAGTGTTGGTGCGCTTGATGGCACCAGTCAACTTACGCAAAGCTTGACTCATTAAACGAGCCTGTAAGCCCGGTAAAGAGTCGCCCATATCGCCTTCGATCTCAGCTCTTGGAACCAAAGCGGCAACTGAGTCAATGACGATTAGGTCAATCGAACCTGAACGCACTAATGCATCAGCGATTTCTAAAGCTTGCTCACCAGTGTCTGGTTGAGAGATCAATAAATTATTTACATCAACGCCAAGGCGTGATGCGTACTGCACATCCAAAGCGTGCTCTGCGTCGATAAACGCACAAGTACCGCCAAGCTTTTGCATTTCTGCAATTGCATGCAATGTCAAAGTAGTTTTTCCAGAAGATTCTGGTCCGTAGATTTCAATCACACGACCACGTGCAAGACCGCCAACTCCAAGAGCGATATCTAAACCGAGTGAACCACTGGATACCACCTGAATATCTTGACTAATTTCAGCATCGCCCAATCTCATGATTGAACCTTTGCCAAACTGTTTCTCAATTTGCGCCAGCGCTGCTGTGAGTGCTTTTTGCTTGTCTCCGCTCATTCCTTCAAATTCTGAAGAGGCTGATTGCTTTTTGTTATCCAAGGCCATTTTTAATTCCCTTTTCACTGTGTACTGGGCTTTTTCCCGAAGTTTTATCTACTGTGTAACAACTTAGGAGTTACTGTATATAAAAACAGTGGTCTTTGCAAGCGACTTTTAAACTGAATTTACAGATTCTTTACTAGGCTGGGCTTGATTAGCTCGGTCCCAGTAGAAAAAGAGGGGTATAGCCACCGCCCAGACCACTCCCACGAGAATAAAGCCGGTGATTTCGCTGCCAGGGACCCAAGATCCAGCCCCCATCCGAATACCTGCCTCGTAGGACATGGGGCCGGCAACACCCCCTAAAACAGCCCCTAAAACAGGTCTGCCGCGCAACCAAGTCAAGGAACCATTAACAGTAGTGGCAACCAGTACCCATAGGACCCACATCCAGAGCGGTGATAAAAACGGTGCAGGCCAATCATCCCGAAAATCGAGATAACCCAAATGCATGATGAGAGTGTCGGCCACCAAGCCAAAGATGAAGGCCTTGAACAAAAGACTGATTTCTGTTTTTGGTGTGGGTGAGCGCCAGGCGTGGAAGGCAATATAGGCCAGAGTGGCCACTACCGCCCAAAGCACTTGTTTATTGGCCGCGCCCAGCACACAGGCAAACCAACCAAGCTGGAAAATAACAAAGTTCCAAAATTTAGCCATCCCCAGCACCCTAAGAAAAAGGCCACTGCCGAGGGGCAATGGCCTTTAGATTTGGTGGCGAATCAGGGATTTGAACCCCGGACCTGCGGATTATGATTCCGTCGCTCTAACCAGCTGAGCTAATTCGCCGAACTCGCTATTGTAAATGATCAGAACCTATCTGTCTAAAGGAAACGGGGTTGCCACCCCCAAGCCCCAATTGAGCCCTCATTTAATCTGGAACGTACTAAGCGCCTCATCCCGGCCATAAAGCACATTAAATTCAATTTTCTTGGCTAAAAAGAGCTTTTTGAGTACTTCGTCCTTATTTTCAAAAACAATGGCTGTTTGCTCGGGGTAGCGGGAAAAGGGATCACTATTGACATCTACGGGCACCCCATCAATTTTGATTTGCTTAATGGAGCGCTTATAAAACTTATCAGGGCGTATAAAAATAAGGCGCTTTACATACTTATCCAATACGAGCTTTTGACCCTGCTCATTAGTCTTGTAGTAATAGATCAATTCTTCTTTGCCATTAGTTGTCATGTCACGCTCTTCGTCCCACTTGGCATAAACGCTCTGACTCACCATGACAGCAGAAATGAGCAGCGCCAATTGACTAAGTGCGACAACTATTTTCTTTTGAGAGAATTTCATCATGCATTCATATTATCCCAAGCCACAAGCAAAATGCAGAAGGCGTAATATTCCCAAATGATCAATCCATTTTTCTCGCGCCTTTTTATCTCAATATTATTGAGTCTCTGCACACCTCTTTGCGCCTCAGCAGCCCAAATCTTCGTCACCAATTACCCGTCAGAAGCCAATGCCAAAGTCTTCGTCACCAAATATCAATCAGAAGCTAATTGCATTGTGTACGACACACAATACCCCAGCGATAACGAGCCTGGTGTTTGGTTCTATACCAAATACAAAAGTGATGCACGTGCCGTGATTTACTACACCCAATACAAGTCCGAAGCTGACCTCATTGTGTACTTCACCAAGTACAAGAGTGATGCACGCTGCCGTTACTAATCAATATTTATAAGTCCCTCTCTATCCTATGAGACTTCTGTCAATATCAGCCGGTAAGGTAGCGCCTTTATTTGGCAATCATCATCCTGACTACAAGTCAGTTGCCTCTGCCATTCGCAAGAAAGTGGTGAGCGATCTAGAAAATCCTACTCCGGCTGAAATTACTATGCTTGGCGTTAAAGGCGATGAACAAGCAGACCTATCGGTACATGGCGGCATTGAAAAGGCAGTTTATGTTTATCCAGCAGAGCACTATCCCTTTTGGAATCAGCTGCTCACTCGCGAAACCAAGAAGCCAGTCGACCTTCAACATGGCGCCATCGGCGAGAACTTCACAATCGAAGGATTACTGGAAACAGAAGTATTTATTGGAGATCGACTGCAAATCGGAGAATTGGAATTTGCGGTTGTCAAACTCCGTGAGCCCTGCTTTAAATTTAATGCCGCTGTTGGCTACAAAGGTGCAAGCAAGGCAATGCTGCAATCTGGCTTTAGTGGTTGGTATTTGCGTGTTTTAAAAAGTGGGTTACTAAGTGCCGGCGGCGCAATTACTTTAATTCCAGGTGCAAGAGAAACCTCTATCGCCCAGCAAAATCAAAAGCTTTTAAATAATCGCAATCAAAAAGATTTGTGGGAATAAAAAAACCCGACCATTTCTGATCGGGTTTCTTATTTAATGCAGACAAAAAGACTTAGTCTTTTGCGTAGATATCTACGTCTTTGGTTTCTTTAACAAACAGTGTACCGATTACCAATGTCATCGCAGCGATGATGATTGGGTACCAGAGACCGTAGTAAATATTACCGTTTTGCGCTACCAAGGCGAAGGAGATCGTTGGCAACAAGCCACCGAACCAACCGTTACCAATATGGTATGGCAATGACATAGAGGTGTAACGAATGCGGGTTGGGAACATCTCAACCAACATCGCAGCAATTGGGCCATAAACCATGGTTACCAATAGCACCAAAATTACCAAGATACCAAGAACTGCAGGGTAGTTAATTGCAGCAGGATCAGCCTTTACAGGGTAACCAGCAGCATTCAACGCCTCACGAATTGCTTTCTTAAACTCAGCATCTTTTGCCTTAGCATCAGCAGGCTCAAGACCCTTAGCAGTGTAGCCAGTGATTTCTGTATCACCAATCTTCACAACCGCTGTACCACCTGCAGGACCAGCAATAGTGCTGTAGCTAGCAGAGTTTGAAGCCATCACTTGCTTTGCAATATCGCAAGAACTTGTGAACTTCGCTGTACCTGTTGGGTTGAACTGGAATGTACATTCATTCACATCAGCAGTAATTGTTGCTGGTGCAGTTGCCATCGCTTTTTCTAACGCTGGGTTAGCAAAGTGGGTTAAGCCATTGAACAAGGAAACTGGTGTGTTAGGGATGTACAAAATAATAGCAATCAACAAACCACCCATGATGATCACTTTACGGCCAATCTTGTCAGACCATGCACCGAAAATAACGAAGAATGGTGTACCAATTACCAATGAAGCAGCAATCAATAAGTTTGCAGACTTTGGATCCACCTTCAACACTTGTGTCAGGTAGAACAAAGCGTAGAACTGACCTGTGTACCAAACCACTGCCTGACCTGCAACCAGACCAAACAATGCCAAGATAACAATCTTCAAGTTCTTCCATTGACCGAATGACTCTGTCAAAGGTGCTTTAGACAATTTGCCTTCTTCTTTCATCTTCTTGAAAGCTGGTGATTCATTCATGGACAAACGAATCCATACAGAAATACCAAGCAATGCGATAGAAGCGATGAAAGGAACGCGCCAGCCCCAAACATCAAAGTCTGGACCAGTGAATTCACGTGTGAACAAAATCACGAGCAAGGAGAGGAACAAGCCAAGAGTAGCTGTTGTCTGAATCCACGCCGTGTATGCACCACGCTTACCATTAGGAGCATGTTCTGCAACATAAGTAGCAGCACCACCGTACTCACCACCCAAAGCTAAACCTTGAAGCATACGTAATGCGATCAAGATAACTGGGGCAGCAACGCCGATAGTTGCGTAGTTAGGCAGGATACCTACGATGAAGGTCGCACCGCCCATCAATAAGATGGTTACTAGGAAGGTGTACTTACGACCAATCAAATCGCCTAAGCGACCGAATACCAATGCGCCGAATGGGCGAACGATAAAACCAGCAGCAAAAGCTAACAAAGCGAAAATGAAGGCAGAGCCAGCATCTAAGCCTGAGAAAAACTGCTTGGCAATAACGGCAGCCAAAGAACCGTAAAGATAAAAGTCGTACCACTCAAAGACTGTACCTAATGAGGAAGCAAAAATAACTTTGCGCTCTTCAGGGGTCATTGGGGCTGCTTTAGTTGATGTTGACATCAGTAGCTCCTAACTATTTTTATTAAATAAAAAACAACGGATTGATTATGCTTTGAAAAAATTCAAAGAAATCCACTAGTTAGGGTAATTCCCCATCAAATAGGATCGGGGTTTTCCCGAGAAATGAGAAAACTAGAGGCAATTTCACAACAAGGACTAGCCCAGCGTCTAATGCGAGATCAGCGCCCTTATATAGTGGGCATAAAAACCCCTGCCACGAAAATGGGAAATTAGCGCGTTTTAGTAATAAACATTTTGGGTACGCGCAGATCCCAATAAATAGCTGCTGCGCGTAGTCCAAAAATTCCGAGCATGCAAATCACGGAGCCCTCAACTACATACTGAGGTAAGAAGTTCAATATCAGAACATAGGCACAACATCCCAGAGTTACTGGTATCGCATAAAGCTCATGCGACATGATGAGTGTTTTTCTGCCAGCCAGAACATCGCGCAATAATCCGCCACCGATTGCAGTAACAACACCCAAAATAACTGGCGCTACTGGTAGGCCATAACCCATACTCCACGCTTTATCAGCGCCTTGAATAGCAAAGAGTGCGGCACCAAAACCATCGATATACAGCATCCAGCGATAAATTTGTGGTTGAGTAAAGAAAGACTCTGCGAAGAAAGTGATGACACTTGCAGCAAGTGCAAGCCATACGTAAATTTGATTCTCAGACCAAAAAATTGGGGCCTCCAAAATGATGTCTCGAATCGTGCCGCCGCCAATAGCCGTAATCAGCCCGAGCACTAAAACACCAAAGAGATCTACGCCACGATCTGCAATCGCCAAGACTCCTGTCACCGCAAAGGCCATAGTGGCGATGATGCCAATCCAGAAATTAATATCTTCCATAGCATTGAGTCTAATGCACTTTGTATGAACGAAGACTTGAATAACCATCCTCAATATACTGTTAGCCATGAGATTAAATAAGGTGTTGATATGACCCCCAAGCTTTATAGCTTTTGGCGTAGCTCTGCCGCATTTCGTGTGCGTATTGCCCTCAACCTAAAAGACATGGATTACGAAGTCATTCCGGTGCATCTAAGTAAAAATGGTGGCGAGCAAATTGGAGAGGCTTACAGCAGTAAAAATCCGAATCGCCTAGTTCCCTTATTTGAGGATAGCGACAAAAGAATTCATCAATCCTTAGCAATCATTGAGTATCTAGAAGAAGTTGCCCCAGAACCAGCGCTCTTGCCAAAAAATGTAATTGATCGGGCATGGGTACGCGCAATTGCAATGGATATTGCCAGTGATATTCATCCCATCAATAATGTGCGGGTTTTAAGATACCTAATTAAAAAGTTAGGCATTAGTAATGAGGCGAAAGATGAGTGGTACCAGCATTGGGTCAACTTAGGATTAGAGGGTATTGAAAAGCAGTTAAGCCTTGATCGTCGAGTGGGAAAATTTTCCTTTGGCGATCAACCAGGCCTAATTGATGTTTGCTTAGTACCCCAGCTTTTTAATGCGCTTAGCGCAAAAGTAGATGTGCGCCCATTTCCCACTCTCATGCGAATATTTCATGAGTGCATGCAATTGCCTGCTTTTATTGATGCTTCCTGGGAAAAACAAATTGATGCAGAGGGATTAAACCCCGTTGCTCCACCACAGAAATAATGAGAGGGTGAGCAATGAACTCACCGTCGTAATTAATACCACTCTGGAAATAACGCTGCCGTCAGCTTTGTAATACTGTGCCAACATAAAAGGTCCTGTGCCAGTGGGAAGCGCACTCAAAATCACAATTGCGCTCACCCAAAGTCCCGGCAAATCCAAAATTGGTACTGCAATAATCCAGGCAATGATTGGCTGAACAATCAGTTTTGCCAAACTGATGCCCCAAGCCTGAGCTGGGGTAGCAGTGCTTTTTTGCATCAGAAATAAACCAATCGATACCAGTGCACATGGTGTCGATGCGGCAGCCAAGAATGCAATCACTTGCGCAATCGGATCATACAAAGTCAAGCCGCTAGCTGCCCACACTAAACCAGCAACAGGGGCAATTAATAATGGATTGGTACAAAGCGATTTGATGACGCTCCACACAATCTCATGCGATTTCTTGTGTGACAAGATGCCAATTTCAATGAGCACTGTCGCTAAAGCAAACATCACAAACACAATAAAGGTAGAAATAATGGCGGGAGCTAAACCATCTTGGCCAAGAGCGAGCACGCACAATGGGATACCCATATAACCAGTATTTGAATAAGAGGCGCTAAGACCATCAAAGCTGGCTGCTGCTAAATCTCGATTACATAGCCAGCTAATGAAAAGCACTACTGCAAACACAATCAAACAACTGAGAAAAAAGGCGGCGATGAAACCAGGCTGCCAAAGTGTTTCCCAACCGCTATTGGCGGCAAAGTTAAATAGTTGTGCAGGCAAGGCCAACCAAACAACAAAACGATTTAGCTCAATAGAAGCATTAATACCTAACTTACCGGTGCGCCCACCAATATAGCCAATCAAGATCAGCAAGAAGACTGGGAGAACTACATTAAATACGTAGAGCAAAATATTTAACCGGCAACAGTTTGAAGGTTAGGAAATTTTCTTCAGCGTCTTGACATAACGCTGTGCATTTTTGACATAACGTCCAGAGATCTCGTGGATACCAGCAATTTGCTCTGAGGTCAGCTCTTTAACTGCCTTGGCAGGCGTCCCCAAAATCATGGAGCCATCTGGAAATTCTTTTCCTTCAGTAACAAGCGCGCCCGCACCAACTAGAGAGTTTTTTCCAATCTTGGCACCATTCAAAATGACTGCGCCAATACCAATCAAACTACCGTCTCCAATCTGGCAACCATGCAACATCACTTGATGACCTACAGTGACATGCTTACCAATGATGAGTGGGAAACCCGGGTCTGTGTGCAGAACAGAAGCATCTTGCACATTACTGCCTTCCCCAATTTGAATGAGATCGTTATCGCCGCGGATAACTACCTTGGGCCAGATACTCGCATCTTGATGGAGCTCCACTTTGCCGATCACTTCTGCACTCTCGGCAACCCAAGCACCCTCAGCCAATTGCGGGGCATTTCCGTCTAGTTCAAATATAGCCATGACTCATTATAGGTATGAATCAGGCTATAGATAAACAACAAGATTAATGAATTACCAGTTAGGCTCGCGATCAGGCGTAGAAGAAATGCGGTGCACACTTAAGTCAGCGCCTTCAAATTCTTCTTCTTGCGACATCCGAATACCCAAGACAGCCTTCAAAGCGCCATACACAATAAAACCACCGACTAGCGCAATCCCAACGCCCAGAGCGCTACCAATCAACTGACCAGTAAAAGTAATGCCACCGATTCCGCCCAGCGCCTTGGTTCCAAAGATGCCTGCCGCTAATCCACCCCAGAGACCACATAAACCATGCAAAGGCCACACGCCAAGAACATCATCAATCTTCCAACGGTTTTGGACCAAGGTGAACATGTAAACAAACAAAGCACCAGCAACCAAGCCAACAAACAAAGCACCTAATGGATGCATCAAGTCTGAGCCTGCGCACACAGCCACCAAACCAGCAAGCGGGCCGTTGTAAGTAAAACCAGGATCGTTGCGACCAACTACCCAAGCCGCCAATGTTCCACCAACCATGGCCATCAATGAGTTCATCGCAACTAAGCCACTGATCTTGTCGATGGTTTGCGCACTCATCACATTGAAGCCAAACCAACCTACCGCCAAAATCCAAGCACCTAAAGCTAAGAAAGGAATGCTTGAAGGTGGGTGAGCAGAGATTTGACCTTCTTTTGTATAGCGACCACGACGAGCACCCAACAGAATGACTGCAGGCAAGGCAATCCAACCACCTACCGCATGAACCACTATCGATCCAGCAAAGTCATGAAACTCTTCACCTGTAAATTCTTTGATCCAAGCTTGAATACCATAATGCTGATTCCAAGCAATACCTTCAAAGAAGGGGTACACAAAACCGACCAACACAAAAGTAGCAATCAGCTGCGGATTAAATTTAGCGCGCTCTGCAATGCCGCCAGAAATAATTGCAGGGATAGCTGCAGCAAAAGTCAGTAAGAAGAAAAACTTCACCAACTCATAACCATTCTTCTCTGCCAGAAACTCTGCACCAGAGAAAAAGTTCACACCATAAGCAATGCTGTAACCAATGAAGAAGTACGCAATCGTTGAGACTGCAAAATCCACCAAGATTTTGACCAAAGCATTTACTTGGTTTTTCTTGCGTACGGTTCCTAGCTCTAAGAATGCAAATCCTGCGTGCATAGCCAGAACCATAATGGCGCCGAGCAAGATGAATAATGCATCGCTACCTGACTTCAAAGTTTCCATGAAATTTCCCCTCTTATTTTTTGCATCATTATGGGGAATTAAAAAGCCAAAAAAGGGCATATTGCACTTTTTTAGTGCATATATAAGCATTTAGATGGTTTATTATCACTTTTACATACACCTAAGGGAGAACCCATGAAAAAATTCCTCATTGCATTAGCCGCTTTAGCTTCATTTTCCGGCCTTGCCCAATCACAAGAAACCATCAAAGTATTGAGCACTGAAGAACTCGCGAACGTTTGCAAGCTCCCTGCAAGCCCAGAATCACGTAGCTTTTGTATTGGCTTTACAACTGCTGTGTATGAAACCTATTTAGCTACACGTCACCCGCAACGCGCAAAGCCATTTATTTGCGTTAAGCAACCAGCGCCAGCGCGCGATGAAGTTATTGGCGATTTTGTGAAATTTGCACAAAGCAATCCGCAAGTTGCTGACAAGCCGGCATCCGGTGTTTTCTTGGGCTTCTTAGCATCACGCTTCCCTTGCGCCAGAAAATAATCTAAGCAACTTAGCTAAAACAATACTCATTTAAAGGATCAGTTGAGATGAAAAAAATTATCGCAATTACTGCAGCAACTTTAGCAATCGCTGGTTGCTCAAATATGAGCAACACAGAACAACGCACACTTTCAGGCGCAGGCATTGGCGCAGCAGCTGGTGCTGTTGGCACTGCAATCTTCCACGGCAATCCTATCTGGGGTGCAGTTGGTGGTGCGGCTGTTGGCGCAGCATCTGGCTATGTCTATGATGCATACAAGAAAAATGAAGGCGCAAATTACAACGCTGGCTATAACGCTGGAAAAAATAATCAGCCAGCGCAAGCACCAAACTAAGCTTCATCACTTGGCCCAATAAGGCCGTAACGCAGCAACACGAACCCAGCTCGTATTAATTTACCAGCTGGGTTTTTATTTGGATTTGACCCGCTAAGGCTTTGTGTATTGGGCACTTATCTGCAATCTCTAGCAGGCGCTCTTTTTCTTCTGCGCTTAAATTTCCTTGCAGCTGAATCTCACGAGAGAACGTTTCAACATCATCAGCCCTCTCAATAGCTACAGTCACAATCGCATTCTCTAATTTCATTTCCTTACGACCTGCGTACATCTTTAAAGTCATCGATGTACAAGCAGCCAAAGCGGCGCCAAGATACTCATGGGGGCTAGGGCCAGTGCCAGAGCCGCCTTTAGAAACTTCTGCATCCGCTAAAAAATGCAAATCACCAGCAGTCAATTTCTGCTGAAGTGGGCCTTGGCCAAACTGCGAGACTACTTTTCTCATAATGATCCTAAAAAAATTATTTCAATGGCTTAAATGACAGGGTGACTTTAACCGGAATGGGATTTGCCTGCTTTTTCTGAAGTGGGTAATTGCGCTTTTTTCCATGCACTAAAGCCTCCTTGCAAATGACAAATATTGGGCACACCCATTCTCTGCAAGGTTTGCGTGGCTAATGCCGAACGCCATGCGGAGGCGCAATATAAGACCAATCTTTTCCCTTCACCAAAGACAGGCTTGTAATAAGGACTATCCGGATCAACCCAAAACTCCAACATTCCCCTAGGAGCATGCAATGCATTGGGAATCATGCCCTCTCGCTCTAATTCACGAACATCACGAATATCCACAAAAACCACATTTGAGTCGGTTAATAATTCCTGTGCCTTTTCCACCGATAGCGTCTCAATTTCAGACATTGCCACCTGAATGAGCTCTTGATATCCAATCTTCAATTTCATCAAAATCTCCTAAATTAACAATGCCAAAATGTTCTCAGGCACCTGCTACCATTCTGCTATGAACTTTACCCCCACAGAACTTGTCGCAAGCTTTATTTTTGCAATTGCTGTTTTGCATACCTTTTGCACGGGCTATTTTGAATCCATCGCTAAAAAATCGCCACGACATGCCGGCCTATGGCACCTCCTTGGCGAAGTAGAGATTGTTTTTGGTTTTTGGGCAGCCATCTTGGTCATTTTTATTTCTTTTTTCGATGACTTAAGTACTGCCAAAGATTTTTTAAATAAACGCAATTACACAGAACCACTTTTTGTCTTTGCCATCATGATTGTGGCTGGTACCAAGCCTGTTCTTTCTTTTTCTACCCAAATTTTGCATGCGCTAGCCAATGTTCTGCAAAAGGTATTCCGCATCCGAAGCGCTCCCGCCTTGTATTTTTTAACCCTTGGGGCTACGCCACTCCTAGGCTCTTTAATTACCGAGCCTGCAGCGATGACTCTGGCTGCTTTTTTATTACGTGACTTAGTTTATCGCCATCAATGCTCTAAAGCACTTCTGTTTGGAACCCTGGGAGTTTTATTTGTAAACATTTCTATTGGGGGCACACTCACCAACTTTGCGGCTCCGCCTGTACTCATGGTGGCTTCCACCTGGGGGTGGAGTTCAGCATTTATGTTTAGTAACTTTGGCCTAGAGTCATGTATTGCGATTTTCATCAACGCACTTGCAGCAACTCTTCTATTTCATCGTCAACTGATTGAACCGAATGACAATAACAAGGAAGTCAAGATTCCATTGGCAGTGATCTTGATGCATTTGTTATTCTTGTTTGGAGTAGTTTTCTTTGCACACGATCCAGTCATTTTTATGTGGATTCTGCTGTTCTTTATTGGATACACCACAGCCTATCCTAAATATCAAAGTCCCCTGATTCTGAAAGAGGCGCTCTTAGTTGGATTCTTCTTGGGTGGCTTAGTTGTATTAGGTGCTTTGCAAGGCTGGTGGCTTCAGCCTATTCTTGAAATGATGAGTCCGACGGCAGTCTTTTATGGCAGCCTTGTTCTCACTGCTTTCACTGACAATGCTGCGCTCACCTATCTAGGCTCGCTAGTGACCGGAACATCACCAGAGTTCAAATTGGCCCTAGTGGGTGGTGCAGTTGCGGGTGGCGGCCTAACAGTGATTGCCAATGCCCCTAACCCAGCAGGTATTGCAATCTTACGCAGCTACTTTCCCGGACACACGGTTTCAGCGCTGTATTTACTAGTTGCAGCTATTCCACCCACAATCGTGGCTATTCTGGCTTACAGGCTTATATAAGTACAACATCGGCCCGAGCACGCCTTAGGCAGTAAAATCTGAGCTTCGCCCCCAGCTATAAACCTGAGAACGGCATATGAAAAAGCTCTATATCAAAACCTTTGGCTGTCAAATGAACGAGTACGACTCGGGAAAAATGGCAGACCTCCTCCATGCTGATGAAGGCATGGTCATGACAGATCGACCTGAAGATGCCGATGTCGTCCTTCTGAATACCTGCTCCATACGTGAAAAAGCCGAAGACAAAGTATTTTCCGATCTTGGTCGATTACGCGAGCTCAAGAAAAAAAATCCTGACTTACTTATTGGAGTTGGTGGATGCGTAGCTAGTCAAGAAGGCCAGCAGATTGTCAGTCGAGCTCCTTATGTTGATGTCGTGTTTGGACCTCAGACACTCCATCGCCTATCTGATCTCATTGCAGAGCGACGCAAAACCGGCATCTCACAAGTAGATATCTCTTTTCCAGAGATTGAAAAGTTTGATCATCTGCCAGTCTCACGCCAAACCCGTGGTTCGGCTTATGTTTCGATTATGGAAGGTTGCTCCAAATATTGCAGCTATTGTGTTGTGCCCTACACACGTGGTGAAGAAGTCTCGAGACCGTTTGATGATGTTCTTACTGAAGTAGCTGGACTTGCCAGCAAAGGTGTAAAAGAAATTGTTCTGCTTGGTCAAAACGTCAATGCCTATTTAGGCAAGATGGGTGACACCGAAGAGATTGCTGACTTTGCTTTACTCATTGAATATATTGCTGAAATTCCTGGGGTTGAGCGCATTCGCTTTACAACTAGTCATCCCAAAGAATTTACGCAACGTCTCATCGATGTATACGCCAAAGTGCCTAAGCTTGTGAGTCACCTGCATCTGCCCGTACAGCACGGTTCAGACACCATGCTATCTGCGATGAAGCGTGGCTATACAGCCTTAGAATTCAAAAGCATTATCCGCAAGATGCGTGCCGTTCGACCTGATCTAACCTTATCGAGTGATTTCATAGTGGGCTTCCCAGGTGAAACTGAGGCTGACTTTGAAAAGTTACTCAAGATGGTGAAAGAGTTGAATTTTGATAACAGCTTTTGCTTTATCTTTAGCCCGCGCCCAGGAACACCCGCAGCCAATCTCTCCGATGACACGCCCCATGAAGTCAAGCTGAAGCGCCTCCAGACTTTATTAGCGCTAGTTGAAGAACAAGCGAATGCAATTAGTCAAAAAATGTTGGGCAATACGGAAAAAGTATTAATCGAAGGCCTCGCAAAGGATGGTATTAATTTACAGGGCCGAGCTGAAAACAATCGCGTGATTCATTTCGCAGCACCTGATCAAGATATTGAAAATCTTATCGGTCAGATGGTGGATATTCGCATCACGGAGGTACTCAATTACACCCTCAGAGGTGAAATGGTAGAGACACATGTCCACTAAAGACCTAAAGACTCCTCTCAAACTGACAATTGATCTGCAGTATGCGAGCCCTGCGATTGAATCCGCCGTTAGTAATGCAGCCTCCTCCGCCCTCATTAAGAAATGGGTTAAGAGTGCTACGCCCTTTAGTGGCTTGATTACCCTTCGCTTTGTTAATGCATCAGAAGGTAAAAAGTTGAATATGGCTTTTCGTAAAAAAGATTACGCCACCAACGTCCTCACTTTTCCTTATGAGCTTTCAAAAAAAGTTTTGGTGGCCGATATTATTTTTTGCCTACCAGTACTTCAAAAAGAAGCCAGGGAACAAGGTAAGCCATTGAAAGCCCATCTGGCCCATTTGATTGTGCACGGCTGTCTTCATGCCCAAGGGCTCGATCATGAAGTTTCGCGTGATGCCAAAAAAATGGAGTCGCTGGAAATCCAAATTCTCCAAGAATTGGGCTTTACTAACCCCTATTCTTGATTTGCCATATTTCTAAGCTATTCTTGCTATATGCCTGACCCCAATAAATCCCTTTTAGACCGCTTGGCTGACTTTTTAAGTCCGGGGCCAACAGAACCCAGTGAACGACGTCAAGAACTGATTGAAACCCTGCGCGAGGCTCAATCTGAAGGGTTAATTGATGCCGATGCTCTCTCAATGATTGAAGGGGTTTTTCAAGTCGGGCAATTATGTGCCCGCGATATCCTTGTGCCTCGCGCCCAAATTGACTGGATTGATATTGGTCGGTCACTTCCTGAAATTATTCAAAGTGTGATCACAGCGGCGCACTCGCGCTTTCCGGTATTTGAAGGCAGCAAAGATAATGTCATTGGTATTTTGTTGGCTAAAGATTTATTGCGTCACGCCACTGAGAAAGACTTTCAAGTGCGAGATTGGTTACGACCAGCCGTCTTTATTCCAGAATCTAAACGTCTCAGCGTCTTATTGCGTGACTTTAAAGATAATCGCAATCACTTAGCTATAGTGGTAGATGAATACAGTGGCGTAGCTGGAATTATTACTATCGAAGATGTGCTTGAACAAATCGTGGGCGATATTGAAGATGAGCATGATGTTGATGAAGAGGCTGACAACCTGATTGCTCTGGATAATGGTGATATCCGCGTGAAGGGCATTACTGAGCTCGAACAATTTAATGAAACACTTGGCACCCATTTTGAAGTTGAAGATATCGAAACAGTTGCAGGCCTGGTTATTCAACACTTAGGCCGCGTCCCCAAGATGGGTGAACTGATTGAGATTGATGGCATTGAATTTGAAATACAGCGCGCCGATCCAAGACAAATTCATATTCTGCTTGCGCGGCAAACCAATAAAAAACCAGACTGAGATTTATATTGTTTGATCAGCACTCTTATCGTCCGCGTATGAGCGTCAAAATCTTTTCAGTCTTTATTTTGTTTGCATTAGGGGCCGCCCTTGCCGCTATTGCCGAACTTCCTTATGGCGGCTGGATTCAAATTCCTGTTTTAAGTCTTCTCTGGTGGCGCCTTGATTCCCAATATCCAGCATCCCTAAAAAAACAATTCGCCCTGGGCCTCTCATTTGGCATTGGCTATTTTATTGTTGGTCTTTGGTGGCTTTATATTAGCCTGCATGATGTTGGTGGCATGAATGCACTTCTTGCTTGTATGGGTGTATTTCTTCTATCAGCGTATGTAGCCATTTATTTTTCTTTAGCTACATTAGCAATTCCGCTCTTTAAAAAGAATCGCTTATCCGGCCTGCTTTTAGCGTCAAGCTGGGTGCTTGCAGAATTTCTGCGTGGCTATATCTTTACTGGATTTCCATGGATGGGTTTTGCAGAAACCCAATTTAATGGCCCCTTTGCTCCTATAGCCCCTTTCTTTGGTGGACTAGCTTGTACCTTTTTAGCGGTATGGGCTTCCTGGGAAATTTATCAACTTCGCAAGCACGTAGTTTTTAGCCTCTTTTTAATTGCAATTGCAATTACTGCCTCACAACTTGCTGGTTTATTTACATTCACAAAACCCACTGGAGAGCCTATTAGTGTTCGGCTCATTCAAGGCAATTTTGAGCAAAGTCTAAAATTTAATCCCCAGGCTATTGGTCGACAGATTGATTTCTACGCAGGTGAAATCACTAAAGAAGCAGCCAATCTCATCATCATTCCTGAGACCGCTTTTCCATGGCCACTTCCTAATTTGCCGATAGGCTTATTTGATTACTTGCAAAACTTTTCTAATAAAAGTAGTAGCAATCTCCTGCTTGGCTTAATTGGTGAAGTACCTGGAGAAGCCGGCATGCAGTACTCAAATCGCGCAACTGGACTCTCTCCCGATGCGGCACCCTATCAATACGATAAAGCCCATCTCGTTCCCTTCGGAGAATTCATCCCTCCAGGCTTTCAGTGGTTCGTCAAAGCATTTCATGTGCCTATGAGTGACTTTGCTAGAGGAAGATTGGATCAAGCACCATTTACGATTGTGCGTAAGGACCAAGACGATATTCATGCCGCCATCACAATTTGCTATGAAGATGTCTTTGGTGGCGAACTGACATCTCGTATTCAACACAGTGATAAGTCAGTCAACTTGCTCATCAATATGACCAATCTTGCTTGGTTTGGTGAATCTCAAGCATCTAGCCAGCAACTGAGACTTTCGCAACTGAGATCTTTAGAAACTGGTTTGCCCGCATTGCGTGCAACCAATACAGGTATTACTTCGGTTCTCGGCCCCAATGGCCAAGTGCTCAAAGCACTCCCAGAATTTACCCAAGCTACGCTCACCACTCAAGTACAAGCCTATTCTGGCAAAACACCTTATGTAATTTGGGGCAATTTACCGATTTTGGGTATTTCTTGCCTACTCTTGCTCTGGGGCTTGATTCGTTACAGACGTTTTTAAGCATTTTTTAACTCTTGAGTGCCCCAGCCATGTAAAATCAATGGCTTAGCCAGGTTAATCATGCTTACTTTTCAGCAAATCATTCTCAAACTTCAAGATTATTGGGACCAACAAGGTTGTGCCCTATTGCAACCTATCGACCTCGAGGTTGGTGCCGGTACATCCCATACTGCAACCTTCCTTCGTGCAATTGGTCCTGAGCCATGGAAAGCAGCCTATGTGCAGCCATCCCGCCGACCAAAAGATGGTCGTTATGGCGAGAACCCAAATCGTTTGCAGCACTACTACCAATATCAGGTAGTACTAAAGCCTGCCCCAGAAAATATTCTGGATTTATATTTAGGCTCCTTGGCTGCTTTAGGCCTAGACCTCAAAGAAAATGATGTTCGCTTTGTAGAAGATGACTGGGAAAACCCAACGCTAGGTGCTTGGGGTCTTGGTTGGGAAGTTTGGCTTAACGGTATGGAAGTCACTCAGTTCACTTACTTCCAGCAAGTAGGTGGCTTAGATTGCAAACCGGTTCTTGGTGAGATCACCTACGGTATTGAACGTTTGGCAATGTATATCCAAAACTGCTCCAACGTATATGACTTGGTTTGGGCTGACGGCATTTCTTATGGTGATGTATATCACCAGAACGAAGTTGAGCAATCTTGCTACAACTTTGAACACTCCAATACTGATTTATTGTTTGCTAACTTTACAAACTATGAAAGTGAAGCCAAGCGCTTGATGGAAGTTCCATTAGCATTACCCGCTTACGAAATGGTTCTAAAAGCAGCCCACACGTTTAACCTGTTGGATGCTCGTGGCGCCATCTCGGTTACTGAGCGTGCAGCCTATATCGGCCGCATTCGCAATCTTTCTCGCGCGGTTGCTCAAGCCTACTTTGAGTCCAGAGAAAAGCTGGGCTTTCCAATGTGTCAACGTCAAGCTAAAGCTCAGGCTTAAGCACATCGAGATTTCCGCATTCCATCTATGAGTACATCCAATTCAAACCCCCAATCAGCAACATTATTGATTGAGGTATTTACCGAAGAGCTACCGCCAAAGTCATTACGTCGCTTAGGCGATGCGTTTAGCGAAGGTATCTTTGCAGCCCTCAAATCTGCAGGCTTAGCCTCCGATTCATCTACAGTAACTGGTTTTGCTACGCCACGCAGATTAGCGGTTCAAGTCAGCAATGTATTGGATCAAGCGCCGGACTTTCCTGTACGTGAAAAATTACTTCCTACCAGCATTGCATTTGATGCTGAAGGTAAAGCCACTCCACCCCTACTCAAAAAATTAGGTGCACTTGGGTATGGAGATGTTGATCTTGCCACCTTAGAAAAATCGGGCGAAGGCAAGAATGAAGCTCTGTATCTCAATGTAATTGCTAAAGGCGCTGCCCTTGAGCAAACAGCACAAACTGCCCTTGAGCAAACATTAAATAAGCTGCCCATTGCAAAAATGATGCACTATCAAGTGCTACAGAAGAGTGGTCAATTGGCTGACGTTCAATTTGCTCGTCCAGCTCACCGCATCATTGCACTTCACGGTGGAAATACCCTAAACATCAGCGCCTTAGGTATCGATGCAGCCAATCAAACCGAGGGGCATCGCTTCCTGGCTCCCGGCAATGTCACGATCAGCAGCGCTGATCAGTATGAGGCAGACCTGCAATCCAAGGCAAAGATTATTCCTAGTTTTAATCAACGTCGCGCGCAGATTGAAGCAGCGCTATTAAAAGCTGCTGGAGATGATTTGGTGTTGATGCCAGATAGTCTTGTAGATGAAGTAACAGCCCTCGTTGAGTGGCCTGCTATCTACGAGTGTCATTTTGATCAAGAGTTCTTGGAAGTGCCTCAAGAATGCTTGATTTTGACAATGCAAACCAATCAAAAGTATTTTGCATTAACTGATAAACAGGGGAAATTACGCAATCGCTTTTTGATTGTTTCTAATATTGAAACTAATAAACCAGATGCCATCATTTCTGGTAATGAACGCGTTGTGCGCCCACGTCTATCTGATGCACGCTTCTTCTTTCAACAAGATCAAAAACGTCCACTAGCCTCCCGCGTAGCAGATTTAGGCAAGGTGGTGTATCACAATCAACTAGGCAATCAACTGGATCGCACTAAGCGTGTTCAAGGCCTTGCAGTAGGCATTGCTAAGAAACTAGGCGCCGATGAAAAGCTCGCTTCACGTGCAGCGGAAATTGCCAAAACAGACTTGTTAACCGATATGGTTGGTGAGTTTCCAGAATTACAGGGAATCATGGGGCGCTATTACGCGAACCACGATGGTGAGAATGCAGATGTCGCTAACGCCTGTAGCGAACACTATATGCCGCGCTTTGCAGGCGATACTCTCCCGCAAACTCAAACCGGCACAATCTTAGCGATTGCTGACAAACTGGAAACCTTGGTTGGCATCTGGGGTGTTGGACTTGCCCCTACTGGCGATAAAGACCCCTACGCATTACGCCGCCATGCCTTAGGTATTTGTCGCTTACTCTTAGAAAAAAATCTTTCACTCAATTTACCGCAATTAATTGAGTTAGCTCGCGCACAATTCCCGCAAGCCGATGTACAAGAAAAAGCAAAAGCTGCAGACATCTACGCTTTCATTATTGATCGCCTGCGCGCTTATTTGCGCGACCAGTCCGTTGCTGGCAAAGCCTTTACTAGTGCGGAAATTGATGCCGTCCTGAGCCAAGACCCAGCGCAAATTAATGACTTAATTGAGCGTCTGACTGCCTTACGTGAATTTAATGCTCTCGCAGAAGCAGCCCAACTCGCTGCTGCCAATAAACGCATTAGCAATATCTTGAAAAAGACGACCACTGCTATTCCTGCGGCATGTTCAGCCAAATTACTACAAATTCCAGCAGAGGCCGCATTGCATCAAGCATTAGAAGCGGTCACCCCGGCACTCAATACAGCTTATGAAAAACGTCAATTTGTTGAACTCCTAAGAGCGCTTGTCGCCTTGAGTGGACCTATTGATCAATTCTTTGCCGATGTGATGGTCATGGATCCCAATCCCGAGCTACGCGATAACCGCTTAGCCCTCCTGCAACAACTTCACCAGAAAATGAATCTCGTTGCCGATCTCGGCAAATTAGCATGAGCACCAGCTCCTCTAAATTAATCATTCTTGATCGCGATGGCGTGATCAACGAAGATAGCGATGATTATGTGAAGTCAGTTGACGAATGGATCCCCCTTCCTGGAAGTCTGGAAGCCATTGCCTTACTCAATCAAGCGGGCTATCACATTGCAATAGCAACCAATCAATCCGGTCTCTCAAGGGGCTACTTCACTATCAGTGACTTGCATGCCATGCATAGCAAGATGGATACCCTGCTTAAGCCATTGGGCGGCCGTATCGATAGCATCTTTTTTTGCCCTCATCAGGATGCGCATCAGTGTGATTGCCGTAAGCCTGCCCCTGGCATGATGAAAGAAATTGCTTTGCGCTACAAGAAGACGGATAGCGCAAAGCCGCTGACAGGTGTTCCTATAGTGGGTGATTCTTTGCGCGACCTCGAGGCTGGGGTATCTTTGGGCGCCACGCCACATCTAGTGTTAACCGGCAAGGGAGAAAAAACCCTCGAAAAAGGAAAACTTCCAGAGGGTACACAAATTCATGCTGATCTTTTGGCATTTGCAAATGCACTTTTAGAAAATAAGGTCTAGACCAATCGTGAAATTGATTCGCTCCATCCTCTTTGCCCTATTTTTAGTGATATTCACGCCTATTTGGTCCGTGCTATGCATGTTGGCCTTTCCATTCCTAAGCCCAGAAAACCGCTACACCTTTATTGGACTCTGGAACAAAATCGTGATTGCCCTACTAAAGCCACTGTGCGGGATTCATTATGAAATCCGCGGCATGGAAAACATGCAAGCAGTACTTAATGAGCGCATCATCATTCTCAGCAAACATCAGTCTGCTTACGAAACCATTGCATATATTGCATTGCTACCCAAACAACTCTGCTTTGTCTTTAAGCGCGAATTACTCTGGATCCCATTTTTTGGCTGGGCCTTAGCTTTGCTGAAGATGATCCACATTAATCGCTCCAATAAGCAAACTGCAGCCCATTCTGTAGCCACCCAAGGCCGTAAACGCTTAAGTGAGGGGAAGTGGATCATGCTCTTTCCGGAAGGAACCAGAACACCTATCGGCTCAAATAAGCCCTATCGCAAAGGTGGAGCTCGACTTGCTAGTGCGACTGATGCCTTAGTGATTCCGATTGCGCACAATGCTGGCCGCTGCTGGCCAAAGAATAGCTTCATCAAGGAGCCCGGCACAGTCATTTTCTCAATTGGACCAGCAATTAGTTCCGCGAATAAGTCAGCGGAAGAGCTTCAGAAAGAAGTAGAGGGTTGGATTGAAGCTGAAATGCGGGTGATTGACCCTAGCGCTTACAAATAAATTACGAGGCGAGAACTTTCGCCCACTCGATATAGCGATCAACAGAAATATCTTGAGCTCTTGCTTTGAGCTCTGTCTCAGTCAAGTTCAATCGATCTGCAAAAGCATTCAAGTTAGTACGTAACATTTTTCTTCTTTGAGAAAAAGCTGCAGCAACCACTTTCTCCAAAGAGCTCCATTGCGCATTAGATAAAGCGAAGTCTCTTCTCGGAATCATTCGTACAACAGCTGAGTTCACTTTGGGCTGAGGATCAAATGCTTCTGGCGGAACCTCTAATACCAGCTCCATGTCGTATCGAGCCTGAAGCATCACAGATAGGCGACTGAATTCAGAGCCTCCCGCCTTTGCTACCATCCGCTCCACTACCTCTGCTTGCAACATAAACACCTGCTCATCAATATGACTTGCAGCCGATACCAAATGAAACAATAGTGGTGAGGAGATGTTGTAGGGCAAATTACCGACCACCTTACATAAGCCTTGCTTGGCAGCGCGATTCTGAGCCCATGCCAAAAAATCAAATTTGAGCGCATCCCCTTCGATGACTGTGAGGCCCTTGAGGTTTTTCTCATTCCAAAAAGCCACCAAATCTCGGTCAATCTCCAAAAGGTCTAAGTGATCAAGATTACTTAGCAAGGGGAGCGTTAATGCACCAAGGCCAGGGCCAATCTCAATAACATGCATATCTGAACTGGGATTGATAAGCGCAACAATGGAATAGATTATTCCGTTGTCCTGCAGAAAATTTTGGCCAAAGCGTTTACGTGCGCGATGCATTTACTAGCCTTGCTTTCGTTGATTAAGCGCTAACTCATAAGCTAGGCACAAAGCCTCAAGCATGCTACCCGAGTCGGCAATACCTTTACCAGCAATATCCAAAGCAGTTCCATGATCTACGGAAGTACGGATGATAGGCAATCCCAAAGTGACGTTTACCCCATTACCAAATGTAACAAATTTAAATGGTGCCAAACCTTGATCGTGATACATGGCGATGAAAGCATCTACTTGCGCAACAGATTCAGGATCAAACATCGTATCGCCTGGATAAGGGCCAGAAACGTGAATTCCCATCTGTTTGGCGGCTTCGATTGCAGGCGAAATAATGTCAATTTCTTCGCAGCCTAAATACCCAGACTCTCCTGCATGAGGATTTAAGCCTGCCACCCGAATGAGGGGCTTGGCGATTCCAAATTTTGTCTGCAAATCTTGGTTAACGATTTGAATTATTTCCAATATCAAGTCATAGCTCAGCGCTTGCGAAACATTCTTCAGGGGAAGATGCGTGGTAGCGAGAGCAACGCGTAAATCTCTAGGTGCCTTAAGTCCTAAGAAGCCACTAGGCAATGGTGCGCATAACATCATCACCACACGGGGAACCTTGCAACGCTGTGCAAGATACTCCGTATGTCCTGTAAAGGGGGTCCCAGCATCATTAATAATGCTTTTCTGAAGTGGGGCAGTCACCATCGCATCAAAGCGCCCTTGAAGGCAGCCATCAATCGCTTGATCTAGTAAGTGAATAACGTAATGCGCATTATTCGAATCCAGAGCCCCCAAGACTACAGGTGCCCCAAGCCCAACAGACTGAATCTGCAATCGACTGGACAAATCTGGGCTGAGATTTTTTGGCAGCGCCAATAAATGATCATTGCCTAGCAATGTGACTTGAGCATCAGAATGCTTACGTAGAAACTCCAACGAAGCCGCTAAAGAAACTTCTGGTCCGATACCGGCTGGTTCGCCGGTACTTACAACGAGATTAACGAGGTGCGCTGGTTGCTGCATCATCCACGTTCAGAATTTTGACAGTTGCGTTATCACGCAGTTCACGCATCCACTCTTGATAAGCTTGATCGAACTTTCTTTCGCGTATTGCTGCTCGTGCAAATTGACGTTGCTTCTCAACAGTAAGTTGACCTTCGCGACGATCCAATACCTGTATCAAATGCCAACCAAACTCAGTTTTAACGGGGTTACTCACTTCACCAATTTGCAAGCGATTCATTGCCTGTTCGAACTCTGGGACTAAATCTCCAGGACTCATCCAACCCAATTCACCACCATTGGGTGCTGACCCATCTTCAGAGTATTTTTTTGCAAGCTCTGCAAAATCAGCAGTTTTGACGCGCACTTGATCCCGATAGCCTTGTAAGCGCCTCTCAGCATCCTGGTCGCTCAAGCCAGCACGACTTCTGAGCAAAATATGGCGAGATAAGGTTTGCGTAATAGGAATATTTTGGGGGGTCGTTGAGCCAGAATCTGCAGCGGTAGCTTGTTGAGGTGACGGACTCGCCCCTGCAGCACGTCGATCTAAAACCTTGAGCACATGGTATCCGGCCGGGCTCTTCACAACAGTACTAGCAACTTGCCCACCACCAGTATTACGAACAGCCTCATAAAACAACTGCGGTAAACGGTCAGGAGTGCGGTAGCCCAAATCTTGAAACTTAATTTTTGGATTGTCTTTAGCGGCCATTGCCCCTAATTGCAAGAAATCAACATCGCCACGGGCATCACGCAATAAAGCATCGGCCTTCTTCTTGGCTTCAGCTTGAGCACCAGCTCCTGCAGCTACATCCACGGGAATAAAGATTTGAGCTACGTCAATCTCCTCTGGCTCACCTTTAGCAGCTGGAGATGATCTTGGTGCCCCACCAGAATTCATGGCTCTAGTACGTTCGGCAATGAAGTTATCTATTTCAGCATCAGATATCTTTAACTTACCCTCAACCTCGCGCTCTCGATAGCGACTGACGATGACATCGTCGCGCAACATCTCTTTGTAGCGCTCAAATGTACTTCCAGTAGCGATTACTTTAGCTTTGAATTCTGCATAACTTAATTTGTTCTTAGCAGCAATGTCACCAATAATTTTGTCTAACTCTTTATTGGTAACTCTGACCCCTTCTTGATCGGCATTTTGTAGTTGAATTTTTTCTAAAATCAAACGGTCCAAAATTACCTGGCGTACCGACCCATCTTCAGGTAGTTTTACGCCTTGTTTTTTAAGTGCAGCAATTCGGTCATCAATTTCCTTACGCGTTACATATCCTGTATTGACCACTGCTGCGACACCATCAATATTCCGAATCTTACTTTCTGCAGTTGCAGTTGTCTTTGCTGAATCTTGAGCAAATGAGGTGTTCGCAAATAGCCCAAAGCCAAGGAAAATGGCGGAAATACTAATTTGTTTAAAGCGATTCATACAAAGCATTATTGATAGTTCTCGTATGTTGAAGGTGGTATAGGCTTAGAGGTAGGCATATATCCAGGAACATTTAGCTTCATGATATCAACTGGATTGCTTCCAGCGCTACCAAAGCCCTTAAATTCCACTTGGAAGAGTACCTGGGTGGTGGTTATTTGGGAAGTATTCAAAACTTGAGAATAAGCCCCTCGGAAGGTCCAGCAATCTCTGCTCCATTCGAGGGCTACCAAGGTATTCAAGGTCTTAGTAGTCAAGGCATCGTAGCCCCAGCGGCCTAAAACAGAAATTTCCCGTGTAATTGGCCATTGACCAGAGATATTGTATTGATCTGTTGTGGTGGATGCAGGCACGAATGCTTGGTTATTTTGAATTGATGCCTGCACTGGCGGTGACCAAACATTGCGATAGCCGAAATTTAAACTTCTACCTTGAGTCGGACGCCAACTACCACCAACAGTGGTTTGCACAAAACGATTAAGCTGAGTGTTGTACTGACCGAAAACATCTGCACTGAAATTACCAAGCAGACGCACAGAGCCTGAGCCCAAAGTATCTGAATAAGTTGTGGGATTCAAAATTGTGCCGTTCAAACCAACCCGCTGTCCAGTGAACTGCTGCTTTTGAGCAAGGGTCACATTAGCGCGCTCCGCTCCGGTATTGGCCTCAATCATGCGACTTGTTAAACCAAGCGTGGCAGCATTGGCATCTGCAATACGGTCGTTACCAATAAAAGTATTTTCACTAAAGATTTGGGAAACGCCAAAGCCCGCATCCGCCGTATCAAATATTGGCGTCTGCGCCTGACTCTGATAAGGCGTGTAAACATAAAAAGCGCGAGGCTCCATAGTTAGCAACATATCGCGACCAAAGAAACCTTTTAATTCTGAGGCATCTCTTTCGAAGGCTAATGCAGAATCCAAGCTAAAGGTTGGAATGGTGAATCCTTGTGCAACTGGCGCTCCACCTGTTACGAATGGAGTGGCGTTATACATGTTTGATTGAAAACTGACTTTTGGCGTGATGTAGTAGCCTGGGGTCACTTGCGGTAAAGCCATAGCGCCTTTAACAACCGTCCTGTCCGCTTGGCTATAAACACCTGGGGCAGTAGACGATAAGTTTCCAGCAATGTTGTAAGAGAACCTTGTGTAATCAGCAGAAAAAGTGGTTGCCGGCCCTGTTGGCAAGGTAACGTACTTGCCACTAGTATCTGCGACTGCTGGAGTTAGTCGATTGTTATATGAGGCGGTAATGTTTGGCAATACGTTGTATGGCGCCTGAACTATATTAGTAGGATCCGGTTGCAAAGTTTGAAATGTTAATGCCCGGGCTGACACCATCCAATTGCTTAAACTTCCTGTCAGCCCTTTAGTAGTACCCACCTCCTGACGAAACTGACTTGTGACAGCCCCTGCGATACTCTGCGAAAAATCAGTTGGATATAAATTATCTGAAACACGAGCTAGGTTTGCATAACCTGACCATGAGCCTGGCATTGGAATACCGCCAGGGCCTGTGCCCCCACTAAACACTTGTCGTTGTTGCCAGTCATATTTCCAGCGACTAGTACCGGTTTTTTTATCGTACGACATATATTCACCCATCGCAGTTCCAGAATAGAGGGTATCCAAGAAGCGATATTGAGCGCCAAGCATTGCACCGCGATGATTCATATAGCGAGGCAATAAAAGTAGGTCACGATTAGGGGCAATATTGACATAGTACGGCTGCGTAATATCAAGGCCGTTATTAGAGTTGTAACCAACTACTGGGGCAAGTAAGCCCGTACGACGTTGTCCACCAGTGGGCGCTGTGAAATAAGGAACATATGCAATGGGTACATCGAAGAAGCGCATTACACCGTGCGTTCCAACCATTTCTTTTTGTTCATTATCAATTTCTATAGTACTGGCTGAAAAATACCAATCCATATTTTGCGGAGTACATGTGGTGTAGGTGGCTTTATCAAACACAAAGACATCAGCATTTTCAATCGTTAATTTTTTTGCAGTGCCATTGCCGCCGTTGTCTCTTAATTCATAGGCGGCTGGTTCCATGGAACCTTCGCGCGCATCCACTTTAAAAGTTCCCTTAGGCCCTTTAAAAGTTACATTTCCCTTGGAGAGCTCCGCATTCCCCAATAAATCAGCAACGTCAGTGTCGGGGTTATAAGTAATTTCATCTGCCTTAATAACGCCACCGTTACGACGAATTTGGGCTCGTCCTTTTAAATGCATATCGCGATCAACGACTCCATTAATGGAATCGCTTGAAGTAAAGGTTAAGGCCTCTCCATCATTAATGGGTTTGCCAACCCGAAGCTGATCATCCAACTTTAAAACAGTAACATTACCTCTATCTGGCATCAAAACGGTATTGGAATTAGCTTGTGCATTTGCAGGCAAAGGAGCGGGCGCTTGAGCACGTCCGCAGAGGGCAAATTGAAGCAATGCAACCCCCATCATTACGCGCAGGGTTACATGCAAAAAAAGAGGGGCGCAAAGGCCGGCGCGACGGCGATAATGACTCATAGATCCAGACCCGCCTTATTATACGAATCGACCATGACTGACTCACGCTTAAACACCCTCCGCAACTGGCTAAAAGCCCTGGAAGCTAGCTGGCAATTAGATCTCGACTCCCTGGCGCCAGCCTCAGCTGATGCCAGCTTTCGGCGCTATTTCCGAATTGAGTCCAAAAAGCCCAATTTTGGGACTTTGATCGTCATGGATGCCCCACCCCAACATGAGCCACTGGACGAGTTCATTAAGGTCGATTTATTACTCTCAGAGGCAGGCTTAAATGTGCCAAAAATCCTCGAGCAAAACCTTGCTGAAGGCTTCTTGCTATTAAATGATTTAGGGACCAAAACCTACCTTGCTGAACTCAATAACGAGTCAGCCGATCATCTCTATCAAGATGCAACACATGCATTGGTTCTGATGCAATTGGCGAGCAAGCCAAATGTGTTGCCAAATTATGATGAAGCATTATTACAGCGTGAGTTAGATTTATTTCCTGAATGGTATTTAAAGAAACATCTCAATACTGAACTAAACGAACAACAAATAGAGCAATTAAAAAAATCGTTTGAGCTCATTATCGAAAATAATTTAGCCCAAGCTAGAGTCTATGTTCATCGTGATTACCATTCTCGCAACTTAATGGTGACTGGAAACAATAATCCTGGAGTCATTGACTTTCAGGACGCGGTATACGGGCCTATTACTTATGATGCCTCTTCATTGTGGCGTGATGCTTACATAGCATGGCCAGAAGAACGCGTCATTGATTGGGTGATTAAGTTTTGGGAAGAGGGCCGTAAGGCCGGCCTGCCAATGCCAAATGATTTTGGACAGTTCTATCGAGATTTTGAATGGATGGGCTTACAACGCCATCTTAAGGTTCTAGGTATATTTGCAAGACTCTTTCATCGCGATGGTAAAGATGGTTACCTTAAGGACATTCCACTTGTTTTGGAATATGCGATTGCAACAGCGAATCGCTATATTGAATTAAAACCGTTAGCCAGAATTCTAGAATCCACGCGCACCAATAAAGAATGATTAGTAACTCCTGATGAGTAAAAGCGATCTGATTCCTTGTTTTTTGCTTGCTGCTGGCAGAGGTGAGCGCATGCGCCCCCTTACGGATGATTTACCGAAGCCCCTACTCTGTATTCAGAATAAATCTTTATTAGCATGGCATTTAGAAGCATTAGCAAGGGCTCGTATTCAAGATGTCGTTATTAACCATGCTTGGTTAGGCGAAAAAATTGAGGGGGCCCTAGGGAATGGTCAGCAATTTGGTCTTCGCATTCAATATTCCCCTGAGGGAAGTGCACTGGAGACGGCCGGTGGAATTTGTAAGGCGCTACCCATCATTGCGCCAGACGACTACCTCTTGGTCATTAATGGCGATGTATTTAGCCCGAACTTACCGATTACCCAGCTTTTAGAAACCGTATCCAAAATGCGCATGGACCCCAGTAAGCCCTTGGCTCACTTATTGATGGTCCCAAACCCTATCCAGCATCCCGAAGGAGATTTTTACCTCCAAGGCACTGCAGTTAACAACACCGAGTCCATTGGAGCAGAAAAACTCACCTTCTCTGGAATTGGGATTTATCACAAAGACCTCTTCAAAGACCTAGAATTTGGAGTCCCAGCCAAGCTCGCGCCCCTATTGAGAGCTGCGATGGCACAAAATAAAGTGTCTGGTGAAAAATATCTCGGTCCATGGCACGATGTAGGCACACCACAACGCTTACAAGAGCTTAATGCAGCATATGAATAAAACGAACATTTATCAGCTTCGTAGAACCAAATTAGCAGAACAAATCCTTGCCAAAACTGGCGGAGGAATTGCCATCATCTCAACAGCTCCTGAGCTTGCTCGTAATCGTGACAGTGAATTTCCTTATCGCCACGATAGTGACTTTTATTACTTGACTGGTTTTGAAGAGCCTGGCGCAACACTGGTGATGAAAGTTACAGGCAATGGTAAAAATTGCCAGCTTCAATCCCACTTGTTTTGCAGACCCAAAGATCCAGAGCGTGAAATCTGGGATGGCATTCGCCTTGGGCCAGAAGCAGCACCAGAAGCTTTGGGGATTGAATATGCGCACAGCAATAAAGAACTAGACCAAAAACTCAGTGACTTGTTAGCCGATGAAGATGCAGTGTATATACGCCTTGCTGAAAGCGCTGAAGCCGATAGGCGTTTGCGTCACTGGATGAAACAAGTAAGAGCACAAGCACGCTCTGGAATAAACCCACCATCAGAGTTTCATGATGTGGAGGCGCTGATTCATGAAATGCGTTTATTCAAGGATGCGCAAGAGATTGACATCATGCGTCGCGCTGCAGCCATCTCTGCTCGCGCCCATATCCGCGCTATGCAAGTCTGTAAACCCGGTATGCGTGAATATCATCTTGAAGCCGAATTACTTCATGAGTTCCGTAACAGTGGTTCGCAAAGCGTTGCCTATAACAGCATTGTTGCTGGTGGTGCAAATTCTTGCATTCTTCACTATCGTGCCGGCTCGACTGAATTACGCAGTGGTGAGCTTTGCCTGATTGATGCCGGTTGCGAACTTGATGGTTATGCTTCAGATATCACGAGAACCTTTCCAGTTAACGGAAAATTTACTGGACCACAACGTGCCCTATATGACATCACCTTAGCTGCGCAAGAGGCCGCGATAGCAATGACTCGGCCTGGCAATACATTTATGCAGCCGCATGAGGCAGCACTGAAAGTGCTTACTCAAGGTCTTCTAGATGAAAAGCTTCTCAAACTCACAGAGCTAGGTTCTTTGGAAAATGCCATCGAGACTGGAGCCTATCGTCGCTTCTATATGCACCGTACTTCTCACTGGTTAGGTATGGATGTACATGATGTAGGTTCTTATCGTGAAGCTAGCCAGGATGCAACCGGCGAAGAAAAGCCATGGCGCATTCTCAAGAGCGGCATGGTGATTACGGTGGAGCCCGGCCTCTATGTCAGGCCCGCAAACGACGTAGACGAGAAGTTCTGGAATATCGGTATTCGCATAGAAGATGATGCTGTTATTAGTGATTCAGGATGTGAGTTAATTTCTCGTGGCGCGCCTGTCAAAGCAGATGAGATTGAAGCGCTCATGAAAAACGCATAGAGATATACAAATAAAATGAGTGTATCTACTTGCGATATCTTGATTCAGGGCGGCGGTCCAGTTGGACTTGCTTGCGCTGCATGGACCTTGCAGAAATTCCCTGAAGCAAAGCTTGTTTTGCTTGATCGTAACTCCAGCAATGATGATGATTTAGTAAGTGCCGATAGTAGGGGCATTGCTCTCTCGCACGGTAGCAAGCTTTTGCTTGATACGATTAACGCTTGGCCAAAAGACTTTGCCCAAATTCATCGCGTGCATGTTTCGCAGGCGGGTCGCTTTGGCCGCGCACTCATGACGCGAGAAGAGCTCAAGCAAGATGCATTAGGACACATCATTCGTTATCGCGATATTCACATCACCCTGCGCCAAGCCCTACGAGTCATTCAAGCGAAGTGCCCTAATTTTGTTTGGGAGCATATACAAAAGGATACTCAAGAGAGTCAGATCCAGGCCAAATGTATTGTGCATGCTGAAGGTGGTTTATTTAAGACACAAGATTGGGTCGAGTCTGGCAAAGACTATGGCCAGTCAGCCCTTGTAGGCTTAGTTGAGGTTGAAAATGCGGAACCTCATCAAGCTTGGGAACGCTTTACTAGCGAAGGCCCCTTGGCAGTTTTGCCAAGCCACTACGGCTCTAATATTTTGAATCTGGTTTGGTGCGGCTCACCAGAATCATCGCAACGTCGTCTGGAACTTAGTGATGACAATTTCTTAATTGAACTGCAGGCAGAATTTGGTTCGCGTATTGGACGTTTTCTAAAAATTCAAGATCGTCGCTTGTATGAGCTTGGTTTGAACTATCGCAAAGAAATTACCAACGGTAATGAAGTTTGGATTGGCAATGCTGCGCAAACTTTGCATCCAGTAGCGGGCCAAGGTTTGAATCTGGGTTTGCGTGATGCTTTTTTACTTGCAGAGAAGTTAGTTGAGGTGTTTTCTGGATCCATAGAGGAACACTCTCCAGCAAACATACACAATGCACTTCAAAGTTATGCCCAAAGTCGCAAGGTTGATAGAACAACCACTATTGGTCTTACCGACTTCATGGCTAGAGTATTTACCTCCAATCTAGCCCCAATTGTGATGGCTCGTGGATTGGCTTTATCGGCCCTCCAGTGGCTTCCGCCTGTCAAAACAGCCTTAGCTCGCCAGATGATGTTTGGTAGGCGCTAAAGCCCTTAAATCACGCTCAAAATTTAAGCATTCTCCGTTTGATCTGTAATAAGCAATCTGCCTAAAAAATAGGCAAATAAAGGCCTGAATGTGCTAAAGTGTCATGCTTTCCGCCCAAGCACCCTTTAGATGAATATCGGCCCTCACATCCTCGCAAATAAGTTATTTGTAGCCCCTATGGCTGGGGTAACGGACCGCCCATTTAGACAGCTTTGCAAGAAGTTGGGTGCAGGTTATGCCGTCTCTGAAATGGTGGCCTCCAATGCCCTGCTTTGGAAAAGTGAAAAGACTCAGCGTCGCGCCAACCATGTTGGTGAATTCAAACCCATTGCAGTCCAAATCGCAGGAGCTGATCCAGCGATGATGGCAGCTGCAGCAAAAATCAACGTCGATCACGGCGCCCAGATTATTGATATCAATATGGGTTGCCCAGCAAAGAAAGTTTGCAATGTTGCAGCTGGCTCCGCATTACTGCGCGATGAGCCTTTAGTGCAGCAAATCCTAGAAGCAGTTGTAAATGCTGTTGGAATTGGACCAGATGCAGTACCGGTGACTTTAAAGATTCGGACAGGCTGGGATCGCGAGCACAAGAATGCCATTGAGATTGCGCGTCTTGCAGAAAAATCCGGCATCTCCATGCTTACCGTTCATGGTCGCACTAGGGCTGACCTATATCACGGTGAGGCGGAGTATGAAACGATTACCGCAGTAAAAAATAATGTACACATCCCAGTAGTGGCTAACGGCGATATCACCAGCCCAGAAAAAGCAGAGCAAGTTTTAAAGATCACTGGTGCTGATGCCATCATGATTGGTCGCGCCGCTCAAGGCCGTCCTTGGATCTTTCGTGAGATCAATCACTATCTCGAAACGGGTGGCAAGCTACCAACCCCGGAGATCAATGAGATTCAGTCCATCATGAATGCACACCTCTTGGATCACTATGAATTCTATGGTGAGCATATTGGCCTGCGTACTGCCCGCAAACATATTGGCTGGTACTGCAAGGGCTTGCGTGATTCACATGCTTTTCGCCAGCGCATGAATACCGCCGACGACTGTAAGACCCAACTTCAAATGGTCAATGACTTTTTTGACGAAATGAAATCCCATTCTGACCGCTTGTTATTTTTGGAAGCGGCATAGTTCTGACTTAATTGAGCTGCCTAGTTTTATTTTCTTGTTTTATTTTATAGTTTTTGTATTGATAGATTGTTATGACCAATAAGCACCCGATTACCGAATGTATTGAAACCCAATTGCAGGGTTACCTGCAGGATCTAAAAGGAACAGCGCCGACTGATATTTATCAAATGGTATTGGCTGTGGTTGAAAAACCGATGCTGGAATTAGTAATGCAGCATGCCAAGCAAAACCAATCGTTAGCAGCTCAATATCTGGGCATCAATCGCAATACTCTGCATAAGAAGCTTGTTGAGCATCAACTGCTGAAGTAATCACAAACATCACTAATAATAACAAAGCCATTTTTTAAATTAATCTTCGAAAACTATGATCCGTACAGCCCTCCTCTCCGTCTCCGATAAAAATGGCATCGTGCCTTTTGCTAAAGCCCTCCATGAGCAAGGCATTAAGCTCATTTCTACTGGTGGCACAGCAAAACTCTTGGCTGAAAACAATCTGCCAGTAGTTGAGGTTTCTTCTTTAACGAAATTTCCTGAGATGTTGGATGGTCGCGTAAAAACCCTCCACCCAATGGTGCATGGCGGCCTGTTGGCTCGTAGAGATTTTCCAGAGCATATGGCAGCCCTGAAAGAACATGGCATCGACACAATCGATATGCTCGTCATTAACCTATACCCCTTCAATGAAACAGTTGCTAAAGAAAGCTGCTCATTTGAAGATGCCGTTGAGAACATTGATATTGGTGGGCCAGCAATGTTGCGTGCTGCCGCAAAGAATCATCAAGACGTTACTGTATTGATTTCACCAGAAGATTACGCTCCCGTATTAGATGAAATGAAAGCCAATAACAATGTGGTTTCTTACAAGACCAATTTAGCTTTGGCGAAAAAAGTATTTGCACATACCGCTCAATACGATGGTGCGATTGCTAACTATCTCTCAGCCTTAGGTGATGACTTAGATCACAAAGCCCGCTCTGCTTATCCAGAAACATTACATCTCGCCTTTGAGAAGGTGCAAGAGATGCGTTATGGCGAGAACCCACACCAATCTGCAGCGTTCTACAAAGATATCTATCCAGTAGACGGCGCGCTAGCCAATTACAAACAGTTACAAGGGAAAGAGCTTTCCTATAACAATATTGCGGATGCTGATTCTGCCTGGGAATGCGTTAAGAGTTTTACTGGGAATGCCGGTGGCGCTGCAGCTTGCGTCATCATCAAGCACGCGAACCCTTGTGGCGTTGCTGTTGGTGCTACAGCGCTTGAGGCTTATCAAAAAGCCTTTAAGACTGACCCTAGTTCAGCGTTTGGCGGCATTATTGCTTTTAACGTTCCCTGTGACGGTGCTGCAGCTGAAGCTATCTCCAAGCAATTCGTAGAAGTATTGATTGCCCCTAGTTTTAGTGATGAAGCTAAAGCGATCTTTGCTGCGAAACAAAATGTACGTCTACTAGAGATTCCACTGGGTACCGCCTTTAATACTTTTGATTTCAAGCGTGTTGGCGGTGGCTTGCTCGTGCAATCTCCTGATGCTAAAAATGTTCTCGAGAGTGAAATGCGCGTTGTCAGCAAGCGTCTGCCAACTCCAAGCGAGATGCACGACATGATGTTTGCATGGCGTGTTGCCAAGTTTGTTAAATCCAATGCGATTGTCTACTGCGCAAATGGTATGACACTCGGAATCGGCGCTGGCCAAATGAGCCGCGTAGACTCCGCACGTATGGCCAGCATCAAGGCTGAGAACGCTGGCTTAAGTCTTCAGGGTTCAGCAGTAGCAAGTGATGCATTCTTTCCGTTCCGCGATGGCCTAGATGTCGTTGTGAATGGTGGCGCAAGCTGCGCAATTCAACCAGGCGGTAGCATGCGTGATGATGAAATCATTGCTGCAGCAAATGAACATGGCATTGCCATGATCTTTACCGGCACACGTCACTTCCGTCACTAAGCAATAGAAGAAGACGGAAATAAAAAGCTGCTATGCGCTGGATAGGAATCGACCCAGGTTTACGGATCACCGGTTTTGGTGTTATCGATGTCGATGGCCAAAAACTGACTTACGTAGCCTCGGGGACGATTGAAAGTGGCGATCCAGCCAAAGGCTTGCCTGAGCGCTTAGGCGCTCTCTATGCAGGCGTTAAAGAGGTTCTAGAGACCTATCGCCCAGAGTCTGCGGCGATTGAAGAGGTCTTCTTAAACGTCAACCCTCGTTCCACGCTAATGTTGGGTCAGGCACGGGGTGCTGTCATTGCTGCCCTAGTATCTGAAAAACTCCCTGTGGCAGAGTACAGCGCCTTAAGAGTGAAGCAGTCCATTGTTGGCACTGGTAGAGCAGCCAAGCCTCAGGTCCAGGAAATGGTAAAGCGCCTACTTAAACTTAATCGCGCACCAGGAACAGACGCGTCTGATGCCTTAGGGGTAGCCATCTGCGCTGCGCATCATGCCCAGATTCCGAAAGCAATTACCGCTACTCTTGTACCCAAAAAGAGTAGCAAGAAATAACAATACAAACAGGTTAAGATCTTTACATGATTGGTCGCATTCAAGGTACTCTCGTTTCAGTTCATCCTCCTCGTCTCTTGGTCGATTGCCAAGGTATTGGTTATGAAGTTGATGTACCGATGAGCACTTTGTATCAATTGCCACAAGCAGGTCAAAAGATCACCTTACTCACGCACTTCCAAGTTCGCGAAGATGCACAACAACTCTTTGGATTTGCAACTGAGACTGAGCGTGAGGCATTTAGACAGCTCATCAAGATTAGTGGTGTTGGTTCCCGCACAGCTTTAGCAGTACTTTCTGGGATGAGTGTCAATGAGCTGGCCCAAGCCATTGCACTTCAAGAAGCAGGACGCCTCACCCAAGTACCTGGAATTGGCAAGAAAACTGCTGAACGTCTCTGTCTAGAGCTCAAAGGCAAGCTAGCTCCAGACCTTGGTATTGCTGGTGGCAAACCACAAGCGATTGAAGCGAGCAGCGAAGTATTGCAAGCACTCTTGGCATTAGGCTATTCAGAGAAAGAAGCCCTTCTCGCCCTCAAGCAAATCCCTCCCGACACCTCGGTATCCGATGGTATCCGCATGGGATTGAAGTACCTTTCTAAGCCATAAAACCACTACACTTGCAGCATGGCAATACATACAGACGACCTCAGCTCAATTCCTGAAGATTTACCGGAGAATAACGACCGCATTGTGAGTGGTTCAGCCGGCAATGCCGAAGCCGTCTTTGAGAGAGCCCTCCGTCCTAAACAACTCGATGAGTACGTTGGCCAAACTAAAGCGCGTGCTCAATTAGAGATTTTTATTAGCGCTACCAGAGCGCGCCAAGAAGCCCTAGATCACGTCCTATTGTTTGGGCCTCCCGGTCTTGGTAAAACCACTTTAGCCCACATTATTGCCAGAGAGCTTGGTGTGAACTTACGTCAAACCAGTGGCCCCGTCCTTGACAGGCCAGGTGATCTTGCTGCCTTGCTCACCAATTTAGAAGAAAACGATGTTCTCTTTATTGATGAGATTCATCGCTTATCTCCAGTTGTAGAAGAAATTTTGTACCCAGCACTTGAAGACTACAGCCTAGACATTATGATCGGCGAAGGTCCTGCAGCACGCAGTGTAAAAATTGATCTCAAGCCTTTCACACTCATTGGTGCAACTACTCGCGCCGGTATGCTGACCAACCCATTGCGCGATCGCTTTGGCATTGTGGCCAGACTTGAGTTCTACACCACAGAAGAACTCACCAAAATCATTAATCGCTCTGCCAGCTTACTCAAGGCTGATATTGATCCAGAAGGGTCAGTTGAAATTGCAAAGCGCGCTCGTGGCACGCCTCGTATTGCTAACCGCTTACTCCGCCGAGTACGTGACTACGCAGAAGTCAAAGGTAATGGGACGATTACTAAAGCTATGGCGGATGCTGCGCTCAAGATGCTGGATGTGGATCCGAGCGGCTTTGATGTGATGGATAGAAAACTTTTAGAAGCCATCTTGCACAAGTTTGATGGTGGCCCAGTAGGTATTGATAACTTGGCAGCAGCTATCGGTGAAGAGCGCGACACGATTGAAGATGTTCTTGAGCCATACCTAATTCAACAAGGCTATCTACAAAGAACCTCAAGAGGCAGAGTGGCAACCCGCCAAGCTTATGAGCACTTTGGATTAACACCGCCAAGCGGCAGTACTAGCTTAGATATTTAAGCTAGGGTCACTTTCGCAAACTTACGTTTACCTACTTGTACTACGTAAGTTCCAGCCTCAACCTTTAATTGTTTATCAGCAACGGTTGCGCCATCAATCTTTACGCCGTTTTGCTCAATATTGCGCATCGCTTCAGATGTCGATGGGGCAAGACCTGCGGCCTTCAATAAATTCGCGATTGCCATAGGGGCGCCAGAGAGGGTCAGCTCCGGAATGTCATCAGGTACACCGCCCTTAGCGCGATGGTTAAAGTCTTCTAAAGCTTTTTCTGCAGCGGCTTGCGAGTGAAAGCGTGCAACGATTTCTTGCGCGAGCAGGACTTTGCAATCTTTTGGATTACGCCCGGCAGCAACTTCTTGCTTCATCAAATCAATCTCAGCCATTGGCCTAAATGACAGCAATGTGAAGTAATCCCACATCAAATCGTCAGAGATGCTCAAGAGTTTGCCAAACATATCACCCGCTGGCTCGCTGATGCCAATGTAATTACCTTTGGACTTACTCATCTTCTCAACACCATCCAGACCAACAAGGAGTGGCATTGTCAAAATACATTGAGGCTCTTGGCCATACTCGCGTTGGAGTTCACGGCCAACCAGAAGATTGAACTTCTGATCTGTACCGCCAAGCTCTAAGTCACTCTTGAGTGCAACAGAGTCATAGCCCTGCATCAATGGGTATAAAAACTCATGAATCGAAATCGGCACACCATTGCGATAGCGCTTAGTAAAGTCATCACGCTCTAACATACGAGCAACAGTATGTTTAGCAGCTAACTGAATCATTCCGCGCGCGCCCAATGGATCACACCATTCACTGTTGTAACGTACTTCAGTTTTAGAGGGATCGAGGACCATGCTCGCTTGGCGATAGTATGTTTCTGCGTTGACAGCAATCTCTTCTGCGGTCAATGGAGGACGGGTAGCATTACGGCCTGATGGATCACCAATCATGCTGGTGAAGTCGCCGATCAAGAAAATAACGGTATGGCCTAAATCCTGTAGCTGACGCAACTTATTCAAAACAACGGTATGACCCAGATGAATATCAGGAGCCGTAGGATCTAAACCTAACTTAATCCGCAGTGGCGTCTTAGTAGCCTGGCTGCGAGCAAGTTTCTGAACCCAATCTGCCTCAACCAATAGCTCATCACAGCCACGTTTGGTGACTTCGAGCGCTGCAAAGACTTCAGGGGTCAAAGGATATTTTTGTTCTGGTTTAGCCGTCATGCTGATTCGGATTGCTGATTCAGTTAAATTAGTAGTTAAATTGCTAAAGCATAATTGTCGCATTCCTGAGAGCTACATGAACAAACCCCATTCCCTCTATATCGGCCTGATGTCTGGTACCAGCCTAGACGGGATAGATGCCGTTCTAGCCAAGATAGGACCCAATGGAGAAACTGGCGCCTTAGACGCTGTTAGCACCCCTTTCTCACCAGAGCTTCGTAAAGCCTTATCTGAGCTCCAAAGCCCTGGTCCAAATGAGCTCCATCGGGAAAAACAAGCAGGTAATGCCTTGGCCTTGGCTTATGCAGAAGCCATCCATCAATTGCTCAAGAAAACTAAGCTCCAGCCCTCAGATATCACCGCCATCGGAGCACATGGTCAGACCATTCGCCACCAACCCCATTTGGGTGACATGGCATACACACATCAAACCCTGAATTCTGCTCTCTTGGCGGAAAAGACTGGGATCGATGTTATTGCTGACTTTAGAAGTCGGGATCTCGCTGCTGGTGGACATGGTGCACCTTTAGTTCCAGCCTTTCATGCACAGCAGTTTGTGGAAGATCAAAATTTAGCCATTCTCAATATTGGTGGCATCGCCAATCTCACCTTACTTCCTAAGAGTGGCGAAGTCACTGGTTTTGATTGTGGTCCAGGCAATATGCTGATGGACGCCTGGATACATGAACATCAAGGCAATACATTTGATGAGAATGGTGCCTGGGCTTTACAAGGCAAAGTGAATGAAACATTGCTGACAAAAATGTTAACCGATTCTTTCTTTACTAAAGCCCCACCCAAGAGTACCGGCAGAGATGACTTTCATCTTCAATGGTTGCAAGAAAAATTAGGTAGTGAAAACTATCTTTGTGAAGATGTACAAGCTACCTTGCTTCATCTAACAGCGCACACAGCCTTAGAGTCTTTGGCACGCTATGCCCCGCAAACCCAGAAGCTGATTGTCTGTGGTGGTGGTGCCCGAAATAATGCTTTGATGAATTTATTTAAAGCGAAGTCGGATCATTTCTTCAAACAGCCATTAGAAATTACGACTAGTGATTCTGCCGGCATTGATCCGCAACTTGTGGAAGGTCTTGCCTTTGCATGGCTTGCGTGGGCTCATAAAGAAAAACGGCCAGCAAATTTGCCAGCCGTTACGGGAGCGAGGGGTCCTAGAATTCTAGGTGCCTGCTATCCTGCCTAATTAAATATTAATTAAATTCTTTTTAATTAAGCAGAGAAAGAAGATCCGCAACCACAAGTAGTTTGCGCATTTGGATTCTTAATCACAAACTGTGATCCATTGATGTCTTCTTTGTAATCAATCTCAGCACCAACTAAATATTGGAAGCTCATTGAATCTACTAATAAAGTAACGCCGTTCTTTTCAAAGAGGGTGTCATCTTCATTTACAGCATCATCAAATGTGAAGCCGTACTGAAATCCAGAGCAACCGCCACCTTGCACGAATACGCGCAACTTCAATTCTGGGTTACCTTCTTCAGCAATCAAGTCTGCCACTTTCGCAGCAGCGCTATCCGTGAACACCAATGGGGTTGGTGGCTCGGCTAAATCTTGTGCAGGTTGTGTAGCTAATTCAGTCATGATTTACTCCCAATTCAAAAGGCAATAGCTTATTTTAGGCTTTTAATGGCCAGTTTGCTGAAGGGGTATTCCTTATGAAATTAAGGAGATACAGCAATCTGGGTAAGGCCTGTAGTCTCCGGGAAGCCAAACATGAGGTTCATGCACTGGACTCCCTGACCTGAAGCACCCTTTACCAAGTTGTCTTCCACCACCAAAATAACTAAAGTGTCACCACCGCCTGGACGATGAATCGCAATCCGGATGCCATTGCTACCCCGTACAGAGCGTGTTTCTGGGTGACTACCTGCCGGCATCACATCCACAAAAGACTCATCTTTGTAGAAGTCCTCATAAAGCTTTTGGTAATCCACCTCTATACCTGCGTCAGTCAAACGCACATACAAGGTCGAATGAATACCTCTAATCATCGGCGTTAAATGCGGCACAAAGGTTAGCCCAATTTGATCATGGCCAGCAATTGCTTTTAAGCCCTGCTCGATCTCAGGAAGATGACGGTGGCCTTTGACGCTATACGCCTTGAAGTTATCACTTGCCTCAGATAAGAGCGTACCAATTTCTGCTTTACGTCCAGCACCGGAAGTTCCTGACTTCGAGTCAGAAATAATATGGCTACCATCGATCAGTTGCTTACCACCAGTTGATTTAGGCGTCAGCAATGGTGCAAGACCAAGCTGCACTGAAGTTGGGTAGCAACCTGCTAAACCAACTACGCGCGCCTTCTTGATGGCATCACGATTGATCTCTGGCAAGCCATAAACTGCCTCAGCCAAAATTTCTGGGCAGCTATGTTCCATGCCATACCATTTGGCAAATTCTTTCACATCTTTAAGGCGGAAGTCTGCGGCAAGATCCAAAATCTTGACGTTGTTAGCCAGTAATTCTTTTGCTTGCGCCATGGCAACGCCATGTGGGGTTGCAAAGAACACAACATCGCATTCATTTAGCTTGGCCTCATCAGGCGTTGTAAATTTCAGAGAAACACGGCCACGTAAAGATGGGAACATGTCAGCAACTGGCATGCCAGCTTCTGTACGAGAAGTAATTGCAGTGAGCTCTACCTCAGGATGCTGTGCTAATAAACGCAACAGCTCCACTCCGGTATATCCAGTGCCACCTACGATGCCAACTTTAATCATGCCATTCTCCAAAATACTGACCGTGAGAAGTTTCTTTTAAAACTCCTGAATACCTCAATTGTAGAAACAAAAAGGGCCGCTTGCGCGACCCTTTCGATAAAACTTGAGCGACTGAAAGAATTAGCGCTTGCTGAACTGCTTACGACGACGCGCGCCGTGCAGACCAACCTTTTTACGCTCAACTTCACGAGCATCGCGAGTTACCAAGCCTGCTTTAGACAGGGCTGGCTTCAAAGCGTTGTCGTAGTCGATCAATGCACGAGTAACACCGTGACGAACTGCGCCAGCTTGGCCAGTTTCACCGCCACCAGAAACGTTTACTTTGATATCAAAGGTCGTTAAGTGGGCTGTGAGAGCCAAAGGCTGACGAGCGATCATGCGTGATGTTTCACGAGCAAAATATGCATCGATAGGCTTACCATTAACAATGATTTCGCCTTTGCCAGATTTAATAAATACACGCGCCACAGAACTCTTGCGACGACCAGTACCGTAATTCCAATTTCCGTAATTAATAGCCATTTGGTTTCCTTAAATCTCTAACGCTTTTGGCTGTTGAGCCGCATGCGGATGATTGGCGTCGCCGTAGACTTTTAATTTCTTAATCATGGCGTAGCCTAGTGGGCCTTTTGGCAACATACCCTTCACAGCCTTCTCCAAAGCGCGACCTGGGAAACGGTCTTGCATCTTGTCGAAGTTAGTCGAGCTAATACCACCTGGGTATCCGCTGTGACGGTAATAAATTTTGTTCAAGCCTTTTGTGCCTGTGACACGGAGCTTAGAAGAATTGATAACGACAATAAAGTCGCCAGTATCAACGTGTGGGGTGTATTCAGGCTTGTGCTTGCCGCGTAGACGGAGTGCCACTTCACTGGCGACACGACCGAGGACTTTGTCCGTAGCGTCAATCACGAACCATTCATGCACTACCTCATGGGATTTTGCAGAAAAAGTTTTCATGATTTCTCAAATTGTTATGGTCAAAAAAAATTACCCCAACCAAACTACGTCCACCTTGGCCCTGCTTATGTTTGCAAGCTCGCAGATTCTGCAATTTAACTGGTACAACAAATTACCGCTGACCGGCTCGGTAATTCAGTAAAGCCTTGAATTGTAACCTAAAAAAAACCCAGGAACGAGTCCTGGGTTGGAATCCACCTATGTTTGGGTGGAGGAGACACTGGGAGGTAAGTCGCAGTCTTATACAAGACTGACTACCAATGTGGTTATTCTACACAAGGATCATGGTGCAACGCAAGAATATTGACCGAAATCAATATATTTATGTTGCTGTGCAGCAACTTAATTTCCCTTAGAATAGGTAAACTATTGATAATATTGATTAATTTATTAAGTTAGGGGTCACTAATAATGGAATGTCGAGTAAGTTGGTTGGGTAATGGCGGAATGGCTTTTTCTGCAGAAACAGGCAGCGGCCACCTCGTGAACATGGATGGCGCCCCTGAAGCGGGTGGCAGAAACCTCGCCCCAAGACCAATGGAGCTCCTTTTAGCTGGCGCAGGTGGTTGCTCAGCCTTTGATGTGGTTTTAATCCTACAGAGGGCCCGTCAGGCCATTAGCGGCTGTGAAGTGGCACTCCAAGCCGAAAGAGCCACGGAAGACCCTAAAGTCTTCACCAAGATCAATTTGCACTTCATTGTTAAGGGCAAAGGTCTAGACCAGGCAAAGGTAGATCGCGCCGTTAAGCTCTCTCATGAAAAGTATTGCTCAGCGACCACCATGTTGGCTAAAACCGCAGAACTGACTTACAGCGTCGAAATCATTTCAGAATAAGTGCAGAGTCAATCGATAAGCCGGATTCTGTCGCCTAGATTTGCATCTAGGGGCAATCATTCCTCTAGGCCGTTAGTTACCTAACGGCTCAAGCTCCCTACCCGCAGACTCAGCGGGACGCCTCATCGCCTGCTTACTTGGGATTGCTCCAGGTGGAGGTTACCGCGTTTCACCGTAACTAAATACGCTCGTCTCTGTGGCCCTATTCCTCACGTCGCCGTGGATGGCCGTTAGCCATCACCCTTCCCTATGGAGTCCGGACTTTCCTCCCCCTCAATAAAGAGGCGGCGATTGCCCAATTGACTCTGCGACTGCAGTCTAACGCAGTCAGGAGAATTTGGCTAAGAAACGAATGATTTGAGTTTTTTAAACGAGTGACCAGGCGATGGTTTCGCCGGCACGCAATGGAACAATAGTGGCATCACCCAATGGCAATTCAGCAGGGATATTTTGCGGCTGCTTTACCAAAGTAATTGTTTTGGTATTACGTGGCAATGAATAAAAGTCTGGGCCAAAGAAACTAGCAAAGCCTTCTAGCTTATCTAACTTGTCAACACTCTCAAATGCTTCAGCATATAAACCTAAGGCATTAAAGGCGCTATAGCAACCAGCACAACCGCAGACAGCCTCCTTGGCACCCTTAGCATGCGGCGCACTGTCAGTACCCAAAAAGAAGCGAGAGTTACCACTAGTAGCAGCCTCTAATAAAGCAACACGATGCTCTTCACGCTTTAAAACTGGCAAGCAATAATTATGCGGACGAATACCACCGGCAAAAATCGCATTGCGATTCATCAATAAATGTTGTGGGGTAATCGTTGCTGCAATGGTATTTTTTCCACCCGTCACTGCATCACGCACATAGTGAGCAGCTTGTTTAGTGGTGATGTGCTCGAACACAATCTTGAGCTCCGGAAATTTTTTGCGTAAGGGCTCTAATACTGCATCAATAAATACTGCCTCACGATCAAAGATATCGATATCCGCATGCGTCACTTCACCGTGCACAAGCAAGGGCATTCCGACTGCTTGCATCGCTTCTAATGCAGCATAGCAATGCTTGAGGTCACTGACACCTGCATCACTATTGGTCGTTGCTCCTGCAGGATATAGCTTAAAACCGACAATGCCTGCGGCCTTGGCCTTGCGCACTTCATCGGCAGAGGTATTGTCGGTGAGATACAGCGTCATCAAAGGTGTAAAGCTAGTTATGCCTAAAGTATTCAGGTTTGCCTGAATACGCTCTTGATAAGCCTTAGCTAAATCTACTGTTGTAACAGGGGGCTTCAGGTTTGGCATGATGATGGCACGTGCAAATTGACGCGCAGTATCTGCCAGAACATCTTTCATCACTTCACCATCACGAATATGTAAATGCCAATCGTCTGGTTGAATCAATTGAATTTGAGTAGGGCTATTGGACATATTATTTTTCTAGCAAGATGATGCGGAAATCATTCACATTAGTAAGTGTAGGGCCAGTTTCCACTAAAGCGCCTAATTCTGCAAAAAAGCCATAACAATCATGTGCCAATAAGAACGGCTCTGCTGCAAGACCTCTGATTTGACTGGCTTCACGCACGCCTTCATCAAACCAAGCTCCCGCATTTTTTTCACTACCATCAATTCCATCGGTATCGGCTGCAAGAGCTGCAATATTGGACAAATCAGAACTAGCGGTAAATAGGGAGAGTAAATATTCGCTACAGCGGCCACCACGTCCTTTAATACCCGCCGGAATAGTGACAGTGCATTCACCACCAGAAATCAAGGCGAGCGGTTTATCAAACCCCTTCGCCAAATAGTCACGAACTAAGGCAGCCTGTTCAATACCAACCTCTCGCGCCTCTCCAGTAATCGTATCGCCCAAAATAATGGGTTCGTAACCTTGAGTGCGAATGTAGTCGGCAGAAGCCTCTAAGCTTCTGTAAGCAGTTGCAATCACATGATTCACTACTTGCGCATCCACCAAATCAGCATCTTTCAGAGTCTCAGGCTTTTCTCCAGCCAAACCTTGCTTGAGATGATTTAATACTGCCCCCGGAATAGAAGGCTCATCTAAATCATATTTTTCTAAAATATGGAGTGCGTCTAAATAGGTAGAGTAATCAGCAGCGCAGGGACCGCTAGCGATATCTGCAGGCGAATCTCCTGTGACATCAGAAATTAATAGCGCCTCTACTCGTGCGCCACGCGCAATCGCAACCCTAGCTAGGTTGCCGCCTAAGATTGCAGATAAATGTTTACGTACTACATTCATTTCTTCAATAGGTGCCCCACTTCGTAAGAGTGCCTCTGTGGTCCTACGCATGTCATCAATAGAAATACCTTCTTGCGGCAAGGTAAGCAAGCTTGAGCCTCCACCAGATACCAAAGCAATCAATACGTCACCCTGCTTCAGGGTGTTTGTTAGCGCTAAGACTTCTTTAGCTCCATCCATACCGGCCTGATCAGGCACCGGATGCCCTGCTTCAACAATTTTGATATGACTTGTTGGCGAGTTGTGCCCGTAACGCGTAAGCACAACCCCATCTAATTTCACTTGCGGCCAATACGCCTTTGCATAAGCCTCTAACGCGCTAGCCATTGAAGCACTGGCCTTACCTGCACCCACAATCAAACATCTTGCCTTAGGCTCCTGCCCCTTTGGAAATATCTTTGCTAAGTATTGAGGAACAATGACTTGCGGATCCGCCACAGCAACTGCAGCAGCAAAAGCATTTTTAAGCATTGTTTCTGTATTTACTGACATAGAGGGCGAAGAAATAATCTGAGTGATCAAGCTATTCTAATCAAGGGCGGCACGTTCTTGCATTTGCCACATTTCAGCATATTTACCTTGATGCGCAAGCAGCTCCATATGGGTCCCTCGCTCAACAATCTGTCCGTGATCCATGACCAATATTTGATCCGCATGAATAATGGTTGAAAGACGATGGGCAATGATGAGGGTTGTACGATTCTTAGCCAAACCGAGCAGCTCGTCCTGAAAAGCACGTTCCGTTTTCGAATCTAACGCTGAGGTAGCTTCATCAAAAATCAACATGGCAGGCTTCTTCAGCAGTGTTCTAGCAATCGCTACGCGCTGCTTCTCACCGCCCGAGAGCTTTAAGCCCCGCTCTCCCACCTGGGTGTCATACCCATCAGGTAAGCGCCTAATGAAGCTGTCGATTTGGGCTGCCCTAGCAGCCTCTTGCACCTCTTCAATGGTTGCTGAGGGATCGCCATAGGCAATGTTGTAGCCAATCGTATCGTTAAATAGCACGGTGTCCTGCGGAACAATGCCAATTGCCTTGCGCAAACTAGCCTGTGTCACATCCCGAATATTCTGTCCATCAATTAGGATTGCTCCCGTTTGCACATCGTAGAAACGGAACAATAATCTGGCTAAAGTACTCTTACCTGCGCCACTTTGACCCACTACCGCTGTAATAGTTCCCGCAGGAATATTAAAACTGACATCGCGCAAAATTTCACGCTTAGCTTCATAGTGAAACGACACATGCTCAAATCGCACATCAGGACCATGGCCATGATTTTGAACTTGCAGTAGTTTTGCATCAGGAGAATCGGCAATTTCTTTATCGGTATTGAGCAAAGAGAACATGCGATCCATATCAGTCAGAGACTGCTTAATTTCACGATAAATTACACCCAAGAAATTGAGCGGTATATAAAGCTGAATCATTAAGGTATTGACCAGAACCAAATCACCCAAGGTCATCGTGCCATTGACGACACCTACCGTAGCGCGCCATAGAATAAGCATTAGACCAATTGCAATAATGATCTGTTGACCAAGATTCAGGAAGGCTAAGGTCTTTTGTGACTTGACTGCAGCCGCTTGATAGCGGAGTAAATTTTCATCGTAACGGCTGGCCTCAAATGCTTCGTTACCAAAATACTTCACTGTCTCAAAGTTCAATAGTGAATCAATTGCCTTTTGATTTGCCTTTGAATCCATATCATTCATGGTTCGGCGGTAATGGGTGCGCCACTCTGTCACCACTACTGTGAAAGCGATATAAAAGACTAAAGCAATGAATGTAATTGCGGCAAACCAAATATCGTACGAATAGGCTAGGTAGCCCAACACCAAACAAAACTCAATTAATGTCGGTAGGATGCTATAGAGCGAGTATGAAATCAGCGACTGAATGCCGCGTGTACCACGCTCGATGTCTCGGCTCACTCCACCCGTCTGACGCGCTAGATGAAAGCTTAGCGCTAAAGAATGCAAATGCTCAAATACTTGTAGCGCTACTTTGCGAACAGCGTTCTGAGTTACCTTAGCAAACAATGCTTCACGTAGCTCTGTAAACACAGACGCAGAAATTCTTAATAAACCATAGGCAAGAATAATTCCCAAAGGCACTATCAGAAGAGCTTGAGGGGAGCTGGCCTTGATGTCTAAAGAGTCTATTAACTCTTTCATGACAATCGGAATACCCAAATTGGCAACCTTGGCGGCAACTAGGCAGCTCAGGGCAATCAATACCCGAAAGCGATACTCCAGCAGATAAGGAAGGAGATCGCGAATAACACGCCAATCACTCCGCCCTGGTGTTTTTGAATCTGCACTACCGTGATGATGCCCTGATGAATGTCTCATCGCCCTATCTTATTCCTAATTCACTATTTAACTGAGCTTAGTTTGTAGAAAACAATTTCAGAATAGCCTCGCCGTTGCTGGGAGAAAAACATTTTTTTACCGCCTCTTTATATGGCAGCCACTCATAAGCTACATGCTCTCTAGGAGATAGTTTGATTGGGGTATTTTCAGGGACCTCTAGCGCAAACCAGTGTTCAGTATTTCGAGTGACTCCAGTGGCATAACGAAAACGCCACTCGGGGTAGATTTCATATTCGATCTGGTGATGTAGATTCTGTAATGCACCTGTTGGCAGCTGATCAACAGCAATGCCTGTTTCTTCAAAAACTTCACGGGCGGCTGCTAAGGCCAAATCTTCATCCGGTGCATCAAGACTGCCGGTGACTGATTGCCAAAAGCCCGCACGATCTGCCCGCTCTATTAATAAAACATCCCTATTCGATTTATAGATAACTACTAAAACCGAAATAGGGATTTTCAAAATAGGTGCTACTTAAGTTACTTTAAGCGGCAGGTGTGGCTTGACGCAAACGGATATGCAACTCACGCAACTGGCGCTCATCGACTGGGCTAGGAGCCTGAGTTAACAAGCATTGTGCACGTTGTGTTTTAGGGAAGGCAATCACATCACGAATCGACTCAGCACCAGTCATCATCGTCACAATACGATCAAGGCCAAATGCGATGCCACCGTGCGGAGGCGCACCATATTGAAGGGCATCCAACAAGAAACCAAACTTCGCTTGTGCTTCTTCCGCATCAATCTTCAATGCACGGAAAACTTGGCTTTGAACTGCTTCTTGGTGAATACGAACAGAGCCACCACCAATTTCACTACCATTTAGCACCATGTCATACGCTTTAGCCAAGCACTTACCTGGATCGGATTCCAGATACTTCATGTGCTCGTCCTTAGGGCTGGTGAATGGATGATGACAAGCAACCCAACGGGCCTCGCCTTCATCGTAGTCAAACATTGGGAAATCAACTACCCACAATGGCTTCCAACCTTCAGTAAAGAGACCGTGCGCTTTACCCCAAGCAGAGTGGCCAATGCGTAAACGTAAATTACCAATTGCATCGTTTACTACTTTTTCTTTATCTGCACCGAAGAAAATAATGTCGCCATCTTTTGCACCAGTGCGCTTCAAGATGCCTTCGATGGCAGCGTCATGCAAATTCTTGACAATTGGTGACTGCAATCCATTGCGGCCTTCAGCAACCGAATTAACCTTGATCCAAGCCAAACCTTTAGCACCATAGATGCTCACGAATTGGGTGTAGTCATCAATTTCGCTACGGCTGATTTCAGCACCACCAGGTACGCATAGACCCACTACACGCCCACCGTCTTGGTTGGCGGCTCCTGAAAATACTTTGAAATCAACGTCTTTCATTAAATCCGTTAACTCGGTGAATTCAAAATTCACACGTAAATCCGGCTTATCAGAGCCAAAACGCGCCATACCTTCGGAATAAGGCATGGTTGGGAATGGGTTAGGCAACTCAACGCTCATCGTCTTCTTGAAAATATGACGAATCATGTTTTCAAACAAATCACGAATTTCTAACTCACTTAAGAAAGCAGTTTCACAGTCGATCTGAGTAAATTCAGGTTGGCGATCTGCACGCAAATCTTCGTCGCGGAAACATTTGGTAATTTGATAGTAACGATCAAAGCCAGCCACCATTAACAACTGTTTAAACAATTGTGGCGACTGCGGCAATGCAAAGAACTGACCATCATGTACACGGGATGGCACCAAATAATCACGCGCGCCTTCTGGAGTGCTCTTTGTCAACATTGGTGTTTCGATATCAATAAAGCCAGCGTCATCTAAATAGCGACGGCATTCCATTGCGACGTTGTAACGCAAACGCAAATTCTTTTGCATTTGTGGACGACGAAGATCTAGTACACGATGAGTCAGACGAGTAGTCTCAGATAAATTCTCATCATCAATTTGAAATGGTGGAGTGACTGAAGCATTCAGAATCACTAAGCTATGGCAGAGAATCTCCACTTTTCCGCTAACCAAGTCGACGTTCTCAGTACCAGCAGGGCGTGCACGAACAAGGCCTTTGATCTGAATACAGAACTCGCTGCGCACTTGCTCAGCCAGCGCAAACATTTCAGGACGATCAGGATCGCAAACAACCTGCACAAAACCTTCGCGGTCACGCAGGTCAATAAAGATAACGCCTCCATGGTCACGGCGGCGATTAACCCATCCGGAGAGTGTGACTTCTTGACCAATCAGTGAATCGGTTACCTGGCCGCAGGTATGGCTTCGCATCGACATAACAATTTCCTATAAATCAAAAATGGTGTGGCAACTGAGATGCAGTTGGACCACTAGAACTATTAGGGGGAACAGAGCCCATTGAAACAATATGTTTCAAAGCCTCTTCCACACTCATCTCTAATTCAATCGTTTGTGCACGCGGCACAATCATGAAAAAACCAGAGGTTGGGTTTGGGGTTGTTGGCAAGAATACGTTGACGTAATCTTCGCCTAATTTAGCAGTCACCTCTTTGGCAGGTGTACCTGTTTGAAAAGCAATCACCCAAGAATCTGCATGGGGATAACGAATGAGTAAGGCTTTGCTAAAAGCTTGGCCGCTACCAGAAAATAAAGTGGATGAAACTTGCTGAACGCTAGAGTAAATCGAACGCACAACTGGAATACGATTGATTTGCTTATTCCACATCCGTACCCACCACTGGCCGGCAAAGCTAATCGCTACTAAACCAGTGAGCATAATGACGGCGATCACGATCAGGATGCCAACGCCAGGAAGGTCGCGGAAATGCTGCACATCTACAGCTGCATCGTGAGGAAGCACCATGATGATGGCATGCATCACCGATCCAAAAACACCGTCGAGCAGACCCAAGCCCCAAGCAATCACCCAAATAGTGATCGACAATGGTGCCCAAACGAGGATGCCAGCAATAAAGTATTTTTTCATGTGTTCTGCCTAACCCGCTATTTTAGCGGGTTAGCAGCCAATCAGCGAGAGACTAATAAATGCCTAGGCTGATGATCAAAATTCCGGCCAAAAACCCGCCGGCAAAGAGCAAAGCGCCCGCCAAAAGGCGATGCGTACGCCTTTCCTGAAGTAAAAGGGCCTTTAAGACCTCCAATTCGCCAGTTTGGTCTTTTATTGGCTGCCTCCCTTGGATCAGACTATCCGCAATCAAGCGGGGCAACGTAGGCAGAATTTTGGCCCATGTAGGCGCCTCCTCCTTCAGGCCATCAATGAGGCCGCGCCAACCCAACTGCTTACTGACCCATTTTTCGAGAATTGGCTTAGCCGTTTTCCAGAGATCCAGGTCAGGATCCAACTGACGGGCTAGTCCCTCGACATTGAGGAGGGTTTTTTGCAATAAAGTGAGTTGGGGCTGAATTTCCACCTTAAAGCGGCGTGATGTTTGGAACAAACGCATGAGCACGATGCCCAGGGAAATTTCCTTCAGAGGACGATCGAAATACGGTTCACACACTGAGCGTACCGCACCCTCTAATTCTTCAACGCGAGTATTCGCTGGAACCCAACCCGATTCAATATGTAACTCAGCAACGCGACGGTAGTCACGATTAAAAAATGCTAAGAAATTGAGTGCTAAATAATTTTTATCTGACTCACTCAATGCACCAACAATTCCAAAGTCGAGTGAAATAAAGCGACCGAATGTTTCTGGCTCCAAGCTAATCATGATGTTGCCAGGATGCATATCCGCATGAAAGAAACCATACTCGAATACTTGAGTAAAGAAGATTTCTACACCATCAGAGGCCAACTTTTTAAAGTCAACGCCTGCTTCTCTTAACGCCGCAGTTTTACCAATAGAGATGCCATACATCCTCTCCATAACAATCACATTGGTATGGCATAAATCCCAGTACATCTCGGGAATCATCAGCTTTTGAGAATCCGCAAATTGTCTGCGTAGCTGGCTACCATTTGCAGCTTCACGCATGAGATCTAACTCATCATGTAAATGCCTATCAAACTCTGCGACGTTCTCGCGTGGCTTTAATCGACGACCATCCTCGGAAATCTTTTCTACGACTCTAGCCAAGTCATACATCAGCGCTATATCACCATCAATCACCGGTAGAATGCCTGGACGTAAGACTTTAATAGCTACGGCGCGACCTTCCCACTCAGGGTGCTTTTCTGTTCCACGCAAGACGCCAAAGTGCACTTGCGCAACTGAAGCACTGGCAACAGGAGTTGCATCAAAACTAAGGAAGACTTCCTCGATCGGCTGCCCTAAATCCTTTTCAATTAAGCGACGTGACTCTTCGTTTGAGAATGGAGGTACCTGATCTTGTAATTTTGCTAATTCATTGGCAATGTCTTCAGGCAACAAATCGCGACGGGTAGAAAGCACTTGACCGAACTTCACAAAAATAGGACCTAGTGCCTCTAGCGTTAATCGAATGCGGTCGCCTCTAGGTAAATGGCGTCCAGGAGAAGCCCAACACAATACTGTTAAGAAACCTCGGCGAATACCAGGCTTGAGAAGATCGCGTAGAAGTGGCAGTAAACCATAACGCCATGCAGTAAAGAAGATGAAAAAGAGACGAGCAATTCGACGCACGATTTATTTAGCCTTTTGCTCTAAAAATTGAATGCGCTTTTCCATACGATCTACAGATTCACGCAATTCACTTAATTCGGTTTTACGAACCATAAAGTCTCGTTTATTTAAAAGTATTTTCTTTTCTTCACTGACATACTCCACTACATTGTCCAGCAAATCAGTTGCCGCAGATTGAGTGGCAGAGACAAACTTTTTACCTTGTCTTACGGCGAAATTAGCAGGCGCATCGCCCACCAAGCGAGCCAGGTCTTCCTCATATTCCCAGCGTAACTGTCCTGCGAGACGACCCAATAATTGAGCCAAGTCTGCATCGCCAGTGATTTTGACTGCCTTAAAAGCCTGTTCTCGCAAAGAACCTGAGCTACCAGCTAAGTCGCTCAACGCTTTAGCAGAAACCTCCAAGGTGAGGGAGGGCTCGTCAATCTCTTTAAGGCTAGTTAAACAGCCATCGGGTTTTATCTCAAAACAAAGATTGCCTAGCGGTAGTTGCAACAAAATGGTTTTGTTTGCATGGCGAGCCAACTCGGCCAATGCCCAAGGCTCACTCCCCAAAACGTGATTAATCCCCCGGCAAGCTGCGCCAGAAGCAATCGTATGGGTAGTTGAAAAATATCTGTTCATCAGTGTAAAAAACCCGCACTAGTGCGGGTTTTCCGACGGAAATTACCTAAAGCTTAAACCAACTGGGAGATACCCGCCAGTACCCAGCCACCAGGACCGTCTACAGGCTTGCTTAAATTCCAGATTTCAGAGAAGTCGCTAGCTGGAGCGCCCTGCTGCTCACGGATCATGCCACTGAACTGAACACTGCAGAAGTAATGAGCATCAGCCGTCTCGATACCAATCAGTTGAGCATTGATAGTGACGACATCCGTTTGATTACTGCCATCGGTGCGACCAGATAAATCTTGTTGAATTGTGGCAAACATATCAGGCGTCGTAAATTCACGCAGAGATGCAAGGTCACCTTGATCCCAAGCTTTTTGTAAGCTCACGAAATATTGTTTTGCATTCTCCAAAAATGCTTGCTGATCAAATCCTGGTGGCAGAGTTGACTGAAACACCTCAGGCTCAGCACTCACACCGCCGAATGCATTTGCAGCAGGCGTAAAAGCAGGCTCCTGTCTTGGGGTCTCAACGTAACTACGTTGCATACCCTGTGGAGGCACGTTGGCATTCTGACCAGCGCCAGATAAAGCAGGCAGCATTTTGCGAATCACAAACATGATGACAAAGCCTGCCAACATTGCGATCAGCAAACCAGTAATGAGAGAAGATGCTGCCTCACCCATTCCGAAATGAGATAAGAGGTAGCCGATTCCCAAACCAGCAGCTAAGCCGCCTAAAATGCCGCCCATGCCGCCAAAACGACTAGGTGTAGGAGTTTGTGGAGTTGGGGCAGGTGCCGCAGGTTGAGCTTGCTGTGCAGGCTTTTGAACTGGCGCAGCTTGTTTTTGCATTGGCGCACTTGGAGCTCGTCCAAGACTCTTGCCGCCACCTAGGCGCGCAGCTTCAACATGACCTACCGATGCAAATATTAAAGTAAGACTTAACAGTGTTGCTTTAAAAAAATGTTTATTCATGATTCTTAACCCCTTCTTATAACTACTGAACTTCTTGAGTTTTTAAGACTTTAAAAACTATACAACTATCAGTATTTAATACCAATATGTAGGGCAACGATACCCCCAGACATCCTATGGATTTCCACTTCATCAAAACCTACTCCCAACATCATTTCCTTGAGGGTTTGTGCATCGGGGTGCATCCGAATGGATTCAGCTAAATAGCGATAGCTTTCTGAATCTTGCGCAATCTTCTCACCCAACCAAGGTAAAACCTTAAAGGAATAGGTGTCATAAACCGGCTGCAAAAAAGCATCTGGCTTAGAAAATTCCAAGACCAAGACTCGGCCGCCCGGCTTAATCACCCGAAGCATTTCACCTAAAGCAACATCCTTGTGAGTCATATTGCGTAGACCAAACGCAACCGTAACCACATCAAAATGATTATTGGGGAAAGGGTTTTTTTCAGCATCAAACTGAACGCAAGGCAAAGCCATACCACGATCTAACAAGCGATCACGCCCAACTCCCAACATGGAGGCGTTGATATCACTTAACCAAACTTGAGCATCAGGATTGCGACCCCAGTCAGCAGCTTTTGCGAAAGCCGCTGCTAAATCACCGGTACCACCAGCAATATCCAAAACCTTTTGGCCGGGGCGCACATTTGCGCGCGCAATGGTGACTTTTTTCCAAACGCGATGCAAACCAAATGACATCAGGTCATTCATCACATCGTATTTACTAGCTACCGAATGAAATACCTCAGCTACCTTGCCAGCTTTTTCAGACTCATCAACACTTTTATATCCGAAGTGCGTTTTACTCATTAGTGGCTTCCACAAGAATGGCCTGATGCACCACCAGGCTGACCCATTGGCGCATCACGGTCTATACCAGCGGCGGCCAATTTATCTAAATGCTCTTTCCATAATTGTTCCTGGTTCTCACACAAAAACAGTAGATAGTCCCAGGTGAACAAACCGGAGTCATGTCCATCAGAAAAGCTAGGCTTGAGTGCGTAGTGTCCTACGGGTTCTAAGTTAGCGATCAAAACATCACGCTTGCCAGTTTGCAGTGTTTCCTGTCCTGGGCCGTGTCCTTGAACCTCAGCAGAGGGCGACAAGACTCTCAACAATTCAAAAGGTAGGCGATAAGTATTGCCCCCCTGATAGGAGAGCTCTAGAACCTTAGACTGTTGATGGACAACAATATTGCTTGGAATCATTAGACGAGAACCCTCTCGATACCACCTTGGTTTGCTTTGGTTACATAATCTTGCATCCAATCCTTGCCCAGTATCTTTTGGGCCATCTCCACAACGATGTAATCGGCTGTTGTGTCGCTATCAGCATCAAAGCGGGTTAAGCCTTGTAAGCATGATGGGCAACTAGTTAACACTTTGACATCGCCAGTGAAATTGTCTTTGCGTAAATCAGTTGCAGCTTTTTCCATCTCAATCTGCTTGCGGAAACGCACTTGAGTAGAAATGTCAGGACGTGTGACAGCCAATGTGCCAGATTCGCCACAGCAGCGATCATTCTTCTGAATCGCTTTGCCATCTTCCAACTGAATGAGTTCATTCACAGTCTTCAGAGGATCTTGCAACTTCATTGGAGAGTGGCAAGGATCGTGATACATATACTTCACGCCCGTGACACCAGAAAGCTTCACGCCTTTCTCTGCCAAGAACTCATGGATATCAATAATGCGACAGCCAGGGAAGATCTGCTCAAACTGATATCCAGCCAATTGGTCATAGCAAGTACCGCAAGAAACCACTACGGTCTTAATATCCAAATAATTGAGGGTATTGGCAACACGATGGAATAACACACGGTTATCCGTGATCATCTTCTCTGCCTTATCGAAGTCACCATTACCACGCTGTGGATAGCCGCAGCAGAGATAGCCAGGAGGTAGAACCGTTTGCACACCAACATTCCACAACATGGCTTGCGTAGCTAGTCCGACTTGCGAGAACAAACGCTCAGATCCGCAACCTGGGAAGTAGAACACTGCCTCAGTATCTGCGGATGTTGTCTTAGGATCGCGAATAATGGGAACGTAGTTCGCATCTTCGATATCCAATAAAGCGCGTGCCGTTTTTTTAGGGAGATTGCCAGGCATCTTCTTGTTCACAAAGAAGATTACTTGCTCTTTAACACTTGGCTTTCCTACTGTTGCAGGTGGATGAGCAGTTTGCTTTTTTGCAAACTTACGCAGCACATCATTACCCAAACGTTGTAACTTATAACCCCAACCAATCATGGTCGTGCGAGCAAGATTAATGCTTTCTGGGCTAGTTGCATTCAAGAAGAACATGGATGCAGCAGTACCAGGATTAAAGCGCTGCTGCCCCATCTTACGCAAGAGATTGCGCATGTTCATGGTGACATCACCAAAGTCGATATTGACTGGACATGGCGTTAAGCACTTATGACAAACGGTGCAATGTGCAGCGACGTCATCAAACATTTCCCAATGGCGAATCGAAACACCACGTCGAGTTTGCTCTTCATATAGGAAGGCTTCAATCAACAGTGATGTTGCTAGGATTTTGTCGCGGGGGCTGTACAGCAGGTTTGCACGCGGTACGTGAGTTGAGCAAACTGGCTTGCATTTACCGCAGCGTAAACAATCTTTCACACTATCAGCAATTGCACCAATGTCGCTTTGCTGCATGATGATCGACTCGTGACCCATCAAGCCAAAGCTTGGTGTGTAGGCCATGCTCAGATCAGCATGCGGCATCAACTTGCCTTTATTAAATCGACCTTCTGGATCTACGCGATTCTTATAGCTACGGAAGTCTTTCAGCTCAGCTTCAGTTAAATACTCTAATTTTGTAATGCCAATTCCGTGTTCGCCAGAAATGACGCCATCCAAAGAGCGAGCTAATTTCATAATGCGATCTACTGCACGATGCGCATCTTGAAGCATCTCGTAGTCATCGGAGTTCACTGGAATATTGGTGTGCACGTTTCCATCACCAGCATGCATGTGCAACGCTACGAATACGCGCTTGCGCAGAATATTTTTGTGAATTGCTTCTAACTCAGCCAAGATCGGCTCAAATGCAAGGCCGCCAAAGATGATGCGTAACTCTGCACGCACTTCTTCTTTCCAAGAAGCCCTCAGACTGTAATCCTGCAAGCGCGGGAAATAAGAGTCCATTTCAGTAAGCCACTCAGCCCAACGCCCACGCACCTTAGCGATCAGCTCTAAGGCTTGCTGAACTCGGTCACCCAAGATTTCTGCTGTAGGAATCTCATACTCAGCGTCACTCTTACCAAGCGGTAATGCGCTCTTTTTCAAGAAAGATTCAAGACCATCGAGTACTTGTAGCTTATTTTTGAGAGAAAGCTCAATATTGATGCGATCGATACCGTCGGTGTACTCGCCCATACGAGGCAAAGGAATCACAACGTCTTCGTTAATCTTAAAAGCATTGGTATGACGAGCAATCGCAGCGGTTCGAGCGCGGTCCAGCCAGAACTTCTTACGAGCCTCAGCACTTACCGCCACAAAACCTTCGCCAACACGTAAGTTCGCCATGCGCACTACTTCACTAGTCGCGGCAGCAACAGCCTCCTCATCGTCACCGGCAATATCGCCAATCAATACCATCTTCGGCAAGCTATTGCGCTTAGATTTGGTGGAGTAACCCACTGCTCTTAAGTAACGATCATCTAAATGCTCAAGTCCAGCCAGAATCGGACCGCCTTGCTTGCTTAAACCATCTAAATACGCTTTGATCTCGACAATACTTGGAATAGCTTCTCGCGCTTGACCAAAAAATTCTAAGCAAACGGTGCGCATAAATTTTGGCATGCGATGCAATACCCAAGTTGCGCTAGTGATCAAACCATCGCAACCTTCTTTTTGCACGCCAGGTAAACCCGATAAAAATTTATCAGTAACGTCTTTACCCAAACCTTCTTTGCGGAAACGCCTACCTTCAACTTCTAATAACTCTGTTTTGAGAATGCGTTCGCCTGGCTCACTATTTCCATCCGACCAAGTCAACTGAAAACGTACTGTAGCCACATCATGGATCTTGCCCATATTGTGTTCAAGTCGCTCAACATCCAACCAATTGCCTTCAGGATCAACCATACGCCAGCTAGCGAGATTATCTAAGGCGGTTCCCCAAAGAACGGCCTTCTTACCACCAGCATTCATCGCAATATTGCCACCAATGCAGCTTGCATCAGCAGAAGTAGGATCGACCGCAAACACCAGACCAGCATGCTCTGCAGCATCAGATACCCGGCGAGTCACAACACCTGCACCAGTAAAGATGGTTGGTACTTCACGATCAAGCCCCGGCAATTTCTTCGCTTTTACGCCGTGAATATCCTGTAGCTTCTCAGTATTAATCACTGCTGACATTGCATAGAGTGGGATAGCGCCGCCGGTGTAACCAGTACCACCTCCGCGAGGAATAATCGTCAGGCCCAATTCAACGCAAGCTTTCACCAAGCCTGGAATTTCAGATTCGTAATCCGGCTTTAGAACAACCAGCGGAAACTCGACGCGCCAGTCGGTTGCATCGGTAACGTGAGCGGCGCGAGACACGCCATCAAAGCAAATATTGTCCGCAGCAGTATGGCGACCTAACTCCTTACGAGCACGCTTACGGATGACTTCAACTTCTTTAAATCCATTCTCGAAATTTTCAATTGCGCGATAGGCAGCACTCAACAGAATCTCTACTTGGTCAGCAGAATCCCCGCTATTGCGCTTCTTTACTTCGCCCAAGCGATGCCATAGAGCATCGGTTAATTGTTTGCGACGGGTTGCACTATCGAGCAAGTCATCTTGCAAGAAAGGATTGCGCTGAACGACCCAAATATCACCCAGGATCTCAAACAACATACGTGCTGATCGGCCCGTACGACGAACCCCGCGCAAGTTGTTGAGAACGCGCCAGGACTCCTCGCCCAATAAGCGAATAACAATCTCTCGATCAGAAAAGGAGGTGTAGTTGTAGGGAATTTCACGCAGACGGGGTGAACCCGCCTCGGCGTCCAACAACTGGTTCAATGCTAGTGGAGCGTTCATAGCGACATATTTGATAAATAAGCATTTTAATAGAGCGAACCTGATAGTGGCAGGATTCCGATAAAGTTGCTCCCGAAATGAATAAACCCTTGCAAATCTAAGGGCTTAGGAGCCATCCGTGGTACGCTCATCGGATGGCAACGAACTATTTAAAGAAAATTTTATCGGCTCGCGTCTATGACGTAGCCAGAGAAACCGAGCTGCAGCTCGCCCCAGAGCTGACAAAGCGTTTGGGCAACCAGGTCCTACTCAAAAGAGAGGATAACCAGCCTGTTTTCTCCTTCAAATTGCGTGGTGCCTATAACAAAATGGCCCATTTACCTCTAGAAGCCTTAAAACGCGGGGTTATTGCGGCCTCTGCAGGCAATCATGCCCAAGGTGTAGCCCTATCGGCAGCCAAAATGAAGTGCAAAGCCGTCATCGTGATGCCGGTAACCACCCCCAGCGTCAAAATTGATGCAGTCAAGGCTCGCGGCGGATCTTGGGTAGAAATCATTCTTCATGGTGAATCCTATAGTGACGCTTTCAAGCATTCAGAAGTTTTAGGTAAAAAACGGGGTCTCACTTTTGTTCACCCCTTTGATGATCCCGATGTTATTGCAGGGCAAGGAACAATTGCTCACGAAATTTTTACCCAATATGAAAAACCAATTGATGCAGTTTTTGTAGCCATTGGTGGCGGTGGCTTGATTTCCGGTATTGGCGAGTACATCAAAGCAGTTAGCCCAAAAACTAAAGTAATCGGTGTTCAAGCTTCAGATTCAGATGCCATGAATCAATCACTCAAAGCAAATAAACGCATTGAGATGAAGGATGTCGGTTTGTTCTCTGACGGTACCGCTGTAAAACTCGTCGGCAAAGAAACATTCCGCATCTGCAAAAAGGTTGTGGATGAAATTGTCACTGTCGACACAGACGAAATCTGCGCAGCAATCAATGACGTCTTCACTGATACACGCAGCATCCTTGAGCCTGCTGGCGCACTTGCTATTGCTGGCATGAAGAAGTACGTTGAGAAAAAACGTATCAAGAAGAAAACCTTAGTGGCTGTGGCTTGCGGGGCCAATATGAACTTTAGCCGTCTACGCTTTGTAGCAGAGCGTGCTGATGTTGGTGAGTTTCGAGAGGCCGTATTTGCGGTAACCATTCCTGAAGAACGCGGCTCTTTCAAACGCTTCTGCGAATTACTTGGAAGACGCAATGTTACCGAATTTAACTATCGCATTGGCGATCAAAGTGAAGCACATATTTTCGTAGGCATCAGCACACAAAAAGCGGGTGATAGCGAAACTATTGCAAAGCATTTCAGAAAAGCAAAGTTCGCAACAATTGACTTAACTCATGATGAGTTAGCAAAATCACATTTACGTCATATGGTGGGCGGTCATTCTGCACTTGCTAAAGATGAATTGCTCTATCGTTTTGAATTCCCAGAGCGCCCAGGTGCTTTGATGAAGTTTTTAACCAGCATGGCTCCTAACTGGAATATCAGTTTGTTCCACTATCGCAATCACGGCGCTGACTATGGCCGTATTTTGATTGGTCTTCAAGTACCGAAAAATGAACAGAAGAAATTCCAAAACTTCTTAGCAACCTTGGGGTATCCGCACTGGGATGAAACCAATAACCCTGCATATCGCCTGTTCCTGAAATAGACTCAGCTAAAGATGTCATACACACTCACCGGAAAACTCGTCGTCGCGATCTCATCACGCGCCCTGTTTGATTTTGAAGAAGAAAATCGCATCTTTGAATCTACCGACGACAGTGCTTATATGAAGTTGCAACTACAGCGCCTAAGTGAGGCAGCACAAAAAGGCGTAGCCTTCCCACTAGTCAAGAAACTCCTCGCCTTTAATGATGAGGGTGAGCAGCGGGTTGAGGTGGTCATTCTCTCTCGTAATGACCCCGTCAGCGGCCTACGGGTATTCCGCTCAGCAGAACACCATGGCTTACATTTAGAGCGCGGTGTATTCACCAGAGGCAGACCTCCTTATCACTACCTGCGCTCTCTACATGCCAATCTCTTTCTTTCTGCAAATGAAGATGATGTGCGAGCAACCATTGATGCTGGCTTCCCTGCAGCCCGCGTATATCCAGAGTCCAGCAAAACTGCTGAATCTCACCCTAATGAAATCCGTATCGCATTTGACGGAGACGCAGTACTCTTCTCCGATGAAGCTGAACAGGTGTTTCAGAAAAAAGGGCTTGAAGCCTTTGTTGATCATGAGAGCAAAAAGGTTGATATTCCACTGCCTCCAGGCCCATTCAAGCCTTTGCTAGAAGCGCTTCATAGGTTACAACGCTCCACCAGTGAGAACGGTATGCGTATTCGCACGGCATTAGTCACAGCGCGTTCTGCCCCAGCACACGAACGGGCCATTCGGACGTTGATGGCATGGGGTATTGATGTGGATGAAGCGATGTTCTTAGGCGGTCTATCTAAGAGTGAGTTCTTAAGAGAATTCGAGCCAGACTTTTTCTTTGATGACCAAACAGGTCATTGCCAATCAGCAGCCTCTGTAGCACCCACTGGTCATGTTGTATCAGGCGTATCGAATAAGCCAAAAGACTAAAAAAACGACTCAAAACGAAAAGAAATCAAGTAATTCATGGCAACAATTTTACTCGGACAAGCAACGCAATATCCAGATCAATATGATCCGAGCTTATTGTTTCCCATTCCAAGATCCGAGAACAGAAAAAAGCTGGGTCTCAAAGAAGATCAGGCCTTGCCATTTGTAGGCGTAGATATTTGGAATGCATTTGAACTGAGTTGGCTTAATCAAAAGGGAAAGCCCCAAATTGCTTTGGCAGAATTTCAGATTCCTGCTGATTCACCGAATATGATTGAGTCCAAATCATTCAAGCTCTATCTCAATAGCCTCAACAGCGCACGCTTTGAAGACGAGAACGAGGTTAAAGAGCGCCTCATCACAGACTTATCTGTGATTGCCGGTAGCAAGATCACCACTCGAATCAACCCCACTGAAGTAATCTCCAAAAAGGGGATGCAAGAAATGGGTGGTATTTTGATGGATAGATTGGATATCGAAGTAGATCCAAGTCTACCCGCAGACCCAAGCCTTCTAGGCGTGAATGAATCCTTTGGGCCGATTGAACAATGCCTAGTCTCTCACCTACTCAAATCTAATTGCCCGGTTACCGGTCAACCAGACTGGGCTAGCGTGCAAATTCGTTACCAAGGCAGGCCAATCCTTGAAGAAGGTTTATTGCGCTACCTCATTGGCTTTAGGCAGCTAGGTGAGTTTCATGAGCACTGTGTTGAAACGATCTTTACCGACATTAAGCGTCAGTGCAAACCAGAGAAGCTATCTGTATATGCTCGCTATACACGACGCGGCGGTCTAGACATTAATCCTTTCCGCACCGATCACAATTCACCTTGGCCGGATAACATTCGGCACTCCAGGCAGTAAGAATTTAATACGTTTTAAAAGTAGGCAAATAAAAACCCCTTGTAGGAAATCCTAGAAGGGGTTTTTGCTATTGCAGTGATAACCGCACTAGTTGTTATTGCTTAAAACGGAATATCGTCATCCATTGCACCGAGTGATGCAGCGTTTGAGGCTGCTGGAGCAGACTGCTCAGCCGGCTTTGAGCGGCTATAGCTCTCGCCACCATCACCACTTCCGCCTACTGGCTTGCCACCAAGCATTTGCATCGTTTCTGCAACGATCTCTGTGGAATACTTTTCTTGGCCACTTGCATCAGTCCATTTACGTGTACGCAAACGACCTTCAACATAAACTTGTGAGCCTTTTTTGAGGTACTGACCAGCGATTTCTGCAAGCTTGCCAAAGAATGCAACACGGTGCCATTCTGTGGTTTCTTTCATTTCGTTGGTTTGTTTGTCTTTGTAGCGATCAGATGTTGCTACTGAAATATTTGTAACGGCGTCGCCGCTTGGCATATAACGCGTCTCTGGATCACGTCCTACGTTACCTACGATGATGACCTTATTTACCGAAGCCATGTTGTCTCCCGAAGAAAAATACTACTGTTATTACTGCTAAAAAATAAACTGCTCGCTTTAATTTAATCTATGAAGCTGCGGTTATGTCGTTGTGCTTACGTCCTTTGATTCTGTTGCTCTAGTTGGCATTTCACCCATCGACCAAGCAATTATAAGCCAGCAAACCAGGAGTGCTGCGCCCATTGCAAAGACCGATAAATCACCATGGCTATCCATTAAATAACCCCCAATGACAGCCCCTGAGAACAGGCCAATGGATTGCGTGGTGTTGTAAACACCCAATGCGGTGCCCTTGGATTCCTTAGCAAAACGAGATACCAAAGAAGGCTGCAGGGCTTCTAGCAAATTAAAGCCTACAAAATAAACTAGCAATGCACTTGCAATCGTGATCACTGAATTTGCTTGCGTAAAAATACACTCTGCAATCAGCAGTAAAACAATCGCAATTAATAAAACTGTTCTCAACTGCTGCTTCTTTTCGCCATAAATAATGGCGGGTGCCATAAAGACAAATGACAGCAGCACTACAGGAAGATAAATTTCCCAATGGGAAGAAAGCGGCAGTCCTGCTTGTACAAGTAAACGTGGGACCACTAAGAACATTGCAACTTGAGTTGCATGCAATACAAATACACCGAGATTTAAACGCATCAAGTCCGGACGAAAGAAAACCTCTTTCAAGGAAGCTTGTTGAACTTTTGCTTCCGGCTTGCTTGTTGGCAAAACGTAATAAGTCACAAACATCGCAATCACGCCCAAGACTGCCAGAACGATAAAAATTCCACTCAGACTGATAGCGCGATAAATCGGCGCAGCAATGACTAAGGACAGCGCAAATGAGAGAGCAATGCTGCCGCCGACTAATGCCATGGCTCGAGTACGCACCTGTTCACGAGTCAAATCCGCTACCCAGGCAGAAATCGCTGCCGAGACCGCACCAGCACCCATAATCCCGCGGCCAATAGCGATCCAGAGTAAGTCATCTTTGGCTGCACAAATTAAAGCGCCTGCCACAAACAGGGATAAGCCCCATAAAACGACAGGTTTACGCCCAATTCGGTCCGATAAACGGCCTAAGGGGATATAAAAACAGGCCTGCACAATATTGAAGATTCCAAGGGTCAAACCTACCCAGAGGGCATGCTCACCACCCGGTAAGCCCCGCGCATGAATGCTAAAGATGGGCAATAGCAGGAACAGGCCCAGCATACGAAGGCCAAAGATGCCTGCTAAGGCCAGAGTGGAGCGAAGTTCAGAAGGATTCATGGGAAAGAGCTATATTAACAAGTTACGCTAAAAAATCATGAATAACGAAATCAAGATCCGCGGTGCCCGCACCCACAACCTCAAAAACATCAATCTAGACATCCCTAGAGAGAAACTTGTCGTCCTTACTGGCTTATCAGGCTCAGGCAAAAGCTCCTTGGCTTTTGATACTCTGTACGCAGAAGGTCAACGCCGCTATGTTGAATCTCTATCAGCTTATGCCCGTCAGTTTTTACAACTCATGGAAAAGCCAGATGTCGACACGATTGAAGGGCTTTCACCGGCGATTTCGATTGAACAAAAAGCAACGAGTCACAATCCACGCTCCACCGTTGGAACTGTCACAGAAATTCATGACTACCTACGCTTGTTATTTGCACGTGCAGGCACACCGCATTGCCCTGATCACGATCTCCCATTAGAAGCCCAAAGCGTTTCTCAAATGGTCGACACTGTGTTGTCGATGCCCGAAGATACCAAGTTAATGATTCTGGCACCCGTTGTGAGCGAACGCAAAGGTGAGTTTGTCGATCTCTTCCAGGACCTGCAGGCACAAGGGTTTGTGCGCTTTCGCGTGCGCTCTGGTGGCGGCACAGCAAACGTTGCTAAAGCAGAAATTTTTGAAGTTGACCAATTACCAACACTGAAGAAAAATGATAAGCACTCGATTGAAGTCGTAGTCGATCGTATCAAAGTGCGTCCCGATATTCAGCAACGTTTAGCAGAGTCTTTTGAGACGGCCTTACGTCTAGCTGACGGCAAAGCGATGATTGTGGATATGGATACCGGCAAAGAGATGATCTTCTCTAGTAAGTTTGCTTGCCCAGTTTGCTCATACTCTTTACAAGAATTAGAGCCACGCCTCTTCTCTTTTAATAACCCAATGGGCGCCTGCCCTTCCTGTGACGGCCTGGGTCATCAGTCTTTCTTTGACCCCAAGCGTATTGTTGCTCACCCTGATTTATCACTCGCATCTGGCGCCATTAAAGGATGGGATCGTCGTAATCAGTTCTACTTCAAACTACTTCAGACCCTGGCCAAGCATGGTGGCTTTGATGTGGAGAAGCCATTCGAGACCCTCAATAAGAAACAACAAGATCTGGTTCTCTTGGGGTCTGGTGATGTCACCATTCCCTTTGAATATATCAACGAGCGTGGCAAAAATAGTATTCGTGAACACGCCTTCGAAGGCATTGTTGCCAACTTTGAAAGACGCTATCGCGAAACAGATTCCATGACAGTGCGCGAAGAACTATCGCGCTATCAAAATGTCCAAACCTGCCCAGAATGTAATGGCAGTCGTTTGCGCAAAGAAGCACGCTTTGTCAAAGTGGGTGAAAAGAAACAGTCTCGTGCAATTTATGAAATCAGTGCCCTTCCTCTCAAAGAAGCCAAAGAGTATTTTGAAACGCTTGAACTCAAAGGTGCCAAACGAGAAATCGCTGACAAGATTGTCAAAGAGATTGGTGCACGTCTGCGCTTCTTAAACGACGTAGGCCTGGATTACCTTTCCCTCGAGCGCAGTGCCGATACCCTATCTGGCGGCGAAGCCCAACGCATTCGCTTGGCGAGCCAGATTGGCTCTGGCTTAACGGGTGTGATGTACGTTCTAGATGAACCTTCAATCGGCTTACATCAGCGGGATAACGATCGCTTGATCGGCACCTTGAAGCACCTTCGTGATTTAGGCAATAGCGTTTTAGTCGTTGAGCATGATGAAGATATGATTCGCGCCTCTGACTGGGTAATTGATATTGGCCCGGGTGCTGGTGTTCATGGCGGCGAAGTAGTTGCTCAAGGCACACCGGCAGAAGTAGAGGCAAATCCAAATTCTTTAACGGGCGCTTATCTTGCTGGCCGAGAAGCCATCGCGGTTCCCGAAAATCGTATTCCTGTAAACGATCGATTTTTAGAAATTATTGGCGCACGTGGCAATAACTTGCAATCAGTTCACGCCAAGATTCCCGTTGGCTTGCTAACTTGCGTGACTGGTGTATCGGGCTCCGGCAAATCCACCTTAATTAATGACACCCTGCATCATGCGGTTGCGCAGCATCTATATGGCTCCAATGCGGAACCTGCAGCGCACGACGCCATTAAGGGTCTAGAGCATTTCGATAAGGTGATTAGTGTTGACCAATCTCCGATTGGCAGAACACCGCGCTCTAACCCTGCAACCTATACCGGCCTTTTTACTCCGATTAGAGAACTCTTTGCTGGCGTACCCGCATCACGCGAGCGTGGCTATGAAGCTGGTCGCTTCTCTTTTAACGTTAAGGGTGGTCGCTGCGATTCCTGTGAAGGCGATGGCGTTCTCAAAGTAGAAATGCACTTCTTGCCAGATGTTTATGTACCTTGCGACGTTTGTCACGGCAAACGCTATAACCGCGAGACTTTAGATATTCGCTACAAAGGCAAGAACATTCATGAAGTGCTGTCGATGACCATCGAGCAAGCCCATGAATTCTTTGAAGCGGTTCCTGTTGTTAAGCGCAAACTCAAAACGCTTTTGGATGTTGGCTTGGGCTATGTGAAGCTCGGACAAAGCGCAACCACCCTATCTGGTGGCGAAGCGCAACGCGTAAAACTCTCTCTCGAGCTTTCTAAACGCGATACCGGCAGAACCTTATATATCCTTGATGAACCAACCACTGGTTTGCATTTCCACGATATCCAATTGCTATTAACCGTGATTCAAACACTCAAGAAACAAGGCAATACGATTGTGATCATTGAGCACAACTTGGATGTTATTAAGACGGCTGATTGGATTATCGACTTAGGGCCTAAAGGCGGCGCTGGCGGTGGACAAATCATTGCTACCGGCACGCCTGAAGATGTGGCTAAAAATGAATTGAGCTTTACAGGCCACTACTTAGCTCCATTGCTGACTCGTAAAACACCTACCCCTGCAGCTAGCAAAAAGAAAGCGAAGTAAAGCAATTAAAGCGTGTGGTGTTATTGAATTGATCTCAGAGTAATTTAGCTTCAGCTAAATCAGTCGCCTCTGAATTGCCTGAGATCACCAAAATATCATTAGCCTCAAGCGCGAGTTCTGGAACGGGGTCTAACTTCACGTAATCTGCGTTTCGACCCTTGCGACGCACCGCTTGAACATTGACGCCCTCTTTTTCCAGATCAAGCTCAGCTAAAGTTTTACCAATTGCCTGTGAATGCGGTAGTAAGGTAATTGCGTGTAAGCGCCAAGATTCATTCGAACCAAAATCATCGTCTGCAGATCCCCGGAAATAGCCCCTGAGCAAGCTGTAGCGCTCTTCTCTTGCTGTCGTTATGCGTCGCACTACCTTACGCATTGGTACGCCCATAATCAGCAGAACATGGGAAGCAATCATCAAGCTACCCTCAATGAGTTCCGGCACGACTTCGGTAGCGCCAGCAGCTTGTAACTTGGCGATATCTGCATCATCTCTGGTACGCACCAATACGGTCATACCAGGACGCAAATGTTCGACTTGACGAAGAACCCGCATGCTTGCTGCAGTATCCGCATAAGTAATCACTACTGCCTTAGCTCTAGAGAGGCCAGCAGCCACTAAATAATTTTCACGACTTGCATCGCCATACACTACGTTATCACCAGCAGCCGCAGCTTCTTTGACGCGATCCGGATCTAAATCCAAAGCAATGTAAGGAATTTTTTCTTGGTCAAGCATACGCGCCAAGCTTTGACCTGAGCGACCAAAGCCGCAAATGACTACATGGTTTTCATTACGCACACTTTTAGAAGCAACGCGAGTGAGAGCAAGTGATTGCAGTAACCATTCATTACTAGAAAAACGCATTGCTATGCGATCACTGTACTCAATCAGAAATGGTGCGCAGAACATCGAGATCAACATGGCTGCTAATACTGCTTGACTCAAGGTGGGATCAATTAAATCTAATCCGTCGATTTGATTGAGCAACACAAAGCCGAATTCACCCGCCTGAGCTAAGCACAAGCCGGTTCTAATGGAGATGCCAGGGCTTGAGCCAAACCCCCGTGATAGCAGGGCAATAAGGCCAAATTTAAAGATGAGGGGACCGATCAAGAGCACCAAAACTAGTAACCACTGCTCACGTATGACATTGAAATCCAGCAGCATGCCAATCGTAATAAAGAAGAGGCCGAGCAATACATCACGGAACGGTTTGACATCCTCTTCCACCTGATGACGGTAAGGAGTTTCTGAAATCAACATACCCGCCAAGAACGCACCAAGGGCCAGTGATAAACCAAAGTGCTCAGTTAATCCCGCCATACCCAACACGATTAGCAAGAGATTGAGCATGAATAATTCTTGTGAGCGTAGCTTGGCAACCAATCTAAACCAATGGCTCATCAAACTTTGGCCAATAAAGAAAATCAACACCAAAGCAATCGTGATTTTGATAGAGGCTGCAGTAAGTGCAACAAATAAGTCCGAAGGATTTTTGCCTAACGATGGCAACAAGATCAACAGGAATACAACTGCTAAATCCTGGAATAACAAAATACCGACGACATTGCGGCCATGTTCTGTCTCCAGCTCAGCGCGGTCAGAGATCAGTTTGGTCACAATGGCAGTAGATGACATTGCTAACGCACCACCTAAAGCGATAGCTGCGTGCCACGAAATGGGATAAATCCAATTAATCAAAAGACTCGCTGGGACTGCCAGCAACATAGTCAAAATGACCTGACTACCTCCCAATCCAAATACGATCGACCGCATGGCCCTGAGCTTGTGAAGATTAAATTCCAGGCCAATTGAGAACATCAGGAAAACCACGCCAAACTCAGCCAAATACTTCACCGTAGCCGAATCATTTGCCAGACCAAGGGCGTGTGGGCCAATCAGCACACCAATGGCCAAATAGCCCAAAATAGGGGGTAAGCCAAAATAGCGGAAAATAACCACTCCGGCCACACCCGAGGCCAGGAGAATGAGGGTTAATTGAAGGACTGACGGCATATACTTACTCGATGATAGCTAAGACTCGTGAACGTACCCTAAAGCTTGCGCGCGACACCCTCACTATTGAGGCTGCTGCACTGCAAACCATGCGTGATCGCCTTGAGGGCGCTAACGCTGACGCCCTTGTGCTGGCGGTTGAGCTTTTACATGGCTGCAAAGGCAGAATCGTGGTTTCTGGAATTGGCAAATCAGGTCATATTGCCCGCAAAATCGCCGCTACCTTTGCCTCTACCGGCTCACCAGCATTTTTTGTTCATCCTGCGGAAGCCAGCCATGGTGACTTAGGAATGGTTACCAGAGATGATGTATTTGTCGCTCTTTCTAATTCTGGCGAGACCGATGAACTCCTCACCATCGTTCCAATTGTGAAACGTACCGGCGCAAAACTGATTGCCCTGACTGGCGCCCCAAACTCTTCTCTTGCCAAATTAGCAGACGCACACTTAGATACCAGCGTTGAAAAAGAAGCTTGTCCTTTAAATCTAGCACCCACGACAAGCACTACAGCTGCACTAGCGATGGGTGATGCGCTAGCGGTTGCATTATTAGACGCACGAGGATTTGAAGCTGAGGACTTTATTCGCTCTCATCCCGGTGGCAGACTAGGTCGCAAGCAATTGATGCATGTCAGTGAAGTGATGCGTAGCTTTGCAGACACCCCGAAAATATCTATTGATGCATCACTACAAGATGCCTTGCTGGAGATGACATCAAAGCGTATGGGTATGGTGGTAATACTAGATGCCAACCAGAAAGTATTTGGCATATTGACTGACGGAGACTTACGTCGCCTCCTAGAAAAAACTACCAACCTTGGTGGCATCAAGCTCGAGAGCGCTACTACCGCAGACCCGCGCACTATACCTGCAGAGTTACTTGCTGAAGAAGCAATTGAGATGATGGAAAAACACCGCATCAATCATCTGGTCGTCACTGACAACAAAGGCCATTTATTGGGCGCCTTAAATCTGCATGATTTATTTGCCGCCAAAGTCATTTAATTTAATTAGTGATCGAACTTTTTTATGCCTAGCGCCTTTACACCTCACAACACCAACCCTCTTACTCAATACCCACAAGCATGGGAGCGCGCTGGCCAAGTAAAACTTCTAGTATTGGACGTTGATGGTGTTCTGACTAATGGACAGGTTTGGATTGGTGCGGATGGCAAAGAATCTCTGAAAGCTTTTGATATTCAGGATGGTTTAGGCATTAAATTATTAGAGCAATGCGGTATTTCGACGGCCATCATTACCGGCAGAAATTCCAAGATGGTTTTAGCGCGCTGCGAAGAACTAGGCATTAAACATGTTCATATGGGCGTTGAAAACAAAGCTACTGCATTGGCAGAAGTCATTAAATCTCTTGGGCTTACTACAGCTGATTGTGCTGTTATGGGTGATGATTGGCCAGATCTATCAATGATGAAAAACGCAGGCTTACGGATTTGTCCAGCGCAAGGTCATGATGCCGTTAAAGAATTCGCTCACTTGGTGACGACGCGTAGCGGTGGTAACAGTGCCGTACGTGAAGCATGCGATCTTATCCTCAAAGCACAGAATCGCTATGAAGAGCTACTGAATAAGGCCCGTAGCTAAGCAATGCAGTTAAAGCCTCAACAAATTAAAGTCGGTATTGGTCGTGCTTTACTGCGCCTGCTGCCCTTGATTTTGATGGGTGCACTAACACTAGCAACTTTTTGGCTCGTGCAAAAAAATACTCCGCCAGAAAAATCTCCCTTAGAACGTGTTCGCCTCCATGAGCCTGACTACACCATTAAAGATGGTGCACTATCCGCCTTAAATGAATTAGGGAATACCAAATATCGAATTTTGGGAGTCAAAGTTACCCACTACGATGACGATGCCTCAATCGATATCCTTACACCTCGCATGCGCTTGTTTCAGGCAGAGAAAGCGCCTGTCACTGTAAAGTCAGATACCGGACATATTGATGGCGATCTCACTATTTTGGATTTGTACGATAACGCCAGCATCTTTCGCCCCGCTCAAGAGGCGACGGCATCACAGCCGGCTACTTTAAGAATGCTGGCTAGCTCAAGCTATTTCAAAGTACTTATTAACGATGACATTATCGAAACGGATCGGCCGATTACCCTCGAGCAAGGAATGTCGATCATGAACTCTACCGACGGTGGTGTTTTTAATAATGTTCAGCAAAGCATGGTTCTCAGCGGTCAAGTCAAAGGGCGTATCGAACGCGCCCCACGGGATAAACCATAAAATGATTCCGATGAAAAACTTGCTCACACGTATAGCGTTCATCAGCTTTCTCGCGCTTGGATTGACCGCTCCGTTTTCAGTGCAAGCTGAAAAAGCAGATCAAGATAAACCCGTCATCCTCGAAGCGGAAAAAGTTTCTGTAGATGATGTCAAACAAGTTTATGACCTTAATGGTCAAGTGCTACTCATTAAAGGTAGCATTATTGTGACCGGCGAAGATGGGCATATCGCAGTAGATCCTCAAGGCTATGAATTTATCGATGTTGTCGGCACACCCGAAGCCGTTGCAAGCTTTAGACAGCGTCGCGAAGGCCTTGCAGATGAGTTCATGCAAGGACGTGGCACTCAAGTGACGTATGACGCAAAGACAGAGTTTCTGACGCTTACTGGCGATGCTAGCCTCAAGCGCTTACTCAATATGCAAATGCTCGATCAGTTGAAGGGCTCGAAAATTGAGTACGATGATGTAAAGCAGTACTATCGAGTAGTACCCCCCAAAGATGCAAAGCCAGATGATTTGCCTACAGCAAGAGCCATCCTTTCACCAAGACGAAAAGCAACCCTAGAGAAATGACAGCGGATTTAGCCCAATTGAATAATGCGCCAACACTCAGCGCCCATAATTTACAAAAACGTTACGGCTCAAGAACTGTGGTTCGGGACGTATCAGTCCAAGTAAGGTGTGGTGAGGTCGTTGGATTGCTAGGGCCAAATGGGGCAGGCAAAACCACCTCCTTCTACATGATTGTTGGTCTTGTTCCACTCGATGGAGGGAATATTGTTTTAGACGGCGCTGATATTACGCATTTACCGATTCATCAGCGTGCTCGGATGGGTCTCTCCTATTTACCGCAAGAAGCCTCTGTATTCAGAAAGCTGAACGTAGCGGAAAATATTCAAGCTGTACTAGAGCTCCAGGTTCAGGGCGGTAAACCCCTGAGCAAGGCTGAGATTGCCAATCGCCTCGATGAGCTCTTAGGCGAGCTCCAAATTAGCCATCTTCGGAATAACCCAGCCCTTTCCCTTTCAGGTGGTGAACGTAGGCGCGTGGAGATTGCTAGGGCACTGGCCTCACAGCCAAAGTTTATTTTGTTAGATGAGCCATTTGCTGGTGTTGACCCTATTGCCGTTGGGGAAATTCAACGAATTGTGCGCTTCCTTCGAGACCGTCAAATTGGGGTGCTCATCACAGACCATAATGTTCGTGAAACCCTAGGTATCTGCGATCACGCCTACATCATCAGTGAAGGTAGCGTCTTGGCCGAAGGCAAGCCCGAGCAGATTATTCAGAACGATGCCGTTAGAAGAGTCTATCTGGGCGAAAACTTCCGGATGTAAGCCAGACAAGGCTCTACTCTCTTAAAGTAATAAAAATTGCACTTCCCTCTTGGTTTTCAGCAAATTCGCTGATACGCTGGAGGCTCATGGTTTATTTTTCCAAAAAAAACAGCACAACAATTACAGGGGCTTGCTGCGCACCCCAGGTATTAGTATGCGCACGCATCTATAGCATCTATAAAAGGAGTCGCTAATGAATTTAAAAATTAATAGCCGTCATGTGGAAGTTACCCCTGCCATGCGCTCTCATCTGGAGGCGGGACTAGCCAAAATTCGTAAGCACTTCGACCACGTCATTGATGCATCTGCTTTTCTGGTGGTAGACAAGGCTAAAGAAAAGGATCTACGTCAAAGTGCTGAGATCACTATTCACCTTAAGGGCAAGGACTTGTTCGCTGAAGCACATAACGCAGATCTCTATCACGCCATGGATGCAGTGGTTGATAAATTAGAGCGTCAAGTCGTAAAACATAAAGAAAAGATTCAAGATCATCATCACGAAAAGCATTTTGAGTGATCAATTACGTCAGGACACCTATAATCAATTCACATGAATGCCCTGATTAATCTTTTTACTCCCGACTGCATTGCATTAGACATCCCCGCCAAAAGCAGGGCTGATGCATTTGCAGCCGCTGGAGAACTATTCTCCAAACAAACCGGTATCGCAGCCAACTCAGTAGTGGAGTTCCTCAATGCTCGCGAAGATTTGGGCTCAACAGCCCTTGGCGCAGGTGTGGCAATACCCCACGGTCGCGTTAAAGGCTTAAAGCAGCCTAGCGCAGCTTTTATGAGACTGCAAAACCCAATTGAATTTGCAGCTCCGGATGGTGAAGCGGTATCCATCATGATTTTCTTATTGGTACCCGAAAAAGCTACACAACAACATTTAGAAATTTTGTCTTCCATTGCTCAACTGCTATCGGATGCCGATGCTCGCCAGACCTTGTCCTCTGCAGCAGATCCTGTAAAAGTTTGCGAACTCTTGCAACACTGGGGCGCAGCAAAATGACTCAGCCATTACTCCTAGAGGGAGTAACTGCTCAGCAGATTTTTGATGACAATGTTTCCGACCTAAAACTTTCTTGGATTGGTGGTCTTGAAGGTGCGGATCGTACATTCCCACCTGAGGCCGTAAAGGCAGCTGCTGCCAGCTCAGACTTAGTGGGTCACTTAAACCTCATTCACCCAAGCCGTATTCAGATATTTGGTGAGCAAGAGGTTGACTATCATGCAGCCCTAGAGCCAAAACAGAGACAAGAGCAAATTGCCAACCTAATCTCCAAGACTCCGCCTTGCGTCATCGTGGCCGATGGCAAAAGTGCGGATCCTGACTTACAGTTGTTCTGCCAGCGGTCCTCAACGCCTTTATTCACCACGGCGATTTCTGCAGCAGAAGTCATTGACCATTTACGCACCTACTTAACCAAAATTGGCGCACCTCAAATCACCATGCATGGTGTCTTTATGGATATCCTGGGTTTAGGAGTCCTCCTCACCGGGGAATCTGGTTTAGGTAAAAGTGAATTAGGTCTTGAACTCATATCTCGCGGGCATGGACTGGTAGCAGACGATGCGGTTGACTTTGCGCGCCTCGGACCGGATTACATAGAAGGTCGCTGCCCAGTCATCTTGCGCAACTTGCTTGAAGTGCGTGGATTGGGGTTGCTTGATATTCGCACGATCTTTGGTGAAACTGCTGTACGTCGCAAATTAAAACTCCGCCTGAATGTTCAACTTGTTCGTAGAACCGATGGTGAGTTTGAGCGCTTACCCCTTGAGACCCAACACATCAATGTACTAGGCATTCCTATTCGGACAGTAAAAATTCAGGTGGCTGCAGGTCGTAACTTAGCAGTGCTAGTTGAGGCTGCTGTACGCAATACGATTTTGCAACTGCGTGGCATCGATACCTTAAAAGAATTTATTGAGCGTCAGCGCATTCAAATGAATGCTGAGTCTGACGCCACCAAGTCACAAGGTCGACTGCTTTAAGTTATGCAGATAAATCTGATTACCGGAATCTCAGGCTCAGGTAAATCAGTAGCCCTGAGGGCTTTCGAAGATGCGGGCTATGACTGTGTAGATAATCTTCCTGTCTCACTTCTAGAAAGCCTCGTCTCTACCCTTGAAAAAGAAAAGTGTGAGCAAGTTGCTGTCGCCATTGATGCTCGTCGTGGGCAATCGATTGAAAACCTCCCCTCGATTCTTGAAAACTTACGCAAAAATCACCAAGTCCGAATTGTTTTCTTAAATGCTGACACCAACACCCTCATTCAGCGCTTTTCTGAGACGCGCCGACGCCATCCTTTATCTACTAATGCCAAGCAGTCACAATCTGCGACATTAATTGAAGCAATTGATAAAGAACGTAATCTGCTGGAACCCTTACGCACCCAAGCGCACAGCATTGATACTAGCAATCTACCTGCACATGCGCTGCGCTCTTGGATTCAGGACCTCCTCAAAGATAAACCTGTAGGTCTCACGGTAATTTTTGAATCGTTCGGCTTTAAAAAAGGTGTGCCTAGCGAAGCTGACTTAGTGTTTGATGTACGCTGCCTGCCAAATCCTCATTACGATAAGGTACTGAGGCCTCTTACCGGTAACGATAAGCCTGTAAAAGAATTTCTGGAAAAAATTCCAGAGGTAGTGAGCATGGAATCAGATATCACACAATTCATCAACAAATGGTTACCCCACTACATTGCTGATGGTCGCAGTTATTTAACGGTAGCAGTTGGTTGCACTGGTGGTCAACATCGCTCTGTTTATTTGGTAAACCGCCTAAGCGAACACTTCCGCGCCCAGAAAGATCTTATAGACTTACAGCTTAATTTTTTAGATCGTCATCGCGAACTAGACTCAGGCCTTGCAACAAAATCTTAATCGGTTGCGGTAGGCCATAGCGCCCCAATTGATTTAAGGGCACCCACTTTAGATCTCGATTTGAAAATGTCAGCTCTTTTGAGCTGCTTGCCTGCCAAATCTGCATCCATAAACGACGATGCGTAAAGACATGCTTAATTTCTTCGGTGCGGCTTACTGCCTTACATGCTTTTGTAAGCATGGCAAACGTTTCATCCGGCAATGTAATTGCAAATAACGTTTGCGCACTGATGTCTGCATCCTTTGCACCAGATACTCTGGGCATCCAAGGCCCTTCTGGTAGCGACCACAGCCCGCCCCAGATGGCTTTACTTGGGCGCTTTTGCAATAGGACCGAATTACCCCAGCGCATCAGTAACATATTGCAATCAAATTCTGGAGATTTTGTCTTCTTCGTTTTTTGGGGAAGTAGAAGAACTTGATCGCTTAAATTTGCTTGGCAATCTTTCGCAAATGGGCATTTCTTTTCTGAGCCTAAACAAACAGGTTTACGTGATGTGCACCAAGTAGCACCAAAGTCCATCAACGCCTGTGTGTACACCGGCATATCAATGGATTTAATTGGCAATAAATCGGTTGCCAAAGCCCATAGGCGATCGTTTACTGCCTTGTCCTGTATCGGGCCTTCAATTGCGAATAAACGCGCGAGAATACGCTTCACATTGGCATCCAAAATAGGCGCACGCTCATGATATGCAAAAGCGGCGATAGCACCTGCAGTAGAGCGACCGATACCCTTCAATTGCTCAAGCAAAGCTGGATCACTGGGAAACTCACCCTTGAACTCTGCCACGACTTGCTTTGCGCAAGCATGTAAATTTCTAGCACGCGAGTAATAACCTAAACCAGCCCACTCGGCGAGCACCTCGTCAATATCGGCAGTGGCTAATTTTTTGACTGTTGGAAAGCGCTTCATAAAGCGCGGGTAACGCTCAAGGACGGTAGCTACTTGAGTTTGCTGCAACATGATTTCTGAAACCCATACTGCATAAGGGTCTCGATTACCTTGCCACGGTAAGCCTGAACGCCCGCTGATCGCATGCCAAGCGACTAACTTTGATGCAAATGTGTTGACTAGCGTTTTTGACATTGAGGACAGAAATAAGTAGAACGTTGACCTTGTACTATCTGATGAATCGGTGTTTTACATACCTTGCATGGCAAGCCTTTGCGATCATAGACTTTGGTTTGAACCATAAAGTGGCCAGGATCACCATCGCTATTCACAAAATCTTTTAATGAACTGCCACCCGCATCGATTGCTTTTTTCAATATTGATCTCACTGCTTTTGCAAGACGAGAGCATTGTGGTCGTGTGAGCTTGCCGGCTGCTTTAGCAGGATGAATGCCTGCCTCAAATAAACTTTCTGAACAATAAATATTACCCACACCAACAACTGCTTGGCCGGCCAGCAGAAACTGCTTCACTGCAACACTGCGTTTACGGGAAGTTTGATACAAAATGTCTGCGCCCAACTCACCAGCAAACTCCGGAGAAAATGGCTCCACCCCTAGTTTTTGTAAAAGCGTAAATTTTTCAATTGGCCCCTTTGACTTAGGGTGCCACAAGACGGCTCCAAATTTTCGTGGGTCATGTAAGCGCAAGCTGAACTTTGCAAATTCCAGCGTGACCCGATCATGGGTCTTCAGGGGATCGGAACTGGGCAGAACACGCAGGGTTCCTGTCATTCCCAAATGAATCAGTAAATAACCAGTATCCATTTCCAATAAAAGATACTTCCCGCGTCTTTCAATGGCGTGCACTGTTTGACCGGGCAAGGTTTTAGAGAGGCTAGCCGGCACTGGCCAGCGCAAGCGTCCGTCAATAATCTTGACGGCACTGACCTTATGCCCCTCAAGATGGGGGGCGATTCCTAATCGGGTGACTTCTACTTCTGGAAGTTCTGGCATAAATGGATTGTAGATTCGCGGATTAGAATGTGCTTATGAGTAAATTCAGACTAAAACCTCTTTTACAGGGTTTATTCCTTGCAGCCCTGACCGTTGGAGCAATTGCATCAGCGCATGCCCAGAGCCAGCAGGATGGATTGCAAACAGGTGAAGCAGTGTTTGAAGTGCTCGCCTCAGAAATTGCCATTCAGCGAGGTGAAGCTGGGTTGGCATACAACACCTACCTGGAGATGGCCCGTCAATATAAAGATCCTAGACTGGCCCAAAGAGCTATGGAAATTGCCATTGCAGGTGGCTCCCCGGATTTAGCCATGCAAGCGGCCAAAACTTGGGATGAGCTATCTCCAAATTCAGATACAAAACCCAAAGAAGTATTGGTAACCCTCTTGGTATTAAGCAATCGCTGGAATGATGCCGTAAAGCCAGCAATTGCTTTACTGCGCCAACAAACACCTGCGCAACAAGAAAATACGCTCTTACAGTTACAAGCGTTGCTAGCTAAAGCAAAAGATGAGTCTGAGGCCTTACGCGCTTTTTATGAAATCGCATCTTCCGTCAAGACTCCTCCTAAGGATCCCGGCTTACTCTATACGTACGCGATGTCTGCCGAAAAAGCTGGTCATATCGATGTCATGGAAAAAACTTTGCGCGATATTTTGCGCAAGAACCCAAATGATGTGAATTCTTTAAATGCGCTTGGTTACTCCTTAGCCGATCGTAATATAAAGTTACCGGAAGCCCTTGCACTCATTAGCAAAGCACATCAACTCTCACCAAAAGATAGTTTTATTTTGGACAGCCTAGGTTGGGTGAACTTTCGTCTTGGCAAAAATGCGCTTGCATTAGAGCAACTACAGCAAGCATTTGCCATGAAACCAGAAGCAGATATTGCGGCTCATACAGGTGAAGTGCTGTGGGCCATGAATCGACGTCCTGAAGCTGAAGAAATGTGGCGCCAAGGACAAAAGTTAGATGCCAATAATCCAACACTCAAAGAAACCTTGCAGCGTTTAAAGCCCGACTGGGCCAAAGACGACCAGATGTCCAAGGGATCATGGGACGGGCGTTTTGCAGTTAAGGTGATTGGCTTAACTGAGTCGCAAAACCAAGGCGGCTCTGGCGGCTTTACTTTGACCCAAGACGCGTTAAAAGATATTTTAGAGATCCGCAGTCCTATGGGCGGATCGATTGCAAAAATTACTATTACACCTGGTGAAGCTACGCTCGAAAGCGATGGCAAAGTTGTTACTGCAGTCGATGCAGATACATTGGTGCAAAACACTTTAGGCCTTCCACTTCCGGCGCGTGGACTATCGAACTGGTTAAGAGGCGAAGTGCGCCCCGGAAGCGAAGCAAGTATCGAGAGAAATTCCAAGGGTCAGGTGAGCAAAATTAGTCAAGATGGTTGGGACTTGGTATACACATGGAGCAATACCAATCGACTTGAGAAATTGATCATGACGCGCAGCTCCAACATCGGCTCGATTGACATTCGTCTCGTATTTGATCGCCCGAATGATTAAGCAAAACCATCATGGCGAACTCTGATCAGTTAACGCTTCGTTCGCCAGCCAAACTCAATCTTTTTCTTCACATCATTGGGCGCAGAGATGATGGCTATCATCTTCTGCAATCTGTTTTTCAGTTGATTGATTGGTGCGACACGATTCACTTAAAAAGAATTCCTGCAAATGCAGTGCGCCGAATGAATCCTATTACGGGCGTTCCGCCAGAACAAGATTTAGTCGTCCGCGCAGCAAAACTTCTAAAAGATTTTTGCATGATTGAAGCTGGCGTTGAAATCGATCTTCAAAAAGAAATTCCGATGGGCGCCGGCATGGGAGGTGGGTCTTCTGACGCAGCCACCACCTTGATTGGACTGAATGCCCTTTGGGACCTCAATCTATCTAAAGAAACGCTTTGCACCCTGGGATTAAAGCTTGGGGCTGATGTTCCATTTTTCATTTTTGGCCAAAATGCCTTTGTTGAAGGTATCGGTGAGAAAATTCAGGCCATTTCCCTTCAAACCCCTGATTTCTTGGTGATCTTTCCCAATAAAGGCATCGTAACCGCTAGCATTTTTCAAGACCCGGAATTGACCCGAGATCACGCTCAGATTACAATTGATGGCTTTCTTGCATCGCCAAAGTCATTTCAGTCCAATGATTGTCAGGCTGTAGCGATGCGGATTTGCCCAGAAGTGAAGCAAGCTTTGGATTGGATTACCCAGGCAGTACCGGGCTCACAGCCCCGAATGTCTGGCTCTGGAAGTAGCGTTTTTGCAGCCTTAGACCCTAAGACTGACACCGCAAAACTAGAAAATCTTCTGCAAAATCTTCCTAAAGGGTGGGTAGGTCGAATTGTTCGGGGGCTAAATAAAAATCCCGCTTACAATTTGGTTTCTTCAGATTGACCTGTAGGGGAATCGCCAAGCTGGTTAAGGCACTGGATTTTGATTCCAGCATGCGAAGGTTCGAATCCTTCTTCCCCTGCCAAGGACTGTAGAAACGACAAAGATAACCTTTTGACCCCACAAAACCCTTAAGACTATGTCCTCCATAAACGCAGATTTACTGACTCTTTTCACAGGCAACGCAAATCCCGTTTTGGCTGAGGCTGTAGCCAAAGAACTCAATCTCCCAATGGGAAAAGCCTTTGTTGGCCGCTTCTCTGATGGAGAGATCCAAGTAGAAATTCAAGAGAACGTCCGCGGCAAGAATGTCGTGGTAATCCAATCAACCTGTGCACCTACCAATGACAGCTTGATGGAACTCATGATCATGATTGACGCCCTAAAGCGTGCATCTGCAAGCCGTATAACCGCAGTGATTCCTTACTTCGGTTATGCCCGTCAAGACCGTCGCCCCCGCTCTGCACGTGTTGCGATCTCCGCACGTATCGTTGCCAACATGCTCCAGTCCGTAGCTGGCATTGAACGCGTTTTGACGATGGACCTGCATGCCGACCAAATTCAAGGCTTTTTTGATATTCCAGTAGATAACATTTACGCTTCTCCGGTTTTATTGGCGGACCTTGAGGCACAGAAGACCAAAAAAGACCTAATCATCGTCTCTCCAGACATCGGCGGCGTAGTACGCGCCCGCGCAATGGCCAAGCAATTGGGTACCGATTTAGCGATTATTGATAAACGCCGCCCTAAGGCCAACGTATCCGAAGTAATGCACCTCATTGGCGAAGTAGAAGGCCGCCATTGCGTCATCATGGATGACATTATCGATACCGGTGGAACGCTCTGTAAAGCCGCTGAAGCGCTTAAAGAGCGTGGTGCTAAGGGTGTTACTGCCTACTGTACTCACGCCGTGCTATCAGGCGGTGCTGTAGCCCGTATCGCCGCCTCTGAATTAGATGAGCTAGTAGTAACCGACACCATTCCTTTGACCCCAGAGGCCATGAAAGTGTCCAAAATTCGCCAATTGAGCGTCGCTCCGATTCTTGCTGAAACCCTTTCCCGCATTAGCAAAGGTGATTCAGTGATGTCGATGTTTGCCGAATAAGCCAAAAATCACCGTTTTACCCCGGTTTTTGGCAGTTTTGAGCCTTTTGTAGGCGAAAACATCCTTTCCCACGATATAATTGAAGGCTTTTCTGTTTGGTCGCGAACGGAAATTAACCTTAACTAGGAAATTCATCATGAAAGTAGTTGCTTTTGAAAGAAGCGTACAGGGAACGGGTGCGAGCCGCCGTCTGCGCAATTCCGGAAAAACTCCGGGAATCGTTTACGGCAGTAAAGATCCAGCCTTGGTCATCGAGTTAGACCATAACGCGTTGTTCCATGCTCTCCGCAAGGAAGCATTCCACTCATCCATTTTGGATTTGGAAATTGGTGGCAAGACACAAAAAGTGTTGTTGCGCGATTACCAAATGCATCCATTTAAGCCACTGGTATTGCACATTGACTTCCAGCGCGTATCCGCGACTGAGAAAGTGCATATGCGCGTTCCATTGCACTTCACAAACGCTGACACTTCAGCTGCCGTGAAATTGCAAGGCGCTGTTATTAGCCACATCCTTACTGAACTCGAAGTTTCTTGCTTACCAGCAGACTTGCCAGAGTTCATCGAAGTGGACTTGGCGAAGATTGAAGTTGGTCATGGCGTTCACGCTAAAGACCTTGCATTACCAAAAGGCGTTACTTTGGTATTGCATGTTGAGCAAGAGAACCCAGTGCTTGCAAACGCACGTATCCCAGCAGTTAAAGCTGCTGAGCCTACAGATGCGCCTGCTGCACCAGCAGCGGCAGCCCCTGCAGCCGAAGCACCAAAGGATAAAGCTTAATTCATTAGCTAAATCGCTTGTACTAGAAGGCCTGCGCAAGCGGGCCTTTTTTATTGCCCCAAGTTTTCAATCTTTTTTGGCGAAATACTTTTATATCTTTAAACTCTCAGCATGACTAAATTAATTGTTGGCCTAGGCAACCCTGGAGATGAACATGAAGCAGATCGGCACAATGCTGGCTTCTGGTTTGTTGACGCCCTAGCAAAACAATTAAACGCACGCTTTGAAACAGAAAAGCGCTTTCATGGAAAAGTAGCGAAAGCGAAATGGGAAGGTGAAGATATTTACTTACTCAAGCCCAGCACTTACATGAACCTTAGTGGTCAGTCAGTTGGAGCGCTATGTCGCTTTCACAAAATTACTCCGGCAGATATTTTGGTGGTGCAAGATGAGCTTGATCTCAAGCCGGGTACTGCGCGCTTGAAGCTAGGTGGTGGCACTGGTGGCCATAATGGTCTAAAAGATATCCAAGCACATTTAAGTACGCCAGATTATTGGCGCTTACGCTTAGGCATTGGCCACCCAAGAGATTTGGCAGGCGATGGACGCCCCATGGATGTTGCAGATTATGTATTACGCAGACCCCAATTAGCCGAGCAAAAACTGATCGATGCCAGCATTGAGAATGGATTGCAAATATTGCCGCTCTTTTTAAAGGGCGATACCCAAACAGCCATGATGGAGCTGCACTCTAAGGGCTAACTTAGTTAAGCCACTCAGTTAAGCGACATTAGTCTTTTTAGCAGCAGTTAAAAGTTTGAACTTCACCATCAATTGGTCTTGAGTTTCAGTGTGCTCAGGATTAAATGGAATACAGTCAACCGGGCATACCTGGCGACACTGGGGGGCATCGTAATGACCTACGCATTCAGTGCATTTATCTGGATTGATTTCATAAATCTCCAGGCCCATGTAGATCGCATCATTCGGACACTCTGGCTCGCACACATCGCAGTTGATGCATTCGTCTGTGATCATTAAAGCCATGGTTTACTCGCCAATGTCACTCTTTTCACTCTTTATTCTGAGTGCCTGCTGCAATTTTTTGAACTAGCCATTTTTCTACTGATGGGAAAACAAACTTACTCACATCACCACCCATTGAAGCAATCTCACGCACGAAGGTGCCAGAGATAAATTGATATTGATCAGATGGAGTTAAGAACAAAGTTTCAACATCAGGAAGCAGATAACGATTCATACCAGCCATTTGAAACTCATACTCAAAGTCGGATACCGCACGTAAACCACGCACAATCACACGCGCATGATGCTCACGCGCAAAATCTTTTAACAAGCCAGTAAAGCCAACAACTTTGACATTGGGGTAGTGACTCAGGACTTCTGTCGCAATATCAATGCGCTCTTGCAAAGTAAAAAATGGGCGCTTGCTACGACTATCAGCGACACCAACTATTAACTCTTTGAAAATACTCGACGCACGGCGCACCAAGTCCTCGTGACCACGAGTAAATGGATCAAATGTTCCAGGGTATACAGCAACTGTCATAACGTTCCTAAGGCTTTATCGGCTACAGGCAAGAGTTTAGCCCCTTCCACTCCGAAATAGACAAGCTTTTACCTGTCCAGCCTCTAAGTATTTTCCACAATGCCAGCCCGGGAGTAGGGCTTCTACCTCCTCGCGTGGACGGCTAGAGGGAAATTCCACATAAATGCCGCCGCCCGCAGAGTCATCGCATACCCTACCAGCCTCGATAACCGATCGATCCAATAGGCTCGAATCCTGAAATGGCGGATCAATAAAAATTAAATTACTAGAGCGATCTGCCTGCTGCTTCAGAAATTCAAGGCTATCTCGTTGCAAAATTTCTATAAGTCCAGAAGCCGGGGAAGACTGTAAAGCGGCAAAGTTGGTACTTAAATTGGTGCAAGCCTTTTTATCTTTCTCCAGCAAGATCACTAATGAAGCACCTCTTGAAGCTGCCTCAAAACCCAAGGCGCCAGTTCCAGCAAAAAGATCTAAACAACGCAAACCTGTTAAATCTTGCCCTAGCCAATTAAATAACGTTTCACGGATACGATCGGTTGTAGGACGTAATCCAGGAAGATCTAGAACCGTTAGCAAACGGCTGCGCCAGTTGCCGCCAATAATCCGAACCTTCTTAGGTGGCTCAGTCTTTAGGGGCTTATTTGCTTTGTTAGGCTTATTTATTTTTTTGCTCCCAGCACAACAATCTTCATACGGTCCATTGCAAGGTATTTTTTGAATGCAGCATTGACTTGCTCCAAGGTCACCGCCTCAACTTGTTTAGTCCATACATCCATCGTATCGAGAGGTAAGCCATTCCATGCAATTGAAGATACGTTATCCAACAACTTACGATTGTTATCAATACGCAGCGGATAGCCATTCACTAAATTTGCTTTCGCGGCAACAAGCTCAGACGGAGTAGGCCCATCGGCAATAAATTGACCTATTGTTGAGCTCATGACTTCCAAAGCCAGCGAAGCTTGATCATTTTTGGTTTGCAGTCCTGCTTGAAAAATGCCGGTGTCTTTTCCTGGGGCAAAGTAACTAAACACGCTGTAAGCAAGGCCGCGCTTCTCTCGCACTTCAGACATTAGGCGAGACACAAACCCGCCGCCGCCCAAAATGTAATTACCCACGAGCAAAGGGAAGTAGTCGGGGTTGTTGCGTGTTACAGCCGTCATCCCCATCGCAATATGGGCCTGTTGTGCATCAAAGGGAATATGAATTTCTCTTTGCGGCAAGGGCTCTACTGGAGAACGTTGTAATTCAGGTAATTTCGCAATAGCCTGTCCTGATTGGGGAATTTGCTTCAGCAAAGCCTGAACGATTTCATTCGCTTCTGAACGATCAACATCGCCAACAATACTCACAATCATGCGATCACCGCGGTAAAACTGTTTGTGAAATTCTTTTAAATTATTTGTATTTACAGCACTAATGGACTTCACTGTCGGAGAGTCGCCCAAGGGGTAGTTGCCATAGACTGATTTTATAAAACGGCGTTCGAGAACAAACTCGGGTTTCGTTTCAGCCTCTAATAGGCCCGTGATTGTTCTTTGCTTCTCACGCTCAACAATTTTTGAGTCATAAGTTGGAGCGCTTAACATTGCAGAAGCCAGTTGCACCGCTCTTTCGCGCAAGTCTTTTCTGCTCAGACTACGAATGCGCAGGATGGCACGCTCACCGCCCACTGATAGACCAATATTTGCCCCTAGGTCAGCGATTTCATCGGCTATTTGTGCCTCATTTAATAAACCCTTATCACCACGAGCGCCATAATTCATGAGGGCTGCAGTCATATCCGCAAGCCCGCTCTTACCAGCGGGATCATAGCGATCGCCCGCATCAATGCTGATCTCAATATCCACCATTGGTAGGGCTTTAGTTTGAACTAGATAAGCTTGAGCACCTTTGTAAGAATCTAACTTCTGAATAGGCAAGATGGCGTATACATTACCGAGAAAACCAAAAGTAACTAGGCAAGCGGCAAGACTCTTTACGAAAGAATTCATTATTTACCCTCCTTGCCTACAGATTTACGAGCTTGAGGATCTAAAACAGCGATCGTCAAACCCTCATCCACTAGATATTTTTTAGCGACTGCTTGAACTTGTTCAGGGGTAATGGTCTGCATTTTCTCTAGCATGTAATCAATGTCTTTCCAAGAAAATCCTGCCATCTCAGAGCTGCCGATTTCCATTGCCTGGCCAAAGATAGAGTCGCGTTTATAAATTTGCTCAGACAAAATGCGCACTTTAATTCTCTTGAGCTCAGATTCCAAGATTCCTTTTTGCTTTAGCTCTTCAAGCGCTTTCCGAATGCTTGCTTGCGCTTGATTGACTGTTTTACCTTTAGCCATCGTTGCACTTATTAAAAATAGCTCCGGTCCGCGCGAAATCATGTCGTAACCCACACCAACATCATTGACTACCTTTTCTTGCTTAACGAGAGTGCGATTTAAGCGCGCATTATCATAGCCATCAAGCACAGCCGTCAGGAGCTCTAAAGCATAGGGCTCAGGATCATCAAGCTTGCCAGGCTCAAGGCGTGGCGCCTTCCAAGCCATAGATAATTGGGCGCTATCAGCCGGCGCCTTAACTTGAGTCTGCTTAATACCTTTTTGTGGTGGCTCAATTTGTGGCTTGCGAACCGGCAATTCATGTGCGTTGGCTACACCATAATATTTTTCTACCAAGCCTAAAACTTTTTTTGCATCCACATCACCAGTGATGACTACTGTTGCATTGTTTGGCGCATACCAACTACGATACCAATCGCGTGCGTCAGATGCCTTCATATTTTGTAAGTCATTCATCCAACCAATCACAGGATGACGATATGGGGAGCTCATATAAGCAGTTGCCATCAATGATTCATTCAGCAAACTACTTGGATTATCTTCGGTGCGTAAACGCCGCTCCTCCATAACTACCTGAATTTCTTTTAAGAACTCAGCGTCATCAAAATTGAGATTAGACATACGGTCTGCCTCAAGCTTGATGACATCTTCTAATTTTGATTTTTCAACTTGCTGAAAGTAAGCGGTGTAATCACGTGAGGTAAATGCATTTTCGCGCCCACCTACAGCGGCCACTAAACGAGAGAATTCACCTGCTTTCACTTTATCGGTGCCTTTAAACATCATGTGCTCAAGCACATGGGCAACCCCAGTCTTACCGTTGACTTCATCCATGGATCCGGCTCGATACCAGACCATGTGAGCCACTGTTGGTGCGCGATGATCTTCCCTAACAATCAATTTAAGACCATTGCTTAATTGATATTCATGCGTATCACCTGAATCAGGCCCGGCAGCTAATGCCAATTGAGCAAATACGATGAATAGAAAGGAAATTCGGAGTAAATTGGAAAGCATCTGCTAAATCACCATATCCTTAGAATTAAATTGATAAGATGCAAGGTTTAAATTGTATCGATTATGTTCGGCTTACGTAAAACCCTCGGATCTCTTTTCAAATCAAGCAAGGTTGATGAATCTTGGTTTGAAACTTTAGAAGAATCACTCATTCAAAGTGATGTGGGTCTACCTACGACCGAACAACTCATCAACAAACTACGTAAAGCAGCTAAATCCGAAAGGGCCTCTAGTCCAGAGGAGTTGCAAGCACTTCTTATTCAAGAAGTCAGCGCACTATTAACTGCTATTGAACCTTCACCAAATCCCTTGTTTACAAGTGATAAGCCTAACACTCCAGAGGTGTGGCTGGTTGTAGGGGTAAATGGTGCCGGCAAGACAACGACCATAGGTAAGCTCTGCCGACTCTTTCAGTCTCAAGGTAAATCAGTGCTCCTAGCTGCTGGAGATACCTTTAGGGCCGCTGCACGTAACCAACTCCAGGAATGGGGTGGACGTAATCAGGTTGACGTGATCACACAAGAAGGTGGCGATGCCGCAGCAGTTGCTCACGATGCCATTCATGCTGCTATCTCACGCAAGAACGATATTCTCATCATCGACACCGCAGGTCGCCTTGCCACTCAAGATAACCTCATGGAAGAGCTCAAGAAAGTGAAGCGTGTTATTGGTAAGGCCCTTCCTGGGGCGCCTCACCACACTCTCCTCGTTTTGGATGGCAATACTGGGCAGAATGGCTTAAGCCAAGTGAAAGCCTTTCATGCCGCTCTCGGCCTGTCTGGAATCATTGTCACCAAGCTGGATGGTACCGCTAAGGGCGGCGTGATCTGCGCTCTAGCCCATACCCTACAAGATGGGCCAAAACCCGCTGTTTTAGCCCTAGGCAAGGGAGAGGGGATTGATGATTTGGCCCCCTTCACAGCAGGGCAATATTCATCTGAATTATTCAATTAAATCAATAGGTTAAATAGTCTCTAAGCAGCCTAAATACCATTAGCACTCTCTTGACAAGAGTGCTAAAATAGATTTCTATTAACACCTCATATTTATAAGAAAAAATGGTTCAAAAGAAATCCGACAAACCGAATTTGCAAACACTGCCAGTCGCGCAGACTGCTGCTGCGGTGTCTGCATTTCCAATGCTGCCAACTCTTGGGGTTGGCACTCTCGATTCATACATTGCGTACGTTAATCGCGTACCAATGCTTAGCGCTGCCGAAGAGTTACATCTTGCGCAGGAATTTCGTCGCACAGAAAATGTCGATGCAGCTAAAACATTAGTTCTATCTCATCTACGTTTAGTGGTTTCTGTTGCACGCCAATATCTTGGCTATGGCATTCCACACGCTGACTTAATTCAAGAAGGCAATATTGGTCTGATGAAGGCTGTTAAACGCTATGACCCAAACAATGGCGCGCGTTTAGTGTCTTATGCAATTCATTGGATCAAAGCAGAGATTCATGAGTACATTCTCAAGAATTGGCGTTTAGTCAAAACTGCAACGACCAAAGCACAACGTAAGTTGTTCTTTAATTTGCGCAGCAACAAGCCCACCTTAAGCGCGTTAACTCCCAGCGAGGTAGAGGCTTTAGCCAAAGCGCTTGATGTTAAAGGCTCTGACGTCAAAGAAATGGAAATGCGTCTTGCTGGTGGAGACGTTGCACTCGAAGGCGATGATAGTGACGATGAAGCTGCTTACGCACCGATTCAGTGGCTTGCAGACAGCTCTCAAGAGCCTACTGCCCGCATTGCTAGCGCTGAAGCAGATGCCTTGCAAGGCCCTAAGTTAGATCAAGCGCTGATGGCTTTAGATGAGCGTAGTCGCAATATTGTGCAATCACGTTGGTTAGCAATGGATGCTGAAGGTAATGGCACAAAGACATTGCATGACCTGGCTGATGAATATGGCATCTCCGCAGAACGCGTTCGCCAAATTGAAACTGCCGCTCTTAAAAAGATGCGCGGCTTGCTACAAGCGGCTTAAGCAAGCAAGAAGCTTGCTGCCTGCACACTTCTTGAGTTCCCTTACTTCAGCAGTTCTTTCAAATCATGCGCCAAGGTCTCTGGGCCTTGAGCATGCTTGATATACAAACGTAAGCGACCCTCAGGATCAAATGCATAGCTACCTGCCGTATGATCCATGGTGTAAGAGCCCGGCTTAGTTCCTGGCACCTTCTTGTAATAAATCTTAAAGTCCTTAGTTACCTTCTCTAAGGCGGCTTCATCTGCGGGACGCAAGCCTAAGAAACGAGGATCAAACGCAGGAACGTACTGCTTAAGAATCTCTGCGGTATCGCGCTCTGGATCTACCGTGACAAAAAGCACCTGCACCTTGTCTGACTGAGGCCCCAAGAGGGTCATCACTTGCTGCATCTCGGTCAATGTCGTTGGACAGATATCGGGGCACTGGGTATATCCAAAGAACATCACCACTACTTTGCCCTTAAAGTCAGCCAAGGTTCTCACTTTGCCATCAGGATCGAGCAAACTAAAGTCTTTGCCAAAAGCTGAACTACCAGTGATATCAATATTTTTGAACTCTGGTTTTGGACTGCATGCAGTCAATACAAAACAAAGAATTGCTAAAAAGCAAATACGCAGAAAATTCATATGGCCTATAAGATTTAGAGGAAATAATGGTCTATCAAAAGCGCTGCAAAGAGTAGCGAAAGATAGGTAATAGAAAAGCGGAAGGTCTTTTTGGCCAAAGCATCGCTGTATGAAATAAATAGCGCAACCACATAGGCCAAGAATATTAAGCCCAGAATAATTGCCGACACTAAATAAATAATGCCGCTCATACCGTAGATATAGGGCAGCATGGTTGCTGCAATTAATATCAAGCTATAAAGCACCATATTAAGTAGCGTAAAGCGCTCCCCGTGCGTTACCGGTAGCATCGGTAAACCCGATTGAGCATAGTCATCACGACGATATAAAGCCAATGCCCAGAAATGCGGCGGGGTCCATACAAAAATAATCAGAACTAAGAGCCAAGCTTCTGCAGAAAGGCTATTGGTCACTGCGGCCCAGCCCAAGGCTGGAGGCATAGCACCCGATAAGCCGCCAATCACAATGTTTTGTGGTGTTGCGGGCTTGAGTAACCAGGTGTAGATCACTGCATATCCAACAAAGGTGGCAAGCGTTAGCCACATTGTTAAGGGGTTACAGAAGTTCCACAAAATAATCATTCCAAGTGAACCTAGAACGATTGAGAAAATAATAATGTGAAACGGCGTGACTTCGCCAGTCGCAGATGGACGCCAAGCAGTACGCTTCATCTTGGCATCAACAGCTTGCTCAATTAAACAGTTCACAGCAAATGCCGCGCCTGCCAAAAGCCAGATGCCAACAATGCCGCCAAAGAGCACCGGGTAAGGAACCATCCCAGGTGTTGCCAAGAACATGCCTATCACCGCGCAAAAAACAGCGAGCTGAGTCACTCTAGGTTTAGTTAAAACCCAATATTGACGCCAACGCGGCATAGCCACTGGTGCGCTTGTTTTAGAGTCACTCATATTTATGCAATCTTCTTGTGAATGAAAGGCTTCCAAGAAGCCCAATAACTCATTCTGACTAAACAGAATACCAAAGCGGCGGAGCCAGCGGTATGTAATAGAGCTGCAAATAAAGGCCACTGAAACACTACATTAGAAATACCGCTAAGCACTTGCAAGAGCAGTATGGCTAGCAAAAGCTTTGCGACCCGGCTCAAGCCTGATAGAACTGGGGTTGCTAGCTGAAGAGCGCTCCAGCCCAGAGTACCAAGCACCAGCAATACCAACATGGCAAATAGTCGATGCGCCCAATGGATGGTCTGTAATGCAACCGGGGAAATGAATTCTCCTTGCGCATTTAAGCCAAGCTGGCGCCAAAGCGTAAAGCCCTCACCCCAATTTGTCTCAGGCCATGCACTACCTAAGCAAGTTGGAAAATCAGGGCATGCCAATACGGCGTAATTTGTACTCACCCAAGCCCCTAAGAAAACCTGAATGAATAAAACAATGAAAGAAAGCACCAGAAGCTGAGCAGAAATTGGTCGAACTCGAATGGAACGAACAGCAGAAGACTTACTCTCCCAGGACTGCTGTGCATAGACTGTTAAGCAAGCCAGTAGGGCTAAGGCCAACATCAAGTGAATCGTCACGATGATCGGCTGTAACTTCAGGGTGACAGTCCAGGCACCAAACGCGCCTTGAACACAGACCAATGCCAATAATCCCAAGCTACCAAATAAAGGATTTTTTCCTAAAGCCTTTAACTTAGAAAATGCAATAGCCACTTGAATCAAAATTAGTGCACCCACCGTCATCGCCAAGTAGCGATGGATCATCTCAATCCAAGCCTTAATAACCGTTACCGGACCAGTAGGCATAACACTCTCAGCCTGTTGGATATCGCTCAGTGCATGAAAGGGATTGGAAGTGCCATAGCATCCAGGCCAATCAGGACAACCCAACCCAGAATCTGTGAGTCGTGTAAACGCACCAAAAACAATCAGATCAAACGTCATGAAGACCAGTACCCAATTGAGTTTTTGGAAAAAGTGATAACCTGGTTTTCTCCAGAGGTAGAGGAGCGGTAAGCCAGCGAAGATAATCGCGATAGCTGCTAACTCCATAAATAAAATCAAACTTGGCATTACAAATTTTCGCCCTTGTGATTTAACTTCAGAAGTTTTTCTAAATCTTTCTTCATGCTCCCAAATTCTTTAGGAGAATTTGTCACCGGGAAATACATCATTTTTGCAGGAGTAGGATCCATTAGTTGAATCTGTTGACCAGCGCCTTCTTTATTTAACCAGGCCTCAAATTCAGCTTTGGCCTTAGGATCTGATGGAAGTCCCACTATCTTCAAGCCGGCCGCCTTCTCGTCGTAAACCTTGGTAACTTCAGGATCAACAGGCTTACCATCTGTATTGACCCAAATTAGTTGCAGGCGCCCACTTTCTCTACCCATGGCAACCTTGGTCTGACGCATTAAGAATAGGGCCTCAATACATTTCTCATCTTTGATTTGGCACTCACCCGCTGGGCGAGCGATCAAAAGCGTCCACTTACCTTTTGTCGGCACTTCGAGCCATGCAGTATTGAAATCTTGCGCCGGATAAACGAGTGTTCCAAGATTAGTTTTACCACCAGCAGGCTTAATAACGTAATAAGCGAAATAGGACGCAATCACTGGAGAGGCGCATGCAAGTAAAAGCAATAGCATCTGAATACGTCCACGACGAGTACGCGCATTGATGGCTTCAGAATCTAACTGTGACGCCGGAATTAATAACTCTTTATCACTCACTCTTGATCCCCTCGATACCTATTGCCAGAATTCTGGCGTTTAATTTCCCGCAGGCCACTTAGTAACCAAAATATAAAACCAGCAAAAGCCAAGGCAAACCACTGGAATGCATAAGCATAATGGCGATCGACTCCGTTTGTCAGCGGCGCCCAATCACGCAGTAAACCATCATCTACGCCAACCTCAAGCTCACGCAAAATAAAAGGGGCTTGGCTCCAGCCATGCACCATCTCTTCGATTGTTAAATCAAAATTTTGCTCAATTCTTGGCTTGCCTTCGTAAGCAGTAGGTTTACCACTGCCTAACTCGTAAACTTTGCCGGGGTGCGCAAAAACAATGCCTTCAATACTGATCACCTTATTTGGAGTTTGCACGGGTGGCAGGGTCTCACGATTTTCATTGTTGCGTGGCGCCCAACCTCGGTTTACCCATAGGACCAGGTCCTTACCCTCGAGCTTCATAGGCATCATCAAGTAAAAACCAGACTGTGCGTTAGTGCTCCCGGCCGGGGGAATAGGTCTTGGCCTGTTATCCAACCAAACAGCTGCCTCAGGAATATATTGCCCACGAGCAATCATGCGACGCTCACTCGCCTCCCCTAGGGTCCAAGGACCTTGATTCGCACTCAAGATGGGCATTTGTTGTCTTGCCTGTAAATTTGCCGCTAAAGCAATTTTGGTTTCAGCTCTGCCTAACTGCCAAATGCCAGCAACGCAGCCAATCGCAATAACCAGCAAGGCTGATACAGTAGCAACTATGCGCTTAGCAATGAGGGCAGTAAAAAGACTATTCAAGAGATTTAAATATAAGGATTGAAGATGAAGTGGCTTATTCCGATTGTCCTACTAATGATTGTTTTTAGCTTAGGATCGGCACTGTATTACATGATGAAAGATAAGGGCAATAGTTCGCGAATGGTTTACTCGCTAATGCTGCGTATTGGCCTATCTATCGCCTTGTTTCTGGGAATTCTTCTAGCCCACTACTTTGGCCTGATTGAAGCTACTGGAATTAGGGTGGGCACCAATTAAAGGGCGCATTAATCAGCGGGTACTTAAAAAAAATCGGGGCTTTAGGCCCCGATTTTTATTTGCTTACATCCAGTAAACAGCGATGTACAGACCCAACCAGACTACGTCAACGAAGTGCCAATACCAAGCAGCACCTTCGAATGCAAAGTGATGCTTAGAAGTAAAGTCGCCACGAATCATGCGACGTAAAACAATCGCCAACATGGTGCCGCCAAGGAAAACGTGGAAGCCGTGGAAGCCAGTCAACATGAAGAAAGTAGAGCCGTAGATACCTGAGGTTAATTTCAGGTTGAGCTCATGGTATGCATGGTAGTACTCATATACCTGGAAGCCCAAGAAGACTACGCCCAAACCAACTGTTGCAGCCAAGCCAACAATGGCTTTTTTCATGTGGTTTTCTACTAATGCATGGTGAGCAATCGTAATCGTCACACCAGAACTCAATAGCAACAATGTGTTGATTGTTGGAATTGGCCATGGACCCATGGTGGTGAATTTCTCAACCAAACCAGCAGGGCCATCATTTGGCCAAACAGCCTGGAAATTAGGCCAAAGCAATTTACTCTCAACATCACCCATCCAAGGCATTGCAATATTGCGCGCATAGAAGAGGGCCGCAAAGAAAGCGCCGAAGAACATAATTTCGGAGAAGATGAACCAGGCCATTGACCAGCGATAAGAGATATCTACGTTGATACCGTTCTTACCAGCATTGGATTCTGCAATCGTGTCACCGAACCAGTTGTAAAGAACAAAAATAACCCAGGCCACACCGGTAAGGGTTAATGGACCGCCCCAAGAAGCGTGGTTAACCCAGCCAGATATACCAAAACCAAAGGCGATCAAGCCTAGTGCCGCCATGGCTGGATGTCTAGATAGTCCGGGGACGAAATAGTATGGGGTTGAATTGGATGACATCTTATTCTCTCTATTCAATCAAAAAATAATCAATGGGACACAACTACTTTCACTATCAACAGCAGGACGCCCATAAAAATCAAGGCACCAACAACTCCGGCAATGATAATGTGTACAAAACTCAATGAAGCAACATCTTCTTGCAAACCTGACTTCTTACGCACCCCCAGAAAACCCCACATCACGGCTTTCATAGACTGCATAAAACTACTCTTCTTTTTCAAGAAGCAACCCTTGATTTAGGAGCGGGTGGCGTACCGCCCAAACCTAACTCAAAAAAGGTATAGGACAACGTAATCGTTTTCACGTCATCCGGCAGTCCTGCATCAATCACAAAGACTACCGGCATCTTTTTTGTTTCTTTTGCTGCTAGTGTTTGTTCCTGAAAACAAAAACACTCTAATTTCGTAAAAAACTCTGTTGCGCTTTTAGGTGCGTAACTTGGTATTGCCTGCGCTCGAACTGAACGACTCTGATTGTTTGTCACCTCATAAACAATCTCAGTCATCTCGCCAGGATGTACCTCTAAAAAATTCTTCACTGGCTTAAACGTAAACGGACCGCGACTATTCGAATCAAACTCAATGGTTACGGTACGAGCATAGTTAACCTGAGTATTTCCTACCTTGTTAGGGCTAAAAGCCCTGACACCATAATCATTCTTGCTCGTTACAACATTGATTCCAGTGACCTCACACAAGGCCTTGTACATCGGAACCAATGCATAACCAAAGCCAAACATCATCACTGAAGCAATAAGAAGCTTCAATAAGATTTGGCGGTTTGCAGAATAAATAGCTGTCATATTGGCAAAATGGGATTAACCCATAAAGCTCCACTTCATCACAATGCCGATAAAGAAAACTGCGGCAATGCTCAAAAGAATCAGCCCTAAGCGGCGATTGTTCGCAGCCTGGGCTTGTTTAAGAGACGTATTAAATTCCTGCTTCACGCATTTGCTCTGCGCTAGGCGGAGTTTCAAAAGTGTGATGCGGCGCTGGTGAAGGCACTGTCCACTCTAGACCCTTAGCACCATCCCAAGGCTTAGCTGGAGCCTTCTCACCGTTACCACGATAAGCAGGCAATGCTACGCAGAACAAGAAATACACTTGCGATAATCCAAAGCCTAGAGCACCGATTGAGGCAATTAAATTGAAATCAGCAAACTGGGTTGGATAGTCAGCATAGCGACGTGGCATACCAGCGAGACCCAAGAAATGCATCGGGAAGAAGGTAATGTTAAAGAAAATCATGGAGGTCCAGAAATGGATCTTGCCACGAGTTTCACTAGCCATACGACCAGTCCACTTAGGGCACCAGTAGTAGAAACCAGCAAACATAGCAAACAATGAGCCCGCTACCAACACATAGTGGAAGTGCGCTACAACGTAGTAAGTATCTTGCAGACCAATATCAATCGGCGCCATTGCCAAGATCAAGCCAGTAAAGCCGCCCATGGTAAATACGAAGATGAAGCCAATAGCCCACAACATTGGAGTTTCAAAGGTCATTGAACCTTTCCACATTGTTGCTACCCAGTTAAAAATCTTTACACCAGTTGGTACAGCAATCAACATCGTTGCGTACATAAAGAACAATTGACCAGTTACCGGCATACCAGTTGCAAACATGTGGTGAGCCCAAACGATGAATGACAAGATCGCAATAGACGATGTTGCATAAACCATGGAGCTATAACCAAACAAAGTCTTTCTGGAGAAAGCAGGAACAATTTCACTCACGATTCCAAATGCTGGAAGAATCATGATGTAAACCTCAGGGTGACCGAAGAACCAGAAAATATGCTGGAACATGATTGGGTCGCCACCGCCAACAGCGGAGAAGAAAGAAGTACCAAAGTGACGGTCAGTCAAAACCATCGTGATCGCGCCAGCCAAAACAGGCATAACAGCAATCAATAAGTAAGCAGTAATCAACCAAGTCCAGCAGAACATTGGCATCTTCATCAAAGTCATGCCAGGAGCGCGCATATTCAAAATGGTCACGATGATGTTGATCGAACCCATGATGGAAGAAGCACCCAATAAATGGAGGGCAAAAATCGCCATGTCCATGCCAGGACCCATTTGTGAGGTCAACGGAGCATAGATAGTCCAACCACCGGCTGGAGCGCCACCAGGAACGAGGAATGAGCTCAACAACAAGGTTGCAGCCACTGGCAGAATCCAGAAGCTAAAGTTGTTCATACGTGCAAATGCCATATCAGATGCGCCAATTTGTAAAGGCACCATCCAGTTAGCAAAACCCACGAATGCCGGCATGATTGCGCCGAACACCATCACCAAGCCGTGCATGGTTGTCAGCTGATTAAAGAACTCAGGACGGAAGAACTGGAGACCTGGTTGGAACAATTCCAAACGAATTCCCAAGGCCATCGTTCCGCCAGCTAACAAGCTAACGAATGAGAAGATCAAATACATCGTGCCGATGTCTTTGTGGTTGGTTGCAAACAACCAACGACGCCAGCCGTGCGGCATATGATCATCATGCGCGTGATCGTGTGCGTGATCGTGATCGTGGGTAGTAGAGACTGTGCTCATAAATTACTCCGGTTTCGTTTTATCTGTATTAGTTAATCTGAATTAATTAGCGGCTCGTGCAGCAACAATATCTTGGGTCTGAACTACTTCGCCCGTCTTATTGCCCCATGAGTTACGTGTGTAAGTCATGACTGCGGCGATATCGCCATCAGAAATTACACCAGCCCACTTCGGCATCGCGCCCTTACCATTGATAAGGATGTTGTATTGACCTGCTTTTGGACCGTTAACAACTTTGCTGCCATCCAATGCTGGGAATGCGCCTGCACCTTTACCGTTTGGTTGATGGCAAGCTGCACAGTTCGCTGCATATACTTTGGCGCCACGCTCTTTTTGCTCATCCAAGGTGTAAACCTTTGTAGGGTCATCGCCACCAGCGCCCATTGCTTGTTTCTTCTCAGCCACCCACTTGGTGTAGTCCTCTTGTGAAACCACTCGAACAACGATAGGCATAAAGGCATGCTCTGCGCCACATAGTTCAGAACACTGACCGCGGAATGTACCAATCTTATCGGCCCTAAACCAAGTGTCGCGCACGAAACCAGGGATCGCATCTTGCTTTACGCCGAATGCTGGAATAGTCCAAGCATGAATAACGTCATTAGCAGTAGTGATCAAACGAATTTTCTTGCCAACTGGAACAACCATCTCGTTGTCCACTTCCATCAAATAGGTATTTGATTTAGGGGCCAAGTTATTGATTGCTTCACGGGAAGTAGCCAAAGTTGATAAGAAGCTAATGCCTTCACCTTCACCTTTGATGTAGTCGTAACCCCACTTCCACTGATAACCAGTAGTTTTAATAGTGATGTCAGAGTTAGTGGTGTCTTTCATCGCCACAACCGTTTTCGTTGCAGGCAATGCCATACCGATAACGATGAGCAATGGAATCACTGTCCAAATAATTTCAACAGTGGTGCTCTCATGGAAAGAAGCTGATTTATGACCTAATGATTTACGGTGTTTCAAAATGGAATAAAACATCACCCCAAAAACGCCCACAAAAATCAATGCGCAAATTACCAACATCATCCAATGCAGCCAATGGATCTCCTGCATGATTTTGGTAGCAGCAGGCGCAAAATTCAGCTGATTGACAGCTGGGCCACCAGGCATATTCTCTGCTGCATGAGCAAAAGCAGTGCCAAAAGCTACTGCGAAATAGAGCGAAGCCCTAGTGACTTTTCCAAATAAATTCATCTTATTCTCTGTTTATTGTCGTGAGCACAGCAGCAAAAATGCCACAAAATGCCCAAAAAACGGTCTCAAGCCAATACATCCTGCCGTGATTATAGGGTTAATTAGGCGCAACAACAAACCGGGATAACCCAGCATGATCCAATCTTCGTCAAGGTTTAAATGATAGTAAGCACTTACACTTAAGCAGAATCTGGCCTAGTCTTGCGCCCAATTTGATTTGGATCAATGTAAGCGATATTGTCCTTCGCCTTTGCGAGGTGCTTTCCGAGGGCCCATGCGTGCCCATAAACCACTTCTAAGGTCAGTTTTCGTGGCAAAACACTCATCTGAGGGACTACAAGAGGGTCTGAATGCATCAACTTCAGAGCACTAATATCCGCCAGCAATAACTCAGGCTTCTCATAATCCAAAGTCAAGCACTCCATATCCATGACTGGGTCAGAAAAGCGCTCCCCCAGCAAAGCATCTCCCATATCGTGCATATCCCAAGGGCTCAATAAGTTTTTCAGTTTTAACTCTGGAAGCTCTAATGAACGCAGCTCTTTTCCAGTGTCAGGACCTAGATAACTAAATGTAAGCAAACCATCCTCACGTAATACGCGCCAGCACTCTTGTAAAAAATGTTTTGGGTCTGCTAAATCTTGCAACAAAAGATCACTAAAAACTAAATCGACAGAATTATCAGGAATATCAAATCTTCCGGATGAGGCATAGCTTGCCAGGGGACTGGTGTTACTGGCAAATATAGATCGCCAATTACTCCTCGCTTTAGCGCGCCACATTTGAAAACCCGAGACGCCTGCTTCAGTAATACTAAAAGTACGCGCTTTTGGAAAGCGCTTGGCGAGCATATCTAAATGCTTGCCAGCAAAGTCTGGCACGATCAGGATATCTTTTGCATCGAGCTTAACGATGTCCATTTTTTGCAGCATACGATCTGCAATTTCGTCTTGTAACCATCTGATAGGCTGGGTCATTGGCTCAGTATACTCAGCGCCCCATGCGAATTCCAGAGAACATTTTTCAAACTATTTATGAACATCTTTTGCCTACAGCCTGCATCACTTGTCAGGAGTTTCAAAAGTTCTCAATTTGCAATAAGTGCCTCGACTCATTAAGGGATGGTGCTTTGTTTAACTACCAATGCTGTTGCCAATGTGGCATTGCACTTCAAGCCCCAGAAGTAGCGCTGCAAAAATGTGTAGCCTGCCAACATCTCGAGCCTTACTTTGATGAAACCTATTGCTTAGATCGCTATGAAGGATTGTTGCAAAAGCCTCTACATGAATTGAAGTATCAGAAACGCATCGCATTTGCGAATGCGCTAAGTAATACTTGGAATCTTCTCATTGGTAAGGATTTTGTAAATACTCATGCAGACTATTTGCTACCCGTTCCGCTTAGCACGCAAAAGTTAGCGCAGCGTGGCTTTAATCAAAGCTGGGAGATAGCCAGGCGCATTTACTGTGGGCAACATATTCAAAAAACACCCTATGTACTTCAGCGACATCATTATTCTGAGCACCAAGCGGGGAGCTCTCTGAACAATCGTCAGCAAGCCATTCAGGGAATGTTTTATGTTGCAGCGGATGATATTCAGAAGTTACAAAATAAGACGGTCATTATTTTTGATGATGTAATGACCAGCGGAGCAACTCTTAATGAAATTGCGCGCGTTCTGAAGGACAATGGCGTATCCCGCGTAATCAATTGGGTGCTTCTGAGAGCTGCGCGACCAATCTAAAGAGTGCGAAATGTTTAATATTGTTTTATTCGAACCAGAAATTCCGCCCAATACAGGCAACATCATTCGCTTATGCGCCAATACTGGAGCGAAGTTACATTTAATTGAGCCACTCGGCTTTCCCATGGAAGATGCTAAGTTGCGTAGAGCAGGCTTGGACTATCACGAGTTTGCAAAAGTAAAAGTCCACAAAAATTGGGCACAGTTTTTAAAAGATGAGCAACCTGACCCCCAGAATCTTTTTGCATTAACCACCAAGGGCTCGGGGAAGTTTCATGAAGGCAAATACTCGCCCGATGATTACTTTGTATTTGGCTCTGAAACCAAAGGTATTACAGAGGAAGTAAGGGACTCCATTCCGACCGAGAATCGCCTGCGCTTAGCGATGCAAGATAGTAGTCGTAGCTTGAATTTATCCAATACTGTAGCAATTGTTGTCTATGAAGCTTGGCGCCAGAACGGCCTAGCCGGCGGGCAGTAGAAAAGCGGCCCAGATAGTGGGCTTACGATTCGATTTTAGGATCGCGCCCCATGAGCTTTTTAACGGCATCATGCGGCTTCAATTTTCCAGATAGCACTTCACCCATCATCGCAGTGATAGGCATCTCAACGTCCAAACGTTTTGCCAAGTCACCAACCGCCTCTGCACAAAGCACACCCTCAGCAACGTGACCAAGACCGGCAAGAACCTCTGGTAGCGACTTACCAGCAGCAAGCTCAAGACCAACACGACGATTACGAGATAGATCGCCAGTGGCAGTCAAAATTAAATCCCCAACACCAGTTAAGCCCATACATGTTTCAGATTTCCCACCTGCGGCTTTAACGATGCGCATCATTTCTGCTAAACCACGTGTGAGAACAGCAGCTCGCGCATTAAGACCAAGATTGAGTCCATCGCCAATACCTGCGGCAATCGCTAAGACATTCTTGATAGCACCACCCAACTCCACGCCAATCAAATCATCGCTTGAATACACGCGCATATTGCCGTGATGGAAAGCGGCCTGGACAACCTCACAAAGTTTTGTAGATTTGCTAGCAACCGTCAAAGCACAAGGCATCCCCGCGCCAACTTCACGTGCAAAGCTTGGGCCTGATAAAGCGCCATACGAATGCGTTATTCCATGAGCATGATTCTTGCTCTCACGCTCAACAACTTGGTGCGGCAATAAGGCAGTGTTAGGCTCAAGACCTTTACATAGCCAAATAATATTGAGCGGGTGTTCAGCAATTTTTAATGCTTGGGCGATTGTTTCTGAAAGCCCCGACATTGGTGTAGCAATAACCAATAAGTCATCACTAGAAAGTCTTTTGATGGCAGTCGAAAAGTCGCTCTCAAACTTGAGCTCCTCAGGCAACTGAATTCCGGAAAGGTAGGCGCGGTTTTCAGCGCTCTCTTCAATTTCTTTTAACTGCTGCTTACTACGAGACCATAAAACAACATCACCCTCTTGGAGATAGCGAGCTGCTTGCGCAGCCATCGCTGTTCCCCAGGCGCCAGCACCAAGCAGTGTCACTTTCATGATCTGTGGGCTCGCTCGTTGAGTTTAGTGAGGCTTACTCTCAGATACTGCCCCATCCTTAGCTGCAGCTTCTTGTTGAGCCTGCATCAAACGGTGTTCGTACATGCCATGGAAGTTAATCTCATTCAAATGAATTGGCTGGAAGCCTGCACGACTAATAATGTCTGCAATGTTTGAGCGTAGATACGGATACAAAATTGTTGGGCAAGCAATACCCAGCATTGGATCAATTTGCTCAGGAGGAATATTGTTGAACTCAAAAATACCCGCTTGTTTTGCCTCAACCAAGAACAATACTTTTGCATCTACTTTTGCAGTCACAGTAGAGCTCAAGGCTACCTCAAAGATTCCTTCGCTTAATGGAGCAACAGCAATATCAATTTCGACTTGAACTTGTGGCTCAGATGCTACCAACAGAATCTGTGGTGCATTTGGTTGCTCGAGTGAAACATCTTTGAGATAAATTCGCTGAATACGAAATCCAGGCTCTTTAGATTGTTCAGCGCTTGCTTGAGGTGCGGAAGTTTGTTCGGTCATTACTAACTTTCTTTGTGTATTTATTAAGCCAATAAAGGATCGAGCTTTCCAGCGCGATCCAATGCTACTAAGTCGTCATAGCCACCAACATGCGTATCCCCGATATAGATTTGAGGAACAGTGCGGCGACCAGTGCGTGTCATCATGATTTCACGTTGTGATGGATCACGATCAATCAAAATCTTTTCTAAATTGGCAACGCCCTTTTTGGTCAAGAGCTTTTCAGCCATAACGCAATATGGGCAAACCTGCGTGCTATACATTGTTACTGGAGGCATGTATTTCTCCTTACTTCACTAAGGGAAGCGCTGCGGCTTTCCAAGCTTGGACCCCACCATCTAAAGCACCCACTTCAGCAAAACCCAGTTTTTGGGCTTCGGCCACGAGTTTGCGAGATTGAGCACCTGTTTCACAAACCAGAACAACAGGATGTTTGCGATCTAGCTTTAGCTTTTCAATGGCCGCAGTGAGAGCCGCGGCATTGGCGAACTTGGAGCCTGGTAGGTGTCCTGCTTTAAAGGCCTCTTCCGAACGCAAATCCAATACATGCGCTTTGCGTCGATTTATCCAAATTGTCGCTTCCGTAGGCGACAAGCCTTTTCCGCCAATAAGCGTAGATAATGTGGGTAGGAAAAGCGCTATGCCTGAAACCAAGAGGAGGGCAATAAGCGCTAAATTATCAATTTGCGTGAGAAAGTTCATCACCGGATTATAGAATGGCTCTATGAAACAACTTGTCCTTATTCGTCATGGCGAATCCGCCTGGAACCTTGAAAACCGCTTTACTGGCTGGGCGGACGTTGACTTAACCCCCAAAGGTGCGGAACAGGCCCTCGCAGCAGGTGAAAACCTCAAAAAAGCAGGATATGAATTCGATATCGCCTACACCTCAGTTTTAAGACGCGCTATTCGCACTCTTTGGCATGTTCAGGACACCATGGATTTAATGTGGCTCCCAGTGGTTCATAGCTGGCGCCTCAATGAGCGTCACTATGGTGCACTCACCGGCCTCAATAAAGCAGAGACAGCAACAAAGTATGGTGACGAGCAAGTTCACATTTGGCGTCGCTCATACGACGTGCGTCCACCACTACTTGAACATGATGATGAGCGCAATCCTAAAAATGATTCACGTTACTCAAAACTAAGCTCTGCTGATATTCCATTAGGCGAATGCCTTAAAGATAATGTTGAGCGTGTGTTGCCACTCTGGAACGAATCTATTGCTCCAGCACTCAAAGCCGGCAAACGTGTTCTGCTGGTGGCCCATGGAAACAGCATTCGCTCTTTAATTAAATATTTAGATCAAATGTCCGATGAAGCCATCATGGAAGTAAACGTCCCAAATGGCATCCCTCTTGTATATGAGCTAGATGACAACCTCAAACCCATTCAACACTTTTATTTGGATTAAAGCAAAAAAGATATGCGCCAATTTCTAAAGAACTTTGCCCTAATAGCCGTCGGTCTTATCGCCGGTGTTGCAGCCACAATCCAGCTCTCAGCGACCGCCCAGCAAGGCACACAGCTACCCCTGGATGAGCTACGCACGCTATCCAATGTCTTTGCCCAAATTAAGCGCGAGTATGTCGAGCCTATTGAAGATAAGCAGCTATTAACAGATGCCGTTAAGGGAATGGTGAGCAGTCTCGATCCACATTCCACCTTCTTGGATAAAAAAGATTTTTCAGAAATGCAGGAGCAAACTTCTGGAAAATTTGCTGGCCTTGGAATAGAAATTACTTCTGAAGATGGCGTAGTTAAAGTGTTAAATCCGATTGAAGATAGTCCTGCTGCACGTGCAGGACTTCAAGCAGGTGACCTTATTACACGTCTTGATGACAAACCAGTGCGTGGCATGTCTTTGGATAAAGCGGTACGCACTATGCGCTTCACCCCTGGAACGAAAATTACTTTGACTGTATTTCGTAAGAGCGAAGAGCGCAGCTTTCCAGTAACGATTACTCGTGCAGAAATTAAAGTTCAATCCGTTAAAACCAAAATTCTCGATAACGATATTGCTTGGGTGCGAATTACAAGCTTTCAAGAGAGAACCGTTCCTGATCTCGCTAAGAAATTGACTGATATTGCCAATCAAGATCCGAAACTCAAAGGCATCATTCTTGATCTGCGCAACAATGGCGGCGGACTATTACAAGGCGCAGTGGGAGTAGCCGCAGCATTCCTGCCCGCTGACGCAATCATTGTCTCCACTAAAGGCCAGTCTCCGGACTCAAAACAGGTGTTTAATGCCACTCCAGCCATGTATCGCCTCAATGAGACTGGCGATCCTTTAGCAGGTGTCCCGGCGATGTTTAAGAAATTGCCTATGGTGGTTTTGGTAAATGCCTATTCCGCCTCAGCCTCTGAGATTGTGGCTGGCGCACTTCAGGACTACAAACGCGCCACTGTTATTGGCAAAACGACCTTTGGTAAGGGCTCCGTACAAACTGTTCGCCCCCTCACCAATGATTCAGCACTCAAGATCACCACCGCTTATTACTACACCCCGAGTGGCAAGTCGATTCAAGCTTTTGGTGTGAAGCCAGATATTCCAGTAGATCAAAATAAAGATGGCGATCCTGATGATGTATTAATTACTCGCGAGATTGACAGCGAAAAACATCTCCGCAATAAGCAATCTGCTGAAGATAAGTTAATTAAAGACCGTGAACAACGCCGTCTCGAAGAGTTGCAACGCATTGAAGAAAAAAATGCCAAGAAGACTCCTGAGGAAAAAGAGAAAGAAAAAAATAAGAAGCCCACTGAACTTGGTAGCGCAGATGATTTCATGCTTTCTCAAGCAGTGGCCTTCATTAATGGGCAACCTGTGAAGCGCTCTGCATCTAAGCTCGAATAACTTCTATCCTCGCGGCCTGCATATGAATGACGAGCAGTTACTTCGATACTCTAGGCACTTGTTGCTTGAAGAAATTGATGTTGCCGGCCAAGAGAAGCTTCTCAACTCACACGTATTGGTCATTGGTGCAGGCGGCTTAGGCAGCGCTGCCGCACCCTATCTAGCTGCCGCAGGTGTGGGGCACATTACCTTAGTCGATCACGACGAGGTCGAGCTTACTAATTTGCAACGCCAAATCATGCATACGGAAAGCAGCTTGGGCAAAAGCAAGGTGGGTTCCGGAAAAGAGTTTTTGCAACGCCTCAACTCATCCATAGAGATTGAAACTATTCAAGCCAAAGCTACAGCATCTCTGCTCGATGAGTTATTGCCTAGCGTTGATATTGTCTTAGATTGCACGGATAACTTTTTAACCAGACACCTGATTAATGCCGCCTGCGTTAAGCATAAGGTTCCATTGGTTTCAGGATCAGCCCTCAAGTTCGATGGTCAAGTGAGTGTCTTTGATCCACGTAATTCCAACTCCCCTTGCTATGCCTGCATCTTTTCTCCAGATGAGCAATTTGAAGAAGTCAGCTGCTCTAGTATGGGCATCTTCTCGCCTCTAGTGGGCATCATTGGCGCCATGCAAGCAGCTCAAGCGCTGCAAGTATTGATTGGTTTTGGGGAGCCCCTAGTCGGCCGTATGTTGCTCTGGAATGGGCGTACCACCCAAATCGATGAAATCCGCATAAGCCGAAATTCCGATTGCTCAGTATGCGGCTCAGCTCATTAAAGACTTAAGACAGCAATCGCTCCAAAGCCTTTGCCTGCTCTTCGGGCTCATAAGCCCTAAGCACTCTCGCTACCCTTGCCTTAAGTAATCCGACATTTGCTTTTAAGATCTCGCGCTTGACCAGCAATAGCTGGCTGAAATGCATTGAGAAATCGGTCAATCCCATGGCAAGCAATAACTTAGTTAACGCAGGATCACCAGCCATCTCTCCACAAACAGCCACAGGCACATTTGCACGTTTAGCTTGCTCAATAATATTAGCTAGTAAGTTCAAGATAGCTGGGTGCAGGGGATCATATAGGTGCGCCACTGCATGATCTGCTCGATCAATTGCTAGTGTGTACTGAATTAAATCATTCGTGCCAATAGATAGAAAATCAAATCGATTGATAAATAAAGGTAGCACCAAAGCAGCGGCCGGAATCTCAATCATCGCGCCAACTTGGATATTCGGATTAAATGCCTTGCCACGCTGGTGAAGTTGCTGCTTTGCTTTTTCAATCAATCTAAAAGTCTCATCGATTTCTTTAGCATGAGCCAACATTGGAATCATGATGCGCGCTTGACCATGCGCTGATGCACGTAAGATTGCTCTGAGCTGAGTTAAAAATATTTCAGGCTCTGTTAAAGACCAGCGAATCGCGCGTAAACCCAAGGGGGATATACCCGTTTGAGAAATATCGCCGCCACCGCCCAGGGCTTTATCAGCACCAACGTCAATCGTTCTGATATTAACAGGCAAGCCATGCATCAAATCAACGACGCGACGATATTCTTGATACTGCTGCTCTTCATCCGGCAAAGCTTGCTTACGATCCATGAATAAAAATTCAGAACGGAATAAGCCAACCCCTACAGCCCCTAACTTCACTGCCTGTATTGCATCTTCTGGTAATTCAATATTGGCAAATAGCTCAATCTCAACGCGGTCAGCTGTTTCAGTTTTTGCATGCTTAAGCTGTTGAAGTTTGCGCACTTCTTTTAAGGCTTGAGTTTGCAATTTTCGGTACTCAGCCAATAACTGTTCGTCAGGAGCTACAACGACAACCCCTCGCTCGCCATCCAATACGAGCCAATCTCCATGACGAATCATTTCACTAGCATGTCGCACACCCACTACCGCAGGAATCTCCATGCTACGAGCCACAATGGCGGTATGGGAGGTCTTACCTCCTAGGTCTGTTACGAAGCCAGTAAAAGCATGCTCTTTAAAACGGAGCATGTCATGCGGAGCAATATCATGTGCAACGATGATTGATTCAATACCAATATCGCTGGTTGGCAAAAAATCAGAATCGTTTAATGGGTCTTTTTTCTGGGAATTTAAAGCCTTAATAACGCGTTCAGCTACCTGCCGAATATCATTAGCGCGCTCTTTTAAATATGCATCCTCAATATCTGCAAATTGCTCCAGCAGATCATTGAGCTCAGTGGTTAAAGCCCACGCTGCGTTTAATCGTTGCGTACGAATTAATTTAATAGGCTTCTCAGCCAAGGCTGGGTCAGCCAATATCATGCCGTGCACATCCAAGAATGCCGCCATTTCTTGTGGCGCATCTTTAGGTAATCCTTGGCGTAATTGCTCAAGCTCTAGGCGAACCTGATCAAATGCATCTAATAGCTTTTGTGCTTCAGCCTCTTCTTTGCCAGCCTCAATCAAATGATGACTTACTTCTAACGCTGCGCGAGAAATCAGTACCGCCTTGCCAATGGCAATGCCTTTCGATACCGGAATTCCGTGCAGCGAAAAAGTCATGCTACTTACTCGCCTTCACCAAAACGGTCATTAATTAATGCAGTCAGTGCCAGCATTGCTTCATCCTCTTTATCGCCCACAGTCTCTAGCGTCACAGTACTGCCTATTCCAGCTGCGAGCATCATCACGCCCATAATGCTCTTCGCATTAATTTGACGCCCATTACGTGACAAGAATATTTCACAGGGGAACTGTGCGGCCAATTGAGAAAGCTTTGCGGAAGCACGAGCATGCAAGCCTAATTTATTAATGATTTCGATTTCTGCGGAAGGCATAGTGTGCTGGCCCTTATTTATTCTTGATTTACTTTGCTGCCTAAGCGCAAAATTCCATTCTGCCCACCAGCAAGTGCTTTTTGCGCCATCTCCTCAAGGCCTTCTCCACGATGAGAAATACAACGCATGAGCATTGGAAGGTTTAATCCCGCCAACACAATGACAGGTGTATTTAATCCTGATAAAGGGCCAAGGGCCTCGAGCTTGGAGGCTACATTGGCAGGGGTGGCACCCATCACGTCTGTCAAAATCAGAATGCCATTACCCGTATTTACAGCATAAGCAGCCTTAAGCACTCGATCAAAACTCGCTTTGATATCCTCATAAGGGGGAATATCGACTGCGCGCACACGCTCAGGCAGTACACCAAATGTATGCTCAGCAAACCCTAACATTGCGCTTGCAACTGGTGTGTGCGCAACGATGACAATTCCAGTCATATTTATGCCAATGCCTTCTCTAGTGCAGCCAACCAAAACTGTGGGACATTAAAGTCTGTTTGATTGGTAATTTCAACAAAACAAGTTGGGCTCGTCACATTGATTTCAGTGAGGTAGCCACCAATTAAATCCAGCCCAACTAAGAATAATCCACGCTGATTTAAAACGGGGGCCAATTTCTCAGCAACCTTTTTTTCGGCCTCGCTTAAGGGCATGGCGACGCCTTTGCCGCCTGCAGCTAAATTACCTCGAATTTCACTTCCCTGGGGAATGCGGGCCAGTGCAAATGGCACAACTTCTCCACCAATTAAAAGTACCCGCTTATCGCCTTGCGCGATTTCTGGAAGAAAACGCTGAATCATCAGAGTTCTTGCGCCGTTCTCGCCAAGCGTTTCCACAATGCTTGCCAGATTAAGGCCGTCAGGCCCTACTCTAAAGACTCCCATGCCGCCCATACCATCAAGGGGCTTAATGACAATATCGTGATGGGCTTGATGGAAACGCTCCACTGCGGCCAATTCACGCGTAACCAAGGTTGGGGGAATGAGCTCCGGAAATTCCGTAATCGATAATTTTTCTGAGTGGTCACGAACAGCGCTTGGTTCATTAAACACTTTGGCGCCCTGACGAACTGCGGCCGATAGTAACCAGGTGGTATTGAGGTACTCAATATCAAACGGAGGGTCCGTACGCATTAAGACTGCAGAAAAAAACTTTAGTGCTCGAGGCTCGATTTCACCCAACTCAAACCAATTTGTAGAGCTTGGTGTCATTGCCAAGGACTGACAATCTGCAACTACTAAATCATCCCTCCACAACACGTTTCTACTTTGGCAAAACCATAAGCGGTGTCCTGCTTCTTGCGCGACTCGCATCATTGCGTACGTCGAGTCTTTTTGAATCTTGAAAGATTCAAGAGGGTCCGCAATAAAAAGAAGGTCCATTTTTTTCTATTGAGAGATTATTAATTTATTTATGCAACTTCTGCATTGGGATCGGTACGCTCTAGCTCCAACGATGAGGCAAGCAGGGCAAGACGGGCAACTACGCCATATAGATAGAAGCGATTAGGCGCAGCACTACCTGGCTTAGCCCCTAGATCAGGCATAGAGTTTTGCTCAAAGGCCAGCGGCACAAAGTGCATGCCTGGCGCATTAAGATTCTCATCTGGACCACGATCAGTGTGAACGCGATAGAAACCACCAATCACGTAACGGTCGATCATGTACACCACTGGTTCTGCTACAGCCTCGTTAACCTTCTCAAAGGTATAGACACCCTCTTGAATTAATACATCACTAACTTCAAGACCTTCTTTAACAACACTCATTTTGTTGCGGTCTTTGCGATTCAAACCCTTTAGCTGCGCAGGATCATTGACCACCATCACACCCATGCCATAGGTGCCAGCATCTGCTTTTACAACAACATATGGTTTCTCTTTAATGCCGTACTCGCGATATTTTTTAGCAGTCTTCTTCAAGACTTGCTCTACTGCAGTTTGCAACTCGTCCTCGCCCTTACGCTCGTGGAAATTAATATTCGAGCAACTTGTAAAGTAAGGATTAATCATCCATGGATCAATATCGACCACTTTGGCAAACTTCTTAGCAACCTCTTCATAAGCGGCAAAGTGATTTGATTTACGGCGCACATGCCAGCCAGCGTGCAAGCCAGGCAACAAGTACTGCTCGTAGATATTTTCCAGAATCGGGGGAATGCCGGCAGATAAGTCGTTGTTCAACAAGATTGAGCAAGGATCAAAATCTTTTAAGCCTAGGCGCTGCTTCTTTAGACCCAATCGAGAAAGTGGCTCCATTAACAATCGATTGCCATCAGGCAAATCAATCCAGGTTGGCTTCTTAATTTCTTCAGAGAAAGTGCCCAAACGAACATTTAATCCAGCTTGACGCAAAATTGAAGACAGGCGCGCAATATTCTGTAAATAGAAAGTATTGCGAGTGTGACGTTCTGGAATCAACAGTAAGTTTTTAGCTTCAGGACAAATCTTCTCGATTGCGGCCATAGCAGCTTGCACGGCAAGCGGTAGCATCTGTGGCGAAAGGTTATTAAACCCTCCAGGAAAGAGATTGGTGTCTACTGGAGCTAACTTAAAGCCCGAATTACGCAAATCGACCGAACAATAAAAAGGCGGGGTGTGCTCTTGCCACTCCAACCTAAACCAACGTTCAATCGTTGGGGTCGCTTCTAGAACCTTTGACTCTAATTCGAGCAAGGGGCCGGTAAGTGCAGTGATGAGATGTGGAACCATTTCACCATTGTAAGATTATTAAAAGAAAGACGCGGAATCCGAGGATTCCGCGCTTAAAACTAGGCGACCAACCAGGGCCGCCCAGTGAGGGGTAAATCTACTGATTAAGACTCGTATGCAGTCTCACCGTGTGAGCTGATATCCAAGCCTTCGCGCTCTTCTTCTTCCTTAACGCGCAAACCAATCACGATATCGATCAATTTGAAGGCTACGAAAGAAACTACGCCAGACCAAATTACAGTGGTAATCACGCCTTGAGCTTGGATCCACAATTGGCTAGCAATAGAGTAGTCAGGAGCAACAGCATTAGCCACATAATCCCAAATACCAGAGCCACCTAAAGCTGGATCAGCAAATACACCAGTCAGCAATGCACCAGTAATACCACCTACGCCGTGAACACCAAATACGTCCAAGCTGTCATCTGAACCCAAAATCTTCTTGAGACCAGTCACACCCCAGAGGCAAACTACGCCAGCGATTAAACCGATAATGATTGAACCCATTGGGCCAGCAAAACCAGCAGCAGGAGTAATAGCAACCAAACCTGCTACGCAACCAGATGCAGCGCCCAACATTGATGGCTTACCTTTGAGAACCCACTCAGCAACTGACCAACCCAATACAGCAGCAGCAGTAGCTAAATATGTGTTCACGAATGCCAAACCAGCAGTGCCGTTTGCTTCGAGTGCTGAGCCAGCATTGAAACCAAACCAACCGAACCACAAGAGAGCAGCACCAGTCATTACATACACTAAGTTATGCGGCTTCATTGCTTCTTTGCCGTAACCCAAACGCTTGCCGATAACAAAGGAACCAACCAAACCAGCGATCGCAGCATTGATGTGTACAACAGTACCGCCAGCAAAGTCGAGAACACCTTTTTGCCATAACCAACCAGCACGAGCAGTAATTGCTTCGAGTGACGCAGCATCTTTGATGTCATCTGGACCAGGCCAGAACCAAACCATGTGAGCGATTGGCAAGTAGCTCAAAGTGAACCAAATCACCATGAATACCAAGATTGCAGAGAACTTAGCGCGCTCAGCAAAAGAACCAATGATCAAACAGCAAGTGATAGTTGCGAACACTGCTTGGAAAGCCATAAATACATACTCAGGAATCACAACGCCTTTACTAAAGGTTGCGGCTACTGATTCTGGATTCATTCCACCCAAGAACAAACGATCTAATCCGCCGATGAATGCTCCGCCTTCCGTGAATGCAAAGCTATAGCCATAAATAGCCCATAGCACTGTAATCAAAGAGAAGACCATGAAACATTGCATACAGATAGACAGGATGTTCTTACTGCGCGTTAAACCGCCGTAGAACAATGCCAAGCCAGGAAGGGTCATCAACAGCACTAATGCTGTACAAACCATCATCCAAGCGATATCTGCTTTATTGCACTTTTCAGAGCAAAGTACTGGAGCAGGTTCTGCAGCAGCAGGAGTTGCCGCAGGAGCTGTTACAGCAGGCTTCTTAACTTCATCAGCGTGCGCTGGCGAAGTAACTATTACACCAGTAGCGCCAATGGCCAAGGCCATAGCACCACCAGCAACGAGTCGTTTCATCCAAGTTAACATTTTGAACCTCTCTTTAAAGTGCTGACGCGCCGGTTTCACCGGTACGAATACGAATGACGTGCTCAACCGGTGAGACAAAAATCTTGCCATCACCAATCTTGCCTGTACGTGCAGATTTTTCAATTGCTTCAATCGCACGCTCCAAGATGCCATCTTCAACAGCAGCTTCAATTTTTACTTTAGGTAAAAAGTCGACAACATACTCAGCACCGCGATACAACTCGGTGTGACCTTTTTGACGACCAAAGCCTTTAACTTCAGTGACGGTAATGCCCGAAACTCCCACTTCTGAGAGAGCTTCGCGCACTTCGTCAAGCTTGAAGGGCTTGATGATTGCGGTAATTAATTTCATGTGTTTCTCCGTTCAGAGTGGAAATTAGAAAGTTTTTGTAAGGTTGAGTACGCCTGTTGAACCACCCAAGTTTTTACCTGCTGGACTCTGGTAGGCATATGTACTGCCACTCTTAGCTGCATTGGTACCAATGTATGCTGCAGAAAGAGATAAGCCTCCGCCGAAGTCTTTAGTTAGGCCTAACTTCCAGTCTGTGTAGCTAGCAGTTGGTGTGCCAGCAATAACTTGTTGACCAGCAATCTTCTGGTAACCAACGTGTGCATTTACTGCAAGGCCCCAAATTCCTGTGTCATAGTTTGCAGTCAAATCAGGATAGTAAGAACCACTACTTTGGTTGTATCCGAATGTATTAGTTACTGCATAAGAAAACTTGAAGAAACCTGTAAGAGGGCCGAATGTATAGTTCTGAGCAGCATAGATCTCAGTAGTATTTGGATTTACGTTAGGGCTTACAAAGTTGCCACTAGTTGGATAGTAGTATTGGAGTACGCCGATATCACTAGCAAAACCTTCTGCAATCAACTCTTTCTTAAAGCCGGCATAAAAGTCCATCTCGATACCTGAAGAAACTGAAGGGCTCAAGTTGTTAACCCAAGTAATGGAACTATTCCAGTTACCGATATAGAAGCCACTCTCATGCGCATAATCGAAGCCGCCTTGAATAGCTGGTCTTAAATTTGACTGGGAAATACCACGATAGCGATAGTCGCTCACTAAGGAAACGTTTGCAGTGATTGGGCTAACTTCTACTTCAGCCGCTGGCTCATCAGCAGCAAAGGCCGCTGAGGATGCAAGACCTGTCAACAAAGCTACTGCTGCTGCAGAGATTGCTGTCTTGTGAATGGTTTTCATGAACTACTCCTTGCTGGTTGTAATAAAAAAAGGGTTAAATGCTTAATGCATGGGGTGATATTGAATTGCCCAGCGCTCATGGCTTTGTCACAATTCCCCCAATTAATGCAAATGCACTTTATTGGTGCTTAATATTGCACCTGATGGGTGAATTTAGGGCTTTTTTCGGGTTTTAACCCATTTTGGAGCACTATTACCCGTACAACTTAAAATACGAATGTGTATCTTTTCTGCAACTTTCAATAGAACTGCGAATCCCCATCATGCAAAAACCAGGCGAAATCCTCGAGCAAATCCAGCGCATAGCAAACGATATGCAGAACAAGGTCGGCGATGCGATCCGCAATTCACCAGCTCAAGAGATTGAAAAGAATGTTCGCGCCATGATGAATCAAGGATTTCAGAAAATGGACTTAGTTACACGCGAAGAGTTTGAACTTCAATCTAAAGTGCTTGCTAAGACACGTGAAAAATTAGAAGTGCTTGAAGCTAAAGTAGCCGCCTTAGAAAAACAGTAACTACCTGAGGTTTATTTTCTTCAGACTACTCTGGAGAAAAATCACTAAAAAAGTTTTCGTACTCTTCTTTAGATAAAAAAGTCTTTGCATTATCTGAGCCTGCGCCACCATGCAATACCGAAATTTGATAAATCCAACTATCACCATTCGGTGCAACTCGATTAATCCAACGAACACGCATGAGTTGCTGCGTCTTACCGTTAGCCTTCAAATCCAGAAAGTAATCTTTGGTTGGTAAACGTTGCTTATCAGCTGCTTTATAAAAAGCATCCTCAACAGCGACATCGCCACCAGAAGCTTTTGCTCTATCAATTAAGTTGGCCTGCAATTGAGAAAGTAACTTACTCAGCGAGGCACTTTGATTGACTGGCAACTGAATGGCACTGATTGAATAAATATCATTATCTATTTTGACTGCTTCAAGAGTTTGAAGCAGCTCTTGATCAAGATAAGGGATGCGACGGTCTAATTTATCCGGCTTGCCAGGAAATAAAGCGGAGTATCTTTCTTGCGGTGACTGGACTGTGCGCCAATCCAATTTAGGGCTGCATGCAATGAGAAAAACTAAGGCCGCCAATACAGTAGCGACTTTTAAAAACCTTCTAAACAACCCCTGCTCCATGTGCTTGTTGATCTGCGTGATAGCTTGAGCGCACCATGGCGCCCACAGCCGCATGGGAGAAGCCCATTTCATACGCTTTTTCCTCAAACATCTTAAAGACGTCGGGATGAACATAGCGCGTGACAGGTAGATGATGTCCCGAAGGAGCAAGGTACTGACCAATAGTGAGCATGTCGATATTGTGTTCACGCATATCACGCATGACTTCCAAAATCTCTTCATCGGTCTCACCAAGGCCCACCATCAAGCCACTCTTAGTAGGAATATTTGGAAAGCGTTCTTTAAAGTCCTTCAAGAGCTTTAAAGAATGTAAGTAGTCAGCGCCCGGTCTAGCTTGTTTATATAGACGCGGCACAGTTTCAAGATTGTGATTCATTACATCCGGCAAACCGCTTGGTGAGTGCTCAGAAAAAATATCTAGCGCTTTATCAAGGCGGCCACGGAAGTCCGGCACCAATACCTCAATACGAGTATTAGGCGAAAGCGCGCGTGATTGAGAAATACAATCTACATAATGCATTGCGCCGCCATCGCGCAGATCATCACGATCTACGCTAGTGATGACGACATAGTTCAATTTAAGCGCAGCAATTGTGCGAGCTAGGTTAGCTGGCTCTTTTACATCCAGTGGATCTGGTCTACCGTGACCTACATCGCAAAATGGGCAACGACGCGTGCATTTGTCACCCATGATCATGAAGGTAGCAGTTCCCTTGCCAAAACATTCACCAATATTCGGGCAACTAGCTTCTTCGCAAACAGTCACTAATTCGTTCTCGCGCAAAATCTTTTTGATTTCAGAGAAGCGGGAGTTATTAGAAGCAGCTTTAACTCGGATCCAGTCAGGCTTTTTCAATACCTCTTGAAGAGGAATGATTTTGATTGGAATACGCGCAGTCTTCTCACTGGATTTTTGCTTACGTGATGCGTCGTAATTGAGGTCTTGGCGCGCCTCAATAGCAGGATTGGTGTCAGGCTTATTTGTTGTCATGATGGCATCAGTTGCTTTTGTAAATGCTGCAAAAGCCTTTGGCTAATAGTGTCCATATTGTCCTTGATCCCAAGGGTTTGCATATCAACAGTCTTTAAACCCTCATAACCACAAGGGTGGATGCGCTTAAAAGCCTCTAGATCTGTGGCCACATTTAAGGCGAGACCATGATAGGAACAGCTTTTAGAGACTTTAAGCCCTAGGGCTGCAATCTTGGCCCCAACCCACTCTGGGGGCACTCCAGACTGCTCAGAGACATAAATTCCGGGTGCGCCCAGCTTCCTCTCAGCTTTAATCCCAAAATCTGCCAGCGTATCGATGAGCGCTTGCTCTATACGAGAGACCAATTCTTTTACAAAGATTCCCAAACGCTTGAGATCTAACAATAGGTAGACAACAATTTGACCGGGTCCGTGATACGTAATTTCACCACCGCGATCTACTTGAACCAGTGGAATTTGATTGCTAGGCGCATGTAAGTTTGTTGCATCCCCTGCAAGACCCAAAGTAAACACCGGAGGATGCTCTAAGACCCAAATCTCATCAGGCGTTTCGCTAATACGCTCTTTAGTAAATATTTGCATTGCCTCATACGTAGATGCGTAATCTGCCAATCCAAGATGTTTTACTAAAGCTTGCATGAATGAAATTACAGAACCACACTAACCAATGGATGGGTAGATAGCGTTCTATATAACTCGTCCAGTTGCTCACGACTAGTAGCAGTAATTGGCAATGTGATGCCTAGATAATTTCCATCTTTAGAGGGCCGTTGCTCAACCTTACTCTCATCAAAGGTGGGATCGAATTGTTTTGCAATGTGCACTATCGCCGGCAGATATTCTGGATTTGCTTTACCCATTACCTTAATAGGAAATAGCGATGGGTATTCAATGAGTGATTTTTCTTCGGCCATATATTTTCTCTAGTTTTGATTATTTACGATGATCTGGCATACCTAACCAAGCGCCAGTGATGATGTTGCGAATGCAATGCAAGCGACGATGAAAAAAATGATCTGCGCCAGGTACCACTTGAACAGTAAGCTCTTGAGGACGCGCCCAATCCAAAACATCGATCAAGGGAATGGTTTCATCTAATTCACCATGAATCAAAATCGTATCTGCTGGCACCTGGGCCAATGTCCACTTGCCTGCAGCGCTACCCACCATGACAAGGCGCTCAGCTGGACGACCTAGTTCTGAAAGCCTTTGCACCAAGTGGCTACCAACAAAACTTCCAAATGAAAATCCCGAAACTACCAAAGGTAAAGTGTTCGCGTTTGCTACCCAAGATTGATTTGCAGTTGCTTCAAATTCACCCCAGCTTGAGGGTGTCCGCATCCAATCGGTAACGTGCAGCAAATCTTCTAACTCACCAACACCATCGTCATGAACACCTTCAGTTCCGCCTACCCCACGGAAATTGGGGCGCACACTAACGTAACCCAATTGGTTAAAAGCTCGCGCCATGGTTTGCGCAACTTTGTTATCCATTGTTCCGCCCATCAAAGGATGGGGATGTGCAACAAGTGCTATGCCACGCACTATGAATGCAGGGTCATTTTTTAATTCATCAGGAAGATCAATGGACATTTCCATCGATCCAACAATTCCCTGAATCTGAATTACTTTGGTACGGCTATTCATAAAAAACTTTCAATTCTTTAGATGACTATGTCAACTGCAAGCGCTCTACTGGGCGCCCTTCGATTAAATGGGATTGGATAATTTCTTCAACATCATCTGTATCGACAAAGGTATACCAAATACCCTCAGGATAAATAACCATCACCGGCCCATCAGAGCATCGATCCAAGCATCCAGCCTTGTTTACGCGAATCTTGCCGGGGCCTGCAAGACCAAGCTCTTTCACTCTTTTTTTGGCATAGTCAAACAAAGCAAAAGCATTGTGCTGATCGCAACACTCCTCACCATTACTGCGTTGGTTTAAACAAAAAAATAAGTGGTGTGAAAAACTCATAGAAAAATTATATTCATCAATGTTTTGGTTTAGGGTCAATGGCACTGCGAATCATCCAAATAAGAGCCAGAGGTAACCATACTACTGAAACCCACTGCATCAGCTCATTAAAGTGCAATAAACGACCTTGGTACCAGTGTCGTAGCGTCAAAATGAAATAAGGGTTATCAGGTAAAACATTGACGGCAATTGTGGTGCCAAGCAAGCAAATCAAAGCCAGCCAAAACCTAGCTCTTGGACCCAACTCTAAGGCCCACCTCAACAAGATACTGCCCAACACCATTCCCCATAGAGCGCCTGCAGTAAGCCAAATCAAACTAAACTCAGCACCAAATTGCAGAGCGGTAAACAAAATCTTGATCAAGACTGTCAAACCAAGAAGCCCATTGAGAATCCGCCACTGAGGAGCCTTGGTGCGCAAACCCAAGGACAGCAGTAAGGCAATACCAAGCCAACATAGGGAGGTAATGGCCGTCTCTTGAATAACATGATTAATAACTAAGGTACCCCAATCTACTGAACCAAATATGGCATGCCCCCAGACACCTGTGCCAAGCCAAGAGCTCTGAGGATAAATTTGCGACCAGGGAAATAAGAGGAACAATGCACATGCTGCCCAATTAAGGCCAAACCATTGATCAAAACGCCGACGAATGGCGCTTCCAGACAGCCATTGCGGTCCAAGAGGAATGGCCAATAAGCCTCCCAATAACCCTCCCAAGATATTGGCCCACCAATCCATCTGACTTGGTATGCGGGTAGGCAGCCAAGATTGCAATGTTTCAACCCCCAGCGCCAGGACAGCACTCAAACCCAGAGCCATTCCAAGCGCTACATAGTTACGCCATCTTGGGTAGGCAGCAAACATCACCAAAAATCCAAAAGGAATATAGGCCAAGATATTGACCGATACATCAAATAGGGTAATAAAACGCGGCAAGGGAGCATCCAACCATGCCCATGCGGCTATTCCATTCTGGAAATCAAAGTCGAAGGGGTTTAGGCTCACATAGAGGATCAAAAGCGCGTAACTTAAGCTCATAGCTCTAGCCAATGGCATCGCCTGCAGGGGCCATGCCAACTTTCGAGGTCTTTGATCTTTTTGATCCATCCCACAATTCTAGGTCAGACCTTTCTACAATGGCGGAATGACTGCAAATTGCATCCTTGAGCGCGTTACCGAGACCAAATCAACCAATGATGATCTTTTGGCACGCTGGCGTGCAGGAGAGCTTATTGACCCAGTCGCCCGCATCGCCCATAAGCAAACTGCAGGCAAAGGCCGGGCAGGCCGATCATGGCTTGCCAACCCAGAAGACTCCCTCTGCTTTTCTTTGGCATTTCCATTCAAGAGAACTGTCTCTGAACTTACTGGACTTAGTCTATTAGTTGGCTTAGCAGTTATTAATGGTATTGCGCAGGCTTGCGCTCTGAGCGAAGCAGAGCTTCAAGCAGCAGGCCTTCAGTTGAAGTGGCCTAACGATTTATTACTAAATCAAAACAAACTTGGCGGCATCCTCATTGAGGGCGGTCAAACAAAAGTAGGTGAGCCCACTTGGATGATTATTGGGGTTGGGATTAACTTGCGCAATACAGAAATGATCGAAGCAAACCTGGAAACTGGACTCAAAGTAGGTTCACTTTCTCAGCTTATCAAATCACCTCCTGATTCCGAATATCTCTGGCTCAAATTGCTGGCTTCACTTGAAGACGAGCTCGTCGAATTTGATCTCCATGGATTTAAACCGTGCAAAGAACGTTGGATGAAATGGGATGCCTATCGCAACCAAGCTGTTTGTATTTCTGGTGCTGGTAAAGATTCCATTTACGGCATTGCAAATGGCGTGGATGAAACTGGAGCATTACTATTGCAAGAAGATAACAAAACCATTGCCATTCATGCAGGCGATGTTTCACTACGGATTCAATCATGAGCCTTTATTTATTTTTTGATGTTGGTAATACACGTCTCAAATGGGCTGCGGTGGAGTCCACTCAGAATCCAAGTGCTCAACAAAAAAAATTATGGGCTTACTCTGGATCTATTAGCAGCAGGTCTTTGCAGTCCGCAGAACATCGAGCCGAGCTAGCAGACTATATTGCTAAAACACTACCAAAGCCTACAGCTATTGGCTTTTGCTGTGTGGCTGGCCCAGAGGCAATTACCAATCTCCAATCATTATTCCCTCAGTGGAGCGATGTTCAATGGAAGCAATTACAAGGTAATAGCACTTTTGCGGGGATGCGCAGCTTGTATCAAGAGCCCAGCAAGCTCGGTGCCGATCGATGGGCCGCGATGATAGGCGCACGTGCACTATCAAATAAAAACACTTTAATTGTGAACGCTGGCACTGCTACAACGATCGATTTACTTGGCTCTAATGGCATACATTACGGCGGCTGGATTTTGCCTGGTCTTGAATTAATGCAAACTAGCTTAGCGAACAATACTGCACAACTTGATTTAGCTACACGTTTAGAGCAACATGGTTTTGGCACCTGCACTAATGATGCAATGATTGGAGGCTGTGACGCAGCACAAATTGGAGCAATTCTTTATGGCATGCAGCACGCGAAAGAAATCAATATTCCAGTTGAAAAGATTTGGATCGACGGCGGTAATGCCAAAATCCTAGCAAAAGAAATTGCGCAAACGAATTTACCTGCCAAGCAGCTTTTGGAGACAACTGAAGGATTGGTACTACGTGGTATTTGGGCGTGGTTACTACAAAATCTTTAAGAGCGAATCTTGCCTAATAGGCTTGTAGTTGAACGCTCATACAGGAAAGGTATTGCAACTGCCTTGCCACCCCAACTTTTTACCAGATGGGTTTCGGCTAAGGTGTCGATTTCGTAATCTCCGCCTTTGACGTAAATATCAGGCCGAATTTTTTCAATTAAGCTCACTGGCGTTTGTTCGGTAAACAACACTGCCATGTCTACACTTTCCAGCGCAGCCAATAAAGCCTGGCGATCAGCCTCAGAATTGATTGGCCTGTCATCACCTTTACCCAACATCTTGACTGACGCATCCGAATTCACACCCACTACCAAACTAGCGCCCAAAGCACGTGCCTGAGCTAAATAACTGGCATGGCCACGGTGCAAGATATCAAAGACCCCATTGGTAAATACCAGGGGCCTTGGAAGGCCTGCTAAACGATCTGCAAGCTGCTCGGGCGAACAGACTTTGGCTTCGAAAGAGGGTGGTGGCAACTGACTCATAACTCAATATTAATGGCAATTTTGTAATGCCAGCGATATTACCCAGAATGTCTTAGACTTGGCCTCTATCCAGCGAAATTAAAAGGCGCAATATGCACCGCTATTTGATGAACTTCCTCTTTGGCTTATTTACCCTTTTATCGGGACTTCAGCTTGCTCATGCTGCGACCACTTGCAGCCCTCTGCTATCCCATACTTTTCCACGCTTACAGGATGAAGCCCCACAAAATCTTTGCCAATATCAAGGCAAGGTCATTCTAGTTGTCAATACAGCAAGTTTCTGTGGCTTTACGAGTCAATATGAAGGTCTTGAGAAGCTCTATGCCAAATACAAGGATCAGGGGTTTGTAGTTTTAGGTTTTCCTTCCAATGACTTTGGACAACAGGAGCCTGGTAGCAACAAAGAAATTGCCGATTTCTGCAAAAACACTTACGACGTGAAATTTCCGATGTTTGCTAAAAGTGTGGTTTCGGGCAACAACCCAAACCCCTTATTTAAGATGTTGATTGCCAAAACGGGCACAACCCCTAAATGGAATTTTTATAAATATTTAATAGATCGCAATGGCAATGTGATTGATTCATTTGGAAGCATGACTAAACCGAGCAGCAGCAGCATTACTGGTCCAATTGAAAAGCTTTTAGGAGAAAAAGCGCAGTGAGTAAAAAAAGAATTGCCATTATTGGCGCAGGCATATCTGGATTAGGCTGCGCATATGCCTTAAGACAACATCCTGAATTTGAAATTACCTTATATGAAGCAGGCGACCATATTGGTGGCCACAGCAATACAGTGGATTTCAATTACATCGTCGACGGCAAAGAGCTTGCCCATGGTGTAGATACTGGCTTCCTGGTATTTAACCGTAAGACTTATCCACGTCTCGTTCGACTATTCGAAGAAATTCAAGCGCCAATAGCCCCATCAGAAATGTCTTTTTCTGTATCCATTGATGCCTCTGGAAAATCTGGATTCAACCAAAAAATTGAATGGGCTGGCAATGACATTAATTCTTTTTTTGGACAAAGGTCTAATCTCTTATCTCCATCCTTCTGGAGAATGGCCTATGACATCTTGCGCTTTAATCGCCTTGCTACTCAGTTAGCGCATGAGCAAATTGAAGCCGGTCATCAATACAAAGAGCCTGATGAAAAAATTGCGGATTTTTTAAAGCGCCATCGCTTTAGCCAAAGCTTTAAAGAGAATTATTTTTTACCAATGATTGGTGCAATCTGGTCTTGCTCGGTAGAGCAGATGCTAGAGTTCCCTATTCAAACAATGGTGCGCTTTTGCCATAACCATGGTCTTTTACAAATCCAAAATCGCCCGCAATGGTTAACTATCAAAGGTGGATCACGAGAGTACGTCAAACGGATTGTTGCGGCCCTAGAAAAACATCGGATAGTGATTAAACGTGAGTCTGCCCTGCGCGTAAATACAAGTCACAGTGGCGAACAAGTTGAGGTTGTTAGTCAGTCTGGATCGAACCACTTTGACGAAGTCATCATGGCTTGTCACAGCGATCAAACACTGGATTTAGTGCACGGTATTGATCAACAGGCTAGAAATATTTTGGCAGCCATTCCATATCAAAAGAATCGGGCAATTTTGCACACTGATATCCGTTTCTTACCTGAGGCAAAGCGCTGCTGGGCTGCATGGAACTACACCGCTAAATCCGGTGACAAGCCCAATGTAAAACAACATGTCAGTGTAAATTATTTAATTAACCGCTTGCAGCCCCTGCCAAGCCAGCTACAAGATACACAAATCATTGTTAGCTTAAATCCCTCAGAAGAACCAGATCCAAAACTAGTTCACCAGGAAATTCATTATTCCCATCCCGTTTTTGATATGAGCGCGATACAGGCACAAAAAGAGCTGCCCTTAATTCAGGGCTCAGGGTCAATTTGGTATTGCGGCGCCTGGACTGGATTTGGATTTCATGAAGATGGCTTGCGTTCTGGAGAATTAGTTGCAGAAGCTTTAATTGAAAGCATTCGTCAGCCTATTAAATCTAAACAAGATGTCTAGTTAATGGCGCAAGCAAAGATTAACTTTGGAGTTGTAAAGCACCAGCGCTTGCGGCCGGCTAAGAATGCTTTTGGTTATGGAGTATTTACCGTCTCCATACCTATGCGTGCTCGAGGTGCTAATCCAACACTACTTACGCATCTGGGCTTAAGCGATAACCGTTGGGGTCTTTGTGCATTTTTTGATAAAGATCACGGCCTGGGTGAACCCAATAGCCTTGCTTGGATTGAAAAGATTCTGGCAGAAAATCATGTGCAGCATGTCGATGGCGAAATCTGGCTTCAGACCTTTCCGAGAGTGCTAGGCTATGTTTTTAATCCTGTAAGCTTTTGGCTCTGCACACGGGCTGATGGCAAAGTACAGGCCGTGTTAGCTGAGGTCAACAATACCTTTGGTGAACGTCACTGTTATTTGCTGTACAAAGATTCTGGCGAGGCGCTTCGTTCTGGCGAAACACTCACCAGCAAAAAGGTGTTTCACGTTTCACCATTCTGTGATGTGCGTGGTGACTATCATTTCCGCTTCCTATTTTCGCAAGATAGTAATAGCGGCAATAACAACGTCTGCCGCATCGAGCTGCACGAAGATGGTTTACCCCTCATTAACACCAGTATTAGCGGCACTAGCCGCCCACTAAGCCAAGCCAATGTCATGCTGGCGCTCATTCGCTACCCTCTAATGAGTTTAGGAGTGATTTTCCGGATACATTGGCAAGCATTGAAATTATGGGTAAAAGGTGTACCCTTTCACTCAAAGCCTAAACCACCTGAACTTGAAGTTAGCAGATGAATCGCCCCGGACAATCACTACTCTCTAGACTCAACTTTTCTCGCCCACATAAGCAAGTTGGCGCCTCACCGCAATATCAGATCAGCACTAAGACGCTTCTAACGCTACTGACCCAGCTAGGTAGCGGTCACTTGACGCTAACCATGCCGAACGGTGAAAAGCGAGAATTTGGTGACCTGAGTGATTCCTTACATGCAGAAATTCATGTCCTGGAATGGTCGGTATTCAAAGAGATCATGTCGCATGGCGATATTGGTTTTGCTGAAAGCTACATCCAAGGAAAGTGGAATACTCCCAACCTTAAAGCATTGCTTGAGCTGGCGATACGCAATCGAACTATCTTAGAAAAAGCCATTTATGGCAATTGGTACGGGTCCATCTTTTATCGCCTGAAGCACTGGCTGCGTGATAACAGTAAAGCAGGAAGTCGCAAGAACATTCATGCACATTACGACCTAGGAAATGCCTTTTATACACTCTGGCTTGACCCCACTATGAGCTACTCTAGCGCCTGGTTTTCAGAAGGCGATAAGCAAGCCCTAGTAGATGGTCAGCGTGCAAAGATTGGACGAATTCTTGACTCCCTAAATACAAAGCCGGGAGATCATGTTTTAGAAATCGGCTGCGGCTGGGGCGGCGTGATGGAAGAGTCCCTACGAAGCAATAGGTCGATTACTGGTTTAACACTCTCCACAGAACAAAAAGCTTTTGCAGAAAAACGCTTGCAAGAAGTTCAAGCAATGACCAAAAATTCATCGTCCTTTGAAGTGCGATTACAAGATTACCGTGATTGTCAGGAAAAATTTGATGGCATTGCTTCAGTAGAAATGTTTGAAGCAGTTGGCGAGAAACATTGGCCAGAATATTTTGAAACTATTGCTCATTGTTTAAAAGCTGGAGGCAAAGCATGCATCCAAACGATTGTGATTGCAGAAGATCTTTTTGATCGCTATCGTCGCAATACGGACTTTATTCAACAGTACGTCTTTCCTGGGGGCATGCTGCCATCAAAGGCAAGCTTTAAAGAGAGCGCAGCCAAGGCTGGCTTGCAAATTGAACAAGAATTTGCTTTTGGAGCTGACTACGCAAAAACGCTTTGCCTCTGGAGAGATAGTTTTAATCAAAAACTCCAAGAGGTACGTCAACTAGGATTTGATGAAGCCTTTATTCGCCTTTGGAACTTCTATCTTATGTATTGCGCTGCCGGTTTTACCGAGCGCAATATTGATGTGGTGCAATTCACTCTCAGCCATCAACCCCCACAAGCATCTTCTGATGCGCTCAGCGCATGAAACAACAGGGTATTGATCGCTTCTCCGGAAAAAGAGTCTGGGTTATAGGCGCCTCAAGCGGAATTGGCGAGGCCTGTGCACAGACCCTCCTAAGCAAAGGTGCCAAGGTAGCACTTTCTAGCCGCAGAGCAGAACGATTAAATCAAATTGCCCTGAATGCAAAAGATGGGCAGACTTTAGTTATTCCACTAGACGTTACTGATTACGCACAACTGCAAGAGGGCTACAACACCATTTTGAGCGCCTGGGGCGGCATAGATCTCCTTCTTTTTGTATCCGGAATGTACGTGCCTCTGCGCGCAGATAATTTCGATATCAAAGTTGCAGAAAAAACGATTGATGCAAACCTTTTGGGGCCAATGAGAGCAGTTGCTTTGGTAGTGCCAGAAATGTTGAATGCTCAATCAGGACACATTGCTATTGTTGGTAGTGTTGCAGGCTATAGCGGTCTTCCCAAAGCTTTGGCATATGGCCCAAGCAAGGCTGCCATCATCAATTTTTGCGAGAATTTGTATTACGACTTACTGCCCACTGGAGTCAGTGTGCATATGATCTCGCCGGGATTTGTGGCGACTGAAGCTACCGCTCAAAATGATTTTGAAATGCCAGCCCTCATTAGCGCAAAACAAGCGGCAGATGAGATATTGATGGGTATTCAGAAGGGGGAATTTGATATTCACTTCCCTAAACGCTTCTCAAGATTCTTAAAATTTCTCAGAATCTTGCCTTACCCAATTTACTTTTGGATTGTGCGCCGCTTCGTCAAAATTTAAGCAGCGCCAAAGCACAACCTCTGCTGAGGTTACTGCTTGTACTTGTCTTTACGGATTTTCTCTTCCAAATAATCCATTACAGCGATAGCTTTAGCTTTAGATCCAGCAATCGATGGTGAAGTTACATATTTGCCTTGCATCACAACCGTCGGCACTCCATCTATACGATAGGCTTCAGTCAATTGCTTGGCGGCACGTGCTTTAGAAACTACTGCAAAAGAGCGATAGGTTGCTAAGAAGGTATTGCGATCAACCCCTTGCGATGCAACCCAATCGGCAATTTCCGGCTCTGTTAGAAGACGCTTATTTTCTTTATGCATTGCGTACATCACTTTTTCATTCAGAGCATCACCTTTACCCATGGCCTCTAAGGCATAGAACAATTGGCTGTGCGGCATGAAGTCATCACGGAAAGCAACCGGGACTCTGCGAAAGACTACATCTTTCGGTTGACGCTTTACCCAGGCGCTGAGCTCAGGCTCGAAGTCGTAGCAATGCGGACAGCCGTACCAAAAGAACTCAATAACCTCAACTTTTCCTTTGGTTTCTACCGGTTGCGCAATAGGCAAAATGCGGTAATCAAAGCCCTCTTCAATTTTTTGACCCTGTGCACTAGCAAAGCCACTTAATGAAAGAAGTGCAAATAAAGTAATGAATCTTTTGCTTAATGAAATCATGATTTACTGGATTTAATCAAAGTTGGTTTAATTCCTATGCCGCTCAATTTGTCTCGCACTGAGTTGCTCTCATCAACACTGTTATATGGGCCTACACGAACGCGCCAGAGGGTATTGCCATCACTGGTAACTTCACTCAACTGAGCCTGTATTCCCTGAATAGCCAAATTGGCTTTTTGTGCATCTGCATCAGCACGCTTTGTAAATGCACCCACCTGCAAGAAATAGATAGAGTCTGATTTAACTGCAGGGGGTACATCTGCTGGCTTATCAGCAGCTTTCTTGCCATTTACCAAATCACCAATCGGATCTGCTGAAGCTGGAGGAAGCGTTTTACCCTGAAGTGGCTTATTTAAATCCACCGGCTCAGCAGGAGCGGCTGTCTCACCTTCTGCCGGTGCAGCTGAAGGCTTAATAATTAAAGGTAGATTAGGTGCACGCACCCCGGGTCTTTCTTGGGGGGTATTTTTAGACAGATAAAAGGCAATCACAAAGGCAACGCCGAGGCCAGCACCTAAACCCAAGATGAAGCCGAGAATAGTGCCGCCGTACTGGGAATTTTGCTGATTCGGTGTTTTCATCATTTCCTCATCTTACATCTTCACTTCATGCCTCGCTATTACATCTTAAAAGGTGCTGATACCCCGAGTACTTTTAAGCCATTTTGTAGAACCTGGCGTGTTGCCAACAACAGTGCAAGACGTGCTTGCTTTAAATGTTGATCGTCAACTAAGACACGATCAGCGTTATAGAAGGTATGAAAATCACCTGCTAAATCACGCAGATAAAAAGCCAAAGCATGCGGCGCCAATTCTTCAGCAGCAGCAGTAAGCACCTCTGGATATTCTGCTAAGCGACGCAGTAAATGATCGGATGCCTTGCTTTGTAGAAGTGATAAATCTGCTTTAGCCAATTCCGACGCTTGTCCGCCCCACTGCTGCAGGATTGAACTAATACGCGCATGCGCATATTGAACATAGAACACTGGGTTCTCATCATTTTGCTGCAAAGCTAAGTCAATATCAAAAACAAACTCAGTATCTGCTTTGCGTGAGATCAAGAAAAAGCGCACTGCATCACGGCCGCGCTGCAAAGCAAATTCTCTCTCTTCAGGCGTCATCTCTGGAGTAACGCCACCAGACCATTCAACCAAATCACGCACAGTCACATATGAGCCCGCGCGCTTGGAAATTTTCACTTCTTCACCATGACGCATCACGGTAACCATCTTATGCAAAACATATTCTGGATATGTTTTAGGAATATCCCAACCACGCTTCTGTGCCACGCCCTGTAAGCCTGACCGAACACGGGCAATCGTGCCATGGTGATCGCTACCTTGCACGTTAATAACTTTCTGAAAGCCACGATTCCACTTACTGGTGTGATACGCAACGTCAGGCACGAAGTAGGTAAAGCTACCGTCTGACTTACGCATTACGCGATCTTTATCGTCACCATCATCCGTGCTCTTCAACCAGAGAGCGCCTTCAGACTCATAGGTCTTGCCAATATTTTGCAAGTCGCCAACGATTTGAGCAACACTGCCATCGGTGTACAAAGAAGATTCTAAGTAATAGCAATCGAATTTCACACCGAAAGTTTTCAAATCAATATCTTGCTCATTACGCAAATACGCAACAGCAAATTGACGAATCGCTTCAATGTCATCTTTAAATTCTGGAGAGGCTTTGAATGCTGTAGCAATCTCCGCAATATATTCACCGTTATAAGCTTGCTCTGGCCACTTGGCATCGCCAGGTTTTAAGCCTTGCAAACGGGCTTGAACGGATAAGGCTAAATTCGCAATCTGCACACCAGCATCGTTGTAATAAAACTCGCGATGAACCTTAATGCCTTGTGTCGCCAACAAATTTGCCAAGGCATCCCCAAGGGCAGCCTGTCTTCCGTGACCAACGTGCAGTGGGCCGGTTGGATTGGCAGAAACAAACTCAATCATCGCACTGGTGGCTGACCCATCGCTGACTGCGGACTCACCAAAATGAGCGCCTGTAGAAAGTATCTCTTCTACTACAGCGGTCTTAGCCAAATTACTAAGGCGAAAATTAATAAAGCCAGGGCCGGCGATTTCACAAGATGCAATGAGTTCATTGAAGCCAGCTTGCTGCTGCAGGCGCTCTACCAAAGCTTGCGCTAACTCGCGTGGATTTAACTTCCAAGCTTTCGAAAGCTGGAGGGCGATATTACAGGCGACATCCCCATGATCAACAGCTTTTGGACGCTCTAGACGGGGGGCAGGGGCTTCGCCTAGGTCGCGCTCCTGGGCCAAGGCTGCAAGGGCAGCACTCAGCATTTCAATTAAACGATTTTTATTGGTAGACAACATAGATAAGTGAGTTTATCAGGTGGTAAGCTATCGAAATGATCTATCAATTTCGCTCCAAGGCTGGTCCAGATGTCATCATGCTGGCAGATCTGACTAAGCGAATTTTTGACATCTTAGGGCGCCCCCTAGAACCTCGGGGCATCCTGACGGTGGAACAGCTCCCAAATCTCATTACCGCACTAGAAACTGCCATTCTCAAAGATCTTGAAGAGCGGGCTAAAGCAAATGACGAGACCGAAAGTGGCGCTGAGAAGCCCAAGCTAGCAGATCGCCTTGGGCAGCGAGCCTACCCATTCCTAGAGCTCATGAAACAGGCTAAAGCCAAAGACGAACCCGTTATGTGGGGCGTTTAATCTAGCAAGCTCGCTAGCTGGCGACGGGTATCTTCAACGCTCTGACCACGGCGCTTTGCCAAGTCTTCAACCTGATCATCCGATAACTTGCCTACATTGAAGTAGCGCGCATCGGGATGGGCCAAATAGAAACCGCTTACGCTTGATGCTGGGTTCATCGCCATCGACTCTGTCAGCGTCATGCCAATATCTTCGGATCCAATCACTCTCAATAAATCTTCTTTGACCTCATGGGCCGGACAAGCTGGGTAACCAGGTGCTGGACGAATGCCACGATATTCTTCATTGATCATCTGATCATTAGTCAAAATCTCGTCAGTTGCATAGCCCCAAAGATCGGTACGAACACGATGGTGCATTAATTCAGCAAAGGCCTCTGCTAAACGATCTGCCAAGGCCTTCAACATAATGGCACTGTAGTCATCATGCTTTGCCTGAAATTCAGCAACTTTCTTTTCAACGCCATGGCCAGTGGTAACTGCAAAACAACCAAGGTAATCAGAAACACCAGAATCTTTTGGCGCAACATAATCAGCCAAACACCGGTTAGGTCTACGCACACCATCTACAACAGGACGTTCGGATTGTTGACGCAAGTTATGCCATACAAACAAAGGATGCTCGCGTGCTTCATCGCTATACAGAACAATATCGTCACCCACTGTATTAGCCGGGTAGAAAGCCACCACTGCATCAGCCTGTAGCCATTGCCCCTTAATCAGCTTATCGAGTAATGCTTGAGCGTCGGCAAACACCTTGCGAGCCTCAATACCAACCACTTCGTCATCCAAAATTGCTGGGAACTTACCGGCTAAGTCCCAAGTCTGAAAGAATGGTGTCCAGTCAATATATTTAGCAATATCACTCAATGCAAAGTTTTTAAATACGCGACGACCAATAAACTTCGGCTTCTCAGGAACATAAGCAGACCAATCAATCATCTCGCGATTCTTACGAGCAGCCGCCAAAGAAATGGTTGGTGCAGCTTTCTTATTGGCATGCTGTTCACGGATGCGCACATAGTCATCACGCATATCTTGAATAAATTTTTTGGAACTTTCATCAGAAAGCAGGCTAGATGCAACAGACACCGATCTGGATGCATCCGGAACGTACACCACTGGACCATCGTAGTGAGGTGCAATCTTCACGGCAGTGTGTACACGCGAAGTGGTTGCACCACCAATCATCAAAGGAATTTGACGTTCACGGAACCAATCATCACGTTGCATCTCTTGCGCAACATAAGTCATCTCTTCCAATGAAGGCGTAATCAGACCAGACAAACCAACAATGTCGGCATTCTCTTCCTTGGCACGCTTCAAAATCTCTGCGCAAGGAACCATTACACCCATATTGGCTACTTCAAAGTTATTGCATTGCAGAACTACTGTCACAATATTTTTACCAATATCGTGTACATCGCCTTTAACGGTGGCCATGACAATCTTGCCCTTGGCTTTTGCTTCGCCACCTGCTGCAATATGTTGACGCTTCTCTTCCTCAATGTAAGGAATCAAGATTGCAACGGCTTGCTTCATTACACGCGCACTCTTAACTACTTGAGGCAAGAACATTTTGCCGGCACCAAACAAGTCGCCAACAACGTTCATACCGTCCATCAGAGGGCCTTCAATGACCTCAATAGGTCTGCCACCCGCACCCATGATTTCAGCGCGCAACTCTTCAGTATCTTCTTCAATAAAGGTAGTAATGCCATGCACCAGGGCATGCGTTAGACGCTCTCGCACTGGGGCTTCGCGCCATACTAGGTTCTCAACCTGCTTAGCACCGCCGCCCTTGAATTGATCAGCAATATCGAGCAAACGCTCAGTAGGCGTTTTGCCATCTTTTTCTTTAAAGCGATTGAGAACAACATCTTCAACACGCTCACGCAACTCTGGATCTAAATCAGCATATACGCCCAATTGACCAGCATTCACAATACCCATATCCATACCAGCTTGAATAGCGTGATACAAGAACACCGTATGGATTGCTTCGCGGACACGATCATTGCCGCGGAAAGAGAAGCTCACATTAGAAACGCCGCCACTTACCTTGGCACCAGGCAAATTTTCTTTAATCCAGCGCGTGGCGTTAATAAAGTCCACCGCATAGTTGTCGTGCTCTTCAATGCCAGTAGCGATTGCAAAAATATTCGGATCAAAAATAATGTCTTCTGCTGGGAAGCCAATTTCATTTACCAAGATCTCGTAGCAACGCTGACAGATCTCTGTCTTACGCTTAAATGTATCTGCTTGCCCTACTTCATCAAATGCCATCACTACAGATGCAGCGCCATAACGACGAATTAAACGCGCCTGATGTCTAAAGGGCTCTTCACCCTCTTTTAAGGAGATCGAGTTAACAATAGGCTTGCCTTGAATACACTTCAAACCTGCCTCGATAACACTCCACTTAGAGGAGTCGATCATGATAGGAACACGTGCAATATCAGGCTCAGAGGCAATCAAGTTCAAGAAGCGCGTCATTGCCGCCTCAGAATCTAGCATCGCCTCATCCATATTGATATCGATGACTTGTGCACCATTCTCAACCTGCTGACGCGCCACTACGAGCGCTTCGTCAAATTGATTATTCAAAATCATGCGCGAAAATGCTTTAGAGCCCGTGACATTCGTACGCTCGCCAATATTGACAAAACCAACATTGGCAGTCACATTAAATGGCTCAAGCCCTGAAAGCTTCATTGCTGGTATTACTTTTTTCTCTATCTTGCTCATGACAAAGCCTCTGCATTCTCACGGTAGAAAACACGTGGCTTACGTTTGGCAACTGCGTTTGCAATTGCACGAATGTGGTCAGGCGTAGTGCCACAGCAACCACCAACTAAATTGACCAAACCATCTTTAGCAAATCCATCGACCAAGCTAGAAGTAATTTCTGGGGTTTCATCAAACCCGGTATCGCTCATGGGGTTAGGCAAGCCAGCATTGGGATAGCAAGACACTGCGGCATCGCAGATGCGTGCGAGCTCTGCAATATAAGGTCGCATTAGTGCGGCACCTAAAGCACAATTCAAACCGAATGTCAGTGGCTTAATGTGACGCAAGCTATTCCAAAATGCTTCAACAGTTTGACCAGACAAAATACGGCCAGATGCATCCGTCACTGTTCCAGAAATCATGACAGGCAAGCGTTCGCCAGTCTCTTCAAAGAATTCATCTAAAGCAAACAATGCTGCTTTGGCATTGAGCGTATCGAAAATGGTTTCTACCAAAAATAAATCTACGCCACCAGCAAACAATCCTTCGATCTGCTCACGATACGAAGCACGCAGGGCATCAAAGGTGACATTGCGTGCGCCTGGATCATTCACATCCGGTGAAATGCTGGCAGTCTTTGGCGTAGGCCCAATCGCACCAGCCGCAAAACGTGGCTTATCAGGGGTACTGTATTTTTCACAAGCTGCGCGCGCCAATTTTGCGGAGACTTCATTCATCTCACGGGCTAAGCCAGCCATTTTGTAATCTTCTTGCGCTACTGAAGTTGCACCAAAAGTATTGGTTTCAATAATGTCTGCGCCAGCATCTAAATACTGCTCATGAATCTTGCTAATAATTTGTGGCTGGGTCAAAACCAAGAGCTCATTGTTGCCTTTGATATCTCCAGGGTGATCAGCAAATCGGGTATTTCCTGGTAAGCCGCGATAGTCAGCTTCGGTCAACTTATATTGCTGAATCATGGTGCCCATGGCGCCATCCAAAATCAGGATGCGCTGCTTTAATAGCTCGGGAAGCTTTTGACCGCGGGTATAGGGCTGGGACAAACCATTAGATTGCATTGTTAAACCGGGAATAATCTCTAGAATCCCTTATTCTATTGGAAAAGCTACTTTTCATTTACCCCGGAGCCCTTATGTTTGGAACCATTCCAGAATTCAATCAAAGCCTAGATATGTTGAAAACCATGTGGGGACAAGGTGCCGCAGGTCAAGCTGGACAGTTTCCCTTCACGACAGACGCTTCTAAGGCTGCTGGCGGCTTTGCTTCGGCATTTCCCGGCCTAGATGTAGATGAGCTTGAAAAGCGGATTAAAGACCTTAAAAGCGTTGAAAACTGGCTCAATCTGAACCTCAATATCCTCAAGTCGACTATTCAGGGTCTTGAAGTCCAGCATGCCACCATGATGGCGCTCAAATCCTTTGGCGATGCTGTCTCAGCAGCTAGCTCAGCAGCCAGCTCACCAAGCGCCCCCAAAGAAGAATCTAAGACTAAAACGACTAGTGCTAAACCACGGAAAACCGCAACACGCCGTCCTCGCAAAGCTGGCGATGCAACTTTCCTCGACGAAGTAGGTAATTCAGATGAGCAATAGCCTCACCCATCGCAAACGTGAGTTGATGAATATCTAGTTCACGTTTAAATAAGACCGGCACAATCTCTCTAGCATGTGCTGGTTTTTTACATGCCCCCAAGGTATCGGCCAAGCGATCATCATGATGGGCTTTAAGTTGCGCAACACGCGGCCTGATTCCAGTAAATGGTTTGCCATGCGAAGGCAGTACCAATGCATCCTCAGGTAACGCTAAATATTTTTCAATCGAGTCCAGATATAACCCCAGAGGATCTGCATCTGGGTCAGCATCGTAGACGCTCACATTGGTTGAGATGCGGGGCAATAACATGTCTCCAGAAATTAATACTCCAAGCTCTTTACAAAACAGAGAAGCATGCTCTGGCGCATGTCCATAACCCATGATGACTTGCCAAGAGTGGCCACCAATCAAAATCAATTCACCATCAATGATGCGACGGTATTGACGCGGCACTCCGGGAACCATATTGCTGTAGTAATTAGAACGCCCCCGAATTTTTTCTAAATCTTCAGTGGTCGTTAAACCATGTCTTTGAAAATGATCTGCAGATCCGCCACTACCAGCGCGTGAACCAACTGCAGCACCACCCTCTTTGCAACTTAGCCATTGGGCAGTTAAGTAATCTGTCATGGAAATCCACATCGGGACATTCCATTTTTCACAGAGCCATTGCGATAAACCAACATGGTCAGGATGCATGTGGGTCACGATGACACGCAAGACTGGCATGCCTTCAAGCTGGGTGGCAAACACCTGCTCCCAAGAAGCCCTTGTCTCATCATTGGCAATACCGCAATCCACAATCGTCCAGCCCGTAACACCACCAATTTGATCGCGCAATAGCCAAAGATTAATGTGATCCAAAGCAAAGGGCAGGCGCATTCTGATCCAGCGAACTCCTGGCGCAACCTCAATACTGCTACCCACTTCCGGAAGCGCATCTCCTAATGGATAATGGACAGTAGCTTCTGCACTTGCTAGGTTTTGAGTGTTCATGGCTTCGTGTTATTAATTTATTTTTACTTCTAGGTTGGCTTTGACAACAGCTCCATCGCCCTGCATTAATTGGTGTGACATTGATCCTGAAAATGGTTACTGTCGTGGCTGCTATCGTACCTTGAATGAAATTGCTGACTGGTCAGAACTGACAAATTCTGAAAAGCTTGAGGTTTTGGCCGAACTACCTAGCCGCAATCCCCAAGCATCACAGTAAAACCGATCTTTATTTCTTTTTTATTTATTGACGTCTACGATTAAACGTCCACGAACATTACCTGCCATTAATTCTTGCGCGTATTTGATCGATTCCTCAAGCGTAATCTCATGAGAGATCTCATCTAAAGTTTTTAGATCTACAAGCTTGCTTAATTGCTCATAGGCAGCAATTCGTTTTGCACGTGGAACAGTTACGCTATTAATGCCATACAAAGTAACGCCACGCAAAATAAATGGTGCAACGCTTGATGGAAAATCCATACCCTGAGCCAATCCACAAGCAGCAACAGCACCATCGCTCTTCGTCTGTGCACAAGCGTTTGCTAATGTATGACTTCCTACGCTATCAACCACAGCAGCCCATCGCTCTTTTGCTAACGGCTTACCAGGAGCAGATAAAGTAGCGCGATCAATGACTTCAGCCGCGCCCAATTTCTTTAGGTAATCTGCCTCAGCTATACGGCCTGTACTAGCAACCACAGTGAAGCCCAATTTGCTAAGCAGCGTAATTGCAAAGCTACCAACACCGCCAGCTGCGCCAGTCACCAAAACCTCACCATCACTTGGCTTGAGACCATGCTTTTGTAGTGCCATGACGCAGAGCATGGCGGTATAGCCTGCCGTACCAATGGCCAATGCTTGTTTAGCAGTAAATCCCGTTGGCAGAGGAATCAACCAATCAGCCTTTACACGAGCCTGCTGACCTAAGCCACCCCAATGCCCCTCGCCAACTCCCCAGCCATTGAGAAGCACCATATCACCAGTTTTGAAGTCAGGGCTGGTGCTCTCCATTACTTCGCCAGCAAAATCGATGCCTGGCACCATCGGAAAGCTACGAACCACTGGGCCTTTGCCAGTAATTGCCAAGCCATCCTTGTAATTGAGGGTGGAATATAGGACCTTTACACGAACATCGCCTTCTGGGAGGCTAGCCTCATCCACTTGGGCCAATTCTGCGCGATATCCTTGATCATCCTTATTTACCAATATTGCTTTAAACATGTCTCTTCCTTTTAGAACGAGGTATTTCCCCGCAGCAATTGCTTAATAGGTTTATCCTAACGAGCATTGCTGATTATGGAGGTTTCCATGAAAAAAATTCTACTATTAACTACGATTTCTGGCTTGCTGCTAGCTGGTTGCTATTCCACCCAAATTAATATGTCCATGGGCAATATGCGCTTGATCACTTCCAGCGCCGCACCACAGGATGTCATGGATTTCGCTACCAAGACCTGCAAAGACGATTTCTATGAAGGCGCTAGCTTTCTATCAAAGGCAGGCAAAGAATATCGCTTCAAGTGCGTAAAAGCCGAAGAAAACGAAATCTTGACTCCTATTCCTGGCACAACAATTACCGCTGCAGCAAAAGCTGAAGCCAAATAAGCAAAGACTAATGACCCCATTTACTTCACAAGAGCTACGTAAAGGTTTTGCATCATTTGCAACTGGGGTCACCGTCATCACCTGTTTAGATGAAGAAAATAATCCTCACGGTATTACGATTAGCTCATTTAATACTGTATCGCTTGAGCCGCCACTCATTCTCTGGAGCCTAAAGAAGCATTCCCGTCTTATGCCTTGGGTTGAGCTTGGTAAGAAACACCTCATTCACGTTCTAGAGCGCTCCCAAGAGAATTTGGCAATGCATTTCGCCACAGTGAAGACAGACCAATTTAAGGAGGTCGATCACAAACTGGCGGCCAGCGGACTTACCCAGATTGATCACTGCGTTGCTTACTATGAATGTGAAACTGTTTGCGTTCACATTGGCGGTGATCACAACATCATTGTTGCCAAGGTAATTAACTTAAAAAATCATCCTGAACGAGAGCCGCTCATTTTTGCGCGCAGTCAATTTATTGGCCTTGATTTCACGGAAACTAAAGCCAGCTAATTCGAATTAATTTCACAAGGAAATGCCATGATGCGTTTATGGGGTCGTAAAAGTTCTATTAACGTTCAAAAGGTATTGTGGTGCCTTGCTGAGCTTGGACTAAAAGAAGGCAAAGACTTCGAGCGTGTCGATGCCGGTCTGCACTTTGGCCTTAATGACACACCCGAGTTTCTCAAAATGAATCCGAATGGGCTTGTACCCACCCTTGAAGATGGGGAACTGACACTCTGGGAATCCAACACCATCATGCGTTACTTGGTTTCGCAGTACGACAAAAATGGACGATTCCCAAAAGGTGTTTCAGCTCAATACAACTCTGAAAAAATGATGGACTGGCAATTAGCAACCTTTTGGCCTCCATTGCGCACTGTTTTCTTAGGCCTTACTAGAACACCTGAAAAAGATCGTGATTACGATGTCATCTTCAAGGGCTATCAAACAACAAATAGCACCCTCGGCTTGCTCGATAACATCCTATCAACACAAGATTACTGTTCGGGCAATCAATTTAATATTGGCGATATCGTAGTGGCTCTGGGCGTTCATCGCTGGGTTTTACTAAACGATGCCTTTCCAGAAAAAACTGGCCCACGCAGCGAACTCAAAAACGTTGAGCGCTGGTTAAAGCAGTTGAGATCTGAAACCCATTTTGGTGAGTTTGCCGACAAAGAACTCAATATCGTTAAATAGGTTTTTGTCTAGTTGTTACTGCTGCTTAAATTTTTTGGAATGGTGATCGGCGCCAATAAATAAATACATCGCAGGCACCACAAAGAGTGTGAACAGCGTACCGATTGATAGTCCAGTGAAGATCACGATACCCATGGATTTACGCCCAGCAGCACCAGCACCTGAGGCAATCACCAAGGGCAATACGCCCAACACCATCGCGGCAGTTGTCATCAAGATAGGTCGCAAACGAACACTACTCGCCTCAACAATAGCGTCAAGCTTGCTACGACCGGCTTCTTGGAGCTCATTAGCAAACTCCACAATCAAAATACCGTGCTTACTAATTAGGCCCATCAAAGTAACCAAGCCCACCTGGGTGTAGACGTTTAAGGTCGTGAAACCCAAATTGATAAAGATTAGGGCACCGAATAAGGCCAGCGGCACAGAAACCAAAATCACAATCGGATCGCGGAAGCTTTCAAACTGTGCCGCTAGAACTAAGAACACAATCAGAATTGCGAAGAACATAGTGACTAAGAAGCCGCCAGACTCCGCCATAAATTGGCGGGAAGGTCCGGCGTAGTCCATGCTATATCCATTAGGCGCAACTTCTTTCAAAGTCTGACGCATGAACTCCAATAAATCAGCTTGCGAGATAAATGGAGTACTCACACCAGAGATCGTCGCAGAGTTTAATTGCTGGAAGTGATTAATAGACTGCGGTACTACTCTTTGCTTGATTGTTGCGATAGTGCGTGCCTGAACCATGGCGCCACTTGGAGTGCGAATATAGTAGTCCAAGATTTGGTCTGGGTTCAAACGGTCAACTTGTTTGACTTGTGGAATCACGCGGTAAGAGCGCCCAGCTACTGAGAAGTAATTAACGTAACCACCACCTAGTGCTGCAGAGAGTGCAGCACCAACTTGTTGCTGAGTCATACCTAGTGCCGCTACTTTTTCTCGATCAATTTCTAATACATCTTGTGGTTTATCAATTTTGAGATCGGAATCAACAAAGAAGAAGTTGCCACTACGTCGGGCTTTATCTAGCACTGCTTGCGAGACTTCATTTAACGCCGTATAAGATTCAGTCGTATTAATGACTACCTGTACTGGTAAGCCTTGCGCACCCGGTAAGGCGGGGAACTGAAAGGCTGCCACACGTGCACCTGCAATTGAGTTCCACTTCTGCTGCATATCCTCTTGGAACTTGGTTGCATTGCGATTGCGCTCACCCCAGTCCTTAAGCAAGATACCGCCAAAACTAGAAGTTGGACTCGTAATCTGAAATGCTTGCTCGTACTCTGGTTCTGCAGCGGCAATCGCATAGATTTGATCGGCATAAGTCTGCATTTGATTAACCGTACTATTAGGAGGTCCTGATGCCTGCATCAAAACAATCCCCTGGTCTTCTGTTGGCGCTAATTCTGCCCGCGCTGTTGCATACAAATAGGCAACGCCGCCCAGTAGAATGACGCCCATCACGATGATGACCTGCCAAGTGCTTAACAAATCACGCAAAGTTGTTTGATAGCTGTGATGTACCTTATCAAAAATGCGATCAATCTTTTGCACAAATGGTGAGGCCTCTTGCTCTTCGGTAAAAATTCTGGAGCACATCATAGGTGACAGCGTTAACGCAATTAATCCCGAGACGGCTACCGCACTAGCCAAGGTAAAGGCGAACTCAGTAAATAGTGCACCCGTAAGGCCGCCCTGGAAGCCAATGGGGATATATACCGCAATCAACACTACCGTCATCGCTAAAATAGGGCCGCCTAATTCACGGGCAGCAATTAAAGAAGCCTCTAGCGGAGATTTGCCCTCTTTCATATGTCGGTCAACGTTTTCTACCACGATGATCGCATCGTCCACGACCAGTCCAATAGCCAATACCAGCGCTAAAAGGGTGAGCAAGTTAATTGAATAACCTAGAACTTGCATCAGGAAAAAGGTGCCAATCAACGACAATGGCATTGCAATCACTGGCACAGCAACGGCACGAGCGCTACCCAAGAAGAGGTAGATCACCACAGTCACAATGACCAAAGCCTCTAATAAAGTAGAAACTACTTCGTCAATAGAGCTGGTAATAAATTTAGTTGAGTCATAAACAATCTTGCCAGTCATACCAATTGGCAATTGTTTCTGAATATCCGGCACCACATCACGTACACGCTGGGCTACATCCAATAGGTTGGCTTGGGGCGCAACCTTAATTGCAATGAAAACCGACTTCTTGCCGCTGAAGGCAACGTTAGTGTTGTAGTCCTCAGAGCCCAAAGTAACCGTAGCCACTTGATCTAAGTAAACAATGTTTACGCCATCTTTTTTAATGACCAACTTACGGAATTCTTCAAGCGTATGTAAATCGGTGCCAGCAACCAAGTCAACTGACACCATGTCACCCTTAGTGCTGCCAACTGCAGATAAGTAATTGTTGGCTGACATAGCGCTATAAACATCATCAGCGCCCACACCCAGACCAGCCATCTTCTCGCGATCCAGCCAGGCACGTAAGGCAAATTTTCGACCGCCAGTGATCTCCGCGTTTTGAACACCCTCGACAGAGTCCAGCTTTGGCTTTACAACACGCAGAAGATAATCGGTAATAGCATTGTTAGGAATTTCATCGCTGTAGAAACCCATGTACATCGCAGCAGTCGATTGGCCAACCTGTACTGTCAAAATAGGTTGCTGCGCCTGAGGTGGTAATTGATTCTTTACTGCACTAATTTGAGTCTGTATCTGCGTTAAAGCTGCATTGGAGTCGTAGTTCAACTTTAGCGTTGCAACAATAGTTGAAACCCCACTCACGCTGGCGGACGATAGGTAATCAATGCCCTGTGCCTGAGCTATAGAGGCCTCTAGGGGTTGGGTAATAAAGCCAGCAATTGTTTCAGGATCAGCGCCATAGTAGGCCGTAGTAATTGTCACAATCGCATTTTGCGTTTGCGGATATTGATTAACTGGCAAAGAACCAATCGCCTTCAAACCAAAAATCAATACCAGGGCGCTCACTACCATGGAGAGCACTGGCCTACGGATGAATACGTCAGTCCAATTCATCTGCTATTTATTCCTGCGGCTTTGGATCGGGTGAGTTTGCTGGCTGCACCTTATTATTAATAATCAGTGGCGTGCCATTCTTAAGCTTAAGCTGACCACTGGTAACAACTGTTGCACCTTCATCAACACCCTTCAAAATGGCTACTTGATCGCCACGAGTTAATCCGGTGGTGACAAACACCTGTTGCGCCTCAAGAGCGGGATTACCTTGCTTGTCTTTTTTACCAGTAGGTTTAGCAATAAAGACTGTTGATCCATAGGGGTTATAGGTCACAGCCGTCTGGGGTAAGGTCAAGTACTTCACTTGATCGCCCAGCTTGATATTCACATTAGCAAACATGCCTGGCAGAATTTTCTTATCTGGATTGGCAAGTTGCGCCTCAACCTGAATATTACGAGTATTGGTATCCACCTTTGGACTTACGGCTGTAATCTTGCCAGTGAAACTAGCGTCCTTAAATGCATCCGTTGTCACAACAACTTCTTGGCCAACCTGAATTTGCTCAGCATTATTTTGTGGCAAGTTGAAATCTACAAAAATTGGATCAAGCGTTTGCAATGTGAGCAGCTTATCGCCTGGATTAACGTACTGACCTGGATTAATCGACACAATACCAACACGCCCACTAAATGGGGCTTTGAGATTTTTCTTTGCTACTAATGCTGTTTGCTGCTCAACCTGCGCTTGCTTGGATTTTGAATCTGCGGCACTTGTGTCAAATACATTCTTACTAATGGCCTGTATCGCTAACTGCTGTCTATCACGCTCATTAATGACTTTGGCTAAATCAGACATTGCCTTTAGGGAGTTCAGCTGTGCAACGTCTGAAGCATCATTCAACTTAATTAGGAGTTCGCCTTCTTTAACGTCCTGACCAGACTTTACGGGCACCGTCTGCACCAAACCACCTAGCTCCGTACTGAGTTCAACGCCTCTAAATGCACGCACATTGCCCACACTGGTTAACTTTGGCTGCCATTCAGCGGTCGTAATGACTAGCGTAGAGACTGTTGCTGGCGGCAAACCCATGCCGGCAATGAAAGTCTTAATCATGAACGTCTTCAGCTGATTGAAGGCGAAGATTAAACCCAATAATAAAAATACCCCGCAAAGCATGATGGTCATGCGACGTTGCAGTGGCTCCATTGCCATTAACTTTTCGTGCGCCTTAGTAGTCCGCCACTTTTGACCCATGCGTGACCAAAAGGCTTTTACTTTTGCCCAAAGAGCAATCACTCTCTCACGCAATTTCCATTCAATGGTCTTGCGCTGCATCCATGCCCATAGGGCAAGAATCAAGAGAATGAGCTTGTTCTTAATTTTTTCCAGAAGTTTCATTTTGATCTTTGTTCGCTATGTCTTTTGGTTTAAATGCAGGGCCTTCACGATTCCACCAGCCACCGCCGAGCGCTGCAAATAAAGCTGCCGTATCCGAGAAGCGGGTTGCTTGTGCTGCAACGGATTTCACTTTTGCTTGTTGATACTGATTTTGGTAATAAAGAACTGCCAGATAACTTGCTGTACCAAGCTTATATTGCTGCTGCACTAAATCTAAAGTCTCATATGCATAACGCTCAGCATCAGATGCTGCCTTGAGTGCTTGGGCACCAGTCTCGAGTGCGCGCAATGCGTTTGCCACCTCCTGGAATGCACTTAAGACTGTTGCTTGGTATTGAAATGCTGCTAACTCATAGTTGGCAATCGCACCGCGACGCTGTGCCAATAAAGCGCCACCCTGAAACAGTGGCTGCAAGATTCCACCACCAAGAGTCCATAGAGCAGAGTTCGGCCCAAATAATCCATTCGAAGTTAATGCAGCAGCGCCAATCGATCCAGTGATATTAAATTGCGGTAATAAGTTTGCTGTTGCAACACCCACAAAAGCATTCTGCGCCTTTAACTGGGCTTCGGCAGCGCGGACATCAGGACGTTGGCGTACCAAGCTAGATGGAACGGATAGAGGTAACTTTTCTGGCAATTGTAAATTTGCAAGGTCAAACTTAGCGATGTTGGCATTGCTTGGAATCTCACCTACCAATACCGCCAATTGATTGCGGGCAAAGGCGAGATTTCTTTCATAGTTAAATAGGTCTACTTGAGAATTGGATACCAAGGTTCGCTGTGAAGTGACATCGACCTTAGAAACCGTACCGATAGCCAACTGCTTTTCAGTCACTTCGGCAAGATTGGTTTGGGCTTTCAAAATCTCTTCTGTGGCCTGCATCTGCGCTCGTAGCGCAGCTTCCTTAACAGCGCTCGTCACTACGTTAGCAGTAAGCGAAAGATAGGCGCCCTCTAACTGAAACTGCGCAACCTCTGCTTGAGCTCGAGCACCTTCAACCGCTCTACGAGCCCCACCAAAGACATCTAACCTATACGATACATTGACTGTAGCGTTATAAAGATTATAGGTATCAGACCCATAATTCATGCCATAAATGGCTGATGGCTGTTTCTGCCTGATTGCATTTGCACCAACCCCAATTGCCGGAAAATATTGGCTACCAATTTGTGCATTGACATTTTCTTGAGCGGCGCGCAGTGCCGCATCAGCAGCACCTAAATTCGGATTCTGCTCAAGCGCTCTTTTAATAAGTGCGTCGAGTTCAGGAGATTTATAGAGCTCCCACCATTGCGCTTCAATATCAGCGCCTTCAACAAACTCTTGATCACTACCCCCAGGGACTCCAGGTGCAGTGGCCAACTTTTTGGATAAGGAGGTTTCTGTATAAGAGGAGGTCTTTGGTGCTTCAGGTTGCTTGAAGTCTGGCCCAACTGCGCACGCAGAAAGTAACCCTGCACAAATTAGCACAAGCAAATGCGAACGGAGAAGCGGGAGCGTCGACAGAAACATGGGTTGCAACAAATATCCTCTTTTACTAGAGTTATTTGAACACAGAAATGCAATCAGGGCTTCGTAAAGCCCTGATTTATCTACTGAATTTTGTCCACAACTTGAGGTGAATGTCAAACGAATGAAAAATTATTCGACGGTAACGCTCTTTGCTAAATTTCTAGGCTTATCAACGTCTGTGCCACGTGCGCAGGCGGTGTGATAGGCCAATAGCTGCAAAGGAACTACGTGCAATATCGGCGAGAGGTTGCCATAGTGCTCGGGCAGCTTAATGACATTGATGCCATCACTGGTTGAGATATTGGTATCTTGATCAGCAAATACATAAAGTTTGCCGCCACGTGCTTTTACTTCTTGCATATTGGATTTCAGCTTTTCCAATAAAACATCATTAGGAGCAACGGTAACCACCGGCATCTTATCTGTTACTAAAGCAAGCGGTCCATGCTTTAACTCACCAGCCGGATAAGCCTCAGCATGAATATAAGAGATCTCTTTTAACTTTAATGCGCCCTCTAGCGCAATTGGATAGTGCATTCCACGACCTAGGAATAACGCATTTTCACATTTAGAAAAAGCATCGCTCCAAGCAATGATTTGCGGCTCAAGGGCAAGGACAGCATGAAGTGCTTTTGGTAGGTGACGTAATTCACGCAGTAGCTCTTTTTCTTTTTCAGAGGAAATTCTGCCATTGCGTTTTGCAACAGAAACTGCCAAAAGATAAAGCGCTAAAAGCTGCGTAGTAAATGCTTTGGTTGAGGCAACGCCAATTTCAGCGCCAGCCTTAGTCAAGAAATGCCAATCAGTCTCGCGAACCATGGCGCTACTCGCCACGTTACAGATTGCTAAGGTGTATTGATGACCTAAGCTCTTGGCATGACGTAATGCTGCGAGAGTATCTGCCGTCTCTCCAGATTGCGAAACCACAACAATCAAAGTTTTAGGATTGGGTACAGTGGTGCGATAACGATACTCACTTGCAATTTCTACTTGCGTTGGAATACCGGCAATATCTTCTAACCAATATTTAGCAACGCATGCAGAGTAGTAACTGGTACCGCAGGCCAAAATTAAAATTTGATCAAATGCTTTCCAGCCCTCTGGGTTAGCCTCGAATAGCTCTGGACCAAAATCAGTGATGTTGGCGAGTGTGTCGCCGATTGCTCTAGGCTGCTCAAAAATCTCTTTTTGCATGTAGTGCTGATAGGGGCCCAGATCAACTGAATCGGCCTGTGCCGGCATAGGCTTAAGCTCTCTTTGAGCAGATTTGCCCGCTTGATCAATCACTGCAATGCCATCTGCCTTAAGAATAGCAACATCGCCTTCTTCCAAATACATCATGGAATGAGCGCGCCCCGCCAAAGCTAAAGCATCAGATGCTAAGAAGTGTTCATGATCACCAATAGCAACAACCAAGGGAGATCCAACACGCGCGCCTACTAAGGTGCTTGGATTATCTTGCGCGATAACGCCAATAGCGTATGCACCATGCAATTTGGGAAGCACTGCTCTTACCGATGCCGCAATATCCTTCTGACCACTAGCCATATATTGCTGGTGAATTAAATGAGCAATGACTTCAGTATCTGTTTCAGAGGTAAATACATATCCAGCAGCTTTTAAATCTGAGCGGAGAACTTCATAGTTTTCAATAATGCCGTTATGAACAACAGCAACTAAATCATTGGAAGTATGTGGGTGTGCATTTTGTGTATCTGGCTTGCCATGGGTGGCCCAACGTGTATGGGCAATACCTAATGTACCGACAAAATCTTTGCCTTGTTCACCCAACTCTGAAACACGTGCAGTAGTTCGAGCTCTTTCAATGGTGTGCTTTGCATCATCGCCATTAATCACCGCAAAACCACAAGAGTCATAGCCACGGTATTCTAGGCGGCGTAAGCCCTCAACCAAAACATCAACAATATTCTTATGGGAGGCAGCGCCAACAATACCGCACATTATTTTTTACCCTTTGCGGATTTCTTGACTGCTTTCTTCACTACCTTCTTCGCGATTTTCTTTGCTACAGTTTTTTTAGCAGCAATCTTTTTCACTGCCGCCTTCTTTATTGGTTTCTTTTCTTGCTTTACAGGACGCTGCCACTGGAAAGAAATTTGCTTTGCCCTTGATACAGTCAGCTGATTTGCTGGCGCATCTTTAGTAAGGGTTGTACCCGCACCCAATGTAGCACCACGACCTACGCGCACCGGCGCAACTAACTGTGTATCAGAGCCAATGAAAACATCATCTTCAATAATAGTTTGGTGCTTGTTCACGCCATCGTAGTTACATGTAATGGTGCCGGCACCAATGTTGACCCTTGACCCAACAATGGAGTCACCAACATAAGCCAAGTGATTTGCTTTGCTATTGGCAGCAATTTTGCTGTTCTTCACCTCTACGAAATTACCAATATGCACGTCATTTGATAAATCAGCGCCAGGACGCAAACGAGCATAGGGGCCAATGACTGATTGATTGCCAACTTTTGCGCCATCGACATGGCTGTAAGCATGAATGGCGACACCCTTGCCAATTACGCTATTGCGAATAACACAATACGGGCCAATTTTTGTTCCGGCATCCAAGGTTACACAACCTTCAAATACGCAACCGACATCAATCGATACATCAGTACCGCACTCTAAGGTGCCACGGACATCAATACGTGCAGGATCTGCAAGCGATACACCTGCATCCATTAATTGGTTGGCAATATTAAGTTGATGCACGCGCTCTAGCGCTGCCAATTGATCGCGACTATTGACACCCACGGTTTCAAATTCATCATCAGCCTGAGTTGTACGAATAGGAACGCCATCTTTGACTGCCATAGCAATCACATCAGTTAAGTAATACTCACCTTGGGCATTACTTGCACGCAAAGCTTTCAACCATTTCCTTAATGAGTTGGTTGGCAACACCATGATGCCGGTGTTAATTTCTTGAATTGCTTTTTGAGCAGGCGTCGCATCCTTTTCTTCAACGATCTGCGCTACAGAACCATCGGCATCGCGCACGATACGACCATACCCGGTCGGATTGGCGAGATTTTGCGTAAGGAGTGCAAGGGCGCTATCTTGGCCGCGAACACCATCAGCTAACTTTGCTAATTTAGTCAGAGTCTTTTTTGTAGTGAGGGGTACATCGCCATACAAAACTAAGGTTGGCTCTTGAGTATCTAATTTAGGTAAAGCCTGCAGGAGTGCATGACCCGTTCCCTTTTGCTCAGCTTGCAGTGCAGTTACCACTTTCCCAAAACTGGGGTTTTCTTTAATGGCATCAGCCAAGAATATTTTGACGTCTGCTGCGCCATGACCAACTACTACAACAGGGCCAGATTTGGCTTTCTTATCTTGCAGTGAAAGAGCTGTATTGAGAACGTGTTGTAGCAGGGGTTTGCCTGCCAAAGTTTGCAGGACCTTGGGCAGAGCGGATTTCATCCGCTTTCCTTGCCCAGCAGCCAAAATAACGATATTCATAGAGAGGGATTATAAGTCCCCTGAATCACTGTTCCACAGGCTAATTCGTCTAATTCAGCCTCATCAATTGCCCTATCGCCAGATGATCTAGCGGCAATACCGGCTAACTCTGTAGAAATCTCAAGGTTTTTGAAATCGAAGGCCTCTCGATCCATCAAATGGGATGGAACGATGTGATGCATTGAGCGGAACAAATTCTCCACCCGACCTGGATGTTTCTTTTCCCACTCGCGCAGCATTTCTTTCATCACTTGGCGCTGGAGATTGGGCTGACTGCCACATAAATCACAAGGAATGATGGGGAAGTTCATGTCTGCCGCATAACGCTCAAGCAACTTCTCAGGTACATAAGCTAAAGGACGAATCACAATATGCTTGCCATCGTCAGAGCGTAACTTTGGCGGCATCCCCTTGAGCTTGCCCGCATAAAACATATTGAGCATCAAGGTTTCTAAAATATCGTCACGGTGATGACCCAAGGCAATCTTGGTAGCACCCAATTCATCTGCTACGCGATACAAAATGCCACGACGCAAACGTGAACACAATCCACAGGTAGTTTTACCCTCAGGAATCACGCGCTTCACAATGCTGTAGGTATCTTGCTCTTCGATGTGGTACTGAACGCCTAAGCTCTTTAAATAATTGGGCAATATTTCTGCAGGGAAATTTGGCTGCTTCTGATCTAAGTTCACTGCAATAATTTCAAAATGAATCGGCGCACGTTCACGCAACTTCATCAGAATATCGAGCATGGCATAACTATCTTTTCCGCCCGATACGCACACCATCACCTTGTCACCATCTTCAATCATGCCAAAGTCGCCAATAGCCTGACCCACCAAGCGACAGAGTTTTTTCTCTAGCTTGTTTTCTTCGAAGACAACTTTACGAATATCGCCCATCAGTTTTCTTTTCTAATTCTTTTTTTAGCGCATAAGGCCTTAATCTACCACTTCATCCAGCTGATCGCCCATAATGAACGGTAACATCCCGACTAGCCATTAAAACTACTTTTCTTTGCTGGATTAGGGGCATTGAACTAGGGTTCAATTAAATTCTCTTAGACTAGCGAGCTATGGATATTACCTTGACCAGCTTTGAAGCAGAGCATAGCGCTCTTTTAAAGGGCAAAATAGCCTCCCAAATCGCTTCAGAGGGCGGCTGGATGGCATTCTCTCGCTATATGGAGATGGCCTTATATGAGCCTGGAATGGGCTATTACAGCGCTGGAGCCCACAAACTTGGCGCAGGTGGCGACTTCACTACCGCCCCAGAATTAAGCCCCCTATTTGGCGCAGCTATTTGCTCTACCCTATTGCCCGTTCTTGAGGGGCTCAGAGAGAAGGGTCTACCCACTCAAATTTTAGAATTTGGCGCCGGCACTGGCAAATTAGCTACTTCCATACTGACTCGTCTCAATGATCTCGGCTTTCATTTGGATCTGTACGACATCATTGAAATTTCTCCAGATCTAGCTCAACGTCAACAAGAAAGAATTGGTGAAACGCTCAAGCAACTCAGTCTCGACACTCAATGTAGCTGGCTTACTCAATTGCCAGAAAATTTTAACGGCATCATCTTGGCAAATGAAGTGATTGATGCCATTCCATGCGATGCCATCATTTATCAAAATGGATTTTGGTATTGGTACGGTGTTGCATTTGTAAATGACAAACTCCTTTGGAAAGCAGGTTTGCCAGTAGAGCAAAAATTGCTTCCCGAATGCCTTCTTAGTGGCAACTTCTCAGAAGGATATGTCACCGAAATACACGCACCAGCAAATGCATGGATGCAACAAGTTGCTAAGCATTTAGATACTGGGCTGTTCCTCACGTTTGACTATGGATTTCCTGAGAGCGAGTACTACCACCCACAAAGGCTTGAAGGCACCCTCATGGCCCATCATCGCCATCACGCTATTCAAGATCCATTTCATTTGCCAGGTCTTTGTGATTTAACAACTCACGTGGAGTGGTCACAAATAGCTCGCAGTGCACTGACTCAAAATGTAGATGATGTTTATCTCACCAATCAGGCCGCCTACTTACTTGATGCGGGTATTGGTGATATTGCGTTAGAGATTGGCGATCCGAGTAATCCAGAAACCTTTCTACCGATTTCTAACTCTCTGCAAAAGCTATTATCTGAGGCAGAGATGGGTGAACTTTTTAAAGCTTTTGCATTCTCGAAAAAATTAGATGACCTGCTACCAGGCTATGTACTAGAAGATCTACCTGGATTGCGCGGTAGGAATAGGCTCTAGCCATTAACTAATTAAGCCTCTAGGGCTTTAGTGACCGCAGCTAATCTGGCGACCTCAAATGCGATACCGATACGCTCGCCATTAGATCGGTCTTCTGCTGCGACGCCAGAAATGATTTCTGCAGTATTAATTGCTTGCGCGTTTCGCATTGCATTCATTAATGTTGAAACATTTAACTCCAGTTTTTCTGCAAGATTCAAAATTGCTTGCGCTCGATCTGGCTTACGCCAGACATCTGCGCGGTTGAACCAATTCAAAACATCTACGGCTCCATAAGAGATGTCGCGATAAATATTGATTAACACCCTGAGGTCACTAAATATTTCACAGAAATCTCTAACATCAATTGGCATACGAACACACTCTGCCCATGAACGAATTTCACTTGCGGACAAATTCATCAAGGTAATTGCGCAGCGCTCTTCTAGACCATTGCCGACCAAAGAAAAACGTGAGATCAATTCATCACGGAATAGCTCCTCAGATAGCTTGGTAGCTAATTCAGTCGGCAATATAGTTCTAGCTGCACCAGTATTTAATAGGACTTGAAATAGGTGCATAGGCTTGGAAGCAACCAAGCCCCTGGCCAACTCCTGCCAAATACGTTCTGCTGATAAAGCATTTAACTCACCCGACTGAACAATCGCCTTTAAGGCGATCAATGTTTCATTGGCAACACTAAATTCTGGGAAGCGTGCAGCAAAGCGAGCGATTCTGAGTAGTCGCAATGGATCTTCTGCAAATGCATCTGACACATGACGAAATACTTTGGCAGCCAAATCTTCTTGACCATTGAAAGGATCAATAATGGGGCCAAATTGTTTGCCGTCAGCGCCCACTTCTTGCGCCATCGCGTTGATTGTTAAATCACGGCGCTCTAAATCTTGTTCTAGGGTGACGGAAGGATCAGCATAAAAATGAAAGCCTTTATAGCCCTTACCAGTCTTACGCTCAGTACGTGCAAGCGCATATTCTGCCTGTGTCTCTGGATGCAAAAACACTGGGAAATCTTTACCCACAGGCCGAAAGCCTTTGGCTAGCATCTCTTCTACGCTGGAGCCCACCACTACATAATCAATATCGTGCACGGGTAAGTCCATGAGGGTATCTCTAATGGCCCCTCCCACTGCGTAGATTTTCATTACTGCATGCCCTCAAGGCTGCGACGACTCATTTTGAATACTTCCATCAACGCATCAATGCCATTTACTGGCAAGGTATTTGGCAATTGCATGGAAGCAATATTGTCACGCGACATCAATGTTGGGCCTGGCAAAAATTCGAATGCCAATGCTTGTAAATAACCCACAAAGGCAGGCACGGGAATAATGGCACAAGAGGTTTTGGCCTTACGTGCAGCAAACTCAACAATCTCTTGCATGGTGTAAACCGTTGGGCCCACTAAGTCATAAGACTGATGAATGGTCTGGGGCATTGCAAGAGACTTAACAAATGCAGATGCAACATCATCCACGCTCACTGGCTGGAACTGCGCTTGATGATTTGCCAAAGGCATTGCTGGTAACAACTTTATCAATTTAGAAAACAGGTTAATAAATTGATCTTGAGCACCAAAGATGACTGAAGGCCTAAAGATAGTCCAATCTAAATTGCTTGCTTTCACTGCAACCTCGCCATCACCCTTGCTACGCTGATACATTGAGGGGCCATGAGAGTCGGCACCTAATGCGCTCATATGTAAGTAGCGCTTTAAGCCATGCAACTGCATCGCAGTAATAATATTTTTAGGAAGCTCTACATGCGCAGCCTTAAATACCTCCCCATAAGGCTTGGCCGGCTTATCGTGTAATACCCCAACTAAATTAATCACAGCGCCATTTGGCTTAATGCGGCCACAAAGACTCTGTAGCTCATCAAACTCGTGAACATCAGCCTCCTCTATATGGACTTTAGGCAACATGCGTAATTCACGCGCGGCAGACAAATGGCCGGTAGGTACCAATACGGAATAACCTGCTAGCTGAAGTTGCGCGGCAATTACTCGCCCCACAAATCCATTGCCACCGATCAGAAGAATGTCATATTTCATGGAAAGCTTTCTTTGCTTTGCGTAGCGATTAGTAGTTTAAGGAAGCTCGGATTGAGTTGCAGCCTTTGGTGTAATGACACCTAAGCGTTGTTTTAAGGATTGTGTCTGGCCGCTCATCACTGATGAATAGTAATTTGCATTTGAGAGCACATTCTTCACGTAGACACGCGTCTCGGTAAATGGAATAGTTTCAGCAAAAATTGCACCTTCAGTAGGGCCGGATAATTTTTCACGCCAAGCCTTTGATCGAGAAGGGCCTGCGTTATAGGCTGCAGAGGCCAAAACCCAAGAGCCATCCAGATCAATAAGAACCATATTCAAATAATTACTACCCAAGGTCAGGTTGGTGCTGGTATCGCTCAACTTGTCATTGGTGTAATTTGTCATTCCAATTTTCTTAGCCACATACTTTGCTGTATTCGGCATCACCTGCATTAATCCAGACGCGCCCACAGAAGAGGCGGCATTCATGATGAAGCGCGACTCTTGACGGATCAGTCCGTAAGCCCAAGCAAGATTTAAATCAATTTGTCTTGCAATTGGAGATAACTCTTCTTTGTATGGAGTTGGATAGCGCAAGCTAAAGTCATGTTCTTGCTTTGTACGATCGGCGGTATTGACAACACGGTCATATAAATTGACTCGCTTTGCATACTCTGCCGCAGCCAATAATTGCTTATCGGTCATGTTGCGTAATTCCCAATTCCACTCGCGATTACCTTCAAAGCGAAGATTCATGGCATACAAGCGCTCGCCGCGAATAAAGCCCTTGCGGCTCGCCATAGCATCAATCTCTTGGTCGGTCACTTTCGTTTTAGTTGGCGCACTATTGGATTTACCCAATTCTTCGCGTGCAAGCTGTCCATAAAAGTTATATTGATCTGCAATCATTTCAAAGCTGTCTTTAGCTTTTGCATCCTGACCTTCGGCCTTGAGTGCGCGGCCATACCAATAAGTCCATGCAGGATCTTTGGTACGAACCGCTGGGTTCATGCCATCAATCGCATTTTTAACCAGGGCCCAATCTTTGGCGCGCAAGCCTGCACGCACCTTCCATTCTTGCGACTCAACCGAAAGCAGTTCGTTGTAGCCCAGCTCTTGCTGCAAGCGATATGCATCATCTGCATTGGGATCTAATTTCTTGGCTAAAAATTGTCCAATCACGCCCCATGCAACAGCTTGATTTTCTTTGCTGTAGCGAGATGCGTTTTGAGAAAAATCACGATAGGCTTTGGATGGATCAGCCTTTGCAGCTTTCACAATATCCCCAATTGGATCTTCGCCACCAAGACGACGGGCCATGGTGTCGTACCCTCTCTCGCTAGCGGCACGACCAATGGCCTTAGCCTCACTGGGAGACATGCCACCAGCAGCAACCAATGAGGGAACCAATTCTTGGCAGGCCTGACCGAAATAACTTGGATCCAATAACACCGCTCGTGAATCAATCGCTAATTTAGTTGGGTTCTCACCTTGAGATAATTTGGATAACAAGGAGTAGCACTTCACTTGGGTATCGTCATCCAACACAAACTTCGCATACTCCACATCAAAGCGCGCCCAGTCTTTGCGTTTACCCAAAACCAAAAGCCAATCATTGCGCATGCGGTCAGCCAATGCAGTACCTTGGTATTGGTTTAAGAATGCAACTACCTGAGCATCTGCGCCGTAGTCATTGCGTGCACCACCGGCACTATCAAATAATTGCGGCTTGATGCGGAAGTAGGCTACATAGTCATCAAATGGGTAGTTGGCCAAATTGGATGAAAGTTGCTGAGTACGAAATACATCATTCTTTTTGGCAGCCTCGCGCAAATCAATGAACATCCGATCGGTATCAGTAATTTCAGCAGGGGCGGCCTTACTTTCATAAGACTTTGGTAAAGCGGTTTTTTTCGGCTTTTCTGCAAAAGATGTGGAGGCGCCTAGGGCTAGGCCCAAAACCAGGATTTTGGCCCACTGCAGGTATTTGCTATTCACTATTACAGACTTCATTATTGCGATCTAACCCTATCTTTATTTACAAGGCTCAAGCCCTGTAGCACTTGATTACTATATCCTTTAATTTTCGCCTGATAATGGTCGATATGCACGGTAATTCACCAAAATCTCTTCGCCAAGATTTATTAAAACAACGCAAAGAATTTGCTTCTGGGGATGGCTATGCCGTAGCGCAAGCCAGCTTGATTGCAGGTCTTCATCATTTTTTGGCCAATCAAGGCAAATCCATTCACGCAATTGCGCTTTATTGGCCCATTCAGGATGAAATTGATTTACGTCCAGCTTTATTAAACTGGGTAAAGAACAATGCTCAGCGTTGCTTAGCGCTGCCCTATGCGCGCCCAGACAAACATCTGAATTTTTATGAATGGCAAGAAGGGGATGCCTTAATTCCAAGCGCACATGGCATTCCTGAGCCCAACCCAGAAAATACTGCAAGATCCCAGCTGATTCCCGACTGCATCCTCATTCCCTGCGTAGGCTGGTCTAGCTCTATTGCTAATAACAAGAAGCATTATTGGCGCTTGGGATACGGCGGCGGGTATTTTGATCGAACCCTAGCCCAGATCCGAAAAGACAACCCAAACCTCATTTGTATGGGGATTGGGTTTGATTGGCAACAGTTGGATGATTCTCAGTGGGCGGCTCAAACTCATGATGAGCCTTTAGATTTACTCCTAACGGAGTCTGGTTTACTTAGCTAAGTTAATACCTTAGCTTTTCTTTGTTAAGCCTAAGTTATCTGCAATGGCTAAAACTGCATCAGCCTGATTTAACGAATAAAAATGAATTCCTGGTGCGCCAACGGCTAGAAGCTGGTCACACAGATCCGTGACAACCTCTTCGCCAAACGCACGAATAGAAGCGATGTCATCGCCGTAAGACTGCAGACGCAAACGGATCCAACGTGGAATCTCTGCGCCACATGCATCAGAGAATCTCAACAACTGGCTGCTATTGGTGATCGGCATAATGCCAGCAATGATCGGCTGTGTAACACCCAAGTCATATGCCTCATCAACAAAGCGGAAGTAAGCATCGCTATTGTAAAAATATTGGGTAACGGCAGAGTTTGCACCCGCCTTCATTTTTTGCACAAAGAAATCGACATCGCTAGCAGGTGATTTTGCCTGCGGATGCGTTTCTGGATAAGCGGCTACATCGATATGAAACCAGTCACCCGTTTCTGCGCGAATAAATTCTACTAATTCATTGGCATGATGAAACTCACCATACTGGCCCATACCAGATGGCAAGTCACCGCGCAAAGCCACAATACGCTTCACGCCTAATGCTTGATATTGCTTAAGCATCTCGCGCACGCTTTCACGTGAGCTGCCAACACAAGATAGGTGAGGAGCAACTGCTGCACCAGCAGCATGAATATCGCTCACCACTTTTAATGTGCCAGACTGAGTAGAACCACCGGCACCAAAGGTCACGGAATAAAAAGCTGGCTTGAGCGTTTCAGAAAAACGCTCGCGCACTTGATGCAACTTACTCTCACCTTCAGGTGTTTTTGGAGGAAAGAATTCGACGCTTAATTCCATGATTTTGGGCCTAGGTATCTATTGAACAGTGTTTGGATTAATAACGATAGTGGTCAGCCTTGTAAGGGCCTTGCTTCGTTACGCCAATGTAAGAGGCTTGCTGGTCTGACAACACTGTTAACTCTGCATTGAGAGTCTTGAGCTGTAAACGAGCAACCTTCTCATCCAAATGCTTAGGCAATGTGTAAACACCGACTGGGTATTTATCTGTACCTACTGCATTCCATAATTCAATTTGAGCAATCACTTGGTTTGCAAATGAAGAGCTCATTACGTATGAAGGATGTCCTGTACCGCAACCCAAGTTCACCAAACGACCCTTAGCCAAAATGATGATGCGTTTTTCAGGCTTGCCATTGGCAGCCGGGAAAATCACATGGTCAACTTGCGGCTTGATTTCTTCCCATTTGTATTTCTCAATACCAGCAACATCGATCTCATTATCAAAGTGGCCAATGTTACAAACGATAGCTTGATTCTTCATCTTCGCCATGTGGTCATGTGTAATCACGTGGTAGTTACCAGTTGCAGAAACAAAGATATCTGCTTTATCAGCAGCATAATCCATTGTTACAACACGATAGCCTTCCATTGCAGCTTGCAATGCACAAATTGGATCTACTTCAGTAACCCAAACTTGAGCAGACAAAGCGCGCAAAGCTTGAGCTGAACCTTTACCCACATCGCCGTAGCCACAAACTACTGCAACCTTACCGGCAACCATCACGTCAGTAGCGCGCTTGATCGCATCCACTAAAGACTCGCGGCAACCGTAAAGGTTGTCGAATTTGCTCTTCGTAACGGAGTCATTGACGTTGATTGCAGGGAACTTCAACTCGCCCTTGGCAAACATTTGATACAAGCGATGTACGCCAGTAGTAGTTTCTTCTGTAACGCCCTTAACTTTTTCTAAGCGTGTTGAATACCAAGTTGGGTCTTGCACCAATTTCTTCTTAATGGCTGCAAACAAAATGGTTTCTTCTTCGCTAGTTGGATTACTCAAGCAAGCCTGATCTTTCTCTGCGCGCGCACCAAGGTGCAGCAACAAAGTAGCGTCGCCGCCATCATCCAAAATCATATTGGTAAAGCCACCATCAGCCCACTCAAAAATGCGGTGCGTAAAGTCCCAATACTGCTCAAGTGTTTCGCCCTTGATTGCGAATACTGGTGTGCCGTTCGCAGCAATTGCAGCAGCAGCATGGTCTTGTGTAGAGAAAATATTGCAAGATGCCCATTGAACTTCGGCACCGAGTGCTTCAAGCGTCTCAATCAATACTGCAGTTTGAATGGTCATGTGCAAAGAGCCAGTAATGCGTGCGCCACGCAATGGCTGTTGTGCAGAAAATTCATCACGAATGGCTATCAAGCCAGGCATTTCAGTTTCGGCAATAGCGATTTCTTTACGGCCAAAGTCAGCCAAAGTGATATCAGCAATTGCGCAACGTGTTGCAACAAAGTTATTTAAATCAGAAACGGTATTCATTAATGCTCCAGCTAAATACGATCCAATGCTGGAGTAGAAACTCGCTAGCCATTGAATCATGGGTTAGCGAGCGCGGTTGCAATTAGCAAACTCCGGGGGTAGCCTCAGAATCCACTCCCTTCAAGCCTGGGGAAGTGCTGGGTCACAGCATTCCTTGCAACGCTCCTTGAAGGTATGCCGTAATTGTAAACAATTACGGCATATTTCGCCTCAATACGCCTATAAACTGCGTATTTGCTGCTTACAGGCCTGCTGCAGCACGTAATGCAGCCGCTTTATCTGTTTGCTCCCAAGTAAATTCTGGCTCTTCACGACCAAAGTGGCCATAAGCAGCAGTCTTCTTGTAAATTGGGCGCAAGAGATTCAACATCTTCACGATACCTTTTGGACGCAAGTCAAAGTGCTCAGAAACCAATTGAGCAATCTTCTCATCCGAAATCTTGCCAGTACCAAATGTGCTCACCATCACTGAAGTTGGTTTAGCAACACCAATCGCGTAAGAGATCTGAATTAAGCACTTGCTTGCCAAACCAGCAGCAACCACGTTCTTCGCAACATAGCGACCAGCGTATGCAGCTGAGCGGTCAACCTTAGATGGATCCTTGCCAGAGAAAGCGCCGCCGCCGTGAGGGGCTGCACCACCGTAGGTGTCGACAATTATTTTGCGACCAGTTAAACCGCAATCGCCTTGTGGGCCGCCGATAACGAAACGACCTGTTGGGTTAACCAAGAAGTTAATTGCGCCTTTGATCAAATGCTTGGGCAATACTGGTTTGATGATTTCTTCAATAACTGCTTCGCGCAATTTTTCGAGAGAAATATTTTCATCATGCTGAGTAGACAACACCACAGTATCAATAGAGTCAGGCTTGCCATCCACATAACGCAAGGTCACTTGTGACTTCGCATCAGGGCGCAACCAGTTCAAACGGCCATCACGACGCAGTTGTGATTGACGCTCAACCAAACGGTGTGACAAGTGAATTGGCAAAGGCATAAGCTCTGCAGTTTCATCACAGGCATAACCAAACATAAGGCCTTGGTCGCCAGCGCCTTGATCTAAGCCATCATCATGGGCCTTATCAACCCCTTGAGCAATATCCGGGCTTTGCTTGTCATAAGCGACCAATACTGCGCAACCTTTGTAGTCGATACCGTAATCAGTATTGTCGTAACCGATTTCACGCAAGGTATTACGCGCAACCTGAATGTAGTCAACGTTAGCGTTAGTAGTAATTTCACCAGCCAAAACTACCAAACCGGTATTGCATAAAGTTTCTGCTGCAACACGTGCAGTTGGATCCTGAGCCAGGATGGCATCAAGAATCGAATCAGAAATTTGGTCTGCTACTTTATCGGGATGACCTTCAGAAACGGATTCTGAGGTGAAGAAGTAATCATTTGCCATTGCATATTCCTTTAATAATTAACACGATCATAGGGACAACTCGACGTGCCAGGAACTACAACGGCGACGCTTTAGCAGAATTTATGAATCGCCCTGCAAGTTGCCTTAACTCAGCGATGAAGCAATTTTATCTGAAAAACGCTTAATTCAGCAAGTTGTGCTGAAATCCACACACCGAGAGCGGCATTGAATATCATTAGGGGGTGCGAAAACTCCTTCTAAAGCTCTGCCTGAATACGATTGCCGTGCTTCCCCTTGCGCTAGTGCAGGTCATTGGGGCTTTTTTAGGCATGCTGGCATATATTGGCTCTAAGCAATATCGCTCGCTCTTTCGGCCCCAATACGAAACTGTAGTAAATACACGTGGCTTACCATTCAAGCTATGGGAAGCGGTGAGAGCCTCTGGAATGTTGTTTTCAGACAGCCTGTGGATTTGGCGCAACCCTGCAAAAGCTCTGAAGTTAGTTGAAGTGCAAGACTGGGGTGTAGTCGAAGCTGCAATCGGCGAAGGGCACGGCTTAGTCATGTTGACCCCTCACCTTGGGGGTTTTGAAATCATTCCACGCGTACTTGCCCAACATTTCCCCGCAACGATTCTCTATCGACCATCGCGCCAGGAATGGCTCAATGAAGTGGTGGAAGAGGGTCGCGCTTATCCCAATATGCATTTCGTACCGACCAACCTCAATGGCGTACGCCAAATGACTAGGGCGCTCACACGCGGCGAGGCTATTGGCATTCTTCCGGATCAGGTGCCCAGCGGCGGTGAAGGTGTGTGGGTTCCGTTCTTTGGTCGGCCAGCCTACACTACCCCACTACCGGCTAGGCTGGCTAACCGCAACAACACACCAGTAATCATGTTTACCGCTAAACGCAAAGGCATTGGTCAAGGCTGGCTCATGAAGGCAACTCGTCTTGTGCCTTTATCTGAAGATGCGAGCATTGCTGCCGCAGAATTGAATGTTGCAATTGAAAATGCAGTTCTCATTGCGCCAGAACAATTCATTTGGTCCTACAACCGCTACAAGCATCCTGCCGGCGCAGAATTACCTCCAGGCAATTAAATAAATTCATTATCATTTTTGAAATGACCTGGTTACAAAACCTCTTCAATTTCCTGGCGCTTAGTCTTTTGCGCCTCTTTGCCTTCCTGCCTTATACGATTACGGTCCATGTAGGCTATGGCCTAGGCTGGCTTGCAGCCCATATTCCCAATGGTCGCACTCATGTAGTGAAGACCAATTTACGCCTTTGCTTTCCCAATCTCAACGAAAAGGAAATTGACGATCTCGCAATAGAGCACTGGAAATTATTTGGCCGCAGCGTATTAGAAAGAAGTCGCATCTGGCTGGGTAGCGGCAAACAAATTACCGATATCGTCACCATCAAATCAGCTATCACCCTAGGTGATCGCAAACCGCGTCTACTCATTAATCCACACTTTGTTGGTCTTGAAGGCGGCTTCATGGCGCTGTCAGTATTGGCCAATCAACATGACTGGCCGCGTGGCGCAGGTCTCTACCAAAACATGAAGAACCCCTTCTTCAATCAAAAAATGATTGAGTGGAGAAATCGTTTTGGCGGAAAGTCTATTGAGAGGCAAAGTCGCTTACGTGATCTCATCCGAGAAATTCAAACGGGTAACTTCATCTTTATTGCCCCTGATATTGACTTAGGCCCTCGTGACTCTGTCTTTGTGCCTTTCTTTGGCATCCAAACAAATACCATTACCTCGGTATCTCGCCTTGCCAGGCTGAGCGGGGCTGAAGTATGTCTCATGACAACCACCTTAAATAAAGACCGTAAAGGCTATACCTGCCTCATCAGCGAGCCGTTACCGAACTTTCCTAGTGACGATGTTGAAAAAGATACAGCGCGTTTGAATCAATATATCGAAGAGCTTGTTCGCGAAAGACCAGCAGAGTACTATTGGGTGCATAAGCGCTTTAAACACAGACCCGAAGGCGAACCTAGTCTTTACGATTAAACGGAATCATTTTGAGCATCAACACAAACAATCCAGTGCGCAAGCTACGCTTCACCAAAATGCATGGTGCTGGCAATGATTTCATTGTGCTTAATGGCATAGATCAAGATCTCAGCGGTATTACCCGCGAGCAATGGCAAACATTAGCCCATCGTCAATTTGGAATTGGCGCAGATCAAATTCTCCTGGTTGAAAAGGCGACGCGCCCTGATGCGGACTTTAGATATCGCATCTTCAATGCTGACGGTGGTGAAGTAGAGCAATGCGGTAATGGCTCTCGCTGCTTTGTGCGCTTTGTACTGGATCAAGGTCTGTCCAACAAGAATCCTCTGCGCGTAGAGGTTGCTCACACCGTTCTCACACTCAAGTCTCATGCTGATGGTCAGGTAGAAGTGGATATGGGTGCACCCATTTTTGAGCACAGTCACATTCCATTTAATGCCAATGGCTTAGCAAGCATTCAAGAATTTCAAGAAACACTGTACGCACTTCCACTAAATCATCCTGGGACACATGACAGTTTTGTAGGCGTTCTATCCATGGGCAATCCGCATGCCGTACAGATGGTTGGAGACGTCGATAGTGCGCCCGTGCTTGAAGAGGGCCCTGAAGTTGAAAAGTTTGCAGCGTTTCCGAAAAAAGTAAACGCGGGTTACATGCAAGCCATTAATCGCAATGAAATCAAATTGCGCGTTTTTGAACGTGGTGCCGGGGAAACCTTAGCCTGCGGTACTGGCGCTTGTGCGGCTGCGGTTTCGGGGATTCGTCGCGGCCTTCTGGACTCACCAGTAAAAGTACATACGCGCGGCGGAGATTTACAGATTACTTGGGGCGGCGTAATTGACGGTGTTGTTCAGCCCGTCATCATGACTGGTCCAGCAGTTACCGTCTTCGAAGGCGAAACAACAATCTAAAAGCTGTTGCGCTTAAATTCCGTATTTATCACGGTAGGTTTTAACGGCAGGCAAATAATTGGTGAGTTGAGTATCACTTGACGCCGTCAAGAATGACATTAAGCCAGTTAAGTTCGCGATCGCAATTACTGGCAAACCAAATTCTTGTTCTACAGCCTGCACTGCAGACTGATCTCCAATGTCAACGGCGTTCCCCGACCGCTCCATACGATCCAAAGCAATAAGGACGGCGGACGGCTCTGCACCAGCCCCACGAATCAGATCAACTGATTCTCTTACTGAAGTCCCCGCAGAAATTACATCATCAATAATGACTACCCTGCCTTTGACAGGTGCGCCCACTAGCATCCCACCCTCACCGTGGTCTTTTGCTTCTTTCCGGTTGTAGGCATAAGGCACATTAATACCGCTGTCTGCCAAAGCAATTGCTGTGGCAGCCGCTAAAGTGATGCCTTTATAAGCTGGGCCATAGAGCATGTCGAACTGAACGCCCGACTCTTGCAAAGCTTTGGCATAGTAACGACCCAATGCGCTCAAACGTGCGCCATCATTAAATTCGCCAGCATTAAAGAAATAAGGCGAGAGTCTTCCCGCTTTAGTTTTAAACTCCCCGAAGGACAAAACCTTTGCCTCTAAGGCAAAACGAATAAAGTTATCTTGATTTGAATTATTTGAGCTCATAGGCCTATATGTTACGCATCATTTCCGCGAACCTCAACGGTATCCGTTCTGCAGTCAAAAAAGGCTTTCTGCCATGGGCTGTTAAGCAAAAGGCTGACTTCATTTGCATGCAAGAGCTCAAAGCTCAACGCGATGATCTGGAGGACGCCATCCTCAATCCTGATGGCATGCATGGCTTTTTCCATCATGCTGAAAAAAAGGGCTATAGCGGTTGTGGAATTTATACCCCCCATAAGCCAGATGAGGTCTTGTACGGCTATGGCAATGAAGAGTTTGATGCAGAGGGGCGCTATGTAGAGGCGCGCTTTAAAGGAATTTCTGTGATCTCGGTCTATATGCCCTCAGGCTCCAGCTCTCCTGAGCGACAAGAGGCTAAATACCGCTATCTCGATAGCTTCCTGCCACATCTCGTTTCTCTCAAAAAATCTGGTCGTGAAATCGTTCTATGCGGCGACGTCAATATTGCCCATCAAGAAATTGATTTGAAGAACTGGAAGGGCAATCTGAAAAATTCTGGCTTCTTACCTGAAGAGCGCGCATGGCTGACGAACCTCTTTAGCAAGGTAGGTTACGTGGATGTCTATCGACAACTCGAACCAGAGGCAACTGAAACTTGCTACACCTGGTGGAGCAATCGAGGGCAGGCCTATGCAAAGAATGTTGGATGGCGTATTGACTATCACATCACCACTCCTGGCATTGCTGGTACTGCTCAGAAAACCGCCGTATACAAAGATGAAAAATTTTCAGATCACGCACCACTTACCGTGGATTACGACTGGAAGATTTAACAGGTCACTGGGGCCATTTACTTCGGCTTTACTCGCCTTCTTTTTTGATCTGAACAATTTTGAAATGAATCGTTGCCCAAATAAGAAGTAGAACCGGGGCACCAATGATCGCAGTGCCATAGAAGAATGCTTGGTATCCGAAGTTGTCGACAAATACTCCCGAGAAGCCCGCCAACCACTTGGGTAGGAGCAACATCATGGAACTAAACAAAGCGTACTGTGTTGCTGAGTAGCGGATATTGGTTAATGAGGATAAGAAAGCGATAAAGGCTGCACTGGCAATTCCCGAACTTAAGTTGTCTGCAGATATCACCCAAATCAAACCATGCAAGTCATGTCCTTGGGTGGCCAACCAAGCAAACAACAAATTACTTACTGCTGAGAGGACCGCGCCCACAAATAGAATTCGTAAGACACCAAAGCGCAGTGTGAGCACACCACCAACAAAGGCGCCTACCAAAGTCATCACCACGCCGAATACTTTACTCACTGCAGCCACTTCATCCTTGGTGTAGCCCATGTCGACATAAAACGGGTTGGCCATGATACCCATCACGACATCGCTAATACGATAGACGGCAATTAAAGACAAGATCAATACGGCGTGCCAGCGATAGCGCGTAATAAATTCAGCAAAAGGCTCAACTAGGGTTTGATAAAGCCATGCCTTGGCTGTACGTACTTTAGCTAATTCATATCTTGCCGGCTCTTTACTCAAGAGGGTAGTAATCACACCTACGCCAATAGAAGCTGCCATACAGAGGTAGGCAAATTGCCATGCCCCAGCATCGTAGCCACTGCCCGTTTCAGCACGAGCAGCAAGCCAAAGAACGCCAGCACCAGCCCATATCAATGCCAATCGATAGCCCGTTTGATAAGTAGCCGCCAAGGCTGCTTGATGATCGCTATTGGCCGACTCAATACGAAATGCATCTAAAGCGATATCTTGAGTCGCAGATCCAAAAGCAACCAATAATGCACACCAAACAATAGAGTTGAGTGCAAGCCTAGGATCTAAAGTCGACATGCCAACAAGCCCCAAAATGATGAGCGCTTGAGCAAAGAGTAGCCAGCTGCGGCGGCGGCCAAACAACTTGGTTAGAAGCGGAATCTGTAATCGATCTACCAGTGGTGCCCAAACCCACTTAAAGGCGTAGATCAAACCCACCCAAGTCAAGTAACCAATGGTGCTGCGATCAATGCCAGCCTCACGCAACCAAAAACTGAGAGTGCCAAGAATAAGCAATAAAGGAAGGCCTGCTGAGAAACCCAAGAACAGCATGCGTAAGCAGGGCCATTCGAGATAAACCCGAAAGTCTTGAAGCCAGGACTTCACTACATTGAGTTGTTTGTTAGGCACGACGAATACGGAACAATGCAAGGCTGCCAAAGAGATTTGGCATCAAAGTGACTTGTCGCCCCTCATGCAAGATGCATTGATCGATTACCTTTAGGCCAAGGCTTGATGCCAACTTCTCAAAGTCGGCGACAGTAAGCACACGTACATTTGGTGTGTTGTACCACTGATAAGGCAAGCTTTTAGATACTGGCATGCGTCCAAGACCCACGGCCAAGCGATGCGACCAATGCCCAAAGTTTGGAAAAGAGATGACTGACTCCTTACCCACGCGAACCACTTCACGCAAAATCTTTTCAGTTTGGTGAATAGTTTGCAAAGTTTGTGACAAGACGACCGTATCAAAACTGCTATCTTCAAAGAGCGCTAGGCCGCCCTCTAAATCTTGCTGAATGACATTCAAGCCTTTTTGCACGCAAGAGAGTACGCGAGAATCATCAATCTCAACGCCATAAGCGTGAACCGGTTTTAATTTCTGCAAGAACTCTAAGAAGCTGCCATCGCCACAACCCAGATCTAACACCTGGGTATTTGGTGCAATCCAATTGGCTATGGAAGCAAAGTCAGCGCGCTTAGTGAAATTACTCATGCTTGAGCCTCACGCATTTGCTTAAAGTAAGCTCTAACGAGATTATGGTACCGCTCATCATCTAGCAAGAATGCATCGTGTCCATGCGGCGCATCGATCTCCGCATACGTCACCTGACTCTTATTGCTCAGCAAAGACTGCACAATCTCGCGACTGCGGTCAGGCGGGAAGCGCCAATCAGTTGAAAAACTCACAACCAAAAACTTGGCCTGCACTTCTGCCAGCGCACGATTTAGACTGCCATCGTAACGACGTGCAGGATCAAAATAATCCAGTGCGCGCGTAATCAGTAAATAGGTATTGGCATCAAAGTAGGTGGAAAATTTATCGCCTTGATGACGTAAGTAACTTTCAACCTCAAACTCGACATCAAAACTAAAGCGGTAGTCATTAGATTCACCGTTAGGGCGCTGTAATTCGCGGCCAAACTTTTCCGCCATGTCATCATCAGACAGATAGGTAATGTGACCAACCATACGGGCTAAACGTAAACCGCGTTTTGGAACAACACCGTGCTCGTAGTAGTTGCCACCATGAAAATCAGGGTCAGACAAAATGGCGTTGCGGGCCACTTCATTAAAAGCAATATTTTGTGCGCTTAATCTTGGGGTAGATGCAACCACCACGCAATGATCTATACGCTTTGGAAATTGAATGGCCCAAGCCATAGCCTGCATTCCACCTAAGCTACCGCCCATAACCGCAGCAAACTTCCGTATGCCTAATTTATCGGCCAAACGGGCTTGAGTGTTGACCCAATCCTCTACCGTGATAACAGGAAAGTCGGCACCATATGGCTTGCCAGTATCTGGGTTAATGCTCATCGGACCAGTCGAGCCAAAACAAGAGCCCAAGTTATTTACGCCAATAACAAAAAAGTGGTCGGTATCTACCGGCTTGCCTGGGCCAATCATGTTGTCCCACCAACCGATGTCTTCTGGATTTTCTGGGCTTGGGCCTGCTACGTGATGAGATGCATTGAGGGCATGGCAAACAAGCACAGCATTGCTTTTATCAGCATTGAGCTTGCCGTAGGTTTCAATCACTAAATCGTAGCCAGACAACATAGCGCCACTCTGCAAAGGCAGGGGCTCGGCAAAATGGATGGTATTTCTAGAGAGGTGTAGCTCGCTCATTCTGACAAGAGCAGGCGCAAACTAACATCAGAGGCTTCAGTCGGCAATTTCTTAAAGCCGCTACGGGCAAAGCGATGCCAACGGCCCAACACAAAACTCATCAACATAGCAGCGCGGATGCTGACCTCTTCTTGGCCCAACTGCCCCCAGTTACCGCCTTGGGTTTGGGCAATACGCAGAGCTTGCTTCAGAGATGCTTCAACACGATCTAGTACTTGAGTAATGCGCTCTTGCAGACGATCATCTTCTTGCAACAAAGCATCGCCCAATAAAACACGAGTCATACCAGGGTTCTTCTCGGCAAAGAATAAAAGCATTTGTAAAATGCCACGGGCTTGGGCTAGGCCAGACTCTTCCTTTTGATTAATCTGATTAATCAATCCAAAGACAGTTTGCTCAATAAAAGAAATAAGGCCCTCAAACATCTGCGCCTTACTAGCGAAATGGCGATATAGGGCTGCTTCTGAAACTTCAATCTTGGCCGCTAACGCTGCTGTAGTAACACGCTCAGCCTTAGGATTTTGCAGCATCTCAGCAAGCACTTGCAGAATCTGCAAACGTCGCTCACCTGGACGTGGTCGCTTACGAGCCTTACCAGCGTCAGCGTTGCTGTCGTTGATGTCTGCTGGCTGTAAAGATTCGCGCATGCTTATTTACTTACCCACTTATCTAGAACGGATCATCGTACCGAACGCTTGCTCGGTCAGAATTTCTAACAACAAAGAATGCTCAATGCGGCCATCAATAATGTGCACTGAATTCACACCGCTCTTAGCGGCATCTAATGCAGAAGAAATCTTAGGCAACATACCGCCAGAAATTGTCCCATCGGCAAAGAGCGCATCAATTTCTCGTGCAGTTAAATCTGTCAGCAACTTTCCGTCCTTATCCATCACACCCGGAATATTCGTCATCATGACCAACTTCTCAGCATGCAGAATTTCAGCCATCTTGCCAGCCACCAAATCTGCATTGATGTTGTAGGCCTGACCTTCTGCACTAAAGCCAATAGGAGAAATCACCGGGATAAAGGCGTCGTCCTGCAATGCTTTAACGACTGCAGGGTTAATTGCTTCAATTTCACCAACAAATCCGATATCTATTTTCTTGCCCGGCTCTGTGTCGCTAGGAATCATCATTTTCTTGGCGTGAATCAGCCCGCCGTCTTTGCCAGTCAAGCCAACAGCTTGACCACCAAAGTGGTTAATCAACATCACAATATCTTGCTGGACTTCGCCACCCAGAACCCACTCCACTACTTCCATGGTTTCTTCGTCGGTTACGCGCATACCCTGAATAAAGGTACCAGTTTTGCCGATTTTCTTGAGGGCTTCATCAATCTGTGGACCGCCACCGTGAACCACTACTGGGTTCATGCCAACCAACTTCAACAAAATGACATCACGTGCAAACGACTCTTTCAAGCGCTCCTCAACCATAGCATTTCCACCGTACTTAATCACGATCGTTTTGCCGTGATATGCGCGGATGTAAGGCAAAGCCTCAGCCAGAATCTCTGCCTTCAATAAAGGAGAGATATCACTAATAGTTGGTAAATGCTTAGTCATTGCTACTTAAAATTTATTCGCCAAATAATTTTTGACGGAGTTCACGACGCTCTTGAGCCTCAAGAGATAAATTGGCTGTAGGCCTTGCAATTAAACGGTTCAAGCCAATTGGCTCGCCAGTTTCTTCGCACCAACCGTAATCACCAGATTCGATGCGAGCCAATGCTTGCTCTACTTTTTTAAGCAACTTGCGCTCACGATCACGAGTACGCAATTCCAATGCATGCTCTTCTTCAATCGTTGCACGATCAGCAGGATCAGGCACCAAAATATTTTCACGTAAATGTTCTGTAGTCTCAGAAGCATTTTTCAGAATGTCGTTTTTGAGAGTGAGTAATTTTTGACGGAAAAAATCTAACTGGGCAGCATTCATGTAGTCCTTATCGGACATCTTGAGCAATTCTGCTTCAGTGAGTGGAGCGCCTTTTGCAACTTTAGTGCTCGCAGCTTTGCTACTCGCTTTTGCAGTAGTCGCTGGCTTTGTTGCTGTTTTTACCGTCATTTCATTCTTCCTAGGTTTGAAGCATTATTGCCTCATTCTGCCAAACTTTTACAGCCCTTGAACCAATATTTTTCAATATCCATAATATTGACCGTGGCGGCGGATTGTACCCGAATCTAGCTAGGCCAAACATCCCTCAAGCCCAGCCAATAGGGTGTCCTTAGGCAAATCGATGCCTATGAAGACCATTCGGGTTTGCTTGTGCTCTGTACCCCACGGACCGGCTAAATCGCTGCCCATCATCTGATGAACGCCCTGGAACACTACTTTTCGGCTACTTCCCTTCACATAGAGCACGCCTTTATAGCGCAACATCTTCTCCCCAAAGACCTCTAGAATGCCCCCAAGAAAGTCTTCCAGTTTTTTGTGGTTAAAGGGTTTATCACTACGAAAAACAAAGGATTGAATGCGGTCTGTGTGACCTGCGTGGCCATGGTGATGGTGTTCGTGATCATGACTGTGATCGTGTCCGCAGGTACTGTGATCATGATCGTGGCTATGGTCATGGCCGCAATCCGCATGATCGTGGTCATCCTGCTCTAAGAAATGTGGGTCAATATCGAGCTTCGCATTTAAGTTGAAACCCTTGAGGTCCAAAACAGCGCTCAAAGGCACAACGCCCTTGGAGATCCCCGCAATAGGCGCCCTCGGATTCATATGCATCAGGCGATTGCGCAAAGCATCTACTTCAGCTGGGGTCACCAAATCAGTCTTAGTAATAAAAATTTGATCCGCAAAACCAACCTGGCGTTGAGCCTCTTCATGCTCATTAAGCTGCTGCTGACCGTGCTTGGCATCTACCAAGGTCACCACCGCATCTAAAACATAATGGTCTGCCACATCATCATCCATGAAGAATGTTTGGGCAACCGGACCAGGATTGGCTACACCGGTGGTTTCAATAACGACGCGATCAAAGCTAATCTTTTTATCTTTACGCTGCTCCCAGAGCTCATTCAAAGCATCTACAAGGTCGCCGCGAATGGTGCAGCAAATGCAGCCATTACTCATTTGCACAATATTCTCTTGGTTGTCTTGCACCAAGATGTCGTTATCAATATTTTCTTCGCCGAATTCATTCTCGATCACAGCAATTTTTTTACCGTGTTCTTCAGTCAGAATATGTTTTAGCAAAGTGGTTTTGCCGCTTCCTAAGAAGCCCGTCAAAATCGTTACCGGAATTAATGCCATGGATGTTCCAATCAAAATCTAAAAGCCAAAGTTTCCCAAAGCGGGAAACCTTCTATCTTACCGAGTTCCTCAGCCTTTGCCAGCCTTTGCGCGTGGATGCGCTTTATCGTATGCCTGAGCTAGGTGCTGAAAATCTAGGGATGTATAAATCTGGGTGCTGGCGATACTGGCATGACCCAACATCTCCTGGACGGCACGTAAATCCTGGGAGGATTGCAAAACATGGCTCGCAAAGCTGTGGCGCATCATATGAGGGTGCACATGGGTAGGTAGACCAGCACGCATAGCCAAAGTACGCAGTCTTGCTTGCACAGTGCGCGGTGACAAACGCTTGCCGGTTGCAGATAAAAACAAGGCGATGGATTCTTCTGAGTAATCTCCAGCATCCCGCATCTCTCGCCATGCAGCCAGTGATTTCATTGCTGGCACACCCACCGGCACTGAGCGTCGCTTGCCGCCCTTACCCAAAACCGTTACTTCAGCAGAATCCCAATCCAACCATCCAGCAGACTCATGCTGGCGATCTTTGCTTTGCATCACATCGATCCCCAAAAGCTCTGAAAGACGTAAACCCGAGGAGTAGAGCAAATCAATAATCGCAGCATCCCGGATTGATTCCAAATCTTTCTTTTCTTCAGCCTCTTTGACCGCCTGATTTACCAAGGAAAGTGCCTGCTCAACGGATAAGGCTTTAGGCAAAGACTTCAAACGCTTTGGCGCCTTAACGTCATCGACTGGGTTGGCCACTAAGTTGCTAGTTACCTTGCCAGCGCGTGCATCGCGTCTTGCATCTTTTTCGGTAAGCCAGTCGTACCAACCGCGCCATGCAGAGAGCGCCCTTGCAATACTTCTGGAGGATTGCCCCTTGGAATGCAAACGCCCGGCCCAACGACGTACATGGCCATTGCTAACTTTTAGCAGCTCAATTGAATCTTCGAGGGCAAAATTTTGGAGGTCACTCAAATCCATACCGTACGCTTTGAGCGTATGCGGCGAGAGTTGACGCAGTACATGCAGCTCATGCAAATACTCTTGCATGAGCGGATCGAGATCAGTCGACTTTAATTTCATAAGCCTGGATACGATCCAAAGCTGCAGCGGTTAATTCAGCAATTTGACGCAAGTAGAAGGCGCCCATATCGGCTGTAAAGCGAGACTCATCCTTACTTGCAAGCAACAACACTGCTGGCGATTGATTGGCGCCAATGCTCTTACCTAAAGGCAGGCCAATTGCCACCATACTTTGCCATTCAGAATCAATGGTTGTTTGACTTGCTAATAGATCCACGCTAGCAGCTGCCAACTCTTTGGCTGAGCCACATAAAGGCGTATCCACCCAAGGGCCAAACGCAGAATTAGGCGATAACAATTGCGCAGACTCCACCTCAAATACTTCAGCCAAGCCAGCTGTGATTGCGGCTTCTACGTCAGCTTTATTGTTGGCCTTCATTAAACGCAGCAACCAAGCGACCAAACTTTGTTGGGTTTTATCGTTACGGCTACCAAAGTGCAGCATCTCACTTAAGCGACGATTGAGCTCTTGATTTTGTGTTCGCAATACCGTCATCTGACGTTCTTGCAAAGAAATCGCGCGATCCTCATGTGGGTGCTTAATCCGAATCTCATTAAAAAGATCGGCGTAGCGCTCAAAGAAGCCCGGGGTTGCACGTAACCACTCTGCAACTAATTCTTCTTGCTCGGCTTGCTTTGGATCAATTGCGCTCATGTATCTCTTTCTAAATATGTTCTTTGATTAACCAAGCTTTTTACGCAAGAGCTCATTGACCTGACCAGGATTTGCTTTGCCTTGAGAAGCTTTCATAATTTGGCCAACAAGGGCGTTGAATGCCTTCTCTTTGCCAGAGCGGAATTCCTCAACGGATTTCTGGTTAGCCGCCAAGACTTGATCGATGATGGCTTCAATTGCGCCGCTATCACTAATTTGCTTCAATCCTTTGGCATCAATGATCTGATCAACTGTACTGATGACCTTACCTGCAATAGCCTCTTCCCAAAGAATGGCAAAGATATCTTTTGCAATCTTGTTAGATATAGTCCCATCGGCTACGCGCGTCAGTAATGGCGCCAAATGGTCGGCCTTTAACGGCGCATCTGCAACTGCAATGCCCGCACGATTTACAGAGGAGGCAAATTCACCGGCAATTAAATTAGCGGCTGCTTTTGCTAATGGCTTGCCTACGATTGCTAACAGCTCTTCAAATACTTTTGCAGTATCGCGGTCTTGCGTAAGCAACTGTGCATCGTATGCGCTTAAACCAAATTCACTTTGCCACTGCTCACGCAGCTGGGCCGGCAGTGCAGGCATCTTGCTACGTACATCTGCAATCCATGCGTCATCGATCACTACTGGCAATAAATCGGGATCCGGGAAGTAGCGATAGTCATTAGCATCTTCTTTGCTGCGCATGCTGCGCGTTTCACCACGATCAGGGTCATATAAGCGCGTCTCCTGAACAACGATGCCACCATCTTCAATGAGTTCGATTTGACGACGCACTTCATATTGAATGGCTTCCTCTAAGAAGCGGAAAGAGTTTAAGTTTTTGATTTCGCAACGGGTGCCAAATTCAGCCTGACCTTTGGGGCGAACTGAAACGTTCGCATCGCAACGGAAAGAGCCCTCTTGCATATTGCCGTCACAAACTCCCAGCCACACCACCAGGCTATGTAAAGCCTTGGCATAGGCAACGGCCTCAGCAGCACTACGCATCACTGGCTCAGTAACGATCTCGAGGAGTGGCGTACCAGCACGATTTAAATCGATACCGCTAGATGGTTCGCCATGAGGGCCCGTAAAACCCTCCTCATGGACCGACTTACCAGCATCTTCTTCCATGTGGGCGCGTGTGAGCTCAACTACCTTCACTTCGTCGCCCACCAAGATTTCAAGATGACCGCCAACAACGACTGGAATTTCCATCTGGCTGATTTGATAACCCTTAGGTAGATCAGGATAGAAATAGTTCTTGCGGGCAAAGATGCTCGCTGGCGAAATCTTTGCATTTACTGCTAAACCAAAACGAATCGCATGCTCCACTGCTTGACGATTTAGCACCGGCAATACTCCTGGCAACGCTAGATCCACTGCACATGCTTGTGTATTTGGCGCTGCGCCAAATCGTGTGCTTGCGCCACTAAAAATCTTGGATTGGGTTTGTAACTGCGCGTGGGTCTCTAGACCAATAACGACTTCCCATTGCATCATGCCACCTCGCTTGCTTGACGCAAATGCCAATCACTGGCTTGCTGATATTGATGGGCGACCTGTAATAAGCGCGCCTCAGAAAAATAATTGCCAATTAACTGCATACCGATAGGTAGGTTGTTTGCATTAAATCCGCACGGCACACTCATCGCAGGCAAGCCGGCTAAGTTCGTTGAGAGCGTATAAATATCTTCTAAATACATTTGCACCGGATCTTTTGACTTCTCACCTAAACGCCAGGCCACATCAGGGGCTACAGGGCCGAGGATGACATCGCATTGATTAAATGCAGCTTGAAAATCCGCCGCAATGATGCGACGAATCTTTTGTGCCTGAAGATAGTAAGCGTCGTAGTAACCATGGCACAGAACATATGTGCCAATCATGATGCGGCGCTTCACTTCTGCACCAAAACCTTCAGTGCGTGACTTGGCATACATATCATTGAGATCACGATATTCATTGGCGCGATACCCATAACGCACACCATCAAAGCGGCTCAAGTTACTCGATGCTTCTGCTGGAGCTAAAACGTAATACACCGGAATGGATAACTTCGTTTTTGGCAAACTCACTTCAATTAATGTTGCGCCCAAATTTTCTAACTGCTTCGCTGCCTCGTTAACGGATTTCGCAATATCACTCGCCAATCCCTCAGCAAAAAATTCTTTTGGTAAACCAACACGTAAACCTTCTAATGGTTTTGCAGCGTTTGCATTACCTTCTTTCCAATTCTGATTGAGATAGCGGCCATAGTCTTCGCCTGAATCGGCCAATGAGGTGGAATCACGTGGATCATGTGAAGACATGGCGGATAGCAACAAGGCGCAGTCTTCAGCAGTCTTGCCCATAGGACCTGCTTGATCAAGCGAAGAGGCATAGGCAATCATGCCGTAGCGTGACACGCGCCCATAACTGGGCTTAATTCCAGTTAAGCCGCAAAAAGCCGCAGGCTGACGAATTGAGCCGCCCGTATCGGTACCAGTAGCGATAGGAGCTAGCCCTGCAGCAACGGCTGCTGCTGAACCACCAGAGGAACCGCCGGCTACGTGAGCAGCATTCCAGGGGTTTAGAACTGGCCCAAAGGCAGAGTTTTCGTTGGAGGAGCCCATGGCGAATTCATCCATATTGGTTTTACCCAAACAGACCATTCCAGCCCCATGGGGATTGTTTTCATCAGGAATTCCCAGATTGGCGACCACGGTGGCATCGAAAGGGCTCTGGTATCCAGACAAGATTTTGGAGGCTGCTGTCGACTTCCAGCCGCGCGTTACGAAGACATCTTTGTGGGCTACCGGGATACCAGTTAACTTACCAGCTTTTCCAGAAGCAATGAGCTTATCTGCTTTATTTGCTTGCTCTAAGCTTAAGTGAGCATTCACATCAAGATATGCATTCCACTGTTTTCCAGCCTCAATACGGTCTAAAAAGTACTGGGTTAACTCGGTGCTGGAAACCTCTTTAGCAGCAAGCGCTTTTGCCATTAAGGCGATGGGGGTGTTGTGCCAACTCATTCGATCACCCTTGGCACCAAGAAATAGCCGTCGTGCTCTGCAGGGGCTGATTGCATGTTTTCAGCACGATGATCCGACTCGGTAACCTGGTCAACACGCATGGGTTGTGCCAAATCACGCAAAAAGAGGATTGGGTGTGCCAAAGGCTCAAGACCAGTTGTATCAACGGCCTGCATTTCCTCAACCAAGGAAAAAATAGCCTGCAATTGAGGCAAAACTGCCTCTGCTTCTGCCTGATTTAATTCAAGCCTAGATAGGTGCGCAATGCGCTGGACATCATCAAGTTTCATGGGACGAGAGTATCATTCCTATATATTTTCATTAACACTTTCTATTTTCCCACTACATCATGTTTGGTTTTTTCCGCAGCTACTTTTCTAATGACCTAGCAATCGACCTAGGAACCGCCAACACCTTAATTTATATGCGTGAGCGGGGCATTGTCCTTGATGAACCTTCTGTTGTGGCAATTCGCCAAGAAGGTGGTCCAAACGGCAAAAAGACCATTTTGGCCGTCGGAAAAGAGGCAAAAGCGATGTTGGGTCGTGTTCCGGGGAATATTGAGGCAATCCGCCCAATGAAAGACGGTGTGATCGCCGACTTCACAATTACCGAACAAATGCTCAAGCAATTTATCAAGCTTGTGCACGAAAGCAAATTATTAAAACCAAGCCCACGCATCATCATTTGCGTTCCATGTGGATCTACTCAAGTTGAGCGTCGCGCGATTCGCGAATCCGCATTAGGCGCTGGTGCATCGCAAGTATTTTTGATTGAAGAACCAATGGCAGCTGCAATTGGTTCTGGCTTGCCAGTTTCTGAAGCTGCTGGCTCGATGGTTGTAGACATTGGCGGCGGCACAACTGAAGTTGGCGTGATGTCATTAGGCGGCATGGTTTACAAAGGCTCTGTTCGTGTTGGTGGCGACAAATTTGATGAAGCGATTACCAATTACATTCGTCGTAACTACGGCATGTTGATTGGCGAACAAACTGCTGAGTTAATTAAGAAAACAATTGGCTCTGCTTTCCCTGGTGCCGAAGTGCGTGAGATGGAAGTAAAAGGTCGCAATCTTTCTGAAGGCATTCCACGTAGCTTCACTGTTACTAGCAATGAAATTCTGGAAGCGTTGACTGATCCATTGAATCAAATTGTGACTGCAGTAAAAGCAGCTCTAGAGCAGATTCCACCTGAGTTGGCGTCCGACATTGCTGAGCGCGGCATGATGCTCACAGGCGGCGGCGCCTTATTGCGCGACCTTGATCGCCTCTTGCTAGAAGAAACTGGTTTACCGATTCATGTTGCTGAAGATCCATTAACTTGTGTGGCTCGTGGTTGCGGTATCGCACTTGAGCGCATGGATAAGTTAGGCGGAGTGTTCTCGCACGAGTAAGCGACATACACGTCGAACAGGGAATTGCAACATAGCGCTCCACCACTTTTCAGACAGGGCATTCCGGCCTTACTTAAACTGATTGTCTGTCTGTCGATCAGCATCGCTCTGATGCTGATCGATTTTCGCTTCAAGGCGCTCGACCCCATTCGCAATAACGTCAATTGGATTTTGCGTCCACTTGAATATGTCATGATGGCTCCACGAAATGCATTCGAAGCGACATCAGAATATTTCACAACAAGATCAACTCTTGATCAAGAAAACCAGGTAATGAAGGTTCGTCAGGCAGAACTCTCTTTGCTAGCAAATCAATCTGAATTTTTAATGGTGGAAAACCAAAACCTGCGCGAGCTAATGACTTTGCAAAAACAGGTTCCCTTCAAAACATTGCCAGTAGAAATTCTGTTTAATCCACCTAATCCGATTTCGCAACGTATCGTCATTAATCGCGGCAGTAACGATGGGCTTAAGCTTGGCAACCCGATTGCCAATGATTCCGGCATCTTGGGTCAGGTGGTTCGCCTGTATGAGCGCTCAGCTGAGGCCTCCCTTTTAGAAGATCGTGATTTTGCAGTTCCTGTCCAAGTTGCACGTAACGGACTTCGTGCTGCTGTATTTGGCGCAGGGCGCGGCAACCCTCTGGAGTTGCGCTATTTACCAGTAGCCAGCGACCTAGAGGTTGGTGATATTTTGCTGACCTCGGGAATCGACGGTGTTTATCCCCCGGGTTTTGCTGTGGCGGTGATTAGCAAAATTGAGCGTAATGCTGATAAAAATTCTTCCAATGTATTTTGCGTGCCAGTTGCCGCAGTCAATCGCTATCGTCAAGCGCTTGCCTTGTTGTATGACCCACAGTTTGACGCCAAGGCACCAGCAAGCAACAAATCACCTACTGGCACTCCTTTGACCAATACACCAGGTAGACGGCAAACTCGCGCGCGGGGAATGCAATGATCGATTTCCAGAGCGGCTACATTCTGCGTCCGGTAAATCCGGTTTTCATTTATTTCAGCTTGTTTTGTGCGCTGCTATTAAACCTATTGCCGATTGGCAATTATGGTTGGGTGCCGGACTGGTTAATTTTGTGCATCGTGTTTTGGAATATTCATCAACATCGCTATGTGAGTGTGATCACTGCCTTCATTTTGGGCTTGATGATGGATGTTCATAATTCAGACTTATTGGGTCTGCATGCCTTTAGCTATTCCCTAGTGGCTTACGTAGCGATCTCGTGGCATCGGCGCATTGTGGCCCTTACCGTTCTGTCGCAAGCTCTACACCTGCTGCCTATTTTCTTATTAGTGTCACTGTTTCCCGTATTGGCGCATTGGTTGCTCAGCGGAGAGCTCTATTGGTGGGCCTTAACAGGCGCAATTCAGGCCTTGATTGAAGCAATGCTATGGCCATTCGCTACACGTATTTTGCTTGCGCCGCAGCGTCGTCCTATAGATGTTGATCACAATCGACCCCTCTAAGAAGTAGCATGGTTTCTTTTAAAAAACCGGATCTCGACTCATTTCAAGAGCGCATTCATATTGCGACTTTATTTGTCACGTTTTGCTTTTTACTTCTGATCACACGCCTGGTTTGGCTGCAGCTAGTTAGCCACGGAAAATATGCGCTCCTAGCAGAGAGCAATCGCATTGCTTTAGTGCCGGCACCTGCAAACCGCGGCCTTCTAATAGATCGCAATGGCATCGTCATTGGCCGAAATTATTCCGCGCTCACCTTGGATGTCAATGCCGAAGAGGTAAAAGGGAATGTAGATCAGCTCATTAACGATCTTTCCGAAATCATTGCCATCTCCCCCAGGGATCGTCGCAATTTCAAGCGATCGCTAGAGGATTCCCGCAATATGGGTACTTTTCCTCTACGTTCTATGCTCAACGAGACCGAAACAGCCCGTTTTATGGCCAATCGCTACCGTTTCCCTGGGGTTGAGATCCGCGCTAGAAGCTTTCGGGAGTACCCATATAACGAATTGGCATCCCATCTGATTGGCTATATTGGGCGCGTTTCCCAAAAGGATAAGGAGCGCATGCAGGCCGAAATTGAGGGCGCCAAAGCAGACGATCCCGATGCATTACAGACCTCTTTTTTGCCAGGCATTCAGTACGTTGGCAAGATTGGCCTAGAGCAAAGTTATGAAACTGTTTTGCGTGGCGTGCCTGGATATGATCAAGTAGAAATTACTGCGGGTGGAAAACCAGTGCGCACCCTTTCAAGCTCGCCATCAGTTCCAGGAAAAAACGTTGTTCTGTCTGTTGATATCAAGTTGCAATATTTAGTTGAGCAACTGTATGGCAATTTCCGTGGCGCGTTTGTAGCGATTGAACCAGAGACAGGCGATGTATTGGCATTTGTCTCTAAGCCTAACTTCAATCCCAATGACTTTGTTGAGGGCATTGATTCAGTTACCTGGAAAGAGCTTAATGACTCTCCACAGAAACCGCTTTATAACCGCCCACTAAAAGGGATCTACCCACCGGGCTCAACTTATAAACCCTTTATGGCGCTTGCGGCTTTAGAAAACAAAAAGCGTACGCCATCACAAACAATTTCTGATCCTGGTTTCTTTGATTTTGGCAATCATACTTTCCGTGATGATAAAAAAGGTGGGCACGGAATTGTCGATATGCAAAAGTCGATCGTTGAATCTTGCGATACCTACTACTACATGCTTGCACGCGATATGGGCGTGAACATGATGCATGACTTTATGAAGCCTCTAGGCTTTGGCCAAATTACTGGCATTGATTTACAAGGTGAAGCAAGAGGTGTTCTGCCATCCACCGAGTGGAAGAAAAATACCTTTAAAAAACCAGAGCAGCAAAAATGGTATGAAGGCGAAACAATCTCCCTTGGCATTGGCCAGGGTTACAACGCCTTCACTATTTTGCAACTAGCTCACGCTATGGCTAACGTTGCCAATAACGGCATTGTCATGAAGCCCCACCTCGTTAAAGCAATTGAAGATCCTTTTACTCGGAATAGAGTGCTTACTACGCCGAAAGAAAGTTATCGCATTGATCTGAATGCTGAAAATATTGAAGTGATTAAAAAAGCCATGCTTGAAGTAAATATTTCGGGCACCTCTGCAGCAGCATTTAAAGGTACCGGATATCAAGTGGGCGGAAAAACTGGCACAGCCCAGGTCTTCAGTTTGAATTCAAAAGAATATAAGCATGGCTCCACTGCAGAATTTTTACGTGATCATGCTTTGTACATTGCATTTGCGCCAGCAGAAAAGCCAACCATCGTGATTGCAATGGTTGTAGAGAATGCAGGCTTCGGCGCGCAATATGCAGCCCCGATTGCACGCAAAGCGCTGGACTTTTACATAGAGGGCAAGTGGCCTAAGGAGATTCCTGAATGGAAAAGAGCCCCTTAATAAAAGTTAAAGGATTTTTCTTCAGCCTATTTTCTGGCCTAGACCGCCAGCTAGGCCTTATTTTACTTGGCTTAGCAGCTGTCGGCTTTTTTACATTTTTATCTGCCGGTCAAAATACTCCTGTGCAAATTGGAGATGAGCTGCGCAATCTTGCGCTCTCTTTTGTAGTGATGTGGGTTGTCTCACGCATTCCACCCAAGTGGTTAGAGATGGGGGCAGTTTGGATTTATGGCTTTGGTGTTGCCCTTTTAATTGCGGTGGCTGTATTTGGATTAATTAAAAAAGGTGCACGTCGCTGGCTCAATATCGGCGTTGTAATTCAGCCATCTGAAATTATGAAGATCGCAATGCCATTAATGCTCGCTTGGTACTTTCAAAAGCGCGAAGGCATTCAAAAATCTTGGGACTATGGTGTTGCTGCAATCATCTTGGCAATTCCCGTCTTTTTAATTGCGCGCCAACCAGACCTAGGAACTGCACTGCTTGTTTTTGCCGCAGGGCTCTATGTCATCATTTTGGCGGGCTTGCCTTGGAAGTGGATCCTGCCGTTTGTAGGGCTGGGTGTTATTGGTATTTTGTTAATTATTATTTTCGGCAGAACGATTTGCGCTCATGACGTGGTGTGGCCATTTGTTCATGACTATCAAAAACATCGTATCTGTACTTTGCTTGACCCTACCAGCGACCCATTAGGAAAAGGTTTTCATACAATTCAATCGATGATTGCAATTGGATCTGGCGGGTTCTTTGGAAAAGGTTGGTTTCAAGGAACTCAAGCGCACTTGGAATTTATTCCGGAAAAACATACCGACTTTGTATTTGCTGTTTTTTCAGAAGAATTTGGCTTACTAGGCAACCTAGTATTGTTGGGGCTTTTCTTCGCATTGATTAAGCGCGGTCTTGCGATCTCTGCAAGCGCCCCAAATTTATTTACCCGATTACTTGGTGCAGCAGTTACTTTAATTTTCTTCACCTATGCATTTGTGAATATTGGCATGGTGAGCGGTCTGTTGCCAGTAGTTGGTGTCCCATTGCCATTCATTAGCTATGGTGGCACTGCATTAGTCACACTTGGATTTGGCGCAGGAATCTTAATGAGTATTCATCGTCACCGCCGTTTGGTACAAAGCTAACTTAACGAGAGACTGTGTATTTGTTTATTTAGATTCTGAGGAAATAAAAAAGCCCGGCATGCCGGGCTTTTTTATCAACAAAGGAAGAATTACTTCTTACGCTTGTTAACTGAATCTTTAAATGCTTTACCAGCAGAAAACTTAACAGTTTTTGCAGCAGCAATTTTGAGTGGCTCGCCAGTTTTTGGGTTACGACCCATACGTGCAGCACGTTTGCCAGAAGCAAAAGTACCAAAGCCGATCAGTTGTACTGAGTCACCTTTAGTAACAGCTTTAATGATTGTCTCGATAGCAGAATTCAATGCGAATTCAGCTTTGGCTTTAGAAATCTCCGCGTCGTCAGCAATCGCTGCGATTAGTTCGGCTTTGTTCAAGTGAAGCTCCTTATAGATATTGATGTCAGCGCACATTACGCTTACATGATTTTAACCACAAAAAATTACAAAAATAAAGTTGCGTTACAGCAATTTTTTACAACGACTACAAATTACTCATCTAAAACGGTGATATCAGAAACAAAATACTCGGTATCGCCAAAACAAGAGGTTGGCAAGCCAATGTGTTGCTCATACTTTAAGGCAACTTTTTTGCCTAAATTAGCATTTATTTTCTGCGCCACAGCATCTTCACGCACCGTAAAGAGGAATTTTTCAGACATCGTGCCCGGCATAGAAACCATCGCCAATTCACCTTCCCAGGTTTTGCATACATAGCCACGATTGGAGAATTTCTGCACATATCCTGCGCGCTCACCACTTCCGTAGCTCCAAGTTAGCATTCCCCATGTATAGACCGAAATACCCACTAACCCAATTAAAACAAGGCTTAAGAGCCACTTTATAAAGCTATTCATCAGAATTTCCTTGGTAAATCTACACATAAACCCTTAGCGGGTCCTGATATCTTCTATACGCAGTATATGTGCATCCCAGCGGAAGAAATAGTCTAATTAGCAGCGACATACAAATTAAAATACTAGCAATTACCTCACTTAGACAAAGCCCATGGAAATTCGCCACATCATCTTTTTTATTTTTGTAGCCTCCGCGGTCTATGTTTATTTTCGTGGAAAGGTTCGTTTTGGGGTTGTCAGATCTCTTACCGACTATCAAGTACTTTTGGCGCCAGTAAATGCGCTTTTATATCTATTCTCGAAAGTGAAGCCTGGCGCCTATATTCCAGTAAATCAATTTCCAGAGATGAAACCCATCCAAGATAACTGGGAAATGATTCGCCAAGAGGCTCTTTCCTTACAAGAAGGTGGCTCGATTGCAGCGGCCACTGGTTATAACGATATTGGCTTTAATTCCTTCTTTCGCACTGGCTGGAAGCGTTTTCACCTTTGCTGGTACGGAAAAGAGGTGCCATCAGCCCAAGCAAAGTGTCCTAAAACAGTGGCGCTCCTAAAATCCATCCCCTCCGTCAAAGCCGCTATGTTCGCCTCCCTGCCGCCCGGCGCAACGCTTGTACGCCACCGCGACCCCTATGCCGGCTCTTTGCGCTATCACATTGGCCTGGTGACGCCCAATGATCCTAAGTGCTTTATTAATGTGGATGGGGAACGTTATTTCTGGAAAGATGGCGAAGCAGTCATGTTTGATGAAACCTACATTCATTTCGCCGCCAACGAAACAGATCAGCAAAGAATCATTTTGTTTTGCGATGTAGAGCGCCCCGTATACACCAAAGTAGTTGAGCTATTTAATCGCTGGTTTGGGCGCTATGTCATGAGCGCCGCTGCATCCCAAAATGTTGAAGGTGAAAAAATAGGCTTTGTAAATGTTCTGTTTACCTACTTCTACCATCTTCGTGCTCAAGCCAAAAAGTTAAAAGCAAAACATCGCTCCGTTTATTACGTAGGCAAATGGGTTCTCATTCTGGGAATTTTGTGGGCAATTTTCTGGTAAGCCCAAACTTCAGTTTTATGGGCTCAATAACTGAACAATTTGTTCAGGACTAATGGGGCCCCAGATTTCCACTCGTTTCTGACGGCTATTTTGACCAGAAACAAATTGAATCTGCTTTTGTGGCACTCTTAATTGCTTTGAAAGCCACGCCAATAAAAGCTCGTTGGCCTTATTTTCGAGGGCCGGCGCCTTGAGAGAAATTTTGAGGCAGCCATCATGAAGGCCAACGACCTTGGTTACCTTTGCTCCTGGTTGGCAATGTAAATTTAAGATAATTCCAGTGGGGGTTTGTTTTAACCAATTCGGTGTCATTAAAGTACTTTAAACTGAAAGCATGACGATGAAGAATTCTCAAGCTTTAGAACAGCTATTTTCCAATAATCGCGCTTGGGCCGAAAGCATGGTGGCAGAAGATGCCGATTTCTTTAAGCGCCTAGTTTCACAACAAGCCCCTGAATATCTATGGATTGGCTGCTCCGATAGCCGGGTTCCAGCAAATGACATTGTGAATTTATTGCCTGGTGAATTATTTGTTCACCGCAATGTTGCAAACGTAGTGGTTCACACTGATTTGAATTGCTTATCGGTTATTCAATTTGCCATTGATTTGCTTAAGGTGAAGCACATCTTAGTAGTAGGCCACTATGGTTGCTCTGGCGTCCATGCCGCTCTAACAGATAAGCGTGTAGGCCTAGCTGACAATTGGTTGCGTCATGTGAAAGACGTTCATCAAAAACATGAACGTTATTTGGGCGATGCGATTCCAACGCCCAAACGTCAAGATCGACTCTGCGAACTCAATGTCATTGAGCAAGTTGTTAACGTATGTGAAACAACTATCGTGCAGGATGCCTGGGCACGCGGCCAAGATCTGACTGTACATGGCTGGGCTTACCGCCTAGAAACTGGCTTAGTAAATGATTTGGGAATGTCGTGCAGCTCTATTGAAGAGATGACAGAGCGTTATGCCAAATCCGTAAAGCGCTACGAATCAGAACACAACTAATTTGCTTAAGTCATTTTTGAACTACCTAGGAGTTGGTTTTCTTGCGCTCCTTTCGATACTCCCATATAAGCTTTTAGTTTCTATTGGCTATGGCCTAGGCTATATAGCTGCACGTATTCCGAGCGATAGAAATCGAGTAGTCAAAACCAATCTCCATTTGTGTTTTCCAAAATTAAACGCAACTGAAATCGATGATCTTGCCAAGGAGCATTGGCGATTACTTGGGCGTAGCCTAGTAGAAAAAAGTATTATCTGGTGCGGCAGCTCAAAACAGCTAAGCAACATGATTGAAGTGAGATCAGCAGTAGATCTCTCCAGCAAAAAACCGCGCATCCTCGTCAACATGCATTTCACAGGCATTGAGGGGAGCATTATTTTGAGTGCGCTTTCTAAAGAAAAACATTGGCCACGCACTTCTGGTTTTTTTCAAAGAATGAAAAATCCATTCTTTAATAAAAAGATTATTGATTGGCGCAATCGTTTTGGCGGTAACTCAATTGATCGACAAGGCAATGCGAAAGCAATCATTCGAGAAATTCGCAATGGAGACTTCATCATCATTGCACCCGATATTGATTTAGGTCTTAAGGATTCTGAATTTGTACCCTTCTTTGGAATTCAAACTAACACCATTACCACCATCTCCCGTTTAGCAAAAATTACTGGTGCAGATGTATGTCTGATGACCACCACATTAAAGCCGGATGAATCAGGCTATCTTTGTGAAATTAGAAAGCCCTTAGAAAACTTTCCAGGGACAGATCCCAAGGAAGATACGGCACGACTGAATCAATATTTCGAAGCTGAAATTCGGCTGCGACCGGCTGAATACTACTGGGTGCACAAGCGCTTCAAAAACCCGCCAGATAGCGGCCCAAGCCCCTATAACCCTTCTAAATAAAGGTCATTTGTCCTATCATTAAGGGATGACCGAACGTATTGGGCTATTTGCCGATCTCCACAGTAATTTAGAAGCTTTTGAAGCCTGCATGGCTCGTGCGGAAGATCTCGGCGTTACACGCATGGTATTCATAGGCGATCTTGTCGGATATAACGCTGACCCGGCAGCAGTCATTGATCGCATCGCATCGCTTGTGGAGGATAAAAAAGCGATTGCTATCCTTGGCAATCACGATGAGGCTATTTTTAAAGATAGTCGCGATCAAATGAACGCAAATGCTAACGCCGCAATTGAGTGGACCAAGTCACAACTCAAGAATCATCATGTGGATTTCCTTAAAAATCTCCCGCTCATAGTTCAAGAAGAAAAGATCTGTTTTGTTCATGCCTCTGCACACAATCCAGCCGATTGGAATTACATTACCGACAGCATGAGTGCGTGGCGTTGCGTACAAAACTCTGGGAAAAACTATACCTTCGTTGGTCATGCGCATGAGCAAGCGCTTTTTTATCAAAGCGCTGTTGGAAAACTCATTCGCTTTGCCCCGCACCCTGGCGATGAAATACCCGTACTGCACCATCGCCAATGGGTGGGTGTTGTAGGTTCGCTTGGTCAGCCTAGAGATGGAAATCCTGAAGCATGCTTCGCAGTATTTGAGCCTGAATCTGAGATTCTGACTTTTCATCGTGAAGCCTACGACTACTTTACCGCCGCAGATAAAGTGCGTCGCGCTGGCCTGCCAGAAGAGTTGGCAAATCGCCTTATCACTGGCAAATAAAATCAATGGCCATCAATACCGATATTGAAGCAGTAGACGACATATTTCAAGAAGGAAAAGTAGTAGACGGCTTTGTCTTGGGCAAGGAAGTGCATCGCGGCGGGATGGCTAGCCTCTTTTCTGCAACCAAAGAAGGTATAGATGTCCCCATTCTGCTAAAGATTCCCCGCGTTGGCAGAGATCAGCCTGTAGAAAGTTTGATTGGCTTCGAAACCGAGCTTACGATCTTGCGCTCACTAAAAAGCCCTTATGTTCCTAAATATTTAGGCTCCGGCAATATGGCCACGCGCCCTTATATTGCAATGGAAAGAGTCGAAGGTCGTCCACTAGAGGACTATATCAAGGAAGGAAAAGTCTTTACGATTGATGAGGTCGTTCGGATCGGCGCAGATCTTGCGCAAGCCGTTCAGTCTTTGCACTCACAAGATGCCATCCACTTAGATATCAAACCTGAAAATATTTTGATCGATGACAAGGGCAAGCTAACACTCATCGATTTTGGTTTATCGCACCACGCTCGGTATCCAGATTTACTTGCAGAAGAAATGCGCAAAGGCATTGGGTCAGCTCCATACATTTCTCCAGAGCAAGTGGCTGGTATTCGGTCTGACTCTCGTAGTGATATTTTCTCTATCGGCGCAATCATGTATGAATTGCTGACGGGCGAGCTACCCTTTGGCAACCCCCAAACCATGAGTGGTCTGCGCAAAAGAATGTGGGCTGAACCATTTCCTCTGCGCGCTATTCGTAGAGAAGTCCCTCGCTGGCTTCAAGAAGTTGTTCTTAGATGCTTAGAACCTCGCGCTGCAGATCGCTATCAAAGTGCCGCACGTTTACGTCAAGTATTGCGAGACCCAGAGGGTGTTACGCTTACTGAGCGTGCAGACCGAGTTGAGCCCCCGAGCTTTTGGCAAAACCTCAAAGGGATGTTCAAGGCTGCGGGCTATGAGCCCTCTCCAAGCCCGCGCCCCAGCATGGGCAATTTTGATGCACCCCTCATGATTGCTGCGATCGATACACGTCAGTCAGATGAGGACTTGCGTGAACGTATGCAAATCACTGCAAAGAATTTATTGCAGGCCTATCCCGAAAGTCGCCTAGTCTGCTTGAGCACTATCAGCAGCACACCCACCTTCGAGGGTAATCAAGAAAATGAAACCGCTAGCGGAATTGTGCGTGGCCATTTAGTGCAGCTGATGGATTGGGCCAAACCCCTGAAGCTACCACCCGAAAGGATTTCTTATCACGTGCTAGAGGCCCTTGATCCTGCCTCCCGAATCGTAGAGTTCGCCAAAGACAATGATGCGTCCCTCATTTTGATTGGCGCATCACATAAATTACCAAACAAGGTAACACCCTGGAGAACCTCCATGACGAAGATCGTCGAGGAAGCCCCCTGTAGCGTACATATTGTCCGAACTTAAACTCAGCGCATTTTGTCTTGCTTTTGATCCAAGATAAGCTCAGGTTCTTGTGCCTCAATCCAGTTATCTCGATTGAGCACGCTAGTTAATTGCTTTTGGTCTAGTTCGCCAGTCCACCTAGCAACCACAATAGTGGCCACGCCATTGCCAACCAAATTAGTTAATGCCCGTGCCTCGGACATAAAGCGATCAATGCCCAAGATAATCGCCAATCCTGCAACTGGAACATCTCCGACAGCAGAAAGAGTGGCTGCCAACACAATAAATCCGCTACCGGTTACACCTGCAGCCCCTTTGGATGTAAGCAACAGCACTAACAAGAGAGTAACTTCCTGCATGAGGGTCATGGGCGTATTGGTTGCTTGTGCAATAAATACTGCAGCCATAGTCAGATAAATAGAGGTGCCATCTAGATTGAATGAATACCCCGTTGGAATGACGAGACCAACACAGGTTTTCTTGGCGCCCAACAGTTCCATTTTTTCCATCATGCGCGGCAAGACGGATTCAGAAGATGAAGTCCCTAAAACAATTAATAACTCTTCTTTAATGTAGCGCACGAATTTAAAAATATTAAATCCATTAAATCGCGCAATGAGCCCTAAGACAATAAATACAAAGAGGAAGCAAGTTAAATAAAACGCACCCATTAATTTGCCCAATGAAAATAAAGAGCCGATGCCGTATTTGCCAATAGTGAATGACATTGCGCCAAAAGCGCCAATAGGCGCAAACTTCATGATGACGCCAATCATGTCAAAAAGAACATGTGATGTTTTTTCAATTAAATCAAACACCATTGTTCCGCGACCACCGAACTTATGCAGCGCAAATCCAAACAATATTGCAATGAAAAGGACTTGCAAGATTTCGCCCTTAGCAAATGCATCTACTGCGCTGCTTGGGATGATGTTCATTAAGAAATCAGTAGTGGTGCCCATCTTCCCGGGTCCGGTATATGCAGCAATTCCTTTAGTGTCCAGACTTGCTGGATCGATGTTCATACCCGCACCAGGCTGGAGCAGATTAACCACGACCAACCCCACTACTAAAGCAATGCTACTCACGATCTCAAAATACAAAAGTGCTAGTCCGCCCGTTTTACCAACCTTCTTCATATCTTCCATGCCGGCAATACCAAGCACTACCGTACAGAAAATAATGGGGGCAATTAACATCTTGATGCCTTTAATAAAGGCATCGCCAAAAGGCTTCATTTCCGTACCCAGACTAGGGTAAAAATGACCCAGTAAAACACCAATTACAACTGCTGCAAGTACTTGAAAATAAAGGATTTTATAAAAAGGTGGTTTTTTTAATATGACGGTCATTTCGAAATCCTTTATTTAATAATTAGCAGGTATTTTTCATTTCGGCTGATTACATATTAACTCTAGGCTAGGAAATGGCCTTCATGCCGGATAATGCAGGCATGGAAGAAAAAGTACGCGTCTCAAAATTACTCTCTGAGCTTGGCCTTTGCTCACGTCGTGAAGCAGACTCTTATATTGAGCAGGGTTTAGTGACTGTAGACGGTGAAGTGGTCAATGAGCTGGGTACGCGTGCATTCCGTCATCAAAAGATTGAATTGCAATCAGGCGCTAAAGCGCAACAAGCCTCTCGCATCACCGTCATTCTCAACAAGCCTGTTGGTTATATCTCTCACTATGACGATGAACAGGAATACCAGCCAGCCGCTTCCTTAATCACACCCGAGAACTACTTTGCTAGTCCCATGGATAAGGGAAGAAATCCCCGCTTTAATACCAAAGGATTGGCGCCTGCAGGTCGCCTAGATATTGATTCCACCGGCATGCTAGTGCTCACTCAAGATGGCCGTATTGCCAAACTATTGATTGGTGAAAATAGCCCCATCGAAAAAGAATATTTAGTACGTGTTGAGGGCTTACTTTCTTTCGAAGATTTAGATCGCCTGCGCCATGGCCTCTCGCTTGATGGCGTAGAGCTAAAGCCTGCACAAGTGAGTTGGCAAAATGAAGATCAGCTGCGCTTTGTATTGCGCGAGGGCCGCAAACGTCAGATTCGCAGGATGTGTGAGATGGTTGGCCTCAAAGTAATAGGTCTCAAACGCGTCAGAATGGGCCGTATCTCATTGGGCCCACTTCCCCCGGGCCAATGGCGCTATGTAAGGCCTGAAGAGCAGTTTTGAGTCGCCTCGCACGCTTATAATTGCGTCCGAACCTAGATTAATCAGCGCAGAATTCCCATCGAAACTCTTATCTCCAGCACTCCAGGCGCAGAAGTACTTAGACGCCGTAGCTTTGCCATCATCTCTCACCCAGATGCGGGTAAAACCACGCTTACAGAAAAATTATTGCTTTACGCTGGAGCAATTCAAATTGCGGGGAGTGTTAAAGCTCGCAAAGCAAGTCGTCACGCTACATCTGACTGGATGGAGATTGAAAAGCAGCGAGGCATTTCGGTAGCGAGCTCGGTGATGCAGATGGAATATCGCGATTGCATCATTAACTTATTGGACACCCCGGGACACCAGGATTTTTCAGAAGACACCTATCGAGTTCTAACTGCTGTTGATTCGGCGCTCATGGTGATCGATGCTGCTAATGGCGTTGAATCTCAAACGCTGCGCTTGCTTGAAGTTTGTCGCGCCCGCAACACACCTATCGTCACATTCATTAACAAGATGGATCGCGAGGTCAAGCCTCCGATGGAGTTAATGGATGAGATTGAAACCGCGCTAGGCATTGAAGTAGTTCCATTTACCTGGCCAGTTGGTATGGGTAAATCTTTTGCTGGCGTTATCGATATTGCCAACATGCATATGCGAATGTTTAAGGCAGGCGAAGATCGTGTCACCGAAGATTCTCATGCTGTAGTTGATGTGAATGACCCAGCCCTTAAAGAGCGTTTAGGCACCGACCTAGAAAATGCTTTGTCTGAGGTGGAGTTAATTAAAGAAGCAATGCCTGCCTTTGATCTTGAGGCCTTTCTGGCTGGGCGTCAGTCGCCCGTATTCTTTGGCTCCGCAATTAATAACTTTGGTGTACGCGAGATTCTCAACACATTAGTTGAGCTTGCACCATCGCCAGGATCACGCAAAGCTCTACAAAGAGAAGTTAGTCCCGCAGAAAATAAATTCTCAGCAGTGGTATTCAAGATTCAAGCAAATATGGATCCAGCACATCGTGACCGTGTTGCATTTTTACGCATCTGCTCTGGGCATTTTCAGCGTGGCATGAAATTGAAGATTTGCCGCAACGGCAAAGAGGTCCGGACAAATAATGCGCTGTCCTTCTTGTCACAAAGGCGCGATATTTTGGATGAGGCCTTTCCCGGTGACATCATCGGCCTCCCCAATCATGGCTTGCTGCGCTTAGGCGACACGTTGACTGAAGGGGAGCAATTGCAATTTACTGGCTTGCCATTCTTCGCACCAGAAATTTTCCGCATGGTTGAGTCTGCAGATCCACTACGCTCAAAACAATTGCGCACTGGGCTGATGCAGTTGGGTGAAGAGGGCGCGATTCAGGTCTTTAGGCCAATGGCAGGCGGCACCATGCTGCTTGGCGCATTTGGTCAGCTCCAATTTGAAGTAGTAAGCCATCGTCTCCAAACTGAATATGGCGCAGAAGTACGCCTTCTGCCAGCCCGCTACAGCTTGGCACGGTGGGTTAGCTCGGATGATCCTGTAGCACTGAAAAAATTTACTCAAGAAAATATCCACCGCATGGCTGAAGATGTAGTGGGTGCATCAGTATTCTTAGCCTCACATAAATCAGAACTAGATGTTGCCCAACAGCGCTGGGAGTCGATTCAATTCCACGCCCTTAGAGAACATGCCGGCTTAATTTACCAATCCGATTTAGCGGGCTAATAAGCGTATTTTATTTACTGCATTAAAGAATTGATTAACGCGCGGCCTTGCAATCAAAGACGGCAACCAACTGAGTATCGCTACTTCTAAATGAGGCAACCTTGCCATACTGGGCACAATAAGCGCTAGCTTTCTGAGTTAACTGGTCAATCGACTCACCGCTACTGTTTAGAAATGTCACATGGTTTGCATCCGATCCATCGGTGTACACCGCGGCACAGGAACTCAATACAGAGATACAGCCTATGCTCAGGATAAAAGACTTCATCAATACATTCATTTAAAGATCCTTCGTTTGTAAATTAGGATTCATTCAGCCTTAACTTTTTTAGAACTTTTACAGTAATGTTGCTAGCAAAGGGCTTGTATATCAAAATGCCGGCAATCGCAACGGGATAAGCGACCAACCACACCTCAAACCATAACCAAAGGAAATTTTCTGCAAAGCCAAGGCGCGCAAATGTAGTGGCAAACGTAATGGTTGCAGACATTAAGAAGCCCATTAAGAGGGCAAAAATGAGATTTGGTAAATTCGTCATGGTTACATCATAGCGTCCGGACTTGTTAACTGTTATTCTGGACTGTGATCACTATTGTGCGCCCTAGACAGGGGAATCTCTTGAGAAAGTCTTTGAGATTCATCATTCCATTACTCTAGGAAAACTCCATGGCTGTTGGCCAAAATCAAAGAACCAGAAAAAACGACTCTATGCTCACCAAGACAGGAAAAGCCCGCTTAGGCCCCCTGAATGCAGCGCAACTTACCAAGTTATTAGAAGCAAGCACCAAGCCTAAAGAAAAAGGCAAAATTCTACGGGCACTTAGCAAGCATCCAGCAGTTGCCGCATAATTAAAAAGCCCCGCCAATTAAATGAGCGGGGCTTTTTAATTTCAGCAGGCCAAACATTTAGGCGCCTCTAGACCCTTTTTACCAGCATTCTTTTTCCAAGAATCACTGTCGATACAACTAGCACCGCAAAAATTAAATTCATTGCCGTAAGGGAATCGCCCAGCAAAATGCTAGCAGCCACTAGTGTGCAAAAAGGCTGAATCAACTGCACTTGACTCACCCTTGCAATGCCACCGATCGCTAGGCCTTCATACCAAAAGAAGAAGCCCAAAAACATGGGGAATAGACTCAGGTAGATAAAACTAGTCCAGGCAATAGCACCTGCACCCATGTAATCTGCGCTGTAGGTAAAACAAGTCATCAAAATATTTATTGGCAATGAAATGACCAGAGCCCAAGAAATGACGGCGCGAGGATTCATTTTTCGAGAGAGCTCACCGCCCTCTACATAACCAATGCATGCACTGATTCCGCCAAGGACCAGAAGGCCGTCAATGTAAGTAAAGCTGCCGGAATTTTTTAGCAAGGCATACATCACCACCAAGCCAGCACCCAACAGAGAGACCAACCAAAATCCTAATGAAGGACGCTCTTTAAAGCGCAGAACTCCAATTACCGTTGTAGCCAACGGCATCATCCCCAAAATCACGGCGCCATGCGAGGAAGAGCCATTGGCCATCGCTACCGTAGTAAAGATGGGAAAGCCGAATACCACCCCCAAAGCTATGACTACAAATTTTACAAAATCAACTTTGCTAGGAATGGCCTCTTTTTTATAAACAAGGTAGGCCAATGCAACTAGCCCGGCTAATGTTGCCCTGCCGAAAGCAATGAAATAGGGGTTAAAGCTTAAGACAGCAATCTTGCTCACCGGCAGCGTTAAGCTAAAAATCAGGATGCCGATAAACCCAATCAGCATTCCCTTGCTTTCTTTATTCACCATCACCCTTTATCTAATATTGGATTAATTGTATTAACAATCCTCAATGAGTGGGCTGTAATATGTCAGCAATCCTTATGAAATCAAACGCCCATATTCAAGCCATCTATCTTGCACCATCTGCAGGCGCACCGATGCAATCTGTCGGCCATGCCAAAGTCAATGCTGGCTTTGGTATTGAAGGTGATCGTTATGCTATGGGTATGGGTGCATATTCAGACGTCCTACCAATAAAAGTCCGTCACATCAGCCTAATAGCCTTATCAGGCATTGAGACAGCAAATGACTGGCTATTAGCAGGAGATGAGCCCACCTTTGATGGAGCAGAAACCCGCCGCAATGTCGTCCTTAAAGACATTACCGCTGACGAGCTAAATGCACTGGTAGGGCAGTCATTCCAACTGGGTAGCCTACAACTACTGGGAACAGAGCTTTGTACCCCCTGCGAAAGACCTGCTCAACTGTTGAATAGACCCAGCTTCATGGAGGCATTTGAAAATCGAGGTGGCATTCGAGCTGAGATCCTCAATTCGGGAACTCTTGTTGTCGGCGACGAACTATTCCTAGAAAATGGAAAGTGACATGATTGAATACCGCAACGATGCCTTAATTACTGCTGAGCAAGCCATAGACCTCTATAAGCGCTCCACTCTCGGCGAGCGGCGCCCCATACATAATGTTCAGACATTTGAGGCCATGCTCAAAAATGCAAATCTCACAATTACCGCCTGGGATGGAGCAAAGCTCGTAGGTATTTCTCGCTCATTAACTGATTTTTCTTATGTAGCCTATCTTGCCGATTTGGCGGTTGATGAACAATATCAACGCTCGGGTATCGGCAAAATGCTCATCGAAGAAACCAAAGCGTTACTTGGCCCTGAATGCATGATTGTGCTTTTAGCAGCACCCAAGGCAAATGATTACTATGAGCACATTGGTTTTGAGCACAATCCACGTGCATGGACTCTCAAAAAATAATTAAGTCTTTATCATTGCCACATGACTATCACTCAATTTTGTTTAGTGCGCCATGGTGAAACAGACTGGAACGCAGCGCACCGCCTTCAAGGCCATACAGACATTGATTTAAATGCCAGAGGCCTTGCCCAAGCAGATCAAATGGCGCGCGCTCTCAAAAAAATTAATCTGCAGTTTGATGTTTTATATACGAGTGATCTTCAGCGCGCAGCTAAGACAGCCGGGGCTATCGAGAGATTATTTAAAACTTCTGCAATCAGCAATTCAGCACTAAGAGAGCGTCATCTTGGCGCACTACAAGGCCTGACAACTGATGAAGCCCCTCTACTTGAGCCAGAACTTTGGAAATCTCACCTCAGCAGAAATATTGAAGAACGCTTGCATGACGGCGAGAGCATTCAACAATTTGCAGATCGCATTCAAACTGCGCTTGAACAAATTCGATTGCAGCACTTAGGAAAAACTATTTTGCTAGTAAGTCATGGCGGCGCATTAGACATGATGTATAGAATTGCAAGCAATCAGCCCTTAAATGCCGCAAAGGCTGTGGCAGTGCCCAATGCTTCGCTCAATTGGATTAGCCACAATGGACATGCGTGGAAGGTAGATAGCTGGAGCGACATAAGCCATCTAGAGGATTTAGCGCTAGATAATCTAGATCTCTGAGGGCTAAGTACGCATAAGTTTATGATGAGCATATGAAATCAATTATTCGCATAGCGGCTCTTTTAATTGCTTTTGCACTAGCTATTCCAGCCTTTGCGGTTGAAGACGTTCCCGATGGGCTGCCTGATCGCATCGTGGGCGATATCGGTGCAGCTGTTTACACCTCCAACTTACACATTGGAACTGAGGGCACTCAATCCCTGGTATTGCCTTATGCCTTTTTTGACTATCAACGCTTCTTTGCGCGCATTGATGAAGTGGGCATGAAGACTTTTAAAATGGGCTATGGCTACTTTGAAGTAATTGGAAAAATAAATTTAGATACTTACAAAGTGAAGTCCTCCATTAATGGAAATTCCATTAATCGAAGCGATCCAATTCCTCTGGGACTGGGCACTTTTCAAGAAACGCCCATCGGTGGATTTTTTGTAAATGCGTATCACGACTTTGGAAAGTCAAAAGGTGCGCTTTATGAATTTTTATACTTTGCTGAAATAGAAACGTTCAAAAAGGTGGTGATCTACCCTCAAGTAGGGGTAGAGCGACAGTCAAGTCAATATGCCAATTATTACTATGGCATCAACCCTGGAGAGTCCACGCTTACTGGCTATACGGCCTATACGGCTCCAGCAACAAATAATCTCTTAGCAGGCCTCATGGTAGAAATTCCGGTGGTGGATAACTGGTATGTCAATATTTATGGCAAACGCAAATGGCTGGGTGGGGGAATCAATAACAGCCCGGTCATGAATCGCTCATTTCAAGACAATATTTTTATGGCGCTAGCCTATCGGTTTAAGTAGGCATTCAAAAAGACATCGCCAGGATGGAAAGTCCTGAAATCAACATTACCAACTCCATCAGCAATAAAAATTTCTTTTCTGGCAACGCCAAGACAATTTTCTTAGAGAAAATAGAGCCGACCAAAACGCAGCTCCCAATCAGAAGGCCCTGAATAATGGCAGTTGTATTCAGAAACCCCAGCTGGTGAAAAGTAATGCCTTTAGTAAACAAGATTGACAATGTGCTGGCTGCCTCAGTACCCAAGAAAGCCCCTTTGCTTAAGCCATAAGCCAAAAAGAAAGGCGTGTTGATGGCGCCCGTCGTTGCAACAATCCCAGTCAAATAACCAATGCCAGCTCCGACCAAAGCCATCTGCCAAAGCTTTAAATAAAAATTCTTGTTGCGCATCCAACGGCGAATCGGGATGAGTAATATTAAAAATATTCCCAAAGTTATTTCAATTAGGCGCTCGTCTAGCTGCACTAAGGTGTTAACGCCCAATACTGTGAATGGAATCGCCGCCAGGCTATAGACAAAGCAAGCTCGCCACTGAATAACGTTCCACCATAAAAAAATACGCGAGAGATTTGCTACGGTGGCTACCAAAGCTATTACTGGAATTGCCTGTATGGGCCCATAAAAATAAACTAGGGCGGGCATCAATATGATGGTCGTACCAAAGCCAATGACGCCACCTAATACACCGGCACCCAGACCAAGAGATCCCAGGACCGCGGCCTGCAAAATAAGGTCAGACAAATTTATGCGCCTTGATTAATTTGATTGAGAATATCAGCGCCCCTGGCAGGCTACAGGCATTTCCCATAGCGGCTTATCTAGTGAGTAGTTGCAGTTCACCCCGTCTGGAGAAGTGGAACTAGCCAGGCAACCATTCAACATCAGGGCTAATAAAGTAACAGTTAAAGTTAAATAAAGCTTTTTCATCTTTGATATCTCAATTGAATTGCTGTTTTTAAATAAAAATGCCTATGCGTCATATTCTCTTTAAGACCAAAAGGTCTTCATCATTGCCACATCGGCGATGCCTCTATCATTTCCATATTTTAAATATGGTGCAATCCATTTTGGATCCATCAGATTCTCTACTTTTGCCAAGCCCGGCGGAAGACCCACAACAATATGTTTTGTTTTAGTGCCGCCAGCCTCTAAATCTTTTACCTCTTGATTGATCGTATTTGGCAAAGAGGACAAACGCAGACCTTGCTTTTGCTCATTAATTGTTCCGTCGCCTAAAGAAATAACAATCGCTCGCTTAACGCCTGCAATCACATCTCCGTGGGTGCTACTTTGAGACATGCCGCCATCCATACAGAGACGGTCTTTTATGAAGGTTGGCCCCACCTGCCCTGGCGCAGAAGAGCTTGCAGCGCAGGCAACATTGATAGGAATATTGCTCGCCCTTGATACAACAACGCGTTGGCCTGTATAACAATCAATCGCTGTAGTAAATAGTCCATCGGAGGGCCAAGCAGTGGCTGTTAATAACTTTTTCATTACCTTGTAGTGATTGGCCACACCATCTGGATTCAAAGAAGCCATTGCAGCTTTTCCAATGTGCCGAATAGACGTGAGTGATCCATCGCGAACTGACAGCTCTGCACGCTGCGCTCTTAATTGAGATGCATTAAATTGAATTGCGGGCATCATTTCTGCAAGCAATTTTGGAAAATCTGCAAAAAGATCCATCTCATCCAAAAGCCGCCAAAAGTGTCCGGAGCTTAACATCGCACCAAAGATGGAGCCTGCAGAGGTACCAACGACAACGTCTGCGCTACCCAAGTCCACTCCAGCCTTCTTAAGCGCATTGCAATAGCCGGCATACCATGCAATCAATGGGGTTCCGCCTCCGCCCAAAGCCAAGCCTCGCTCCTTACCTTGCGCAAAGGGATTCTTAAATGGGGCGGGGTGAAATAAACCGTCATTCCAACTTGCTGTTGTATCGACATCTCGCTGCGCCTCCAGGGCCTGCACAGCAGCAATTGTCTTTGGAGATAAATTTGCGCTTTGCGCTAATGCGCCAGTACTAGAAACTGTGGCGGCACTAATTGCAGAAACTTTTAAGAAATTACGGCGAGAGGAATGCGTCATATTGCCTCCATAGGTTTTTTCTAATTTATAACAGAGATGCCTTACATTAATCTACGGCTATTTTTCCGCTCTTCACCAACTTTGCCCACTCAACCATTTGGGCCTTAATAAATTTATCCGCTGCTTCTGAATTTCCTTGGAATGGCTCTCCGCCTAAGCTCAGAACTTTATCCCTGACTTCGGCTGACTGCATCACTTTTGCAATAGCATCCGATATCTTAATAAGGATTACAGCAGGAGTAGCAGCCGGGGCAAAAATACCGTTCCACTCATAAACCTCATAACCTGGAACGCCTGCCTCAGCCATCGTTGGGACATTAGGCATAGAGGATGCACGCTTCTTCCCAGTAACGGCCAATGCATTTAACCTGCCTGAATCAACATATTGCTTGGTTGAAGCAACGCTTCCAAAAAACACTGGCACTTGTCCGCCAACAACATCGTTCAAGGCTGGGCCACCGCCCTTATATGGAATGTGCTGCATTTCCACTCCGGCCTTTACTTCAAATAAAGCTCCCGCCAAATGCTGGGCCGACCCATTGCCAGAAGATGCGTATGAAATGCTGTTTGGCTTAGCCTTTGCTATCGCAACCAACTCTTTTACAGACTTTGCCGGAAAACTAGGATTCACTAACAGGACATTGGGGTATTGAGCCAAAACAGCCAAGGTCTTGAAATCTTTGTTTGGGTCATACGGTAGCTTTGGGAATAAAGATGGATTAACCGAATAGGAAGAGGCATCGAGCATGAGTGTATAGCCATCAGCGCTAGCCTTGGCTAAATAAGAGGCGGCGATTTGACCACTTGCTCCAGGCTTATTTTCTACAACTATAGAGGTGCCAAGAATTTTTCCTAACGGTGTCGATATCGTTCTAGCCATTAAATCTGCCGTACCGCCTGGTGGATAACTCACAATTAAATTGATGGGTCGATTAGGCCACTCTTGTGCATGAGCCAATCCCACTGTTGCAAGCAATGCAACCAATAAAGCTTTTACAAAGATCTGCATCTTCTCTCCTTAGTTAACTTCCGCTGAATATTGGAATGCCATAGCATCCCCAACCGAGCTGCGATATTCCACTGGCTTACCACTTAAATCAAATGCGATGCGGTTTACCCTGACAGCTGGATGACCCTCCTTCATTAGCAGTGCTTTTGCATCTACTTTCTTCATCAACTCAAAACCAACCTGATCTTTAGCCTTGATCACCGCGACCCCACAAACCTTTGCATACATTGGATAAAACAAATCTTCAAAATCTTTGGGCTTGTAGTCAATCAACTTTTTAAACTTTGGCAATGGTAAATAGATCGTTTCATATAACACTGGCCTGCCATCAATAAAGCGGAGCCGATGAATTCTCATCAGCGATTTACAAGCCCAGCCCGTTAACTTTCCAATTTCTTTATCTAATGAAACTTCTTTAAAATCTAAAACCTTAGCTTGTGGAATCAACTGCTCTTGACCATCAAGCTGATAGCGAAAAAATCTGAGCATAGATTGCCCATGAAGCCCGCTACTAACCACCGTGCTTTTACCGTGACGCTTAATCAGTACGCCGTCGTCTGCAAGCAGGGCAATTGCCTGCCGAATGGTCCCAACAGCTACGCCATACTCTTTAGCAAGACTTGCCTCTGATGGGATCGCCTCTGAGATTCGCCATAATCCGCCCTCCACCTTGCCCCTAAAGGCCGATGCTAAGGCTTGGTAACCCATCAATTCTTTACTCATACGGTTTTTTCAACTCATATACTCATCTAGATGAGTTATGCTACCATATTTCCTATGAATGTCGATGCCCACTTCCATGTTTTTAATAACCGTCTTATAGATGAGGCTCAGGCTCGATATTCAGTTAATTACAGCGCCTCGATAGACGATTGGCTCAAAGTCGCAAATAAACAGCAAATCTCGCGAGGCATTGTTGTACAACCAAGCTTCTTAGGCTTTGACAATAGTCTTTTACTTGAAACCATCAAACAAAACCCAGAGCGCCTAAGAGGTGTTGCTGTTGTTGACCCCAATACCCCTAGAAATGAGTTGCTTGAACTTAAGCAGCAGGGAGTGCGTGGAATTCGATTGAACCTATATGGCGATCAAGATCCGTTTGGGACGATTCAAAAATATGGCGGCGTCATTCATTTTTTAAAAGGCCTCAATATGCACCTGCAAATTCATCATGATGATGGTTTGCTTAATGATGTCCTATTGGCTTTACCTGGTGGAATTAAGATAGTCATTGACCATTTTGGCAGACCGCTAGTAAATGATGAGTTTGAAAAACAAAGTGATGGTATTAATAAACACCAAAGCAATCTTTGGATAAAGCTCAGCGCCCAGTACAGAACTGCAAAGCTAAATCATCAAGCTCTTTTTGAATATTGGCTTAAGAAAATTGGAGTCTCCAAGCTACTATGGGGCAGTGATTGGCCACATACAAGATTTGAGACAACCCAAACTTATGAGGCTCAAATGAAGGAATTTGTATGCTTATCTAACTCTGCAGAGCTTAGAAAAAAAATTCTTTCAAGCAATCCCGTCAGCCTCTACTGGGCAGAATAGTCCAGCATCAGCTTCATGGGACTCTTTTGGCAGAAGTCTTTAATTACTAGCCAAGCAACGCATACAGGACCCAACCCAAGTTCAAGGCAACCAAAGCAATGAGCGTGTAAAAGGTAAATTTCATGCCTAATACGCGCTTACTGAAATCTGGCGGGGGAGTGTTAATGCCTTTTGCATGAATCAAGCGACCAATAATGAGTGCGATACCCGGAATAGCAACCAGCAACCATGGGGCGTCATTTAGCTCTAGACATGCAATTAAGATGATCCCAAATGGCACATACTCAGCGAAGTTACCCTGAGCACGAATAGCCCTTTCCAGATCATCGTGACCACCGCTTCCTAGGCCAACTTTATTTTTTCTTCTTAGCCCAATAACAGCAAAAGAAAGCTTGATAAAAATAATTGTTAAAGCAGATGCAATAATTGAGGTAATTAAAAGCATGGATTTTCCCTTAGATAACTTCTAACACTTCACTTAAAGATTTGCCCTCAAAGTTTGGTTTTTCACCAATCTCTTCAAAAGGGTGTCCTAGACGATTTACCCAAAAGACATCAAAGCCATACCACTTGGCTGCCAGAGCATCCCAAGCATTACTCGACACAAAGAGAACGTCTTTTTTCTGAACGGGAAATGCTTTTAGTAGCAACTCATAGGCTTGTGGGGCTGTTTTAAATAAGCGCACGTCTTCAATAGTGACCACTTTATCCAAGAAAGGATCTAAGCCATTGCTCTGTACCACTGTAGCCAACATCTCTCTGCTGCCATTGGATAATATCGCCGTAGCAATACCTTTCTCTTTGATAGCTTTAAGTACATCCAGGCTATCTTCAAAGCCCGTAAGCTTTGCATACTGATCCATTAGGCGCGCTTCGTTTTGTGCAGTGAGATCCAAACCCATCCGCTTACAGACATAACGCAATGAACGAATCGTTAACTCCCAAAATGGTAGGTAATGCTTGCTACCACCTGGATTGGGGTCGCTCATGGTTACAAGTCGGGTGTATTCAATTTGGCGATCGCGCCACATTAAAGCAAAGGCCTGTCCATGGCCCGGAAATAATTCTTCTGCCAACTGCCCCATGGAATACACATCAAATAATGTGCCATAGGCATCAAAAGCTATGAGCTTATACATTCTGTCTCTTACCTAACCCTGATGGCTCTTCAAATAATCCATTACCCAGGCTGGATCGCTATCACTTGGGAAGATGGGGTAATGAACTGCCTCAATCACGCCATTATTCGCAATTAAGGTAACCCGCTTTAATAATGTCATTCCAGCAGCTACAAAGGTGGGCATATTCAATGCCTTCTGAAATTCATAGCTCACATCACTCACCACTGGAAATGGCAGGTGCAGCCTATCAGCCATCTCTTTTTGATATTCGGTAGATTGCACGCTTAAACCTACAACCTCTGCGCCTAATGCTTGAAGCTCTTGGTAGTGGTCTCTAAATGAACAGCTTTGCGGCGTGCAACCTCTTGCTCCAGGAATTTGATCCCAGCCATCAGGTAAAGCAACATTTGGCTGCCCAGTCATGGGATAGCAGTAGATAACTAACTTACCCTTAATATCGCCAAAATTAACGGCCTTGCCATTGGTGGCGTCTAAAGAAACATTGGGTAGTTTCATGCCCTTCAAATGATTGGTTGAGCCATCATCTTGAGGAATGGGTAGATCGGTGGGGAGCTGGTTTAGATTTGTCATGGTTAATTCTATACAAAAGAAAGCTACCTGAGGTTGATTTGGGCACTTATCTCGCCCTAATGAGCCTTTTAATATCAAACTCCGTCACCAATGCCGTACCGGCAACAATGATCACCATACCAATGGCGGCATTTAATGTCAGGTGCTCTCCCAAAAATAATGTACCCCACAGGGTTCCAAAAATAGGAATGAGAAATGTCACCGTTAAGGCTGAGGCAGCTCCCACATCCTTAATCAATCTAAAGTACAACAAATATGCAATGCCGTTACAAACAATTCCGATAGCAACAACAGATCCCAATACCAAAGGTGTTGGCTCACTCCGAATAGGTATAAAAAATAGGGCAGGGATCAATAAGAGGGCGGCGGCCCACATGCTGCCATGTGCGTTATCAAAGGGCTCGACGCTTTTTGCTTTCTTAGCGTAATTGGTTGCAATGGCATACGAACAAGCGGCGCCCAGACCCAAGGCAATTGATTCATACGTGCTTACATCTATCGAGGTTGATGAAGTGCCAAACAAAACCCCAACGCCGATTACGCCTAAGAGCAATCCTAGCCCCCGCTTAATTTTAAATTTTTCATTCCCAATGAGAAGGCCAATAACAAATGCCCATATGGGTGCCGTTGCATTCAAAATCGATAGCTGGAAAGTGGAGAGGTTTAATGCAGCAAAACCAAAAAGCACAAATGGGAATGCTGAATTGAAGAAGCCCATAATTAAATAGTGCTTCCAATGGGCCAAAAGATTTCTATTCTTTTTTAAGTAGAGGGCCAAACAATAAAGAAAGATTGCGGCTAATACCACGCCCCCCTCAGCCAAATAAGCGGATCCCAGAACAGGTGAAGCAATTCGCATGAATAAAAAAGTGCTGCCCCAAATAGCGCCCAGGGTGACAAGTCGAATGATGTCTGAAGAATTCATCGTTTCATTCTATCAACCAACGTTATTGCCATTGGTCAAGAGCAGCATTGATAGAGATATCAATCCTTATCAGCATATTGCATTTGGCCATTCCCAAATGACCAATTTTCCTTGCTTACTTCAAGCAAATTGATAAAGACATCTTGAGGCCTGACTTTAAGATTTAGTACCAAAGCTTCGCAAATCGCTTTATATAAATTCTTTTTCAGATCCACGGACCTACCAAAGCTGATGGTTGCCTGAATAAAAATAATCTCATCTGAATATTCAATTCCTAAATAACTTTTCGGAATATTGAATTCTGATGCGTCATGTCTAGTGATAATCTGAAACTTGTCGTCTTCAGGAACATTGATTTGCTCGCGCATCACGTTATAGACAATATTCCCGACTTGCTGCGCAAAGCTTTCCGGGTGTTTTTTACTTAAATCGATTCTGACTAATGGCATCACTATTCTCCTTGGCTCTAGCCATCTTATAGAGGTCTAGTAACTAGCGTCTAACTTGACATGCCCCATAGAAAAAACCACCCGAGGGTGGTTTTATTTTTGAGCAGTTTTTATAAAGACTGTTTCACTAATTTTGTCGAAAGCATTTTGATAGACGACTGGGTCTAATATCGGAGTGTCGTTATCGCCGGAGCCAAACATACCTCCACCACGCGTTTTATCAACAAAATTTAAACGGACGCGGGATTTCTTGGGGCCCACCGCTTCTACCGCTACCGTCACAACCGTTTTTTGCTCTGAGCCTGAAACTGGAATGGGTAGCATGCCTATGAAATAAACACTACCGCTAGTACCCTTTGCAGGTGACTGCGCGGTAATGAATCCCGTTTCAAAACTGGCAGAGCCAATGATGTAACCCAAATCTTGAAGAACTGACAAAGAAGAATCAAACGTAGTTTTTTTATCTACATCAAAGTTTTTCGCCTGAATTGCCTGAATTTCAAGCGAGGTCAACTGGGGCTTAGCTGGCCCTGAAGAGCAAGCTCCCAATAATGAAAGTAAAACAATGCTGGTGATGGTCGATAAAAACTTCATTCTGATGCCTTAGAAAGAAGAGGTTCTTGAGGAAAAGTCGCTCACAATTTTTACCCCTTTAAGCTCTTTAAATTTGATGATTAAAGTCATTGTTCGACTAGACTGCTCGAACCCAGAGCTGGTGGATGAGGTTCCTGCCAAAATAATGGTGGCATATCCAGAGCTAGAGCTTCCACTCGAAACTGTGGCATTTTTTTGGTAAGTCCAAATCTCTTCGCCATCGCCATTGGCGGTGACAATATTCGGAGCACCAAAGGTTTCTACGACCTCAGCTTGAGTTGTGACATTCTTTTTTAAGGTAAGGCTAACTTGGCCTGCCGTCAAATTACTGTTGGCCATCGGCTGACCTACGGGCTGTTGATTAACACACCCCGCTCCAAGCATAAGCACAGTGAGGGATATTGCTGAGTAAATAATTGTTTTCATAATGAAGTGTTTATAACAACTAATAGCAAATAAAGATTCCATTATCCATGAATCTTATTGCCAATACTAATGATGAAAATTAGCAGTTTTCTGCAATAAATACTGCCTGAAGACGGTTTAGAGTTTCTTGGGGGCCAATTAACCAGTGCCTCAGAGCGTCCGACTCTACTTTTTGGACTTATATTTTTTTACAGCCTCTTTTAAATCCGAGTATTCCTCGCATCCAAAGGTACAAGCTTTATCCAATCTTGCCAATAACGCCTCTGCGCCGGGCAAATCATTATTAATTAGCTTCAGCTTTCCGTAATACTCAAGAGCACCACGATGATTAGGGTCTATTTTCAATGCAGCTTGATAATATTTTTCTGCCCCAACTAAATCAGGTGGCTGTTTTTTTCGAAGGCTATAGCCAAGCAAATTATTCCAATCAGCAGAGCTTGTGTCATTAGCGGACTGAAGTTGCTGAATTGCCTGATCAAATTTTTCGGCCTTAATACTTGCCCTAGCTTGCGTTAGCCATGTCGGATCTTGCTTGGCGGGAGTACTATCTGCCGCGTGAGATAAGCCAGCAATCGAAAGTAGCAGAAGGACTGTTGAAAGTATTTTTTTCATTTAAGGGCCTTTGGTTAACAATCTGTCTTTTATATAACGTTTAGCCAATTCTTGCTTAAACAGAGACCAAATGAAAAAACCACCCGAAGGTGGTTTTGGTGTTTCTTGGTGGCCCGGGGCGGAATCGACCAGGGCCGAGGATGTCTGATCCTAGCTAGCTTGCTTGTGCCACTTCTGCTTTTCCTCGGGACTCATATTTTCCCATTTGGCTTTACGGGCTTTCATCTCAGCCTGCTCTTCAGGCGTTAATCCATCAAAGAAAGCCTTTCTCTCGGCTTTCATTCTTTCTTTTTGCTCAGGAGTAATTGATTGCCATTGAGCCTTCATTTTCTCGTGAACCAACTTGCGATCTTCAGGGCTTAAAGCCTTCATTTGATCGCGCATCTTATGCCAATATTCTTTACGCTCTTCTGGAGTTGCCTTAAGTAATGCGGCATCAGTTTGTTTCATTTGCTCAAGGCGTTGATCAAATGTCAGGTTGCTGTTTGCCAATGGATTTGGTGGTTCAGGTATCGCCGCACCAGCCAAGGAAAATATAGATATGCCAAATAGCAGTCCCAGTACAAATTTCTTAGAACTCATAACGCCTCCTCTTGTTGGTTATGGTTCATTCTAATCCCTCGTTTAGTGACTATTACCAATTGAGAGTCATTCTCAATTATATGCTAAGATGAGAATAATTCTCATTAAGTATATTTGGCATTTACGATGTATTTTTCACTTAACCCCAGCCGCAGATCCATCTTCTGCCTAGTCAGCGCCTTTTATTTGGCTGGATTGTCATTACCCGTATATGCCGAATCCCCCGTAAGTGATGCTCCTATTGTTATCGCTGAATCGCCCGTAAGTGACTCACCTAAAGTTGACAGCGCAGTTTCTGTAGAGGGCGAAACTGAACAATGGAGTATTCATGGGCAATCAACTTATATTGTTCAACAAAAAAATAACTTCAATTCGCCTTACTATGGACAGAACAGTCTTCTTAATAAATCCGAAGGTAGCGGCGGGAAAAGTTATACCTTAAGTGCCACTGCTTTTTTAGGAGCAAGACTTTGGGAAGGCGCTGAAGTTTATTGGAACCCAGAGATGTTCGAGGGAACACCTTTTAATGGACAGCTTCTTGGTCTAGGTGGATTTCAGAATGGTGAATTACAAAAGGGCGCATATGCTCCACCTATTTACTACACGGCTCGCGCGTTTATTCGACAGACCTTTGGCCTAGGCGGCGGCAAAGAACATATTGAAGGTGGGCCTAATCAGCTTGCGGGCAATCTCGATAAAAATAGAATTGTGGTGACCTACGGTAAGTTCGCCACATTAGATTTCTTTGATCAAAATAGTTATAGTCACGATCCTCGTACACAGTTTCAGAACTTTGCTCTTTTCTCTATGGGCGCCTATGGATATGCGGCTGATAGCAAAGGCTATACCTATGGTGTTGTAGCCGAGTGGTATCAAGACGACTGGATTTTGAAGGCGGCAAGATTAGCGATGCCAACTATTCCGAATACCGCCCAGCTTGACTACAGCATGAGCCAAGACTACGGCAATCAAATTGAATTAACTCATGAACATGAGCTATGGGGTAAGCCTGGCGCAGTAAGGGCCCTGTATTACCAACAACATGCCTATATGGGCAACTACCAAAATGCGATTAACCAGGCTCAGCAGTCTGGTGGCACTCCTGAGATAACTGGTGTGCGCAAAGCGGCACAGAGTTCGTGGGGCTATGGTTTCAATATTGAGCAGGCCATCAATGATTATGTTGGTGTCTTTGGTCGCTGGAGCTGGAATCCAGGCACAACCGAAGCGCAGACTGTAGACATCAGTAGATCACTATCGGGCGGTGTGAGCATCAAAGGCTCTAGTTGGTCGCGCCCCAAAGATACGGTAGGCATAGGTTATGCGGTCAATGGAATCTCTTCATCGCAGATTGCCTACCTTCAACAAGGCGGTATGGCGGCATTTATTGGTGATGGCGCACTTAGCTATAAGAAAGAACAAATATTGGAAACTTTTTATAGCGCAAAAGTTTACAAGGAGCTGTTCATATCTGCCGACTATCAACGCATTGCTAATCCCGCCTACAACTCAGCTCGTGGTCCAGTTAATTTCTTTGGCTTAAGAGCACATATAGAAATGTAATGTCGTTTTAAACGACATCGACTGACGCAGGGATGAATAGTCGATTTGTCCTTTTAAAGGACAGCTCTTGATGGGGATATCCGAGACTAATGGCATATACACCTGCCAAGCCATAAAAGAAAATAGCCCAGCAAGTGGGCTATTGAGATTCTTGGTGGCCCGGGGCGGAATCGACCCAGGGCCTAGGATGCCTAAATTTTTTAACTACTTCACATTGGCCATAATAAACTGACTGACGATAGCCGAAGCCTCATCATATGAGCCAGCATACATATGTCGACCGCTTGTCTCGGGCCTACCTTCATCATATCCGCCATGGACATACATTAATTCCGTTTTCTTTGCGTTTAACTTTGCGATATCTGCATATATCCTCTGAGAGCTATCGGGCCTAGTCCAGTGATTGGGATCGTTTTCATGAACCATAATTAGGACTGGAAGGGCTATTTTTACATCGAGCTCTGTTTCATTTCTACTACCGCTAAAAATAACGCCGTTAATAAGCTCACCACTATTGGGAACTTTATTCAGAAAGCTAGCGAGGCTTATTGCGCCATTACTATGGCCAATTAGAAAAATAGGTTTTTTAGTTTTATCTTTATAAAACTTGATAACTTCAACTATATTTTTAATATGCTCTTTTGTATATCGCGGGCCAACAGTATTCCAACCCAAGCTAACCTTGCTGTCTAAAAATACAATGTCTGGGCTAATAGGAGAATCATATAGCGTAGAGAGAATCCAGTTTGGCTTGGGGGGATTTTTCGATGCGATATTAAAGCTACCATCGCCACCAGGTACGAAAATTAAGACTGCTTTAGATTTTTCCTTTGGCCAATACGCCGTTTGGATTTCATCACTATCAGCGGGAATGGTGATTATTTCAGCAAATGAAAATAATGGCGCCATTCCAATAAGCAACATTAGTAGTATTTTCATGGCCCCATACTATCAAAACTAGGCCCATGCCTTATCCAATGTCTTTATAGTAGTTTTGGCCTCAAGGTAAGGCAGATGGCTGTTCTTTATAGAATATCTCGAGCACTAATTTTGGCTCATTGGTTATGTATAGCCCCTGAAATAAAAAACCACCCGAAGGTGGTTTTGGTGTTTCTTGGTGGCCCGGGGCGGAATCGAACCAGGGCCTAGGATGTCTAATCCAGCAAAAGCCTATAAGGCATCATCTTGGATTTCACAAAACCCTTCTTTTGATAAAAAGACTGGGCTTTGGTATTTTCAATATCAGTTAATAAGGTAATTCGTTTACAGCCCTCTTTTTTGGCTTCGCTAATCGCATAGTCAATTAACTCAGAGCCGATACCTTCCCCTCTAGATTTAGCTAGAACAACCATATCTTCAAGAATGGCGACTTTGGAGCCTAGAGCAGTAGATTCAGTAAACAGTAAATTAATCATCCCTAATATTTTTTCATCATCTCTAGCAACCAAAATGATGCCAATCGTTGGATCAAGAATAATTTTGCTAAGGGCTTTTCTTTGGGCTTCTGAATTAGGCTCAAACTCTGTCTCTTGCTCAAAGAGGGTCCTCAACAACTCAACGAGTTCGGGAATATCAGAGTGGGTAGCCTTAGTTAATTTCATTGGTCAATTTTAATGGGCTTGTGATCCTAGCTAACGGAACCTCATCCGCCAGACCAAATGAAAATAGCCCAACAAGTGGGCTATTGAGATTCTTGGTGGCCCGGGGCGGAATCGAACCACCGACACAAGGATTTTCAATCCTCTGCTCTACCGACTGAGCTACCAGGCCAAGACTAGGAATTATAAATGAAACTGCCGGGGAGCTCTCTAAATCTGCCTGCTGTAGCTAACTCTGCTGGTTTATTAGGAAATCCCAGGTGGGTGGGCCCGAACGATCTTGTTAAGCAGCACTTCGCTTTTACTGCTTACTCAGAAAGCCATGGTACTAACGAGTATCGGGAAAATGCTGATATTGAATTAGTGGCGAGGGGAGATAAAATACTTATAGTTATTAAAACTATCAAGGGTCTATTTTGAAGCTATTCCTAACGTTAATATTTGTGGGCCTTCTATTCGCTTGTTCGAAAAATCCTGAGAGCCTAACACTGAGTTGTTATGGTGCCGCTATAAAGCTAGAAGCAAAACAAGAGGTCATTACCAGTCAGGTGACGCGAACTTACAAGTTTCAACATAATAAGATTGATGACTATGATTGTGCTCAGCAGTCCAACATCATTAGCTGCAATTCAATCACAGAAGCAAATGGAACAAGACAACGTAAGCGCATCATTTACGACGCCAGTACGCAATCATTCGCAGAAATTGATGCTATTTGGGCTATTGGTGAAAAGGTAAATAGCAACGAACGCACTATAGCTAGAACAGAATTTATTGGCAGGTGCCAAAAGCCCATCCTAAACTAAACCGAACGATTAGCTTTCGCTCTTATTGCGGGAGGTATCAATACCTAAGGCCTTCAACTTGCGATACAAGTGTGTTCTTTCTAGGCCCGTGTACTCTGAAATCTTGGTCATGCTGCCGCCCATGATTTGCATTTGATGCTCAAAATACGCTTTCTCAAACAAATCTCTTGCTTCCCTTAGGGGGAGGTCATAGTAAGTTTTTGCAATTCCGCTGATGTACTCGCCCTCAAGAGGCGTATTCACTGGCTCAATAGCAGCCTGCTTTGGTACGGCCATAGCGCCAGGGTTTGACTGCACAGCCCGCTCTTGTTCTGGCTCCACGTACTTAGGAGAGCTTTCTAAAGCCTTGCTAACTGTCTTCAAAAGTTTTTGTAAGGCAATTGGTTTTTCTAAGAAGTTAAGCGCGCCAATGCGCGTAGCCTCCACAGCAGTATCAATTGTTGCGTGGCCAGACATCATGACTACAGGCATCGTGAGCTGGCCCGTGTTGGACCACTCTTTTAATAAAGTAATGCCATCAGTGTCAGGCATCCAAATATCTAGCAAGACAAGATCAGGGCGCATTTGCTCGCGAATAGTGCGCGCTTGGATGGCGCTCTCTGCAGAGTAGACGGTGTGGCCTTCGTCGGTGAGAATCTCATTGAGAAGCTCACGAATTCCCATCTCGTCATCAACAACCAAAATACTAGCCATGCTTAGACTGCCTCTTTTGCTAGATTCATAAACAATATCGATACTTGCGCACCAACTACTTCTTCGTTCTGCATACGGTTCCGAATTTCAATTCTGGCAGCATGATCATCAATGATTTTCTTAACCACCGCCAAACCCAATCCGGTACCTTTACTCTTGGTAGTTACATAAGGCTCAAATGCTCTTGCCAATATCTTAGCTGGAAATCCAACTCCACTATCACTTATTGTTAATCGCACGGCGTTTTGAAGCACGCCATTGTGTTCCCCGTAAGGCACTAACTCAGTTTTAACCTCCACCGGACTGCTTGGATGGGGGCCCTCTAGGGTGGCATCTTGAGCATTTTGTAAGAGGTTATGAATAACTTGTCTTAACTGCGTAGGGTCGCCCATGATCTCTTGACAATTTGGATCTAACTGCGTTTTTAGGGGGCTGCCCTCATAAAGACCCAATATTTCTGAAGTGAGCGTGTTGATGGAGACCGGTTTTAGTTGCGGTGTTGGCGTCTTCGCAAAATCCCTAAAATCATTCACCATTTCTTTCATGGCTTGCACCTGTCCAATAATGGTTTCAGTGCTGCGATTAATCATTTCCTCTTGTTCTGGACTCAACTTCCCTGCAAGCTTATGTTGCAATCTTTCGGCTGAAAGCTGGATTGGGGTCAAAGGATTCTTAATTTCATGCGCAAGACGCCTTGCCACTTCGCTCCATGCAATTGATCTTTGCGCGCTCACCACGTCTGTAATGTCGTCAAAAACCACCATGCGTAGATCGCCGGTAAGCTCTGTGCCGCGCACAAACAATGTCACACCTAGTTCGTTTTCAAATTCATTCGTGCTGTGTAATTGAATTTGTTTTTGCCACACTGGTGCACTATTTTGCGTAGATTTTTGCTCGCCCTCGCCAACTACTGCGAGCTTCATGGTTGCAAAACCTTCCCTAATAGCTCCCTCGAATTCCAATAAAGCAGGATTGTTGCTGAGGGGTTTTCCATCAAGCAGAGTAAGGTCTTGTTTAAAGATTCTGTCTGCTCCAGCATTGCTGGATACCACGTTGTAATTTTTATCAAAAATACATACGCCTGCAGTAAGGCTTCCCAATACGCGCTCTAAGAATGCCTTGGACTCCTGCAAAGATGTGCGAGTGTCTGCCAGCTGCCTAGTCATGACATTAAATTGCCGTGTAAGCATGCCAAGCTCATCCCCAGTATCAAGCTCCGGTTTAGGCGACAAGTCACCCTGAGCAACCGCCTGAGTGCCTCTCAATAGCATCAACAGAGGTCGGGCAAGCTGTCTACCCAGCATGAGGGCTAAAGTTATCGCCACGAATACCGCAAAGAAAAGCGTCAACGTTAAAGTCCCCACAAACATCTTGCGTAGACCGGTGCGCCCCAAAGACTTCTCTTGATATTCGCTGTACGCAGATTCCACTGCGTAAATATTCTTAGCCAGGGGAGCTGGAATGTAGCGCACCAGCTGCAAGAAATATTTATCCTCTGCATCTTTGCCATTAATGGGTTTTTTACGAACAATCGGAACAATGGCTCTGATTCGATAGCCGCGCTGCCCACCGTCCATCTCAATTTGATCTAGAAAGGTAATTCCTTTCTTCTTAAATGCATCTGCAACTACATCAGCACTGGGCGCAGGAAAGTATTTTTTTGGCTTTACCTCGCTAGTTAAGATCAAATTACGCTGCATATTAAAGAGGCTGACCTCTTGAATACCAAACTGATTGCGAATTTTCATCACATTAGCGGCAACCTGTTCAGAAGTTGTACCCGAAGGCGTCTGCACAATCTGCTCTGCAATGAAATTGCCCTCACCTAAGATCTCTTCTTGGGCTACGCGCAAAGTAACGCGCCCTAATTCCAGGCCCGAGTTAAGTGCTGTCTCTACTTTTACGTCAAACCAAGTCTCAATACTCCGAGATACGAACTGTAATGAAACGCCATACAAAATTAAGCCTGGAACAATACCAACCAAAGCAAAAATCATGGCTAGCTTTGCTATCAAACGCGTACCAAAGTGCCCTCGATACCATCGCACAGCAATTACGGCCACCAAAATCAAGATGACTAAAGTTAAGCAAATTCCAATCACCACATTAGCGGCGTATAACCAAATAAAGTAGTTATCAAAAAATTCTGTGTTGGATGAGGCAATGGCCAATAGAACCAAAAGCAATAAGGCAAAGGCACCAATTACCCCAATCGTGATGGGAATGATTTTTTTACTCCAAGCCTTGGATGTAAAAAAACCTGGGTCTAGCATGGCTGCTATCGATCTCATCGCTTGATTAGATTGGGGCCGGTAGAGGAAAATGGAAAACGATACCAATCGCTTGATACATTCCAATCGCGGTTGTTCAGCGCATTTACTTGGAATGGTTTTGGTAGCTTACTGAGATCAAGGTTCATGCGCATGCTGGCTATGTACGATTTGCTTGGATCTAGTTGGGAGCCCTCCATGACTCGCCATCCACCAATACTGCCTACCGCTTGCAACGCCTCAGACATCGTTTTGGCAGAAAAAGTAAATCCTTCTGAAGCAATTCGATACTGCTGTGTCAGGGGCTGGTAAGACAAGCGTGTTTGCCTTTGTGCTAACGCGGGTTTTTCATCAAACCAATACCAACGCGATCTCGTTAAATCAAACTCCGTTTGGAAATATAAAACTACGCCTTTTTGAACTGCGTCCTCTAACCCTGGGGATAGCTCAATCTGAAAAGAAGCATTGAGAAGCCAGTCGTTATCCGCCTTCTCTAATTCAAAGGATTTGAGCTTGATACCTTCCGCACTAACGGTTGTTGAAAAAATGCCCAACGCCATTAAGAACAAAAAGAGGAATTTTTTAATGCTTTGGCTCATGGCCTATTTTTTCTTAAACAAAGCATAGTAAAAACCGTCATTTAACTCGCCAGGCAAAAGCTGGCCTGGAGCGTCTAATCGTACCGCATCGGGGTGCTGCTCAGCAAACCAAATGGCCTGCTGCTCGCCTTCTTCAGGGAATATTGAGCAAGTAACATACAAAAGGTCGCCTCCAACCTTGAGCATTTTCCATGCTTGCTGCAAGATCGCGCGCTGTCTTTCTTGAAGGGCTCTAATATCTGCTTCGCGCCTGAGAAAAGGAATATCAGGATGGCGAGAGACTATTCCGGAGGCTGAGCAGGGGGCATCCAGCAGAATTTTGTCAAAAAGAATGCCGTCCCACCAAGCAGCTTTTGAAGCATCTCCACGCAACACTTGTACCCCATCAGAATGCAAACGCAGACGATCTAAGTTACCCCCAATTTTTCCGATTCGCTCGCCGTCTAACTCTAGAGCCCTCATTGAGCAGTCAGCGAGCTCCAATAGATGTGCGGTTTTTCCACCAGGAGCAGCGCAAGCATCCAGCACCAAGTCTTCCCTCTGGGGATTTAATAACACTGCGGCTAGCTGCGCACCCGCGTCCTGAACTGATACAGCGCCACTATAAAAACCTGGCAGATCAGATACAGGGACTGCTTCGGGCAATAAGAGAGCAAAAGGCAATTGAATGCCCGCCAACCCATCAATTGGCTTAGATGAAATTCCAGCATCAGACAACAAAGATTGATATTGCTCGCGCGTGTATTGCCTCTGGTTCACACGCAAAATTAATGGCGCGCGCTTGGCTTGTTGAAACAAAATCGATTGCCATGCCTTGGAATAGTTGCGCTTGAGATTTGCTCGCCACCAAGCAGGTACGTACATTGGGATTGGATCGGGTGGAAAACGTTTTTCACCCTCTGGCGGCTGAACTAATAGGCTTACCTTGCGCAGAACCGCATTCACCAAACCTTTGGCATACATAGTGGGATCATATTCACCACACGCCCTCACGGACTGATCAACAATCGTATGCGCCGGATAACCTTTGCCATCAGAGGTGTCTTGCAAAAATAAAGCAATCGCAACGCTCAACAAATGGTCAACCTCAGGAGGTGGCGTCTTCGGAATAAATTGCTTCATCAATTCGTGAGAGCGCACCCATTTGCGAAGAGCATCAAAGGTCAAGCTCTGCACGATGGGCCTCTCATGGGCCTCTAGTTGATCCAACACTTCCGTGAGCGATCTTCCGCTCATCACCTCGCTAATCGCTTGTGCAGCAATGGTGATTGCTTCAGAAAGCGGGAGACTGCGTGGTGTTTTTTGATCAGTCAAATTAATTTGCTCCGGGATAAGTCCCGTTTTTAGCCATGCTCATTAAGCGTGCAACACGCTCTTCAGTGGGCGGGTGAGTAGAAAAAAGTTGCGCAAGACCGCCGCCACTCAAGGGATTAAGAATCATCATCTGCGCTGTTTCAGGATGTTGTTCAACAGCTTGAAATGGGATGCCTTGCGCATAGTTATGAATCTTCTCTAATGCATGTGCGAGCGCCTCTGGATCAGAGCTGATTTCTGCGCCACCACGATCAGCCTCATATTCCCTGGCACGCGAAATACTCATCTGAATCAAGCTTGCTGCGATCGGCGCCAAAATTGCCACCATCAAGCTAGCGATTGGATTATTGGGCCTACCCTCTGAGTCCCGCCCGCCAAAGAACATGGCAAAGTTAGCCAAGGCCGAAATCGCTCCAGCCATAGTGGCGGCAACGGTTGAAATCAAAATATCACGATGACGAACATGCGCCAGCTCATGCGCCATGACGCCACGCAACTCACGATTCGAGAGAATTTTCAGAATGCCCGTGGTTGCAGCAACAGAGGCATTGTCTGGGTTGCGCCCAGTTGCAAAAGCATTGGGGGCATCTTCGTTAATCAAAAATACCTTTGGCATTGGTAAGCCAGCCTTCTCCGACAACTCTTTCACTACGCCATAAAACTGCGGCGCGGATCTTTCGTCAACTTGCTGCGCGTTGGTCATTTTCAACACCATGGTGTCAGAAAACCAATAACTAAAAAAGTTCATTCCAACAGCCATAAGCAAGGCCAGCACCATACCTTGCTCACCACCCAACATGCCGCCAACTACAATAAATAAAGCAGTAATCGCTGCCATCAAAACAGCAGTCTTTGCAAAGTTAAACATTTCTACTCCTTTGATTGAAAGCGCAACTGTTTTTCACCAATCGACTGCACACATGTTTTGGCATCTATTTTTTTTCCGCCAGGTTTTTGCATTTCCAAAACCTCAACCACCCCCGCACCACATTGAATATATACGCCATCACCGCTAAATCCCAGAACGTCACCCGGGCTTCCAGCCGGGCTTATAGCCTCGCTATTAGCGGGTCTTGAGTGCCAAAACTTCATCGCCAGGCCATTAAGCTTGCTGCTAGCCCCTGGAAAGGGATTAAAGGCCCGAATGCGTTGATCTATTTCTTTAGCGTCAAGGGTCCAGTCAATTTCCGCTTCGTTCTTTAGTATTTTTTCAGCATAGGTAATGCCGTTTGTTTCTTGTGGCACTCGAGTTAATTCTTTGCCTTGCTGTAATACATTTAAAACATTAACGATCAATTTAGAACCAAGTAGTGCTAACCGATCATGCAAGCTTGCACTAGTTTCGTCACTAGCAATTTCAAGGTCGGCAATTAAAACAGTGTCTCCAGTATCTAAGCCCGCATCCATTTGCATGATGCATACGCCCGTCTTGGTATCACCTGATTCAATGGCTCGCTGAATCGGCGCTGCACCACGCCAGCGAGGCAACAATGAGGCGTGAATATTAAAGCTGCCGTGTCTGCCCAGCTTCTCACTAATATCCAAAATTTCTTGGGGCAGGATGAGGCCATAAGCAACTACCACCATTGCATCAAACTCGATTGAGGATAGATGCTCATAAGCTGCCTGTGCTTGGGCAGTTTTTAGTGGATCAACGCCATTGCGCCTCAAGGTTTCCGGCTGAAGTACCGGGATATTGTTTTGTAAGGCAAACTCTTTAACAGGGCTCGCCTGAAGGTGCATGCCTCTTCCGGCGCGACGATCCGGCTGCGTTAAAGCCAGCACAATTTCATGACCAGCATCAAAGATCGCACGCATTGCTTGCGCAGCAAACTCAGGCGTTCCAGCAAAGACAATTTTCATTAGTGCGCTTAGCGCTGACCCTCTAACTCTTTGGCGCGCTTCTTCATTTTTTGTGAAATACGGGTTCTTTTAAGTATGGATAAATACTCAACAAATACTTTTCCTTGCAAATGGTCTAACTCGTGCTGCAAGCAAACGGCCAGTAATCCATCGGCATTGATTTCAAACTCTTTGCCATCAACATCCAAAGCTTTCACTCGGATCTCAGATGGCCTTTCAACTTCATCGTAAAAGTCGGGAACAGATAAACAGCCCTCGCGCCAAGATTTGGTTTCAGGGCTTGCCCAAATAACCTCTGGATTGATAAAAACCATCAATTCGTTTTGTTCATCAGAGACGTCAATTACAACGATGCGCTCATGAACATCTACCTGTGTTGCTGCTAAGCCAACGCCGGGTGCTTCGTACATCGTGTCAGCCATATCGGCAACAATTTTTTTAATGCGAGCATCAACCTGCGCCACAGGTTTAGCAACCTTGTGCAAGCGTGGGTCTGGGTAGCAAAGGACAGTTAACAAAGCCATATAAGAATTATCCAACAGAGCTATCAGTCTGTCCTGATTGTTGCAATTCCCCTAAAGAACGAAATTGGATTATGCAAACATTACACGCGTCGAACCCTATCACCCAAATTGATCGTGGAAGCCCCCACTACCCACCCCGTCTTTGGGATTTATATGACCCCCCAGCCTCGCTCTATATATATGGCGATATCGCCCTTCTAAAGATGCCGATGATTGCTATCGTAGGCTCTAGAAGCGCCAGCCCAGAAGGTTTGAAAAATGCCCGCCTGTTTGCGCGGGCACTCTCCAAAACAGGTGTGCTGGTCCTTTCTGGCCTCGCAAAAGGGGTTGATAGTGCTGCGCACCAGGCCACAATTGAGCTTGGCCCCAATCACCATACCGCAGCCATACTTGGGACAGGCATAGACGTTGTATACCCCCGTGAAAATATCGCCCTTTCCAGGGCCATTAGCCAGCAAGGCATCTTAATATCGGAGCTTCCCCTGGGCGTGGGGCCAAAACCTTGGCACTTTCCGAGGCGGAATCGCATTATTGCTGCCCTAGCGGTAGGTGTGGTGGTGGTAGAAGCAGCAGAAAAGTCTGGCTCCTTAATTACTGCTCGCTTAGCCGCTGATCTCGGTAGGGAGGTATTTGCAGTTCCTGGGTCTATTCATAGCTTAAATTCTGTCGGCTGCCATCTGCTTATTCAGCAGGGGGCAAAACTAGCCTTTCGACCCGAGGACATTCTTGAGGAGCTTTGTTTTTAAGCAAAAACTGCATTTAAATGGGCTAAAAGCGGGTTTTTATACCAAAACTGGTAATGTTGACAGGCTCAAAACTGGCAAAAAATAGGGGTTTTTGGACTTTTCCTAATTTATCGGTTAATAATAAAAAAGGGGTGAGCAATTGGCCAAGCCTGATTTTGGTTTAAATTGACCATCCGTTTTACCCCAAAAAACATCATTTCTAGCTCAAATTTAGGCAAAACGCGTGGCAACTAAAGCAACTACCAAAAAAAGCAGCCCAAAGACTACCGCCGGGGATCATCCTAAGGCACTCATCATTGCGGAGAAACCTTCTGTTGCTAATGACATTGCCAAGGCCTTGGGTGGCTTTACGAAATATGAAGATTATTTTGAGAGCGACGAATTCCTAATCTCTTCTGCTGTGGGCCATTTATTAGAAATCGCTGCCCCCGAAGAGTTTGATGTAAAGCGCGGCAAATGGTCATTTGCCAATTTGCCAGTGGTACCCCCTTATTTTGATTTGCGTCCGATTGCAAAAACAGAATCGCGCCTAAAAGTGTTGCAAAAACTCATTAAACGCAAAGACGTGACTGCGCTCATTAATGCTTGTGACGCGGGGCGTGAAGGTGAACTCATTTTCCGCTTAATTGCACAGCATGCAAAGGCATCACAGTCTATTAAACGTCTGTGGCTGCAATCGATGACGCCTGCAGCAATTCGCGATGGCTTTACCAACCTTCGTTCCGATGAAGATATGAAGCCACTCGCAGACGCTGCGCGTTGTCGCTCTGAAGCAGACTGGTTAGTCGGCATCAATGGTACGCGTGCCATGACGGCCTTTAATAGCAAGAGCGGCGGGTTCTTCTTAACGACTGTAGGCCGCGTGCAGACGCCAACTCTTTCTATTGTGGTGGAACGTGAAGAGCTCATTCGTAAATTTGTCTCTAAAGATTATTGGGAAGTGAAGGCTGAATTTATTGCTGCCGCTGGCATCTATGAAGGCCGCTGGTTTGATCCGAAATTTAAAAAAGATGTTGCCGAACCTGATGCTCGTGAAAATCGTCTTTGGAGCGAGGCCGCAGCCCAAAGTATCGTAGCGGCATGTCGAGGCAAAAAAGCAAACGTCACTGAAGAGGCTAAGCCCGCTACACAACTTGCTCCTCAGTTATTTGATTTAACCAGCTTGCAACGTGAAGCAAATGCCCGCTTTGGTTTCTCGGCAAAAAATACATTGGGTCTTGCACAGGCTTTGTACGAGCGCCACAAAGTATTAACCTATCCGCGTACTGATGCAAAAGCACTGCCAGAGGACTACCTCGATACCGTCAAGCAAACCATGGAAAATCTTGCTGAGAATTCGCAAGACTATCGTGCTTTTGCTCAGCAAATTCTCAAGGGTGATCCCAAAGACCCTAAAGCCAAAGCAGGCTACGGTTGGGTCAAGCCAAATAAACGTATTTTTGATAACTCCAAAATTTCTGATCACTTTGCGATCATTCCAACATTAGAAACACCGAAGAACTTAAGCGAGCCTGAAGCTAAGTTGTATGACTTAGTTGTACGTCGGTTCTTGGCAGTGTTTTATCCTGCCGCGGAGTTCCGTGTCACCACACGTATTAGTGAAGTATCTGGACACCACTTCAAAACGGAGGGGCGCGTTCTTGTAATCCCTGGTTGGTTAACGGTTTATGGCAAATCTAATCAGTCAGATGATGAGCTGGTTGCAGTTCAAGAGGGCGAGTCAGTACAAACTGAATCTATTGCCGCCGTGCCTTTAAAAACAAAACCTCCCGCACGCTATACGGAAGCAACCTTACTCTCCGCGATGGAGAGTGCCGGTAAATGGGTTGATGATGATGAGATGCGCGAAGCGATGGCTGAAAAAGGACTGGGCACGCCAGCAACGCGCGCTGCGATCATTGAGGGTTTGTTGGCTGAAAAATACATGGTGCGCGAAGCCCGTGAACTGATTCCGACTGCAAAAGCGTTTCAGTTGATGACATTATTGCGTGGCCTAGATGTTGAAGAATTAACGCGTCCTGACTTAACCGGCAGCTGGGAAAACAAATTGTCACTCATCGAGCAAGGCAAGATGAACCGTGACACCTTCATGCAAGAAATTGCACAGATGACTCAGCGTATCGTCAAGCGCGCTAAAGAATACGACAGCGACACCATTCCAGGCGACTACGCCACAATGACCACGCCATGCCCGCACTGTAAGGGCCCGGTGAAAGAGAACTATCGCCGCTTTGCTTGTGAAAAGTGTGGCTTTACCATCAGCAAAACGCCTGGTGGCCGCGCCTTTGAATATCCTGAGGTTGAAGAGTTATTGCGTGAAAAAACCATTGGACCTCTACAAGGATTCCGCAGCAAAATGGGCCGTCCGTTCGCTGCAATTATTAAGTTAAGCGAAATTCCAGAGGACGATAAAGATTATCCAAACGCAGGTTTCAAGCTTGAGTTTGATTTTGGTAACACACAAGATGATGAAACTGAAGCAGTAGATTTCACGGGCCGTCTGGCACTAGGTGTTTGTCCAAAATGCTCTGGTGCAGTGTATGAAGATGGCATGCGTTACGTGTGCGAGAACAATACTGGCCCTAGTAAGACGTGCGATTTCAAAACTGGAAAAGTCGTTTTGCAGCAGGAGGTTTCGGCAGAACAAGTTCAGAAGTTATTAAAAGAAGGTAAGACAGATCTGCTGACTAACTTTAAATCGAACCGCACTGGGCGTGGCTTTAAGGCCTATTTAGCCTTGGATCCTACTGGCAAAATCGGTTTTGAATTTGAGGCTAAGGCCCCTAAAGCTGAAGGTGCTGCCCCAGCAAAGAAACGCGCTGGCGCTAGCGCAGCGACCAAGTCTGCAGCAAAACCAAAGCGCGCAAGCAAAGCAAAATCATCCTCTAGTAGCTGAGCAGTAACCAGCTTAGCCGCTAGAGCGGACCATAATATCCCTCGCGATCCCAAGGCAGTTGCTAGAAATATTCCTGGGCGCTGAGTGAGCGCGCCAATAATGGGTAAACGGTCTCCGGCAACACAGCGAATACCAACAAATTCTCCAGCCTTTGTTAGTGCTCGAAGATCGCCTTCTGGATAATTCACCAAACCTCTCGCTTGCTCACGATTGAAATCATCACTTGTTTCTCGTGGAGTAAGTTCATCCTCGCCCTCATCAAAACTCGAGCCCACAATCCATTGATAACTACCGTCTTCAAACTGTTTGGCGGGCAGGCAGTACCCATCACCTGAAATGCCAACACGCGGCAACTTATTGATCCAGGCGCCGCCCTGCTCAATAGAGAAAATACTAAGCTGGCCGCGTACGGGCTTTAAGGGTAGGCGTATGTCGATAGAGGCAAGCAGGGCTTTAGCATCCATGGCACAAGCCACAATCACTTTATTTGCAGTAACGATAAGCTGGTTTGAGGAGTCAAATAAATGCCATTGATTGCCGCACTCCTCTAAACGCACAATGCGCGTATTCCAAAGATAAGTTAGGTACTCGTGATCTTGCAGCAGCTGCTTACTTGTTTCATGCAAATTTAAGCAGGCGCCACGCGGCAACCAAACACCGCTTTGCTCAATTCCACAAACCCTAGCGGCCTCTTGAGCATCCATGGCAATGGCCATATCTTGATCAAGGCCCAAGGAACAAAGGTGCTCCGTCATTTCGGCGCGATTAAAAATCTTATCTTTTTTAGTCGGCTGAAAAATTCCATGTTGTTGCCATACATTTTTCCAACGGGCTTCTGCAAGCAAAAATGCAATGCGTGTTAGGCGCAATAAACGGGGAGATCCTTTGCCAATATGCGGATGTGCAATCGCATAAGCATGGCTTGAACAGCCTGTGGCTGGCGATGGGGCGGCATCGATGATGCATACCGCCTTACCGCGCTCGAGCAACTCATTTGCAATGGTTGCCCCACAAATGCCTGCCCCAATCACCACTAATTCATGGTGTTGGGGTTTAGTCATTTAAATAAATCTAGATGGATATAGGTGTTACTAAAACTTAGGCGTTCAAGCGTTTTTCAATCTTGGTCCGCATCTCTGCTAATTCCTTAGGCAGACGATCGCCAAGGTGCTCAAACAACTCTGTATGCAACTTGAGTTCGTTTTTCCAGTCATCTACCTTAGCAGTAATGACTTTCTCGAACTTCTCAAGAGAAAAGTCTAAGCCCTTCCAATTCAGATCAGCGTGCTCTGGTGAAATACCAAATACGGTTTCAACACCCTTAGCTGTGCCATCTGCACGACCCAAAATCCAAGCAAGAACACGCATGTTTTCGCCATAACCAGGCCATACAAACTTGCCGTCATCACCCTTGCGGAACCAGTTCACACAATAGATCTTAGGCAATACAGCGCCTTCAGCTTCAAGCTTCTTGCCGATATTGAGCCAATGCTGGAAGTAATCACTCATGTTGTAACCAGCAAAAGCAATCATCGCGAATGGATCGCGGCGAACCACGCCCACCTGGCCTGTGATAGCGGCAGTTGTTTCAGAGCCCATTGTTGCGGCCATATAAACACCCTCCACCCAATCACGCGCTTCGCTAACGAGCGGTACTGTTGTCGAGCGGCGACCGCCAAACAAGAATGCGTCGATAGGAACACCTTCTGGATCATCCCACTTAGGATCAACAGCTGGGTTGTTTGTAGCCGCCATTGTGAAGCGAGAATTTGCATGAGCAGCTTTACGACCAGCAGCGCCGTCAGCCGGAGTCCAATCCTTGCCTTGCCAGTCAATCAAATGTGCTGGTGGTGTTTCTGTCAAACCTTCCCACCAAACATCACCATCATCAGTTAAGCCAACGTTGGTGAAGATGACGTCTTGATTTAGAGAGTCAATGCAATTTGGGTTAGTTTGACGGTTTGTTCCTGGAGCAACGCCAAAGTAACCAGACTCAGGATTGATCGCAAACAGGCGGGTCTTGCCTGTGACCGGATCTTTGCGCGGCTTAATCCATGCAATGTCATCACCGATCGTTGTTACCTTCCAGCCATCAAATCCTGCTGGTGGAATCATCATTGAGAAGTTGGTTTTGCCACAAGCTGATGGGAATGCTGCAGCTACGTGATATTTTTTTCCTTCAGGTGACGTAACACCCAAGATCAACATGTGCTCAGCCAGCCAACCTTGCTCGCGCCCCATGTTGGAGGCAATACGCAAGGCGAAACATTTTTTACCTAACAATGCATTGCCGCCATAACCAGAACCAAAGGACCAAATTTCACGGGTTTCTGGATAGTGAACGATATATTTAGTTTTGTTGTTTGGCCAAGCCATATCTTTTTCGCCTGGGCTCAAAGGCTTGCCAACTGTGTGGACACATGGGACAAACTCACCGTCAGTACCAAGTTGATCAATTACCGCCCTGCCCATACGAGTCATCAAGCGCATGTTGATCGCAACATAAGGACTGTCAGACAACTCAACGCCAATGTGAGCAATTGGTGAGCCAATCGGGCCCATAGAAAACGGCACGACGTACATAGTTCTACCGCGCATAGAACCATCAAACAGCGGGTTCAATGTTGCACGCATTTCAACTGGATTTACCCAGTTATTAGTTGGGCCAGCATCTTCTTGTTTGGCCGAACAAATATAGGTGCGGTCTTCAACGCGCGCGACGTCGTCCGGATCAGACAAAGCCAAAAATGAATTTTTACGTTTAGCTGGGTTAAGGCGCTTGAAAACACCCGCCTTCACCAACAATTCACACAACTCGTCATACTCGGCCTGTGACCCATCACACCAGCGAATGGCATCTGGCTTTGTGAGAGCGGCGACTTCGCCAACCCACTCAATTAACCGCTTGTTTTTTACATAAGCTGGCGCATTTACATTGATCTGGCCGCTGGTAGTTGAAGTCATATGTTTCCTTATGAAAATTGAATTTTTTAATCCAGCAATTTTATCATTTTGGGTGAATTTTTATCTCCACCCCGACAGGGCACAAACCCTTTACTTGCCAATACAGAATTGGCTAAAGATTTTTCCTAAAAGGTCGTCTGGCAGAAGCTTTCCGGTAATTTCACCCAGCTGTCTTTGAGCCAAAGAGAGCTCTTCTGCAAATAATTCAAGGGAATTGTTGCCATTTGCAGCAAATTGCTCTGATTTTTCAATATGTTCAGCTGCCCGCTCAATGCAGTCCAAATGCCTTCTGCGGGCCAAAATTGCGCCCTCTTGAGGCCCAGCCCAGCCCACGAGCTCTAAAATTTTCTGCTTTAACTGGTCAATGCCGGCACCGGTTTTGGCAGAAATCAATAAAGCCTCGCCTTTCGCAGCTTTTGGTGATTCCAGCAGCAAATCTGCCTTATTAACAACCTCCAGAACGGCGCATTTTGGGGGTAATTCTTTCAAAATCTGGTTTTTTAGGTCATCTTGTAGCCCACTCACTTGGGAGTCGGTTAAAAAAATCACTAAATCCGCTAAACGAATGGCGTCCCATGATCTCTCTATGCCTTTTGCCTCTACAACGTCCGTTGTATCGCGCAAGCCTGCTGTATCAATAATGTGCATAGGCACACCCTCGATAGTGATGCTTTCCTTAACCCGGTCTCGGGTTGTTCCAGCGATAGGGGTAACGATAGCCACATCTTCACCAGCCAAGCGATTTAAGAGGGAGCTTTTTCCGACATTGGGCGCACCAGCGAGCACCAACTGAATTCCGTCACGCAAAATTTTTCCCTGTTTGGCGCCCGCACGCAGGGTCTGTAGTTTTTCTTTGACTGCATTTAGGCGCTGGCGCGCTTGGGCATTTTCTAAAAACTCGATTTCTTCTTCAGGAAAATCCAAAGTCGACTCAACCAATATCCTGAGCTGGGTAATTTCTTCAATCAACTGATTGATGTCATCAGAAAAAGCGCCCTGCAATGAACGAGCCGCGCCTCGCACTGCAGCCTCACTTTGGGCATCAATTAAATCGGCGATTGCTTCTGCTTGAGTTAAATCAATCTTGTTATTTAAGTAGGCGCGGAGGGTAAATTCCCCAGGCTCTGCAATCACAAGGCCTTCATCCTTGCCCAACTCAAGGCAACGCTTCATCACCAACTCAAGAAGCTGTGGGCCGCCATGACACTGAAGCTCTAAAACATCTTCGCCGGTAAAGGAGGCGGGGCCAACAAAGTAAATTGCAATGAGTTGATCAATGGCTTGGCCGTGTTTGTCACACAGCGTTAAAAGATTCGCCTGTCTTGGTGAAAGCTTTTTTTGAAAGAGGGCGCTTGCAAGATTTTTTAAATTTTGTCCACTGATGCGAACAACGCCTACGCCAGCTTTACCTGGGGCGGTTGCGACAGCAATGATTGGCAATTTTCTCGTCATCATTGCTGTCAACTTTTACAAGCTTTTACGCGGCACGCAAATTACTTAGCGGGCTTTTTTCCAAACATCTGATTAATCTGCCACTGTTGTGCAATAGATAGAAGGTTATTAGTAACCCAATATAAAACCAAGCCGGCAGGAAAGAAAAAGAACATGATTGAAAAGACAATCGGCATGTACATCATTACTTTTGCCTGAATTGGATCTGGTGGCGTTGGGTTTAGCTTAGTTTGTACAAACATGGAGACAGCCATGATGACCGGCAAAATGTAATATGGGTCAGGCACTGAAAGATCGTGAATCCACAAAACCCATGGTGCTCCACGCATCTCTACTGATGACAATAAAACCCAATACAAAGAAATAAATACTGGGATCTGAATCACAACCGGCAGGCACCCACCCAATGGGTTTATCTTTTCCTTGCGATACATCTCCATCATGGCTTGATTGAGCTTTTGTGGCTCGCCCTTGTACTGCTCCTTCATAGCTACCAGGCGTGGCTGAACTTCCTTCATGCGGGCCATTGATTTGTAGCTAGCAGCCGATAGAGGGAAGAAAACAAGCTTAATTAAGATGGTCAAAAGAATAATTGACCAACCCCAGTTGCCAACGTAACCGTGAATTTTTTCAAGCAGCCAAAAAATAGGCTTAGCGATGATGGTCAGATAACCGTAGTCCTTGAGTAATTCAAAACCAGGAGCAATTGTTTCCAAAACTTTTTCTTCTTGAGGCCCAACAAATAATCTGGCTTTTTCTACAACGGTTGATCCTGGTGCAACTACACCAAGTGGTGTTTGCATACCAATGCGATACAAGCCGCCATCTATTCTTCCGGCGTAAATATCCCGCGCATCTTTGTCCCCTGGAATCCAGGCGCTAGCAAAATAGTGCTGCACCATGGCGATCCAAGCAGGCTCACCAGCGGCAACTTGCGTTGGAATAGTAATTTTGTTTTTATCTATTGCTGAGAATTCGAGCTTATTGAACTTTTCTTTATCTGTATAGGCTGCGGGCCCAGTAAAGGTGCTGGCTGAGAAAGCGCCACCAAATGGGCCAATTTTTTGCTCTTGCGTAGCGTCGCGCACAATTTCCGTGTAAAGAACAAGAGGATTTGGGTTGTTTGTTGTTTGTGTAACGCGATGGCTAACATCAACAACATAACTGCCAGGATTCAGAATGAATGTTTTTTCAAGCTTGACACCATTACGCTCACTAGCTAAAACAGCAAAAGGTCTACCCGAACCATCTTTTCCCGACTGTACTAATTTGAATGTACTTGTGTGATTTGGAAGATCGTTGTTGTTTAAGGAAATTAAACCGGAGCGTGCAAAATATTTATGTGTCGGGCTGTATTGAAAAAGTTCGACTGGGTTTTTCTCAGCAGTTAGCTCTTTTAACAACTTGGCATCAATTACGTTTGCTCCGCTAGCGCTGATTTCCAATGCCAAGACATCGTTTTGTAAGGTGAATTTTTCTGCGCCCTCAATCGCGCCTCCACTGACCGCTGGAGTGGAAGTATTAGCGGGTAAACCGGAGACCTGGGTGGGCACATCAACTTTATTGCTCGTGGTAGCTTTGTCCGCAACCACTTGTGTATTTGCTGGAGCCCCACCAAACAAGGATGGCTTGCCTTCATGAACCTGCCAATTGTTGTAGAGCATAAGACCCGACATCGAGAATACTGCCCAAAGAATTGTTTTTTTAAAGTCCATTTACATTCACTTAAGTTGATGTTTTGTATCTTTTAAAGCTGGATCATAACCGCCGTGTGACCACGGGTTACAGCGCAAAATACGCCACACCGTCAGACCAAAGCTTTTAATAAATCCGTAATGACTAAAGCAGTCACAAGCATATTGCGAACAACTGGGTACATATTTGCAATGCACCCCTAAATATGGGCTCAAAGCTAGTTGATAAATTTTTACCAACCTAATTGCCGCATTATTTAAAAGGCGCACCCTAAATTAACCCTGAAATTTGAGAGCGCAAAATCTCTTTTTCTTTTTTTCTGAGTCTGCCTCGAGTTTCGCGACCAATTGGCTTTTTAAGCTTCACCACAACATCTTTATTTAATGTGTTGGCTTGAGCCGTCCAAACCAATTCGCGGATCATCCGCTTTAGGCGATTTCGATCAACCGCTCTTTTGGCTAACTTCTTTGCCACCGCAACACCCAAGTCAGGCTTAGCGCCCTCTTGAGTAGATGCGACATACAAACCCCAATACAAACTTGTCTTGGGGCGTGCTTTTAGTAATTCAGAAATCCTTGCGCTATTCAATGGCTAAATTAAACAGCCAAACGCTTGCGGCCTTTTGCGCGACGTGCATTTAAAACTGCGCGTCCACTTTTGGTTTTCATGCGAATGCGGAAGCCGTGTGTGCGCTTGCGACGGGTTACTGAGGGTTGGTAAGTTCTTTTCATGTTCGATCCCTGGAAAACCAAGTATTTTCCTTGTTGCAGAGCAAAAGGTCAATCCATCTTGACGAATATGTAGGTGTTTTTCTCTATTTTTCTATAAATTTCTCTTAAATCATTAATTTAAATAGAGTTTTTCTTATTATTCACAAGTTATCCACAGCTTTTCCACGTTTTTGTTGCTTGTGGATAACTTTGGAGCATCGCTACAATGAATCCTCCAAAAATATGAGCAACCTACACAATCCCCTCGCCTTGAATTCAATTAGCCCACTGGGGTTTTGGGATGATGCCATCGGCACTTTATCCCGCGAACTGTCGCCCCAACAGTTTAAAACATGGATTCAACCCCTTACTTTCTTGTCTTTTATTGAAAGTGATGACTTACTAACAATTGGAGCACCCAATCGTTTTAAGTTAGATTGGACCAAAAAGACTTTTGCTGACAGATTCCAAGAATTAGCCTCTCAGTATTTTGGGCGACCCATTAATGTTGGCTTTACTTTGGCGGTTGAGGGGGGCACTGCAAGCCCTGCGCCCGCAACTGCTAGTGATGAGCCGGCGCAGAAGATGGTTTCGATCGAGGTAGTAGAGCCAAGCATCTCTGTTGAAGAAAATGCTTTTGAGATTGAAGATCACTCCAAGCTCAACCCAAATCTAACATTTGACACATTTGTAACCGGTAAAGCGAATCAACTTGCTAGGGCCGCATCAATTCAGGTGGCACACAACCCAGGCACATCGTATAACCCGATGTTTTTATATGGCGGGGTGGGTTTGGGTAAAACACACTTAATCCACGCGATTGGTAATCACCTCTTAAAAGAGAAGCCTAACGCCCGGATCCGCTACATCCACGCCGAACAGTACGTGTCTGATGTGGTTAGAGCCTATCAACAAAAGGCTTTCGACCGCTTTAAGCGCTATTACCACTCTCTAGATCTTTTGCTAATTGATGATATTCAGTTCTTTAGTGGCAAATCTAGAACCCAAGAGGAATTCTTTTACGCCTTTGAGGCGCTTTTAAGCAATAAGGCTCAAGTCATCATCACTAGTGATACCTACCCGAAAGAAATGGCAGGAATTGATGATCGCCTCATTTCACGCTTTGATTCTGGCTTAACGGTTGCAATTGAACCCCCAGAGCTCGAAATGCGGGTGGCTATTTTGATGAAAAAGGCTATTAGTGAGGGCATCCCCATGAGTGAGGATGTTGCGTTCTTTGTGGCCAAGCACCTGCGCTCAAATGTCCGTGAATTAGAAGGTGCCTTGAGAAAGATTTTGGCTTTTGTTCGTTTTCACGGCCGCGAGGTGACGATTGATGTTGCTAGGACGGCGTTAAAAGATTTGCTGTCTATACAAAATCGTCAGATTTCTGTGGAAAACATCCAAAAGGCGGTGGCTGATTTTTATAGCATCAAGGTCGCAGACATGTACTCTAAAAAGCGCCCAGCAAATATTGCTAGACCTCGCCAGATCGCCATGTTTATGGCTAAAGAGCTCACCCAAAAGAGCCTTCCTGAAATTGGTGAGTTGTTTGGTGGAAGAGACCATACGACCGTTTTACACGCTGTAAGAAAGATTGCGGATGAGCGGTCGCATGATGGACAGCTAAATCATGAAATCCACGTTATCGAGCAAACCCTAAAAGCGTAGTTTTTGCTTGTGGATAAGTTTGTGGACAACCCTAGGGATAAGTTTGGGGATTAGTTGTGGATAAATTGTGGAAAGACTCAGCTTCATGCAAAAATAGGGTATTAATAAAAAGTTATCCCCTTTTTATGCAATGCTTATACAAGAGTTTTCCACAGGTTTTTTAGTCTTCAAGGTGTTGTTTTATAAAGGGTTTTTGACTTATCCACGGAATTTCGAACCCTTATTACTATTACTACTAAGATATATACAAGGATTTAAAAGCAATGCAACTCGTTAACACTTCTCGCGATAGCCTACTAAAACCCCTTCAGGTTGTTAGTGGAATTGTTGAACGTAGACACACACTGCCAATTTTGGCAAACCTATTATTTAAAAAAGTTGGAGAGAGGGTTTCACTTATCTCCACCGATATTGAAATTCAAATAACAACCAATGCTAATTTTGGTGTTGGTACTGAAGATGTCACAACCACCGTTGCTGCTAGAAAGTTGTTGGATATTTTGCGTGCGCTACCAGAAGGACCGGTGTCTTTAAATCTTAAAGACAACAAAATGGTTGTTCAAAGCGGTAAGAGCCGCTTTTCTTTGCAAACACTATCAGCAACTGAATTTCCGGTAATGCAAAGCGTTGGTGAAGTTACTGCTGCCTGGAAGATGTCCCAAAAGAGTTTTCGTCAGCTGATTAGTCAAGTTCACTTTTCAATGGCTCAACAAGATATCCGTTATTACTTAAATGGTATGTTGTTGGTGATTGAGGGTAAAGAAGTGGTTGCTGTAGCAACCGATGGACATCGTCTCGCTTACTCACAAGTTGAGTTGACTGAAGCGCCTTCTGGCTCAGGTCAAAAACAAGAAATTATTATTCCCCGTAAAACAATTTTAGAGTGCCAGCATTTACTGGAAGACTCTGATGAGTCTCTAGAGATTAGTTTGACCGCAAATCAAGTTAAATTTTCTTTTGGTGATATTGAATTAATTTCAAAATTGGTTGAAGGTAAGTTTCCAGATTTTCAACGGGTAATTCCTAAGGGACAGAAAAACTCATTGGTAGTTGGGCGCGAGGCACTTCAATCAGCACTGCAACGTGCCGCCATTTTGACGACGGATAAATTTAAAGGTGTTCGTTTTTCTTTATCTCCTAATCGCATCACGATTCAATCAACCAATGCTGAACAAGAAGAAGCTCAAGAAGAGATTGAGACTGAATATGCCGGCGATGCTGTAGAGATTGGATTCAACGTTAGCTATTTACTTGATGTTTTATCAAACCTCAAGAATGAAAAAATTCAAATTAGTTTGGGTGATGCAAATAGTAGTGCTGTGATTACTCTGCCTGGCTCAGAGAGCTTTAAGTATGTTGTGATGCCAATGCGTATTTAACTTAGAAAAAAATGACTGAAGAAAAAAAAGTAGTAGAGCAGTACGGCGCTGCATCGATTCAAATCCTAGAAGGTCTTGAGGCTGTTCGTAAACGCCCAGGCATGTACATCGGAGACACTTCTGATGGAACCGGTTTGCATCATCTTGTTTTTGAGGTTTTAGATAACTCAATTGACGAAGCCTTGGCGGGATATTGCTCTGAAATTACGGTAGTTATTCAAACTGATAACTCTATTTCTATTGTTGATAACGGCCGTGGTGTTCCTACAGGCATTAAGTACGACGACAAGCATGAACCAAAACGTAGTGCTGCTGAAATCGTAATGACCGAGTTGCATGCTGGTGGTAAGTTTGACCAAAACAGCTATAAGGTTTCTGGTGGTCTTCATGGCGTGGGTGTTAGTTGTGTAAACGCACTATCTAAATGGTTGAAATTAACTATTCGTCGTGATGGTAAGGCGCATTACATGGAGTTTGCGCGCGGCGTTATTCAAAATCGCAATGTAGTAGATGAGGATGGTGTATTGGTTTCACCAATCACTGTTACTGGTGATACAGAGCTTTCAGGAACTGAAGTTCACTTTTTAGCCGACGAGACTATCTTTGGAAACGTAGAGTTTCATTATGAAATCTTAGTAAAACGTATTCGTGAACTTTCATTCCTGAATAACGGCGTTCATATCAAACTTATTGATCAACGCACCGGTCAAGAAGAAGATTTTGCTTTTTCGGGTGGTGTTAAAGGGTTTGTTGAGTACATCAACCAAACTAAAAATGTATTACACCCTAATATTTTTTACGCTGAAGGTGTTCGTCCATCTGATCTTGGTGGGCAAATTACTGCTGAAGTTTCTATGCAGTGGAACGATAGCTTTAGTGAACAAGTACTGTGTTTTACCAACAACATTCCCCAAAGAGATGGTGGCACACACTTAACTGGTTTGCGTGCAGCAATGACGCGCGTCATCAATAAATACATTGATGAGAATGAAGTTGCTAAAAAAGCAAAGGTTGAGATTTCTGGTGACGATATGCGCGAAGGCTTGGCCTGCGTTTTGTCCGTTAAAGTCCCAGAACCAAAATTCTCCAGCCAAACTAAAGATAAATTGGTTTCTAGTGAAGTTCGTGGGCCAGTGGAAGAAATTGTTGCAGAAGCTTTGAGTGCTTATTTACAAGAGCGCCCAGCAGACGCCAAGATTTTGTGCGGAAAAATTGTTGATGCAGCGCGTGCTCGTGAAGCGGCACGTAAGGCTCGCGACATGACAAGACGCAAAGGGGTGCTGGATGGCCTTGGTTTGCCTGGTAAGTTGGCTGATTGCCAAGAGAAAGATCCGACTAAATCCGAACTCTTTATTGTTGAGGGCGATTCCGCGGGCGGCTCTGCTAAGCAAGGCCGCGATCGTCGCTTCCAAGCCATTCTCCCTTTAAAAGGAAAAATTCTGAACGTGGAAAAAGCACGTTTTGACAAAATGCTGGCCAGCCAAGAGGTGGTTACCTTAATTACCGTTCTTGGCACCGGTATTGGCATTGAAGAATACAAGGCGGATAAGCTTCGTTATCACCGCATCATCATCATGACCGACGCGGACGTAGACGGCAGCCATATTCGTACATTGTTGTTAACGTTCTTCTATAGACAGATGCCAGAGTTGATTGAGCGTGGCCACATCTATATTGCTCAGCCACCACTTTACAAAGTGAAGTTTGGTAAAAACGAACAGTACATCAAAGACGACAATGAGCTAAACCAATTGTTGTTAAAGATTGCATTAGAAACAGCCTCTCTGCAAACTCCATCTGGTGAGGTTATTGAAGGCGAAGCGCTTAATGAGTTGGCAAAACACTATCAAGTGATTCAATCGATTGTTGATCGCTTGTCGCGCACCATTGATGAAGATGCTTTGCGTGCAATTGCGTCGGGCACACCACTGAATTTGGATACAGAAAAATCAGCAAACGAGTCTGCGGATCGATTAAGACAGGCGCTTGCCGACTCTTTAAATCCCTTGGCTTTGCCCCCTGAAATCATTGTGCAGAAAGAAGATCGCACCGAGCGCTTCCGTTTGTTGTTGTCCCGCCGAATTCATGGAAATCTAAAGCTATCCTCTATCAATTCAGACTTTGTTCATGGCGATGACTATCAAAGTCTTGCAAATGCTGCGGCTGTTTTATCAGGCAAGGTGGTTGCTGGCTCCAAGGTTCGCCGCGGAGATCCTGATAAAAATCAAAAAGAGCAAACCATTGGCGACTTTAGGGCTGCTTTTGCATGGTTATTGTCAGAGGCAGAGCGTGTATTAAGTCGTCAGCGCTACAAAGGTCTTGGTGAGATGAATCCATCGCAGCTGTGGGAAACCACCATGGATGCAAGCTCAAGAACGCTTCTGCAGGTAAAGATTGAGGATGCGATTGCTGCAGACCAAGTCTTTACAACATTAATGGGGGATGAGGTTGAGCCTCGTCGTGCATTCATTGAAAAAAATGCACTCATTGCACGCAACCTAGACGTTTAATTTATGGCATCCAAAAAATTAAAACCACCCAAGGTGGACCGATCTTCTATCGTTGTTAAGACATCACCCATTCATGGGAAGGGCGTTTTTGTTGCTAAGCCGATCAAAAAAGGTCAGGCAATTATTGAGTACAAAGGCGAGCGCATTAGCTGGAAATTAGCCGAGAAGCGCCACCCACACGACCCCAAGGATCCGAATCACACCTTTTATTTTTCATTGGATGATGGTCGCGTAATCGATGCTAAATATGGCGGTAATGCCGCGCGCTGGATTAATCATTCTTGCAAGCCAAGTTGCGAAACTCGCGAAGACAGTTTTGATGGTGAGCCGAGAGTCTTTATTTATGCAAAGCGCGCGCTCGAGGTTGGTGAAGAGTTGTTTTATGACTACTCACTCGACATCGAGGGAAAGATTACCAAGCAAATGAAAAAAGACTACGAGTGTCGTTGTGGTGCAAAAAAGTGTCGTGGCACCATGCTTGCAACAAAAGATAAGTAAAAACAATTTTCATGCTGTTTGTAACAATTCAAGAGTTAGAGGCTGCCATCAATTACTGGCGGAGTCAGTCCCCATCAGAGGGTGATGAGCTGCGCCTTTGTCCGGAGGCCGCTGCGCTAGCAAAACCATACGCATTGATGATCGTCCAGGGAGCCCAGAGGGTGCCGGTTGACGTCTTGGATGAGTTGGCTCGCTCGGCAATTCAACGGTTTCAAAAAATCACCTAAATACTTTTTTATTTTTGACCTGCTTGTTGTTTAGGGTTATTGCTATATAAAGCTGGTCCATCTTGGGTTATTCTCATATTCTTGCTCCCAAGTAGGGGGTAGAGGGTATGAGATTGCAAGAAACAATATTAAAAACAATAGGACTGGGAAAATCCTTTAAGGGATTTTCTGCGGTTACTGACGTGAATTTAGATGTCGCCCGGGGAACCATTCATGCGTTGATCGGACCCAATGGAGCGGGCAAGACCACCTGCTTTAACTTGCTAACCAAGTTCTTGGAGCCCAGCAGCGGGCAAATCTTATTTAATGGCCTTGATATCACCAATGAGGCGCCTGCACAAATTGCGCGCCGAGGCATTATTCGCTCTTTCCAGATTTCAGCAGTTTTTCCACATTTGACTGTGATTGAAAATGTTCGTGTTGCACTGCAGCGTGGATTGGGTACCGAGTTCCATTTTTGGAAGTCTGGCAACTCTTTAAATGTGCTGAACGACCGCGCCTTAGAGCTTCTTCATGAGGTTGGCTTGGAAGACTTTGCTCATGAGGAAACCTTAAATCTGGCTTATGGCCGCAAAAGGGCGCTTGAAATTGCAACGACCTTGGCAATGGAGCCCGAGCTAATGCTTTTGGATGAGCCCACCCAAGGCATGGGGCACGAGGACGTAGAGCGTGTAACAGAGTTAATTGATCGGGTGGCTAAGGGCCGCACTATTTTGATGGTTGAGCACAATATGAAGGTGGTTTCTTCTATTGCTGATCGTATTACTGTTTTGCAGCGAGGCTCAGTCCTGGCTGAGGGTTCTTATCATGAGGTCTCAAATAACCCATTGGTTGTTGAGGCCTATATGGGAAGCCATGGGGGAGACAACCTATGAGCACCATGGCACTAGATGTTAAAAACTTAGAGTCTTGGTATGGCGAGTCCCATATTTTGCATGGCGTAAATTTTGCTGTGCGTGATGGCGAAGTGGTTACTTTGCTTGGTAGAAATGGGGCTGGCCGAAGCACTATCCTTAAAACAATTCTAGGGCTAACCAGCAAGAGAACTGGTTCGGTTGAGGTTTATGGAGCACAAACCATCACTATGCCGACCTACAAAATTGCGCGTCTCGGGGTTGGTTATTGTCCCGAAGAGCGTGGGATTTTTGCAAGCTTAAGTACGGAAGAAAATTTATTGCTTTTGCCAGAGATTGCCCCTGGCGGCATGGGTTTGGATGAGATTTATGAAATGTTTCCAAACCTTTATGAGAGAAGAAATAGTCCTGGTACCCGCCTATCGGGTGGTGAGCAGCAAATGCTGGCAATGGCGCGCATTCTCAGGACCGGTGCAAGACTGTTGTTATTGGATGAGATTACCGAGGGGCTAGCCCCCGTGATTGTGCAAAAGCTCGGCGAAGTAGTTACCAGTTTGCGCAACAAGGGTTTCACGATTGTGTTGGTTGAACAAAACTTCCGCTTCGCTGCGCCCTTGGCAGATCGTCATTATGTAGTTGAACACGGAAACGTAGTTGAGGTTGTAAATCAGAATGAGCTTGCTGAAAAGGCGGCTCTATTAAATGAGTATCTTGGTGTTTAGTGGATTTCTATAGGAGACGGTAATGAAGTTAAAGCAAATAACCGCGTGTCTGGTTGCGGCGACCATGTTTGGTTCAAACCCAGTGTTTGCGCAAAGCGCACCAAAGGTCAGTGGCGACGTAGTGAAGATTGGCGTGTTGACCGATCTTTCTTCCACCTATTCTGACTTGGCCGGCCCTGGTGCTGTGATTGCAGCGAAGATGGCAATTGCTGATTTTTCTAAAGACGGCACCGTTATTGGCAAGAAGATTGAGCTTGTTAGCGCCGATCACCAAAACAAGGCTGATATCGCGGCAAACAAAGCGCGCGAATGGTACGACAAAGATGGCGTAGACGTTATTGTTGAGCTGGTTTCAACTAACGTGGCTTTGGCGGTAATGGAAGTTGCAGAGCAAAAGAACAAAATTACATTGGTCTCTGGCGCAGCATCTTTGCCAATCACCAACGAAAAATGTACAGCCAATAACGTTCATTGGACCTATGACACTTATGCTCTTTCTAACGGAACAGCCAAGGCAGTTGTAAAGCAAGGCAAAAAGAATTGGTACTTTATTACTGCTGACTATGCGTTTGGCGCTGCTTTGGAAAAAGACTCAACCAACGTTGTGACTGCAAACGGCGGCAAGGTGTTGGGAACAAGCAAGCACCCATTCCCTAATAGCGACTTTTCTTCTTACCTACTGAAAGCACAAGCTAGTGGCGCAGATGTTGTTGCGTTGGCCAATGCTGGTCAAGACACTATTAATAGTGTTAAACAAGCTTCAGAGTTTGGAATTAACAAAAAGCAGACAGTAGTTCCTTTGCTAATGTTTATTTCTGACGTTCACTCTTTAGGCCTCAACTCTGCTCAAGGCATGTACCTTACAGAAGGTTTCTATTGGGATAAAGACGACAAGACTCGTGCATTTTCTAAGCGCTTTATTTTGCAGCACAAGCGTATGCCTACAAGCGTTCAAGCCGGTGTTTACTCGTCAGTTCTTGCTTACTTAAATGCAGTTCAAAAAGCGGGCACCGATGACACTCAGGCTGTAATGAAAGCATTGAAGTCTACAAACATTGATGATGGCCTCTTCAAAGGCAAGATTCGTGCAGATGGTAAGTTTGAGCATGACATGTACCTGTTGGAAGTTAAGAAGCCTTCAGAATCTACAAGCCCATGGGACTATTACAACGTTAAGGCCGTGATTCCTGCTGCCGAAGCAACACAACCACTTTCATTGTCACGATGCAAGCTGGTTACTAACAAGTAATTGATACCTATTTAGTATGTTTGAACTTCTTGGAATAACCCCTCAAGGGCTGGTAGCCCAGCTCTTGGTGGGGCTTATCAATGGCTCGTTTTATGCCATTTTGAGTTTGGGATTGGCCATTATTTTTGGCCTTCTCAACATCATTAATTTTGCACATGGCGCTCAATACACCATGGGCGCATTTATCGCCTGGATTGGTTTAACTCAAATTAGCCAATGGTTAGGCTTTCCTGAGCTCTCAATTAATTATTGGTTTGCTCTCATTGTTGTGCCATTGGTTCTAGCTGGCTTTGGTTTAATCCTAGAGCGAACGATGTTGCGTCGCTTGTATCACCTCGATCATTTATATGGCCTATTACTAACGTTTGGTTTGGCGTTGATTATTGAAGGTATGTTCCGCCATTGGTATGGCATTTCTGGCGAGAGCTACCCAGCCCCAGAAATACTGCAAGGCGCCATTCCCCTAGAGTCTATCGGCATCATCTTGCCAAAGTATCGGGTGTGGGTGGTCGTTATCTCCTTGGTAGTTTGTTTCTCTACTTGGTATGTCATTGAGCGAACCAAGTTGGGCGCCTATTTACGCGCTGGAACAGAAAACCCTAAATTACTGCAGGCTTTTGGTATTAATGTTCCGCTGATGATTTCTTTGGCCTACGCCTATGGCGTTGGCTTGGCTGGTTTTGCTGGTGTTTTGGCCGCACCAATTTTCCAAGTAAATCCTTTGATGGGTTCTAACCTCATCATTGTTGTTTTTGCTGTGGTGGTGATTGGCGGCATGGGTTCTATCATGGGCGCCATTCTGACTGGCTTAGGATTGGGCCTTGTTGAGGGCCTTACTAAAGTCTTTTATCCAGAGGCTTCTGGCGTTGTGATTTTTGTAATCATGGCAATTGTTTTATTGATTCGTCCTGCTGGACTGTTTGGGCGGGAGAAATAAGCGTGAATCCGAAAACAAAATTGCTTTACGGCATCCTCGTGTTGATTGCCCTGCTATTGCCGTTTCAGGACTTTATTTATCTTGTATTTGCAATGAAGGTATTGTGCTTCGCTCTTTTTGCCTGCGCATTTAACTTATTGCTTGGCTTTACAGGCCTTCTATCTTTTGGGCATGCTGCCTTCTTTGGAACCGCGGCGTACATCACGGCTTATTTTTGTAAAGAGGCCGGCTTATCTCCCGAGCTCGGGATCGTATTGGGGATGCTTGGATCAGGGGTTCTTGGTTTTCTGATTGGCTCGCTCGCCATTCGTAGGCAAGGTATTTATTTTGCAATGGTGACCTTGGCCCTGTCGCAAATGGTTTACTTCCTAGCGGTTCAGCTTCCCTTCACTGGTGGTGAGGATGGAATACAGGGCGTTCCGCGCGGCATGTTGTTTGGTCTGATCGATTTGAAAAACGATGTGGCGATGTATTACTTTGTTTTAGCTGTTTTCTTATTTGGTTTTGCTGTGATCATGCGCGCAGTGCACTCCCCGTTCGGTCAGGTACTTAAGGCAATCCGCGAAAACGAGCCTCGTGCAATTTCTCTTGGCTACGATGTTGATCGCTTTAAATTAATGTCCTTTGTAATTTCTGCAGCCCTTTCTGGTTTGGCTGGATCCATGAAGTCTTTGGTATTCCAGTTGGCAACATTGACCGATGTTCATTGGCACATGTCGGGCGAGGTTGTGTTGATGACTTTACTCGGCGGCATGGGAACCATCCTTGGTCCTGTGGTTGGCGCCGGCATTGTTGTTGGTCTGCAAAACTACCTGGCAAACATTGGGTCTTGGAGCATGATTGCAACGGGATTCATTTTCGTGATTTGCGTTTTAGCATTCCGTCGTGGCGTTGTTGGTGAAATTGCTGCGTACTATAAAAACAAAAACTGAGTTTTTGTTTTCCTCTTATTATTTAGTTTTTAGTACGGCGCTTTTTGCGCCGTACTCATTTAATTAAAAGAGACTCTCATCGAATTTTCAATTTTCATATGGCCGCTGCTTTTAGCAATGGCTTTCTTTGCCGGGCTAGTAGATGCGGTGGCTGGCGGCGGTGGCTTGATTCAGGTCCCCGCCTTATTTGCCGCGTATCCAGATGCTCCGCCCGCAACGCTACTTTCAACAAATAAAGTTTCTGCGGTTGGTGGAACTTTAAATGCTGCCAGAAAATATTTACGGCATGTGTCATTGCCGTGGGCAATTGTTTTGCCAGCAATCATTGCTGGCTTTGTTGGCTCTCTTGCAGGCGCAAATGCAGTTAGCAATTTCCCTGCAGAGCCTTTGCGTAAAGCATTGCCATTTGTGCTGCTGTTTCTTTTGCTATATACCTGGTTTCAGCCTTCACTTGGAGAGGCGCATGCGCCAAAAATTCTTGGACGCTTTCAGCAGGCCAAGGGCGTGGTTCTTGGTTTAACCATCGGATTTTATGATGGCTTCTTTGGCCCTGGCACCGGAAGTTTTTTGCTATTTGGTTTTGTACGTTTCTTTGGCTTTGATTTCTTACACGCCTCTGCCGCAACAAAATTGGTAAACGTGGCAACTAACTTAGCAGCCATTTTGATGTTGGCGAGTCTTGGGCAAATTAATTGGACTCTTGGGTTTGCAATGATGATTGCCAATATTGCCGGGAGTCAGTTCGGCAGTCGGCTTGCAATTAAACATGGCAGCGCCTTTGTCAGAAAAGCCTTTTTAGTTATTGTGAGCGTGCTGATATTGAAGTCAGCCTGGAATGCTTATTTTCCGAATTAAATCAATCACTTAGAAATATTTCTTTTGTTTTCCAGGTGTTTTGATGGATTTTGTTTCACGTGAAACAAACAAAATGCTATGATCATCGCCCTATCTGAGGCAAATCATGCGTTATTCCAAAAGTTTTGATGTCATCGTAGTTGGCGGCGGCCACGCAGGGACTGAGGCCGCCCTTGCATCAGCACGCATGGGTTGCGACACCCTATTAATTACTCATAGCATTGAAAATCTAGGCGCAATGAGCTGCAATCCTTCAATAGGCGGGATTGGCAAGGGGCACTTAGTAAAGGAAATTGATGCCATGGGCGGCGCGATGGCAGCTGCCACTGACGAGGCTGGTATTCAGTTCAGAATCCTCAACTCTAGTAAGGGCCCTGCTGTTAGGGCCACTCGTGCCCAGGGTGACAGGGTTCTATATAAGGCGGCTATTCGCCGCCGCTTAGAAAATCAGCCTAATTTAAGTCTCTTTCAGGCTGCGGTTGACGATTTATTGGTTAAGGGCGATGAAGTCCAGGGCGTAGTTACCCAAATGGGCCTGGAGTTCATGGCCAAAAAGGTCGTGCTCACGGCCGGCACTTTCTTGGATGGAAAAATCCACGTGGGTTTAAATAACTACGCTGGTGGACGCGCGGGTGATCCTGCGGCGGTTTCTTTGTCGGCCAGATTAAAGGAATTGAAGCTTCCCCAGGGAAGGCTAAAGACTGGCACTCCACCACGTATTGATGGTCGAACTATCGACTTTTCGGTCATGCTGGAGCAGCCGGGGGATTTAGATCCTGTGCCCGTATTCTCGTATTTGGGCCGTCCAGAGCAACACCCTAAACAGGTTCCCTGCTGGATTTCCCATACAAACGAAAAGACTCACGATATTATTCGGGGCGGTTTAGACCGTTCGCCTATGTATACGGGCGTTATTGAGGGGGTTGGTCCCCGCTACTGCCCCTCAATTGAGGACAAGATCCATCGGTTTGCCTCCAGAAATAGCCACCAGATCTTTTTGGAGCCAGAGGGTCTAACAACCAATGAGTTTTACCCCAATGGGATTTCTACCAGCCTGCCTTTTGATGTTCAGTGGGACCTGGTTCGCAGTATCCGCGGGATGGAGTCTGCAGTAATTGTCCGCCCTGGCTATGCAATTGAGTATGACTTCTTTGATCCACGCCAGCTCCGACATAGTCTAGAGACAAGAGTTATTGGCGGGCTTTACTTTGCCGGTCAGATTAATGGCACAACAGGCTATGAAGAGGCTGCTGCACAAGGAATGTTGGCCGGTATTAATGCTGGACTGGCGGCCAAAGGGAAGGAGCCTTGGTTACCAAAGCGTAGTGAGTCCTACATTGGCGTTCTGGTTGATGATCTAATAACTCGCGGGGTTCAAGAGCCGTATCGCATGTTTACCAGCCGGGCTGAATATCGCTTAAGTTTGCGTGAAGATAATGCGGACATGCGCTTAACTACTATTGGGCGAGAGTTGGGCTTGGTGGATGACTATCGCTGGGAAGTATTCTGTAGAAAACAAGAGGCTGTTTCACGTGAAACATCTCGTTTACAAGATATATGGATTGGACCAAAACATGACGCTGCCCCCCTGCTGTCTCAGTTGCTGGGTCAAGATTTGTCCCACGAATGCAATTTAACTGAGTTATTAAGGCGTCCGGGCGTTACTTATGAGGCAATTACTGCTTTGGGTAATGGAATGTGGGCTCCAGAAACCCTGGATGATGATCTTGGTTTGGCCGCTCAAATTAGCGATCAGGTAGAGATTTCAGTCAAATACCAGGGTTATATCGACCGTCAGGCAACAGAAATTGCTCGTCAAGAACACAATGAGTCCTTCCCCCTGCCCGAATCACTGGATTATTCGCTGGTTGTTGGCCTGTCTAAAGAGGTTCAACAAAAGCTCAATTTGCATAAGCCTGAAACATTAGGTCAGGCTGGCCGTATTTCCGGGGTCACACCCGCAGCCCTCTCCCTTTTATTGGTGCACCTGAAAAAAGGCTTGGGCCGCGCCCAAGAAACCCATGAGTGAGGGGTTGCTCGCCTTAGGAATTGAGGACCTTGGCCTCGAGTTAAGTCCGACCAATATTGCTGACCTAGAGTTATTTTTGCAGGAAATGGGGCGCTGGAATCAAGTCCATAATCTTACGGCAATTGAGGGTGAGAAAGACTCTATTATTCTGCATCTCATTGATTCTATTGCAGTTTTACCAGTGTTAAGGCAGTTTCTGAAGGGCCCTTCCCCCAGGATCGCGGACCTTGGTTCTGGGGGCGGCCTGCCGGCAATCCCGATAGCTATTGTTCAGCCAGGGTGGCAACTTTCGTTGATAGAGGCTATTCGTAAGAAGACCGCATTCTTGCAGCACGTACGTGGAAAGTTAAAACTTAAAAACATTGAAGTGCTCTGTGAGCGAGTAGAAGATGCTGCGGTGCAACAACCCGCGCAATTTGATGCGGTGATTTCTCGCGCGTTTACTAACCTCGCACGCTTTTTAGAGTTGTCATTGCCATTCTTAAAGCCAGAAGGCCTTGTATTCGCAATGAAGGCCAAGCGCGCTGATGATGAAATGAAGGATGTTTGCATGGAAGACTGGCGCTTGGTTGCCGACGAACCTCTTCATATACCTAATTTAGCGGTGGAGCGACGCCTTTTGGTGTTGGCCCCCGTGAGAAAATCCACCCCCACCCTTTAAGTAAAACCAAAAAGTAGCCATGGCCAAAATTTTCTGTATCGCAAATCAAAAAGGTGGTGTTGGCAAGACCACCACTGCCGTAAATTTAGCCGCAGGATTGGCTGGGCTAAAACAGCGTGTTTTGCTGGTGGACTTAGACCCGCAGGGTAATGCCACCATGGGCTCCGGGGTAGAAAAAGCGGAGTTGAATAACAGCGTTTATCAAGTTCTCATTGGATTAGCGTCTGTCAAAGATTGCGCACAGCGTTGCGAAAGTTCTGGCTACGATGTGTTACCCGCAAATCGTGATTTAGCTGGAGCAGAAATTGAATTAGTTGATATCGATGCGCGCGAATCTCGTTTGAAAGATGCGCTTGCACCAGTTGCCAATGATTACGATTTTATTTTGATTGATTGTCCACCTGCGCTGTCGTTGCTAACGCTGAACGGATTGTGTGCTGCAAATGGTGTGATTGTTCCAATGCAATGTGAATATTTCGCGCTAGAAGGCTTGTCTGATTTGGTGAACACCATAAAACAAGTGCATGCAAATCTAAATCCAGATTTGGTCATTATTGGTTTGTTGCGTGTCATGTTTGATGCGCGTATGACCTTGCAACAACAGGTTTCTGATCAGCTGCTTGAGCACTTTGGCGACAAAGTATTTAAGACGATTATTCCGCGCAATGTACGCCTAGCAGAAGCCCCTTCTTACGGGCTTCCCGGGGTTGCCTTTGATAAATCATCCCGCGGTGCAAAAGCCTATTTAGAGTTTGGTGCAGAGATGGTTGAGCGCATCAAACACATGTAATTTGTAGAAAGAAAATAAAGATCATGGTTGCTATTAAGAAAAAAGGTTTGGGTAGAGGCCTTGAAGCTTTGCTTGGAGAAAAAACACAGCAAGCAAGTCCATCTACTGAAATCAATCGTTTGCCGCTAACTGCTTTGCAAGCAGGTAAATATCAGCCGCGTCAAAAAATGGAAGCGGGTGCTTTACAAGAGTTGGCAGAAAGCATTCGTGAGCAAGGTGTAATGCAGCCTTTGTTGGTGCGCTTAGTTTCCCCTGGTAAGTATGAAATTATTGCGGGCGAGCGACGTTTTCGTGCAGCAACAATTGCGGGCTTAAAAGAAGTCCCCGTTTTGGTTTCGGGCGCGGATGATCAAGCTGCTGCCGCAATGGCTTTGGTTGAAAATATGCAGCGTGAGGATTTAAACCCTCTCGAAGAGTCGCAAGGTTTGGCCAGATTGATTGAGGAGTTTGGTTTTACGCACGAACAGGCGGCAAAGGCAGTGGGCAAGTCCCGTAGCGCTATTACCAATTTATTGCGCCTTGCCCAGCTGGCAAAGCCAGTGCAGGCTATGTTGTTAGCTGGTGATATTGATATGGGCCATGCCCGCGCCCTTTTACCGTTACCGGGCGCCAGTCAGGTGGCTTTGGCCCAAAGAATCTCTGCCCAAGGTTTGTCAGTTCGTGAAGCAGAGCGTATGACTGCAGCATTGGTGATTGCGGGCGGTCAAATTGGCGACAAAAAATCTAAAAGTAAGCCTGGCAAATCTTCGCAAGGTGCCGATCCAGATATGCAGCGTTTAACGCAGGAAATAGCAGATTTAATAGGTTTAAGTACGGAATTTAAGCTCAAAGGCAAAGGCGGAGAACTCAGAATTCGCTTTAGTCAATTTGATGAGCTTGATTCCTTGTTAAAAAAGTTGGGCGTTGAGTCATAAATTCGGTAGAAAAATGTCCCCAAATCCTTTGACATATTGCACTGCACACACTAAACTTTCGGGGCTAAAGTGATTCCTCAAAAAAATCAATTTTCCGAGGTAAATGAGTGGGATGAGCCGGAAGAAGAAGTTATTCGGGTCTACAGCAAGGAAGAGATTGTTGCGCTGCAGCAAAGCGATGCAACAAAATACCGTGCCCTATCTCCTTGGAAGATTATTTTGGCCCAAGTGCTCATTACTGCTATCAGTATGGTGTTTTGGTCATTTTTTGGGGACCCGGTAGGGGTAAGCGTTTATACTCAGTCGGCCTTTTTAGGTGGTTTAATTAGCGTCTTGCCTACGACCTTATTTTTAATGAGGTTGGAGTTGGCAAAAAAATCGCAAATATTGAACCCAGGAAGATTTTTGGCTGCATTGGTATCTGGTGAATTTATCAAAATCGCTGTGACGCTGATGTTGTTTGTAGGGATTGCGTATTGCGTCCCTGGCGTGCTTTGGGTCCCTTTGTTGGTGACTTACCTGCTTGCTTTGAAGTGCGTATGGCTGGCGTGGTTGTGGCGCTAAGTAGTGAAAATTGAGATTGAAACAAAGGACTAGTTAAGAGATGTCTAGCGAAGTAAACCAAGCCCACGGGGCAGCAGAGCAGATGACGCCAACGGCGTACATTTCTGAGCACTTACAAAACCTCACCAACTCTGGTGGGCCACAGTCATCCATTATTGATTTCAGCATCATAAATTTAGACACTATTTTTTGGGCCTCTTTAATGGGCCTCGTAACAGTATTTATTTTGTTAATTGCTGCACGTCGCGCAACACCTGGCGTTCCTGGCCGTTTCCAGTGTTTGGTGGAAATGATTGTAGAGATGGTAGATACACAAGCTAAGAGCATTGTTCATGGCGATCGTACTTTTATTGCTCCTCTCGCACTCTTCGTATTTTTCTGGATCATTCTTCTAAATACTCTCGACTTAATTCCAGTAGATTGGGTTTTAGGCGTAAATCATTTCATCGAAAGTTTTGGTGTGCATGTACCGCACCATAGATTGGTTCCTACAACCGATTTGAATGCCACTATGGGCATGTCTCTTTCAGTATTGGTTTTGGTGTTCTTTTACAGCTTTAAGGTAAAAGGTTTTGGCGGCTTCTTACATGAACTTATCTCGGCCCCTTTCGGCGCGAAATGGTATTTAGCCCCATTTAATCTTGCATTGAACATCATTGAGTATTTGGCAAAAGGCGTTTCCTTAGGAATGCGACTTTTTGGCAATATGTACGCTGGCGAATTGGTCTTTTTATTGATCGCCCTGCTCGGTAGCGTATGGACCTTTAATTTAGATTTATCCCTGTTCGGATTGGTGGGCCACGTTATTGCTGGATCAGCTTGGGCCATCTTCCACATTTTGGTTATTTTGTTGCAGGCCTTTATTTTCATGATGTTGACTTTGGTTTACATCGGGCAAGCGCATAGCCATCACTAAGATTTTATTTTTAACTTACCTCTTTTAACTTCAGGAGTCAGCAACATGCAAGCATTTTTAGCAACTATTCAAGGTTCAACAGCTATCTGTATCGGCATCATCATCGGCCTCGGCGCGATCGGTGCATGTTTGGGTATCGCATTGATGGGTGGCAAGTACATCGAAGCATGTGCACGTCAACCAGAATTGATGGAGCCACTCCAAACTAAGATGTTCCTTTTGGCTGGTTTGATCGACGCTGCGTTCTTGATCGGCGTTGGTGTTGCAATGTTGTTTGCTTTCGCAAACCCACTGCTCGCAGTTATTAAGTAATTGTTTTGGCGTGGATGACCAAGAGGTCATCCAACTGTTCTCAACAATACTGAAAGGAATATCGTGAATCTGAACGCGACCCTATTCGCGCAAATGATCGTTTTCTTCGTCTTATGGTGGGTTGTTGCACGCTTTGTGTGGCCACCGCTAGTTAAGGCGTTAGATGAGCGTTCAAGCAAAATTGCTGATGGTTTAGCTGCTGCCGAGCGCGGTAAAGAAGCACTCGCATTAGCCAGCAATGAAGCTGAGCAAGAATTAACTAAAGCACGCCAAGAAGGTGTTCAACGTGTTGCCGAAGCTGAAAAGCGTGCACAAATGTCAGCCGAAGAAATCCGCGCTAACGCACAAGCTGAAGCAGCTCGAATCATTTCTCAAGCTAAGCAAGATGCAGACCAACAGGTAACGCGTGCACGTGAAGTGTTGCGCGCTGAAGTTGCTGTTCTTGCTGTTAAAGGCGCTGAGCAAATTTTGCGTCGTGAAGTTGATGCAAAAGCTCACGGCCAGTTGCTTGATCAACTAAAGGCAGAACTTTGATATGGCTGAATTAGCCACTATTGCACGTCCTTATGCTGAAGCGCTTTTTCAAAGCGCTAAGCCAGCTGAGCTCGCTGGATGTTTGGAGCAGTTAAACGAATTGGCACAGCTTGCTGCTTTGCCAGAAGTTGCTGCCCTATCAAACAACCCAAAAGTATCCGCTGATGATTTAAGCAAGTTACTTTCTGGCATGGTGAAAACCAAGCTCGATCCTAAGGTTGCTAGCTTTTTGAATCTCGTGAATCAAAACCACCGCTTAGCAGCCGTTCCTGAAATTGCTCATCAATTTGAAGCAATGAAGAACAAGAGCGAAGGTGCGGCAGAAGTAAATATTACTAGCGCATTCCCTTTAGAGGGATCTGCGTTAAATGATTTGTTGTCAAGTTTGAAGAAGCGCTTTGGGGGTAAAGAATTGCGCCCAACTATTCAAGTTGACCCAACGTTGATTGGCGGAGTTCGCATTCAAGTTGGTGATGAAGTAATGGATAGTTCTGTTAAGGCCCAGTTAGCTCAAATGCAAGCAAGTCTTGGCGCATAAGTGATCCCTATTAAGAACATACGAAATAAGACCCAGGAGTAAGTAATGCAACTCAACCCTTCCGAGATCAGCGAGCTGATCAAAAGCCGAATTAGCGAATTGGGCGTTGACTCCCAAGTTCGCAACGAAGGCACTGTAATTTCAGTGACCGACGGTATTTGCCGCGTACATGGCTTGTCAGGCGTTATGCAGGGCGAAATGTTGGAGTTTCCTAACAACACTATCGGCCTCGCGTTAAACCTTGAGCGTGATTCTGTTGGTGCCGTAGTGTTGGGTGAGTACACCCACATTAAAGAAGGCGACCCAGTTAAATGTACTGGCCGTATTTTGGAAGTTCCAGTTGGCCCAGAATTGCTCGGCCGCGTTGTAAACGCGCTTGGTCAACCGATTGATGGCAAAGGCCCAATCAACACTAAGTTAACTGACTTTATTGAAAAAGTTGCTCCTGGAGTTATCGCACGTCAATCTGTTAGCCAGCCAGTGCAAACTGGTTTGAAGGCGATTGATGCAATGGTTCCAATTGGTCGTGGTCAGCGTGAGTTGATCATTGGCGACCGTCAAACTGGTAAGACTGCAGTTGCGGTTGACGCGATCATTAACCAAAAAGGTAAAGGCGTTTATTGCGTTTACGTGGCGATCGGTCAAAAAGCTTCCACTATTGCTAACGTTGTTCGCAAGCTCACAGAATTGGGCGCGATGGAGTACACCGTTGTTGTTGCAGCAAGTGCTTCTGAGTCTGCAGCGATGCAGTACCTCTCAGCATATGCAGGTTGCACCATGGGCGAATACTTCCGCGATCGCGGCGAAGACGCTTTGATTGTTTACGATGACTTAACTAAGCAAGCAGTTGCTTACCGTCAAATTTCCTTGTTGCTCCGTCGCCCACCAGGCCGCGAAGCTTATCCTGGCGACGTGTTCTATCTCCACTCACGCTTGCTCGAGCGCGCTGCTCGTGTAAATGCCGAGTATGTTGAGAAGTTCACCAATGGCGCAGTTAAAGGTAAAACTGGTTCATTGACAGCATTGCCAATTATTGAAACTCAAGCGGGCGACGTTTCTGCATTCGTTCCAACCAACGTGATTTCGATTACTGACGGTCAGATCTTCTTGGAAACTGACTTGTTTAACGCTGGTGTACGTCCTGCGATTAACGCCGGTATTTCTGTATCCCGCGTTGGTGGTGCTGCACAAACTAAAGTAATTAAGAAATTGTCTGGCGGTATTCGTACCGACTTGGCGCAGTATCGTGAATTGGCAGCGTTTGCTCAGTTCGCGTCTGACCTTGACGAAGCAACCCGCAAGCAGCTCGAGCGTGGTCGTCGTGTTACTGAATTGTGTAAGCAAGCTCAATACAAGCCGCTCCAAGTCTGGGAAATGGCCGCTTCACTTTACGCTGTTAATAACGGCTACTTCGATGACCTCGAAGTAAAGAACGTATTGCCATTCGAAAAAGGTTTGCAAGATCATTTGAAATCTAAATTCGCTGACTTAGTTGCGCGCATTGAAGAAACCAAGGATTTGAGCAAAGATGACGAAGCTGCATTGCGCGCTGCCATTGAGGATTACAAGCGTTCTGCCTCTTTCTAAGAGGGCTCGCATAAATCATGGCAAGCACAAAAGAGATACGATCTAAGATCAAGAGCGTGCAAAACACGCGCAAGATCACGAAGGCAATGGAAATGGTCGCCGCATCCAAGATGCGTCGCGCCCAGGAGCGCATGCGTAATGCGCGCCCATATGCTGAAAAAATTCGTGAGATTGTTGCCAACCTTTCTAAAGCAAATCCCGAGTTCCGCCCTGCTTACATGGCAACTCGTGAAGTGAAGAAGGTTGGTACGATTTTGGTTACAACAGACAAAGGTTTGTGCGGCGGTTTAAATACCAACGTCTTGCGTTTGATTGCTAACCAAGTGCGCGATTTGCAGGACAAAAATGTTGAGATTGCGTATACCGCAATTGGTTCAAAAGGTCTGCAGTTTTTGAATCGCTCAAAAGCAAAACTCATTTCTCAAACAATCCAAATTGGTGACACACCACATATGGATGTTTTGATTGGCGCAATTGTTGCCCAGTTAGAAGCGTTTGAGCGTGGCGAGATTGATGCTGTTTATTTGGCATATACCCGTTTTGTAAATGCAATGAAACAAGAGCCTGTTTTAGAAAAACTCTTGCCTTTGGAGCCAGAAGCATTGGCCCCACAAGAAAAAACAGGCAATTCTTGGGATTACATCTACGAACCTGATGCAGAGTCCATTTTGAATGGCTTGCTAAAGCGTTATGTAGAAGCAATGATTTATCAAGCTGTTGCTGAAAATATGGCTTCAGAACAATCTGCACGCATGGTCTCAATGAAGGCCGCTTCAGATAATGCGAAGAATGTAATCGGCGAATTGCAATTGGAATACAACAAAACACGACAGGCTGCTATTACTAAAGAGTTGTCAGAAATTGTTGGCGGAGCGGCTGCGGTTTAAGCGGTCAGCGTTTAGGAATACGAAAGAATTCAGGAATTAAAAGCGGAGAAATGCGATGAGTAACGGAAATATCGTGCAGTGTATTGGTCCAGTGGTGGACATTCAGTTCCCACGCGACAAAATGCCAAACATTTATGATGCGTTGACATTAGTTGATAGCGGCGAAAAATCATTTGCCGAAAAAGGCTTGACCTTTGAAGTTCAGCAACAAATCGGTGACGGCGTAGTTCGCGCTATTGCCATGGGTGCAAGCGATGGTTTGCGCCGTGGCATGGAAGTGAAATCTACTGGTGGTCCGATTTCTGTTCCTGTTGGCCCAGCAACTTTAGGCCGCATCATGGATGTTCTAGGTCGCCCAATCGATGACGCAGGTCCGATTGCTACTGAAGAGCGTCGCGCTATTCACCAGCCAGCCCCTAAGTTTGACGAACTCTCTCCTTCTGTTGATTTGCTCGAAACAGGCATTAAGGTTATTGACTTAGTTTGCCCGTTTGCTAAAGGCGGTAAGGTTGGCTTGTTCGGTGGTGCGGGTGTTGGTAAGACCGTGAACATGATGGAATTGATTAACAACATCGCGAAGCAGCACTCTGGTTTGTCAGTATTTGCCGGTGTTGGTGAGCGTACTCGTGAAGGTAATGACTTCTACCACGAGATGAAAGAATCTAACGTTATCGACAAAGTGGCGATGGTGTTTGGTCAGATGAATGAGCCTCCTGGCAACCGTTTGCGCGTTGCGTTGACTGGTTTGACAATGGCTGAAGCATTCCGTGACGAAGGCCGTGACATTTTGTTCTTCGTTGACAATATCTACCGTTACACATTGGCCGGTACTGAAGTTTCTGCGTTGCTCGGTCGTATGCCTTCCGCTGTGGGTTACCAGCCTACATTGGCTGAAGAAATGGGTAAATTGCAAGAGCGTATTACCTCTACAAAGACTGGTTCTGTTACCTCTATTCAGGCCGTTTACGTTCCTGCGGATGACTTGACCGATCCATCACCAGCAACAACCTTCTTGCATTTGGACTCTACAGTTGTGTTGTCACGTGATATCGCTGCATTGGGTATTTACCCAGCGGTTGATCCATTGGACTCCACTAGCCGTCAGCTCGACCCACAAGTGGTTGGTCAAGAGCACTATGAAGTGGCTCGCGAAGTACAGATGACATTGCAGCGTTACAAAGAGTTGCGCGACATTATTGCAATTTTGGGTATGGACGAGTTGTCACCTGAAGATAAGTTATCTGTATCACGTGCACGTAAGATTCAGCGTTTCTTGTCCCAGCCTTTCCACGTTGCTGAAGTGTTTACTGGTTCACCAGGCAAATACGTTCCATTGAAAGAAACTATTCGTGGTTTCAAAATGATCTGCAGCGGCGAATTGGATCACTTGCCTGAGCAAGCGTTCTACATGGTGGGTTCAATTGATGAAGCCATCGAGAAAGCCAAGAAGCTTTAATCTAGGGAAATTATGTCAACCATACGCGTCGATGTAGTAAGTGCTGAGCAGTCTATTTTCAGTGGGGAAGCCAAGTTTGTTGCGCTTCCTGGCGAAAGTGGCGAGCTCGGCATTTTGCGCGGCCACACCCCTTTGATTACACGCATTCGTCCAGGCTCAGTTCGTATTGAAAAAGCTGATGGTGATGAAGAGTTTGTATTCGTAGCAGGTGGCTATTTAGAGGTTCAGCCAGATCGCGTTACCGTACTAGCAGACACTGCTATTCGTGGCCACGATCTTGATGAAGCTAAAGCTATTGAAGCCAAGAAACGTGCCGAAGAAGCTATGCAAAATCGTGGCACTGACTTTGATTTGGCTTTGGCCCAATCTGAGTTTGCAATGGCCGCAGCTCAGCTGGCTGCAATTGCTCGTTTCCGTCGTAAAAAGTAATAGCCGGTCATCTCCTTGCTGTTAAATGATCGGTTTTTAAAGGCCTGCCTGGGCGAAGCGGTTGATCAAACACCGCTTTGGCTCATGCGTCAAGCCGGTCGATATCTCCCCGAGTACAACGCTACTCGCGCTAGAGCTGGAAGTTTTTTAGGGCTCGCAAAAAATCCCGCATACGCTACAGAAGTAACGCTTCAGCCTTTGGATCGCTATCCATTGGACGCGGCGATTTTATTCTCTGATATTTTGACTATTCCAGATGCGATGGGACTAGGGCTGAAATTTACTGCAGGCGAAGGCCCAAGCTTTGAACACCCTCTTCGCACGGAAGAGGCGGTTAAAAAATTACGCGTTGCTGATATGGATCAACTTACATATGTTTTTGATGCCGTTTCAGAAATTCGTAAGGCGCTTATTCAGGATGGAAAACAGCGCGTTCCATTGATTGGATTCTCGGGAAGCCCTTGGACTTTAGCTTGCTACATGATTGATGGTTCGAGCGCTGACGATTTTCGTCATGCTAAAACGATGATGTTTAGTCGCCCTGATCTGATGCAGCACATTCTAGATATCAACGCGCAATCGGTTGCTGATTATTTAACTGAGCAAGTAAAAGCCGGTGCACAGGCATTAATGATTTTTGATACCTGGGGTGGAATGCTTCCAGATGGTTGGTATCAAAGAATGTCTCTAGCGTCGATGCAAAAAGTGATTTCTTTATTGCCACGCGAGCACGAAGGCAGAAAAATTCCGGTCATTATGTTCACCAAGGGCGGCGGAATTTGGTTGAACGACATGGCACAAGTTGGCGCTGACGTGATTGCGATTGATTGGACCATGTCCCTGAGTCGCGCTCGCAAACAATTGCTTGATCTGAACAAGCCGCTAGCTTTGCAAGGCAATTTAGACCCGCTTATTCTGTTCTCAGAGCCAAAACAAATTGCAGAGCAAGCAAACCTTCTTTTGGAGGATTTAGCGAGCGCACCAGCCCTTAAATCAGGCCTGCATCCTTTGGATGGCCACGTCTTTAATTTGGGTCACGGCATTTCACAGTTCACCCCTCCGGAAAGCGTCACAGCACTCTCGGAGGCGGTCATTAATCGCTCAAGGGCTCTCAGGGCAAAGTCTTAATACTGAGTGATTGCTAACTTGACATTGAAATTTTGAATGAAAGTTATGCACAGATAGCGGGAAAATTTGAAATTCAGTGAGATTGCGAATAAAGGTGAAAATTCACTTTCGAATAATGTTGTAACTCATTGATTCTTATATAAAATAACTAAAAAGCTTTAAAAGGGTGCAAAAACCAAAAGCTGATAAATTAGCTTATAAATCAGATTCCTCGGATGATATCCACAGACTTATCCACAAGCAAAATAGAGATTTGAAGTAAATAATGCCCGCTCCAATCGTAGTCCAAGTAGTTGTTGATAAGCCCCTTGCCCAGGGCTTTGACTACTTGTGGGACAAAGATTTACTAGGAGGTCTTCCGGAGGTGGGTGCAATAGTTGAGGTTCCGTTTGGGCGTACCATGCTCGTAGGAATGGTAATAAAAGTAAGCGCTTACTCTGATTATGAATCCTATAAGTTAAAAGGTGTCGCTAGGGTTGCTCCACTGCCCCCTTTAGATCCAGCCGTTTTGCGCCTAATGAATTTTGCAAGCCAGTATTACATTCACGGGCTTGGCGAGACTATTATTCCGACCATTCCACAGATGTGGAAAAAGCCAGATGATTGGGAAAAAATTCCGCAGAAATTGGCTGCGGATAATGAAAAGAAAAAGAAAAAAACTCTTTCAGAAGTAAGCGAGGGATTTATTGATGAAAACCGCTTCAATGATGGGCAAAAGTTAGCGCTTGAAAAATTAAGAGCATGCCCATCGAGCGAGTTCAAGGCAATCCTTTTGCAAGGACAAACCGGTAGCGGAAAAACGGCAGTATTTCTAAATTGGTTGAGTGGAATTTTGAAAGATACAAGCGCACAAGTGTTGCTCTTGGTCCCGGAAATAAATTTAACGCCACAACTAGAGCGAAGAGTACGGGCTTATTTTCCAGATAAAAAAATGGTTGTACTTCACAGTGGCGTGAGTGAAAAAGTTAGGGGCATTGCTTGGCATGCGGCGATGACTGGTGAAGCCAAAATAATTTTGGGAACAAGGTTGGCCGCCTTAACCCCCATGCCTAATCTTCGCGCCATTGTTATCGATGAAGAGCATGATCCATCGTATAAGCAACAAGATGGCATTCGATATTCTGCGCGTGATCTTGCTGTTTGGCGTGCCCACGATCTCAAAATACCGATCTTGCTTGCCTCCGCCACACCTTCGCTTGAAACATGGATGGCGGCCAAGGCAGGTCGATATGAATATGTTCGCCTAGATGAGCGCGCTCAGGGTGCAAGCTTGCCGCAAGTGCATTTGATCAATATGCGAGACCCGCAAACACAATTTAGCCCTGGTGATGTTGATAAGCCCAAATCAAAAAGTCTGATTACCAAGACACTAGCCAATGCAGTCAGCAAAAATCTAGCAAGTAAACAGCAAAGCCTGATACTCATCAATCGACGCGGTTACGCACCGGTGCTCAGTTGCAGTGCTTGTTCGTGGCTTTCTAAATGCGAGCAATGTACTTCATATATGGTGCTCCATAAGGCCGGAGCATTGGGCAGAAAGTCAGTCTTAAGCTGCCATCACTGTGGCTTGGTAAAAGCAATTCCGAATCACTGTCCTGATTGTGGCAACCTTGATCTAACTAGCCTTGGACAAGGCACTCAAAAGGTTGAGGACTCTATTGAGGAGATGTGGCCGGGTGCGAGATTGCTGCGGGTGGATACAGACTCCAGCAGAAAAAGTAAGGGTGCCGAAGAACTTTTTCAGGAAATTCACGAGGGCAATGTTGATATCGTTGTTGGTACTCAGATGATTGCTAAAGGACACGATTATCAAAACATTGGTTTAGTTGCGGTGTTGGATGCTGATAGCAGGCTCTTCTCTCAAGACTTCAGAGCCGCAGAAAGATTATTTGCGCAGTTGGTTCAGGTTGCTGGACGGGCTGGACGCTCCAATAAAAGCGGCGAAATGGGAGGTGCAATCTATATCGAAACCCAGTTTCCCGAGGCAGCCGTTTTTCAGTTTTTGCTCCGTCATGATGTAGATGGTTTTTTAAGCTTTACGGCCAATGAAAGAAAAGAGGCGGGCCTGCCACCATTTGCCTATCAAGCCCTCATTCATGCAGAGGCAAAAAGCCTGGACAAGGCAATTCGGTTTTTGGGCGGCTTAAAAAGGCACCTAAAGGCTGAAGGCCATGTATCTCATGGGCTCAGAGTCTATGATCCTGTGCCAAAAGCTGTTATGCGAGTAGCCGGATCTGAGCGCGCCCAATTACTTGTTGAGTCTGACGATCGCAAGAATCTTCAGGAAATATTAGAAGCAATGGATCGCTATTTGCGAGAGAACTCTCAGGGCCGTATTAGCAAAGAGGGGCGCATTCGATGGTTAATTGAGCGCGACCCCATTTCAATCTAATTGATCTAATGTGTCAGGCGCCTGGGCCAGAGATGTATTTTTCCAGGCTTAATAGTTGGTTTATTTCGGACGCAAGAGTCTCGACAGAAGTAGGCTTGATTTTGAAGAGCCAAACGCTATACGGTTTTTCGTTCACGATCTCGGGCGAGGCATCTACCTCTTCGTTGAGCGCAACGATCTCTCCACTCACTGGCGCATGAATATCGCTAGCTGCCTTAACAGATTCAATGGCAGCAATGGCCTCACCCTGCTTCACTTGTTGCCCAATCTTAGGTGCTTGAAAGAACATCACATCACCTAATGCCTCTTGCGCATGATTGCTAATCCCAACCCATACCAAGCCATCATTTTCCTGATCGGCCCATTCATGAGTTTCTGCAAATTTAAAAGTATCTTGGCTGTTCATTGTTTTATCCTTTAGGGGCATTTTATGCCGACTCCCATAAACTAGCTTACTCAATGATTCACTCAACTGCTTTATTTTTATGCCAATTAAATTAGGAATTGTTCCTGTTACGCCCTTTGAGCAAAATTGCTCGATCTTGGTTTGCCAAGAGACTGGAGAGGCTGCTGTGGTCGATCCTGGCGGGGATATTGAAAAGATACTTGAGGGCGTTAAACAGATGGGCGGTAAGGTTAAAAAGATCTTACTAACCCACGGACACCTTGATCACTGTGCGGCCGCTAAGGACTTGGCCGATCAACTCGGCATTCCAATTGAGGGGCCACAAGAGGACGAGCGTTTTTGGATTGATCAATTACCAGAGCAAACAGTGCGCTTTGGATTTGGGCACGCTAAAGTTTTTGAGCCTGACCGCTGGCTAAATAATGGCGATCATGTGAATGTTGGCAATGTTGATCTTGAGGTATTTCATTGCCCAGGCCATACACCAGGCCATGTTGTATTTTTTGACAAAGAAGATCGTCTTGCAATAGTTGGCGATGTCTTGTTCGCTGGCTCAATTGGCAGAACGGATTTTCCGCGCGGTAATCATGCGGATTTAATTCATGCGATTAAAACGAAACTGTGGCCTTTGGGCGATGACGTACAGTTTGTGCCAGGACATGGGCCAATGTCTACGTTCGGAAAAGAACGGAAGACCAATCCCTATGTTGGGGATGGCGCTTAAATTTTTACTTCAGATGAATTTAGGTTTTTGCTGAACCGGTACGATGCGTACGGTTGTATAAACAGCTAGCGCAGATCCAGCGCTGCTTGCGATTGCTTGTCGGAATCCATGTGCCACCCTCAAGTCGTTTTTCACGGCTGCAAGAAGAGCAAAATTTTAGGCTCTGGGAGGTTTCTTGGGTAGCTGCTGGAGTCGAAGTAGTCATGGGCAATCCGGGTAAGGCAAATCTATACAGAAGATCTATTTTACCCGTTTTGTCCCGCTGGGGCTGGGCTGAGCACAACGCGGACTGAATCAGCCGTTTTGTTGCCATCGAAATCTAGCCAGGCCTTGTTTTCAAAGTCGTAAAGCTTGCATTTACGAGCAGTATCGAAATACCAGCTCCAAGAGAACTTTTGAATGAAAATGCGCTCAGGAAGGATGGTTTCCAGGGTTTCCTGGGCTTCTTGCAGGCGATAAAGCGGTACGCTCATGTCCACGTGGTGGGCAGTGTGCTCCATGATGTGGTGCATCAGCTTGCCCCAAATCCAGTTAAAGGTCAGGTGAACGGTTGTAGACACAAATGGCTGGGCGCGCAACCACTCTGATTTCTTGTCATACCAAGAAACCTTTGGATGGGTGTGGTGCACATAGACTACAAAACCAATCATGCCGTTCCAGAACAAAAATGGAACTGCAAAACCAGTGATTAAGCCAACCCAAGCCGATTGACCAGTAGCAATGGCTCCAGCAATCAAGCAAGCAATCCAAACAATTGCAAATGCGGTAACAAGTAAATTGTCTTTTAAGAAAATCGGACGATCGCCAGGTTTGTTTTTGGCATTTGGAAAGTACTCGCGTCTCCACCAAATTTCAATGAGGTAATAAAAAACAGGGCCCCAGCCGCTACGGTAAAGGCGCTCTAGAGCCTTACGCCATGCGGGAAGCGCGTCGTATTCTGATTTTGATAAAGGCGCCCAAACGAAGTCAAAACCCTTGAGGTTTGTTTGACCATGATGCACAACGTTATGGCCAACATCCCACAAGCTATATGGTGTGAGTGATGGCAAGAACGCAATGCGACCTAACACTTTGTTCAGCTCGCGATTAGGGGTGTAACTTTGATGGCAAGCATCATGACCCAAAATAAAGATGCGGCCTGTTACAAAGCCAGCAACAACACCAAAAACAATTTTAAGTAAGACGCTCTCTACAAAAATTGTTCCTGCGATGCAGCCAAGCCAAAGGAGGGCATCAATTGCTAGGAGCATGATGGCACGCCCAGTTTCGCCCTGCGCCATTGGGATTAACCAGCTTCGAATGATTTTTCGATGCGGTAATGGGGCCTCTGGTGACAAAGGATTAGTTAGGGATGGCTCTGAAAGGGCTGAATTTAGATGTGTAGACACGATAAGAATCAATAAGTTAGGTGCAAATGATAGCGGTTTTCATGATTTGTCGCATGATGTAAGTCAAAAACCCCTCTAGTTTTGGCGCGCCCGGCAGGAATCGAACCTGCGACCCTTGGCTTCGGAGGCCAATACTCTATCCACTGAGCTACGGGCGCTAGTGAAAAACTAGCTACCCCTCCATTGTAAGTGCCTATAAGCCTACTCTCTAGTTATAATCTTGGCAAAACAACCCTAAAACCCGTCAAACGATAAATTCTTATGAGCAACGAGCACGGAAGTCTAATTAAGTCCCCAAAACAACTCATCATTATGGTGTTTGCAAGCTTTTTTGTGCCACTCATCATCATTCTGTTGTTGATGGTGTTTGTGAACAATGGCAAGCGAGTAGATTCAGCCGCTTCTTCCGATCAAATTATTAAGCCGGTGGCGCAGCTAAATTTTAAAGATGCTAGCGAGCCTGCGGCTCCAGCTGCTGGCGCTAAATAAAAGTTTTCTGCATACATTGAAAAGCTGGCTAGATGCCAGCTTTTTTATTTCTGTTTATTCACTTTTTGCATCCAGGGCCACTTGATAAGCCTCTTTTTTGGTGAGGCCTAAAGTTTGCGAGAGCACGGCGGCGATCTCTTTGCTACCTAGATATGGGCTCAATGCGTTTGCCCACAACAATAGAGACGAATGCTCAGGAGCCTCGTCATTGTTGGATGAGCGCCCTGCCACCACAATCACAAACTCACCCTTTAGGCTCTCTGCCACTTCAAGCCAGTTGGCGACATCTTGCGCTTGAAGGGATACAAGTTGCTCAAATTTTTTGGTTAACTCACGGCAAACTAGAAGCTGACGATCAGCCTCTAAATTTTTTGCAAGCAAGGTAAGCGTTTCTTTGATGTGGTGTGGAGATTCAAAAAAAATGCTGGCTTTTTTACTGCTGGAAATATCTTGCATGAGGGCATCACGCTCTTTAGCTTTGTTGGGCCAAAATCCTAAAAATTGAAAGCGCCCTTCTGAGTTATGCATCACCGAGCCTGCCACTGAGATTGCGCTTGATACAGCGCTTGCTCCGGGAATGGGAATCACCCTTAGGCCTGCTTTTTGGACCTCATTTACAAGCCTTGCGCCAGGGTCTGAGACTCCTGGGGTCCCTGCATCTGAAATATAGGCCCAGCGCTCATGATTAGTAAGATGTTGGATGACGGTTTGTGCGCCGGCAATTTCATTGTGCTCATGTAGCGCCAAACATTTTTTGTGAATACCAAATTGCTGTAGTAATGCTGCGCTATGCCTAGTGTCTTCACATGCAATACCATCCACCGCATTTAAAACGTGTAGGGCGCGCAAGGTAATGTCGCCTAAATTACCGATGGGTGTAGCAACCATGTAAAGCGCCCCAGCAGGCAAATCCTGCTGTTTTAAAAAATTGAAGGAGCTAAGTTCCATAGGGGTTGCCTGAGAAAGGTTAAATAATTAGTAAGAGAATACGTTGCTTTTGAGATAAGCTAATAGCTACTGAAATTAGGACATCTTTGGCGCATAATATTGTTATGGATAAAGAGATTAACGAACGTTTGCGTCAGCGTGCCTCCCAGCATTTTTTGGACAGTATTGCCGTTAAGCAAGAGGCGGAAAAATTACTGCCAGAGTCTGTTGCCAGAGGGGTATTGGCAATGGTGGATTGTTTGCGCTCTGGCGGCAAGGTAATGGCTTGCGGTAATGGTGGCTCGGCAGCTGATGCCCAACACTTTGCCGCAGAGCTTATTGGGCGCTTTGAGAGAGAGCGCCAAGAGTTGGCCGCAATTGCCTTGACAACTGACACCTCAATTTTGACTGCAGTTGGAAATGACTACAGCTATGACGAAGTCTTCAGCAAACAAGTTCGTGGGCTTGGCAAAAAAGGCGACATCCTGATGGGAATCTCTACTTCTGGCAATTCAAAGAATGTTATCAAGGCAATTGAGGCCGCAAAAAAAATGGGAATCAAAATTATTGCCCTTACCGGCAATGGTGGCGGAAAAATTGCCCAGCTATTGGATCAGGACGATATTCATTTGTGCGCACCATCAACTCGCACTGCGCGTATTCAAGAGACGCATCTGGTTTTACTTCACGCCTTGTGTGATGGCGTAGACCACGTTCTTCTAGATTAATAAATTATTGCTACTTCAATTCAGAAAACACCTAAATGAAAATCTCACTCCTTAGAAGATTCTTGCTCACCACTCTTGTGGCGTCCCAAATCACCGGTTGTGCTGTAGTTGCTGTTGGTGGCGTAGCGGCAGGCGCAACCATAATGGCAGATCGTCGAACACCAGCAGTGCAAGCCATTGACAAGGGCATTGAGTTGCAAGCAGAGAACGCGCTAGCAAAACGATTTGGTGATAACGCACACATTAATGTGACTTCATTTAACCAAAAAGTGTTACTCACTGGCGAAGTTAAGGATGCCGATATTAAGGGCGAGGCTGATGCTTACGTAAAAGCCATGAAGAATGCGCGCTCAGTCTTTAATGATTTGGTTGTTGGGCCTAACAGTACCTACACATCGCGCGCAAATGATTCCTATCTTGAGTCTAAGATCAAGTCACAAATGATTTTTACTGACCAACTGCCATCAAACTCGATGGCTATAGTTGCTGAAGGAAGTAGCGTTTACCTGATGGGTATCTTGACACAAAGCGAAGCTGATCTCGCCAAGAAAGTTGCTAGCAATACCAGTGGCGTAAAAGATGTTTTTGTTTACTTTGACATCATTTCTGTAGAAGAAAAAAAGCGCTTAGAAAAACAAGGTAAAGCCGATCAAACTCAACCTACTAGCCCACCAAAATTCCAATAATTTTTTTAGGTTGGTGATGTTTAACGCCCGAGTAATTGTAAAAATATTTTTTCTTTTTGCGGCGCTCACTTTTTTAATACCGATTGCGCAAGCGACGGCTGAGGATGAGAATGCATACGCCATTGCAAAGCAAAATGCCTGCTTGGGTTGTCATGCGATTAATAAAAAAATAGTTGGACCAAGCTTTCAATCAGTCGCGCAGAAATATAAAAGCGATTCAAGCGCACAAACATTTTTGAAAAATAAAATCGCTAAGGGTGGATCAGGTTCTTGGGGTGTTGTACCCATGCCAGCAAATACAAAGCTAAGCGATGCAGATTTGACTGTGCTAACTGGTTGGGTACTGCGTGGCGCGCCGAGCAAAAATTAATGCTCAAAACGAATTAATTAACTAGCGCGCGAGATCTGGTCTTCCCAAGAACCACCACCATGCTTGGTTGGAGCGCTTGAGATTTTCTTTTAAGGCGTAATCCATATCAGCCCACTGCCCATTAGCAGCCTCTGCCACGATGGTTGCGGGACTTGCTGGCGGGAGCTTCAGGCAGGCATCGGCATCACCATAGGCGTATTCCACAGTCATCCCAGCCTTTTGTGCCAAATGCATCATTGCCTTGTTGTTGGCAAGGCAATGCACATATAGGGTCTCAATACGGGTATTGCGCGAATGCACTGCTGAGCGCTCTAAAAGAGCCGTGCCCAAGCCCTGAGAGCGGCCCTCTGGTAATACTGAGACTCCAAATTCTGCGGCTCGTGCTTGACCTTTATTCTCCGGCAAATAGGCTAAATGCGCCATGCCAATGAGCTTCAGGTTCAAATCAAACACACCAAAAATAACATCCTTGTTGAAATCAAGTCCTTCTACGTAGTGGGTAATGACCTCATCAGGGGTCTGTGTCCCAAAGCGCAAGCGTCGATCTTCATCATTTAGCTGTAATAAATGATTCAAAATTTCTTCTCTATATCCGGCATGAAGCTCGCGAACAGGTACAGCCTTTCCAGCCGTATATAGGCTTGAAGGTGAGTGACTATTCGCTAATTTGTTATCCATCTAATCATCTTAGCAGTAATAGCGGGAAATTTCAGGGTTTTCCCTTAGTTTGTTGGAAATAGGCCAAATAAACATGAAAAAAGGGCACTATTTCCTAGTTGTTTTTGGCAAAACCCTAAAAAAATCAAATTTTTTCAAAAAAAATGAAATTATTTTCAAAATCTACACCCTTGTTTTTATTGGGTTTATTTCTCAACTAAGAAAAAACTTCGCCTTTTTTAAGTAAAAGAGTACGAAAGGTGTTGACGACCCTAAAAAAGTGGGATATAGTCTCACCTCTCTGCTGAATGTTTTTTGAAATACGAAACAAGTCAGCCCTCTTTAAAAATTAGTCAACCGATAATTGTGGGTACTAAGTGAAAGCATCCAGTCCTTCGGGACAGATGTAAATAAATAGTACTCATAGACAGTAAAAAGATTTGGTTTTATTACCAAGTCAATTTCTTGAATGAGTGCGACGATCCGCAAGGATCACAGGAATTAAACTGAAGAGTTTGATCCTGGCTCAGATTGAACGCTGGCGGCATGCCTTACACATGCAAGTCGAACGGCAGCACGGGTGCTTGCACCTGGTGGCGAGTGGCGAACGGGTGAGTAATACATCGGAACGTACCTTATCGTGGGGGATAACGCAGCGAAAGCTGTGCTAATACCGCATACGCCCTGAGGGGGAAAGCGGGGGATCGAAAGACCTCGCGCGATTAGAGCGGCCGATGCCTGATTAGCTTGTTGGTGGGGTAAAAGCCCACCAAGGCGACGATCAGTAGCTGGTCTGAGAGGACGATCAGCCACACTGGGACTGAGACACGGCCCAGACTCCTACGGGAGGCAGCAGTGGGGAATTTTGGACAATGGGGGAAACCCTGATCCAGCAATGCCGCGTGAGTGAAGAAGGCCTTCGGGTTGTAAAGCTCTTTTGTCAGGGAAGAAACACCGGCTCTAACACAGTCCGGGAATGACGGTACCTGAAGAATAAGCACCGGCTAACTACGTGCCAGCAGCCGCGGTAATACGTAGGGTGCAAGCGTTAATCGGAATTACTGGGCGTAAAGCGTGCGCAGGCGGTTATACAAGACAGGCGTGAAATCCCCGGGCTTAACCTGGGAATGGCGCCTGTGACTGTATAGCTAGAGTGTGTCAGAGGGGGGTAGAATTCCACGTGTAGCAGTGAAATGCGTAGATATGTGGAGGAATACCAATGGCGAAGGCAGCCCCCTGGGATAACACTGACGCTCATGCACGAAAGCGTGGGGAGCAAACAGGATTAGATACCCTGGTAGTCCACGCCCTAAACGATGCTGACTAGTTGTTCGGGATTTACATCCTGAGTAACGTAGCTAACGCGTGAAGTCAGCCGCCTGGGGAGTACGGTCGCAAGATTAAAACTCAAAGGAATTGACGGGGACCCGCACAAGCGGTGGATGATGTGGATTAATTCGATGCAACGCGAAAAACCTTACCTACCCTTGACATGTCACTAACGAAGTAGAGATACATTAGGTGCTCGTAAGAGAAAGTGAACACAGGTGCTGCATGGCTGTCGTCAGCTCGTGTCGTGAGATGTTGGGTTAAGTCCCGCAACGAGCGCAACCCTTGTCTTTAGTTGCTACGCAAGAGCACTCTAAAGAGACTGCCGGTGACAAACCGGAGGAAGGTGGGGATGACGTCAAGTCCTCATGGCCCTTATGGGTAGGGCTTCACACGTCATACAATGGTGCATACAGAGGGTTGCCAACCCGCGAGGGGGAGCTAATCTCAGAAAATGCATCGTAGTCCGGATCGTAGTCTGCAACTCGACTACGTGAAGCTGGAATCGCTAGTAATCGCGGATCAGAATGTCGCGGTGAATACGTTCCCGGGTCTTGTACACACCGCCCGTCATACCATGGGAGTGGGTTTTGCCAGAAGCCGTTAGCCTAACCGCAAGGAGGGCGACTGCCACGGCAGGGTTCATGACTGGGGTAAAGTCGTAACAAGGTAGCCGTATCGGAAGGTGCGGCTGGATCACCTCCTTTCTAGAGAAAAGATGCTGAATCCTAGTGCCCACACTTATCGGTTGACAATAAAAGCCACGGGTCTGTAGCTCAGCTGGTTAGAGCACTGTGTTGATAACGCAGGGGTCGTAGGTTCAAGTCCTACCAGACCCACCACCAGCCAGAAACAAGACTTAGTGGGACGTTGGGGGATTAGCTCAGCTGGGAGAGCACCTGCTTTGCAAGCAGGGGGTCGTCGGTTCGATCCCGTCATCCTCCACCATCATCTAAATGTCAAAACTAAGCGATTTAACGATTGTTTAGTTTTGCCATTTATGGCTGTTCTTTAAAAATTTGAGTAAGCAAAGTGTCAAATGTTTCTTTGAGAGGACATTTGACAATGTAATAAGGGTAAAGATTGAATCATCAATCAGTAATACAAACGAGTTTTACCAAGTTCTTAACAAAGTACTTACAGTTTGGATTACGGCAAACATGTCAGAAGTAGAAGTAAAACCTATAACGGTTACTAGCAATGGTGCTCGTTATAGGATCAAGTGAATAAGTGCACATGATGGATGCCTTGGCGATTACAGGCGACGAAAGACGTTATAACCTGCGATAAGCCCCGGGGAGCTGGTAAATAAGCTTTGATCCGGGGATTTCTGAATGGGGAAACCCACCACTTTTGTGGTATCCATACCTGAATACATAGGGTATGAGAAGCGAACCTTGTGAACTGAAACATCTAAGTAGCAAGAGGAAAAGACATCAACCGAGATTCCCAGAGTAGTGGCGAGCGAAATGGGAAGAGCCTTCTAGTGATATCTCAGTAATTAACAGAATGGAATGGAAAGTCCAACAATAAAGGGTGATAGTCCCGTATGTGAAAATTATTGAGTGGTACTAGGCTAGAGACAAGTAGGGCGGGACACGTGAAATCCTGTCTGAATATGGGGGGACCATCCTCCAAGGCTAAATACTCGTAATCGACCGATAGTGAACAAGTACCGTGAGGGAAAGGCGAAAAGAACCCCGGGAGGGGAGTGAAATAGATCCTGAAATTGTGTGCATACAAACAGTAGGAGCCTCGTAAGGGGTGACTGCGTACCTTTTGTATAATGGGTCAGCGACTTACATTCAGTAGCAAGCTTAACCGAATAGGGAAGGCGTAGCGAAAGCGAGTCCGAATAGGGCGCTAGTTGCTGGGTGTAGACCCGAAACCAGTTGATCTATCCATGGCCAGGTTGAAGGTGCGGTAACACGTACTGGAGGACCGAACCCACTAACGTTGAAAAGTTAGGGGATGAGCTGTGGATAGGGGTGAAAGGCTAAACAAAACTGGAAATAGCTGGTTCTCTCCGAAAACTATTTAGGTAGTGCCTCGTGTATCACTGTAGGGGGTAGAGCACTGTCATGGTAGTGGGGTCCATTGCGGATTACTGCGCCATAGCAAACTCCGAATACCTACAAGTGCAAGCACGGGAGACAGACATCGGGTGCTAACGTCCGGTGTCAAGAGGGAAACAACCCAGACCGCCAGCTAAGGTCCCTAATATATGCTAAGTGGGAAACGAAGTGGGAAGGCTAAAACAGTCAGGAGGTTGGCTTAGAAGCAGCCATCCTTTAAAGAAAGCGTAATAGCTCACTGATCGAGTCGTCCTGCGCGGAAGATGTAACGGGGCTAAGCATATAACCGAAGCTGCGGATCACAGCAATGTGATGGTAGGAGAGCGTTCTGTAAGCCTGTGAAGGTGTCTTGTAAAGGATGCTGGAGGTATCAGAAGTGCGAATGCTGACATGAGTAGCGATAAAGGGGGTGAAAAGCCCCCTCGCCGTAAGCCCAAGGTTTCCTGTTCAACGTTCATCGGAACAGGGTGAGTCGGCCCCTAAGGCGAGGCAGAGATGCGTAGCTGATGGGAACAAGGTTAATATTCCTTGACCATTGTTAGATGCGATGGGGGGACGGATCGCGGAAAGTTGTCCGGGTGTTGGAAGTCCCGGTTCTTGCGTTGGAGATGGCTATTAGGTAAATCCGGTAGCGTAATTCAAGGGCGTGAGACGAGCGAATTTATTCGCGAAGCAATTGGAAGTGGTTCCAAGAAAAGCCTCTAAGCTTCAGTCTAACAAGACCGTACCGCAAACCGACACAGGTGGGCGAGATGAGTATTCTAAGGCGCTTGAGAGAACTCAGGAGAAGGAACTCGGCAAATTTGTACCGTAACTTCGGGATAAGGTACGCCCTGGTAGTTTGACCCTGTACAAGGGGAGGACGAAAGGGTTGCAATAAAAAGGTGGCTGCGACTGTTTAATAAAAACACAGCACTCTGCAAACACGAAAGTGGACGTATAGGGTGTGACGCCTGCCCGGTGCTGGAAGATTAAATGATGGGGTGCAAGCTCTTGATTGAAGTCCCAGTAAACGGCGGCCGTAACTATAACGGTCCTAAGGTAGCGAAATTCCTTGTCGGGTAAGTTCCGACCTGCACGAATGGCGTAACGATGGCCACACTGTCTCCTCCTGAGACTCAGCGAAGTTGAAATGTTTGTGATGATGCAATCTACCCGTGGCTAGACGGAAAGACCCCATGAACCTTTACTGTAGCTTTGCATTGGACTTTGAATCGGTCTGTGTAGGATAGGTGGGAGGCGTTGATAACAGGATGCTAGTTCTGTTGGAGCCAACCTTGAAATACCACCCTGATTTATTTGAGGTTCTAACCTTGGCCCGTTATCCGGGTCGGGAACAGTGCATGGTAGGCAGTTTGACTGGGGCGGTCTCCTCCCAAAGTGTAACGGAGGAGTACGAAGGTACGCTTGGTACGGTCGGACATCGTACCTAAAGTGCAATGGCAAAAGCGTGCTTAACTGCGAGACCGACAAGTCGAGCAGGTGCGAAAGCAGGTCATAGTGATCCGGTGGTTCTGTATGGAAGGGCCATCGCTCAACGGATAAAAGGTACTCTGGGGATAACAGGCTGATACCGCCCAAGAGTTCATATCGACGGCGGTGTTTGGCACCTCGATGTCGGCTCATCTCATCCTGGGGCTGTAGCCGGTCCCAAGGGTATGGCTGTTCGCCATTTAAAGAGGTACGTGAGCTGGGTTTAAAACGTCGTGAGACAGTTTGGTCCCTATCTGCCATGGGCGTTGGAGATTTGACGGGGGCTGCTCCTAGTACGAGAGGACCGGAGTGGACATTCCGCTGGTGTACCTGTTGTTTCGCCAGAAGCATCGCAGGGTAGCTATGAATGGAAGAGATAACCGCTGAAAGCATCTAAGCGGGAAACTTGCCTGAAGATGAGATCTCCCGTAGGTTTAACCTACATAAAGGGTCGTTGAAGACCACAACGTTGATAGGTCGGGTGTGGAAGTGCAGTAATGCATTAAGCTAACCGATACTAATTGCCCGTTAGGCTTGATCCTATAACCAGCACTATTGTGTTGGATGTTTGCCAGATTTAATCTGCATCCTTATTACATGCTTACTCAAATAGAGTTGTTGATTTAATCAGCAACTCGACCCTCTACGCCCGGTGACCATAGCAAGTTGGAACCACTCCTTCCCATCCCGAACAGGACAGTGAAACGACTTTACGCCGATGATAGTGCGGATTACCCGTGTGAAAGTAGGTAACTGCCGGGCACCAATGCGACGCCCAGACCCTCTTAGGTCTGGGCGTTTTTACTTGTGCAAAGCGTTTAGAGATATTGACAGAAACTCCATTTGGAGTCAGAATATTGGGTTCGCGGAGGGGTGTCCGAGCGGCTAAAGGAGGCAGACTGTAAATCTGTTGGCTATGCCTACGTAGGTTCGAATCCTACCCCCTCCACCAGATGTGCGGGATTAGTTTAATGGTAAAACAGCAGATTTCCAATCTTCGGTCAAGAGTTCGATTCTCTTATCCCGCTCCAGAATTTGTTGCATTAGATTTCGCCCATGTGGCTCAGTGGTAGAGCACTCCCTTGGTAAGGGAGAGGTCGGCAGTTCGATCCTGCCCATGGGCACCATGTTTGATTTTATTAATTGTGTATTTCGTGTTTGGTTTAAGAGCTAACTAAAGGCAGATTAAAAATGGCAAAAGAAAAATTCGAGCGGACAAAACCGCACGTAAACGTAGGCACCATCGGTCACGTTGACCACGGTAAAACCACATTGACAGCAGCAATTGCAACCGTGCTTTCTAAAGCATTCGGTGGCGAAGCTAAAGCATACGATCAGATCGATGCTGCTCCAGAAGAAAAAGCACGTGGTATTACGATTAATACTGCGCACGTTGAGTACGAGACAGCAAACCGTCACTACGCACACGTTGACTGCCCAGGACATGCTGACTACGTTAAGAACATGATTACTGGTGCTGCTCAGATGGACGGCGCAATTTTAGTTTGCTCTGCTGCTGACGGCCCAATGCCACAAACACGTGAGCACATCCTCTTGGCACGCCAAGTTGGTGTTCCTTACATCGTCGTATTCTTGAACAAGTGCGACATGGTTGACGATGCTGAATTGCTCGAGTTAGTTGAAATGGAAGTTCGTGAGCTTCTATCTAAGTACAACTTCCCTGGCGATGACACACCAATCATTCAAGGTTCTGCTAAGTTAGCGCTTGAAGGCGACGAAGGCCCATTGGGCAAAGAAGCCATCATGAAATTGGCTGAAGCATTAGATACCTACATCCCAACTCCAGAGCGTGCTGTTGACGGTGCGTTCTTGATGCCAGTAGAAGACGTGTTCTCTATCTCTGGTCGCGGTACTGTAGTTACAGGCCGTATCGAGCGCGGTATCGTTAAAGTGGGTGAAGAGATCGAAATCATCGGTATCAAGCCAACACTCAAGACAACTTGTACTGGTGTTGAAATGTTCCGCAAATTGCTCGACCAAGGTCAAGCAGGCGATAACGTTGGTATCTTGTTACGCGGTACAAAACGTGAAGAAGTTGAGCGCGGCCAAGTATTGGCTAAGCCAGGTTCAATCACTCCACATACTCACTTTACAGCCGAGGTTTACATCTTGGGTAAAGATGAAGGTGGCCGTCATACACCATTCTTTAACAACTATCGTCCACAGTTTTACTTCCGTACAACGGACGTAACTGGTTCAATCGAGTTGCCAAAAGACAAAGAAATGGTTATGCCTGGTGATAACGTCACGATTACCGTAAAACTCATCGCCCCAATCGCGATGGAAGAAGGTTTACGTTTTGCGATCCGTGAAGGTGGCCGTACTGTTGGCGCCGGCGTGGTTGCAAAGATTTTGGCTTAAGTAGTCGGTATTAATTAGTTTTTATAAAGGGGTGTAGCTCAATTGGCAGAGCGTTGGTCTCCAAAACCAAAGGTTGGGGGTTCGATGCCCTCCGCCCCTGCCACGATTTGAACTGAAAGCAAAATGTCTCATCAAACAGCAAGTCATACTGAAGAAAAAAGCAGCTGGGTCACTGTACTCGCTGCTTTAATCGTCGTTGCAGCGTTAGTTCTTTACTACACGCTTGCGGACCAATCTATATTGATTCGTCTTGCCGTTTTGTTTGGCGGTATTGCTGCTGCAGTTTTGATTGTGGCGATTTCTCCTGATGGGCGTCGTTTTATCGCCTATGCAAAAGATTCTTGGTATGAAGTAAAAAAGGTTGTTTGGCCAACTCGTAAAGAGACTACCCAAATGACTCTAGTCGTATTTGGCTTTGTTCTGATCATGTCCTTGTTTTTGTGGATTGCAGACAAATTGATTGAATGGCTAGTTTTTTCAGTCTTTTTGGGCTGGAAGTGAGTAAAAAATGATTGATTCTGAAGTAGCTACAAATCCACAAGCTACCGGCAATATGCGCTGGTACGTTATCCATGCTTATTCTGGAATGGAAAAGAGCGTGAAAAAAGGCCTCGAAGAGCGGATTGCGCGCTCTGGAATGCCTGAGAAATTTGGCCGTATTTTGGTCCCTTCCGAAGAAGTTGTGGAGATCAAATCCGGTACAAAATCAGTTTCTGAGCGTCGTTTTTTCCCAGGATATGTGCTGATTGAGATGGAAATGACCGACGAGAGCTGGCATTTGGTGAAAAACACGCCAAAAGTGACTGGTTTCGTAGGCGGCGTTCGTAACCGTCCAAGCCCTATTTCTACCGCTGAAGTAGCCAAAATCATGGATCAAATGCAGGCTGGGGTAGATAAACCTAAGCCTAAGACCCTGTTTGAGGTTGGCGAGATCGTGCGAGTTAAAGAAGGCCCATTTGTTGATTTCAACGGAAATATCGAAGAAGTCAATTATGAGAAGTCAAGATTGCGCGTTTCTGTTACAATTTTTGGCCGCGGTACCCCAGTTGAGCTGGAGTTCGGCCAGGTAGAAAAGATGTAAAAACAAGGACTTAGTCCTGGTTTTAGTAGTTGGTAGTTAAGTGGTTAGCAATAACCGAGGAGCGGAGCTAGATAGCCAAAAACTAGCGAAGCGTTTACTCAACAGCGGTCTTTCCTAATGAGGTTAGGCGCGCTTTAAGGAGCACACATGGCAAAGAAGATTATTGGCTTTATTAAGCTGCAGATCCCTGCAGGTAAAGCAAATCCATCACCACCCGTAGGTCCAGCATTGGGTCAACGCGGTCTTAACATTATGGAATTCTGTAAGGCGTTCAATGCTCAAACTCAGAGCATGGAACCTGGCCTGCCAATTCCAGTCGTGATTACAGCGTTCGCTGATAAGAGCTTCACGTTCATCATGAAGACTCCTCCAGCAACCATCATGATTAAGAAGGCTGCGAAGATTGAAAAAGGATCACCACGTCCTCATACCGATAAAGTGGGTTCAATTACTCGTGCTCAAGCGGAAGAAATCGCTAAAGCAAAAATGCCAGATTTGACAGCAGCCGATATGGACGCAGCTGTTAGAACAATCGCTGGTAGCGCCCGTTCCATGGGCATCACTGTGGAAGGTCTCTAATCATGACTAAATTATCTAAACGCGTTAAAGCAATTCAATCTAAAGTTGATCGCAATAAGTTTTATTCATTAGACGATGCATTGAACCTCGTTAAAGAGTGTGCAACTGCTAAGTTTGATGAGTCAATCGACGTTGCAGTTCAGTTGGGTATTGATGCTAAGAAATCTGACCAAGTTGTGCGTGGCGCAGTAGTGCTCCCAGCTGGTACAGGTAAGCATGTTCGTGTTGCTGTTTTTGCACAAGGCGAGAAGGCTGAACAAGCTAAAGCCGCTGGCGCAGAAATCGTTGGCATGGAAGAGCTTGCTGAACAAATTAAAGGCGGCAAAATTGATTTTGATATTTTGATCGCATCTCCAGACACAATGAAAATTGTTGGTACTTTAGGTCAAGTATTGGGCCCACGTGGTTTGATGCCGAATCCAAAAGTTGGAACAGTGACTCCTGACGTTGCTACTGCAGTTAAAAATGCAAAAGCCGGTCAAGTTCAGTTCCGTGTGGACAAAGCCGGTATCGTGCACGCAAGCATTGGCCGTCGTTCATTCGAGCCAACTGCATTGAAATCCAACTTGCTCGCATTGCTCGAGGCTTTGAATAAAGCTAAGCCGCCTGCATCTAAGGGTATTTATTTAAAGAAGGTTGCCGTAAGCAGCACCATGGGTGCAGGCGTACGCGTAGACCAAGCATCGTTACAGGCAGCAGCTTAATTAGCTTGTAACAAAAAAGAACTTTGGGTCGACTCGCACTCTTTGGGTGGGAGTCGAACATCAAAGACCGTTGGTGGATTAATTGCTTGTAAAGAGTTAATTCTTAATCGTTACGAAAGTAATAGCCAGCGCAGATGGCGACCCTGAAAAGATTTTCACAAGAACCTTGTGAACAAATGATCAGACGCTGGTGTGTAACCCCAACTGGAAACAGTTGGTTTTTTAGGAGTTAAACCGTGCCTTTGAATGTACAAGACAAAAAAGCGATTGTTGCTGATGTCGGCGCTCAATTGGCTGGAGCTCAAACAGTCGTGCTCGCTGAATACCGTGGTATTCCAGTAGAGCAGTTGACAAAGCTACGTGCTAGCGCACGTGACCAAGGTGTATATCTTCGCGTTTTGAAGAACACATTGGCACGCCGTGCTGCACAAGGCACACAGTTTGAGCCTCTTGCTGATTCGATGGTTGGCCCCTTGATCTACGGCATCTCTGCTGATCCGATTGCTTCGGCAAAAGTATTGCAGAACTTTGCTAAGACTCAAGACAAGCTAGTCATTACTGCTGGCTTATATAACGGCAAGTTGTTGGACGTAGCGGGCGTTAAATCCCTCGCGTCTATTCCAAGCCGCGACGAGTTGTTATCTCAGTTGTTGGGTGTCATGTTGGCCCCAGTTTCTGCTATGGCTCGCGTATTGGGCGCAGTAGCAGCACAGAAAGCCGCAGGAGCACCTGCTCCGGTAGCCGAAGTGGCAGCACCTGCAGCAGAAGCAGCAGCCCCAGCAGAAGTAGTTGCTGAAGCCGCAGCTCCTGAAGCAGCCGCTGAGCCTGCAGCCGCAGCCCCAGAAGCTGGAACAGAAGCAAAAGAAACCCCTGCCGCTGAATAAGCGACAGATTAACTATTTAAGTATTAGGAGCTAAAAATGGCGATTACTAAAGAAGAAATCATTGATGCAGTAGGTAGCATGTCCGTTATGGATTTGAACGACTTGGTTAAGGCGTTCGAAGAGAAGTTTGGCGTTTCAGCTGCAGCGATGGCTGTTGCTGGTCCTGCCGGTGCAGCTGGCGGCGCTGCTGCTGAAGAGCAAACAGAATTCACTGTTAACTTGCTCGAAGCTGGCGCAAACAAGGTTTCAGTAATTAAGGCAGTTCGCGAAATTACTGGTCTTGGCTTGAAAGAAGCTAAGGACTTGGTTGACGGTGCACCGAAGCCAATCAAAGAAGCTGTTGATAAGAAGACAGCTGAAGAAGCTAAGAAGAAGCTTGACGAAGCAGGCGCTAAGTCAGAAATCAAGTAACACAAACTTTTCTAACGCCTCCCAAAAGGAGTCGTTAGTTACGTTGGGTTTGATCTTTAGAGGTCAAACCCGATTTCATTTCTGATTGAAATCGGGTTTGCCTTCTGATACGACTGCAGAATGCAAGTTTGGTCGGACACTGGATCTTTCGATTTAGTGTTGTCCGCCAGTGATTGGTAGTGGCCAATCGCCAAATCTTTGTACAGTCGCTGAATTCGGAGATGAAATGAACTATAGCTTCACCGAACGCAAGCGAGTCCGTAAAAGCTTTGCTAAGCGAGTAAACAACCACCAGGTTCCGTACCTGATCGCAACGCAGCTGGAATCCTACGCTAAATTTTTACAGGCTGAAAAGCCAGCAATGTCTCGCCTTACTGAGGGACTTCAAGCTGCCTTTACATCAGCGTTCCCAATTGTGTCTAACAACGGCTATGCACGTATGGAATACGTGTCTTACCAGTTATCACAGCCACCATTTGACGTTAAAGAATGTCAACAACGTGGTTACACATACCACTCTGCCTTACGCGCAAAAGTTCGCTTGATTATTTATGATCGCGAAGCGCCTACTAAGGTTAAAGAGGTAAAAGAGAGCGAAGTCTACATGGGTGAAATTCCACTCATGACAGAAAATGGCTCTTTTGTGATCAACGGTACTGAGCGCGTGATCGTTTCTCAGTTGCACCGCTCCCCAGGCGTGTTCTTTGAGCACGACAAGGGCAAGACACATAGCTCAGGTAAGTTGCTGTTCTCAGCACGCATCATTCCTTACCGTGGTTCATGGCTCGATTTCGAGTTTGATCCAAAAGATATTCTCTATTTCCGCGTTGACCGTCGTCGTAAGATGCCTGTCACCATTTTGCTCAAAGCAATTGGCTTAAACAACGAACAGATTCTTGCTAACTTCTTTAACTTTGACCATTTCTCATTGACTGCTAACGGCGGCTCAATGGAATTTGTGCCAGAGCGTTTGCGTGGTCAGTTAGCCAGCTTTGATGTGCTCGACAAGAATGGCGTTGTAGTCATTCAAAAAGACAAGCGTATCAATGCAAAGCACATCCGCGAACTCGAAGCCGCTAAGACAAAAACGATCGCCGTACCAGATGACTATTTAATTGGTCGCGTGGTTGCACGCAATATTGTTGATCCAGATTCTGGTGAAATCTTGGCTTACGCTAATGATGAAATCACTGAAGAAGTATTGGCTACATTACGCGATGCAGGTATCAAGCAATTAGAAACAATCTACACCAATGATTTGGATTCTGGTGCGTACATTTCACAGACATTACGTACTGATGAAACCGCGGATCAAATGGCTGCACGTATCGCCATCTACCGCATGATGCGTCCTGGTGAGCCTCCAACAGAAGATGCTGTTGAAGCCTTGTTCCAGCGCTTGTTCTACAACGAAGATACTTACGATTTGTCACGCGTAGGCCGTATGAAGGTCAACAGCCGTTTGAACCGTCCAGAAATGGAAGGTCCAATGGTTCTGTCGAACGAAGATATTCTCGACACTATTAAGTCCCTCGTAGATTTGCGTAACGGCAAAGGCGAAGTAGACGATATCGATCACTTAGGTAATCGTCGTGTACGTTGCGTTGGTGAATTGGCAGAAAACCAATTCCGTGCAGGTTTGTCACGTGTTGAGCGTGCGGTTAAAGAACGTCTCGGCCAAGCCGAAACAGAAAACCTCATGCCGCATGACTTGATTAACAGCAAGCCAATCTCTTCTGCGATTCGTGAGTTCTTCGGTTCTTCACAGTTGTCCCAGTTTATGGATCAAACCAACCCACTTTCAGAGATCACGCACAAGCGTCGTATTTCTGCATTGGGACCTGGTGGTTTGACACGCGAGCGCGCAGGCTTTGAAGTGCGTGACGTGCATCCAACCCACTACGGACGTGTTTGCCCAATCGAAACTCCAGAAGGACCAAACATTGGTTTGATCAACTCACTCGCGTTATTTGCGCGTTTGAATGAGCATGGTTTCTTAGAAACTCCATACCGTAAGGTTTCCAATAGCAAGGTAAGCGATGAAGTGGTTTACCTCTCTGCGATTGAGGAAGCAAAGTATGTGATTGCTCAGGCAAATGCAACAATCGACAAGAGCGGTAAGTTGGCCGACGAATTGGTTTCAGCGCGTCAAGCTGGTGAGACCATGATGGTTAGCCCAGAGCGCATCGATTTCATCGACGTTGCTCCTAGCCAGATCGTTTCTGCTGCTGCTTCACTCGTTCCATTCTTAGAGCATGATGATGCGAACCGTGCGTTGATGGGTGCGAACATGCAGCGTCAAGCGGTTCCTTGCTTACGTCCAGATAAGCCATTAGTTGGTACAGGGTTAGAGCGTATTGTTGCAGTCGACTCCGGTACAGTTATTTTGGCGTCCCGTGGCGGTATCGTTGATTATGTTGACGCTAACCGTGTTGTGATTCGTGTAAACGATGATGAGACAGCTGCTGGTGAAGTTGGTGTGGATATTTATAACCTCATCAAGTACACCCGTTCAAATCAAAACACCAACATTAACCAACGTCCAATCGTTCAAGCGGGTGATCGTGTTGTCCGCGGCGACGTAGTTGCTGATGGCGCATCTACCGATTTGGGTGAATTGGCTTTGGGTCAAAACATGACTGTGGCATTTATGCCATGGAACGGTTATAACTTCGAAGATTCAATCTTGATCTCTGAGAAAGTTGTTGCTGACGACCGCTACACCTCTATTCATATTGAAGAGTTGTCAGTAGTTGCGCGTGATACCAAACTTGGTTCAGAAGAAATTACTCGCGATATTTCCAATTTGGCAGAGTCACAACTCTCCCGTTTGGATGAGAGCGGTATTGTTTACATCGGTGCTGAAGTTGAAGCTGGCGACGTATTGGTTGGCAAGGTAACTCCTAAGGGCGAGACTACTCTCACTCCTGAAGAGAAGCTCCTCCGTGCGATCTTCGGTGAAAAAGCATCTGACGTTAAAGATACTTCTTTGCGCGTTCCATCAGGAATGATCGGCACTGTTATCGATGTTCAGGTCTTCACTCGTGAAGGTATTGAGCGCGATGCCCGTGCACAGTCAATCATTCAGGAAGAATTACAACGCTATCGTTTGGACTTGAACGACCAGTTGCGTATTGTTGAGGGCGATGCCTTCATGCGTTTAGAAAAGCTGTTGATTGGCAAAGTTGCTAACGGCGGCCCTAAGAAATTAGCTAAGGGCACAAAGATCGACAAGGAATACCTTGCTGATTTAGACAAATACCATTGGTTTGATGTTCGTCCAGCGGATGACGAAGTTGCCTCACAAGTTGAAGCAATCAAGTCTTCTATCGAAGCGAAACGTAAACAGTTTGACGAAGCTTTTGAAGAGAAGCGCACCAAACTTACCCAGGGTGATGATTTGCAGCCTGGCGTAACGAAGATGGTTAAGGTGTACTTGGCAGTTAAGCGTCGCTTGCAGCCTGGTGACAAGATGGCCGGTCGTCACGGTAACAAAGGTGTGGTTTCTAAAATCGCTCCAGCAGAAGACATGCCATTTATGGCTGACGGACGCCCTGTAGACATCGTCTTGAACCCATTGGGCGTTCCTTCCCGTATGAACGTTGGTCAGATCTTGGAAACCCACTTAGGTTGGGCGGCTCAAGGTATTGGTAAGCGTATCGACGAGATGGTTCGTGAACATGCTAAGCAAGCTGAATTGCGTAAGTTTTTCAAACAGCTTTACAACGAAACAGGCCGCATTGAAGATATCGACAACTTCACTGATGAGCAGATCAATGTTTTGGCTGAGAATCTCCGTCAAGGCTTGCCATTTGCTACTCCAGTGTTTGACGGTGCTACAGAAGCTGAAATCGGACGCATGCTCGAGTTGGCGTATCCAGAAGATGTTGCTAAATCTTTGAAGATGACACCATCACGTCAGCAAATGATTTTGTGCGACGGTCGTACTGGCGATCAGTTTGAGCGTCCAGTAACCGTTGGCGTAATGCACGTCTTGAAGCTCCACCATTTGGTCGATGACAAGATGCACGCACGTTCAACCGGACCTTACTCTTTAGTAACGCAACAGCCATTGGGCGGTAAAGCTCAGTTCGGTGGTCAGCGCTTTGGTGAGATGGAAGTCTGGGCCCTCGAAGCATACGGTGCTTCATATGTCTTGCAGGAAATGCTGACAGTGAAGTCCGATGACGTCGCAGGCCGTACCAAGGTTTACGAAAACATCGTCAAGGGCGAGCACACGATTGATGCTGGCATGCCCGAATCCTTCAACGTGCTGGTAAAAGAAATCCGTTCGTTGGGTATTGACATTGACATGGAGCGCAACTGATATGAAAGCATTGCTCGATTTATTTAAGCAAACGCAGGGCGAAGAGCAGTTTGATGTCATCAAAATTGGTCTCGCATCTCCTGAGAAAATTCGCTCATGGTCTTTTGGTGAAGTACGCAAACCAGAAACCATCAACTACCGGACTTTTAAGCCCGAGCGTGATGGTTTGTTCTGCGCCAAGATTTTTGGACCAACCAAAGACTACGAGTGCTTATGCGGTAAGTACAAGCGTTTAAAGTTCCGTGGCGTAATCTGCGAGAAGTGCGGCGTTGAAGTAACTCTCGCCAAGGTACGTCGTGAGCGCATGGGCCACATTGAGTTGGCAGCCCCTGTAGCGCACATCTGGTTCTTGAAGTCCTTGCCATCCCGTTTGGGTATGGTTCTCGATATGACATTACGTGATATCGAGCGCGTTCTCTACTTTGAGGCATATGTAGTGGTTGATCCTGGCATGACTCCTGAAGGCGCGATGAAGCGCGGTCAGATCATGTCTGAAGACGAGTACATTGCTAAGACTGAAGAGTATGGTGACGGTGCATTTACCGCCATCATGGGCGCGGAAGGTATTCGTGATCTCTTGCGTTCGATTGATATCGATCGTGAAGTAGAGACTATTCGTGCCGACTTGAAAGCTACTGGTAGCGATGCCAAGATCAAGAAATACGCTAAGCGCTTAAAAGTGCTCGAGGCGTTCCAGACTTCAGGTATTAAGCCTGACTGGATGATCATGGAAGTATTGCCAGTATTGCCACCTGAATTGCGCCCATTGGTGCCATTGGATGGCGGTCGCTTTGCTACCTCCGATTTGAACGATCTCTATCGTCGCGTTATTAACCGTAACAATCGTTTGAAGCGTTTGTTAGAGTTGCGCGCACCAGAGATCATCGTTCGCAACGAAAAACGGATGTTGCAAGAAGCGGTTGACTCATTGCTCGACAACGGTCGTCGCGGTAAGGCTATGACTGGCGCTAACAAGCGTCCTCTCAAGTCCTTGGCTGAGATGATTAAAGGTAAGAGCGGTCGTTTCCGTCAAAACTTGTTGGGTAAACGCGTTGACTACTCTGGTCGTTCAGTCATCGTGGTTGGCCCTACATTGAAATTGCATCAGTGCGGCTTGCCAAAATTGATGGCTTTAGAGTTGTTCAAACCATTTATTTTCAACAAGCTTGAGACTTTAGGAATTGCAACCACTATTAAGGCTGCGAAGAAAGAAGTTGAGAGCCAGACTCCAATCGTTTGGGACATTCTCGAAGAAGTGATTCGTGAACATCCAATCATGTTGAACCGTGCGCCTACATTGCACCGTCTTGGTATTCAGGCTTTCGAGCCAATGCTGATTGAAGGTAAAGCAATCCAATTGCACCCATTAGTTTGCGCGGCATTTAACGCGGACTTTGACGGTGACCAAATGGCGGTTCACGTTCCTTTGTCGCTCGAAGCGCAAATGGAAGCACGTACATTGATGTTGGCTTCGAACAACGTATTGTTCCCAGCTAACGGCGAACCATCAATCGTTCCTTCACAGGACGTGGTGTTAGGTCTGTATTACGCTACACGTGACAAGATCAACGGTAAAGGCGAAGGTATGGTTTTCGCCAACATTACTGAAGTAGTGCGCGCATACGAAGCAGGTCAAGTTGAATTGGCTTCTCGTGTTGCTGTGCGTATTACTGAGTTTGAGATTGTGGACAAGAAGGCAGAGGGCGACGCCCGTTTTGCTGAAAAGACCAAGATCTACCAAACATCAGTTGGCCGTGCAATCTTGTCTGAGATTTTGCCTAAAGGCATGTCTTTCGAGGAAATTAACAAGCCTTTGAAGAAAAAAGAAATCTCACGTTTGATCAACACATCATTCCGCAAGTGCGGTTTGCGTGAAACAGTGATTTTTGCTGACCGCCTCTTGCAGTCTGGTTTCCGCTTGGCGACCAATGCTGGTATCTCGGTTGCGATTGACGATATGCTGATCCCAACTTCTAAAGAGCGCATCATCACTGAGGCTTCTGCCAAGGTTAAAGAGTATGACAAGCAGTTCATGTCAGGTCTCGTAACCAATCAAGAGCGTTATAACAACGTGGTTGATATTTGGGGTGCCGCAGGCGACCAAGTTGGTAAGGCGATGATGGACGAGTTGTCACACGTTGACGTACTCGATCGTAACGGTAAGACTGTTCGTCAAGAATCTTTCAACTCCATCTACATGATGGCGGATTCTGGTGCGCGTGGATCTGCAGCGCAGATTCGTCAGTTGGCTGGTATGCGTGGTTTGATGGCAAAGCCTGATGGCTCCATCATTGAAACCCCAATTACTGCGAACTTCCGTGAAGGCTTGAACGTATTGCAGTACTTCATTTCAACCCACGGTGCTCGTAAAGGTCTTGCTGATACAGCGTTGAAGACAGCGAACTCTGGTTACTTGACACGTCGTTTGTGCGACGTGACTCAAGATCTCGTGGTGATTGAGGATGATTGCGGCGCAACTTCAGGCGTAACAATGAAGGCGCTTGTTGAAGGCGGCGAAATTATCGAAGCATTGCGCGATCGTATTTTGGGTCGTGTATGTATCGGTGACATCGTTCACCCTGACACACAAGAAGTTATCGTTCCGAACGACACCTTGCTCGATGAAGATCATGTTGATCAAATCGTGGCATTGGGTATCGACGAAGTTAAAGTTCGCACAGTATTGTCTTGCTTAACTCGCTTTGGCTTGTGCGCTAAGTGCTACGGACGTGATCTAGGTCGCGGTGGTTTGGTGAACGTTGGTGAAGCGGTTGGTGTTATCGCTGCTCAGTCTATCGGTGAGCCAGGCACACAGTTGACTATGCGTACCTTCCACATCGGCGGTGCAGCGTCACGTGCATTGGTTGCAAGCAATATTGAAGCCAAGTCTAACGGTGCATTGAAGTTCTCCGGCACGATGCGTGTTGTGAAGAACGCGAAGGGTGAGCAGATCGTGATTTCACGTTCTGGCGAAGCCTTGATCGTTGATGAGAATGGTCGTGAGCGCGAGCGTCACAAAGTGCCTTACGGTGCAACTCTCTTGTTGAAAGAAGATGCAGCAGTGAAGGCTGGCGCAAGCTTAGCGACTTGGGATCCATTAACACGTCCGATTATTTCTGAGTACGCTGGCATCGCTCGCTTCGACAACGTTGAAGAAGGCGTAACTGTTGCTAAGCAGGTTGACGAAGTTACTGGTCTTTCCACTTTGGTGGTTATTGATGGCAAACGTCGCTCTGCTGCAAGCAAAGGCGTTCGCCCAATGATCAACTTGGTTGATGACAAGGGTAACGAAGTCATGATCGCTGGTACTGATCACCCAGTAAACATTGGCCTCCAAGTAGGCGCTCTGATTACTGTTAAAGATGGTCAGAAGGTCGAAGTTGGTGAAGTATTGGCACGTATTCCAATCGAATCACAGAAGACTCGCGACATTACCGGTGGCTTGCCACGCGTTGCAGAATTGTTCGAAGCACGTTCACCAAAAGATGCAGCTGTCTTGGCGAAAGTTACTGGAACAGTTTCCTTCGGTAAAGAAACCAAAGGTAAACAGCGTTTGGTGATTACCGATATGGACGGCGAAGCCAATGAATTCTTGATTCCTAAAGAGAAGCAAGTTCTTGTTCATGACGGTCAAGTTGTGAACAAGGGCGAGATGATTGTGGAAGGCCCTGCCGATCCGCATGACATCTTGACTCTCCGCGGTATTGAAGAGTTGGCGATTTACATTGTTGATGAAGTTCAAGACGTTTACCGTTTGCAAGGCGTGAAGATTAATGACAAGCACATTGAAGTGATCGTGCGTCAAATGTTGCGTCGTGTGCAAATCACTGATGGTGGCGATACTGCCTACATCACTGGTGAGCAAGTTGAGCGTTCAAAACTGTATGACGCTAACGATTTAGTGATTGCTGCAGGTAAGCGCCCAGCTCAGTTCGAAAACGTACTGTTGGGTATTACTAAAGCATCCTTGTCGACAGACAGCTTCATTTCAGCGGCTTCTTTCCAAGAAACCACCCGTGTATTGACCGAAGCCGCAATTATGGGCAAGACCGATACACTCCGTGGCCTCAAGGAAAACGTCATTATTGGTCGTCTGATCCCTGCTGGTACTGGCTTGTCTTATCGCCGTGCACGCAAGGTCAGAGAGCAATTCGAGCGTGATCGCGCTCAAATGATTGCCGCCGAAGAGGAAGCAATGGCCAATATGCCTGTAGAAATCGAGGCTGAAGTCGTTGCTCCTGCTGGGGAGGCTGATCCGAGCTAATTTGGTAATTCTGGCCAGAAATGGCCAGTTTTTTCCCCATTAAGTTGACGGAAAAGGCTGGCCAAGCTAGAATGCTGAGTTCTACTGATTCAGAAGAGGGTCTTTTTGACCTAGAAATTCTCTAAGTCATTGATTTTCTTGAAGAAAGCAACAAAGAAGTACTAACCGAGCTATTTTATGCCAACAATTAATCAATTAATACGCAAGCCAAGATCCAGGCTGATCGTTAAAAGCAAGAGCCCTGCACTGGAAAACAGTCCGCAGCGCCGTGGTGTTTGTACACGTGTGTACACCACTACTCCTAAAAAGCCTAACTCTGCGCTTCGTAAAGTAGCCAAAGTTCGCTTAACCAATGGTTTTGAAGTGATTTCATACATTGGTGGTGAAGGCCACAACCTCCAGGAACACTCAGTAGTGTTAATCCGTGGCGGTCGTGTAAAGGATTTGCCAGGTGTTCGTTACCACATCGTTCGTGGCTCACTTGACTTGCAAGGTGTTAAAGACCGTAAGCAGTCACGTTCCAAGTACGGTGCAAAGCGCGCTAAGAAATCTGCTTAATCTTTCAATAGATTTTTGCTGAAGTATTTGTAGTAAGTCTTCGTTTGTCAGACTTAAAAGACAAGTAAGTGGTTGTTCCGTCTAGGAATCTTCTTAGATAGTAGGGCAACCGGAGCGGGTGATCCATGTGGGTCGCCCCTAACTGAACTGAAGGAGTAGTTATGCCACGTCGTCGTGAAGTTCCCAAACGGGAAATTTTGCCGGATCCAAAATTCGGAAATGTAGAAGTAGCTAAATTCATGAACGTCCTCATGTTGGACGGCAAGAAATCGGTTGCAGAGCGTATCGTTTACGGTGCCTTTGATCACATCGAGAAAAAAGCAAACAAAGAACCACTCGAAGTTTTCTCAACAGCTATGGGCAACGTTAAGCCAATGGTTGAGGTGAAGAGCCGTCGTGTTGGTGGTGCTAACTATCAGGTTCCTGTTGAGGTTCGTCCATCACGCCGTTCTGCTTTGGCAATGCGCTGGGTGCGCGAAGCCGCTAAAAAGCGTGGTGAGAAATCCATGGCTCAACGTTTGGCCAACGAATTATTAGAAGCTGCAGAAGGTCGCGGCGGAGCAATGAAGAAGCGTGAAGAAGTTCACCGTATGGCAGAAGCTAACAAAGCTTTCTCCCATTTCCGCTTCTAATCGCACAGCAAAGAAAAGGTACCAACAGTGGCACGTAAAACTCCTATCGACAAATACCGCAATATCGGTATTTCTGCGCACATTGACGCAGGTAAGACAACAACTACAGAACGCGTTTTGTTCTACACCGGTGTTAACCACAAGATCGGTGAAGTACATGATGGCGCTGCAACCATGGACTGGATGGAGCAAGAGCAAGAGCGTGGCATCACGATTACTTCTGCTGCTACAACAACGTTCTGGAAGGGCATGGCTGGTAATTTCCCAGAGCACCGTATCAATATTATTGATACCCCAGGACACGTAGACTTCACTATTGAAGTTGAGCGTTCAATGCGCGTGTTAGATGGTGCTTGCATGGTTTACTGTGCGGTAGGTGGTGTTCAGCCACAATCTGAAACTGTTTGGCGTCAAGCTAACAAGTACCAGGTTCCACGTTTAGCATTCGTAAACAAGATGGACCGTACTGGTGCAAACTTCTTTAAGGTCTATGACCAGATGAAGTTACGTCTCAAAGCAAATCCAATCTTGATCCAGATTCCTATCGGCGCTGAAGAGAATTTCAAGGGCGTTGTGGACTTGGTCAAAATGAAGGCCATCTATTGGGATGAGGCTTCACAAGGCACTAAATTTAGCTACGAAGAGATTCCTGCTGAATTAAAGGCGTCTGCAGATGAGTGGCGCGAAAAGATGGTTGAAGCCGCCGCTGAAAGTTCAGAAGAGTTGATGGAGAAGTACCTCGGTGGCGAAGAGTTGACCGAAGAAGAAATCAAAAAAGCATTGCGTCAACGTACTATTGCTAATGAAATCATTCCAATGATGTGCGGAACTGCTTTCAAAAACAAAGGCGTTCAGGCGATGTTGGATGCAGTGGTTGAGCTACTGCCATCCCCATTAGATGTTCCACCAGTTCCATGTGAATTGGAAGACGGCACCCCAACAACACGTAAAGCTGACGATGCTGAGAAATTCTCTGCATTGGCATTTAAGATCATGACCGACCCATTCGTTGGTCAGCTCATCTTCTTCCGTGTTTACTCGGGCGTAATGAAATCAGGCGACACAATCTACAACCCAATCAAGGGCAAGAAAGAGCGTGTTGGACGTTTGTTGCAGATGCATGCAAACCAACGTGAAGAAATTAAAGAAGTTTATGCAGGTGATATCGCTGCTGCAGTTGGTCTAAAAGACGCAACTACTGGCGAAACATTGTGTGATCCAGATAGCATCGTGATTTTGGAGCGCATGGTATTCCCAGAGCCAGTGATCTCTCAAGCTGTTGAGCCTAAGACAAAACCAGACCAAGAAAAAATGGGTCTTGCTTTGAATCGTTTGGCACAAGAAGATCCATCATTCCGCGTTAAGACTGATGAAGAATCTGGCCAAACTATTATTTCCGGAATGGGCGAGCTCCACTTGGAAATTTTAGTTGACCGTATGCGTCGTGAGTTCGGTGTTGAAGCAACTGTTGGTAAGCCACAAGTTGCCTATCGCGAAACTATTCGCAAGGTTTGCGAAGAAATCGAAGGCAAGTTTGTTAAGCAGTCCGGTGGTCGCGGTCAATACGGTCACGTGGTATTGAAGCTTGAGCCACAAGAGCCAGGCAAAGGTTTTGAATTCATTGACGCTATTAAGGGCGGTGTGGTTCCACGCGAATACATCCCTGCAGTAGAAAAAGGAATTCGTGAAACATTGAATTCCGGTATTTTGGCTGGCTATCCAGTTGTAGATATCAAAGCTACATTGTTCTTCGGTTCATACCATGATGTTGACTCCAATGAAAACGCATTTAAGATGGCGGGCTCTATGGCATTCAAAGACGGTATGCGTAAAGCAGCGCCAGTGTTGCTTGAGCCGATGATGGCTGTTGAAGTTGAAACACCAGAAGATTTCATGGGTAACGTAATGGGTGATCTTTCATCCCGTCGCGGTATTTTGCAAGGTATGGACGACATTCCAGGCGGCGGTAAGATCGTTCGCGCTGAAGTGCCGTTGGCAGAGATGTTTGGTTACTCAACTGGCTTGCGCTCGTTGACCCAAGGTCGCGCTACCTACACCATGGAATTTAAGCATTATTCCGAAGCACCTAAGAACGTTGCTGAAGCAGTTATGGCTGCTAAAGCGAAGTAATTTATCCACATTAATTTTGAATATTGACTAGCTAAAGAAGGCAGACAAAAATGGCAAAAGAAAAATTCGAGCGGACAAAACCGCACGTAAACGTAGGCACCATCGGTCACGTTGACCACGGTAAAACCACATTGACAGCAGCAATTGCAACCGTGCTTTCTAAAGCATTCGGTGGCGAAGCTAAAGCATACGATCAGATCGATGCTGCTCCAGAAGAAAAAGCACGTGGTATTACGATTAATACTGCGCACGTTGAGTACGAGACAGCAAACCGTCACTACGCACACGTTGACTGCCCAGGACATGCTGACTACGTTAAGAACATGATTACTGGTGCTGCTCAGATGGACGGCGCAATTTTAGTTTGCTCTGCTGCTGACGGCCCAATGCCACAAACACGTGAGCACATCCTCTTGGCACGCCAAGTTGGTGTTCCTTACATCGTCGTATTCTTGAACAAGTGCGACATGGTTGACGATGCTGAATTGCTCGAGTTAGTTGAAATGGAAGTTCGTGAGCTTCTATCTAAGTACAACTTCCCTGGCGATGACACACCAATCATTCAAGGTTCTGCTAAGTTAGCGCTTGAAGGCGACGAAGGCCCATTGGGCAAAGAAGCCATCATGAAATTGGCTGAAGCATTAGATACCTACATCCCAACTCCAGAGCGTGCTGTTGACGGTGCGTTCTTGATGCCAGTAGAAGACGTGTTCTCTATCTCTGGTCGCGGTACTGTAGTTACAGGCCGTATCGAGCGCGGTATCGTTAAAGTGGGTGAAGAGATCGAAATCATCGGTATCAAGCCAACACTCAAGACAACTTGTACTGGTGTTGAAATGTTCCGCAAATTGCTCGACCAAGGTCAAGCAGGCGATAACGTTGGTATCTTGTTACGCGGTACAAAACGTGAAGAAGTTGAGCGCGGCCAAGTATTGGCTAAGCCAGGTTCAATCACTCCACATACTCACTTTACAGCCGAGGTTTACATCTTGGGTAAAGATGAAGGTGGCCGTCATACACCATTCTTTAACAACTATCGTCCACAGTTTTACTTCCGTACAACGGACGTAACTGGTTCAATCGAGTTGCCAAAAGACAAAGAAATGGTTATGCCTGGTGATAACGTCACGATTACCGTAAAACTCATCGCCCCAATCGCGATGGAAGAAGGTTTACGTTTTGCGATCCGTGAAGGTGGCCGTACTGTTGGCGCCGGCGTGGTTGCAAAGATTTTGGCTTAAGTAGTCGGTATTAATTAGTAAAAATATTTAGCGGTTTGCTAACCGGTGACATCAGTGCTGCTGATGTCACCGAGCTCTTTAGATGTATAACGTGGCAGCACCACAACGCTCTTTGGAATTAATATGCAAAACCAAAAAATTCGTATTCGCCTTAAAGCATTTGATTACCGTTTGATCGACCAGTCTGCAGCTGAAATTGTTGATACAGCTAAGCGTACTGGTGCAGTTGTTAAGGGCCCAGTACCTTTGCCAACCCGTATCGAGCGCTTTGATATCTTGCGCTCACCACACGTGAACAAGACATCTCGTGATCAGTTAGAGATCCGTACCCATCTCCGTTTGATGGATATTGTTGATCCTACAGAGAAAACTGTAGATGCTTTGATGAAATTAGACCTCCCAGCAGGTGTAGACGTCGAAATTAAGTTGCAGTAATTTGTATTTTCCGGTCTTTTTGCTTGTCAAGACTGGGTTTTCGGGATAGAATCTAAGGCTTCGCTCAATTATTTCGGCGAAAATCTTAGTTTTATCAGCATTAAAAACGTTGTAACTTATTGATTTAGAAGTACTTTTACTTGTAAATCATTTAAATTAATTTTGCCGACCAATCGAAGTCGGCGTGGAGCATGAATATGAGCTTAGGCTTAATCGGCCGCAAGGTCGGCATGACCCGTCTATTTACGGACGAAGGGGATTCTATCCCTGTAACCGTAATTGACGTGAGCGACAACAGAATCGCTCAAATCAAGACCCAGGCAACTGATGGCTATGATGCTATCCAGTTGGCACATGGCACACGTAGAGCTACTCGCGTTACTAAAGCAATGGCTGGTCACTTCGCCAAAGCTGGTGTGATGGCTGGTAACGGTCTCAACGAATTCCAATTAGATGCAGCAAAAATCGCAGAAATGACACCAGGACAAGTTATTCCTGCTGACACTGCATTTACTGCTGGTCAAAAAGTGGACGTACAAGGTGTGTCTATCGGTAAGGGTTACGCAGGTACCATCAAGCGTTATCACTTCGCTTCTGGCCGCGCATCTCACGGTAACTCACGTTCACATAACGTACCAGGCTCAATCGGTATGGCGCAAGATCCAGGTCGTGTTTTCCCTGGTAAGCGTATGACCGGTCACTTGGGTGACGTTACACGTACAGTTCAAAATTTAGTCATCGCACGCATTGATGCAGAACGTAATCTCATCATGGTTAAAGGCGCTATTCCAGGTGCCCCAGGCGGTAAAGTTATTGTTACTCCAGCGGTGAAGACACCGTTGAAGAAGAAATAAGGAGAGCGAATATGGAACTTAAGCTTCTCCAAGACAACGGTACTTTAGGTGCAGGCGTACAAGCTTCACCAGAAGTATTCGAGCGTGAATATAACGAAGCATTGGTACACCAAGTTGTAGTGGCTTACCAAGCAAATGCACGTAGCGGTAACCGTGCACAAAAAGACCGTGAGCAAGTTAAGCACACAACCAAGAAACCTTGGCGTCAAAAAGGTACTGGTCGTGCACGTGCTGGTATGAGCTCTTCCCCGCTGTGGCGTGGAGGTGGTCGTATATTCCCGAATTCTCCAGAAGAGAATTTCAGCCAAAAAGTAAACAAGAAAATGTACCGCGCTGGTATGAGATCTATTTTGTCTCAGTTAGCACGCGAAGGTCGTTTGAATGTTGTTGATCAATTTTCTCTTGACGCTCCAAAGACTAAAGTTTTAGCTGACAAAGTTAAAGCAATGGGCTTGGATTCAGTCTTGATTATTGTTGATCAGGTTAGCGAGAATTTGTACTTGGCATCACGTAACTTGCACAAAGTTGCTGTATGTGAGCCACAGCACGCTGATCCATTAGCTTTGGTTCAATACAAAAAAGTATTGGTAAGCAAAGCTGCGATCGCAAAAATTGAGGAGTTGCTGAAATGAGCCAAGTCCGTAAAAATGATCACAACCTGATGAGGGTTCTGCTTGGACCGGTTATCTCTGAAAAAGCCACTATGGTTGCAGAGAAAAACGAACAAGTAGTTTTCCAAGTAGCTCGCGATGCAAACAAGAGCGATGTTAAACAAGCAGTTGAGTTGCTCTTTAAAGTGCAAGTTGACTCTGTTCAAATCGTGAATCAAAAGGGTAAGCCTAAGCGCTATGGCCGTTTTGAAGGTCGTCGTGACCACACTAAGAAGGCCTACGTAAGCTTGAAGCCAGGTCAAGAAATTAACTTTGAAGCGGAGGCGAATTAATCATGCCTTTGATGAAGACAAAACCGACCTCACCAGGTCGTCGTTCAATGGTCAAGGTGGTAAATCCTGACCTGCATAAAGGTAAACCTTTTGCAGCGTTGGTAGAGCCACAATTCCAAAAAGCGGGTCGTAACAATAATGGTCACATCACTACCCGTCATAAAGGTGGTGGTCATAAGCATCACTATCGTGTTGTTGATTTCAAACGCAACGACAAAGATGGTATTCCAGCAAAAGTTGAACGCTTGGAATACGATCCAAACCGCAGTGCAAATATTGCATTGATCGTGTTTGCTGATGGTGAGCGTCGCTATATTCTTGCTGCAAAAGGCATGACTGTTGGTCAGGCATTGATGAGTGGCTCAGAAGCCCCAATTAAGTCTGGTAACAATTTGCCAATTCGCAACATTCCAGTTGGTAGCACGATTCACTGTGTAGAAATCATGCCAGGCAAGGGCGCTCAGGTAGCACGCTCCGCTGGTGGTTCTGCAGTATTGTTGGCTCGTGAAGGCGTTTACGCTCAAGTGCGTTTGCGCTCTGGTGAAGTTCGCCGTGTTCTGATTGACTGCCGTGCCACTATTGGCGAAGTTGGCAACGAAGAGCATAGCTTGCGTGTTATCGGTAAAGCCGGTGCAAATCGCTGGCGCGGTATTCGCCCAACCGTTCGCGGTGTGGCAATGAACCCAGTAGATCACCCACACGGTGGTGGTGAAGGTAGAACTGGCGAAGGCCGTGTACCTGTATCCCCATGGGGCACACCAACCAAAGGTTATCGTACACGTCGCAATAAGCGTACAACTTCGATGATCGTTCAACGTCGTCAAAAACGTTAAGCGATAAGGATAAATAGATATGACACGTTCAGCTAAAAAAGGCCCATTCTGCGACGCCAGCTTAGTAAAAAAAGTTGAAGTTGCACAAGCCAACAAAGACAAAAAGCCGATTAAAACTTGGTCACGCCGTTCAACAATCCTCCCAGACTTTATTGGTCTGACGATTGCTGTACATAACGGTCGTCAACACGTTCCGGTATATGTATCAGAAAACATGGTGGGTCATAAGTTAGGCGAATTTGCCTTGACCCGTACTTTCAAAGGTCACGCTGCTGACAAGAAAGTAACGAAGAAGTAAGGGGATGATGATGGAAGTTAAAGCTATTCACAAGGGTGCCCGCATTTCAGCGCAAAAGACACGTTTGGTCGCCGACCAAATTCGTGGCTTGCCGATTGCTCGCGCATTAAACATTTTGAACTTCAGCCCCAAGAAAGCTGCCTTCATTGTGAAAAAAGTGGTTGAGTCTGCAGTGGCCAACGCTGAACACAATAAAGGTGCTGACATTGATGAGCTCAAGGTTTCAACAATTATTGTTGATAAAGGTACTTCCTTGAAGCGCTTCACAGCACGCGCTAAGGGTCGTGGCAATCAAATTGAAAAACAAACATGTCACATTACCGTGACCTTGAGTAACTAAGGAAAGATATGGGACAAAAGATAAACCCAACCGGATTCCGACTCGCGGTAACGAAGAATTGGACATCAAAGTGGTATGCAAACAATACTGACTTCGCAAAGATGTTGAAAGAGGACGTAGATGTCCGCATCTATCTGAAGAAGAAGTTGAAGAACGCATCTGTAAGCAAAGTAGTTATCGAGCGTCCTGCAAAGAATGCCCGTATCACTATCTATAGCTCACGTCCAGGTGTTGTAATCGGTAAAAAAGGCGAAGATATTGAAGTGCTCCGCCGCGAATTGCAAAAGCGTATGGGTGTTCCAGTTCACGTGAATATCGAAGAAATTCGTAAGCCTGAAGTTGATGCGCAATTGATCGCTGACTCAATTACTCAGCAGCTCGAAAAACGTATCATGTTCCGTCGTGCGATGAAGCGTGCAATGCAAAATGCAATGCGCCTTGGCGCACAAGGCATCAAGATCATGTCATCAGGTCGTTTGAATGGTGCTGAGATTGCTCGTCGCGAATGGTACCGTGAAGGTCGCGTTCCACTTCATACATTGAAGGCGGATATCGATTACGCAACTTCCGAAGCTGAAACTACATACGGCATCATCGGCGTAAAAGTTTGGGTATACAAAGGCGATACATTGGGTCGTGGTGCAGAAGCTCAAGTAGCTGCTCCATCTGCTGAACCAGCTGCCGAAGAAAAGAAAACTCGTCGTGCTCCAAGTAAGACAGCTGCTCGTAAACCAGCTGCTGGCACAGACAAGCCATTAGTTGCTGCTAAACCAGCAGTAAAGCGTGTGCGTAAGGTTGAAACACCGGCCGCAGATACGCAGAAGTCAGGAGAGTAAGCATGCTACAACCAAAGCGTCGCAAGTATCGTAAGGAACAAAAAGGCCGTAATACCGGCGTGGCAACACGTGGTAGTTCAGTAGCCTTTGGTGACTTTGGATTGAAGGCCGTTGGCCGTGGTCGTTTGACTGCTCGCCAAATCGAGTCAGCACGTCGTGCAATGACTCGTCACATTAAACGTGGTGGCCGTATTTGGATTCGCATTTTCCCAGATAAGCCAATTTCACAAAAACCTGCTGAAGTACGTATGGGTAACGGTAAAGGTAATCCAGAGTACTACGTAGCTGAAATTCAACCAGGCAAAGTGCTTTACGAGATGGACGGTGTTGATGAGCAATTGGCGCGCGAAGCTTTCAAGCTTGCTGCTGCTAAGTTGCCTTTACAGACCACTTTCGTGATTCGCCACTTAGGTTGATCGGGATAGAGATTATGAAAAATACAGAATTAGCTTCAAAAGATCTGACAGCTTTAAATGCAGAGTTAACCGAGTTGCTTAAGACCGGTTTCAAGCTCCGCATGCAAAAAGGCACTCAGCAACTCACAAATACCAGCCAATTGGGTAAAAATAAGCGCGACATCGCTCGTGTGAAGACTTTTATCGCCCAAAAGACTGCACAGAAATAAGGAAAAAGGGATATGACAGAATTATCTAAACCCTTGCGCCGCACCCTAGTGGGCCGTGTTGTTAGCGACAAAATGCAAAAAACTGTGACGGTGTTGGTTGAGCGTCAAGTTAAGCATCCAGTGATTGGTAAGTACGTTGGCCAGTCCAAAAAGTACCATGCTCATGACGAAGCTGGCACATACAAGATGGGTGATACCGTTGAAATTGCTGAATCTAAGCCAATTTCACGCACTAAATCTTGGGTTGTGACCCGTTTAGTTGAGGCTTCAAAGGGTATTTAAAGAAATATTAGGGATTTTGGCGAAGTTTCTTCCCAAATCCCTGTTTTACGTAGTAGAATAGAAGGCTTCTCTGGTTTTATTGGAGAAGCAGTGTTTTTCATTAATTCCGGGTTTTAGCTTTCGTTAAAACCCATAGACGGAACCAAGACTGTTTGCCTTTGGCCAATAAGTTGGGGATTAGAAATGATACAAACCGAAAGTAGATTACAGGTTGCCGATAACACAGGCGCCAGTGAAGTTTTGTGCATCAAGGTATTGGGCGGCTCTAAGCGTCGTTACGCCAGTATCGGTGATGTCATTAAAGTGACTGTAAAGTCCGCTGCTCCACGTGGCCGTGTAAAAAAAGGTGACATTTATAACGCCGTAGTAGTGAGAACTGCTAAGGGTGTTCGCCGTCCAGATGGTTCATTGATTAAGTTCGATGGCAACGCTGCGGTATTGCTCAACGCTAAGTTAGAGCCAATTGGCACACGTATCTTTGGACCAGTGACGCGCGAGTTGCGTACTGAAAAGTTCATGAAGATCGTTTCTCTCGCCCCCGAAGTTATTTAAGAGGCTGATATGAAAAAGATTCGTAAAGGTGATTCAGTAGTTCTGTTGACTGGCCGCGATAAGGGCAAGCAAGGAACTGTTACGGCCGTTCTCGAGAACAAGTTAGTGATCGAAGGCGTAAACATTTATAAAAAGAGCGTTAAGCCAAATCCAGCAGCCGGTGTTACTGGCGGCATGATTGACAAGACGATGCCTGTTCACATTTCTAATGTGGCTGTGGTTGACGGTAACGGCAAACCATCACGTGTTGGTATCAAACTCGTGGACGGTAAAAAGCAACGTTTCCTCAAAACCACTGGCGCAACTTTAAGCGCATAAGGGGCACGGAGAAATTATGAGCACACGTTTTCAAGAACACTATCAAGCTAAAGTTGTTGCTGATTTGATCGCCAAATTTGGTTACAAGTCAGTAATGGAAGTTCCGCGTATCACTAAGGTAACCCTGAACATGGGCTTAGGCGACGCAGTGAACGACAAGAAAATTATCGAAAATGCAGTTGGTGATTTAACTAAAGTTGCGGGCCAAAAGCCAGTTGTAACTAAAGCGAAAAAAGCGATTGCAGGCTTCAAGATTCGTCAAGGCTACCCAATCGGTGCCATGGTGACATTGCGTGGTGCACGCATGTACGAATTCTTGGATCGTTTCGTTACTGTTGCATTGCCACGCGTACGCGACTTCCGCGGTATTTCTGGTAAAGCATTTGACGGCCGTGGTAACTACAACATCGGCGTTAAAGAACAGATCATTTTCCCTGAAATCGAATACGACAAAATTGATGCCCTTCGTGGTCTCAATATCAGTATTACGACGACTGCTAAAACCGACGAAGAAGCAAAAGCTTTGTTGGCAGCATTCAAATTCCCTTTCCGCAATTAAGAGGCTAACGTGGCAAAACTATCCCTAATTGAGCGCGAGAATAAGCGCGCAAAAACTGTAGAGAAGTACGCTGTAAAGCGTGCCGAACTCAAAGCGATCATTGCTGATCAATCACGCAGCGATGAAGAGCGCTATGAAGCTCGCTTGAAGCTACAGGCACTTCCACGTAACGCAAGCCCGATTCGTCAAAGAAATCGTTGTTCATTAACCGGTCGCCCACGTGGCACATTCCGCAAGTTCGGTTTGGCTCGTAGCAAGATTCGTGAAATCGCCTTCCGTGGCGAAATCCCCGGTTTAACCAAGGCCAGCTGGTAAGCGGCGAAAGAATTAGGAGAACTCATGAGTATCAGCGATCCAATCGCCGACATGTTGACAAGGATCCGCAATGCGCAAGCAGTGCAGAAACCCGTAGTCTTGATGCCGTCGTCAAAAGTAAAAGTAGCCATCGCAAAAGTTTTGCAAGATGAAGGCTATATCGAAAGTTTTGAAATCAAAGGTGAAGCAGCTAAGCCAGTGCTACACATCGATCTCAAATACTATGCAGGCCGTCCTGTTATTGAGCGTATTGACCGTGTATCAACACCAAGTCTACGTATCTATAAAGGCCGTCATGACATTCCAGAGGTAATGAATGGCTTGGGCATTGCAATTATTTCAACCCCTCAAGGCGTAATGACAGACCGTAAAGCACGTGCAACAGGCGTGGGCGGCGAAGTTATTTGCTACGTAGCTTAAGGAGCGAAATATGTCCCGCGTAGGTAAATCACCAATTACAGTTCCTAAAGGCGCTGAAATCAGCATCAACGGTGCAAATGTTACTGTTAAAGGCCCATTGGGTACTTTGACACACAACTTGCATCCTTCTGTTGGTTTGAAACAAGAAGATGGCGTATTGACAGTTGTTTTAAATAACGACTCACCAGAAGCTGGTGCACAGTCAGGTACAGCACGTGCTTTGGTTAATAACATGGTTGTTGGCGTAACTGCTGGCTTTGAGCGCAAGCTCAGCTTGGTAGGCGTTGGTTACCGTGCTGCTGCTCAAGGCGAAACATTGAAATTGCAGTTAGGTTTCTCACACGACATTATTTACAACCTGCCAAAGGGCGTAAAGGCTGAGACTCCTACTCAAACTGAAATCATTATCAAAGGTTCCAACAAGCAGCAAGTTGGCCAGGTCGCAGCTGAAGTTCGCGCATACCGTTCACCAGAGCCATACAAAGGCAAGGGTGTTCGCTACGTGGATGAGGTTGTGCATCTGAAAGAAACTAAGAAGAAGTAAGCGAGATTAGAAAATGAATAAAGACGAATCCAGACAAAGACGTGCTAGGCAGACTCGTATTCGCATTGCCGAAGCATTGGCAAATCGCTTAACAGTTATCCGTAGCAATACCCATATTTCTGCACAGGTTTATAGCCCATGCGGAACCAAGGTTGTAGCAGCTGCTTCAACAATGGAAAAAGATTTGCGCCAAGCGATCAAAAACGGCGGCAACGCTGAAGCGGCTAAACAAATTGGCAAGTTAGTTGCTGAGCGTGCTGTTAAGGCAGGCGTTGTTGATGTTGCGTTTGATCGTTCCGGACATCGTTACCACGGCCGTATTAAGGCCTTAGCTGAAGCTGCGCGTGAAGCCGGCCTGAAGTTCTAAAAGGGTTTAGGAAAAAACATGGCAAAAATGCAAACTAAGATGCAAAACGAAGAGCGTGATGATGGTCTTCGCGAGAAGATGATCGCTGTTAATCGTGTAACTAAAGTGGTTAAGGGTGGTCGTATTCTCGGCTTCGCTGCACTCACTGTAGTTGGCGATGGCGATGGCCGCATCGGCATGGGTAAAGGCAAATCAAAAGAAGTTCCAGTTGCTGTTCAAAAAGCAATGGATGAAGCTCGTCGCAAGATGATCAAAGTAACTTTGCGTAAAGGTACTTTGCAGCACACTGTTACTGGTCAGCACGGCGCGTCACGCGTTTTGATTTCACCAGCTAAAGACGGTACTGGAATTATTGCTGGCGGCCCAATGCGCGCAATTTTCGACGTAATGGGTGTAACTAACGTGGTTGCTAAGTCACTTGGCTCTACAAACCCATACAACTTGGTTCGTGCAACCATTGATGGTTTGAGCAAGATGAGTACTCCTGCTGAGATTGCTGCTAAGCGCGGTAAGTCAGTTGAAGAGATTCTCGGCTAAGACCAAAAGATTAGGAATCTACAAATGACAACATCTAACTCCAAACTCAAACTGCAATTAGTACGCAGTTTGATCGGTACACGCGAAAGCCACCGTGCAACTGTACGAGGCTTAGGCCTTCGTCGTATCAATTCAGTTTCTGAATTGGAAGACACTCCAGCTGTTCGCGGCATGATTAATAAAGTTTCTTATCTAGTTAAAGTCGTTGGCTAATAACTAGCAAGTAAATAGGCGAAGAATATGCAACTCAACACAATTAAACCTGCAGAAGGCTCCAAGAAAAACCGTCGTCGCGTTGGTCGCGGCATTGGTTCTGGTCTTGGTAAAACTGCTGGCCGTGGTCACAAAGGTCAAAAATCCCGTTCTGGTGGTTTCCATAAGGTCGGATTTGAAGGCGGTCAGATGCCTATGTATCGTCGTTTGCCAAAACGCGGTTTCGTGTCTTTGACACGTCGTCACGTTGGTCAAATTACATTGAACGACTTAGCAAAAATCAACTTGCCAGAAGTAGACTTACTGGTATTGAGAGCTCATGGCTTTGCTGGTGAGCAAATCAATGCAGTTAAGGTTATCAAGACTGGCGAACTCAAGATTGCTGTAACCCTCAAGGGCATCACAGCAACTGCTGGCGCAAAAGCGGCTATTGAAGCGGCTGGCGGCAAATTGGTTGAATTGGTTTAATAAGTTTCCTAGTAGATATGGCATTAGCACCTACCAATAACGCAAACACTGCAGCAACAGGCGGCAAGTTTGGCGAATTAAGCCAACGCTTGATTTTCCTGGTGCTGGCTTTGCTCGTGTTCCGTTTGGGTGCTCATATTCCAGTCCCTGGAATTGATCCCGACCAGCTGGCACAGTTGTTCTCTGGCCAAAAAGACGGCATCTTGGGAATGTTTAACTTGTTCTCAGGTGGCGCCTTATCTCGTTTCACCGTATTTGCTTTGGGCATCATGCCGTATATCTCTGCATCGATCATCATGCAGTTGATGACAATTGTTGTGCCTTCTTTGGAGGCCTTGAAAAAAGAAGGTCAAGCAGGTCAACGCAAGGTTACCCAATACACCCGCTATGGCACAGTACTTTTGGCAACATTCCAAGCCTTAGGTATTTCTGTTGCGTTGCAAGCTCAGCCAGGTTTAGTAATTAATCCAGGCTTGATGTTTGAACTCAATACTGTAGTTACTTTAGTAACCGGCACAATGTTCCTCATGTGGCTTGGTGAACAAATTACTGAGCGTGGCCTTGGTAACGGTATCTCTATTATTATTTTTGGTGGCATTGTCTCTGGCCTGCCAAATGCGTTGGCAAGCTTGTTGGAATTGGTTCGTACTGGATCAATGAATATTATTTCTGCACTGCTCATCGTGGTTATTTGCGTAGCGGTGACTTATTTTGTGGTGTTTGTAGAGCGCGGTCAGCGCCGTATCTTGGTGAACTACGCTAAGCGTCAAGTAGGCAACAAGATTTATGGTGGCCAGTCTTCTTACTTCCCATTGAAGTTAAATATGGCAGGCGTAATTCCTCCAATTTTTGCTTCATCGATTATTTTGTTCCCTGCGACAATTGCTGGCTGGTTTACATCAGGCGAGCCAACCAATATGTTCAGCAGAATTATTAAGGACTTGGCAGCTACATTGGCACCAGGCCAGCCGGTTTACACAATTTTGTATGCTGCAGCGATTATTTTCTTCTGTTTCTTCTATACCGCATTGGTATTTAACAGCCGTGAGACTGCTGAGAACTTGAAGAAGAGTGGCGCATTTGTTCCAGGTATTCGCCCGGGTGACCAAACAGCACGTTACATCGATAAGATCTTGGTGCGTTTGACTCTAGCTGGCTCTATTTATATGGTTCTGGTTTGCTTGTTACCAGAATTCTTGGTGTTGAAGTACAACGTGCCGTTTTATTTCGGCGGTACTTCATTGTTGATTATTGTTGTTGTTGCAATGGATTTCATGGCTCAAGTTCAGTCATTCGTGATGCAACAGCAGTATGGCTCTTTGATGAAGAAGGCCAATTTTAAGATGGGCGCCTAACTGAATGTCTAAAGACGATGTAATTCAGATGGCGGGAGAAGTTGTAGAGAATTTGCCGAACGCAATGTTTCGCGTGAAGCTGGAAAACGGACATGTGGTTCTAGGGCACATTTCCGGAAAGATGCGGATGCACTACATCCGAATTTTGCCGGGAGATAAGGTGACGGTGGAGATGACTCCTTACGACCTAACGCGCGCCAGAATCATTTTCCGAGCGAAGTAAAGATTAAGTAGTACCTATTTTTTTAGAGGTGAGTTATGAAAGTTTTAGCATCCGTTAAGTGTATTTGCAGAAATTGCAAGATCATTAAGCGCAAACGCGTTGTTCGCGTGATCTGTTCTTCAGACGCACGTCATAAGCAGCGTCAAGGCTGATCTGGTTAATTAAGAGGAAATCTCATGGCACGTATCGCTGGGGTAAATATCCCAAATCATCAACATACTGTTATCGGTTTAACAGCAATTTTTGGCATTGGCACAACTCGTGCACGCAAAATTTGTGAAACCACAGGTGTTGCTATCGACAAAAAAGTCAAAGACCTTACTGACGGTGACTTGGAAAAGTTGCGTGATGAAGTAGGTAAATTCATTACCGAAGGTGACCTTCGTCGTGAAGTAACTATGAGCATCAAGCGTTTGATGGACTTAGGTTGCTACCGCGGTGTTCGTCATCGTAAGGGCTTGCCTGTACGTGGTCAACGTACTAAGACTAATGCGCGTACCCGCAAGGGCCCACGCAAGTCTGGTGTGCAACTCAAGAAATAATCAAGAAAGTTTATTGACATGGCAAAACAACAATCCGCTTCTGCAGCTTCACAGCGCGCACGCAAGAAGGTTAAAAAGAACGTTGCTGACGGTATTGCACACGTTCACGCTTCTTTTAATAACACCATTATTACGATCACTGATCGCCAAGGTAATGCGCTTTCATGGGCAACATCTGGTGGACAGGGTTTTAAAGGTTCACGCAAATCAACACCTTTTGCTGCTCAGGTAGCTGCTGAAGTTGCTGGTAAAGCTGCTGTTGAATGCGGCATCAAGAACTTGGAAGTTCAGATCAAAGGCCCAGGCCCAGGTCGTGAATCAGCGGTTCGTGCATTGAACTCATTGGGCATCAAGATCACTGAGATTCAAGACGTTACTCCAGTTCCACACAATGGTTGCCGTCCTCCTAAGCGTCGTCGTATTTAAGCTAGGAAGTTGGCAGTACAAGTTTTAGTAGTTTTTTATTAAAGCCCACTGTTCGCCCGATTTAAAGGGCGAACTCACCGCCGGTCGTAAGACTGCGGCAAAGAAAGGAAAGCATCGTGGCACGTTACTTAGGGCCTAAGGCCAAATTAGCTCGTCGGGAAGGTACCGACTTATTTTTAAAGAGCGCACGTCGCGCCCTGTCAGACAAGTGCAAGTTAGATACTAAGCCTGGTCAACATGGCCGTACATCTGGCTCAAGAACATCTGATTACGGTAATCAATTGCGTGAAAAGCAAAAGGTTAAGCGTATGTATGGAATTTTAGAGCGTCAGTTCCGTCGTTATTTCGCTGAAGCTGAGCGTCGTAAAGGTAATACCGGTTCGATGTTGCTTCAGTTGTTAGAGTCACGTCTTGATAACGTTGTTTATCGCATGGGCTTTGGTTCTACTCGTGCTGAAGCACGTCAGTTGGTTTCCCACTGCGCAATTTTGCTCAATGGTAACCCTGTAAATATTCCATCCATTCAGGTTAAACCTGGTGATGTAGTTGCTATTCGTGAAAAAGCGAAGAAGCAAGCGCGTATTACAGAATCATTGAATTTGGTTGGACAAATGACTCCTGTTACTTGGGTTTCAGTTGATGCAGCTAAGCTCGAGGGAACATTTAAGCAAGTGCCTGACCGCGAAGATATTAGCGGTGAAATTAATGAAAGTTTGATCGTTGAATTGTATTCACGCTAATTAGGCACTCTCAAGGAAAAAATATGCAAACAAATTTGCTCAAGCCAAAGATTATTTCTGTTGAAGCGCTTACCGCCAACCAAGCTAAGGTTGTTATGGAGCCGTTCGAGCGTGGCTATGGCCACACACTCGGAAATGCATTACGTCGCGTACTCTTGTCCTCGATGGTTGGTTATGCGCCAACTGAAGTAGCTATTGCTGGTGTTGTTCATGAGTACTCCACATTAGATGGAGTTCAAGAGGACGTAGTAAACCTCTTGTTGAACCTCAAAGGTATCGTATTTAAGTTGCAGTCGCGTGACGAAGTTACTATCAATTTGCGTAAAGAAGGCCCAGGCGTTGTTACAGCAAAAGATATCGATTTGCCACATGATGTAGAAATCATGAACCCTGACCATGTGATTGCTCACTTGTCAGCTGGTGGTAAGTTGGACATGCAGATCAAGGTTGAAAAAGGCCGTGGTTATGTACCAGGTAACGTACGTCAGTACAGCGACGAAGCTACTAAGATCATTGGCCGTATTGTGTTGGATGCCTCATTCAGCCCAGTAAGCCGTGTTAGCTATGCTGTTGAATCTGCTCGTGTTGAGCAGCGTACCGACCTCGATCGTTTGGTAATGACTATCGAAACAAACGGTGTGTTATCTCCTGAAGAAGCTATTCGTCAAGCAGCTAGTATCTTGGTTGACCAATTGGTTGTATTCGCGGCCCTCGAAAGCAGCGAAGTTTCTGGTGATTTGGCACCAAGCCGCTCATCAATGGTTGATCCAATGTTGATGCGTCCGGTTGATGATCTCGAGCTCACAGTTCGCTCTGCAAACTGCTTGAAGGCTGAGAACATTTACTACATCGGTGACTTGATTCAACGTACAGAGAATGAATTGTTGAAGACGCCTAATCTAGGTCGCAAATCTTTGAATGAAATTAAAGATGTTTTAGCGGCTCGTGGCTTAAGTCTTGGCATGAAACTCGAAAGCTGGCCTCCAGCTAACCTCGAGAAATAATTAGAAAGGAAGCATCATGCGTCACGGAAACGGCTTACGCAAACTAAACAGAACATCATCACATCGCCTAGCGATGCTGCGCAACATGTCCAACTCACTTTTGGAGCACGAAGTCATTAAAACGACTTTGCCAAAAGCAAAAGAATTGCGCATGGTTGTTGAGCCTTTGATTACCTTGGGTAAAAAAGACAACTTAGCAAACCGTCGCTTAGCATTCAATCGCACACGTGATCGCGATATCGTAGCTAAACTCTTCACAGAGCTCGGCCCACGTTACGCAACCCGTCCAGGTGGCTACCTTCGTATTTTGAAGTTTGGCTTCCGTCATGGCGACAATGCACCAATGGCCTTGGTTGAGTTGGTAGACCGCCCAGAGGTTGAAGAAACAGCAGTTGTAGCTGAAGAGGCTTAAGCCTCCCGGTTACGGTAAAAAGCCAGGCTTCGGTCTGGCTTTTTTCATTTATCAGGTTATAAATAGAGAATGTCTCAAAACTCCCCAGTGAATCCCAGCAAACCATTAGTGGTGCTAACTAGCCTACCGGATGTAGGGGCTGCAAAAGCCTTAGCTCGTGCCTTGATAGAGGGGAATTTGGCTGCTTGTGTGCAGATTATGGATGGCATTCAATCGATTTATCGCTGGGAGGGCAAGGTTTGCGAGGAGCATGAAGTATTGCTCTCTGCAAAGACGACAGAGTCAAGATGGTTAGAGATTTCTGCTTTTATTCAAAGCGCCCATCCATATGAATTACCAGAAATATTGGCTTTTTCTCCAGATCAATATGAAGAGCAATACGGCAAGTGGATTGAGTCTGAGGTAAATTCGAAGTTATGAAATTACATTCTTTGTTCGTGAGAATTCTTGCGCTCTTGCTGCTCATCTCTGCGCAGGTTTATGCGGCGCAAGATTTCTTATCCCCAGAAAAAGCATTTCGAGTAGAAGCTACTTGGTTGGAAAACTCTAATCAAGTGGAGGTGGAGTTTCTGCCAGCTAAAGGCTATTACATCTATCAAGAATCTTTAAAGTTCCAAGTAGGGAACCAGCCCGGGAAGTTAAGTAATATAAGGCCTTCATTACCTATCGGCTTTGAAAAGTTCGATGAAACTTTTCAGAAAAAGCTGCAAGTATATAAAGAGCCATTCCTCGTATTTCTAGGCATCAAGCCAGTAGTTGGTCAGCCCGTTCACTTGGAGATCTCTCTTCAAGGTTGTGCAGAGGCAGGTATTTGTTATCCACCCATGACCCTGAAGTTTTTGCTCGCAGGGCCTGGTGTAAAGGCGGCACCAATTCCAGATATCTTAGATGCCACTCCTACGGCTAATACTCAAGAAAATGCTCAATTTAGTTTGGCGGATTTATGGCGTGAGCGCGATGATGTCAATGCAATTAGCCGTTTTTTGGAAAGCACTTCAACCGCTTATTTATTCCTAGCTTTCTTTGTCTTGGGTTTGGCTTTGGCATTTACACCTTGTGTGCTCCCCATGTTGCCAATCCTATCGAGTGTCATCTTCGGAACTCAGGGTGGCAAAGCAGTATCTAAAGGCCGCGCGAGCGTCCTGGCACTTGCTTACGTTTTGGGTATGGCCTTGGTATATGCATTGGCTGGTGTGCTGATGGCGGCCTTAGGTGGGAGCGTACAGCGTGCCTTGCAAAGCCCTATTGCACTGGCCACTTTCGCCTTATTGCTCTTGATTCTTTCTGGCAGTCTGTTTGGTTTATACGACCTACGTTTGCCACAATCATGGCATCACCATGTGGATAGGCTCGCAGGACGCCAAAAGGGCGGTAGCGTATTTGGGGCTTTTGCCTTGGGCGGCATTTCAACCCTGGTGGCTAGCCCCTGTATTACGGCACCTTTAGCAGGCGTTCTCGCCTTTATTGCACAAACTGGGTCTATGAGCCTGGGTGCTGGACTGCTCTTTGTGATGGCGCTGGGAATGGGTCTGCCACTTCTCTTTATTGCTGTCGAAGCCCGAATTTTGATTCCATCTACTGGTATTTGGATGGTGTGGTTACAGCGTACCTTGGGTGTATTGCTCGTTGCCACTGCCGCTTGGATTGCCTCACCTTTAATTCAGAAAAATGAGCCTGTTGGATCTGTAAAAGCGATTAATGGACAGACTATTCATAAGGTCGGCGAACTATCTTTTGTAGTGATTCATTCGCCTGCGGAGTTGGATGCGCAATTAAGCAAAGCTAAAGAAGAGAAGAAATTTGTTCTCTTGGATTTTTATGCAGACTGGTGCATTAGCTGCAAAGAAATGGAAGTGAATACCTTTGCAAACCCTGAAGTCACTAATCAGCTCAAGCAAGTGGTTTTATTGCAGGCGGATGTTACTGCAAACAGCCCTGAGAACCAGGCATTACTTAAGCGATTTGGATTGTTTGGCCCCCCAGGAATTTTGATCTTCAATCAACATTCAGAAGAGCTCAAAGGGCAGCGCGTGATTGGTTATGTGCCACCACAGCGCTTTATTGAACGCCTAAACCAAGCCGCAAAAACTCAATAAAATAAAGTTCTATTTGCTTGCTGCGTTGGCTTTAAGTAGGCGTGCTGCTTCGAGTGCGAAGTAGGTTAGAACTCCATCCGCACCAGCACGCTTAAATGCGAGGAGAGATTCCAGCATGACTGCATCATGATCAAGCCAGCCATTCTGTGCGGCAGCTTTTAGCATGGCGTATTCACCGCTGACTTGATATGCATAAGTCGGATAATCAAACTCTTCACGCACGCGACGTACGATATCCAAATAAGGCATGCCTGGTTTAACCATCACCATATCAGCGCCCTCGCCGATATCTAGCGCCACCTCCCGCAAAGCCTCGTCACCATTGGCGCAATCCATTTGGTATGTTTTTTTGTCGGCTTTGCCAAGGTTCTTGGCGGAGCCTACAGCATCCCTAAATGGACCATAAAAAGCGGATGCATATTTAGCTGAGTAAGCCATGATGCGTGTGTGAATCAGTTTCTTGGTCTCAAGTGCTTCACGAATTTTTCCGATGCGACCATCCATCATGTCTGATGGCGCAACGATGTCCACACCTGCTTCTGCTTGAGCAATCGCCTGTTGTACCAAGATTGCAGTCGTCTCATCATTGAGAATGCGACCTTGTTCATCAAGTACGCCATCTTGACCATGACTTGTATACGGATCAAGCGCTACATCAGTCATGATGCCTAAATTTGGGAAACGTTTTTTGAGTTCACGCACGGCCGTAGGGATCAGTCCGCTAGGATTAAAAGCCTCTTTACCATCTGGTGTTTTTAATGCTGCGTCAATGACCGGAAAAAGTGCCAGAACCGGAATGCCTAAATCTACACACTCTTGCGCAACTGGAATCAGCAAATCTAAAGAAACGCGATTGACACCCGGCATGGATGCAACCGCCTCTGATTTGCCCTGGCCTTCAAGTAAAAAGACTGGGTAGATCAAATCATTCGCTGAAACGCTATTCTCTTGCATTAGGCGACGTGACCAATCATCACGACGCATACGACGTGGACGATGACCTGGAAAATTAAGCAAAGAGTTAGCTGGTGATTTCATCTTCATGAGTTTCTGCTTCAAATAGCCATTTAATAATTAAATTATCTGCCTCTTCAAGGCCAATTCGCTTGGTACTTGAAAACAATTGTGCCGTAAGTTGTTTGGATTCACCATTACCGTCGGGCAGAGCTGGGTCATATTGTTGTAATTGCTTGCGAACCGCCTCCAGCACATGCTTGCATTCACTTTTGTTGAGTTTGTCGCATTTGCTGAGTAAAACGTGAATTGGTTTGCCAGTGGGCACAAACCACTGAATCATTTGCTCGTCTAGCTCCGTGATACCGCGCCTAGAGTCCACGATCAGGATCATGCCTACCAACTGCTCTCGCTCCTGTAAATAGTCGCTTAGGAGGGCATTCCAGTGGTATTTGGTCTCATGGTTTACAGCTGCGTAGCCGTAACCCGGCAAGTCCACCAAATACGCCAATAGGTCGTCTTTAGCAAAAATCCCAAAATAATTGATATGTTGGGTGCGTCCAGGGGTTTTACTGGCAAAAGCGAGCCTTTTTTGGTTGCAAAGGACATTCAGTGCGCTAGATTTACCCGCATTTGAGCGACCGGCAAAGGCCACCTCTCGGAGCGGGGTGGCAGGCAGGCAATGGGTGTCATTGACTGTGGTGGCGAATCGGGCTTGAAAGAGTTTAGACATGTCCAGAAGCTATTGTAAAATCACGCAAAATCATGAAATATCTCATGGTGTTGGGTAAAAAGTTGTAAATGCAGGGCCCAAACACTTTTAGGAATTTTTGCCAAGGTAAACATAATGCGTCAAACCTCCCAAATCTCCAAATTAACTAGCTTACGTGCTGGTTTTGCGGCTCTCTCCATTTTCGCTCTGATCGGCGTATCGGGTGCAGTTTTTGCTGCCGATCCCGCTCCTATGGCTCCTGCTGCGGAAGCTAAGGCTGCCGTGCCAGGCAAGCCAAAGGTTGATGCTGCTGCTGGTGAAGCACTATATTCAAACGGCGATGCAACACGTGGTGTTACCGCTTGTATCACCTGCCACGGCCCTAAGGGTCAAAGCGCAATTGGCACATGGCCAAAGTTATCTGCACAGCATGCGGCTTATACAGCTAAGCAATTGAGAAACTTCAAAGAAGGCACCCGCGCTAACCCAATCATGATGGGTATGTCTGCAACCTTGACCGAGCAAGATATGCAAAACATTGCTGCTTACTTGGTAAAGCAACCTGCTTCCTTGGGCGTTGCACAAGATAAAGAAACTATTGCATTAGGTCAAAGTATTTACCGTGGCGGTATTGCTGCTAAAGGTGTTCCAGCCTGCGCTGGATGTCATGGTCCAACTGGTGCTGGTAATTCTTCACAGTACCCACGTTTAGGTGGTCAATGGGCTGAATACACTAATGCACAGTTGCTCGCGTTCCGCGAAGGTGTTCGTAAAAACAGCAGTCAAATGACTACTATTGCTACTAAGCTTTCAGATCAAGAAATGAAAGCAGTTTCTGATTACATGGCTGGTTTGCATTAATTCGTAAAAGCATAAAAACAAAACCCCGCTTATGTAGCGGGGTTTTTTATTGCCAAGTTTTTTCTAAAAAATTATTTTGGCAAAACACTTTCACTTGCAAACAAGTCGGCTGTTTTTTCACGTGCGCGAATAACGTAAGCATTTTTTCCATCAACCATAATCTCTGCAGGTTTTGGGCGCGTATTGTAGTTAGAAGCCATCACAAATCCATAGGCGCCAGCAGACAGAATAGCAAGAAGATCTCCTTCTTCTACGGCAAGTTCACGATCTCTACCAAGCCAATCACCTGATTCGCAAACAGGGCCCACGACATCGTATGTAAGACTCTTGACTTGTTTGGTTTGGGTTGGAACGATACCGTGGTGTGCCTCATATAGAGCGGGGCGCATCAGTTCGGTCATAGCCGCATCAACGATACAAAAGTTTTTCTCAGCACCGGGCTTGAGATACTCCACGGTCGTCAGAAGCACGCCAGCATTGCCTACCAAAGACCTGCCTGGCTCAAGAACAATATCTAAATGACCAAAACCACGTTCAGCCACTCGATTCAATAGGGTATTCGTAAACTCAGTGATGTCGGGTGGAGTTTCATCGCTATATGAAATACCAAGACCGCCGCCTAGGTCAAGATGGTGAATAACAATACCCTCTTTTTTCAATTGCGCTACGAGATCCAATACCTTATCTAATGCATCCAAATAGGGTGCGGTAGTGGTGATCTGGGAGCCGATATGACAATCAATACCCACAACATCAATTTGAGAAAGTTGCGATGCTTCACGATAGGTTTTTAAAACCTCGTGATATGCAATACCAAATTTATTACCTTTAAGCCCTGTTGAAATATAAGGATGAGTCTGTGCATCCACATCAGGATTAACGCGTAAAGAAATTGGGGCGCGGCAATTCAGTTTGGTCGCAACACGATTGATCTGGTGGAGTTCCGCAATCGATTCAACGTTAATGCACTTCACTCCGGCCTGTAACGCAGCAGCGATCTCATTGGCAGATTTACCAACGCCTGCAAACACAAGGCTTTTTGGGTCGGCACCAATCTCTAAGGCGCGCGCTAATTCACCACCACTAACTAAATCAAATCCAGCGCCTAATTTTTTAAAGCAATCAATCACTGCTAAATTGCTATTCGCTTTCATTGCATAGTGCACGCGTGCACGGCGTTTGCCTTGCGGATCAACGCATGCTTTGTCGTATGCTTGATAAGCTTCGGTGAGTGCTTTTTTGCTATATACGTAAAGCGGCGTTCCAAATTCCTTTGCTAAATCAGCCATTGGAATTTCTTCGGCATACCAAGCGCCATCGCGCTCGGTAAATCCGGATAAATTAGGGAGGGGAATTGCTTTGCTTGTCATTACTTGGCCGATGAAGAATTGCTTGGGCTAGCAGAGGTTTGAGGTGGGTATAACTTGCCCTTAGTTTCTGGCTCCGTAGGAGCGGGCGGAACTGGTGGCACATTTGGCATATATAGCGGCCCCCTTACCCCACACCCTGCAAGGGATATTAGAAGGCTAAAGCAGAGGGTTCTATTAAGAATCGCTATCATGAATGTCTCTAAAACGAATGATTGAATATAGCATGCAGGACTCCGGTATGAATCCAAATAATTCAGGTGTAGAAACCATCGATGACAAGCAGTTTTACAAGCTAGGAAGCGATTTATTGCAATCTATAGAAGTGGCATTAGAGGCCGCTGATGATGAGCTTGATCTGGATCTAGATGTCGAGCGCCAGGGTGGAAATGTAATCAATATTCGTTTTAAGGATAAAAGTGTCATTGTGGTCAATACTCAACCACCTTTGCATGAGATTTGGGTCGCCGCTAAATCGGGTGGATACCACTATCGTTGGGCTGGGACCATGGCAAATCCGGTGTGGCTCGATACCAAAACAGGAAAAGAGCTCTTGAGCGACTTGACTGAGTTTGCGAGCACTCAGGCCGGGCAAGCCGTCAAGATTAGATTGATTTAAGCTGCGCCAGTAGCGCTTAATGTTTCAATCACTTGGGCATCAGCTACGCTTTTAATCTGAGCCTTGCCAATTTTTTCTAAAACGACGTAGCGGATTTGACCGCCCTCAGTTTTTTTATCAACCTGCATGAGCTCCATATAGCGTTCTGCGCCAAACTTGGGGGGCGTAATTGGTAAATTCATGGATTGAATGATTTTGGTGAGGCGCTGAACATCTGCTTCACTGATGTAATTGAGGCGACGTGATAAGTCTGCCCCAAGCACCATGCCGCAACCAACAGCTTCACCATGCAACCATGCGCCATAGCCCATACCCGCTTCAATTGCGTGACCAAAGGTATGACCAAAGTTCAGGGTTGCACGAATGCCGCCTTCTCTTTCGTCGGCAGATACCACTGCAGATTTAATTTCGCAGGAGCGTAAGACAGCGTGACCCATTGCTTCGGTGTCACAAGCCAATAATGATTTTGCATTAGCCTCAATCCAATCTAAGAATTGGGCATCGGCAATAGCGCCATGTTTGACTACTTCTGCAAGGCCGGCAGATAACTCTCTTGGAGGCAGTGTTTTTAATGTATTGAGATCAGCAATTACAGCTGCTGGCTGATGAAAAGCACCAATCATATTTTTACCAAGCGGATGATTGATGCCTGTCTTACCGCCAACAGAAGAGTCCACTTGGGCGAGCAGGGTAGTTGGAACTTGAATAAAGCGAATACCGCGCATGAAGCTTGCTGCAGCAAATCCAGTCATATCACCAATAACGCCACCACCTAAGGCGACCAACATAGTTTGACGATCAGCACCAAACTTTAAAAGGTCATCAAAAATCAGCTGGAGGTTTTTCCAGTCCTTATAAGACTCGCCATCTGGCAAGACAATCGTTCTAACGGGCTTGCCAAAGGTGCTCAGCGTTCTGGTCAGGCGCTCAGCATAGAGGGGGGCAACAGTAGTATTGCTAACAATGTAAATAGAGCTTGCTTTTTCACAGGCGCTAAATAAGCTTGCGTGATCAATCAAATCTGTACCAATATAAATTGGGTAACTGCGATTACCGAGATCAACTTCAAGTGTTTTCATCATAGCCAATATATTTAAGCGGAAAGTTCAAGCTGCATAATTAAGGTGTTGACTAATTGATTAACGCTGGGCTTACCAGTTTCAATCACGTAGTCGGCGATTTCGCGATAGAGTGGATCACGGATCGAATAAAAGTTTTCTAAAATCTTTTTGGCATCACCATTTTTTAATAAGGGGCGACCTTCGCCACCTTTGGTGCGATGCCAAAGTTCCACTGGATTAGCATGAAGATAAATAACGGTGCCATGCTCACTTAATGCCTGGCGATTTTCTGGCAACAGCACTGCGCCGCCGCCAGTGGCCAAAATAATATCTTGTTCGGTAGTGATTTCACGGATAGCTTGTGCTTCTCTTTTGCGAAAGCCTTCTTCACCTTCCATTTCAAAGATGACGGGAATTTTTACGCCACAACGTTCTTCGATGACATGGTCCGCATCCAAAAAGCGACGCCCCAATTTTTTTGCCAATACCTTGCCGACAGTCGACTTCCCGGCGCCCATGAGGCCGATCAGAAAGATATTGTTTGTCGAAGAGTTCACCCCCCGATTTTATTAGGGTTTGTCGAGAATGGTCGGAGTTAAGAAGACGAGCAGCTCAGTTTTGTCTTGTAATTTAGATTTATGGCGAAAAAAATGGCCAATGAGGGGTATATCTCCTAATAAAGGGATTTTGACTTCATCCTCACGTTCGGTGGTTTGGAAGATGCCGCCAATGATCACTGTTCCTCCATTTTCAACAGTCACCTCTGAACTCAGACTTTTGGTATCAATTGCATAGCCTTGCTCTGTTTTCATGCCTACGGTGTCTTTATTAATACCCACCAGCATGGAAATCTTGCCATCCGGATGAATTTTAGGAAGCACTTCAAGGCGTAGGTTTGCCTTTCTGAATTGCAATTTACTGCCATTTTGATTCGATGTTTGGTATGGCAGCTCTGTGCCTTGCTCAATCGTGGCTTTGACTTGATCGCCAGTCATGATGCGAGGGTTGGAGAGAATCTTTCCTTGCCCCTCGGATTCGAGCGCAGAAAGCTCTGCTTGAAGAATCCGACTTGCATTTCTAGAAACGAGGGTTGCAGCCATGGATGCTGGATTAAAGCCGCTTAAGCCAGCGCCACCTAAGTCAATATTGCCCACCAGCTTTTGCTCTGCGTTACCCCCAATGCCATTGGCTTGGTAGCCAAGCTTAACGCCTAGCTCTCTAGCAAAGCGCTCATCAGCCTCGACAATTCGTGCCTCAATGAGAATTTGCCTTGGACTATTCATGTGATCCCCCCCAAAAGGAAGGGCGGCATCCTCACGCCGGAATTTTTGAAAAGCTTGGATTTCTGCATGGGGCCCAATCCAGTAGATTTCTCCATTGCGAACTAGCCTCAACCCACGACTTGCCAAAATAGAGTGAAGGGCTGTTTGCCAGGGAGTATTTCTGAGGTCTATCGAAATAGTTCCCTGAATGGACTCGCTTAACAAAAAATTGGTGTTTCCCAATTTCGCCATGACTTGCAAAAGCTCTGTCATTTCGATGTCTGTAAATTGCAGGCTAATGGGGCTCAGGAAATGATTTTGTGAGAGTGAGCTTCCTGCTGCTGGATTGCCTAGTAAATACATCAATACAGTCAACCAAATACTGAAATTTTTTAAGTGCTTTTGAATGGTATTGAAGTTGGTTTTCATGGAGTCTTGGAGGCCTTCAAAACCAGAGATTTACCTTGGCTATGAGTAAGGGTGACAAGTCCCTTTTCAATATTGCTCAGACGCCATTCCCCCAAAACCTGAGCCCCTTTGTCAAAAACGAGATGGCTTTTGCCCGTATGAAAATAGGCTAGATGGGAGATGCCCATTTGAGAGGCTCCAAGGTAGCGCCAGCGGCGGAGTTCTGACTCATGAACAGGCATTGGGGGCTTATTGAAAACCCTGATTTCTGGCTTTTTCTCCTCTAATGAGTGAATACTCACTTCTAATTTATCTATTGCAATATATAGGTCATCTTGATCCTGATAGATTTCATCGCGCATTAAAGACATTTCTTTTTTGAGTTCGGAGATCTGCTTTTGAGACTCCTCAAGATCGTTTTGAGAGCTGCTATTCAAAGCGTTAAAGACAGCAAAAAATCCAATAGCTATTACAACTAAGGCACCAATGAAGATGACGGGAATCGTCAATCCCTGGGTTAAATTTTTAATTTGACTATGGCTTAGGGACCCCGCGAAAAAATTGTCATTACTTTGGCTTGAGGCTTTGGGTGGAATGTTTTTTTGGGGAGGTGGCTTGCGAATGCCATGTGGGTCTGGGATGGCTGGATCATCGCCCAGGTCACTCAAAATCTCATCAAAAGATTGGCTGGAAATATGGCGTGCTGGCATATCGATATTCTTGGTTTTTGAAGGCTGGAAATCTATCAGCCCGACTTGAACCCCATGTCAGAAATTCACCCTTTTCTGTACCCAAAAGAAGGGTTTTGGAGCTTTTAGGGAAATTGTCTAAGCACCCTATAATTTGGACATATGGCCTTACCTCCAAAAGACAAGCCGCCGCTGAATCAGCGTCCCATTCGTCCATCCGATAGACGTCCTCGGCAAACGCGAGTTGAGCCGGACTTGTCACGTAAGAAATCAAGCAACCCCCTCGTAAAGGCCTTGTTAATCATCGGCGTAGTTTTTGCCTTGGTGATTACCTTGCTCATGGGTTATGCCTTCTTGGTAGCTAAGCCTAACCTCCCTAAAATTTCTGCCTTAACTGATTACAACCCTAAGACTCCTCTGCGCATCTACACGGCGGATAAAGTATTAATTGGTGAGTTTGGCGAGGAGCGACGCAAGGTAATCCCGCTAAATGAAATTCCTCAAAGTATGCGCAATGCAGTTTTAGCCATTGAGGATGATCGTTTCTACTCTCATGGCGGCGTGGACTATGTTGGAATTTTGCGGGCAGCCTTAACCAATTTGCGTGGACATCTTTCACAGGGTGCTTCAACGATCACAATGCAAGTAGCACGTAATTTCTTTCTCAGTAATGAGAAAACGTTTAGTCGAAAAATATACGAAGTACTGCTCGCTTGGGAAATTGAGTCTCAATTAACCAAAGACAAGATTCTGGAAATCTATATGAACCAGATTTTCTTGGGACAACGGGCTTACGGTTTCTCTAGTGCGGCACAAATCTATTTTGGTAAAGAGTTAAAAGACATCACTATTGCAGAGTCAGCGATGTTGGCCGGATTACCAAAAGCGCCCTCTGCATATAACCCAGTTAGTAATTTCCGTCGTGCCAAGATTCGCCAAGAGTACATTCTTCAGCGCATGCGCGATCTGGGTTACATCACACCAGAGGAATATCAAAAAGCGATGATTGAAGAGTTGCATATTCGTGGCCTAGGTAACGAATTTGCAGTGCGAGCCGACTTCCCAGCTGAAATGGTTCGTCAATTGCTCTTTACTCAATATGGTGAAGCAATTTATTCGCAAGGGATTGACGTTTACACCACCATTTTGAAAGCCGACCAAGATGCTGCTTATAAGGCGGTGCGCAAGGGAATTTTTGAGTACGACTTGCGTCATGCTTATCGTGGTCCAGAGGGCTTTATCGATCTTCCTGAAGATTCCGTGAAACGTCAGCGTGCGATTGACGAAGCATTACTTGCCTATCCTCAGTTAGATGACTTGCAGTCTGGAGTTGTGCTTGATGTGAAACCAAAAGAAATGCAGGTCATGATTGCCACGGGCGATACCATCACCATTAAAGGTGAGGGTATGAAGTTGGCTGCAGCCTCTATTACCGATAGCACTCAACCTAAAAAACGTTTGCGTCCTGGTGCTGTAGTGCGCCTTCTGTCAGACGGCGGCGTATGGAAGCTGGCCCAGTTGCCGCAAGTTGAGGCTGCCTTTGTTTCCATGAATGCTGAGACAGGCGCGATTCTGTCGTTAGTAGGCGGTTTTGATTTCCGTCGCAATCAATTCAACCACGTGACACAAGCCTTACGTCAGCCTGGCTCCTCATTTAAACCATTCATTTACGCAGCTGCGATTGAAAAAGGCTTTACCCCCAGCACGATGGTGAACGATGCGCCGTTATCTATTGGCAGTATGGAAACGGGCAGCCAAGCCTGGGAGCCAAAAAATTACGATGGCAAATACGACGGCATGATGCGTTTACGTAATGCCCTGGCGAAATCGAAGAATTTAGTTTCTGTTCGTATCATTCGCGCCATTGGCCCTTCTTATGCGCAGGAATATATTCAGCGTTTTGGCTTTGAGCCAGAAAAGCATCCGCCTTATTTAACTATGGCTTTGGGCGCGGGTTCTGTAACCCCATTACAGATGGCCTCTGCTTATAGTGTGTTTGCGAATGGCGGTTATCGTGTAGATCCATTCTTGATTGACAAGATGGTGGACTCCAAAGGCGCCGTAATGTTCGAAGCAAAACCTACGCGTGTAGGTGACGGTGCACCACGTGTCTTGGATGCCCGAACTGCATTTGTGATGGATAGCATGCTGCAAGAAGTCACCAAAACCGGCACAGCAGCCTCTGCACGTGGGAAGTTGGGACGTAGTGATATTGCCGGTAAAACAGGTACAACGAACGATTCACACGATGCTTGGTTTGCTGGTTACAACCCTAAGGTAGTGGCTATTGCTTGGATTGGTTTTGACAAGCCTGCAAGTTTGGGCGATCGTGAAACTGGTGGTGGTCTAGCTTTGCCGATGTGGATTTCTTATATGTCGACTGCATTAAAAGATAGCCCACAGATCTCACGTGAAGTGCCAAGTGGCGTGACTCAGGTTGATGGTGATTGGTTTATTCCTGATTTCGCTAACAATGGTGGTGTGCGCGAACTGCAATAGTTCGTTTTCAACATGGCACGGCAAGCTCGTACAGTAATACCAGGCCAAGCAATGCATGTAATGGTTCGTGGTAACAATCGCGAAACATTATTTTTTACCGACGAAGATCGGCGCACATACCTGGAATGGTTGCGCGAAGCAGCGAGGCAATTTGGCTGTGCAGTCCATGCCTTTGCATTAATGCCTAATCATGTTCATGTATTAATGACCCCCCAAAACGAAGATTCGCTTGCTAAGACCATGCAGTCTCTCGGGCGTCGTTATGCGCAATATTTCAATCAACAGCATCGTCGGTCTGGGACGATTTGGGAAGGGCGTTATCGCTCCTCACTCATTGACCCAGATTATTTTCTACGTTGTCAGCGTTACATAGAGCTCAATCCAGTGAGATCTGGATATGAATCTCATCCTCAAGGCTCCACTTGGACGAGTTTTGCTACCCATATTGGCGGCAAGGCTGAGCCTTGGTTGGTAGATCATCAATACTTTTGGAAGTTGGGTAATACGCCTTTTGAGCGGCAGATGAGCTGGGCTAACTTTGTTAAAGAGGGCGCCCCCCACTGGGAAGACCGCCAAATTACAGAATCACTTATTCGCTCCAAGCCTTGGGTGAGTGATATTTATGCGAAAAAGCTCTTCAAAGACGCACCAGAGATAGCTGCCATTCGGCACCGCGGCCGCCCTAGAAAAATAAACCTAGCAAATTCAGTAACTTAGTCAGATAAGTAGCCTCCTAAATATGATCTAGGGGGTTGAAAGCATCGACTCTGTCCCCATATAGGTAATTCATATTGGTGCGACATCAAAATAAATGGGACAGACTCATTTTATTTCTATTGCATCGGTGTGGGTATTCCCCTATATTTGATCCTCCAAAAGTAATCAGGCCTTTGTTGCCCCTCGGAAATACTATGACTACAAAATTAAATTCAGATCTTCGCCCAATCGCTCAAGGTTTATATGACCCTAGAAATGAGCACGACGCTTGCGGCGTAGGATTCGTTGCACATATCAAAGGTAAGAAATCTCATGAGATCGTTTCTCAGGGTTTGCAGATTCTTGAGAACTTAGATCACCGGGGAGCGGTTGGTGCCGATCCTTTGATGGGTGATGGTGCTGGTATCTTGATTCAGATTCCAGATACTTTGTATCGCGAAGAAATGGCAAAGCAAGGCGTGACCTTGCCACCTTTAGGTGAGTATGGCGTTGGCATGATTTTCTTGCCAAAAGAACATGCTTCACGTTTGGCATGTGAACAAGAATTAGAGCGCACTGTACGTTTAGAGGGTCAGGTGGTTTTGGGCTGGAGAGATGTTCCGGTAGATGTGAAATTACCGATGTCGCCAACTGTGCAAATGACTGAACCATTCATTCGTCAAATTTTTATTGGCCGTGGTCGCGACATCATGACAACCGATGCGCTTGAGCGTAAGTTATATGTAATTCGCAAGACAGCAAGCCACGCTATTCAAGATTTGCACCTCAAGCATGGTAAAGAATATTTCGTAGCCTCAATGTCAGCCAGAACCATTGTTTATAAGGGTTTGCTGTTGGCTAACCAGGTGGGTGCTTATTACGAAGACTTACAAGATAAGCGCACGGTATCAGCACTTGCTTTAGTGCATCAACGTTTCTCTACTAACACCTTCCCTGCTTGGGAATTGGCACATCCATACCGCATGATTGCGCATAACGGTGAGATCAATACTGTTAAAGGTAACGTCAATTGGGTTAACGCACGTGAAGGCGCGATTAGCTCTCCAGTACTTGGCGATGACTTACAAAAACTCTGGCCATTAATTTACCCGGGTCAGTCAGACACTGCGTGTTTTGATAACTGCTTAGAGTTGTTGGTGATGTCTGGTTACCCATTGGCTCAAGCCATGATGATGATGATCCCAGAGGCATGGGAACAACATACATTGATGGATGACAATCGTCGCGCTTTCTATGAATACCACGCGGCAATGATGGAGCCATGGGATGGCCCTGCAGCAATGGCATTTACAGATGGTCGTCAAATCGGTGCAACTTTGGATCGCAATGGTTTGCGTCCAGCACGCTACTACGTAACGGATGATGATTTAGTGATCATGGGCTCAGAGGCTGGTGTATTGCCAATCCCTGAGAGCAAGATCGTTCAAAAATGGCGTCTGCAACCAGGCAAGATGTTCATGATCGACATGGAGCAGGGCCGCATTATTGATGACATTGAGTTGAAGGATGCGGTATCTAAGGCTAAGCCATATAAGAGCTGGATCGATGCAGTTCGTGTGAAGTTGGATGAAGTTGATGCCAGCAAGGCGGACTTGATCGACGAGAAAATGACTATTCGTCCAGCGGCTAAATTATTAGATCGCCAACAGGCATTTGGTTACACCCAAGAAGACATCAAGTTCTTGATGGCCCCAATGGCCACCAATGGCGAAGAGGCTATCGGTTCAATGGGCAATGACAGCCCATTGGCAGTTCTCTCTAACAAGAATAAGCCGCTTTATAACTACTTCAAACAATTGTTTGCGCAAGTGACCAATCCTCCGATTGATCCAATTCGCGAGAACATGGTGATGTCTTTGGTTTCTTTCATTGGGCCTAAGCCTAATTTATTAGATACCAACAATATCAACCCACCAATGCGCTTGGAGGTAAGTCAGCCAATTCTAGATTTTGATGACATCACTAAGATTCGTCATATTGGCCATTACACCAACGGTAAGTTCCGCTCTTATGAGTTGGATATTTGCTACCCAGCTTCATGGGGTAAGGCAGGCATTGAGGCTCGTTTGGCATCTCTGTGTGCTGAAGCTGCAGATGCCGTCCGCTCTGGTTACAACATTTTGATCGTGAGCGATCGTCAGGTTGATGAGGAGCACGTAGCTATTCCAGCTTTGTTGGCAACTTCTGCAATTCATCAGCATTTAGTGCAAAAAGGTTTACGTACCAGCGTTGGCTTAGTAGTGGAGACTGGTAGCGCGCGTGAGACACATCACTTTGCACTCTTGGCTGGTTATGGCGCAGAAGCCGTTCATCCATACCTCGCAATGGAAACCCTGGCGGAAATGGCTAAAGGCTTATCCGGTGATTTGTCAGCGGAAAAGGCAGTGAAGAACTTTGTAAAAGCTATTGGTAAAGGTTTGCAAAAAGTCATGTCCAAAATGGGCATCTCTACTTACATGTCCTACACTGGCTCACAGATTTTTGAAGCAATCGGTTTAAATCACGACATCATTGATCAATACTTCAAAGGTACTCCATCAAACGTTGGTGGTATCGGCGTATTTGAAGTGGCTGAAGAAGCATTGCGTATGCATACATCCGCGTTTGGTAATGACCCAGTCTTGACCAATATGCTTGATGCTGGCGGTGAATATGCCTTCCGTATTCGTGGCGAGAACCATATGTGGACTCCAGACACGATTGCGAAGTTGCAGCACTCCACACGTATTGGCGCAGAGAAGGGCTACCAGACATATAAAGAGTACGCCAACATCATCAATGATCAAACCAAACGTCAAATGACTTTACGTGGTTTGTTTGAGTTCAAGATTGATCCAGTTAAAGCCATTCCTTTGGACGAAGTAGAGTCCGCGAAAGAAATCGTCAAACGTTTTGCAACGGGCGCGATGTCTTTGGGTTCTATCTCTACAGAAGCACATGCTACTTTGGCAATCGCAATGAACCGTATTGGCGGCAAGTCCAATACTGGTGAGGGTGGCGAAGATCCAAATCGTTATGTGAATGAACTTAAAGGCATTCCAATCAAGAAGGGCGAGACTCTAGCCAGCATCCTCGGTAGCGATGTAGTTGAGGCCAATATCCCATTGCAAGATGGCGACTCATTGCGCTCGAAGATTAAGCAGGTTGCTTCTGGTCGTTTTGGTGTGACTACTGAGTACTTACGCTCTGCTGATCAGATTCAGATCAAGATGGCGCAAGGCGCTAAGCCTGGTGAAGGCGGTCAACTGCCTGGCGGCAAGGTTTCTGATTACATCGGTAAGTTGCGTTTCTCAGTTCCTGGCGTAGGTTTGATTTCTCCTCCTCCGCACCATGATATTTACTCCATTGAAGATATCGCCCAGTTGATTCATGACTTGAAGAACGTTAATCCAAAGGCTGACGTATCTGTGAAGTTAGTGTCTGAAGTCGGCGTTGGTACTGTTGCTGCTGGTGTTGCAAAAGCAAAAGCAGACCACGTAGTGATTGCTGGCCATGATGGCGGTACTGGCGCATCTCCACTGTCTTCAATCAAGCATGCTGGTTCCCCATGGGAATTGGGCTTGGCTGAAACACAGCAGACATTAGTTCTCAATGGTTTGCGTAGTCGTATTCGTGTTCAGGCTGATGGCCAAATGAAGACTGGTCGCGACGTAGTGATCGGTGCTTTGTTAGGCGCTGATGAATTCGGTTTCGCGACTGCACCATTGGTAGTTGAAGGTTGCATCATGATGCGTAAGTGTCATTTGAATACCTGCCCAGTAGGCGTTGCTACTCAAGACCCAGAGTTGCGTAAGAAATTCTCAGGTAAGCCAGAGCATGTTGTGAACTTCTTCTTCTTTATTGCTGAAGAGGCTCGCGAGATCATGGCGCAACTCGGTATTCGTAAGTTTGATGAATTAATTGGTCGTGTTGATTTGTTAGATACCCGTAAAGGTATTGAGAACTGGAAAGTGCATGGTTTGGATTTCAGCAAGATTTTTGCTGAGCCACAAGTTGCCGCTGAAGTTCCACGTTACCAAGTGCTAACTCAAGAGCATGGCTTGGCTAGTGCACTCGACAATATTCTGATTGAGAAGAGTGAGCCTGCATTAGAGCGTGGTGAAAAAGTTTCTTTCATTGTTCCGGTGAAGAACGTGAACCGCACTGTTGGCGCAATGCTCTCAGGCGAAGTTGCCCAACGTTATGGTCACGCAGGTTTGCCTGATGACACTATTCATATTCAATTGAATGGCACTGCTGGTCAAAGCTTTGCAGCCTTCTTGGCACGCGGCATTACATTGGATTTGGTGGGCGATGGCAATGACTATGTTGGCAAAGGTTTATCCGGTGGTCGTGTGATTGTTCGCGCTCCTCATGAGTTCCGTGGCGATACAGCGAAGAACATCATCGTTGGTAATACCGTGCTTTACGGTGCGATTGCTGGTGAAGCATTCTTTAACGGTGTAGCAGGTGAACGCTTTGCAGTCCGCAACTCTGGTGCTACTACTGTTGTTGAAGGTACTGGCGACCACGGCTGTGAATATATGACAGGTGGAACAGTGGTTGTATTGGGTGCGACAGGCCGTAACTTTGCTGCAGGTATGAGCGGTGGTATTGCTTATGTTTACGACGAAGATCGCTTGTTTGATAAGCGATGCAATACCAGCATGGCAACTTTAGAAAAAGTCTTGCCTTCTGCAGAGCAGATTGCCAAGATGCCAAAGTCTGAATGGCATGCTCCTGTCGATGTAAAAGATAGTGGCGAGCGTTTGACTGATGAGCAAATTTTGAAGGGCTTGATCGAGCGCCACTTCCGTCACACTGGCTCTGAGCGCGCTAAAGCAATCTTGGCTGATTGGGAGAATGCTCGCGGACGTTTTGTGAAGGTGCTTCCAACTGAGTACAAACGTGCTCTAGGTGAGTTGTGGGAAAAAGCTCAAAACAAAACTGTTGCGGCTTAAGCCACTTGATCAATAAAGACATTAAGAAAAGATACTAAGGATTCGATATGGGTAAGGTCACTGGATTTATGGAATTTGAGCGCGTTGGCGAAACGTACGAAGCGCCGGTTAAACGCCTTCATCATTACAAAGAATTTGTTGCTGCATTGACTGATGAAGAAGCAAAAGTTCAAGGTGCACGTTGTATGGATTGCGGTATCCCGTTTTGCAATAACGGATGCCCAGTGAACAACATCATTCCTGACTTCAATGACTTGGTATTTCATAATGATTGGAAGAATGCCTTAGATGTTTTGCAATCCACCAATAACTTCCCAGAATTTACTGGCCGTATTTGTCCGGCCCCTTGTGAGGCCGCATGTACCTTAGGAATCAATAGCACTGCAGTGGGCATCAAGTCTATTGAGCATGCCATTATTGATAAAGGCTGGGAAAATGGCTGGGTTAAACCACAACCACCTAAAACTAAGACTGGCAAAAAAGTAGCAGTAGTTGGTGGCGGCCCAGCAGGCATGGCAGCTGCGCAGCAACTAGCGCGCGTTGGTCATGATGTAACCGTGTTTGAAAAGAATGATCGTGTTGGCGGCTTACTGCGCTACGGCATTCCTGATTTCAAAATGGAAAAGTGGTTGATTGATCGTCGTGTAGAGCAGATGCAAGCTGAAGGCGTCAAGTTTGAGACCGGCGTTTTTGTTGGTAAAGAAGCGATTGGTGCGGAAGTAAAGAATTACTCCAACAAAACTGTTTCTCCTGAGCAGTTGATGAAAGATTTTGATGCGGTAGTTATCACTGGCGGTGCAGAGCAGCCACGTGATTTGCCGGTGCCAGGTCGTGAATTGGCTGGCGTTCACTATGCATTGGAATTTTTGATTCCGCAGAACAAAGAAAATGCAGGCGACTTTAAAAATGAAATTCGCGCAACAGATAAGCATGTAGTCGTTATCGGTGGTGGTGATACAGGTTCAGATTGTGTCGGAACTTCAAATCGTCACGGTGCAACCAGGATTACCCAGTTTGAATTACTTCCTCAGCCTCCTGAAGTTGAGAACACGCCTTTGGTGTGGCCATATTGGCCAACAAAGCTGCGCACTTCTTCATCTCATGAAGAGGGTTGTGATCGTGACTGGTCTGTTGGAACTAAGCGTTTTGAAGGCAAAAACGGTAAAGTTGAGAAATTAATTGGTGTTCGTTTGGAGTGGAAAGACGGCAAGATGGCAGAAGTGCCAAACTCTGAATTTGAAATCAAGGCAGATTTAGTACTTTTGGCAATGGGTTTTGTGTCTCCAGTTCAGCAGGTCTTGAATGCATTTGGCGTTGAGAAAGATGCTCGCGGTAATGCTAAGGCAACGGAAGATGGTCAAAATGCCTATCAAACTAACGTTCCTAAGGTGTTTGCTGCGGGTGATATGCGTCGCGGACAGTCTTTGGTAGTTTGGGCAATTCGTGAAGGCCGTCAATGTGCCCGTTCAGTAGACGAGTATTTAATGGGGTCTTCCGTTTTACCTCGATAATGTTGAGGATATGAACAGTGGCCAGCCAAACTCTTTGGATGTAAATAAGCAAGCAACAGGTGAAGTTGTCGTCTCTATCAAGGACGTCAACTTTTCCTATGCTCCAGGTGAGCGGCAAATTTTGTCGGGACTCAATATGGAGTTTCGACGTGGCCAAGTAGTAGCTGTCATGGGTGGTTCAGGCTGCGGCAAGACCACTATTCTTCGATTAATCGGCGGTCAATATAGAGCGCAATCAGGTCAGGTTCTATTTGAAGGTCAAGATATCGGCCAGATGAATAACGCCGAGTTAATGACTGCCCGTCGTCGCATGGGAATGCTTTTTCAATTCGGCGCTTTATTTACCGATCTGAGTGTTTTTGAAAACGTAGCCTTTCCTCTGCGTGAGCACACAGACCTTAGCGAAGAACTATTGCACACATTGGTATTGATGAAGCTCAATGCGGTTGGCTTGCGTGGAGCGCGCGATTTAATGCCCTCACAAATTTCTGGCGGAATGGCAAGACGTGTTGCGCTTGCTAGGGCGATTGCTTTAGATCCACCGCTGATCATGTATGACGAGCCATTTGCTGGCCTAGATCCTATCTCTCTTGGCATTACTGCACGTTTAATTCGGGATCTTAATAATGCCCTGGGAGCCACGAGTTTATTGGTAACGCATGATGTCGAGGAGACATTTGCTATCGCCGATTATGTGTATTTCATTGCGAATGGACGTATTGGCGCAGAAGGCACTCCTGAGGAATTGAGTCGCTCCACGGATCCTTTCGTGAGACAGTTTTTAGATGCGGCCCCAGATGGTCCCGTGCCTTTCCATTACCCAGGAAAAACTTTGGAAGAAGATTTTGGAGTGAGCGCCCAATGACCGCACTTCATAAATTATTGAATTTATTTGGCGACCTTGGATTTTTTGTACGTCGCAATTTAAGTAGTTTGGGTTTGGCTGCTCGCATGTTTGCTGCAGTGATCATGCGTTCAGGATTCTTACTCAAGAGACCACGCTTGGTAATCGATCAAATTTTATTTGTCGGTAATCATTCTTTTGTCATCATTGCTGTTTCAGGATTATTTGTTGGTTTCGTTTTGGGATTGCAGGGTTACTACACCTTAAATCGTTATGGCTCAGAGCAAGCGCTCGGGTTATTGGTAGCGCTTTCATTAACTCGTGAGTTAGGCCCAGTGATTACTGCTTTATTGTTTGCTGGAAGAGCGGGCACCTCTTTAACGGCTGAGATTGGATTGATGAAGGCTGGCGAACAATTGACTGCTATGGAGATGATGGCGGTTGATCCCTTGGGCCGCGTCATTGCACCACGACTTTGGGCGGGCATTATTTCTATGCCAATCTTGGCAACGATATTTACAGCCGTCGGCGTTCTGGGTGGCTATTTAGTGGGCGTACCCCTCATTGGAGTGGATTCAGGCGCCTTTTGGTCCCAGATGCAGGGTGGAGTGGATTTGTTCTCTGATATTGGCAACGGCTTAATTAAAAGTATGGTGTTTGGTGTGGCGGTGACGTTTATTGCTCTTTACCAGGGTTATGAATCTAAACCTACGCCAGAAGGCGTTTCGCAAGCGACTACCCGTACGGTGGTGATCTCTTCTTTATCGGTTCTAGCATTGGATTTCTTGCTAACCGCGATGATGTTCTCAAATTAGAAAGAATAAACTGGGGCTCTTATGAGAAAAAGTGCAATTGACGTCTGGGTAGGAATTTTTGTTGCCATTGGTTTGCTGGCAGCACTCTTTCTTGCGCTGAAGGTGGGCAATATGAATGCAGTGTCATTCGCACCGACATACAAAATTTCTGCACGCTTTGACAATATCGGCGGCTTGAAGCCTCGTGCTCCTGTTAAAAGTGCAGGTGTAGTGGTGGGCAGAATTGCCAACATCTCTTTTGATGACAAAACCTATCAAGCAACTGTAGTGATGACTATTGAGGACTCATATAAGTTTCCAAAGGATTCTTCTGCAAAGATTCTCACATCCGGTTTATTGGGTGAGCAGTACATAGGTCTTGAGGCAGGCGGCTCTGACGATATGTTGACCAATGGCGAAAAGATTGCTCAAACTCAATCAGCTATCGTTCTAGAGAATTTGATTAGTCAGTTTCTTTACAACAAAGCAGCAGATAGCGGCCAAGAAAAGGGCGCAGCAAAATGACGTTGTTCATTCTGCGCAAAATCAAGAAGGCCTGCTTGCTTACCTTGATTGCAACCATGGTTGGCTGTGCATCCATTCCTGCTGGTGTCGAGCGCTCCCCTCAGGATCCTTGGGAGCCATTTAATCGCTCAGTATTTGAATTTAATGAAGGCTTGGACGCATATGTTCTAAAGCCGGTAGTGGCTGGCTATCGCTTTGTGTTACCCGAATTTGTGCGGGATGGAATTTACAACTTCTTTAGCAACTACAGTGATATCTATACCGCTCTTTATAACTTGCTGCAAGGTAAGCCAGGGGATGCCTTTAACGATTTCATGCGAGTAGTGGTCAATACAACCATGGGCTTGGGCGGACTTATCGACCTAGCGACACCTGGCGGACTTGAAAAGCACAAAGAGGATTGGGGGCAAACTTTAGGTGTTTGGGGTGTGCCCTCAGGCCCTTACGTAGTTCTGCCATTCTTTGGCCCAAGCAATGTGCGTGACACTTTTGGTACTGTGGCGGACTTAGAGTCGGACTATCTATTTAGCTTTGTGAAGGACATTGGTCTGCGAAACAGTATTACTGGTTTGCGTGTGGTCAATGCCCGAAATACTTACTATGAAGCTGGTGATTTATTGGATGGCGCTGCAATTGATAAGTACAGCTTTATGCGGGATGCGTATATTCAGAGACGGGCTTATCAAATTAACGAGGGCAGAGACGATGAAGAACCACTCATGCCGGTTTACGAGAATCCATACCAATAAATCAAGCAAGTCAGCAATATAGTGTGAAGCGACTAAAATGACTTTCAACATCAATAAAGATAGTGGGCAGGAATATGAAAAGCTTTAAAAAAATCTACAACTTCCTTTTTGCAGGCCTGCTCCTCGCATCCGGCACTATTTTTGCTCAAGCCCCTGACCAATCAACACCCCCAGACGCTTTAATTAAGATGGTGGTGACTGAAGTAATGGCAACAGTTAAGGCTGATCCAGATATTCAAAAGGGCAATATTCCGAAGATTGTGGATTTAGTCGAAAAGAAAATTGTTCCCTATACCGATATGCGTCGCACAACAGAAATGGCAATGGGGCCTAATTGGAAAAAGGCCACACCTGAGCAACAGGCTCAACTGACATCCGAGTTTAAGAGTCTGCTCATTCGCACATACTCTGGTGCATTAAGCCAGTTACGCGATCAGACTGTGCAATTTAAGGCCTTGCGTGCAGCCCCAGACGATAAAGAAGTTGTTGTGAAGACTGTGGTGCTTGGTCGTGGCGATCCAGTGCCTTTAGATTACCGTTTAGAAAAAACAGCCAATGGCTGGAAGGTCTATGACATGAATATCATGGGTGTTTGGTTGGTTGAGGCTTATCGCAACCAATTCTCCAATCAAATCAGTCAAAACGGTATTGAAGGCCTGGTGAAATTCTTGCAAGATCGCAATAAGCAATTGGCTAGCGCTAAACCAGCTAACTAATTCTTAAATATATAGATCATGCCCTTTCTTTTGCCCAAAAAAGTTACGCAAGAAAATGCTTTGCTCCTGCAAAAAGAGGGCTTGTTAAATAGTCCAAGCCTACGCTTGATCGATTGCTCAGAATTAAAAGATTTTGATTCGACCGTGCTCACGGTTTTGTTGGCATGGCAGAAAAAACTCTTGGCTGACGGTCAATCTATTTCAGTTGAGCATGCTCCAGAAAAGTTGAAAGTTCTTGCTGGTGTTTATGGCGTTAATGCATTGCTAGGTTTGTAATGATGATGCATTCGGCAATATCTATTCAACATATATCTAAGCAGTATGGGGCGCTCCAAGCTTTAGATGATGTGTCTCTGACGATTGAGCCTGGAGAATTTTTTGGTTTGTTGGGACCAAATGGTGCCGGTAAAACTACTTTGATTTCTATTTTGGCTGGCCTAGTCAGGCCCACTCATGGTCATGCGGCCATTATGGGTGCCGATGTTCAAAAAGGGTTTCGTGAGGCACGCCGGATGCTGGGCGTGGTTCCTCAAGAGTTAGTCTTCGATCCCTTCTTTACTGTGCGCGAAACTCTCCGTTTTCAATCTGGCTATTTCGGGATTAAAAATAACGATGCGTGGATTGATGAGATCATAGCTAATCTTGATCTCACTTCAAAAGCGGATAGCAATATGCGTTCCTTATCTGGCGGAATGAAGCGTCGAGTGCTTGTGGCGCAGGCTTTGGTTCATAGGCCTCCAGTCATTATTTTAGATGAGCCTACTGCTGGAGTCGACGTTGAGTTACGTCAATCCTTATGGCAATTTATTAGTCGATTAAATCAAGATGGCCATACGATTGTGCTGACTACCCATTACCTAGAAGAGGCAGAAGCTTTGTGTCAGCGCATTGCCATGCTCAAGCAAGGCAAGATTGTGGCGCTTGATACTACCGCTAATTTATTGAGTCGTTACGGATCCGTTAAAAAAGATGGCGAAGGTAAAACGGATTTAGAAGAAGTCTTCGTCAACATCATGTCAGGGAGCGCTCAATGAAGCATGGTCTCAATCGACCTGCCCTGGAGTATGGCAGCGGTTTCCCGACTTTATTGTTCAAAGAAGTAAAGCGCTTTTATAAAGTAGCTTTTCAGACAGTAGCGGCACCGGTACTCACAGCTGTTCTATATCTCATGATCTTCGGGCATGTCCTTGAGGGGAGGGAGGTCTATGGACGCTTTAGCTATACAGCCTTTTTAATCCCGGGCCTTGTGATGATGAGTGTTTTGCAAAACGCATTTGCAAATACATCCTCTTCTTTAATCCAGTCAAAAGTAACCGGCAACTTAGTTTTTGTTTTGCTGGCCCCATTAAGTCATTTTGAGTTTTACTCTGCTTATATTTTGGCTGCTGTATTTCGGGGCATAGTTGTGGGATTGGGCGTGCTCTTAATCACCATCTGGTTTGCCATGCCTACCCTGGAATATCCATTGTGGATTTTGGTGTTTGCATTCTTGGGGGCTGCGATTTTAGGAAGTCTTGGTTTAATCGCTGGTATCTGGGCTGACAAATATGACCAGTTAGCGGCTTTTCAGAACTTCATCATCATGCCCGCCACCATGTTGTCGGGCGTCTTCTATTCCATTCACTCTTTGCCGCCGGCGTGGCAGGTGGTGTCGCACTTCAATCCTTTCTTTTACATGATTGATGGCTTCCGTTATGGGTTCTTTGGGGTTTCTGATAACTCTCCTTGGAGTAGCCTGGCAATTGTGTTTTGCTTTTTTGTAGTGGTGTCAGTGATTGCCCTGCGTCTGCTGCAAAAGGGCTATAAGCTCCGCTATTAATTATTTACACCCTGGTTTTATTAGGAGAAGAAATGCTACCCACCCCAGAACAAATTGAAGGCTATATCAAACAAGGTATTAGTTGCACCCATATCCAGGTTGAAGGCGATGGCCAGCACTTTTTCGCAACGATTGTGAGCCCCGACTTTGAGGGTAAGCGTTTGATACAACGTCACCAATTGGTATACAGCGCAATGGGCGATCGCATGAAAGCGGAGGTGCACGCCCTCTCAATCAAGGCATTTACGCCTGAAGAGTTTGCGCAGAATTCAGCAGCGTAAGAATTGCCTCTTTACTGATTGCGCATTACACACCACATATTAATTATTAAGTTTTTACTGGAATCGTTTCATGGATAAATTACGAATGGTTGGCGGCTCTCCTCTTAATGGAGAGGTAGTGATTGCTGGTGCTAAAAATGCCGCATTGCCAATTCTGTGTGCTTGTCTATTAACCGATCAACCAGTCGTGTTGCGTAATGTTCCTGACTTACAAGACGTGCGTACCATGCTCAAGCTCTTGCAAGAAATTGGCGTTACGGTAGATTTTCCAAATGCTGCCGATCATAGTCATATGGTATTGAGCGCGGCAGTTATTAAAAGCTCAGAAGCCACTTATGAAATGGTCAAGACCATGCGCGCCTCTATCTTGGTGCTAGGTCCCCTGTTAGCCAGAATGCACAGCGCTAAGGTTTCCTTGCCTGGCGGTTGCGCTATTGGTGCACGTCCTGTAGACCAGCACATCAAGGGTCTAAAGGCGATGGGCGCCACCATCAAGATTAAGAGTGGCTATATTCAAGCAGAAACCAAGCCCCAATCAGACCGATTGAAGGGTGCTTCTATCTTGACCGACATGATTACCGTAACTGGTACTGAAAATTTGTTGATGGCTGCCACTTTGGCATCTGGCACTACTATTTTAGAAAACGCAGCGCGCGAACCTGAGGTTGGTGATTTAGCTGAACTGCTAGTGAAGATGGGCGCGAAGATCTCTGGCATTGGAAGTGATCGCCTTGTAATTGAAGGCGTTGAAAAACTTCATGGTGCAGAGCACTCAGTCATTGCAGATCGTATTGAAGCAGGCACATTCTTGTGTGCTGTTGCCGCCACTGGTGGTGAGATCACAGTGAAGCATTGTCGTCCAGATACTTTAGATGCGGTAATCGTTAAATTAAAAGAGGCTGGCCTTCAAATGGAGATCGGACCTGATTGGATTAAGGCGTCTATGCAGGGTCGTCCAAAAGCGGTCAATTTTCGTACCTCTGAGTACCCCGCTTTCCCAACCGACATGCAAGCGCAACTCATGACCGTGAATGCAATCGCATCGGGTAGTTCAACTATTACCGAAACGATTTTTGAGAATCGTTTTATGCACGTACAAGAGCTCAATCGTTTGGGTGCAGATATTGCCATTGAAGGTAATACCGCAATTGCTCAGGGAGTGGAAAAACTTTCGGGCGCAATTGTGATGGCTACCGATCTACGTGCCTCGGCTAGCTTGGTGATTGCTGGATTGGCTGCCCAAGGTGAAACCCAGGTAGACCGGATTTACCACTTAGATCGTGGCTATGACCGCATGGAGCATAAGTTAACCCTCTTGGGCGCCAATATTGAGCGCATAAAGTAAGGCTGATGGATAATTAGTCCATGAAATTGACTTTAGCGCTGTCCAAAGGGCGCATCTTCGAAGAAACCGCAGAGATCTTATCCAAGGTCGGCATTGTGCCGCTGGAAGATCCTGAGAAGTCACGCAAACTCATCATTGAGACCACCAACCCGGACGTTCGCCTCATCATTGTTCGCGCATCCGATGTGCCAACTTATGTGCAATTTGGAGGCGCTGATTTTGGAGTGGCTGGATTGGATGTTCTGATGGAAAAAGGTGCTGATGGTTTATATGTGCCTTATGACTTAAATATTGCTAAGTGCCGCATGTCTGTTGCTGTTCGTGAGGGGTTTGATTACGCTGCGGCAGTAAAGCAGGGATCTCGTTTAAAAGTCGCCACTAAGTATGTCAACTGCGCGCGTGAGCACTTTGCCAATAAAGGCGTTCACATCGATACGATCCATCTCTATGGCTCTATGGAGCTTGCCCCCTTGGTAGGTTTAGCAGACGCTATTGTGGATTTGGTTTCTACAGGAAACACATTAAAAGCGAATGGCTTGGTTGAGGTTGAACCCATTGCCGATATCAGTGCTCGCTTGGTAGTGAATCAGGCTTCGTACAAGCGTAAGCGTGCACAACTACAGCCTATTTTTGAGTTGCTGAAGTAATCAGTTTCCAGCGAAAAGTCTTCATCAATGTCTGCACAAATCAACGTTAAACGTCTCAATAGTAAAGATGCCGACTTCAGAGAAATTCTGTTGGCCAGCCTTTCTTTGCCTACCGCTGATGATGAGGCGATAGATGCTGCGGTGGTTAAGATTTTGGCAGCAGTGAAAGCGCAAGGTGATGAAGCTGTTCTTGGATTTACAAAACAGTTTGATCGCTTGAATGTTGCAAGTGTTTCCGAATTAGAAGTTCCTCGTAAAGATTTAGAGCTTGCTTATAACTCTTTATCTGCAGAACAAAAAAATGCTTTAGATATTGCTGCGCAAAGAGTGCGCGCTTATCACGAGCATCAAAAGATTGAAGCGGGTTGCCATTCTTGGGAGTACGAAGAAAAGGATGGAACACGCCTTGGTCAAAAAGTAACTCCATTAGATCGTGTTGGGATTTACGTGCCTGGAGGCAAGGCGGCTTACCCTTCATCCGTATTGATGAATGCCATTCCTGCAAAAGTAGCTGGTGTCGCTGAAGTCATTATGGTGGTGCCCACTCCGGATGGTGCACGTAACCCGCTGGTCTTGGCGGCGGCATATCTTGCGGGCGTTGACCGCGTCTTTACGATCGGCGGCGCTCAGGCAGTTGGTGCTTTGGCCTACGGTACTAAAACAATTCCATCGGTCGACAAAATTGTTGGTCCTGGTAATGCTTATGTAGCTGCAGCTAAGCGCAGAGTGTTCGGCATTGTGGGTATTGATATGATCGCTGGCCCATCTGAAATTTTGGTACTTTGCGACGGATCTACCAACCCCGATTGGGTTGCAATGGATTTGTTCTCTCAAGCTGAGCACGATGAACAGGCTCAATCCATATTACTTTGTCCTGATATTACATATATTGAGCAAGTACAGAAAAGTATTGATAAGCTCCTGCCAGAAATGCCAAGAGCAAAAGTGATTGAAGCTTCGCTCACAAACCGTGCATTGTTGATTCAAGTAAAAGACATGTCAGAGGCCTGTGTGATTGCTAATGCAATTGCTGCTGAGCACTTAGAGATTTGTGCTGCAGATCCTCGTAAGTGGGCGGACCAGATTCGTCATGCGGGCGCTATCTTTATGGGCAACTACACAAGTGAGTCGCTAGGCGACTATTGCGCAGGCCCCAATCATGTGTTGCCTACTGCACGTACCGCACGTTTCTCTTCACCACTAGGTGTGTATGACTTCATCAAGCGCTCTAGCATGATTGAAGTCAGTGAGGCTGGCGCACAAACTTTGGGCGCAGTTGCTAGCACGTTGGCTCACGGCGAGGGATTGCAAGCTCACGCTCGCGCAGCTGAGATGCGCCTCAAAAAGTAAGCCCCAAAAACTTAATTCAGAATTTCTTTTAAGGCAGCGACAAGCTCATTGCTTTGCTCATCCGTGCCAATCGTTATCCTCAAAAACTCTTCTATGCGCGCGGATTTAAAGTGACGAACGATGATTCCTCGATCACGTAAGGCTTGATATAACTTAGCTCCAGCATGTTTTGGATGACGCGTGAAAATAAAGTTGGCGGTTGAAGGTAAGGTCTCGAATCCTAATGTCCCCATTTGCTCAACCATCTTTGTGCGAGTCTGAATCACCTTAGCAGAGGCCTCTTCAAGATGTGCTTGATCTTCAATAGCTGCAATAGCACCGGCTTGAGCAAGTCGCCCAAGCGGATAAGAATTGAAACTGTTTTTAACTCGCTCCAAGCCCTCAATTAAATCTGGATGACCAACGGCAAAGCCAACACGCAGACCAGCCAGAGCACGAGATTTAGAGAGCGTATGGACGACTAGAAGATTTTCAGGACAGCTCTTACCGCGTAATAGTGGGATACAAGATTGCGTTCCGTAATCCACATAAGCCTCATCAATGACTACTACAGAGTCCTTGTTGTGCGATAGTAAAACTTCGATTTCTGAGCGGGGGATTGATCTACCTGTTGGCGCGTTTGGGTTGGGGAAAATAATTCCACCATTTGGAGTTTTGTAATCAGCCGTGCTGATCTCAAAATTTTCACTCAATGGAATTGTTTGGTAATTGATCCCAAAAAGCTTGCAGTACACGGGATAAAAACTGTAGGTGATATCTGGAAAATGAACGGGTTTACTTTGTTTGAGTAATCCAGCAAAGACGTGAGCTAAGACTTCATCTGAGCCATTACCTAAAAAAACCTGTTTTGGCTCTAAGCCATGTAATTTGGCAATAGCTTTTTTGAGGCCAGCCCCCTCTGGATCCGGGTAGAGGCGTAAATCAGCAGTATTGTGGGCCTCGATTGCTGCAAGCGCCTTTGGCGATGGGCCATAGGGACTTTCATTGGTGTTGAGTTTGACCAGCCGCTGCATTTGCGGTTGCTCCCCTGGGACATAGGGGGTTAAGGTTTGAACAACAGGGCTCCAGAAACGGCTCATGAGGGTTCTCGGGTCAAAAATCAGGATAAAAGTGTAGCGATATCAGTATTTAAATCTCTTCTAGGAATGATATTATGAGGCTTCAATCAACACTTCGCCTCGCGGCGCAATGAAGCATGCGGCAAGCCGACGTCACCCGAAACACTTCGGAAACCAAAATTCAGATTTCCATCAATTTAGATGGAACCGGTAAGGCTGAGCTAGCCTCTGGAGTCCCTTTTCTCGATCACATGCTCGATCAGATTGCCCGTCACGGCATGATCGACCTGAAAGTGGTTGCTAATGGCGACACTCATATTGATGATCACCACACTGTTGAGGATGTGGGAATCACCTTAGGTCAGGCGTTTGCCAAAGCGGTTGGTGATAAGGCTGGCATTACTCGTTACGGCCATTCTTATGTGCCTTTAGATGAAACGCTTTCTCGTGTTGTGATTGATTTCTCTGGCCGCCCAGGATTGGAATTTAACGTTCCATTCACGCGTGCGCGCGTAGGTGACTTTGATGTGGATCTCAGTATTGAGTTCTTCCGTGGTTTTGTGAACCATGCAGGAGTAACTTTGCACATTGATAATTTGCGCGGTATTAATGCGCACCATCAAATTGAAACTGTGTTCAAAGCCTTTGGTCGTGCTTTGCGTATGGCCTTGGCAGTTGATCCACGTGCTTCAGGTGCCATTCCTTCAACTAAGGGAAGTCTTTAATCTAGACTCCCCCATAGTTGCTCAGTAGATAACAATAGACAGCAGATAAATTTTGGCGCAAACCATTGCGATCGTCGACTATGGAATGGGTAATCTCCGTTCTGTATATCAAGCATTTCATCATGTTGCACCCGATGACAATGTATTGATTGCACATCAGCCAGAAGAAATTCGTTCAGCCGATCGTGTGGTGCTGCCTGGTCAAGGCGCTATGCCCGATTGCATGAAGCACTTAGAAGAATCTGGATTGCTAGAAGCCCTGCTAGAGGCATCTACAAGCAAGCCGCTTTTAGGGGTTTGTGTGGGCGAGCAAATGCTGTTTGATCAAAGCGCTGAAGTGCGAACCAGTCGTAATGACCAATGGACGTCGTGCTTGGGATTAATTCCTGGTGAAGTGCGTCGCTTTGATTTAGCCGGCAAGAAGCAGCCTGATGGATCGGCCTATAAAGTGCCGCATATGGGCTGGAACCAAGTGCGCCAGGACTGTCAGCACCCACTTTGGGATGGTATTCCCGATCTAACAAGCTTTTATTTCGTACACAGCTACTATGTTGTGCCGCAACGTAATGAAGATATTGCCGGCTCTACCGAATACGGTGAATGGTTTACTTCTGCGGTGGCACGAGATAATATTTTTGCAACTCAGTTTCATCCAGAAAAAAGTGCAGAATACGGTCTAAAGCTTTATAAAAATTTTGTTTCTTGGCAACCTTAATATCTCTAACCATTTGCTATGCTGCTGATTCCCGCGATTGATCTAAAAGACGGCCACTGTGTTCGACTCGAACAGGGTGATATGGATAAGGCCACGGTTTTTTCAGAAGACCCAGGGGCGATGGCGGCACATTGGATTAGTAAAGGCGCACGACGTTTGCATTTGGTAGATCTAAATGGCGCCTTTGCAGGCAAGTTGAAAAATGAGGCTGCAATCAAATCCATTCTCAAGGCAGTGGGTAATGAGATTCCCGTGCAACTTGGCGGCGGTATACGTGACCTTGAAACGATTGAGCGTTTATTGGATGACGGTATCAGCACAGTCATTATCGGTACAGCAGCAGTTAAAAACCCGGGCTTTGTACAGGATGCCTGTACGGCATTCCCAGGACATGTGATGGTTGGGTTGGATGCGCGTGATGGCAAGGTAGCTACGGACGGCTGGAGCAAAATTACTGGCCATGAAGTGATTGATCTTGCCAAGAAATTCGAAGACTGGGGTGTTGAGGCCATTATTTATACCGATATTGGGCGAGATGGCATGCTCAAGGGTGTGAACATTGACGCTACAGTCAAATTAGCTCAAGCGATTCGCATACCCGTGATTGCCAGTGGCGGGCTCTCAAATAATCAAGACATTGATGCTCTATGCAAGGCTGAAGAAGAGGGTGTAATGGGGGTTATTGCCGGCCGCTCTATTTATGCTGGAGATCTTGATCTTGCTGCCGCCCAAAAATATGCAGATGAGTTGACGCTCAAATATAAAAAGAAAATTATCTAGTGTTAACCAAGCGAATTATTCCTTGTCTAGATGTTACTGCAGGGCGCGTTGTTAAGGGTGTGAACTTTGTAGGCCTGCGCGATGCAGGCGATCCCGTTGAAATTGCAAAACGGTATGACACACAAGGCGCAGATGAGCTTACCTTTTTAGATATCACTGCGACCTCTGATGGTCGCGATCTCATCTTGCACATCATTGAAGATGTGGCATCGCAAGTATTTATTCCATTAACTGTTGGTGGCGGCGTTCGTGCCGTGGCTGATGTGCGACGTTTGCTTAACGCTGGCGCAGATAAAGTGAGCATGAATTCTTCTGCGGTAGCTAATCCAGATTTAGTTTCTGACGCGGCAGCTTATTACGGCTCTCAATGTATTGTGGTGGCGATAGATGCCAAGCAAACTGAGGCGGGTAACTGGGAAGTATTTACTCATGGCGGTAGAACAGCTACTGGTATGGATGTAGTGCAGTGGGCTAAGGAAGTTGCCAAGCGCGGTGCCGGTGAAATTTTATTAACTAGTATGAATCGCGACGGTAGTAAGAATGGTTTTGACCTTTCCTTAACTGCCGCTGTTAGCGATGCAGTTTCTGTTCCGGTGATTGCTTCGGGCGGAGTTGGTAATTTGCAGCATTTGGTTGATGGCATTACCAAGGGCCATGCGGATGCTGTCTTGGCAGCTAGTATTTTTCACTATGGTGAATTCACTGTTGGCCAGGCAAAAGAATATATGGCTGCCCAGGGAATCCCAGTTCGAATTTAGTGGGGACTTTTAAGCGCTAATCGCCATATGCGCGATAAAAGCAGAGCGATTTTCACCGGCCGACTTAGCTTTAGCATCTAATCTTGCCAACACTCTTTTTGGTAAAGAGATATTGACCCTTTCGATATCATCTGACAACAACGCAGGATCAATCTCGGCAATAGCCCAGATATACCCCTTGAACTCTTTCTTTTTTTGTAGGTCGGTAATAGAGCTTGGTTTCGGTATATCTTCGCCGGCATCTAATGCTGACTCAATCCAAAGCTCGATTGCTTCTTTGGCATTTTCAATCGCTTCATCTATTCCGCTGTCAGCGGCTGAGAAGCAACCTGGCATATCTGGAACAATTACGCCCCACGCCAACTTTTCTCCACCCGGTTCAATAGCAATTGGATATTTCATGAGTTATTCCTTTATTTGATCCCTGCTTGTTTCAGTAGCTTTTGAGCCCCGTAAAACCCAACCATCCCTTTCTAACGCCTTGATTAGTTCTTTGCTGTTCATTCCTGAATTATAAATTCTATACACATCATACACACAAATAAAGTAAGTGTCCATGAGGGAGGGCGGGTCATTGGGGTAGGTCTTCGGTAACCGCTTATTTGCTTAGGACAAAACAATTCTGTCAAAATTGAACAAATGTCAGATACAAATAAAAACCCACAAGAACTAGCTTTGCTTGAGGCTGTGACTTGGAATGAGCAAGGTCTCGTGCCCGTTATCGCGCAAGAAGTTGATAGCGGCGATGTATTGATGATGGCCTGGATGAATCGCGATGCCCTTTTAGAAACATTACGTTTGGGTGAAGCAGTCTATTGGACTCGCTCTAGACAAAAGCTTTGGCACAAGGGTGAAGAATCTGGCCATACCCAAAAAATAAAAGAAATTCGCTTGGATTGCGACGGCGATACGATTTTGCTATTGGTGGAGCAGAAAGATCATATTGCATGTCATACGGGAGAGCATAGTTGTTTCTTTCTGCGTTTAGACCCAACAACGACCTCCTGGGTTGATGAGTCAGTTGCAAAAAAAATAGCGAAGCAAGGATCTTCAGCCTAAAAGACATAAAATGACCAGATGACTAGTTCTGCAAATAAACCTACTAATCTCGATTCTGCATTTGCCCATTTGGCCGATGTCGTAGATCAACGTCGTGATGCGTTTAAGGCGGGTCAAGCAGATCCTAAAACTTCCTATACTGCTTTGCTCTTCTCCAAGGGCGATGATGGGATCTTGAAAAAGATTGGCGAGGAGGCTACCGAGGCTGTCATGGCAGCAAAAGATGCGCGGAACTCGAATTTGGCGGCCGATCAGCAAAAACTGCTGGTAGGTGAAATGGCTGACCTATGGTTTCACTGTTTGATTGCCCTATCTCAATTTAACTTGCGCCCAGAAGATGTTATTGCTGAGCTTGACCGTCGTTTGGGCACCTCTGGCATAGAAGAGAAGGCCGCTAGAAAAGCTGCTGACAAAGAATAAGCATGTCACACGACCCTAATTGCCTGTTTTGCAAGATTTCTCAAGGTTTAATTCCTTCTCAGAGGGTATATGAGGATGAGGAAATCTACGCATTTAAGGATATCAACCCAGCAGCGCCAATCCACTTCCTTGTGATTCCTAAGAAACATATACCCATGTTGGAGTCCTCGGAAAGCGAAGATATCCCTTTGCTGGGTAGAATGATGGAATTAGCACCCCGTCTTGCCAAAGAGCAAGGTTGTCGTCCCGGAAAGGATGGTGGCTTTAAATTGATGGTGAACAATGGTGCAGATGGTGGGCAGGAGGTTTATCACTTGCACTTGCATGTGATGGGCGGTCCCCGCCCCTGGAAAAAATAATCCAAGGAGATTAAAGATGGGTTCATTTAGCATTTGGCACTGGTTAATTGTTTTGGTTATCGTGATGTTGGTATTCGGTACCAAAAAATTGCGCAATATCGGCACAGACTTAGGTGGTGCTGTAAAAGGTTTTAAGGATGGCATGAAAACCTCTGAAGAGCCTAAAGAGCAAATTCAACAAAGTTCTGCAACAGCAGAAAAGACTGTTGATGTGCAGGCTAAAGACGTCAATAAATAAGTAACAATAACCAATAAATATCTGAGGCGCGATAGAAGCTCATGCAGCATTTAAACGACTGGTTAAATGATTGATCTCGGAGTTTCAAAGCTTGCGCTGATTGCTGTAGTTGCCTTGGTTGTGGTTGGACCAGAGCGTCTGCCTAAAGTGGCTCGAATGGCTGGTAATTTATTTGGACGTGCACAACGCTATATGGCTGACGTGAAGTCTGAAGTGAATCGTCAGATGGAGGTGGAGGAGTTTAAAAAGTTTCGCGAAGAAACTACCGCCACGCTTAAGGAAGTTGAAAATAGTATCGGCTCTACAGTACAAGAGGCTGGCGCCAATCTCAGTGATCAAGCTGATATCTTCGAAACCAGGTTTGAGAAGCCACCCCTCGACGAGAAGGAAGTGCTTCGCAAGACTAAGCGCCAAGGCCGTAATAGCTGGGGTGTACGCCGCGCTGCAAGGCCGGTTTGGTTTAAGCGCTCTGCTGGCATCCGTACTCGCGTGCAATCTGGTGCCGCCAGAATGAAGCGCTTTCATCACAGCGCTCTCAAATAAAAATCATCAGTAAAAGAATAAAAACATCCACGCATGACTGAAAATAATTCAACTGAAGACTCGGGATTACAAGAAACGTTTCTTTCCCACTTATTTGAATTACGTGATCGCGTAATCAAGTCAGCATTAGCAATCATTGCTGTCTTTGTATGTTTGGTTTATTGGGCGCCAGATATTTTCCATTTGTTTGCTCAGCCTTTATTAGAGGCTTTGCCTGCCGGCGGAAAAATGATTGTGACTGATGTAACGGGCTCATTCTTTGTGCCTATGAAAGTCACCATGCTCGTGGCATTTTTGATTGCATTGCCTGTGGTGATGTATCAGCTCTGGGCATTCATTGCGCCTGGCCTGTATCTGCATGAAAGAAGACTCATTCTGCCTTTGGTGGTGAGTAGCTACACCCTGTTCATCATTGGTATGGCATTTGCTTACTTCTTGGTGTTTCCAACGGTATTTAAGTTCATGGCCAGCTATAACGCACCCCTAGGTGCGGAGATGTCGACTGACATTGATAACTATTTAAGTTTTGCCATGACAACCTTCTTGGCATTTGGCATTACTTTTGAGGTGCCTGTTGTCGTGGTTGTTTTGGTACGCATGGGCATGGTGCCTCTAGCTAAGTTGCGAGAGATTCGCCCTTACGTTATTGTTGGCGCCTTTGTTATTTCTGCGGTTGTGACGCCGCCTGATGTACTTTCACAATTGCTGCTAGCTGTACCAATGACGCTGCTTTACGAGCTGGGTTTATTAATTGCACGTTTTTATGTGCCCAGGCCATCCGAAGAAGATGCGGAAGATCAGTCGACTTCTACGCCCGCTTGATTCTTGGAAAAAGTATTCGTTAGCCACTTGGTAACACGGTCAAAGCGATAGCGTCTTTGTCTTAGGTTGCCCTCAAGATCTATTTCTGACCCTGCAAATGCTTTACCAGCTGCCAAAAGGGCGCGACGTTGTTGGATGGTTTCAATCTGAATCAATCTAGGCAAGATCTTTGGTAATTCCCAGCGAATATCTACCACCACACAATGTTCATGCTGTAGCTGGCCCACCTCAGACAACAATAGCTCTGCTTTGCTGAAGTTAAATTGGTTTGCAATGATGATGCGATGACAGAGTAAGAGCCAATCTTCATCCAGCTTGTGTTCCGCATGATGATTAATCGCTTCTTGGGCGCATTGGGCTAATTCAAACCATTCATTCAATTTGGGATCGGGACAACTTTCTAAAATCTTACTCAGCAATTCTTTGGCTTCTGGCACACCTTGCTGATGTGCTTGCCATACCCAATAAGAAGCTTGGAGGCCACGAACCTTTTCTTCGCTCTTTTCGCGCTTACGCCAAAGATTGGCGCCCTTACGCAGCTGTGCCTGTGCATGACCAAGATCAGCGGCGCGATCAATAGAGCGATCACTCTCTGCGGCGTTGTAACCAGAGAATTGTGGACGGCGATAAATTTCACCAAGCGCATACCAAGCATCACGATCACCATCTTTAGCAGCAAGCTCTAACCAATAGGCCGCTTTCTTCAGTGAGGCGTTTGATTTTGTTTCGGCCACTTCGACTCTTTCGTCGAGTTGTGCAAGGCGTAAGCCCAAGGTTAGTTTTGCAACAGTTAAACCAAGCTCAGCAGCCTGAATTAATGCGTCTTCATTTTGTTCGTTAAGCCAGACTTGCCACAATGAAGACAGCGCTTCATTCTTAGGCTGTAATTTAATCAGGAGTTCTTTTGCGCCTGGCGAAAAATCAGACGCACCATCAGCGAGCTCTTGTAAATACTGCTTGGCTAATTTTTGAAGCCCACCAAGGTCTGCTCCATTTATTTTGTCTAGTGCAGGCGCAGGCACTTTTTTCATTAGCCAGTCTGATAGCTGGGATTGGATTTCAAGGTTGCTGGGATTAATTAATAAATTAACCAATTGCCACTTTGCTGCTAATTTCGGCCCTGAATCGCCCGTTGCCTCAGCTAAACCCCAAAAAGAGTTCCAGCCAAAATCAAAAGCAGGTGAATTGAAGGTGCTTGCTAGCGGGATATTGGCTACTTGAGATAAAACATCCAAGATTTCAGGGGCGCTTGAGGTTTGGGATTCAAGCAGTTGATTTGTAATGGAAAAATAAGATTTTTCTAGCCAAATCAATGCGTTAGCCGGTTGGATGGGGGTTTTAAAAGCGCCAGTCAAATAGGCCTGAGCCAATTTTTGTTGCGCCGATACATCACCCAAACGGGCTGAACTAAGGATTTTTAAGAATTCGCGACTTGCCATATGACAATTTTGGCATCTGGAGCCTATAAAAGACAGAAATCGATGGTCTTGTTGCCGAGATACAACGAAGAAAGCCAAAAAACTACCTTTTGACAAGCAAAAAGAACTCCTAAATACCCTGACCCCCAGTCTAGCGGGGCAAAAGAAGCAAAATTCATAGGTCCCAGTTTTATTTGGGCATTACTTTTAATTTTTGGAGATTTAAAGAATGAAAAAATCGCTATTAGCAGTTGCAGCTATCGGTGCATTTGCATCTGCTGCTCAAGCTCAGTCCAGCGTAACCGTTTACGGTATCTTGGACGTTGGTTACATCGGTGGAACAACACGTGTACAAGACTCAGTTAAAGCAAACACAGCTGGTTACAACAACGGTACAGCAAAAGCAACAGTGAACCAATTTGGTCAAGGTGCCGAGCAAACTAACCGTTTGGGTTTCAAAGGTGTTGAAGATTTGGGTAACGGCACATCAGCTTTCTTTACAGCTGAATTTGCATTAACTCCACAAGACCAAGCTCTTTCTGGTAACACAAACGGTGGCTTGTCTAACCGTCAAACTTTTGTTGGCTTGAAAAAGAATGGTATTGGTCAAACAGCTATTGGTTTGCAATACACACCAGTCTTTAATGCTGCTGCTGCGACTGACGTTGGCCAGTTGAACAACATGACTGGTAACGTAATTTACGCTGGTTCTACAGGTATTACTTCTGCTGGCGCTGGTACAAACAACCTTGGTTTCACAAACCGTACAGGCAACACATTGTCTGTTAAGTCTGATAACTTTGGTGGCTTCACAGCTTCTGCTATCTACACACTGAACAACAAGAATCAAACTGAAACTACTCTTTCTACTGCGACTGTTGGTGGCAACACAAACGCTAGCGGTTGGGGCTTAGGTGCTGATTTCACATACAATAAGTTCTATGTAACTGCTGCTTATCAAGCTCTCAAGCAATTGACAGTTTCTGATGCTGCTTTGGCTAACACAAACGTTTGGACAAATGCTCAAGCGGCTGGTGCTACTGCTGTTGGCGCTTTGCCATCCACTGGTAACGCTGTAAACGTACAAGACAACCAGTTCTACGCTGGCGCGACTTATGACTTCGGTATCTTGAAGGCATACGCTCAATACGTTTCACGTAAAGCAACTTCTACAATTTCTACAAACTACTATGTTAAGCGTCAAGCTGAGCAGATCGGTGTTCGTAGCTACATTACTCCAACAATCGAAGCTTGGGCTTCTGCTGGTTTAGGTCGTTACACATCATTCGGTGGTACTAGTGCTCAACCAACTGCTAACTTCAACGGTTGGCAGTTAGGTTCTAACTACTACCTCAGCAAGCGTACCAACTTGTATGCAATCTATGGTCAAACATTGACATCAACAGCTGCTATTGCTGGTTCAACTGTTAGCTCTGGTTTGAACAACTACGCTATTGGTGTGCGTCACACTTTCTAATTTAAAGCTAGCGTAAGCTAGTTTTGATTAGATTTAAAAACCACCCTTCGGGGTGGTTTTTTTATGCCCTTTAGGAATAGGTTAGGCAGCAAGGTTAAATTGGCTTTTTCTTATTTGCCATAGGTATTCCATTGATTGCAGTTTAGATGTGGAAAAGTGTATTATCAAATTTATTAATGATTTTGCGATAACCGCTAAATTTTGATTAACAAAAGGATATTCAATGAAGCTCAAATCTTTGGCATATTTGTCAGCAGCAATGTTTGTTGTATCAGCAAATGTAATGGCAGCATCCCCAACGTTGGACAAAATTAAATCAAGCGGTGCTGTAACAATGGGCGTGCGCGAATCCTCCATCCCAATGTCCTATACCACTGGTGATAGTCGCTTTGATGGCTACCATGTTGAAATTTGCCGCATGATCCTGGGCGACATTAAAGATAAATTAGGCATGAGTACTCTGCGCATTAATTACCAGCCAGTTACATCTCAAAACCGTGTACCTTTAGTACAAAATGGCACCGTTGATATCGAGTGCGGCACAACAACTAACAATGTAAGCCGAGCTAAAGATGTTGGTTTTGCTAATACGCTGTATGTGGAAGAGGTGCGCATTGCAGTGAAGGCGAACTCCGGTATTACTTCAATTGCTCAACTCAATGGCAAGAAGGTAGCTACCACTACTGGCACTACTTCTGTACAGTTATTGCGTAAGAATGAAAAAGCGACTGGCGTCAATTTTGATGAAGTATTTGGTAAGGACCACGCTGACAGCTTCTTGCTCTTGGAATCTGGCCGTGCCGATGCTTTTGTAATGGACGGATCTATTTTGGCGGGTAATATTGCCAACTCAAAAAATCCAAAAGATTTCAAAATTGTTGGTGAAGTGCTGAGTACAGAGCCTATTGCAATTATGGTCCGTAAGGATGACCCAGAATTTAAAGCCGCTGTAAATGCTGCAATCGCTAAGATTGTTGCAAATGGCAAAATGCCTGGTTTATGGAACAAGTGGTTCTTGTCACCAATTCCACCTAAGAATATTGTGGTTGGTCTCGAGCTTTCTCCAGCAACTAAAAATGCTTGGGCAAACTTGAATGACAAGCCAGCTGAAGACTACAACAAGAAATAATCCAATACAAATAAGTTTCTACTATGTCATTAGACTTAGGTGTCTTTTGTAAGAGCACCTTAGATGGAGAAGCGGTTGATCACTGCTTCTCCGCTTTATTGGGGCTCGGACAAAACGCTGACCCTAGCTATTTAGACTGGCTTTTTAAAGCATGGGGCTGGACATTGGCGGTCTCGAGCCTAGCATTGGTTATCGCCATGGTTCTGGGTGCTGTGATGGGTACGCTACGAACTCTGCCGGATACAGGCAGGCTCAGTAGATCACTTGTAGCGCTATCAACGGCCTGGGTTGAGTTATTTAGAAATATTCCTGTGTTGGTTCAAGTATTTCTTTGGTACCACGTCATTCCTGCGTTTGTTTTACCCTTAAAGGCACTACCATCCTATTGGCTTGTAAGTATTGCACTGGGATTTTTTACTTCGGCACGTATTGCCGAGCAGGTAAGGGCAGGGATTCATTCTCTTCCTAGTGGCCAACGAGCAGCGGCTACGGCCCTGGGGCTGACTACACCGCAAACCTATCGCTACGTTATCTTGCCAATGGCCTTACGTATCGTCCTGCCTCCGCTGACTTCGGAGAGTATGAACATTATTAAAAACTCTTCGGTTGCTTTTGCGGTGTCAGTGCCAGAGCTCACCTTATTTGCGATGCAGGCACAAGAAGAAACATCGCGCGGAGTGGAGATTTACTTAGCAGTAACCCTTTTGTATGCCCTTTCAGCTTTCTCGGTAAATCGAGTGATGTCTTATATAGAAAAACGCACCAGAATTCCGGGTTTTATTGCCCCTAGTAACGATACGGGAGCTCATTAAATGCTTCTAATATGGGTGGCAATATGCTGAGTTTAGATTTAAGTTTTTATAACTGGGAACTCTTTACCAATTACATTCTGAAGGGTCTTCTCTTTAGCGTTCAGCTGACAGTGATCGCTACTGTAGGCGGAATCATAGCGGGAACCTTTTTGGCCTTAATGCGACTATCTGGAAAGCCGGCGTTAGTTTATCCCGCGACTTTTTATGTCAATATCATGCGATCCATTCCGCTGGTAATGGTCATTCTTTGGTTCTTCTTGCTCATTCCAATGCTGATAGGCAGGCCGATCGGGGCAGATTTGTCGGCAACCATTACTTTTATTGCCTTTGAAGCAGCCTTTTTCTCGGAGATTGTGAGAGCAGGAATTCAGTCAGTACCCAAAGGTCAAACTTATGCAGGTGAAGCACTCGGTATGACTTACGGTCAGAACATGAGGCTAGTAGTTCTTCCTCAAGCTTTCCGCAACATGATCCCAGTCTTCATGACACAGACCATCATTTTGTTTCAGGACACCTCTTTGGTTTATGCAATTGGAGCATACGACTTATTGAAGGGCTTTGAAATTGCAGGTAAGAACTATGGGCGCCCGATAGAAACGTATTTACTGGCGGCCGTAACTTATTTCCTGATTTGCTTCTCGCTGTCAAAAGTAGTGCGTCTTATTCAGGCCAAAGTGGCGATCATTCGCTAATCTTGTTAATCGAATGCTAAACAAATAATTCATCATGATAGAACTTAGAAACGTTTCTAAATGGTACGGCTCTTTCCAGGTGCTAACGGATTGCTCTACCTCAATTAAAAAAGGTGAGGTGGTTGTTATTTGTGGACCTTCTGGTTCTGGAAAATCAACTCTGATTAAAACCATAAATGCACTTGAGCCTTTTCAGGCTGGAGAGATTTCAGTTGATGGTATTGATTTGCATGATCCTAAAACCAATTTACCTAAATTGCGCTCAAGGGTTGGCATGGTATTTCAGCACTTTGAGCTTTTCCCGCACCTCAGCATTACTGAAAACCTCACTCTTGCACAAATGAAGGTATTGGGCCGCTCCGCCACTGATGCCAAGGCGCATGGCTTAAAGTACTTAGAGCGTGTTGGTCTGAGCGCTCAAAAAGATAAATTTCCTGGTCAGTTATCAGGGGGACAACAACAACGGGTTGCCATTGCTAGAGCACTAAGTATGGATCCTATTGTGATGCTCTTTGATGAGCCTACTTCTGCGCTAGACCCAGAGATGGTCGGAGAAGTTTTGGACGTGATGATCAAGCTTGCTAATGAAGGCATGACAATGTGTTGCGTTACCCACGAGATGGGCTTTGCAAGAAAAGTGAGTCATCGCGTGATCTTTATGGATCAAGGCCGTATTGTTGAAGACTGCAGCAAGTCCGAGTTTTTTGATATTCCTGAAGCCCGCTCCCCAAGGGCTAAAGAATTCTTATCAAAGATCCTCGCGAATTAATTTCAGATTAACGAATTTAATTTGCCTGTTGCTTGGGTCTAGGGCGCTTGCCAACTTGGGCTGTTAACTCCAATTCTTTGCCTTTGCGCAAAATAGTAAGCTTTGCCTGGTTGCCGGGACTGATTTGAGCGACCTGATTCAGAAGTCCGCGGACATCTTTGGTGGAGTTGCCATTTACGGCGATTAACACATCTCCCGGTTTTACGCCGCCACGTGCAGCAGGTCCACCCTCAAGAACGCCTGATAAGACAACGCCAACCGTATTGGCAGGCAGCCCCAGAGACTCTGAGAGCTCTTTTGAGAGGTTTTGTGGTTCTACTCCAATCCAACCCCTGGTGACACTACCATTAGCCAGAATAGACTCCATGACCTGCTTGGCTAGGTTGACTGGGATTGCGAAGCCAATACCCATTGACCCGCCGTTATTTGAATAAATGGCGGTATTAATTCCTATGAGATTACCGCGCGTATCAATCAGTGCGCCTCCAGAGTTACCTGGATTAATGGCGGCATCCGTTTGGATGAAATTCTCAAAGGTATTGATGCCTACATGATCACGACCTAATGCAGAAACTATTCCCGAGGTCACTGTTTGACCAACTCCAAATGGGTTACCAATTGCAAGAACGACATCGCCTAAATGTACTGACTCGACTTTTCCAAGAGTGATGGGAATGGGCAATTGCTTTGCATCGATTTTTAAGACAGCAATATCTGTTTCTGGGTCACTGCCAATCACTTGCGCCTTTACCTTCCGGCCATCAGACAAGGCAACATCAATATCATCCGCATCGCTAATCACATGATGGTTAGTCAAAATATAGCCTTCGGGGCTTACCAAAACTCCAGACCCCAAGCTCGAGCTTGGCTCTTCTTCTGGAGGTTGATCTCCAAAGAAGAATTTAAATAAGGGATCTGCAGAATTTGGTCCACCACTCTTACGGGTCTTCGGTTTGGCAGAAACTTTGTTCGTGAAAATGTTGACAACGGCAGGCATAGAACGCTTAACAGCCTCATGATATGAGCCTGGACTGAGTTGGCCGTCGTAATTACTTTCTTTTAAAGAGACGGTGTCTACCAAAGAGCCAACTCTAGATGTTGAAAGCCACTCTGGCTTTAAGGTGGCGACAATAAATAATGCTGCAAGCAAAATGGTGATGGCTTGCGCAAATAGGAGCCAATATTTTTGAAAGGATGAGTTCATTGGGCGCGCTTTATTTTCGGGTCTGTTGAATCAGAAAATTTTCTAATGCTTTAATAGGCTCTAGGTCGTTAAACAAAATGGCTTTAGATTTTGCAATCTGATCTCTATAAGCGTTCAGTCGGTCTCGATTCTGAAGTAACTCTACTACTAAATCAATGTAGCCATTATTGGTTTGGCATACCAAATTTTCAAGCCCAATTTGATTCAGAATTGCGCTAGCTAAGCGCCCCCGCATTCTTTTACCCTCTATGGTGACAATGGGTAAGTCACATGTAATCGCTTGCATGGCAGTATTGAATCCTGAAAACCCGATGGTGTCTAGGTATAGGTCTGCCTTTTGCATTAATCCATGAAACTCTTCTTTTTTGAGAAAGGGGATAAACCGTAAAAATGCCTTGGCATCAAGTTGCGCATCTGAAAATGCAAGTTGTAGGCGCTCCTTCAAAATGGCGGTGAGATTTTCATCAAAGTTAAAGAAGATGAATTGGCACTGACCAACCCGTTTAGCGATTTCTATAAATACAGAGTCGTCATTTGGATTGTATTTAGAGGGCGATCCAGCGCATAACAGGATAGGCAGTGACGGATCTATGCCAAGAGCGGCAAGATTTGGTGTGATTGGCTTAACGATCTCATTCTCAAAATACGTTCCCAGATTCGGAAGCCGAACTAACTGTTCGCTATAAAAATCTTCACCCCTATTGGGTTCTAACATCTGTCCTGATAGATAAAAATCAATCGTCTCAAGACCAGTCGTTTCAGGATGTCCCCAGCTCACTGCCTGCACTGGCGCTAATCGCAGGCAGGCGAGGGCTTTGCTAGTCGTATCCATGGCAATTTCTGGGTAGAGCAATAGATCAAGATTTTGCGCGATGATAGTTTGAGCGGCACGCTCGATGGAGTTGGTGCAGTTGATGTAATTTGCCGTTTTTGATTTGGCAAAATCAGTCTCTGCATCTTCTAGACCATTGGTATTAAAAAGATTAATTTCAAATTGATCTGGATTGAGGTGGTTTACCCATCCTTTGGTGATGGCATGCCACACAGGATGGTTGCAGAAAAAATGGCTCACAATGCCGATGCGTATTTTGCCTTTCGACTTCGGAGCTTGTGTGATGTTTCTGAAGTGATCTTGAATAGCTAAAGCTTGCTTAGAGCAAAGTGCCCCATATTGAGAGAGCAGGGGCTCATTATTTTCATCTTGATAGGCAAGGTAAAAAGGGTGACGTTTCAGGATATTCAAAATTTCATCAAAGCTGCAACTTTGATGACTATTGGCTTGTAAATGCCCAAGCTGATTGGAGAAAGAGGCTCTAGAGGCCAGTACTTCCTGCTCGTTTTTGTAGACCTTTGGAATTTGGGCAATGGTTAAGGCAAATTGAGTTAATAAATTAGAGGGATCTAGAGTTAAAGATTTTGCATAGTATGTTTTTGCTAGATCGCAATCACCGCTGTCGTAGTAAATCTCTCCGAGTAGAAAAAATGTTTTTGCATGCTCGGGATTTATTTTAAGCGCGTGTTGATAGCAATCAATAGCAGCGCTAAACTGCTTGGCTTTCTTTAAGCTATTACCAAAATTTAAACAAGCATCTAAGTATCTGCTGTTAATTTGTAAAGCACGTTCGAAACATTGAAAGGCGCTCTCGTAAGCATCTAATTGAGTGAGTGCATTGCCAAGATTATTGTAGGCAGTCGCTAAGTTTGGGTTGGCTTCGATAGCTTGCTCAAAAAGAGGGATTGCTTTTTTGGGATTACCTTCTTCCAAAAGAATCACGCCCTGATTGCTTAATGCTTCAGCATAGTTAGGGCGCAGTGCGAGGGCATGCTGGTAGGCGTTTACAGCCTCTTGGTTTCTGTTTAATCCTTTTAAAGCAATACCACGATTGTTATGCGTCTCTGGAATATTTGGATTGCTGGTAATGGCTAAATCAAAGCATTCGAGTGCTGATTGAAAATCAAAAAGTGCATTGTGCACAAGTCCAAGGTTACTTAAAGTTTGTGCTGAATTTGGTGCAATATGATTTGCACTATTCAGAAAATTCAGCGCATTTTGAAGTTCAGATTTTTGATATGAGCGAATACCCAGAAGATTTAATGCATCAATATTTTCTGCATCGAGTAAGTGCGCCTCTAGAAAAAGTTTATCCGCTTCTTCTAGATTTCCTTGTTGCAGCAATCTCAAACCATTTTGACAAATGAGTTGAGATTGCTCGCGTTCAGCTTGATGAGAATTGCTAGACAAATTATTTTTTTAGGCTGTCACGAATTTCGCGAAGCAGTACAACATCTTCGGGAACGGGTGGGGCAGGGGGAACGTCCATCAAGCGGATCTTATTAACCACTTTGACCATTTGGAAGATGACAAAGGCCAAAAGGATGAAGTTAATGGAAATGGTGATGAAGTTGCCGTAGGCAAAAATGGGCACCCCGGCCTTTTTGAGGGCGTCAAAGGTTCTGGGTACCCCTTCTGGGACATGGCCTAGGACGATAAAAAGGTTAGTAAAGTCGATATGACCCCCTAAAAGGGTCGAAATAACGGGCATAACGATGTCATTTACCAGGGAATCCACGATTTTCCCAAAAGCCCCGCCAATAATGACGCCGACCGCCAAATCGATCACATTGCCTTTAACGGCAAAGTCCCGAAACTCCTTTAAAACGCTCATAAATGCCCTCCTTTGAATTTAGATGCCGATTAACCCAAGATTAACCCCATAACTTTCTTGCTTACCCCACTTTTTACTTTAAAATCCTACCTTTAAGCAATTTCCACCCATAAATACCCTTTCTAGGAATTTTGTAAATGAGTGACAAGCCCTGTATGGACAAGGATCGCCGTAACTGGTTGATCGCCACATCGGCGGTTGGAGGCGTAGGAGCAGCCGCAGCCCTGTACCCTTTTATTGACAGTTTTGAGCCTTCTGAGCGTGCAAAAGCCGCTGGAGCAGCTGTTGAAATTGATATCACTGGCATGCAGCCAGATGAGATGAGAATGGTTGAGTGGCGCGGTAAGCCAGTTTGGGTAGTTCGTCGCACGCCTGAACAAGTGGCTGAGTTATCAAAAATTGATAACGAATTGGCTGATCCAAATTCCTTGCGTGATCCATCACAATTTACGCCTCCTTACGCCCAGAACCAGTGGCGCTCAATTAAGCCTGAGTACCTAGTAGTGGTTGGCATCTGCACGCATTTAGGTTGCTCACCAACGCCGAAATTTGAAGCTGGTGCTCAGCCTTCCTTGCCAAATACTTGGCCAGGTGGCTTCCTTTGCCCATGTCATGGCTCTACATTTGACATGGCAGGCCGTGTGTTTAAGAACAAACCAGCCCCAGACAATCTTGAAGTGCCGCCGCATATGTATTTGAGCGACACCAAGATTCTGATCGGCGACGATAAGAAGGCCTAAGGAGAGATAAATGGCATTCCAAGAAAAACAAGTCCCAGCAGACGCATCCGCAGCCCAGAAGCTAATGGCGTGGGTTGACTCACGTCTACCGGTAACTGAAGCATTTAAGCGTCACATGAGTGAGTATTACGCGCCGAAGAATTTAAATTTCTTCTACATTTTTGGCGCGTTGGCAATCGTAGTTTTGGTTAACCAGATACTGACTGGTATTTTCTTAACCATGAACTACAAGCCTGATGCTGCAAAGGCTTTTGAGTCAGTTGAATACATCATGCGCGAAGTTCCGTGGGGTTGGATGATTCGCTACATGCACTCCACAGGCGCTTCTTTATTCTTTGTGGTTGTGTATATGCATATGTTCCGTGGTTTGATCTACGGTTCTTATCGCAAGCCACGTGAATTGATTTGGATTTTCGGTTGCGCAATTTTCTTGTGCTTAATGGGCGAAGCCTTCTTTGGATACTTGCTCCCATGGGGCCAGATGTCCTACTGGGGTGCTCAAGTAATCGTGAACTTGTTCTCTGCAATCCCATTTATTGGTCCTGACCTATCTTTATGGTTGCGCGGTGACTATGTTGTGGGTGATGCAACTCTGAACCGCTTCTTCGCATTCCACGTCATTGCAATCCCATTGGTATTAGTTGGCTTGGTAGCGGCCCATATTTTGGCGCTCCATGAAGTTGGTTCAAACAATCCTGATGGTGTTGAAATCAAAGAGAACTTGGACGCGAATGGTCATCCAGTAGATGGCATTCCATTCCACCCTTTCTACAGCGTGCATGATGTGATGTACTTGGGCGGTTTCTTGATGATTTTTGCTTGCATCGTGTTCTTTGCTCCAGAGATGGGCGGTTATTTCCTTGAGGCAAATAACTTCATCCCTGCAAATCCATTACAAACACCTGCACACATTGCTCCGGTTTGGTATTTCACACCGTTCTACTCCATGTTGCGTGCAACTACCACGAACTTCTTGTTGCCTCTGTGGATTTTCCTTGCAGTCATTCTGGGAATGTTTGCTCTGAAGAGTAAAGATCTCAAGGTTAAGGGCGCATGCGCTGCAATCGCTTTGGGATTGGCTGGCGGCTTCTTCTTGTTTGATGCTAAGTTCTGGGGTGTCGTGATCATGGGCGGTTCTGTTGTGATCATGTTCTTCTTGCCTTGGCTTGATCATTCACCAGTGAAATCCATTCGCTATCGCCCACAGTTCCATAAATATATTTATGGCGTGTTTGTGGTGAGCTTTGTGATCTTGGGTTACTTAGGCATTCAGCCACCTTCACCAGTATTTGAAAAGATTTCTCAGGTATGCACTATTTATTATCTGGGCTTCTTCTTGGCAATGCCGTTCTGGAGCACGCTTGGTAAATTCAAGCCAGTTCCAACGCGCGTTACTTTTGAGTCCCATTAATTCAGATACCACAGAGAAACTAGGAACTAGTATGAAACGAATTCTGCAAACTTTGATGGGCGTCTGCCAAGCAACAGTATTGGTTGCGGCCCTGAGCTTTGGCATAAGTGCCAATGCAAATGAAGGTGGCTTTCCTTTAGATCAAGCCCCTAATCGCGTTAGTAACAATGCCTCACTGCAAAACGGCGCTAAGTTATTTGTGAACTACTGCTTGAACTGCCACGCGGCCTCAAGCATGCGTTACAACCGTTTGCGCGATATTGGCTTGACTGATCAACAAATCAAAGACAACCTCATTTTGACTGATGCCAAAGTGGGTGATTTGATGACTATCGCCATGACGCCAAAAGAAGGTAAAGCTTTCTTTGGTAAGAACCCGCCTGATTTATCAGTTGAGGCTCGTGCTCGTGGAACCGATTGGCTCTATACCTACTTCCGTACTTTCTACAAAGATGACACTACCCAAACTGGTTGGAATAATTTAGTTTATCCAAACGTTGGTATGCCACACGTACTCTGGCAATTGCAGGGTGAGCGTGCTGCTAAGTTTGAGGAGCGTAAAGATCCGCATGATGAAGGCAGAATGGAGAAGGTATTTGTAGGTTTTGAGCAGTTAACTCCAGGCACCATGAAAACAGAAGAGTACGACGACAACATCGCCGACTTAGTTGCCTTCATGTCATGGATGGCTGAACCAGTGCAGTTAGAGCGCAAGCGTCTTGGCGTAGTGGTGCTCTTGTTCTTGGCTATCTTCACCCTCTTGGCCTGGCGCTTGAATAAAGCCTATTGGAAAGACGTTCACTAATCAGATTTGATGGGTCCTGATGTTAGGACCCTTTAGTGAAATGATTTAACGCTGTTGTGCGTTTGTTGTATTGAAGTAGAAATTTAAGGAAATAAATTTATGATGGTGTTGTACTCGGGTACTAATTGCCCATTCTCGCAACGCTGCCGTTTGGTGCTTTTTGAAAAAGGCATGGATTTTGAAATCCGTGACGTCGACTTGTTTAATAAGGGCGAAGACATTTCAGTCATGAACCCATATGGCCAAGTTCCTATTTTGGTTGAGCGCGATTTAATTTTGTATGAGTCAAACATCATCAATGAATATATTGATGAGCGTTTTCCTCACCCTCAATTAATGCCGCCTGATCCAGTAGCTCGTGCACGTGCACGTCTCTTCCTCTTCAATTTTGAGAAAGAATTGTTTGTGCACGTAGCTGCTCTGGAAAATGAAAAAGGTAAAGCGGCTGAAAAGACTCATGAAAAAGCACGCTTAGCAATTCGTGACCGCTTGACTCAACTGGCGCCTATTTTTGTAAAAAATAAGTACATGTTGGGTGATGAATTCTCCATGTTGGATGTTGCCATTGCGCCTTTGTTGTGGCGTCTTGAGCACTATGGCATTGATCTTTCTCGTAATGCTGCTGCCCTCCTAAAATACGCTGAGCGTATTTTTAGCAGACCTGCTTACATTGAGGCTTTGACACCTTCTGAGAAGGTAATGCGCCGCTAAGCTTTCCTAGCGGTTCATTATTAGTCAGTATGTCTGACGTTCCAAGCAACAAACCCTATCTGATCCGTGCCCTACACCAGTGGTGCACGGATTTTGGTTTTACGCCCTTCATAGCTGTTTTTGTAGACGCTAGGGTAGAGGTTCCCATGGAGTTTGTGAAGAACGATGAGATTGTTTTGAACCTCGCCTTAGAGGCCTGCCATCAGTTGCAGATGGAAAACGATTGGATAAGCTTTCAGGCAAGGTTTGGGGGTGTTCCTCGGAAAATTATGGTCCCAGTTAGCCATGTTCTTGCTATTTATGCCAGGGAGAACGGTCAGGGTATGTCCTTCCCGTTTGATCCAGCCCAAGTCCGAGATCTCCATATCGCTGACTCAACAGATCAAGCCCCTGAAAAGCCAAAAACCCCAAGACCTTCCTTGAAGATTGTGAAATAGGTTAAAATATTATCCGTGCCCCTTTAGCTCATCTGGTAGAGCAACTGATTTGTAATCAGTAGGTGGTCTGTTCGAGTCGGACAAGGGGCACCACCAACAATTTTCAGTCTTAAGATCCCTGACATATTAATCATAGTCATACCTATGCTGAACTCTCTCAATTGCACTTGAAATGACTGAAAATATTCAGTGTCGACTATGCGAGGGTATTTCTAAATTTTCATTTAGTAAAAAAATTCTCTCCAAGCATAAGATAGGCTATTACCTCTGTGAGAATTGTGGTTCTCTACAAACTGAAGAGCCATATTGGCTAGAGGAAGCCTATGATCCACTAAATGAGAAGTTCGATACTGGACAGCTGGTTAGAGTGTTTCATAACGCTGTATTTCTCAAGGCAATCCTTACTCATCTAGATCTATTGGGTTGCCGTCTTATTGACTATGGCTGCGGCTCAGGTTTATTAACAAGGTTTATGAGAGATATTGGAGTCGATGCCTGGGGTTTTGATTCTTACTCGGCACCTCGACTGTCCATGGGGTTTCATACAGATACTCTAGAAGGCGCGACAGTAGTTAATTTATGTGAGGTGGCAGAGCATTTTGATCACCCATTGAAATATTTCGATGAAATTTTTTCGCATCACCCAGATTTATTGGTGATGCAAACTAATTTATTGGAGACTGTAGACGAGGGGTGGGATTATTTGGCGGTTGACCATGGACAACATATTTTCTTTTATTCACCAAAGGGTGTCGAATATTTAGCTAAACGTAACAATATGTTAGCTACTTATATAAATGGGTTTATTGTTTTCTTTAACCCTAATTTCTTTGAAAAATTATTTGTTCAGGGTTCTTGGGTCCTTACAAGTGACTTCCAGGAAGCGCTAAATAGTTCAGTGCCAAATTTTTTGAATCAAATGTTAGCAAATGGTTATAAATACGCAATTCAAGATCATCTGATGCTGAAGAATTTAAATTCCATTAATTCTTAATAAAACTGCCCCAAAAGGGCGATCTAAATGTTCGAAAAATTATGAAGCATGTAGACCAGAGCTTACTTGATGCACCAATTATGGTTGTTGGTTTAATCCGGAACGGAGTGGCTACTCTCGAGGCCAATATTGCAGTATTAAGCAAGGCACTGTCAAAATTTTCTGAAGTTCATTGGCTATTGGTTGAGTCAGATAGCACTGATGGTACCGAGCAGTTATTAAGAGATATTTCAGAAAGAGTTCCTCGTTTTAGATATTTATCTCAAGGCAATTTGAACGAAAAAATGCCCCAGAGAACTGAGCGTTTAGCCTTTTGTCGCAATGTATATCGACAGGAAATTTTGAATAATCCGCTATATCAGCAAGTAAAGTATGTGATAGTTTCTGACCTAGACGACACCAATTCCCTGTTGTCTGAAGAGGCAATTCTTAGTTGCTGGGAAAGGGATGACTGGGATGTCGTTACAGCCAATCAAAAGGGACCTTATTACGATATTTGGGCCTTGAGGCATCCGGTCTGGTGTTCAAATGACTGTTGGCTGGAGCATAGATTTTTATCGCAATTTAACAATCGCCACCTTGATCTTACCTATGCTTGTGTGTATTCAAAGATGATTGAGGTTCCCAACCATTTAGATTGGTTGGAGGTTGACTCTGCATTTGGAGGGCTTGCAATTTATAAAAAATCCACCATGAAGATGGGCGTGTACGTAGGCTTGTATGCAAATGGCAGTGAGGTGTGTGAGCACGTCCCATTCAATATGGGCATCAGAGAGACGGGGGGCAGAATTTTTCTTAATCCTAGATTAATAAATACTGATTACACCGATCACTCTCTTCCCTTAAAGACAGCTTGAATTGAGTGGCTGAAAAAGTAAAAACTATTCCTATAGGTTATTTGCAAATATAAAGCTGCTTTTCCATTTGTATTTAGATTTTTTACTAAAAGTCTTTAAGGAGTATTTTGTGCGATTGTTTCAGAAATGGGTAAAGCCGTAAATTTAAGCAAATCTCCGAATATTCTCATATCAGGAATGTTCCATATTCGTTGCCTTATTAGAAGGGCTTCCATATAGGACTCTAGGGCACGAATATCTGATATACCCCCGCCCATATAAGAGACTGGTGGCGATATATTGAGAAGATGGCCGTCCCCAAAGGCAATTGCGTATCGACTTAAATGGTCATAATCCGAGGCAATTTTATAGCTCAAATCAAAACCATCAATGGCTAAAGAATTTTTGACTTTTAATATTGAAGTCGGATGAGGGCAGCTCATGCCATGTTTCATTTGATTTGGGGCGGGATTGAAAATATTATTTGAGAGCTCTACCAGTAGCGGTGCATGATAAGCATGATGAGTGAAAGTATTTTTTGAAAGCTCTTTTATTAGCTGACTCATCCCATCGGGAAGTATTGTATCTCCAGCCCCCAGAACCATATAGTAATCAGTTAAGGATTTTTTGAGGCATTGATTTAGGGCATCATAAAGAGAGGAGTCGCTTTCTTGATATACCTGAATATGTTTTCCAGAAAAGTTAGCTATAAAATTTTTACTTGTTTTCTCTGAAAATTTAATGATCCAAACTACATCATTTGATAACCAAGGAGCTATTGAATTTGCGGTATTCAATAGAGCTTCCGGCTCCCCAATTACGCAGGTAAAAATTGATAAGGTTGCCATAATATTTTTCACTAATTTAAAAGAAGATAATAATGTTAAATTAGCATTTAATTTTCTAATTTAATATTTGGATTTTATGATACCTAAAAAGTTACATTTTGTATGGATTGGAGACGAATCAAAACGTCCTGATCACTGTATAAATACTTGGAAAGAGAAAAATCCAGATTATGAAATAGTAATTTGGGGTAATAAAGAATTAGACCAATATGGGTGGATTAATAGTAAGCATATTTATGAGATGTCCAAAAAAGAATTGTGTGGAGTGGCTGATCTCATGAGGTATGAAATTCTTTTCAGGGAGGGCGGTATTACCCTGGATGCAGATTCAATATGTTTAAACCCTCTAGAAGACTGGCTTTTAATGCCGCAGGCATTTGCATATTGGGAGCAGGAAATTGCGCGCCCAGGTCTAATAAGCGTAGGGGTGATGGGGTCTGTAAAAAACAACCCTTTTTTTGGGGCGTGTATTCATGAATTAGAAATTAAAAGTACTGTTGTGAATGAAGATGCATGGAAAACTACGGGCCCGGTGCACCTCACCAATGTATTTCATAAAACCCAGTACGATTTAACGATATACCCGAGCCACTTTTTTTCTAGGGATCATTTTACTGGTAAGACATATTCAGGTAGTGGACATATTTTTGCTACCCAGCTTTGGGGTTCAACTAAGGGCTATGACAACATTACTTGAATCTTGCGATATGGCGATATTTGAAGTTATGCATGCCAATATACGATGAAAATTTTAATTGCAGTTGCAACCTATAACCGACCAATTGTTACCGAGCTTTGTTTGCAAAACCTACAATTGGTGCGCGATTCAGAGACAAGGATTGTCATATACGATGACAACTCAGATGCATATAGTCTGGAGTTCTTAAGGGGGCTGGCTGATGAGGTGGTTCGTTTCAATGCACGTCAAGGAATTGAAAAATCGAGAGCTCAAACTTTTCGGGACTTCTTAACTAAATATCCCGATTATGAGCTCCTCTATCTAACAGACAATGATGCAATACATGACCCAAGTTTTACGACAAGACTGAGGGAGATGTTTGAAGTGCAAAAGCAATCTTCTTTGCCAATACACCCTGTAGGGCTCTTTAACTCCATATTTCATCAAGGCAGAATTCTAGGTCAGGAAGACCAATTCAATATTTATGAAACTTGTCCCGGCATCAGTATGTGCCTCACTAGATCAATGGTTCAAAAAATTGTTGATTATCTAGATGAGGATGTACTAAATGAATCAAGTTATGGATGGGATATGAAGTGGCCTAAGGCAATCGGGCTGCCTTTTAAGATATCAAAAACCTCCTATGTTGAGCATTTTGCAAGGGATCGATTTGAATCCGGAATGCATAGCACTAATTCGGGGGTTGCACTAGAAAATGCATTGAAAGATTTTGAGAGAGATAGGGCGCTTAATCCCTCCGAATATTTGATCGAGATTAGGCCCCAAATTATTCGAGGGATTCTGGGCAGTTGGAGCGTCTCTGATGAGGCGATTTCGACGATGGTGGCAAATGCATTAAAGAAGATCCAGGAAAACCAATTTCTCGAGGCTCAAGAATTATTATTGCAAGCACATTGTCTGGATTCCAAAAATCCAAACATTATTCGTTTTTTGAGCGTAGTTTCTGCGCTCCAGTTTGATTATCAAAAAGCACTTCAATTAATCGATGAGGCTATTCAGCTGACACCTGGCTATGCAATAGCTCATAGCAACAAGGGAAATATTCTTAAGGAACTGGGCCGTCATAAAGAGGCATTGATAGCTTTAGATTTAGCCATTAAGTTGGATCCCTCTTATGCCGAAGCTTATATGAATAAGGGCAATGTTCTTTATGAGATGACTCGCTATCAAGATGCGTTGACTTGGTTTGATAAAGCGATTGGTCTTCAGTCAAATTATGCTGAGGCATATAGCAATAAAGGTAACACTTTAGTCTTAATGGATCGCCCCCAAGAAGCCATGCAATGCTTCGATCAAGCCACTTCGATTAATCCTAATTATGTTGATGCTTATTGGCACAAAGGTTTGCTTCAATTAATTTATGGCGACTATGAAAATGGTTGGCAAAATTATGAAGCACGTTGGTTTAAGTCGAATCCAATTCAGTTTCAATTTACCAATATTCCAAGGCTCGAAAGTCTCGACAGCATTGCGGGCAAAAAGATCCTTATATGGTCTGAACAGGGTCTGGGCGATGCCTTACAGTTTTGTCGCTATATAAAACCTCTTTTTGAACTTGGTGCGCAAGTTACATTTGGGGTGCCCGCTCCGCTTCTCAGTGTATTGAAAGGATTAACAAAATTCTGCAATCTGGTTACTATTAATAACATCAAGAATGATGGGTTTGATCTCCAGTCCCCCTTACTAAGTCTGCCTTTGTTGTTTAAAACAGGCCTAGACTCAATTCCTAATCAGATCCCTTATTTAGATGTTGATCAAGTGCAGAAGAATTCTTATGAGCAAGAGATTTCGGATAAGAAAAATCTTCGCGTGGGCCTCATTTGGAATGGCGGCTTTAGGGCTGAGCATCCAGAGTTGTGGGCCATTAACAAACGCCGCAATATTGAAATGGATCAAATCGCAGCGTTGAAAGATATTCCTGGGGTTGATTTTTTTAGCTTACAAAAAGGTGATCCAGCTGAATCAGAATTAGCCGCCAGAAAAGATCAAGTTTGGCCTGAGCTTATTAATTGCGTTCATTTACTCAATGACTTCTCCGATACTGCTGCGCTGATGGATTGCTTAGATCTGATTATTTCTGTAGATACCTCTTCAGCACATTTGGCTGGGGCACTCGGTAAGCCGGTATGGATTCTCAATCGCTACGATTCTTGCTGGCGCTGGTTACGGGGAAGAGAGGATAGTCCCTGGTATCCAACAGCAAAAATCTATCAGCAAAAACAACCGGGTAATTGGGATGAGGTCATTGCGCGTGTAAGGCTTGATTTGAATGATCTTGCGCAAAAGAAGCGCGCGGCACTTTAAGTGTTGAGATCAACCTTTTTGGTTTCTGGTAAATAAAAGAGCGCTGTTACGCCTGCGCTCGCCAAAAAAATAGTCGGATACCAAAGGCCGGCCTTATCCGTTCCCCATTGTTGATTTAGCCAAGTGACAATCAGGGGGAGCAAGCCACCTATCCATCCGGCAGCTAAATTATGAGGAAGTGTTGCAGCGCTATTGCGCGACTTAGCCGGGAATAATTCTGCTAACAAGGCGGTTTGTGGGCCGACTACTAATGCTAGTGCAAGAGATAGGGATGCAAGAATTGCACTAATGAGTAGAAGAGCCCCATTGTCACTTGTTTGTTGATAAGTATTGCCTAAATGTTGAAGCGCATTAAATGCTGGAATCGTAATGGCGGCGCCAAAAATAAGGCCACTAACGACAACAGCCTTCCGTCCCACCTTATCAGAGAGCCAACCCGCAAACACAGTGAGCGGCAATAGGCAGAGCGTTGAATACAGGCTGAGTTGGTCGACGATTTCGGGCGCTAACTTGATGGATGTTTTTAAAAAGATTGCGGTGTAAACCTGTACACAGAAAAAAAGAACGGCACCACCAGATGAAATACAAAAAAATAGTAAAAACATTCTTTTGCGCGTTTGTGGATCGCGAAAATTAGTTATTAATGGATTCTCGATCTTGTGACTGTTTTTGGAGAGCTCTAAAAATACTGGTGTCTCCTCTAAAGCCATTCGTGCTTTAAATGCGATTAACAACAACACAATGGAAATCCAAAAAGGCACACGCCAACCCCAGGATTGAAATTCTTCTGGCGATAGGTAATTTCTGAGCAAGGCAATTTGCAGAGTCGAGAACAGAATGCCAAGCGGACCCATGAGTTGTAGGAAGCTCGTTTTAAATCCCCTGTGCTGAATACCAGCATGTTCTGTGAGATAGACAGCGCTCCCACCGATCTCTCCTCCAGCAGACAGCCCCTGAAGAAGGCGTAAGGCTACCAAAAGGATCGGCGCCCAAATTCCTGCTTGGGCATAGGTGGGTAAAAAGCCGACGCTCACGGTCGCAACCCCCATTAGGGCAATGGTAATCATGAAGACGGGCTTACGGCCAATTCGATCGCCCATAGAGCCAAAGAGAGCAGCTCCAATAGGCCTAACCACCATCCCAACACCAAAGGTCGCCAAACTCGCTAAAAGGGCTGTATTGGGGTCAGTTGAGGGAAAGAATAGGGGGGCGAAAACCACCGCCAGGGTCGCAAAGGTCAAAAAGTCGTACCACTCCAAAAAGGTTCCAAAGCAGGCTGCAATAGCTACTTTTCGGTAGGAATGATTATTCTGTTTTGACATTAAGTTATTGATTATATTGAATTTATTTTATTTAAGGGATATATTTGTTGCAAAGCAGCAAAAATTTCTTGATTTGCCCTATTCCTTCAGTTACAGTTTCATGGTGCAGTGCAATATTTAAGGTATCTACAGTTTTCCATCTCTTAAATCGTGCGCTTAATTGACTAGTTGTACCACTTAATTTCTGGAGAAATACATGAACCAAGATCAAATCACCGCTAAATTGTCCCAAATTAACAGCAAAGGCCTCGAGGCTTCATTTTCTTTGAGCGAAGCTGCTTTAGAAAATGCTCAAAAATTAGCTGAGTTGAACTATGCAGCTTCTAAAGATGCGTTGGTAAATGCTCAAGACGGTATTCAGCAAGTATTGACAGCTAAAGACCCAAAGCAAGTTACTGAAATTTTTACTGCTGATTCTTTGCAAGCTGCTGGTAATCAGGCTGTTGCTTATCAAAAGAAAGTAAGCAAAGTATTGCGTGACAGCAATAAAGAATTTTCAAACGTAGTGGATGCAAGCATCGACCAGATGCAAGATGGCTTCCAAGATTGGCTCAATACAGTTACTGCTAATGCACCTGCAGGTTCTGATGCTTTTTTATCATCATTTAAAACTGTATACGGTAGTGCATTGCAAGGTTTTGAACAATTCCGCGCTGCTAGCAAAGAGGCTTTTGTTAATGCAGAAAAGACTGCTGAACAAGCAATCGAAACTGTACAAGGTCAAATTGCTCAAGTGAAGAAGGCTGCTACACCTGCATCACGTAGCCGTAAATCTGCTTAAGCTAAAAGATTTAGATTTCAGTAGTCAGAATTAAAAAACCCCGCTTAGTGCGAACTAGGCGGGGTTTTTGTTTGCCTGTATTTTCATTGCAGAATCTAACTTCTGACTCAGGCTATTCAAAGTCGGAAGAAGAATCAATCAGGGGTGGAGATAGGTTTTTGCTGGGCTTTACACCTAGTTCGCGGACTTTTTCAGCGGAGCGGATGAGGTTGCCTTTGCCGGTCTTCAGTTTATTGAACGCATCGTGGTAACTCGTTTGGGCCTGATCGAGGCGTTGGCCTAACTTCTCTAGATCATCTACAAAACCAACAAATTTATCGTACAGATTGCCACATTGTTTTGCGATCTCTAGGGCATTGCGATTTTGATGATCTTGTCTCCACAGATGCGCTACTGTTCGCAATGTAGCCATGAGAGTACTTGGACAAACCAGCACGATATTTTTTGCTAGAGCTTCTTGGTAGAGATTTGGTGCAGTCTTCAACGCAAGTAAGAATGCAGGTTCAACCGGCACAAACATTAAAACAAAGTCGACTGAGCCAACGCCATAGAGTGAGCTGTAATTTTTCCCTGATAGACCATGAATATGCTGACGTAGTGACTGGATATGGGAGGCCAGCTCTTGCTCAGCAACTACGGTATCGGTAGTTTCGGCATGACGAGCATAGGCTGTAATGGATACTTTGCTATCAACTACCAGGCTTCTTCCTTCAGGGAGCTTAATAACTACATCGGGCTGAAGGCGCGAGCCATCAGTTTGGGTGTGACTATCTTGAACGACATACTCTTCGCCCTTGCGTAAGCCAGAAGATTCCAGAATGGATTCCAGCACCAATTCTCCCCAGTCACCTTGAACCTTAGAGTCACCCTTTAATGCTTTTGTTAGAGAGCGAGTCTCATCAGACATGCGCAGATTGAGATTGGCAAGGCGTTCAATTTCACTTTTGAGCGCATGGCGTTCGCGAGCTTCATTGTCGTAAGAAGTGCTGACCTGCTCCTTGAATTCTGCGAGCTTAGTTTGTAAAGGCTTTAGTAAGGCATCCAGGCTAGTTGCATTTTGTTCGGTAAAGCGCTTGGACTTATCTTCCAGAATCTCATTAGCCAAATTTTTAAACTGATTGGTAAGCGCTTCCTTAGCTTCATTCAGTGATTCAATCCTACCTTGACCTTGTTTGCGTTCAGAGTCCAGCTCGGCTTCTAGTCGTATTGCATTTTGTAATGCTTGGTCACGCTCGGTACGTAAGCTGAGAGCTTGGGATAGCTCTGCTTGAGCTTGTTGCTCTGAGCGTGTAAGGGCAGAGCGTAAGTTCAGTGCATAAACTAAAAGGCCTGCACAAACTCCAAATGGCAGGCCAAATAGTAGAAGTGAACCTAAGTCTAAAGTCACAGCGTCAAAAGTCTTGGCAATAAACTTGCTTAAGCTTTAACGAGCTTTTGGAGTTCGCCAGACTGAAACATTTCAGTCATGATGTCAGAGCCGCCGATAAACTCACCATTGATATAGAGCTGAGGAATGGTTGGCCAATTAGCATACTCTTTAATTCCTTGGCGAATTCCAGCATCTTCTAAAACGTTCACGGTGTGGAGATTTTCAACACCGCTAGCGCGCAGGATGTTGACAGCATTCCCAGAAAATCCGCATTGTGGAAATTGTGCATCGCCCTTCATAAACAATACAACTGGATGGCTGGTAACGATTTCTTTAATTTGAGCTTGTGTGTCCATATATTCTTTCTACTAAGTTTCTATTGCGGCAGTCTTATTGCAAAGACGGTTTGAAAATGAGGTTTATGTGATTTTAAGACTTAATGTGAAAAAAGGTTATTTAGCCCTATTTTCTGCCTGAGGCGACACGGTAATGGCCGCCTAAATCCAAATGCGTTTGGATGTCATGAAAATCGGCTTGTTTCATAAGGGCTACAACCGCCTCTGATTGGTCAAAGCCATGCTCAACGGCGAGTAAGCCATTTGGATTGAGGTAGTGTTTGGCATTCAGAATAATGTTCTCCAGGCACGTGAGCCCGCTACCATGGTCGGTTAGGGCTGAAACCGGTTCAAAGCGCAAGTCGCCCTGACTTAAATGCGAATCTTGAGCGGCTATATACGGTGGATTGCTAAGGATGATGTCAAAAGGTGCGCCTTCTTCAATCGCCTCATACCAGCTGCCTAGTAAAAACTGTACTCGAGTGGCGACATTCAACAATTTGGCATTAGTTTTGGCGATTGCTAAAGCAGCTTCCGATTGATCGGTGGCGGTAAGTTGCGCACCAGGAACCTCATGGGCAATTGCTAAGGCGATCGCTCCTGAGCCAGTTCCTAAATCTAGAATCCTTGCAGGAGACTTTAGGTGATTGATTTCACGCAAGCCGATCTCAACGAGGAGTTCAGTTTCCGGCCTTGGTATCAAAACGCCAGGAGCAACATACAGCTCAATATTATGAAAACCTCTTTTGCCTACTAGGTAGGCAATGGGTTCGCCATGAAGTCTTCTGGCTTGAAGATGGTTCCAGTCTGCCATTGCTTCTGCATCTAGCGACATCTCATCTCGAGAGAGTAGGGCTGAGCGAGGAAGTTGGTAATGCTTTTCTAGAATATGGGCCATAAGGATTTTTGCCTCGGCTGGCCTCAGGGCTGTATCTCTCAATAGAGAGCGCAGGCTTAAATCTTCACTCACAGTTGTAGTTATCTCGGTTATGGCTTAGTTATCACCGAGAGCTGCAAGTAACTCTGCTTGATGCTCCGAAGCAAGCGCATTGCAAAGATCATCGATATCACCATCCATCATGGCATCGATTTTATAAAGCGTTAGGTTAATGCGATGGTCGGTGATGCGACCTTGGGGAAAGTTATAAGTGCGGATTCGATCACTGCGATCACCAGAGCCAACTAAGGACTTGCGGGTCTGCGCTTCGAGCTGATGTTTCTCGCGTTCCCGGGCATCCATGATGCGAGAAACCAATACCTTCATTGCTTGTTCTCGATTGCGGTGTTGGCTGCGATCATCTTGGCATTCAACCACTGTGCCGGTAGGTAAGTGTGTAATGCGCACTGCTGAATCCGTTTTGTTAATATGCTGACCGCCAGCGCCTGAGGCGCGGAAGGTATCAATGCGTAATTCAGCAGGATTAATTTTGACTGCTTCAAGCTCATCTGCTTCTGGCATCACGGCTACAGTACAGGCCGAGGTATGAATGCGTCCTTGAGTTTCTGTTTGTGGCACGCGTTGCACACGATGACCGCCAGATTCAAACTTGAGGCGTGAGTAAACAGACTGCCCAACCAGGCGAAGGACCACTTCTTTATATCCGCCTAAATCGGATTCAGCGGCGCTGACCATTTCCACTTTCCAGCCTTGGCGCTCTGCAAAGCGTGTATACATGCGCAGGAGATCACCAGCAAAGAGCGCGCTTTCATCGCCGCCTGTTCCGGCGCGAATCTCTAAGAAAACATTGCGATCATCATTTTCATCCTTAGGAAGCAAAAGCTTTTGTAATGCGCCCTCAAGGAGCTCCATCGTAGCCAAGGCCTGCTTCTGCTCATCATCGGCAAAGTCCTTCATCTCCGGATCTTTACGCATGTCTTCCGCCGCTTGTGCATCAGCCTCGGCTTGCTTGTAGAGGCCAAACTGCTCAACTACCGTAGCAATATCGGAATGTTCACGCGTGAGTTTCCGATAGGCATCCATATCTTTGGTTGCTTCTTCGGAAGTTAAAAGGGAGTTAAGTTCGGCTAAGCGCGTATCTAGGTGGTCTAGCTTAGCCCGCATACTGGGCTTCATCTAATGATCTTCTGGCTTGGTGTGTGAGGCGAATAGTTTGGGTAACAACTTAATCAGGGCGTCACGCTCAGCGCCATTCGAATGTTGTAGTGCATGGAGTGAACCGTGCAAAAATTTATTGGTTAAGCCTTGAGCCATTGCATTGAGAACTTCTTGTGGATCTTCGCCGCGCATCAAACGTTTCATTGCACGTTCAAGTTCAAGTTGACGCAATCGCTCACCTTGCTGCTGAATATCTTGAATGAGAGGCACTGCGTTGCGGCCTTGCATCCAATGCATGAAGTTACCAACGCGATCTTCGATGATTGCTTCAGCTTGACTAACAGCCGCTTGACGCAAGCTTGTGCCAGTCTGAATCATGACTCCGAGATCATCGACTGTGTAGAGATAGATGTCGTCTAATCTGGATATTTCTGGCTCAAAGTCTCGCGGCACTGCCAAATCAATCATCACCATAGGCTTATGGCGACGCTGTTTCAATGCGCTCTCCACCATGCCTAGACCAATAATCGGTAAGGATGAGGCGGTACTCGACACAATGATGTCGAACTCATGCAAGCGACCAGGAAGCTCTGAGAGCTTGAAGGACTCGGCTTCTACATCTTGCTCAGAAATGGAATCTGCTAACTCCTGGCCACGCTCAATAGTGCGGTTGGCGATAGCTACATTCTTCGGTTTGCGTGCAACAAAATGAGTGGCGCATAAAGTGATCATTTCACCTGCGCCAATAAATAGAATCTTTTGATCTGAAATCTTTTCAAAGATCCGCTCAGAGAGGCGAACAGATGCTGCTGCCATTGAAATGGAGTGAGCACCAATTTCAGTGGAACCGCGAACTTCTTTGGCTACCGCAAATGTTTTCTGAAAGAGTTGGTTAAGGTAGGTTCCTAAAACACCAGCATCGTTTGCAGTGCGAACCGCATCTTTCATTTGACCCAAAATTTGAGTCTCGCCAATCACCATAGAATCTAAGCCACAAGCAACTCTGAATGCATGTCGAACTGCATCTGATTGTGGCAGTGAATAAATGTGTGGCTCAAGACTGCTTGGAGCAAGCTGTTGGGTTTTAGCTAACCAATCAAAAGTAGCTTCATGTAAAAGGCCTGCAGCGCTGGCATCATTTGCAGCACAGTAGACTTCAGTTCGATTACAGGTTGACAAGATAGTGGCCTCGGGCAGCCCAGCCTGATTCGCACCAACTAAATGTTGGCGAAGGTCATGTAACGCTTCTTGAAGAAATTCAGGGTCAAAGGCGACCTTTTCCCGAACGGCTAGCGGCGCTGTGTGATGATTGATGCCGAGTGTCAACAACTTCATAATGGCGATTATAGATTTGATGGCAGCATTAATGGGGGTATCAATGGGGTTTTTAGCTTTTCTGGTGATTGGGGGTATTTCTGGGGCATCAGCCTGGATTTTTTATCCCGGCGCTTCTTCTGGGGCTAAGTCCGGAAGAATTCTCATAGCCTTCTTGCTTGGGTTTATTGCGGCAGCTATCAGCTCGTATTTAGGGCAATACTGGGGTCTTTTCCAGTCTGGGCAAATCCTGGAGTGGGCAAGCGCTATTTTTGCTGCTTGTACTGTGGGTTGTATTTTTACTGCTTTAGCTAAATAGGTTCTTCTCAGGGTCTACTACCCACTGAATAGGCAAATCTTTGTGGTTTAAAAGCCATTGGTTAGCTTTGGCGAAGTGACCACAGCTTGCTTTGCCTCCAGGCTCCAAAAATGGTTTATCGGTTTTGTATACGCCAAGACCTGAGGGGTGGGAGGATTGCAAAACCAATGGGTCTTTGCCATTTTCAATCAAGGGAAGTTTAGATTGAGCATGACCACCCCATAACATCCAGACTAGATTGGGATTTTGTTTTGACAAAGCGCTAATGAGATGGTCAATCAAACTTTTCCATCCCAGATTAGTGTGGCTACCGGCTTCACCCAATTTAACGCTCAAGGCTGTATTCAGCAGAAGCACCCCTTGCTTGGCCCAGTGATGAAGATCTCCATTTGGTAAAGATCCAAAACCTTCTAGCACCAGTGCTTTGCTGATATTGCGCAGTGAACTAGGAAATGCTCGGGAGTTCACTGCTATCTCTGCGGGAATAGAAAATGCTAGTCCCTGAGCCAAACCAGCTGAATGATATGGATCTTGGCCTAGGATGACGACTTTTACTGAATGAACGGGGCTAAGTTTGAGGGCTTTAAAAAAGTTTTGCGGCTCAGGCCTAACAGTACTAGGGTTCAAATCTAAAGCAGTCTGTAAATTTTTCTCTAAAAATTGCCAATCTGCTGTCTCGAAATAACTCCCAAGCAATTCTTGCCAATCATTCGGGATATCGTCTTTTGAAAATTGCGCTTTCAATTTTGCTCAAGCATCTTTCTTGGGCGTGAGTCCGTATTGAACTGGTATTAGTGCAGACTGCAGTGAGACCATGCGCTCATGCTCAAGATCATCGCGATAGAAAGTAATGCGGGTATGAGCATTTTCAGAAAGACTGCCTAGGACTCTATCCCAGCGGGCGCTAGTAACACGTTGCCCATCAATACTGGCTAGTAAATCTCCAGCTGCAAGTCCTGCTGCTTGCGCAATACCACCGTCAAGAACGTGAGTCACCTTAAGCCAGCCATTCATATCGGTATGACGCATCCCAAACTGGAGCTTGATCTTTTCCAGTGTCGATAGGGATTTTGGTTTTACAGAAATGAGATTTGAGGCAATCCATTTTTGTAGCGGAATGTCTTCAACGCCAAAAATATATCGCACCTTCATCTCGCGCCACGTTTTGCTAAAACCATCGCCTAACAATTCAAAAATCAACTCATCTAATCCATCTTCCGCGATTCCGGTGCTGCCATGCTTGCGCCAAAGCAGGCGCATAAGATCGTCAAGAGACTGTTTATTCTTAGAGAAAGCGCGGATTTGTAAATCTAAGCCAAGCGCCAGTAGGGCGCCTTTGCCGTAGTAACTTACGACAGCATTAGGGGTGTTCTCATCAGATTGGTAATATTTAGTCCACGCATCAAAAGAGCTGTCAGCCAAACTTTGCTTCTGGCGGCCTGGGCCGCGCAAGATGCCATTCCAATTGTCTGCAACGAGTTTAAGATAAGTTTTGAGATCAATTCGTCTGCTGCGTAATAGCTGGAGATCGTCGTAATAGCTGGTAAAGCCTTCAAATACCCACAGCAAGCGAGTGTGATTACGTTTAGATAAATCGTATGGCTGAAAAGCCTTAGGCTGAATTCTTTTGACTAGCCAAGCATGAAAATACTCATGACTACATAAGCCCAGGAATTCTCTATAAGTAGATTCTTCAAAGAGAATATTTTCTTGGGGAATCTGATCGCGACGGCAGAGTAAGGCAGTGCTATTACGATGCTCAAGTCCACCATAGCCATTCAACACTGCATTGACCAAGAAAAGATATTCTCCAAAAGGCGCACGCTTAGTTTTAGGCTCAAAGAGATCAATAGTGCTAGTGCAGATTGCTTGTAAATCTTGGGCTAGACGTTTGGCATCAACAATATGATTGCATCCTTGGATTGCCATGCGATGCGCTACGCCATTCGATTTCCAGTGTACGAGCTGGAACTCACCCATTGCTAAAGGATGATCTACCAGATCATCATAGTTTTGTGCCAGATAAAAACCAAACCCACGGTCATCGGTTTTAACTGCCCTTAAGGTGGTTTGCACTGTCCAATGATCAGCAAAAGCAAGCTCCGGAGGTGTGATGGCAAGTGAGCAGGGTAAGTGCTCTTGGCCTTTAACAGCCAAACACAAGCTGGTAGCGTTAATGAATGCTCGTTCGGTATCTAAATATGCTGCTCTCACTGAAGAGTCAAACGCATAAACACTAGTGAGGATTTCTACCGGGCCGACCAGTGGCGGTAGAAGCCAATGGTCGTTGTCTATACGTTCGAGAACAATTTTTTTTCTAGTGCCTGTAATTGAATGGGCTTCAATCGACTCAATTTGTTTGCTGAAATCACGAATTAAATAGCTTCCTGGAATCCAGGCTGGCATTTGTAATATTTGCCCATTTGGATCTGGGTTAGCAATGTGTAATTTGACACGAAAGCGATGACCATGCAGATCTGCCGGCCAGATCGTATATTGAATTGCAGGTAAGTCGGCATGGTTCATGATTATTTCAGCGAGTTAAATTTCTTTTCGATATCTGTGATTTGTACTGCACCAGGGAAGCGGCTGCCATCTGTAAAGAATAGCGTTGGCGTGCCTGTGATGCCATAGGTCTTGGCAAAAGCCATATTCTTATCTAGCGGTGTCGTGCACTCGCCTTTGCCGCTAGGTGCTATACCGTTAATCATCCAATCAATATATGCCTTGTATGGATCGGAAGAGCACCAAATCTGTTTTGATTTTTGCGTGGAGTCAGGCGACAGGATCGGAATTAAGTAGGTATAGATCGTCACGTTATCGAGTTGTTGCAGGGACTTTTCTAGGCGCTTACAGTAGCCACAGTTGGGGTCAGAGAAAACCGCTAGTTGACGGCTGCCATTACCACGTACGTTTTTGATGGCATTGGCAGGCGTTAATTCGCTCCACTTAATCCGGTTCAAGTCAGCCTGTCTTTGTTCAGTAATATTTTTACCCGATGCGAGCTCGATGATTTCACCTTGGATGAGATATTTCGCAGAAGCATCGGTATAAAAAATATCATTGCCAACCAACACTTCATATAAACCCGAAACCGGCGCTGGCGAAACGCTTTTTACTTTAGCGTTTGTCCCTAACTTCTTTTGAATCTCGGTTTTTATTTGTTGCTCTGGTTGTGCGTGTATCGATCCAGCACAAAGGAATGTTGCGCCAATAAAGGCGATCGCAGCTAAGAATTTATTCAAAATCAATTTCTCCTAAAGCGCGTTCAATTAAGCGCTGTTTAATAAAGTGACTCTTATTCACAAGACCTAGACCCCAGTTGCGGAGTTGGCGTTCAGTGTTGCTGCTTGCAGAAAATAATTTCTTGAGTTTATCGGTAACCCATAAGAGTGCACTGGTATCACCTTGGCGCTGACGTTCATAACGACGCAATAGCACGATGTCGCTTGGTGATCGGAAGGATTCCCGTTTACCTAAAATATTTAGTAAAACAGCAACATCACGTAAACCTAAATTGAGGCCTTGTCCGGCTAATGGGTGCATGACATGGGCGGCATCGCCGATCAATACCACCTTTGGTGAGGCTTCTGGACCAATAAATCGTTTAGCGCGAATTTTTCTCAAAGGATAGGCGGCGGGAGTTGAGTTGAGAGTCAGTTCACCCAGCTGCTTAATAATTGCACCATGAGCAATAGATGCAAATTGATCCAACCATTGCGCTTGATCGAGTTTTAATAAATCATTGGCATTTTCTGGTGAGGTTGACCAAACCATGGAGACTTGTTTCCCCGGTAATGGCAGCATGGCAACAATATCGCCACCCGGCAAGAACCACTGAAAAGCAGTTTCTAAATGGGGATAGGTACAAAGCCAATTAATAACTACTGCGCTTTGCGAATAACTTTCTTCGCTTACACTCATTCCTAGTTCATTGCGAATTGGAGAGTTAGCACCGTCGGCTGCAATGACTAGTTGTGCACGAATGCTGCCGCCATTTTTTAAATGGAGAGTGCTCCCATCGGCATCTACATAAATTTTTTCAACTACATCATTAATGCGTTCTAGTTTGTTTTGAAAACGTGAAGCTTGATCAATGGTGTGTTCAATTAAGTTGGCCTCTCCAATCCAAGCAAGCTGCGGAGTTCCTGCTTCAAAAGCAGAGAGATGGAGTTGATCGTTCTTTTCGCCTCTATCGCCATAGATTCGCATATCTCTTACTGGCTGCAATCGACCGTGATCAATTGCATCCCAGAGATGCAAATGGGCTAATAATTTTTGGGTGCTTGGGGAAAAAGCGTAAATTCTTTGGCCCCATTGGGTTCCTTGCGGATTTGGGACGTTTTGTCCTAAATCGGGGGCAATCTCAATGGTTTGCAGGCCAAGCTGGGCTAGGCCTAGGGCGCAGGCCTTACCTACAATGCCTCCACCAACCACCACGACATCTACGGAGCGGTTTTGGGAGTTGGGAGCCGAGGACTTCGAGAGGTGATTTTGCAAAACTTCTGACATAACTCGATGATATCGAAACCAGCCCCTTTACAATACCGGTATGTCTTTGAAATGTGGCATCGTCGGCCTGCCTAACGTCGGCAAATCTACCCTCTTTAATGCGCTTACCAAAGCTGGAATCGCAGCAGAAAACTATCCTTTCTGCACGATTGAGCCTAACGTGGGCGTTGTTGAGGTCCCTGACCCCCGTCTAGCCGCCTTGGCTGAGATCGTGAAGCCTGAGCGCATCCTGCCGGCAGCTGTTGAGTTTGTCGATATAGCTGGTTTGGTAGCTGGTGCCTCAAAAGGCGAAGGTCTTGGCAATCAGTTTTTAGCGAATATCCGTGAAACTGATGCCATTACCCACGTGGTGCGGTGCTTTGATGACCCTAACGTCATCCACGTTGCCGGAAAAATCGATCCTATTGCTGACATTGGCGTGATTGACACCGAATTGGCTTTATCGGACTTGGCGACGGTTGAAAAAACCTTAAATCGCTCAAGCAAGGCTGCTAAGTCTGGAAACGATAAAGAGGCTGCCGCATTAGTCGCGGTTCTCACTAAAGTTCAATCTCATCTGGATTCAGCGTTACCAGTGCGGAGTTTGAATCTGAGTGACGACGAAAAGTTATTAATTAAACCTTTGTGTTTGATTACTGCTAAACCTGCTATGTATGTTGCAAACGTAAAAGAAGATGGTTTCTCAAACAATCCTCATCTTGAAGCGGTTAAGCAGCATGCTGCAAAAGAAAACGCTCCAGTGGTGGCTGTATGTGCCGCAATTGAGGCAGAAATCGCAGACCTAGAAGAAGCAGACAAGATTGAGTTCTTAGCGGACCTAGGTATGGAAGAGCCTGGCTTGGATCGCGTGATTCGCGCTGGTTATTCATTGTTAGGTTTACAAACGTATTTCACAGCAGGCGTTAAAGAAGTTCGCGCCTGGACTATTCATGTAGGTGATACGGCACCGCAAGCGGCTGGCGTTATTCATACAGACTTTGAGCGTGGATTTATTCGTGCTCAGACTATCTCTTATGATGATTTTGTTCAGTTCAAGGGTGAAGCGGGCGCTAAAGAAGCGGGTAAGATGCGCGCTGAAGGTAAGGAGTACGTTGTTAAAGACGGTGACGTCTTGAATTTCTTATTTAACGTCTAAAGCATTTGATCTTGACCAAATAAAAAAGCCCTTTTCAGGGCTTTTTTGCTTATCCAGTGGGGCTGTGATTGATTATGAAGCTTTGGCTGCCTTCTCTAAGCATTTTGAAATTTCTTCATAGCGCTTGAGTGCCATCTTGGTAGGAAGCACTTCTTTTTTGCGACCATCGGTATTTGCTGCCATTTTGATGTATCCCAAAGCGCTCAGATTTTTGAGGCGCCCGTGCAAGGTAGCTTGTGAGCCTAGGTCAGAAATAGAAATCAAGTCACCAACCAAAATTGCTTGCTTCGCATGAGCACAGGCAACAATCTTATCAAGCAAACTCTCTTCGATGCAGTCAAGTTTTTTCCCTGGGTTGATGCGATCAATAGCATCGAGCAGATTAAGAAACTTAATATAGGAAGAGGGTTTTGGAATTGACATATTTAGTAGTAATTATTAGTTATTAGCTCTAAGGCTAACGCAATTTTATTACTAGAATCTAATTTTAGCAATTGATGCGTATCAATTAAAAATAATCCATACTATTTGCAATGTTTAAGTTATTTAAAATTTCTTCAGAATGGTTTATCGGACTAGTGATTAGTTCGATGGTGTACACATTTCTTTTCTATTTCAATAACTGGTTAACAAGTAGCATCACCTTCGGCTTGGGAGTAAGTTGGATTTATCTGCCCGCTGGTCTGCGCTTATTTTTAACTCTGATTTTTGGTTTGCCGGGTGCGATCGGTATCGCTGTAGCTTCTTTCTTAATTAGTTATTACGGCGATTTTCCGCACGATTTAACCTTATGTATTGGCGTTGGACTTATCTCTGGATTCGCGCCTTACTTGGCTAGATATTTTGTCTTTAGCAATATTCGTCTTGAGTCAGACTTGAGTAATTTGAGCTTTCCAAAGCTCATTGCTTGTATTTTGATTTACTCCTTACTTTCAGCAGGCCTCCACCAGTGGTGGTTCTCCATAATGACGTTGGAGGATACGGGTAGCCTAAATCACTTTGTGGTGATGTTTATAGGTGATGTCTTAGGTTCGTTACTACTGATCTCTTTGATTAAATCTTGCTTAGATCTTTTAAGGAAAACTAGGAAAATAGCTCACTAAGGGCTGCGCCTGGATCAGCAGCGCGCATAAATGCTTCGCCAACCAAGAAGGCATTAATTTGACTGTTACGCATAAGTTCCACATCAGCGCGACTTAATATCCCTGACTCAGTAACCAAAGTTTTATTGGCTGGAACCATCGATAGTAATGAAAGGGTAGTTTGCAGCGTTACCTCAAAGGTTTTGAGGTTGCGGTTGTTAATTCCGAGTAATGGCGTTTTTAGTTCCAATGCCTGCTCTAATTCTGGTGCGTTATGAACCTCGACCAATACATCCAGTCCCAACTCATGAGCGCAGGCCTCGAGCTCTTTCATTTGATTGAGTTCCAAGCAAGCCACAATTAATAAGATTGCATCAGCGCCAATCGAGCGGGCTTCATAAACTTGATATGGGTCTATGGTGAAGTCTTTGCGTAAAACAGGGATTTGGCATGCAGCACGCGCTTCCTGTAAGTAGGCATTACTGCCTTGGAAGTAATCTTGATCAGTAAGCACTGATAAACAAGCGGCGCCATGCTTTTCATAAGATTGAGCAATGGCTGCTGGCAAGAAGTTCTCGCGCAAAATGCCCTTGCTTGGACTTGCCTTTTTAATTTCAGTGATGACCCCAGCTTTACCAGCAGAGATTTTGCTCTCAATGGCTCGAATAAAGCCTCTTGGCTTTAGTAGCGCATCTTGATTGTTCGCCTGCGCTTGCTCACGATGATTGGCGAGCGATACTTTCTGCAGGCACTTGGCTACTTCAATCTTTTTGGTAGCAACAATTCTGTCGAGGATATCGCTCATGTATAAGGAATTATTTAGATTGTGTTGCTGCAACAAAAACGTTTAATTTTTGACGTGCTGCACCAGAAGAAATGGCCGCTTTAGCTAGAGTAACGCCATTGGCAATATCATTAGCCACTCCTGCTACATAGAGTGTGGCCCCAGCATTAAGACAAACGATGTCACTAGCTGCGCCTGGCTTGCCATCGAGCACATCTAACACTATTTTTTTGGACTCTTCAGCGTTGGCAACTTTAAAGCTATTGGTAAGGGCAGTATTGAGTCCAAAATCGCTTGGATTAATTTCATATTCACGAACCACGCCATCCTTAAGTTCGCCGACTAAGGTTGGGCCCTCTAGGGAAATTTCATCTAGACCATCGCGTCCATAAACCACTAGTGCGTGCTCCATCCCCAGAGCTTGTAATACACGTGCCTGAATACCAACGAGATCAGGATGAAAGACGCCCATCAATATCCGCTTGGCATCAGCGGGGTTGGTCAGGGGTCCCAGGATATTAAAAATGGTGCGCACGCCAAGTTGTTTGCGAATTGGCACTACGTTCTTCATTGCGGGATGGTGATTCGGGGCAAACATAAATCCAGCACCTACTGTTGAGATGCATTTCGCAACTTGATCGGCAGATAAGGTCAGATTAACGCCAAGCGCCTCTAATACGTCCGCACTTCCTGATTTGCTGCTCACACTACGGTTACCATGCTTAGCGATTTTTGCACCCGCTCCAGCTGCCACGAACATCGCTGCTGTAGAGATGTTGAAAGTATGTGCACCATCACCGCCAGTACCCACTACATCGACTAAATGACTGCGGTTATCAACCTTCACGGTGGTAGCAAACTCACGCATCACTTTTGCGGCTGCGGCGATTTCGCCAACAGTTTCTTTTTTGGTGCGTAGGGCAACCAGTAATCCAGCAACAAGCTCTGGCGACATTTCACCGCTCATGATGAGACGCATCATTGCTGTCATTTCATCATGAAAGAGTTCGCGATGTTCAATGCAGCGTTGTAAGGCTTCTTGCGGAGTAATTGGCATGGCGCTATTAATAGGCTTTATTTGTTTTGTAAAAAATTCTTGAGCAGGGCGTGGCCGTGCTCAGAAAGAATGGATTCTGGATGAAACTGCACACCTTCAACTGCAAGCTCTTTATGGCGCACGCCCATAATCTCACCATCAGATGAAGTTGCTGTGATCTCCAACATCGCAGGCAAAGAACTTTTCTCAATAGCTAGCGAGTGATAGCGAGTGACTTTAAATGGGTCTGGTAGATTTTTAAATACACCCATACCAGTGTGATGAATACTATCTGTCTTGCCATGCATTACTTTTTGGGCGCGAATCACTTTACCGCCAAATGCTTCGCCAATAGCTTGGTGACCCAAACAAACTCCGAGGATTGGAATTTGTCCGGCATAACGCTTGATTGTTTCAACGGATATACCCGCCTCAGAAGGGCTGCAAGGTCCAGGCGAGATACAAATGCGCGCAGGATTGAGCTTGGCAATATCTTCCACAGCAATTTCATCATTCCGAAATACTTTTACTTCTTCACCGAGTTCTGCAAAGTACTGAACTAGGTTGTAAGTAAACGAATCATAGTTATCAATCATTAGGAGCATCGAGTCCTCCTTGTACTAAATCTGCTGCAGTTAACACTGCGCGTGCCTTAGCTTCAGTTTCTTTCCATTCGGCAGTCGGGTCGGAGTCAGCTACAACGCCAGCTCCAGCCTGAGAATGAAGCATGCGATTACGGATGACGCCAGTGCGAATAGCAATTGCAACATCCATATCGCCGGAGAACGAGAGGTAACCCACTGCGCCACCATACACACCGCGCTTCACAATTTCCATCTCATCGATGATTTCCATTGCCCGAATTTTTGGGGCGCCTGATAGGGTGCCTGCTGGGAAGGTGGCGCGCAACACATCCATATTGCTCATATTGTCTAAGAGATCACCTTCTACTGAGCTTACGATGTGCTGAACATGGGAGTATTTCTCAATCGACATAGAGTCAGTTACTTTGACGGAGCCAGTCTTGGCAATGCGTCCCACATCATTTCGAGCTAAATCGATCAACATGACATGCTCGGCGATTTCTTTGGGATCTGCCAAGAGTTCTTTGGCTAAACGCGCATCTTCCTCTGGATTTGCCCCACGAGGGCGAGTGCCTGCTAGCGGTCTGATGGTGACAATCTTCTCAGCGGCGCGTTTTTCTTGGCGAACCAAAATCTCAGGAGATGAGCCAACAATTTGCATGTCGCCAAAATCATAGAAATACATATAAGGCGATGGATTGAGTGAGCGCAAAGCTCTGTAGAGGGCCAATGGTGAATCTGTAAATGGCTTGCTAATGCGTTGACCAATAACTACTTGCATACAATCGCCGGCCAAAATATATTCTTTAGTTTTAAGCACTGCCTTTTCGAAATCTTCCGCTTTGAATTTACGAATGAGATCAGTTTTAGTGCTTGGTAAAGAGGCTGGCATGTTTGCTGGCTTACCAAGGCAGGTCAGTAATTCTTTTAGACGGGCCTGTGATCTTTCAAAGCCATCTGTAATGCTTGGGTCCGCATAAACAATGAAGTAAATTTTCCCAGCAACGTTATCAATCACAGCTAGCTCTTCAGTCAGCATGAGTTGAATGTCAGGCACACCTAATTCATCCGGCAAGTGATGCTTAGCTAAACGGTGCTCAATATAACGAACCGTATCATAGCCAAAGTAACCGGCAAGACCACCACAAAAGCGCGGCATGTCAGGCTGCAAAGCTACCTTAAAGCGTTTGAAATAAGTGTCTACAAAGTCGAGCGGATTATCAGTGTTGGTCTCAATAACTTTTCCATCGGTCACCACTTCGTTAACTGGTGCAGAAGGGGTCCCAACAGTTCTCAAGATTGTCTTGGCAGGCAGGCCAATAAAGGAGAAGCGGCCAAAACGCTCGCCACCCAATACGGACTCCAGCAAGTAAGTATTCGTCTTGCCGAACGCTTGAGTGAGCTTGACATAGAGGGATAGCGGGGTCTCTAGGTCCGCTAAAACCTCTTTAATTAAAGGGATGCGGTTGAAGCCCTGCTTTGCTAAAGCGTTAAATTCTTCGCGCTGCATTACGCTTTCCCTGACTTACCTAATTCGGTGCGCATTGCTTCGATTACTTGTGCGTAATTCTCTTTTGCATAAATTGCTGAGCCTGCCACAAAAGTATCGGCACCTGCTCGTGCTACCTCCGCAATATTGTCGACCTTAATTCCGCCATCCACTTCAAGGCGAATGTGTCGACCAGTTTCTGCTTGATAGCGATCAAGGCGTGCGCGTACTTGAGTAATCTTTTGTAAAGTGCTTGGGATAAATGATTGACCGCCAAATCCTGGGTTCACTGACATGAGTAATACAAGATCCAGTAATTCCAAAGTGTGATCGAGATGATCTAGTGGCGTAGCTGGATTGAATACTAGGCCCGCTTGACATCCTTGATCGCGAATTAAGTTCAGCGTGCGATTAACGTGAGGGCTTGCTTCAGGATGAAAGCTAATTAAATTTGCACCGGCTTTAGCAAAGTCAGGAACGATCCGATCCACTGGCTCGATCATGAGATGCACATCAATCACTGCTGGCTTGCCATCTTTGTTTGCATAGGGGCGAATAGCCTCACAGACTAAGGGGCCAATAGTGAGATTCGGAACGTAGTGGTTATCCATCACGTCAAAGTGAATCCAGTCCGCACCCGCCACTAAAACGTCCTGTACTTCCTTGCCCAGGCAGGCAAAGTCAGCCGACAAAATAGAGGGTGCAATGACAAATTGACTGTTTGAGGATGATTTTTGGCTTTCCATCCCTAGATTCTAGCTTGCAGTTGGGTTCAGGATGAAGCAGAATTCGAGCATGAATCCCCACGAAATGACTGTTACGGTGAAAGCCCAGTACCTTCCAGAGCAATCTGACCCTGATAACCGTCAATTTGCCTTTGCTTACACGGTCACCATTCGAAATACTGGAACAGCCAGCATTCAGCTGATAGCGCGCCATTGGTTCATTACCGACGGAGATAACGATGTCCAGGAGGTTCGGGGCTTAGGGGTCGTAGGGCAGCAGCCATTATTGCGCTCTGGCGAGCATTTTGAGTACACCAGCTGGGCTACTTTGCCGACTCCAGCCGGCACAATGCGTGGAGAGTATTTTTGCGTCACTGAGGATGCCCAGTTCTTTCAGGCCCCCATTCCAGAATTTGCTCTAGTGATGCCACGTACCCTGCATTAATGTGGGGCCTCAGAAAGACTGCTGCAATACTATTTCTTGCCTTTACCTGTCCATAGGACAATAAACAGCAATAGCCCTAAGGCAACAGCACCCTCAAAAGCAAACAGTAGCATTGGGTATTCATCGAGTAAATTGGCAATCATGATTTCTAAATTTAAATTGGTTTCGCTAAGTGTATTCGCTATCCTCATAGCGAGCTTGATTGCAGGGTGTTCAGCACCCCCTACTCGCAGCACAGCATCGCGCTCTAGTGCTTCTGGCGCTTCACCGACAAATTACAACTCTTCGATCGCCAGCTTCAGTGCAGTCTCTTGGCAAGCTCTGCCAGGGTGGCAAGAGGACGACTTATCTCAGGCTTGGCCTGCTTGGTTAAAAAGTTGCGATGCCTTACGCAAGAAAAATAGCGAGGTGAATTGGCGACAGGTCTGTGCTCAAGCTAACAATGTATCGAGTAGGGATACGCAGGCGATTCGTAAATACTTCGAAAGTAATTTTCAGGCTTATGAAATTCGCAATAGCGCTGCAAGTGATATAGGTTTAATTACTGGCTATTACGAGCCAGTGATGAATGGTTCACAAACCCGGACCAGTACTTATAACGTGCCACTGTATGGCTACCCTAATGCATGGCGCAAATCTAAACCTAACCCAGCCCCAAGCCGGGCTGAACTGATGAGCTCGGGCATTTTGCAGGGCTCAGAAATTGCATGGGTGCAAGACCCAGTAGCAGCAGCATTTATGCAAATTCAAGGCTCTGGAAAAATTCGTCTTGAAGATGGTCGCATCTTGCGCCTTGGTTATGCTGGCACCAATGATCAACCATTCAAATCATTTGCTCAGTGGCTATTAGATCGTAAGGAAATTACTCGTAGTGAAGCCACCATGCAAGGTATCTCTCAATGGGCTAAACGTAATCCTGGTCAAGTAAATGAGATGCTCAACGCAAACCCCCGTTTTGTTTTCTTCAAAGAGTTGCCAGGTAACGTGGCTGCAGATTTGGGTCCCAATGGCGCTCTAGGAGTCCCGCTGACTAGCGAGCGCAGTATTGCGGTGGACTTACAGGCTTTGCCATTGGGTGCACCTGTCTTTTTAGCGACTACCAAACCATTGAGTAGTCAGCCTTTGCAAAAATTAGTCATGGCACAAGATACGGGTAAAGCCATTGTGGGTGGCGTAAGAGCAGACTACTATTGGGGGTCTGGAGACTCTGCTGGAGAAATGGCGGGTCGCATGAAACAAAATGGCAGGATGTGGTTATTGCTTCCACGTTAATCAAACATAACACCGAAAGAAATTCATGAGCTACAAAACAATTTTGACTGAAGTGGAAGGTAAGGTTGCGACCATTACTTTGAATCGTCCAGAGGTATTGAATGCATTGAATGATCAGTTAATGGAAGAACTTGGCGCGGCATTATTGGCGTTTGATGCAAATGACAATATTGGTTGCATGATTATTACTGGTAGCGAAAAAGCATTTGCTGCTGGGGCAGATATTGCTTCAATGGCTAAGTATGGGTTGAAGGACGTCTATCGTGGCGACTTTATTACCCGTAACTGGGAAGAGATTAAAAAAGTTCGTAAGCCAGTAATCGCTGCAGTATCTGGCTATGCACTCGGTGGTGGATGTGAGCTGGCGATGATGTGTGACACGATCATGGCGGCCGATAACGCCAAATTTGCACAGCCTGAAGTAAAGCTTGGCATTATTCCAGGCGCTGGTGGTACACAGCGTTTACCTCGCGCGGTATCGAAAGCAAAAGCAATGGATCTGGCTTTGACAGGGCGCATGATGGATGCTGCTGAAGCTGAGCGTTCAGGCCTAGTGGCAAGAATATTTCCTCAGGCGGATTTATTGAAAGAGGTAAAGGCGATTGCTAAAGGAATTGCAGATATGCCTTTATTGACTGCAATGATGGTGAAAGAGAGTATCAACACCGCTTATGAGACTACCTTGTCTGAAGGCATTCATTTTGAGCGTCGTCTCTTCCATGCTTGCTTTGGAATGAATGATCAAAAAGAAGGAATGGCTGCGTTTATGGAAAAACGCCCAGCCAAATTTACCAACTCTTAATTACAAAACGAGTTTAGTTTTTTTCTAGGAAGCGTTGAGCTAGTTTGACCCAATAGCTCACGCCCACTGGGATCAACGAATCATTGAAATCGTATGAGGGATTGTGTAGGTGGCATGGGCCCATGCCGTGACCCACAGAGCGATGATCACCATCGCCATTGCCTAAAAAGACATAACAACCGGGTTTTTCAAGCAACATAAATGCAAAGTCTTCAGCACCCATCGTTGGATCCACAGAGCTATTGACGTTTTGTTCGCCAACCAATTCACTCATCACTTCTGTCGCGAATTTAACTTCATTGGCGTGATTGATGAGGGGTGGGTAATTTCTAGAGAAGGTAATTTCAGCTTGGCAATCAAATGCACCCGCAACACTATGGGCGATTTCACAGAGCCGTTGTTCTATAAGATCTAATACATCTAAGGTAAATGTACGTACCGTTCCACCAATGAAGGCGCTATCCGGAATGACATTACTAGTTTCACCCGCATGAAATTGTGTAATCGATAAAACCGCAGCATCTACAGGGCGTTTGTTGCGCGTGATGATGCTTTGCAAGGCAAGTACTACTTGTGCGCCAGTAAATACTGGATCAGCGCTGTTATGGGGTAGTGCAGCATGACCACCTTTGCCAGTGATGGTGATTTCAAAAGTATTACTAGAAGCCATCATGGGGCCAGCAGTAACACCAAACTGGCCTGCCGCAAAACCAGGCCAGTTATGCAAACCAAATACCGCATCACATGGGAACTCTTTAAAGAGTCCATCTTTAATCATTTCATTCGCGCCAGCACCGCCCTCTTCGGCGGGTTGGAAAATAAAAATTACCGTGCCTTTAAAGTCGCGATGATTTGATAAATATTGTGCAGCCCCCAGTAGCATTGCCGTATGTCCATCGTGCCCACACGCGTGCATCTTTCCAGGATTTTTTGAAGCATGAGCAAAGTTATTGTGCTCTTGCAATGGCAGCGCATCCATATCAGCGCGTAGGCCAATCATTTTCCCTGGGCCTAAGTCACCATCTAGTCGACCAACCACGCCAGTTTTCCCCATGCCGCGGTAAACAGTAATTCCCCAGCTAGAAAGTGCCTCAGCTACAAGATCGGCTGTGCGATTTTCTTCGAAGCGTAATTCAGGATGCGCATGAATATTGCGTCGAATTTCTTGAATGGCTTCTGCGGAGTCAGTAATTTCAGGGATTAAATGCATCCCTTCATCTTATCCGAAAGTCTTTTGATATGTCTTTAGACGGGAGTTAGTGCTTGTTGTTTCTAGGGTAATTGAATGTGCTTTGCAGCAAAAGTCAGAGCTTCAATGGAATAAGGACTATTTATGGGTTTTTGAAGTTCTTTTGGGAGTGCTGGAATAAGGCCTAAAAAAGGAGCTTCAATTCTGGCTTCGATGGCCTGTGCATTTTCTTGAAGCAGTGACATTTCTGTGGATAAGGCATTGGCTACCCACCCGGCAATATTTAAATGACGTGCTTTAAGTGCCTCATAAGTAAGTAGGGCATGATTAATACAGCCTAACTTCATACCCACTACGAGAATGACTGGTAAATCAATTGCCTTCGCAAACGCACTTAAGTCTTCATTTGCATTCAAGGGAATCAGAAAGCCACCAGCGCCTTCAGCTACGACGCAATCTGCAACCTTTTGAATCTTCTGAAAGGCCTCGACCATAATATCCATCTCTAGTGTTGAGCCCTGATGCTTTGCCACGAGGTGAGGGGCGGCTGGCTGATCCAATACGTAGGGACACAAACTCAACTCAAGAGAGTCGAGGTTTGAAGCAAGTCGGAGGGTTTCAATATCTTCATTCAGAGTTAAACCCTGAGCGTTTTGATAAGTGCCGGCAACTACTGGCTTAAAGCCGATAGCATTCATTCCTTGCTCACGCAATTTCAGAATGAGTGCCCCGCTGACTAAGGTTTTGCCAACTTCAGTATCCGTACCTGTGACAAAGAATCCATTGGACTTACTCATGAGTTGCCTTATTGATTACTTGCTTTTCAATTGCATTCAGAGTGGCGATGAGTTGACGCAAATCAGCTGCACTGTGATTGGCAGAGAACGTAATACGCAATCGTGAGCTCCCTTGTGGCACAGTAGGCGGTCGAATAGCCGGAATCCAATATCCCGCTTCATCCAATAACTTGGCAGCAAGCAAGGCATTGGCGTTGCTACCCAAAATCACAGGCTGAATGGCGGTACATGAGGGAACTTTTTCCCATTGAGAAAAATGCATTTCATCTTGCCAGATGCGAATCAATTGATTGAGTTGAGCGCGTCGATTGCTTCCTTCGGCTCCATTAATGATTTCTAGACTCTTAGAGAGGGTGTGGGCTATTGCTGGTGGCGTTGCTGTGCTGTAAATAAAAGGACGGCCCTTTTGTATAAGCCATTCAATAAAGGTTTCTTGTGCGCATACAAAGGCGCCACTGACACCAGCGGCCTTACCAAGCGTGCCGATATAAATAATGCGATCAGAGCAAATATTTTCTTGCTCCAAAATGCCATGACCATGATTGCCTAGAGCTCCAAAGCCATGGGCATCATCAATCAATAGCAATGCATCGTATTGCTCAGCCAGCTTAAGCAGCGCTTTCACCGGAGCTAGATCACCATCCATGCTAAAAACACCATCGATAACAATGAGCTTTAAGGATCTTTGGTCTGCCTTTAGTAGCTCATTAAGCGCATTCATTTGTGTGTGATCAAACAAAGTGACGCTTGCTTTGGACTGCGCAGCAGCTAAACGCACACCATCGATTAAGGATGCGTGATTTAACTTCGCCGAATAAATGCTGGTCGATCCTTCGGGCGCAAGTCTTGCGAGTCCGGTGATGGCTGTTAGGTTGGCAAGATAGCCGGTACTAAAAAAGAGTGCACGTGCATTCGGGATATGTTGCTCTTGAAAAGAGGCTAATTGTTTTTCAAGGAGTTCATGTGCGATGCTATGACCACTGATGAGATGGGAGGCCCCGCTACCTACCCCATACTTCTCGCCGCCTTCAGCAAGGGCTTTAATCAGCGCGGAATGGTTCGCGAGTCCCAAGTAGTCGTTGCTGCAGAAGGCTTTTAGCTCGCGTCCATCAACTAATGACTTGGTATCGCATGGAGATTCTGTAGCTCTGAGTTTGCGTTTGAGCAATTGCGACTCAAGGTCAGCAATTTGCTCTTGCGCCAATTGGATCGCTTTAAATGTGTTCGCAGAGTTGGTCATGCCAATGTTTTCTCAAGGGCAATTTGCACGGCTTTGCCTAATTGCATAGTTTCTGCAGGTGACAAAATATAGGGCGGCATGACATAGATAGTATTGCCGATTGGTCTGATCAATACACCTTCATCCAAACTATTTGCAAACATTGTGCGTGCAAATATTTTTGGGTCTTTAAGACAATTATTTTTAATATCGAATGCCAAAATCATTCCTTGTTGGCGCCAATGCTCAATTCGAGAATCAGTTTTTGCCCACGCAAAAGCTGTTGCCAAATCTTTTGAGCGCTCAATATTTTTCTCCAACACTTTGTCTGTTTCAAATATCTCAAGACAGGCCAGAGCTGCAGCACAGGCTAATGGGTTGCCGGTATACGAATGAGAATGTAAAAACCCTTGCTGAGTTTGATCGCCATAAAAAGCTTGATAAATCTGATCAGTAGTTAGGCAAAGTGACAGCGGTAAATACCCACCACTAATACCTTTTGAAAGCGTTAGAAAGTCTGGCCAGATATCCGCATGCTCACAAGCGAAAAATTTACCGCTGCGCCCACAGCCAACGGCAATCTCATCGGCAATCAGATGTATCTCATATCGATCACATAGCTTTCTTACTAAGCGAAGGTATTCAGGTGAGTGCATGGCCATCTGACCAGCACATTGCACTAAGGGCTCGACAATGATGGCGGCAATATTGTGATGCTCTCTTGCCAATAATTCTTCAAGTTTTTTGGCAGCATGCTTTGCGACATCTTCCGCGTTCTCGCCTGCTTTTGCCTTACGGGCATCTGGCGATGCAATCGTGAACACGTCTTGCAAGAGTGACCCATAGGCCTCTCGAAAAATAGCAACGTCAGTGACGGCTAATGCACCAAGTGTTTCTCCGTGGTAACCATTCTCCAAGCAAACAAATTTTTTCTTTTGCGACTTGCCATTCAGTTGCCAGTAGTGGTGACTCATCTTTAATGCAATCTCAACAGCAGATGCACCATCAGATGCGTAGAAGACATGACCTAGGTGGTGATTGGTGAGTGCAGAAAGTTTTTCAGATAACTCAACGACTGGCTGATGGGTAAATCCTGCGAGCATGACATGCTCAATTTTTTCAAGTTGCGTGGTAATGGCTTGATTGATGCGTGGATTGGAGTGGCCAAATAAATTGGTCCACCAAGAACTGATCGAATCGAGCAGGGCTTTTCCATTTTCGTCATAGAGCCACGCACCCTTACCCTTTGTAATAGCAACTAACGGAAAGGACTCATGCTGTTTCATCTGAGTGCATGGGTGCCAAACTGCGGCTAGGCTGCGATCAACGAGAGGGGTTTGATTTAAATCAGAAATAACCTTCATGTTTGATATTTGACCACTAGTTTTTCCAAATTCAGGCCTGTATCTGTTATGTTTATGCCTTGAATCTACCTATTTTCTGGAATTTGCCCATGCAGGACACTCAAACCGTCGAAAAACCCTTAACCCAGTTCAAATCTAAGGCGGATTTGCATCAGGACGTAAATGTAGGTGTCCAAGCATCTGGCGAGTGGTCCGTGGCTCAAATTGAGGCTTTATTTGCCCTTCCTTTTAATGAGCTACTGCTCAAGGCTCAAGAGACTCATAAGGCCTACTTCCCAGAAGGTGATGTGGAATTGGCGACTTTGTTATCCATTAAAACGGGCGGCTGTCCTGAGGACTGCGGTTACTGCCCTCAAGCTGCTCGTTATGACACCGACGTCAAGGCAGAGAAGTTGATGGGTCTAGAAGAGGTTCTGGAGGCTGCTAAAGCCGCTAAAGCTGCTGGTTCCAACCGTTTTTGTATGGGTGCTGCTTGGCGCGAACCTAAAGATCGCGATATTGAAAAAGTCACAGCCATGATTAAGGGTGTTAAAGCCTTGGGTTTAGAGACCTGCGCCACTTTAGGTATGCTGGAGGCTGATCAAGCCCAGGCCTTGCAAGAGGCTGGTTTGGACTTTTATAACCATAACCTTGATACCAGTGAAGATTTTTATCGCTCTGTGATCTCTACCCGCGGCTATCAAGATCGTTTGGATACGATTTCTAATGTCCGCGCTGCTGGCATGTCTGTTTGCTGCGGCGGTATTGTTGGTATGGGCGAGTCTAGACAGCAACGAGCTGCATTTTTGGCCCGCTTAGCCAATTTGAGTCCATATCCCGAGTCAGTTCCCATTAATCATTTGGTTCCAGTGGCGGGTACGCCATTAGCAGAGCAAAAGCCATTGGATCCTCTGGAGTTTGTGAGAACGATTGCAGTTGCAAGAATCACTATGCCGAAAGCCCGAGTCCGATTATCTGCTGGCCGTCAGGAGCTCGGCAGGGCAGTTCAAGCTATGTGTTTCATGGCTGGTGCCAATTCGATTTTCTATGGTGAGCAACTGCTCACTACCGGTAATCCAGAGGCAGAACAAGACCGTGAGCTCTTAGCAGAGCTGGGCTTGAAGACCAAGCAAAGCTGTAAAGCAGAGGTTTTAGTCTAGTTTCTTATGACCCCGATAGATCGCCTCATTCTGGAATTTGATTCCGCGCTTCGATCGGTGGTTGGCGGTGCAAATGCCCATAGACCTATCCCAGGGTCTCTTGCGGGAAGTGATTCTGTATTAGATGCCGCTGAACGTAACCATGCAGCAGGACTCATGCGCGTGAATCACGTTGGTGAAGTTTGTGCACAAGCCCTGTATCAATCACAAAAATTAGTCGCGCGAAATCCGGAAATTCGGGAGATGTTGGACCACTCTGCACAAGAGGAAATGGATCATCTTGCATGGTGTGAAACTCGCCTTCAAGAGCTCGGCTCACATACTAGCTATCTCAATCCACTCTGGTATGCGGGATCCTTTGCAATCGGCTTGGCAGCTGGCTTAGCGGGTGATAAGTGGAGTTTAGGTTTCGTTGCGGAAACGGAAAAACAAGTTGAAAATCATCTAGAAAGTCATCTCGAAAAATTACCCAAAGATGATCAGCGATCTCGAGCAATTGTTGACCAAATGCGTCTCGATGAAATTGCTCACGGACAGGCTGCAAAAAATGCTGGTGGCGTGAATTTGCCCGAGCCTGTTCAAAAAATCATGCAGACAATGTCAAAGATAATGACTACTACTGCTTATAAAATTTAAAACTGAAATTCGATTTAATTCTTCAAGTCTATTTCTGATTAATTTCATATATATTTTTCACAGATTACTGTTTTTAAATACAGTATATTGAGGGATTATCTAGCCCAATAGCTAAGATCTATTCTTAAGTATATTTTCCAAGCCTTTGTTTCAAGTAGCTATTTTATATTCACCATTTTCTCAACACATGACGCTAAGTGTTTGTAAACACTAGAGAAATTCCTAAAAAAACTCCTAAAAACACTTGACCCTCTTAGTGTGATCCTCTAAAGTGGGAGGAAGTGTGAAAAAGTGGGGTAAATAGTGTTTCAAGGTGCGTCAGCTCTCAATTTAGATGCAAAAGGCCGCATGTCTGTGCCGGCTAAGCATCGTGACGCCTTGTTGGTTCAGGGCGAGGGCCGAATCACGCTCACAAAACACCCCGATGGCTGCCTGCTTCTCTTCCCAAGACCAGAGTGGGAAACCTTCAGAGCAAGAGTGGCGCAACTGCCAATGGACGCTCATTGGTGGCGCCGCATTTTCTTGGGTAATGCGGCTGAAATGGATTTGGATAGCGCTGGTCGCGTATTGGTTAGTCCTGAATTGCGTTCAGCAGCAGGTATTGAAAAAGAAGTGATCTTGCTTGGTATGGGAAGTCACTTGGAGTTGTGGGATGCGGCTACATACGCTGCAAAAGAACAGGCTGCGATTGCATTAGGCATGCCTGAAGCACTCAAGCAATTTAATTTTTGATGACAGGGTGCCATGAACATAACTCATCGCCCAGTATTGCTGGCCGAGGCGGTGACGGCGCTAGTTGGCGGTCCGCTGATTCAAAATCAAAATACAGAAAAACAAATTTTAGTGATCGATGGAACCTTCGGGCGTGGTGGTCATACGCAGGCATTGCTCAAGGAGTTGAATCCTTCTGCGCGCATGATTTCATTCGACAAGGATTTGGATGCGATTGCAGTAGCACAACAAATCAACGATCCACGACTCAAGATCGTGCACGACAGTTTTGCGCAGATGGATCAGTACGCAGAGCCGGAATCGGTCGATGGCATTTTGTTGGATTTGGGAATCAGTTCGCCGCAAGTAGACGAAGCGCATCGGGGGTTTTCTTTTCGCCGGGAGGGTCCGCTCGATATGCGCATGAATACCGATCACGGTTTGACTGCAGCAGAGTGGTTGGAACAAGCGCCGCCGGAGGAAATCACACAAGTGATTAAGACTTACGGAGAAGAACGCTTTGCTTTTCAGATTGCGAAGGCTATTGTGGCTAGGCGCGAAGAAGGCTTGTCCCCAAAAACTACAACCGAGTTAGCCAGTCTTGTGGCGAGCGTAGTACGCACACGAGAAGCAGGTCAAGATCCTGCAACAAGAACATTTCAAGCATTACGTATTTTTATTAATCGCGAGTTGGAAGATTTAGAGCTCGGCTTAAAGGCGGCCCTGAAATTATTAAAGCCTGGTGCAAGACTCGCTGTAATCAGTTTTCATTCGCTAGAAGATCGCATCGTGAAGCAGTTCATGCAGGCACATGCAAAAGTAGAGGTGCCACGCGGTTTGCCTGTGCGTGAAAGAGATTTGCCACAAAGTGCGCTTGAAATTATTGGCCGCGTTAAGCCAAGTGATGCCGAGGTGTCTGGGAATCCGCGTGCACGTTCAGCAATCATGCGTGTTGCTGAAAAGCGTATTGGAGCAGTTGCATGAATCGCGCTACTTTGACTTTGCTAGCATTGCTATTGATTTGCGCTCTTTCATTGGTCGCAGCTCAGCAGCGTGCTCGAAAATTATTCATTCTTCAAGAGCGCGCTCAGATTGAAGAGCGCAAGTTAAACCAAGAATGGTTGCGCTTGGAATATGAGCAGCGCAATCTCTCAAAGTCTGCACGTATTCGTGATGTTGCTCGCAATCAATTACGAATGTCCCCGATTACTCCTGAGCGTACTTTGTATTTGAGGGAGGCTAAATGAGGCCGGTTGGTTTTTCTACTACGCCAAATTTAGTATTGCGCCTGCCAATGTGGCGGTCGCGTTTGATGCTATTCCTCTTGTTTTTCGTTTTCATGATGCTATTGCTACGCGCATTTTGGATTCAGGGTCCAGGCAATGCTTTTTATGAAGCTAAGGGTGTTCGTGGTACTCAGCGTGAATTAGAGTTGCCAGCCAGTCGCGGGAAAATTTTGGATCGTAATGGTCAAGTTATTGCAACCAGTTTGGAGGCTAAGTCTGTTATCGCCTACAACGACACAGTCCCAGATGATTTAGCTGCCGATAAAGTTCAAAAGCTGGCAAGTCTGTTGCAAATGAGTGAGTCTGAGTTGCGTAAGAAGTTAAAAGAAGAGCGCAAACAGATTTTCTTAAAGCGTCAAGTTGATCCTGCTGTTGCACAACAAATTAAGTTGTTAGAAATTCCAGGCATTGGCTTAAATAATGAATATCGCCGCTTCTATCCAGAAGGTGAGGCAATGGCGCATGTGGTTGGCTTTACCAACGTAAATGACAAAGGCCAAGAAGGTATGGAGCTTTCTCGGGAAGCAGAGCTAGCCGGCCATCCAGGGCAAAGACGCGTAGTAGTTGATCGACTCGGGCGCGTAGTTGATGAGATGGCGATCTTGCAATTGCCACAAAACGGAAAAGATTTAAATCTGTCTATTGATAGCAAGATTCAGTTCTTGGCTTACAACGCTGTTAAAGATGCAGTTGAAAAGCATCATGCTAAAGCTGGTGGTGCGGTCGTTCTTGACACCCAAACAGGCGAGATTTTGGCTTTAGCAAATTACCCGAGCTACAACCCGAATGATCGAAGGTACTTAACAGGCGAGCAATTACGTAATCGTGTGTTGACCGATACGTTTGAGCCTGGCTCAACGATGAAGCCGCTGACTATCGCAATTGCATTAGAAAAAGGCGTAGTTAAGCCCGATACCAATATGGTCATTGGTGCGAAATATTTGGTTGGCCCAAAACCAATTACAGACACGCATCCTTATGGCAATTTAACAGTCGCACAGATTATTCAAAAGTCTAGCAACATCGGTACCGCTAAGATTGCTATGAACAACCTCTCTGCTGAAGAGATGTGGGATTTCTATACGGCAGTTGGTTTGGGTCAGGCGCCAAAAATTGGCTTCCCTGGCGCTGTTGCTGGAACGGTTCATCCTTACAAGAAGTGGATGCCTACTGATCAGGCGCGTATTGCGTTCGGTTACGGTATTTCTGCTTCACTCTTCCAAGTGGCGCGTGCATATACCGTTTTTGCGCGTGATGGTGAGTTGGTGCCTTTAACCATTGAGCGAAGTCCAGATTTCAAGCCGGGCACTAAAGTCCTTTCTCCAAAAACAGCGATTGAAATGCGCAACATGATGGAAGCGGTTACTGAGCCAGGAGGCACCGCAATTAAGGCGCAAGCCGAAGGCTTCCGTGTTGGCGGCAAGACTGGAACAGCGCATAAGTTGGTTGGTAAGGGGTATGGAAATAAATACCGCGCCTACTTTGCTGGATTAGCGCCAATCAGTGCGCCACGTATAGTTGTTGCGGTAATGATTGATGAACCCACTGGCGGAAGCCATTACGGTGGTGATGTAGCAGCGCCAGTGTTCTCAACTATTGTGAGCGAAACATTACACACATTAAATGTGTTGCCTGATAGCAAAGTAAAGCAAATGGTATTGCAGGATAAGGGTCCGCAGGAGATTCAGACTGCGAATGCCCAAGCTCAACATGTGGTTTTGAAAAGATGAGGGTGGACTTGAAAATAGACACCAATCATTTGATTGACCACTTACACACCCTAGCAAATGCTTCTGCAAAAGTGTGTGCGGATAGTCGCCAGATTCAGTCTGGCGATATCTTTTTTGCCTACCCCATTGGTCATGGCAATGTTTTGCGCGATGGTCGTCAATTTATTAGTGCCGCTTTAGAGTGCGGTGCAGCTGCCGTTGTCTTTGATCCAGTAGGCTTAGAAAATCAATTTATTGATCATCCGCAATGTTTTGCAGTCGAAAATCTCGCAGCAAAAGTAGGCGAGCTTTGCGCGCAGTGGTATGGCTATCCGAGCAAAGAATTAAACATCATTGGCGTCACTGGCACCAATGGCAAAACCAGTATCACGCAATGGTTAGCCCAAGCTTTGGATGCAAACAATCATCGCACCGCAGTTTTGGGTACTTTAGGTACTGGTTTCCCCGGTGCATTAGTTCAAACGGGATATACAACGCCGGATGCCCCTAAATTACAGACTCAGCTAGCAGAGTTAGCTAAGGCTGGCGCAAAACAAGTGGCGATGGAAGTATCTTCACATGCGCTACATCAAGCGCGAATTGCCGGAACTGAATTCAATTGTGCGGTATTTACTAATCTGACGCAGGATCACCTGGATTACCACGGTAGCATGGCTGATTATGCTGAGGCAAAAGCTACATTATTTCGCCAAACCGGCCTTAAGCATGCAGTTATCAACTTAGATGATGCTTTTGGTCGCGAGTTAGCGATGAATCTATTAGCCAAAGAGAGCTTGAAGGTCTGGGCATATGCATTGTCCCCATCAGCATTTAAGGGTTTTGAAAAATTTGGCGATCGTTTGCAACGTATTTATGCAAAAGACTCCGTGCTAACTGGTTCTGGTTATGACTCCACCTTTGTTTCTGAAGGTGTGGGTAGCGTGCAATTGCACATTCCATTACTAGGTGAATTTAATTTAAGTAATGCGCTTGCCGTATGGGCGGTATTGCTTACGCAGGATATTGGTTTCGAGAGTGCGGGTAAGAAAATAAGTCAATTGAATCCGGTACTTGGTCGTATGGAGTTAATTCGCCTGGGCAAGCAACAAAAGACGGAAGGCTTGTTAGCAGTTGTAGATTACGCACACACACCTGATGCATTAGAAAAAACCTTGCAAGCATTACGCCCTATTGCTGATCAACGTGGTGGAAAGATTTGGTGTGTATTTGGCTGTGGAGGTGATCGCGACGCTGGTAAACGTCCGCAGATGGGTGCCGTTGCTGAGCGCAATGCCGACCACGTTCTCATCACTAGCGATAATCCTCGCTCAGAAGATCCGCAAGCCATCATGAAGATGGTTCGTAGCGGTATTAAGGCGGAAGCACAAAATATCCAAATGATCGCCGATCGCGCGGCAGCCATCATGGCTGCAATTCGTCATGCTGACACGCGCGATATTGTCTTAGTTGCTGGTAAAGGTCATGAAACTACCCAAGAAATTAATGGCAAGAAATTTGATTTCTCTGACCAAGAGCATATTCGCTTAGCTGCGGGAGGTGGGGTCTGATGTCAGTCATGACAACGCTTGCGCAAGCTCAGGCCATGCTACCTGGAAGCACATTGATTAACGCGTCCGCAGAGGCTGCGCAGGAATTAGTCATTTCTCGGGTAGGCACAGATAGTCGTCAGATCGATCGCAATGAATTATTTGTTGCCTTAGTTGGCGAGCGCTTTGATGCACATGATTTTTTAACTGATGTAGCTAAGGCTGGAGCTGGTGCAGCACTCATTAGTAGTCAAGATAAAGTGCCGGCAGACTTACCTGCAATTTGCGTTTCAAATACCCGTATTGGATTGGGGAATTTAGCAAAAGCATGGCGTGCTAATCATCCTATTCCTTTGGCATTAGTTACAGGTAGCAACGGCAAGACCACTGTTAAGGAAATGATTGCCTCCATTTTCAAAGCGGCAGTTGGCGAGCAACATACTTTGGTTACTAAAGGTAATTTAAATAACGATATTGGTTTGCCATTAACGCTCTTGAAATTGCGCTCAACAGATCGTCTCGCAGTCGTTGAGCTCGGCATGAATCATCCCGGTGAAACTGCACAGTTGGCTGCAATTGCACAAGCAAATATTGCGTTAATTAATAACGCTCAACGAGAGCATCAGGAGTTTATGGCAACGGTTGCAGCCGTTGCAGAAGAGCACTCTGATGCAATTCATGCTTTGCCAAGTGATGGTGTTGCCGTATTCCCTGCAGATTCAGAATTTGCAAATGTTTGGCGTCAGGCTGCTGCGGGTCGCCAGGTAATTGACTTTGTTCTCTCGTCTGCACAGAGTAAAAATTCAGCTTCAGTTACTGGAAGTCTATTAAGCAACGGCATGGTGCAGATACAAACGGAGCAGGGCTCTATAGAAGTTCAGTTAAATACTTTAGGTAGTCACAATGTCCGTAATGCTCTAGCTGCAAGTGCTGTTGGTATAGCGGCTGGAGTAAATCTTGAAAAGATTAAGCAGGGTCTTGAATCGTTCTTACCAGTAAATGGTCGTATGCAGGCAAAAGTGATTGATTCAAATCACACCTTAATTGACGATAGCTATAACGCCAATCCTGATTCCGTAAGGGCAGCAATTGATGCCTTAAAACAATCCGGCAACTTATCTTGGTTGATTTTGGGTGATATGGGTGAAGTTGGTAATCAAGGGCCAGAGTTCCATCGAGAAGTCGGTGCCTATGCAGCAGAACAGGGTATCTCAAAGATATTTGCCTTAGGCGAGCAATGCGAATTTGCTCTGCAGGGATTTAATGGAGTTGCTAGAAATAATGAGGCGCAATCTAGCGCATTACATTTCTCCGACATGGATAGTCTGATTGCGCAATTAAGAGATGCGCTACATGCACAGTCTAGCGGCAGCAATCAACACCTCAATATTTTGGTTAAAGGTTCACGGTTTATGCGCATGGAGCGTGTAGTGCAGGCTTTGTTAGAGGAGGCTAAAACATGCTCTTAATGTTGGCGCAATGGTTGCAAGATGATTTCGGATTTTTCCGAGTATTTAACTACATCACCTTTAGAGCAGTGATGGCAACAGTAACTGCTTTGTTAATTGGTTTGGCTGCAGGACCTTGGGTGATTCGTAAATTGGCTGCCTTAAAAATGGGGCAAGCCGTTCGCACTGATGGACCGCAAACCCATTTGGTGAAATCAGGTACCCCAACGATGGGTGGTGTATTGATTTTGATAGGTATCTTTATCTCATGCATGTTGTGGGCTGATTTAAGTAATCGATTTATTTGGATTGTGATGATCGTTACTTTTGGCTTTGGTCTAGTAGGCTGGGTAGATGACTACCGTAAAGTGGTTTACAAAGATCCCAAGGGTATGGCCTCAAGAGAAAAGTTTTTCTGGCAAACCTTAATTGGATTATTTGCTGCTATCTACTTGGCGTTTTCAGTTTCTGAGGTAAACAACCTCAAGGTGCTGCAATTGTTCTATGAGTGGCTCAGAAGTGGCTTTGCTCTAGATCTACCTGCAAAAACCAATTTATTAATACCATTCATGAAGGAAGTGAGCTACCCACTAGGAATAATGGGTTTCATTATCTTGAGTTATCTGGTGATTGTTGGCAGCAGTAATGCTGTCAATCTGACTGATGGCCTTGATGGCCTGGTCATTATGCCGGTGATTTTAGTGGGGGCTGCTTTAGGTGCCTTTGCCTATGTGATGGGTAATGCGATTTATGCAAAGTATCTCCTCTTTCCTTATATTCCTGGGGCTGGTGAGTTAATGATTTTTTGCGGCGCCATGGGTGGTGCTGGTCTCGCCTTCCTTTGGTACAACACGCACCCAGCGCAAGTATTCATGGGCGATGTAGGCGCGCTAGCTTTGGGTGGAGCGCTGGGCACTATCGCTGTGATTGTTCGTCAAGAAATTGTGTTATTTGTGATGGGCGGTATTTTCGTTGCCGAGACTGTCTCAGTCATGCTTCAAGTAACTTGGTTCAAGTTCACCAAAAAACATTTTGGTGAAGGCCGTCGAATTTTCCGGATGGCTCCATTGCATCACCATTTTGAATTGGGTGGATGGAAGGAGACACAAGTGGTTGTACGTTTCTGGATCATCACCATTCTTTTAGTCTTAATTGGCTTGTCTAGCTTGAAGTTACGGTAATCCAAAATTTAATATGTTGATCTTAGAAAATACCTTTGCAAATTCAGCTTTCATGGCTGATGAAGGCTATCAAGCACCCCACCGATTCCTTATTTTAGGGTTGGGTGAGTCAGGTGTTGCCATGGCAAAGTGGTGCTTGCGTAATGGCGCAGAAGTACGCTTGGCAGATACGCGTGATCAATCAACATTTACTGAAAAACAAAATGCTTGGCTCGATGAGCTTCGAATTGCAGGTTTAAAAGATGTTTGTTTTGGTCCTTTGAGTGAAGATCTGCTCAAAAATATTGATGTGATTGGTATCAGCCCGGGTCTTTCTCCAGTGCAGGACCCAACTTATTCTTTTTTAGTAAAGGCTGACGAAGCTGAGATCGATGTTTGGAGCGAATTAGAATTTTTTGCTCGTGCAATTGCTGCTGTAAGTCGCATGGCGCAAGCACAAGAGTTAAGTTATGAGACTTCAGTATTGGCTATTACTGGTACTAATGGCAAAACAACCACCACCGCATTAACTGGCCAGCTCTGCGAACGCGCAGGTAAGAAGGTTGCTGTTGCAGGAAACATTAGTCCGGCTGCTTTAGATAAGCTCATGAACTGCTTGGATTTGGCAGATCAAATTACGGATATGCCAGATATTTGGGTATTAGAGCTCTCAAGTTTCCAGTTGGTCTACACCCATACGCTGAATGCTACGGCGGCAACCGTCTTGAATATCACCCAAGACCATTTAGATTGGCATGGTGATATGAAGGCTTATGCAGAGGCTAAGTCAAAAATATTTGGCGCCGATACAGTATGTGTACTGAATCGAGATGATTCATTGGTGATGGGCTTACTTTCTGAAGAGCAAAAGGCTGAGAAATCTATTGTGACTTTTGGCTCTAACCGTCCAGATGAGCAAGGCGCTTTTGGTATTGAGCACGACTTACGCGCAGGTGGAATTGATTGGCTCGTATGGGCTGAAGTTGACGAAGATGTTGAACCAAAACCCAAGCGTCGTCGTAAGTCTGCAGCTATAGAGGAAGATGAGCCATTGCGACTGAAGCGCTTGATTCCAGCGGATGCTTTAAGAATACGTGGACGTCACAACGCATTAAACGCCTTAGCTGCACTTGCCTTAGCGCGTGCTGCAAATTTACCAATGAATGTTTTATTGCATGGTTTACGTGATTACCATGGCGAACCACACCGTGTACAGAGTATTGCGATTGTTAAAGATGTTGAGTATGTGGATGACAGCAAGGGCACTAATGTAGGCGCTACTGTTGCTGCATTGAATGGCCTCGGTAGTAATGAATCCGGCAAACGTATTTGGTTGATTGCTGGTGGCGATGGGAAAGGTCAAGATTTCAGTCCATTGCGTGAACCGGCCTTGCGTTTTGTTAAGGGCGCATTCTTGATTGGCAAGGATGGGTCTGCAATAAGCGAGGCTTTAGGTTCCGATATTCGCAGTACAAATTGTGGTGATCTGAAGTCCGCTGTTCAGGCTGCGGCAGCACAAGCTATATCCGGGGATTTGGTGCTACTTTCGCCTGCTTGCGCAAGCTTAGATCAATTCCGCGACTACGTTGAGCGCGCTCAAGTATTTGCTTCAGAGGTTGAAGAATTAGGAATGCAGTTTGAAGGAGTTCAAGCATGAACTTAAAAGAAAAGTTATTTCCTGAAAATCGCCTTGGATTAAATCGCTTCTGGAATTTTTCTCGCGGTGGAATTGATAACTTCCGCACTGGTTTACGCGATGCTGTTTCTGGAGTTGAGCAAACTCGTTCACGCATGATGGATTACGACCAGTTACTCGTGTGGGCAGTCCTGTCACTGATGCTGATTGGTTTGGTAATGGTGTACTCCGCCTCAATTACTTTAGCTGATGGCCCTAAGTACGCTAACTACAGTAGCAACTTCTTCCTTATTCGTCATGTCATCTCCCTAGCAATTGCGATTGGCGTCGGAATCTGGGCCTTTAAGATTCCCACTAAGGTATGGGATCGTTATTCACCAGTGATTTTTGGGTTTACTGTCTTGCTACTGATTGCTGTTTTGATTCCTGGCATTGGTAAAGGCGTGAATGGTGCAAAGCGCTGGATTCCATTGGGCCTAATGAACTTTCAGCCCTCCGAGTTAATGAAGTTTGCCGCTGTGATCTTTGCAGCAAGCTATACCGTTCAACGTCAAGAATATCTCCATTCTTTTGTTAAAGGTATGCTGCCTATGGGTATTGCGGTTGCTCTGGTGGGCGGCTTGTTAATGGCAGAGCCTGACATGGGTGCATTTGTAGTGGTTGCCTTGATTGCATTTGGCATCCTCTTTTTGGGCGGTATTAATGCCAAGTTATTCGGTGGCTTGATTGCTGTTGGTCTTATGAGCGGTGCAACGATGATTGCGCTATCTCCGTTTCGTCGTGGACGCATGTTGGCTTTTATGGATCCATGGCAAGTAGATAACGCTGCCAATAAGGGCTATCAATTAACCCATTCACTCATGGCGTTTGGCCGAGGCGAATGGTTTGGTACAGGGCTTGGCGGTAGTGTAGAAAAATTGCATTACCTACCAGAAGCGCATACCGACTTCATCATGGCGGTGATTGGTGAAGAATTAGGTTTCGTTGGTGTAGTGGTCATGATCTTCTTGTTCTATTGGATCGTACGTCGCGCCTTCTTAATTGGTCGCACTGCTTTGCAATTGGATCGTAGCTTTGCTGGTCTTGCTGCTAAAGGCGTCGCTATTTGGATTGGCTGGCAAGCATTCATCAATATGGGTGTGAACCTTGGGCTGCTTCCAACCAAAGGTTTGACTTTGCCATTGGTCAGTTATGGCGGCTCTGGAATTCTGATGAACGCAGTGGCTGTAGCAATGTTGCTGCGTATCGATTTTGAAAATCGCATCCTCATGCGCGGAGGGAAGCTGTGACAAAACCCTCTATTCTGGTGATGGCTGGCGGTACTGGGGGACATATTTTCCCAGGCCTTGCTGTCGCTGAATATTTGCGGATTTGCGGTTGGAATGTCTCTTGGTTAGGTAACCAAGCGGGCATGGAATATCGTCTTGTGAAGTCTTGTGATTTTCCATTTGAGGCAGTTGATTTTGGCGGTCTACGAGGCAAGGGTTTAAAAACAAAGCTGATGTTGCCTATCAATCTCATACGTGCATGCTTCCAAAGCTGGAAGATTATGCGTCGTATAAAACCAAATGTTGTTTTGGGTATGGGCGGCTACATTACTTTCCCAGGTGGATTGGTTACTAAATTTTTGAAGCGCCCTTTAGTTTTGCATGAGGCAAATTCGGTTGCTGGTAGTGCAAATTTGGCGCTGAGCAAAATTGCAATGCGTACGCTCACTGGATTCCCTGAAGCGATGGCTCATGCAGAGTGGGTGGGCAATCCGATTCGTGAAGAGTTTGATCATATGCTTGCACCCGCAGCTCGTTATGACCAGCGCCAAGGCCCACTCTCAATATTAGTAGTAGGTGGTAGCTTAGGTGCCGCGGCCCTAAATGAAAATATCCCCGCTGCGCTGTCATTAATTCCAGAAGAGTCACGCCCTAAAGTCATTCATCAGGCGGGTGATAAGCATTTAGCTGATCTGCAAAAACGGTACATCGATCTCGGTGTGGTTGCAGATGTTCGTCCTTTTATTGATGACATGCCTGCTGCGTATTCACAGGCAGATTTGGTGATTTGTCGCTCGGGCGCTATGACTGTCTCTGAAATAGCCGCTTGTGGAGTTGCGTCTTGCCTTATCCCTTTCCCATTTGCAATTGATGATCACCAAACCGCAAATGCACAATTTTTATCAAATTCTGATGCAGCAGTTCTGTTGCCACAGCCATCGCTCAATCCTCAAGATTTAGCAATGATGATTCAAAACTTCAATCGCACAGAATTAAAAGAGATGGCATTGCGTGCACATGCATTAGCAAAGCCACATGCAACTCAGCGAGTAGCTGAAGTATGTGCAGATTGTGCGGGGGTGGGTATATGAAGCATATCGTTCAGCAAATACATTTCATCGGTATCGGTGGTGCTGGCATGAGCGGCATTGCTGAAGTACTTTTGAATTTGGGTTACCAGGTTTCGGGATCCGATCTTGCCGATGGTGCAGTGACTAAGCGTCTAAGAGAGTTGGGTGCGGTCATTCATATTGGCCATGACCCTAAAAATATTGGCACCGCTGAAGCTGTAGTGATATCCACTGCCGTTGCGGGCAATAACCCAGAAGTTTTGGCTGCACGTGCGGCAAAGGTTCCAGTCATTCAACGCGCAGTGATGTTGGGTGAGTTAATGCGCCTAAAGCAGGGTATTGCGATTGCGGGAACGCACGGTAAGACGACTACCACTAGCTTAGTAGCATCAGTTTTAGCTGAAGGCGGATTAGACCCAACATTTGTCATTGGTGGGAAACTGAATTCAGCAGGTGCCAACGCCCGTTTGGGACGTGGCGATTTCATTGTTGTAGAGGCAGACGAATCAGATGCTTCTTTCTTGCAGTTATTCCCCGCAATGGAAGTGGTAACCAATATTGATGCTGATCATATGGATACCTATCAACATGATATGGCGCGTCTAAAGCAGGCATTTGTACAGTTTATTCAGCGTATGCCGTTCTATGGTGTGGCAGTGCTGTGTATTGATGATGCAAATGTACGTGACATCATTCCATTTGTGTCTCAGCCAGTGCTACGTTATGGCACATCAGAAGAGGCGGATATCCGCGCAAGTAATGTTCGTGCAGATGGCACTCAAATGCACTTCACGGTTGATCGTCGCACGGTGCGGAGACATGGAAATAAGCCTGGTCCGCTAAATATCACCCTGAATTTACCGGGCTTACATAATGTTCGTAATGCCTTGGCTGCCATTGGAATTGCGACAGAGTTAGGCGTAGGTGATGAGGCAATTATTAAGGCTCTATCCGAGTTTGGCGGTGTAGGTCGTCGTTTCCAGCGTTATGGAGAAATTCCACTGACATCTGGCGGCAGCTTTACCTTGATTGATGATTATGGACATCATCCAGTTGAGATGGCTGCAACGCTAGCTGCAGCTAGAGGTGCTTTTCCAGATCGTCGCTTGGTCTTGGCATTCCAACCGCACCGCTTTACTAGAACGCGTGACTGCTTTGGTGAATTTGTGCAGGTCCTCAAGAGTTTTGACGCTTTGGTTTTGACGGACGTATATCCAGCAGGCGAAGCAAAAATTCCAGGCGCTGATAGCAAGAGCTTGATGAAGGCCGCGGTTGCTGAGGACAAGAATTCTAAAACCTTATTAAATGTAAGTGCAGTGGCTTACGCTGCAAATATTGCCGAGATGCCAGAAAAATTGAGTCAAGTTTTAAAAGATGGTGATGTTTTAATCACGATGGGTGCAGGATCGATTTCTGCTTTGCCGCATACGCTTTCGGAGGCAAAGAATGTCTAAGGTAGTTGCTAATTTGAGCTCTTGGGGTGATCGTGCAAAGGCTAGCTTAGCTGGCTTGGACCCTAAGTCTTTCGGTCGCGTTGGGGTATTGCTGGGTGGTAAATCTGGTGAGAGAGAGATCTCCCTCATGTCCGGTAATGGCGTATTAGAGGCTCTGCGTGCAAAAGGCGTTGATGCGCATGCATTTGATACAGGATTGCGTTGTCCGACTGAGCTAGCTAAAGAAAAATTTGATCGTATATTTATTTCCCTGCACGGTCGCTTTGGTGAGGATGGAACCATTCAGGGTTTGCTTGAATTGTTAGGCCTGCCTTATACCGGTAGTGGTGTTTTGGCATCTGCTTTAGCTATCGACAAAATTGTTACCAAGCAAGTCTGGATTAGTAATGGACTCGCCACCCCTGATTATGAAGAGCTGACAGCTAGAAGCGACTGGAATGCAGTTGTGAAACATCTGGGCTTGCCTTTGATTGTGAAGCCTGCGCATGAAGGCTCTTCTTTGGGTTTAACAAAAGTTAAATCAGTTGATGAATTGCCTGCTGCTTACAAGTTGGCAGCTGGATTGGATAAGAAAGTGATTGCAGAGACTTGCATCATTGGTGATGAGCTCACTTGCCCATTAATTGGACAGGGCAACACAGCTGAAGCTTTGCCTGTCATTAAAATTATTCCGCCACAAGCAAATTATGATTTTCATAACAAGTACTTTTCTGACGAGACTCAGTACCTATGCCCAACCGGACTTGCGCCTGAAGTGAATGCTGCAGTCCAAGAATTAGCTTTGGCTGCATATAAAGCTTTGGGTTGCCGTACATGGGGACGTGCAGATGTGATGTTGGAGCAAAAGACTGGTAAGCCTTATTTACTAGAGATGAATACCTCCCCTGGCATGACTTCTCACTCCTTGGTCCCTATGGCTGCTAAGGCTGCTGGTATTGAGTATGCCGACTTAGTGCTCTGGTTATTAAGTCAAACATTGCAGCAAAAAGAGGGCGCCTCTACATGAGCAACTTCATGGACCGCTTCGGTGAAATTTTCTCCATGTTAATGGCTCCGCTTTGGAATCATTCCGAGCGAATGGAGAAATTGAGTCGCTTCATGATGCGTTGCTTTGTTGTAATGCTGGTGATTGGCATTTTGGTTTGGTTGAGTCAACGGCCTGTATTTGCATTGAAGCAAATTCAAATTGAGCCGGTTGCTGGCCAAACGTTGAAACACATTAATAAGCCTATTGTGAAGCAGCAAGTGCTTGAAACAGTTCAAGGCAATTTCTTCAGTGTTCGCCTAGAGGATGTGAAGCGCGGCTTTGAAAGTATGCCTTGGGTAAGACATGCCAATGTGCGTCGTGTCTGGCCAAATGGATTGGTGGTGAGTATTGAAGAGCAGAAGCCTTTTGGAACCTGGGGCGGAGCTGATAGTCACACCCTCATGAATACCCATGGCGAACTTTTCACCGGTCGTGTTTCTGAGTTGGGTGACGATGTCCGTTTAGTTGACTTCTCTGGCCCTGCAGATGCTGGTAAAGAAGTGATGAGTCTTTATGAAAAAGCCAATAACTGGTTTAAACCATGGGGTGCTGAAGTAACTAGTCTTGCACTGACCGAGCGTTATGCATGGCACGTAAGACTTTCTAATGGCATGAAGGTGGAGTTTGGACGCGATGAAGAAAGCTCCGACAAGAATTTAACAGAAGAGCGTGTAGCGCGATTATTTAAGTATTGGCCACAAGTTCAAGAGAAGTGGGCGAATCGAGTGGATGCAGTTGATTTGCGCTATGCAAATGGTTTCGCAGTTCATCTTGCTGCTGCAAGTTTGAAAAAGAATGATGTAGATGGCAAAAAAAGTGAGCTGAAGCAATGAGGAATGGTAATGAGTAAAGACAATCGCGATATTTTGGTTGGTTTAGATATTGGAACTTCCAAGGTAGTTGCCTTGGTTGCTGAATTAGCTCCTGATGGTCAATTCAACGTGGTTGGTGTTGGTCAAACTGCTTCGAAGGGATTAAAGAAGGGTGTTGTAGTCAATATTGAGGCAACCGTTCAGTCGATTCAGAAGGCGCTTGAAGAAGCCGAGGTAATGGCCGATCGCCAGATCGTACAAGTATTTACAGGTATCGCGGGTAACCACATTGTGAGTTTTAACTCGAGTGGCATGGTTGCCATTCGTGACAAAGAAGTTGGTTCTGGAGACGTTGAGCGTGTTCTCGAAACAGCAAAAGCAATCAATATCCCAACTGATCAACAGATTCTGCACATCCTGGTTCAAGAATTCATTATTGATGGCCAGGAAGATGTACGCGAACCAATTGGTATGAGTGGCCTACGCTTAGAGGTAAAGGTACATATTGTTACTGGAGCCGTTAGCGCCGCACAAAATATCGTGAAGTGTGTACGTCGTTGTGGTCTTGAGGTAAATGATTTGATATTGCAACCTTTGGCCTCAAGCTTAGCAGTGTTAACTGAAGATGAAAAAGAGCTTGGCGTTGTATTGGTCGATATTGGAGGTGGTACAACTGATATTGCGATTTATTGCCAGGGTTCGATTCGTCACACAGCAGTTATTCCAATCGCTGGCGATCAAATTACCAACGACATTGCAATGGCATTGCGCACGCCAACGATTGATGCTGAGGATTTGAAAATTGCACACGGTATCGCTCGTCAAGAGATGGCTGATCCAACTGCGATGATTGATGTTCCTGGTGTTGGTGATCGTGAGCCACGACCTATGTCTAAACAGGCTCTAGCAGCGGTCATTGAGCCACGAGTTGAAGAGTTATTTACCTTAGTAAGAGGCGTAGTGCGTGACTCTGGCTATGAAGACATGGTTTCTTCTGGAATTGTTTTAACTGGTGGCACTGCGCTAATGCCTGGCATGGTGGAGTTGGCTGAGCAAGTCTTCTTGCGGCCAGCCCGTATTGGTACACCGGAGTACCGCGGACATTTACATGAGGTTTTACGAAGCCCTAGATATGCCACCAGCATTGGTTTGCTGATGGAAGGCCAAGCGCAGTTGTTGCGCGGCCGTCGTGTTTCTCAATCAGGCGCGCTACAAGGTGTTATTTCGCGCATGAAGGAATGGTTTGCGGGTAATTTTTAAACAATTTTTAAGTTTTTTTCGTCGTCGTCAACGTAGTACGTATTTACCTAGGAGGGTATATGGAATTTGAAATGTTAGATCAAGAAACAGCCGGCAAGACCATTATTAAAGTGGTTGGAGTCGGTGGCGCTGGTGGTAATGCTGTCCAGCACATGATCCGTCGCGGTGTTAATGGCGTAGAGTTCATTTGCATGAACACCGATGCTGGCGCTTTGCAGCGTTCTGAGGCATCTGTGAATTTGCAACTGGGTTCTAGCGGATTAGGTGCAGGAGCCAAACCAGAAATTGGTGCAGCTTCAGCCGAAGAGGCTCGTGCTCGTATTGCTGATACCTTGCAAGGTGCGCACATGGTGTTCATTACTGCTGGTATGGGTGGCGGTACTGGAACTGGTGCGGCTCCAATCGTGGCTCAAGTAGCTAAAGAAATGGGCATCTTAACTGTTGGTGTAATTAGCAAGCCATTTGATTTTGAGGGCGTAAAGCGCTTGAAGGTTGCAGAGAATGGTGCTGCTGAACTCGAATCTTATGTGGATTCATTAATTGTTGTGCTCAACGAAAAACTCTTTGAAGTAATGGGTGAGGATGCTGAGTTTGACAAGGCATTTGCTTGTGCTGATGATGTATTGCATAACGCTGTTTCAGGCATCGCAGAAATTATTAATGTTCAGGGTTTGATTAACGTTGACTTTGAAGACGTTAAGACAGTTATGGGTGAGCAAGGTAAGGCCATGATGGGAACAGCAACTGTTTCTGGTATGGATCGCGCTCGTTTGGCCGCTGAAGCTGCAGTTGCTTCACCATTGCTCGAAGGTGTTGATTTATCAGGCGCTCGTGGCGTATTGGTGAACATTACTGCTAGCCGTTCATTAAAGTTATCTGAGACTCGTGAAGTGATGGCTGCGATTCGTGGCTACGCTGCAGACGATGCAACTGTGATTTTTGGTACCGTGTATGACGAGAGCTTAGGTGATGCACTCCGTGTGACTGTTGTTGCTACTGGCTTGAATAATCCCCAAGCTCGTAAAAATAATCAACCAGAAGTTGTTTGGAGACAAGCAACAGGTACTCACGATGCAATGCCAACGATGGCTGATCTCAATAGCTTTGCCCCTGCTAGTGCATCAGCAGCAATCAGCAGAGTCAGTTTAGATTCCGCTTTAAGTGCTAGCGCAGGTTTAGCAATGACAGGTGTTGGAAGTGCTCCAGCAGTGGCGGCTCAACCAGCAAGTACTGGCGTTGACTATAGTCAATATGATTTACCGCGTGTTTTTCGTAGCTCTCGTGAAGCGACTCCTGCGCCTACATTAGGTGCGGATAGTTCTCCTCAAGCGAAATCCATGTTGGATAAAGGGGCTGATTACTATGAAATCCCAGCCTTTTTACGTAAGCAAGCAGATTAATTGACTGCTTAATACAATAGGTAATTGCGAAATGCCAGCGCGGCGCCCCTCCGGACGACGAATCCCGCGCTTGCGTTGGCATGCTTACTAACAATTATTTATTGGAGATGTCATGATTGAAGTTGGACAAAAATTACCTAACGCTACCCTTTATGAGTTTATGAATGAAGAGAGCGAAGGCTGCTCCTTAGGACCAAATGCTTTTGAAGTTGAAAAGCTAGCCGCTGGAAAAAAGATTGTGTTATTTGCATTGCCTGGTGCATTTACACCGACTTGCTCTGCAAAGCACGTACCTGGCTATGTTGAGCACTACGATGCGATTAAAGCTAAGGGTGTTGATGAAATCTGGTGTGTTTCTGTGAATGATCCATTTGTAATGGGTGCATGGGGGCGCGATCAAAAGGTTGGTAAAAAGATTCGTATGTTGGGTGACGGCAGTTCTGAATTCACTAAAAAGCTTGGTTTGGAGTTGGACTTAATTTCTCGAGGACTGGGCGTCCGTTCCGATCGTTACGCAATGATCATCGAAGACGGTGTTGTGAAGTCATTGGATCGCGAAGCTCCAGGCAAGTTTGAAGTAAGTGATGCCGCTTCTATTTTGAAAAAGCTGTAATTCAAGCTTTTATATAACTAATATCCCCTGAATTTGAATATCTAAATATGATGAAGCAACGCACTATCGCTACTCCGGTGAAGACCGTGGGGATTGGCTTGCATTCTGGCCGTAAGGTAACGATTTCAATTAAGCCTGCGCCAGTAAATTCAGGGGTTCAGTTTGTTAGAGTGGATACGCCAGAACAGTCTGTAGTACCTGCAACTGCTTTGGCTGTATGCGATACCAGACTTGCCTCGGTTATTCAAAAAGATGGTGTGCGTGTTTCGACTGTGGAGCATCTTCTTTCAGCCTGCGCTGGTCTTGGTCTTGATAACTTATTCATTGAGCTTGATGGTGAGGAAGTCCCCATCATGGATGGTAGCGCTGCCTCATTCTTATTTTTAATTGAATCTGCTGGTATTGCAGAACAAGATGCGCCACGTCAATTTGTAGTTATTAAAAAGCCAGTAGAGATTCGCGAGGGCGATAAGCTTGCCCGCTTAGAGCCATTCTTTGGATTTAAATTAGATTTCACGATTGACTTCAAGCACCCGGCAGTGGATAAAACTGGTCAACGGTTTGTGGTGGATTTTGCAGAGCAGGCCTATCGAAGTGAAATCGGTCGCGCGCGTACTTTTGGATTTGCTCACGAAGTAGAGGCATTGCGTGAAATGGGACTAGCGCGTGGTGGAAGTTTAGATAACGCGATTGTTTTAGATGAGCATCGAATTTTGAATAACGAAGAACTTCGTTATGAAGATGAATTTGTGCGCCATAAAATCTTGGATGCAATTGGAGATCTTTATCTCATTGGACATCCAATTGTTGGGGCTTATGTTGCTGAGAAGTCAGGACATGCACTTAATAACGCACTTTTACGCAAGCTTTTGGAAGACCCAAGTTCTTATGAAATCAGCACATTTGCTGAAAATAAGGCTCCGGGAGCGTATTCCCAGGAAAGCCAACCCCTATTTTTCTAATGGGTTTTAAAGTAGTTTTTAGCTACTTTGGTTTGTTTTTGAGTAATTTCTCGATAGAGGCGCGCAAGCCTGAGTCTGGCCCCAATCTCTCCAATAGCGACTCCCATGACTTTTTAGCAGCCTCATTTAGTCCTTTTGGCCTCTCGCGTTGAGCCTCTGGACGGGGTTTAACCTCCCATGCGGGTGGAGCAGGCTTTACTCGTACTTTAACTGTCTTACAGGGTACTCCAGATTTAGCTAACTCATTGATAAGACTGGGTATTATTTGCTGTAAACGGGTTGCAATGCTGGCGCTATTCACCAGCAAAAAGAGCTCATCTTGTGAGCCAGAGCGCCATCCAGCTTCAATTTTAGAGCTCAGATGCCCCAATTCGAGCTTTGTTAAGACTGAGTTAATGACGGTTTTGAGTTTGGCCAGATCCTCGGTTTTAGCCAAAATTCCCCCTAGGCCATCAGATTCCCTAAGGTAATCCATCCAATCATGGGCTTTGTGCTTGCGGGATGGTTTGGGGGCAAAGTTCATAAAAAATGGGGTTACGGGTGATAAACTCAAGGACTTAATTTTCTTCAATATCCCATGGTAATCGGTCTTCTTAAAACCCTGGTCGGCAGTCGTAACGACCGCCTCTTAAAACAGTATCGCAAAGTCGTTGCCAAGGTTGGCGCTTTTGAAGCAAGCCTGCAATCTTTGGATGATGCTGCCCTTACTGCAAAAACTGCAGAATTCAAGTCGCGCCTTGCTGCTGGAGAGTCTTTGGACGATATCGCAGCCGAAGCTTTTGCGGTGGTGCGTGAGGCTAGTACACGCGTGATGAAGATGCGCCACTTTGATGCGCAGATTCTGGGTGGATTGGCCCTACATCAAGGCAAGATTGCTGAGATGGGTACAGGCGAAGGAAAGACATTAACAGCAACCCTTCCAGTCTATTTAAATGCTTTGACTGGCAAAGGTGTCCACGTTGTAACTGTGAATGATTATTTGGCACAACGCGATGCTGAATGGATGTCCACGCTGTATAACTTCTTAGGCATGAAGGTTGGTGTGAATTTATCCCAAATGGATCACACTACCAAGCAAGAGGCTTATGCCGCAGATATAACTTACGGTACTAATAACGAATTTGGTTTTGACTACTTGCGCGACAACATGGTTCAGGATTTGAACCAACGCGTTCAACGTGGTTTGGCTTATGCAATCGTTGACGAAGTTGACTCGATTCTGATTGATGAGGCTCGTACACCATTAATCATCTCTGGACAGGCAGAAGATCACACTGATCTCTACGTCAAGATTAATGCCCTGCCATCTCATTTAGAGCGTCAAATTGGCGAAGAGAAGGCTGATGGTACTGGCGTTGAAAAGCCGGGCGACTATTGGGTGGATGAGAAATCTCAGCAGGTTTATTTAACCGAACAAGGGCATGATAAAGCTGAAGCTATCTTGATTCAGTTGGGAGCGCTCAATGATGGCGACTCTCTGTATGCGCCACAAAATATTACTTTGATGCACCACGTATATGCAGCATTACGTGCGCACTGCCTGTACCACCGCGATCAACATTACGTTGTTCAGAATGGCGAAGTCATCATTGTGGATGAATTTACTGGCCGTTTAATGCAGGGTCGTCGTTGGTCTGATGGCTTGCATCAAGCTGTGGAAGCAAAAGAAGGCGTGCAGATTCAGAACGAGAATCAGACTTTAGCTACGATCACCTTCCAAAATTATTTCCGTATGTATGGCAAGTTAGCTGGTATGACTGGTACTGCCGATACAGAAGCATATGAATTTAAAGAAATCTACAACTTAGAAACAGTTGTGATTCCCCCAAATCGTATTAGTCAAAGAAAAGACAAACAAGATCAGATCTATAAGTCTTCTCGCGAACGTTACGATGCGGTGATTAAAGATATTGAGGATTGTTTTGAGCGTGGTCAGCCAGTATTGGTGGGTACCACCTCTATTGAAAACTCTGAGCTGATTGCGAGCTTGCTAGATAAGCGCAAATTGCCACACCAAGTCTTAAATGCTAAGCAGCATGCTCGCGAAGCAGAAATCATTGCTCAAGCTGGTCGTCCTAAAATGATTACGATTGCTACCAATATGGCGGGCCGCGGTACCGATATTGTTTTGGGTGGCAACGTAGGTAAGCAGTCATCCCTCATTGAGGCTGATAGCGCACTTTCTGATGCAGAAAAAGCGTCCAAGATTAAGCAGTTGCAGGACGAGTGGCAAAGTATTCATGACCAAGTGTTAGTGGCTGGTGGTTTGCATATCATCGGTACAGAGCGTCACGAGAGCCGTCGTATTGATAACCAATTAAGAGGGCGTTCGGGTCGACAAGGTGACCCAGGCTCTTCCCGTTTCTATCTCTCGTTGGATGATGCGCTTCTGCGTATTTTTGCCGGCGATCGTTTGCGTGCGGTGATGGATCGACTCAAGATGCCAGATGGCGAGCCGATTGAAGCTGGCATGGTAACCCGTTCGATTGAGTCTGCACAACGCAAAGTTGAAGGTCGTAACTTTGATATTCGTAAGCAATTGCTCGAATATGACAACGTTGCCAATGATCAGCGCAAAGAAACTTATCGCCTTAGAAATGAAGTGCTTGAAAGTGCTGATATTGGTGACTTGATTGCCAACTTACGCGAAGATGTTCTGCGCTCTGTTTGCTCCGTGTACATACCTCTGGAATCTATGGAGGAGCAGTGGGATTTAGTTGGGCTGGAAAATGCCCTAGCTAGCGAGTGGGGTCTTACGATCGATCTGAGAGGTTGGATTGAAAGCGCTGAGACCGTAGATGACGCAGAAATTGTTGATCGGGTACTGGAAGCTGCTAAGGAAGCCTATGATGCAAAAGTCGACCTCTCCGGACGCGAATCTTTTGCTGGCTTTGAGCGCTCAGTCCTTTTATATAGCTTAGATAGTCATTGGCGTGAGCATTTGGCTGCCTTAGATCATCTGCGTCAGGGTATCCATTTGCGCGGATATGCGCAGAAGGATCCTAAGCAAGAGTATCGTCGTGAAGCATTTGAGTTGTACGGTGAATTACTCAATGTCATTAAGAACGATGTTGTGAAAAGCATCATGACCGTGCAAATTCGTAGTGCCAATGAATTAGATCAAGCATCGGAGTCGATGAACGATGATTTAGCAAAGCTTTCGGATGTTCAGTATCAGCATGCTGATCCTGAGAAAGAGGTAGCTGGATCAACTGGTGACCGCGGCGCTGCAATTGATATTCAGCCTGCACCTCTTCGTACAGGACCAAAGGTAGGTCGTAATGATCCTTGCATTTGCGGTAGCGGTAGGAAATACAAAAATTGCTGCGGCGCTTTGGCTTAGAGCGATTACCTATTTGATAGTGCTAAATGGCTCAGATCACTCTGAGCCATTTTTCTTGGTGGAATCCCTAATCATGAGAATCCCCTCAGATTCTGTATATCTGTCATGATTTGTAAGTGCAAAAATATTTGCTTTATCTTCCAAATTTCAAATCTAACTAAGGGGGCGTTATGGCCGTGTCTTTTACTCTCAACGGTAAAGCTGTTGATTTCGATGGAGATCCTGAAACACCAATTCTCTGGGTCTTACGAGACCATTTAGATGTAACTAGTCCAAAGTATGGCTGTGGCGCAGGACTATGTGGCGCATGTACCGTTCACTTAGAGGGTGCCGCAATTCGTTCTTGCTCCACCCCCGCGTCTGCTGCAGGTGGTAAATCAGTCACCACTCTTGAGGGTTTAGCTGCAAAAGTTGGAAAAGCGCTTCAAGATGCATGGATTGAGTTTGATGTACCTCAGTGTGGGTATTGTCAGACTGGGCAAATGATGTCCGCTGCTGATTTATTGGCAAAGAAAAAACAGCCTAGTAGTGATGATATTAAAAATGCCATGAGTGGCAATATTTGCCGTTGCGGAACGTATTCTCGCATCGAAAAAGCAGTCAAACGCGCTGCAGATAAATTGGCATAAGGAATCAAGAAAAATGAAAAATAATTCTTTAAAAAATCTTGGTCGTCGTCAGTTTATTCAGCAAAGTTCTGCTTTGACTGGCGCATTAGTGATTGGGATGCATCTCCCTCTAACAAGTCAAGCTGCTACAGGCGATGCCGGCAAACCTGCTTTAGCAAATGCCTGGGTACAAATTACCCCGAATAATCAAATTACTTTAATTTGTGCTCGCTCAGAAATGGGCCAAGATGTATATACCTCCTTGCCGGCATTGCTGGCTGAGGAATTAAATTTACCTCTCTCGATGATTCGGGTTGAGATTGCTGGGGTGGCTCCTGTATATATCAATGCGATGTTAGGTGGTCAGATTACTGGCGGCTCTACTTCAGTACGCGAAGCTTTTGATAAGTTAAGAACAGCTGGTGCTGCAACTCGTACCGTCCTAGTGCAGGCTGCCGCTCAACGTTGGAATGTTTCAGCGGCTGACTGTAAAGCAATGAATGGCAAAGTAACGCATTCGAGTGGTAAGTCAGCCACCTATGGTGAATTAGCGGCGGACGCAGCCAAGTTGCCACTTCCAGAGAAGCCAGCTTTGAAATCACCTGCGAATTTCATGGTGATTGGCAAGGAGACAATGCGTCGTTTAGATACGCCAAGCAAAGTTGCGGGTAAAGCAGTTTATGGAATTGACGTAAAAATTCCGGGCATGGCGATTGCATCTTTAGCGCAGTGCCCAGTTATTGGGGGTACGCCTACTTCCTTTGATGCTTTGGCTGCAATGAAAGTATCTGGGGTTATTAAGGTTGTGCAGATTTCTGATGGTGTTGCGGTATTGGCAAAAGATTTTTATGCGGCTCGCAAGGGTAGGGATGCTTTAAAGATCACGTGGAATGAAGGCCCCAATGCGAACCTCAACAATGCTGTCGTTCGAAAGTCATTGGAAGAGGGTTTATCTAAAAAAGGTGCTGTGATAAAAACGGTTGGCAATCCAAATGCTAGCGTAGCTAGTGGCAAGCCGCTGAGTGCCCAATATTTTTTACCGTATTTGGCACACTCCACCATGGAGCCTGTGAACTGCTCTGCAGATGTATCCAATGGAAAGTGCAGAATTATTGGGCCAATTCAGTTCCAGCAAGGTGGCCAGGCGGTTGCTGCAGCCGCAGCTGGCGTTAAACCAGAAGATGTCACGATTGAGACAACCTTCCTGGGTGGTGGATTTGGCCGTAAGTTGGAGCTGGACTTCATTCGTCAGGCTGCTGAAGTTTCTAAAGTCGCTGGAATGCCGGTCAAGATGCTTTGGACTAAAGAGGATGACATTACCCATGACTTCTATCGTCCAATGAGTATTCATAAAGTGGATGGTGTCTTGGATGCTAATGGTCAGTTAGCTTCTTTGAAGGCCAAAATGGTTTCTCAATCAGTCACGGCGCGAGCCTTTCCAGGTTTTGTGAAAGATGGTTTTGATCCTTTCATGGTTGAGGGCTCAAACAATATTACTTACGAAATACCCAATCTAGAAATCACCAATGTGATTACAGACACTGGACTTCGAGTCGGTTATTGGCGCTCAGTCAGCAATGCGCTTAATGCATTTGCAATTGAAAGTTTTGTAGATGAGGCCGCTAAAGCTGCTGGTAAAGATCCTGTTGCGTATCGGATGGCGTATTTAAGCAAACACCCCCGCGCTAAGGCAGTTCTTGAGTTGGCGGTGAAAAAGTCTGGATACACTCCTGGCAGCAAGCGTTTTGGTGTTGCGCAGATGGAGTGTTATGACACCTATTCTGCTTGCATACTTGAATTGGATCCTTTGGCTAAGGAGACGACGGTTAAAAAAATTACCTTTGTTTCTGATTGTGGAATTACTGTGCATCCCGACCAAGCGAGAGCTCAGCTCACTGGTGGTGTGATTTATGGTTTGAGCGCAGCCCTGAGCAATGAGATCACGATCGTCAATGGCCGAGTGCAGCAGAATAACTTCAATAACTACCCTAGCTTGCGACAAAATCAAGTGCCGGTTGTTGAGGTGCACTTGGTGCCAAGTCAGGAGAAGCCAGGTGGTTTGGGTGAGGTTGGAGTGCCCTTAGTGGCCCCGGCTCTAGTTAATGCAATTGCTGCATCAACTGGTAAGCGTATTCGGGAGCTGCCAATCAAGGCATAGCATTCTGGATGTTAACCAAATAAAGCGCGCCCAGAAGGCGCGCTTTATTTTTGAGCCTCATCTACAATTATCAGACTATGACTGTTAACTTACCCCTCCCCCAAAAAGCCGAACTCAAGCCCGTTAAAGGCTTTGAGATGGGCATCGCCCAAGCCGGCATTAAGAAGGTAAACCGCAAGGACTTATTGGTGATGACTTTGGCTCCTGGATCCCAGGTAGCTGGCGTTTTTACGCTGAATCGTTTTTGCGCCGCCCCTGTGCAAGTCTGTCGTGAGCATTTAGCTCAAGAGGGTCGCAATGGTGAAATTCGAGCTCTAGTGGTGAATACTGGAAACGCCAATGCAGGGACGGGTGAATCTGGCATGAAACACGCCCTAGAAACTTGTGCGGCTTTAGCAAAGGATCTGAAAATTAATCCAGAGCAAATCCTGCCATTTTCGACTGGCGTGATTCTTGAGCCTCTGCCGATTGAAAAAATTATCAGCGCCTTGCCAAATGCAGTAGCAAGCCTAGGAGAAGATAACTGGCTTGATGCAGCTGAAGCCATCATGACAACTGATACTCAGCCAAAGGCTACATCGGTAACAATACAAATGCCCGAAGGACCGGTGACGATTACTGGAATCTGTAAAGGCGCAGGCATGATCCACCCAAATATGGCAACGATGCTTGGGTTTATTGCGACCGATGCTGGGTTTGCACCTGGTCTCTTAGCAAGCCTTACTCGTGAGATTGCCGACCTTTCATTTAATGCCATCACAATTGATGGCGATACATCTACCAATGACTCTTTCATCATCATGGCGACGGGGCAATCTGCAGTGCAGATTAAATCGATTAACGAGTCTAGTTATGGAGTACTCCGCGAGGCCTTAATTGCTTTAGCCAGAAAGCTAGCGCAAATGATTGTGCGCGACGGTGAGGGCGCAACCAAATTTATGACGATTGATGTTGTCGGCGGCAAGACTCCTGAGGAGTGCCGTATGGTTGCTAAGGCAGTTGCGCATTCACCCTTGGTAAAAACAGCTTTCTTTGCGAGTGACCCTAACCTAGGACGTATCCTGGCAGCCATTGGTTATGCAGGCATTGCAGATTTGGATGTCAATCGTGTGCAAATGTGGTTGGGTGATGTTTGGGTTGCTAAGGATGGTGGGCGCAATCCCGATTACCAAGAGGTTGATGGTCAAAGGGTAATGCAAGCCCCAGAAATCACAATCAAAATTGACTTAGGCAGAGGCAATGCAACACAAACCATGTGGACTTGTGATTTATCGCACGACTATGTATCTATTAATGCGGATTACCGCTCATAAAAGACCGCTCAAAATATGAATGAAAAATTAGACCGTCTTTTAGACCATCTTGATACCTTTTTACCCAAGCCTTTATCTGACGAGCAGTGGAAATCTTCTACTGCGTTTAGATGGCGTCGTCGCGATAGTATTTTTGGCAGCATTGGATTTTTGCAGCCCGTAAAACACGTATCTGATATCACCTTTGAGGATCTGCAGAATATCGACCGTCAACGTGATGCCATTCGCGACAATACAAAAAACTTTATTCAGAAAAAACCAGCCAACAATATTTTGCTCACAGGAGCTAGAGGGACTGGAAAGTCTTCCCTGATTAAAGCCAGTTTGCATGAGTTCGCGAGCCAAGGCTTGCGTCTGGTTGAGGTTGAAAAAGAGCATTTGGCAGATTTGGCAGACATTACTGAAATCTTGGCTGAACGCCCAGAACGATTCATTATTTTTTGTGATGATTTGTCATTTGAGGATGGCGAGTCTGGCTATAAGGCCATGAAATCAGCCTTAGATGGCTCTGTTTCTGCCCAAGTCGACAATATTTTGATCTATGCCACCTCGAATCGTCGTCATTTATTGCCTGAGTATATGAAAGATAACGAAAGTTATGTTCATAACGATGATGGAGAAATTCATCCTGGTGAGGTCGTAGAAGAAAAGATTTCTTTATCAGAGCGTTTTGGTCTTTGGCTGTCTTTTTATCCGCCTAAGCAAGATGAGTATTTATCAATCGTGGCACATTGGCTGCAACATTTTGGCTTAAGCGCTGCACAAATTGAAGCAGCGCGTTCAGAGGCTTTGGTTTGGGCATTGGAGCGCGGCTCACGCTCAGGTAGGGTTGCTTGGCAATTTGCTAAGCATTGGGCCGGCTCAAAAGCTTGAGTTATTGAATTCATGAGCGAAATTAAACGTCCTGTCACTGAAGTTGCCGCTGGAATATTACTGGATGCACAAGGGCGCTATCTTTTGGGGCAGCGACCAGAAGGCAAACCATACGCAGGTTACTGGGAAGTTCCTGGTGGAAAAATCGAAAAAGGGGAAACCGTTTTCGAGGCACTTAAGCGAGAACTGCAAGAAGAGCTTGGCATTGATATTCAGTCAAGCGAAGAGCTTACTGTGCTGGAACATGATTATCCACATGCCTATGTTCGTTTGCATGTGAGCATTATTCGCGACTGGGTAGGGACGCCCAAGGGCTGTGAGAATCAAGCCTTATCTTGGGAATTGCTCAATGCAGAAAAGCCTAGTGTGGAGCCTTTATTGCCAGCTGCTTGGCCAATGCTCGAAAGGCTTAGAAGCCTTTTATCTTAAAGCTGGCAGAGGGTTAGCTTGAATGGCACATCGGCATTTACCAACTGTGCTTTTTTATCCCGCTCTGACTTTAGGAAGCGCACAGAGAGTAGATACTTATTTGCGCTAATTTCTGAAAATAAAGTGTCATCCTCAACAGCGATACGCATTAATTGGTAAACCTTACCAGAGGGCGCTTGTTGAAAGGATCCATTGTGCGCGACTACATCTTTAGCTTCACCTGATTGACGAAGCAATCTTAAAAATAACTGACATGCTTCGTGCCATGGCAAGAGTGGAGCGATATATTTTTCTAGTAACGCACGACGTTCAGATGAAGGGCTATTTTTCCAGGCGTGATAGCTTGGTAAATCAATTGGGCTTGTGCCACCAGGAATATTTAATCTAGTGCGAATAGCATTTAACCATTCACTTTCAGTGATGGCCGAGTTAGGTCTACCTGCAGACTGATTAATCCCACTTGCAACAGCATCAATCTCGGAAAGAGTTTGGGCAAGCGCCTCTTGATCAACCTTTTGTGATGACTTCAATCCATTGAGTGCATATTTTTGACGCTCAAATTCTTTCAGGAGCAATGACTTGATATCACCACGTGCGCCAATGTCGCCAAGATCAAATAGAGTGGAGATAGCATTGTGATGTAACTCAGGATCGTCTGAGCGGACAAAGTGGTTGTAACGGGCGAACAAATACTCCAGTCGAAGCATGCTTCGAACTAATTCATTGAAAGGGTATTCGTAGACAATCACAAGCCCATATTCTATGACGAACTGGTGGGATCTTTCTGAATCTGTAGGATTTTTTGGTGCAACTTTAAAACCTCGGCATGCAAGTCTTCCAAGCTACCTTGGTTTTCAATAACCATATCAGCATGGTTAATGCGTTCTTGTCTGCTGGCCTGAGCTTTTAGGATGCTTTCCACTTCATTTCGGGGTAATTTGCTGCGGTGCATCACTCGACCAATTTGAACCTCTTCTGGACAGTCCACCACCACGAGGTAATCCAATAGAGGTAGCCAGTTCCCGGACTCAATTAATAGAGGCACCACAAAAACCAGGTAAGGAGCCTTTGCTTGAATCAAATACTTTGCCTGCCGAATGGTTTCTGCCCGAATGAGGGGGTGGGTAATGCCCTCTAAGGCTTTTCTAGCTTCAGGGTCGGCAAACACCAGGCTGCGCATCTTGGCCCTATCCAGCGCCTCATTTGGGTCAATAAATTCTGATCCAAACTGCTGTTGAATTAGGGGGAGTGCAGCTCCATTTGGAGCGGTGATCTGATGGGCTATGAGATCGGTATCTATAACGCCCGCGCCTAATTGAGCTAGTTGATCGCTAACGGCGGTTTTGCCTGAGCCAATGCCACCAGTAAGACCCACAAAAGGTGCATGCCCTTTTAGCTCGCCTAGATTAGCTTGTTCAGAAGGAGGGTTTGTAGGGTTTGTGGCCATAACAACTCAATGATGCCAGCAATGGCAAGAAAAGGACCAAAAGGAAATGCTGAACGATGATTTTGCTTATTCCATCGCAGCCAAATGAGGCCGCCCAGTAATCCAGATAAGGAAGCGATGAGAAGAACGCCGGGCAAGCTATACCAGCCAAACCATGCACCTAGTGCTGCTAATAACTTAGCGTCCCCCATGCCAATGCCATCTTGCTTTTGAGCCAGCCGATAAAGAAGATTGAGGAGCCAAAGAGAGGTATACCCAAGAATTGCACCAATGACTGAGTCTTGAAAAGAGACGAGCCCCTGGTTAGAAAAGCCACTCACCAACAGGCCAGATAGGATCAGCGGGAGTGTGATGACGTCGGGCAATCGGAAGGTGCGTAAATCAACGTACGCCAAGTACATTAGGGCGCCTATTAAAAGGATATGAATCCAATCGATAAAAACAAGATTACCCATTAAACAATCTGACCTAGGTTAAAGATGGGGAGATATAAGATTATGACCAGACCTCCAATAATGACTCCGACAATCATAATTAATAAGGGTTCTAAGCTTTGACTTAAGGTGTTGAGTCGACTACTTAATTGCGAGCCCGTTATCAACGCGCGCCTTTGAAGCATTTCAGAGAGCGCTCCACTTTCAGATGCTATTTGCAATAGTTGCAATGTTTCAAGATCAAATAATAAGTGCCTAGGATCTGCTTTCACTATCGCATCTCCAAGGGGCCAGCCTCGCGTCAGGTGCTTGAATATTTCAGCACTGAAATCATGGCTAAGCCAGTGATTTGATGATTGCGCGGTAACTCTAAGCGCATCCGGTAGGGGTAGGCCAGATTTTAGAAGGTGACCTAGAGTCCGGCACCAGCAGGTAAGCGTTGCTAATCTCAATAGCTGTCCAATGATGGGTATATAAAAGCTTAGTCGATCACATTGTTTTTGTAGTCTTGGAAGTTTGAACCACGCAAAACTAAACAGTGCAATGACGGTCATGGTGACTATCAATATAGCAACGTAGCATTCCTCAAACCAAGACGATATCTGAATTAATGCTTTGGTTGGGGCTGGCAATTCAGCTTGAAAATGAGTAAATACATCTTTGAAGACAGGTACAACCCAAATCATCATCACGATGACCAGCAGGCAAGAGCTACTTAGGGTGATGATGGGATAACTCAGTGCCTGCTGTATTTTTCGGCGCAATTCAATTTGATCCTCTAGTTGCAGGCAAATTGTCTTCAGTGCTAAATTGAAATCACCAGTTCGCTCACTTACGCGAATGAGATTAATGAACTCCATGGAAAATACATTTTTTTGGGTTCGCAGGCATTGAGAGAAGCTTTCTCCCTTTTTCAGTTGGGCATAGATATTATTAACCCAAGAAAGCCAGGCTTTTGGGGCGGATGAGTAAATCAGTTCAATCGCATTTAAGAGTGGTAGACCTGCTTCTAAAAGCATTAAGAGCTGCTCTGCAAAGTGAAGTTGATCTTGTTTGCTTAATGCCATGGACCTACTTCTGCATCTAGAGCCGCCTGATTGATCAGGCCGGCTTGCACGTGCATGAATCCTGCATCACGCATACTGATACGTGAGGGAGATGGGTTAAACACATGCTCCTTGCTTAACACTTCATGGACGCCAATCCGCCCAAAGCAACCACTACCTTTACAGGTTGGGCATGGGGATTTGGTGATGACATTTTTTCCGAGACAGTGCTGACAGATTTTTCGCACTAAACGTTGCGAGCTGATACTCAATAGACAAGACTCAAGAGATTCCTGGTCAACTCCTAGGTTTTTAAGTCTTGGAACTGTGCCACTAGCATTGCGCGTATGCAAGGTGCTGAGCACGAGATGTCCAGTTTGAGCTGCCTGAATTGCCAACTGGGCTGTAGCAATATCTCTTATTTCTCCAATCATGATGACATCTGGATCCTGTCTAAGTAGGGCGCGAATGATCGTTGGAAAATCTAAACCTGCTCTAGGATGATATGCAACCTGATTGACTCCAGCGAGACGAATTTCAATAGGGTCCTCGATCGAGCAAAGGTTGCGATGATCTTGATTGAGTTGACGCAGGCAACTATAAAGTGTCCTTGTCTTGCCGCTCCCTGTTGGTCCCGTCACCAATATGAGCCCATTGGATTGAGAAAGTGCTTGCTGAAATATTTCCAGCTGATCGGATAGGAGACCAAGCTCTTCAAGATCAAGATCATTAATGTGGCTTGGTAATATGCGAATAACCGCTTTTTCTCCATGAAGGGTCGGCAAAATGGAGACTCGACAATCTACATTGGGTTTAGAAAAATCATGGCCTATGGAAAGGCGCCCATCTTGCGGAAGACGTTTTTCTGCAATATCTAAGCGGGACAGAACCTTAATACGCGTTATTAGGCGCTCATGAAATTCAATTGGGTAGTGTGACTGTATTTGCAGGAAGCCATCGACCCGAATGCGAATAACTGTGGCTAGTGTTCCAGCCTCAATATGTATATCACTCGCTCTGGCATCTAAAGCATGTGCAGAGATTTCATACCAAGTCCGAATAATAAGTGAGTCATCAGCGGCAACACTCAATCTTGCTCTTGAGCCAGCTTAGCCGGACGATAGAGTTTCACGGTTTTGACACCTTGCTCATCAAACTGAACGATTTCCATGACGATACCTGCGATGCGAATGCTGACATCGTGGTCTGGAATAGCCTCTAGTTTTTCGAGAATAAGACCATTTAAGGTACGTGGCCCGTCTAGTGGAAGGCTAAGGTTAAGTAGGCGATTGAGGTCTCGTAGAGAAGCGCTACCCGTTGCCAAATACGTGCCATCAGCAAGCCAGCGCGGGTCGGTGGAAAGGTTGGAGAAGGAGGTTGTGAATTCACCGATGAGCTCTTCAACGATATCTTCAAAAGTCACTAAACCCAGAACCTCGCCATACTCATTTACAACCAAGCTTAAGCGTTGTTGGTTATCTTGAAAAAATTGCATTTGCTGTAAGACTGGCGTACCACTTGGAATGAAATAGGGCTCATTTACCAGGGATCTAAAATCCTCATGTTTGAGATCGGTATCGCCCAATAAGGATAGCGCCTTCTTAACAGGGAGAATGCCAATAATGCGTTCAGAATCACCATCGCAGACTGGTAATTTGTTGTGATAGCAAGTCTCCAGCTGCTGCACTACTTCATCAATTGGTCTCGAAAGATCCAGAACCTCAATCTTAGATCTCGGTGTCATTACATCATCCACCGTAATATTTTCTAAGTTAAATAAGTTGAGCAGAATGTTGCGATGATGATTGGAGACAAAGCGGTTTGATTCCAAAACGAGGCTACGTAATTCTTCTTTGCTCATAGCCCTGCTGTCAGAGGAGGATTGCAGGCCAGATACTTTCATGAGGCCAGATACAAAACTATTAATGAACCAGAGTAGAGGTTTAAGTACAAAAGTGAGTGGCAAGATAAACCAACCCACATTGGAGGCAATCTTTTCAGGGAAGGCGGCGCCAATGACCTTAGGCGTAATCTCGCTAAAGATAATGATGAGTAACGCAACCACCAAGGTGGCAATTGACAGTACTAGGCCGCTATCGCCAAAAATATGTAGAGCAATGCCGGTTACCAGAATAGGTAAAACAGTATTAATTAGGTTATTGGAAATTAAGAGTACCGATAACAACGAGTCAATCCGTTTTAAGAGTCTTTCCGCTAAAGCCGCTCCCGTATTTCCACCATTAGCCATCGCCCTTAAACGATGACGATTAGAGGACAACATACTAGTTTCTGCCATCGAGAAAAAGCCAGAGAGCGCTAGTAAAAACAGGACCAGAGCAACTTGGCCATAAAAGGGCCAATCGTCAAAAAAGGTGTCCATTCGGTATGCCTGAAAAAAGTAAGGATGAGTCAATATAGCAAAGTGGCATTTCGCCGGCTATAGCTATGGAATAAAGGTCTGTCATCCCACTTGTGTATTTGTGTAAGAATTGCTTGATATGGCTTCCTCAACATCACCATTGAACCCAATGAGCGCCAGCTACTGTGTTATTGCTGCGCCTTTTGGGTGCCTAGGTATTTTGACGGAATTGGTAGAAGGTAGTTTGATGCTTTCCGGGATTCATTATTTGCCCGCCAATACAGCTTTAATCGCTCCGAAGAATGCGTTAGCCAAAGAAGTGGCACGACAATGCAAAGCGTACTTCAAGGACCCGCATTGGCAATTCGATTTGCCAATCAAGCCTGCGGGTACCGAGCATCAGAAAAGAGTGTGGGCTAGCATTCAAGAGATTCCAGCCGGTAAAACAAAAACCTATGGTGAGGTAGCAAAGAAAATTAAAAGTGGGGCGCGGGCGGTGGGTACAGCCTGTGGCGCGAATCCTTACCCATTAATTGCGCCTTGTCATCGAGTGATATCGGCTCAGGGAATTGGAGGCTTCATGAAAGAAAACTCTCCTGGCTTGTATCGTCAAATTAAGTTCTGGCTGTTAAAACATGAAGGTGCTTTGTAATAGCGCCTATTTAACTAGCGATCTACTGCTGAAGTAGAAAAAAGTCTTCATCAAGATATTGCTTTTAACAGCCCACTTTGTGAAGCCATAAAAACTCATTACGGTATTTCGGGAAAGTTTTACTTCGTCTTTATTGGCGAATTCATTGCAATTGGAAATCTTCGAAAGAGTTAAGACGGCTAAGCCGAATGCTAAAAAACAAAAACGTCGCATACCCTGCTCTTGCTTGGGAATGAGCAAAATATACTTTAGGGAGTCTTGGAGTTTTTGATTGGCAATCTTGAATAGCTCTGACTGACTTACGTTTACTGGCTTCCAGGATACGCCACGTGCTTTATCTTCTGGAGAGTCTTTGAGAATATTGGTCATTTGCAATGCTTGACCAAATGCAATAGCCAAATCTTCATGCCCTAGCATTTGCTTCTTAAAGGCAGGCGAATGGTTGCCAAAGATAGTTGTAAGTAGTTCGCCAACGACACCAGCAACTACATAGCAATATTGTTCAAACTCAGGGAGGTCTTGAAGGCCGCTTTGATTTTGTTTCCCGTGGAAAAAAGACATTCCTTCAGACATGATCGAAACGCAGCGACTCACTGCCTCCTGATCGTTGCTTGAGCAAGTATGCAAAATGCGCAGAACAGTTGGTGTATTTGCAATTAAATCTAGCTCATCTGGGTTGTTGTAATTCTTTAATGCGTCTAGACATGGCCGCACAAAAGTTTCTACAGGAGCCTTTTCAAGTACCGCATCTAAAAAAAGTCCTGATAGCAATTGTTTGGTCTGTGCACTTAAGTCTGCGGCATCCTCAATAGTGTCAACAATCCGGCAGAGCAAATAGGTATTGCCAACGACTTTTTCAATGTTTGCGGGTAAAAGTGGGATGGTAAGGGCAAAGGTGCGAGATACAGACCTCAAAATGGCTTTTTGGTAAGCCAGATCAGCCGATGGACTGGATGTCGGGGTTTGCAGGATTTGTTTCGGTGCTCTCACTCTTGAATTATGTCAGACCATCGTCTTTGACGGGGCGCTCCAAAGAGGCACTTTTACTATCTGTCAAAAGTGACAAAGCCATATAATTTCATCAAATTTCTGAAGGAGCATTTAGGCGTGCTAATTTGGTTTGTCATTATTTACTGGGTTATTTCCGTTGGCATAGGCTTGTGGGCAGCTTTGCGGGTGAAAAATACCGCCGACTTTGCAGCAGCAGGTCATAGCCTCCCTTTGCCAATTGTGACGGCAACGGTATTTGCTACGTGGTTTGGTTCGGAAACTGTTTTAGGAATCCCAGCTACTTTTCTAAAAGAAGGTCTGGGAGGGGTGGTCTCTGATCCATTCGGATCTTCCCTTTGCTTAATTTTGGTGGGCCTGTTTTTCGCACGCCATCTATATAACCGCCGTATGTTAACGATTGGCGACTTCTTTCGTGAAAAGTATGGTCGTACGGTGGAGGTGTTGGTTACGCTCTGTATCGTGGTTTCTTATTTAGGTTGGGTTGCCGCACAAATTAAAGCCTTGGGCCTCGTGTTTAACGTGGTTTCTGAAGGCAGCATTTCTCAGACTGGTGGAATGTTAATTGGTGCCGGTAGTGTGCTGATCTACACCTTATTTGGTGGCATGTGGTCGGTTGCGATTACTGACTTTATTCAGATGATCATCATTGTGATTGGCATGCTCTATATCGGTGGTGAGATGACGGCCCAGACTGGCGGTATTGGCGTAGTGCTTGAGCATGCGGCTGCAGCTGGTCAATTTAGTAACTTCTGGCCAGATATGAATTTAGCCTCGATCTTAGGGTTTGTAGCTGCTTTGTGCACCATGATGCTCGGATCTATTCCGCAGCAAGATGTTTTCCAGCGCATCACATCATCTAAGAACGTCAATATTGCTGTTCAAGCAGCTTTGCTAGGTGGTGTCCTGTATTTTATTTTTGCTTTTGTGCCAATGTATTTAGCTTATTCAGCAACGCTCATTAGCCCTGATTTGGTTGACCAGTATCTCAACACTGATCCGCAAATGATTTTGCCAAAGTTGATCCTAAATCACGCACCACTCATTGCGCAGGTGATGTTCTTTGGCGCCTTACTGTCAGCCATCAAGAGTTGTGCCAGTGCAACCTTATTAGCGCCTTCGGTAACTTTTGCAGAAAATATTGTGCGAGGCTTTTTTAAGCATTTGTCTGATCAGGATTTGCTTAAAGCCATGCGGATTACGGTTTTATGTTTTGCAGTGGTAGTGACCTTCTTTGCGGTGAACTCTGAGCTGTCTATTTTTAAGATGGTGGAGAGTGCCTATAAGGTCACTTTGGTTGCCGCATTTGTTCCGCTAGCGTTTGGTGTGTACTGGCCAAGGGCCAACTCCTTGGGGGGCTTGCTAGCAGTAGTTTGTGGTTTAACTATCTGGATTAGCTGTGAGGTTTTGGCGCCCAATTCTATTTTGCCGCCCCAATTGGCTGGCTTATTTGCCAGTATTGCAGGCATGATTTTGGGTAGCCTGGTGCCAAAAGACGCATTAAAAGCTGTTTAGAGTGTGATGTGCTGAAAAATGATGCACATAGGAATATATTGCACCGCAAAATGTTCTCCTCTAATATGACAGTAATACAAAATTTTTTATTCTTATGGAGTTCCTATGAAAATCTGTGTGATTGGCGGGGGTGGCGCTATTGGCGGCTACTTAGCTGTCATGTTGGCGCGAGCGGGCAATGAAGTAACTGTTGTTGCGCGTGGTGCAACTTTAGCTGCAATTAAAGAGCGCGGCCTGGCTTTGATTATGGATGACCAGCCAGAACCTTTGGTTGCTCAGGTTAAAGCAGTAGAAAAAATTCGTGATGCCCAGACGCCTGATGTTGTGATCCTTGCAGTGAAGGCTCATCAAGTAGAGCCGATCATTGATGACTTAGCGGCCATCATGGGACCAGAAACGATTTTGATCCCAATGCAAAACGGAATTCCTTGGTGGTATTTCCAGAAGTTAGGTGGCGAGTATCAAGATCATGCAGTTGAAACAGTAGATGCTGGTGGTGTGGCGAAGAATGCCATTAATCCAAATAACATCATTGGTTGCGTAGTGTATCCAGCAACGTTTACACAAGCACCTGGCGTGATTCGCCACGTAGAAGGTAATCGCTTTCCATTGGGTGAGTTAGATGGTCAGACAACCGAGCGCATTCAAAAGATATCAGAGATGATGGGCGCAGCTGGTTTCAAGTCTCCAATCTTGGACGATATCCGTTCAGAAATCTGGCTCAAGCTTTGGGGCAATATGACCTTCAATCCAATCAGCTCGCTCACGCATGGCACCTTGGAAGGCATATGCCAATATCCATTGACCAAAGAGTTGGCGCGCAACATGATGGCTGAAGCGCAGACTATCGCTGAGAAGTTGGGCGTAACTTTCCGGGTTGATATCGAGCGGCGTATTGCTGGCGCAGAAAAAGTCGGTAAGCACAAAACTTCCATGTTGCAAGACTTGGAAGCTGGCCGCAGCTTGGAGATCGACGCTTTATTGGGATCGGTAATCGAGCTTGGCAAGATTACTCAAACTCCAACACCTTGCTTGAATACTGTATTTGCTTTGACTAAATACTTAGATGAGAACGTCCAGGCATCTAAAGGCAGCTTGGCGTTGCCATCAGTATCCGGTTACTAAGTAATAAAACCTTAGTATTAAAAAACCCTTGCTATGTTCAGTAGCAAGGGTTTTTGTTTTAGAAAACCTGAATTACTCAAAGCGATTATCGAGACGTCCCACGCCATCAATAATGATGCTGACATTGCTACCAGGTTTCATGGAGCCAACACCTACTGAAGTACCGCAGGCAATGATGTCTCCTGGCGAGAGTGGTACGTCTTGAGAAATCAAGCTCACCAGTTTTGAGGGTGAGAAAATCATATCCGCAATGGGATAGTTTTGGCGCTCTTGATCATTCAGAATAGTCTTGATCGTTAGCGTACTTGGATCCACATCGGTGGTGATGTAAGGGCCGAAAACGCCAAAGGTATTGAAGCTTTTTGCACGAGTCCACTGGGCATATCCAGGATCACGATTCAGGATTTCAATAGCGGTCACATCATTAATGCAGGTATAGCCAAAGATGGCCTTAGCTGCTTCGACTTCATCGACTTCATGACAGTGCTTGCCAATCACAATACCAAGCTCACCTTCGTAAACTACTTTCCCGGAGTAAGACTTGGGTGTGCGAATAACTTGGTTTGTTGCCAGGAAGGAGTTATTGCCTTTGAGGAAGTACAAAGGCTCAGCAGGAACGGCGTGCTCAAGCTTGGTGACCAATGCATGAAAGTTATCCACCATGGCAACCATCTTCGAGGGGATACAAGGAATATCGATTGTGACGTCGGCCAATTTGATGTTTTGGCCGGTAGCTTTAGGGGTGTTAAATAAGTCACCTTCATATAAGGCAATTTGATCGCCCTGCACTTGTCCTAAACCACTTTTCCCCTGATGCTGAAATCTAAGCCACTGAGCCATAATAAGTTCCTATGAAGTTAAATATTTGATATGCAATATCTTACAGGGATGAATTGATGTCTAAGACTTCTGAATTCACATTTGCACCAGAACAGGATCAGCCCGTTCGCTATATGGAGCGCACCCGAAGTTATTACTTGGGTTTGGGCTATGAGAATCCTTATGCATGGGCTCACTACATTGATGTGCCGTTTACCCCACTCAGAAAGCCGCTTGCTCAATCTGTATTGGGCTTAATTACTACAGCCGTTCCATATGATCCTGATAAGGGGGCTCAAGGCCAGAGTGCACCTTATAACGCTGCAGCAAAGTTTTACCAACCCTATCAACAATCTCTGGATAACGATGTCGATTTACGTATTGCGCATGTAGGGGTTGATCGCAAGAATGCCAATATGGAAGATGGTCATTGTTGGTTTCCGCTGGGTGCTGCTCAGCGGGCGGTTGTTGCCGGGAGGGTAAAGGCGATCTCTCCGAATTTTTATGGCTTACCAACCAATCGAAGTCAGCGCCATACCTTAGAGATTGATGCTCCTCTCATTTTAGAAATGCTGAAAGCGGACGGTGTAGATGTCGCGATATTAATTCCGAATTGTCCGATCTGTCATCAGAGTCAGAGTTTGTTGGCGCGTTATCTGGAGTCTGCAGGAATTTCAACTGCGATCATGGGCGCCGCTAAAGATATTGTGGAGTATTGCGGAGTGCCGCGATTTTTATTTAGTGATTTTCCATTAGGGAATGCAGCTGCAAAACCAAATGATCTAGCTTCTCAAGATCTCAATTTCGATTTAGCTCTGCGCCTTCTGGAGTCTGCCCCTGGCCCGCGCACAACAGTGCAATCGCCACTGCGATGGTCATCAGATCCATCATGGAAGTTAGATTATTCAAATCTGGAAAAGATGTCTTCACAAGAAATCCTACGATTGCGTGAAGAGGCGGAGCAGGCGCGAATTACGGCGCGCGAACTCAGAGTCAACAGCCTGGGGGCTTAAGTTTGCCTAGTGAGGGAGTATGCGCACAGGGCATGTAGTGCAGCACTAGCTTCATTTTCAGGGAAGTCTTTTAGGCAAGCTAAGGCCAGGTCGGCCTCACGTTTGGCTGCTGCTTGTGTGTAATCTAGGGCGCCAGAGTTTTGAACTGCAGCAAGGATTTGCGCAAACACATCATCTGGTAAATCTTGGTTTTGTTCAATCGCTGCGCGAACTAAAAGGCGCTCTTCGCTACTGCCGTTTTCAAGTAAGTAAATCAGTGGCAATGTAGGCTTGCCTTCGCGCAAGTCATCACCAGCATTTTTCCCCATCTGTGCAGCGTTTGCGGTGTAGTCAAGCAAGTCATCCATCAATTGAAATGCCGTACCAATATGGCGCCCAAATGCAGCGGCTTGTTCGCGCTGAACATCGGTAGCATTTGCCAATATGGCGCCTAACTCAGTTGAAGCTTCGAAGAGTTTGGCTGTTTTATAGCGGATTACTTGCAAGTAGCTCGCTTCATCCACCTCAGGATCATTCATATTCAGAAGTTGCAAAACTTCGCCTTCAGCAATCGTATTGGTCGCATCTGACAGAATTTGCATGATTCGAAGATCATTCGGGCCAACCATCATTTGAAAGGCCCGGGAGTACAAGAAATCACCCACCAAAACGCTAGCGGCATTACCAAAAGCAGCATTGGCCGTCTCCCGACCCCGTCTTAGGGTTGATTCATCGACGACATCATCATGAAGGAGGGTAGCTGTATGGATAAATTCAACTACAGCGGACATTTCCAGGGTATGGGGCGTCTCTTTGCCGTTAGCCAGGGCTTTAGCCACCAGCATTAACAGGGCGGGTCTGACCCGTTTGCCGCCAGCCTGGATGATATAGCTTGAGATTTGGTCAATTAAGGCGACTTTTGAGGCCAAGCGCTGACGGATAACCTCGTCTAAGGCCTTGAAATCTAAGGCTATTGGAGCTAGGATTTGGCTTAAGTCATTGGTTTTGACAGTGATCGTCATGCAAGATATAATAATGGGCTTAGCTAGTCCAGGGTGGATTAGCTTAAATGTAGATATTAATTGAGGTTTCAAACCATGTACGCGGTCATAAAAACCGGTGGCAAACAATATAAAGTTGCTGCAGGCGAAAAATTGAAAATAGAACAGATACCAGCGGAAATCGGCAGCGAAATCACTCTTGACCAAGTCCTCGCCGTTGGCGAAGGCGCTTCACTGAAATTAGGTGATCCATTGGTTAATGGTGCAGCTGTGATGGCCACTGTCGTCTCCCAGGGACGTCACGATAAAGTGACAATCTTTAAGATGCGCCGTCGCAAGCATTATCAAAAGCACCAAGGCCATCGTCAGAATTTCACTGAAATTTTGATCAACACGATTAAAGCCTAATTCAGGGTAGGAGAAAGATATGGCACAGAAAAAAGGCGGCGGCTCAACACGAAATGGCCGCGACTCAGAATCGAAACGCTTAGGCGTTAAGGTATTTGGCGGCGAGCACATTAATGCTGGCAGCATCATCATTCGTCAACGTGGCACACGTGTTCATCCAGGTGCAAACGTTGGTATTGGTAAGGATCACACTTTGTTCGCCTTAATTGACGGTCAGGTGGAATTCGGCGTTAAGGGTGCTTTGAAGAAGGCCCAAGTTTCAGTCTTGCCTCGTTCATAAGGCAGCCTGACTGAGACACGTTTGATTCAGATTTATTCCGAATTTAACTCTTAGGAACAGGCCTCGCTAAGCGAGGCCTTTTTTATTCATGAAATTTATAGACGAAGCACGTATTGAAGTGATTGCCGGGCAAGGTGGCGCCGGAAGTGCCTCTATGCGCCGCGAAAAATTCATTGAATTTGGCGGTCCTGATGGTGGTGACGGCGGCAAAGGCGGTAGCGTCTGGGCGATAGCCGATCGCAACATCAACACCTTGATTGATTACCGCTACGCAAAGACACACACTGCAAAAAATGGTGAGCCTGGTCGTGGCGCCGATTGTTATGGTCGCGCTGGAGATGACATCGAGTTGCGGATGCCGGTTGGCACCATCATTGCTGACTATGAAACCGGTGAGCCAATTGCTGACTTAACTACACATGGCGAACGGCTTTGTTTAGCCCAGGGCGGTGTTGGCGGTTGGGGCAATATTCACTTTAAGAGCAGCACGAATAGAGCGCCACGTCAAAAGACAAATGGCAAAGATGGTGAACGCCGTAAGCTGAAACTTGAGTTGAAGGTTTTGGCAGATGTAGGTTTGTTGGGTATGCCTAATGCCGGTAAATCCACTTTGATTACTGCTGTATCAAATGCTCGTCCGAAGATTGCTGACTACCCTTTTACAACGCTGCATCCTAATTTGGGTGTTGTGCGTGTGGGAGCTGAGCGTAGCTTTGTTATTGCTGATATCCCTGGTTTGATTGAAGGCGCAGCTGAAGGTGCTGGCTTAGGCCATCGTTTCTTACGTCACTTGCAGCGTACCGGCGTTCTATTGCATTTGGTTGATATTGCTCCATTTGATGCGAATGTAGATCCAGTAGCTGATGCCAATGCAATCGTGAATGAATTGCGTAAATACGATGAAGCTTTGGTTGAGAAGCCACGTTGGTTAGTCTTGAATAAAGTAGACATGATTCCCGAGGAAGATCGCAAGAAAGTGGTCGCAGACTTTATTAAGCGCTTTAAGTGGAAAGGCCCAGTCTTTGAGATCTCGGCCTTAACGGGCTTGGGTTGCGACAAACTTTGTTATTCCTTGCAAGATTATTTGGATTCTGTGCGTCGTGACCGAGATGATGCGGATGAGCGCGCACAAGATCCGCGTTATCAAGACCAGTCTGAAGATAAAAAACCAGATTAAATATTTGACTTGCCCTTTGCTATGAACGCTAAAAAAACTCAACGAATTGTTGTCAAAGTAGGCTCCAGTCTTGTCACCAATAATGGTGAAGGTTTAGATCATGCTGCGATTGCTATGTGGGCCGAGCAAATGGCAGGCCTATTGAAGGCTGGCCATGAAGTCTTGATGGTGAGCTCTGGTGCCATTGCCGAAGGCATGCAGCGTCTGGGTTGGAGCAAACGCCCAAAAGAGATTCATCAATTGCAGGCTGCAGCTGCAGTTGGGCAAATGGGTTTGGTACAAGTTTATGAAAGCTGCTTTGCGCGCTTTAATTTGCGTAGTGCCCAGATCTTATTGACCAATGCAGACTTAGCAGACGCAGAACGCAATGCTAATGCAAGAGCAACTTTGGATACTTTGCTGAAGTTGGGTGTGGTTCCTATTATTAATGAGAACGACACGGTGGTAACCGATGAAATTAAGTTCGGAGACAACGACAATCTTGCTGCTTTGGTAACCAATTTAATCCATGCTGATCTCTTGGTAATTTTGACCGACCAAGGTGGATTGTTTACTGCGGATCCACGTCAAAATCCAAATGCCACATTACTTACGGATGCTATTGCAGGAGACCCAGCCTTGGAAAAAATGGCCGGAGGTGCTGCTAGTGAGTTGAGTAAGGGCGGAATGTTAACCAAGGTATTGGCTGCAAAGATTGCCGTTAAAACTGGCGCAGCGACAGTGATTGCCTCTGGGCGCGAACCCAATGTGCTAACTCGTCTCATTGCTGGCGAGAAACTTGGCACTCACTTAAGCGCCAATTAGGCAAAATCCTGCTGGGTTTTAGGGGGTTCCATTTGAATTGGTTGGTTTGGTGCCACCAATGAATCCATTAGGGTTGAGCGACTGAAGAATTGCTTTGATACTCTTTTCCTGCGAATTGAAGTTGCAAAATGCGCCTTGAGCCAAAGCTGCTTGATATCGATTGGGGACATTACTTTGGATCGCACGCCAGCTAGAGAGGGGATTTTCTCTCCAGACATTGTTCTCTAGGGTGCCATAGAGGCGCCACTGAAATGAATCGCAACGAATGCCTTCGTATTGCGCTTGAACGCTACCACTCGGGCTGGTCAGCACCACAATATAGCGAGTCACTCCATCTGCACCTATCAGGATCGAGTCGGTATCCACTGCAAATTTAAAAATGGTATGTTGGGATACGTAAAAAGGCAGTAGGGTGGCTTGGTTAGGTGGGTTCAGGGGCATGGCAGTCGTACCCTCTTTGAATACCATGGGTGCAAAAGGATCTAGCCCGCTTTGCAGTGGATCGCCTGCACAGGCAGAAAGTGTGATGCCAATAATGACGGCGCAAAAACAGAGGTAAATACGTTTGAGATGGTGGGTCATTGTGGTGTGTCTTTTGGATTTTCATCTTCATTAGGGTGCTCGTGCGAGCCACCATAAAAAGATTGAATCAGGTCGAGAGGGGAGCCCCAGGCAAGCTGTTGCATGCGCATACCGCGGGATAAGAAGCGAGCCAACTCAGAAAGTGCGAGCTGATAGACTTCGCGTTTAAAGCCAATCACTGCATCCAACTGAATCCAGAAGGGGACCCAGCGCCAAGCATCAAACTCAGGATGTTCGGAGGCGCGCAATTGAATGTCGCTATCTAAGCCTACTAGACGTAGGAGAAACCAAATTTGTTTTTGACCGCGATATGCAGCACGATGCACTCTAGTGGAGTTTTGACGGCGCAAGTATTCCTCAGGGACGTCGTAGCGAAGCCAATCCCTGGTGCGTCCAATAATTTGGACATGCTCCGGCAGTAAGCCAACCTCCTCTTGCAATTCGCGGTACATAGCCTGTTCAGGGCTTTCACCATGCTGAATCCCGCCTTGCGGGAACTGCCACGAATGCTGCCCAACGCGTTTTCCCCAGAAAACCTCGTTACGGCTGTTGAGGAGGACAATGCCGACATTCGGGCGATACCCTTCACGGTCAAGCATGATCGTGCCTCAAATCCTTTAAAATCAACGATTTGATTATATCCATACATGAAAGCCTCACAATCATTTCTCGCCACGCTAAAAGAAGCTCCCTCAGACGCTGAGGTGGTTTCGCACAAACTCATGGTGCGTGCAGGTTTAATTCGCAAGCTGAGCGCTGGCATTTACAACTATTTGCCTTTGGGTTTGAAAGTCATTCGCAAAGTAGAAAACATCGTTCGCGAGGAAATGAATCGTGCGGGCGCAATTGAATTGCTGATGCCAATGATTCAGCCTGCTGAATTGTGGCAAGAGACTGGGCGTTGGGAAAAGATGGGTCCTGAGTTACTAAGAATCAAAGATCGTCATGATCGTGATTTCTTGATCCAGCCAACCTCTGAAGAAGTGATTACCGATTTAGCTCGTAATGAGATTAAGAGTTACAAACAATTGCCAGTGAATTTCTATCAAATTCAGACCAAGTTCCGCGATGAGCGTCGTCCTCGTTTTGGCATCATGCGCGGTCGTGAGTTCAGTATGAAAGACGCCTACTCATTTGATCGTGATGTTGAAGGCCTCAAGAAATCCTATCAAGTGATGTTTGACGCCTATACCCGGATCTTTAAGCGTATGGGGCTTGAGTTCCGCGCAGTGACTGCTGATAACGGTGCGATTGGTGGCTCAGGTAGTCAAGAGTTCCATGTGATTGCCGATACTGGTGAAGATGCCATTGTGTATTGTCCAAATTCTGATTACGCAGCCAATCTAGAGGCAGCTGAGTCTTTAGCATTGATTGCTGCTCGTGCTGCAGCTTCTGCGGCAATGGTTAAAGTGCCAACCCCTGATAAGACTAACTGCGCTGATGTAGCAAAGTTTTTGAACATTCCACTTGCATCTACTGTGAAGTCCTTATTGTTTGCGGCTGATCAAGAAAAAGGGCCAGCAAAACTCTTTATGCTGTTGGTGCGCGGTGACCATGAGCTCAATGAAGTTAAAGCGAGCAAGATTCCTGGCATGGCAGAGTCACGCTTTGCTACTGAAGCAGAAATTAAGCAGGCTTGTAATGCACCAGCCGGTTATTTGGGCCCTGTTGGGGTGAGTGCTGATGTGACTGTGGTTGCTGATCGCACGGTTGCCAATATGGCTGATTTTGTTTGTGGCGCTAACGATGCTGGACATCATTTGACTGGTGTGAACTGGGGGCGTGATTTGCCTGAGCCCTTGGTATTGGATATTCGTAATGCAGTGATTGGCGATCCCTCGCCGGACGGCAAAGGTGTTGTCGATATTTGCCGCGGTATTGAAGTTGGGCATGTATTCCAGCTGGGCACACGTTATTCAGAAGCAATGGGTTGTACATACTTGGATCAGCAGGGCAAAGCACAGCCCATGGTGATGGGTTGTTACGGCATTGGCGTAACTCGTTTGCTTGGTGCTGCGATTGAGCAGGGCCATGATGAGAAGGGCATTATTTGGCCAATCTCCATGGCACCATTTGAGGTGGTGATTTGCCCGATGGGTTACGAAAAATCAGAGGCAGTTAAGGCTGCATGTGACCAACTCCATGGCGAGTTGTTAGCTGCTGGTATTGATGTGATTTTGGATGACCGCAATGAGCGTCCAGGTGCGATGTTTGCTGACTGGGAGTTGATTGGAGCGCCATTCCGAGTGGTGATTGGTGATCGCGGCTTGGCAGATGCACAGGTGGAATTTAAAGGCCGCACTGATGCTGAGTCTCAGAACATCCCATTAAATGACATCAAAGCAAAAGTGATTGCGGCAGTACAGGCCGCTAAACAATTGATCGCTTAAGTTATCTCTTAAGTTTTACTTTTTAAAGAGCCCGCCAATACCCTTGGCGGCTCCTTTGGCGGCCATGCTTGCCATGGTGCGTGCCATTTTTCCACCTTTAAATTGCTTCATCATGGTTTGCATTTGCTCGAATTGAGCTAGCAGGCGATTGACCTCTTGCACTTCAACACCTGAGCCTGCAGCAATACGGCGCTTGCGACTCGCTTTGAGCAGCTCAGGTTTTCTGCGTTCTTGAGGTGTCATGCTGTCAATAATGCCGCGCATACGCGTAGTTTGTTTATCGGCATTACTGAGGTTTGCTTTGGAGGCAGCTTGCGCAACTTGGCTTGGTAATTTATCCATCAAGCTCGCCATACCACCCATCTTTTGCATCTGCATGAGTTGATCTCGAAAATCTTCCAGATCAAATCCACCTTTAGAAATCTTGCTGGCTAATTTTTCTGCTTTAGCAACATCAACGTGTTGTTGGGCTTGTTCAACCAAAGCCAGAATATCGCCCATGCCCAGAATACGGTTGGCCATACGTTCTGCATCAAATGCTTCCAGACCATCCATCTTCTCGGCAACGCCGATAAATTTGAGTGGTACACCGGTTACTTGGCGAACTGAGAGGGCTGCACCACCACGGGAGTCACCATCCAACTTCGTGAGAATCACGCCAGTGAGTGGGAGGGCTTCATGGAAGGCTTTAGCAGTATTGACGGCATCTTGGCCAAGCATGGCATCAACAACAAATAAGGTCTCAATTGGATTGAGGCTGGCATGCAAAGTTTTGATTTCTTGCATGAGCACTTCATCAATACCTAGTCGACCTGCGGTATCCACTAACACTACATCAAAGTAATGACGGCGCGCCCAGTCAAGGGCAGCGAGTGCAATGTCATTCGGTTTTTGGCTAATATTGCTTGGGAAAAACTCAGCACCCACTTGTTTGGTAACTGTCTCCAACTGCTCAATCGCGGCTGGACGATAGACGTCACAAGAAACAGTGAGAACTTTCTTCTTCTTTTTCTCTTGCAACCATTTAGCAAGCTTTCCAACAGAGGTCGTCTTACCAGCACCCTGTAAGCCAGCCATCAATATCACTGCTGGAGGCTGCGTTGCTAGATTGAGCTCTCCGCTTTGATTGGTGTCGCCCACCATGACTTGGGCGAGCTCGCGCTGCACAACACCAACAAGAGCTTGTCCAGGACTGAGGCTTCCAACCACTTCCTCGCCAAGGGCTTTAAATTTAATTTGTTCCAGTAAAGACTTCACTACCGGAAGCGCTACGTCGGCCTCCAATAAGGCTAAACGGATTTCCCGCAACATTTCTGCGGTATTGGCTTCAGTGAGGCGGGCTTGGCCTCGCATTGTTTTAACAACACGAGATAGGCGGTCGGTGAGGTTTTCTAGCATTTATCGATTAGACTTTCCAGATGGATATTTTAGGTTACTCAAGTTACGGATGGCTCCCTTCCGCACTTTATTTAGCGCTTTTGCTAGTTTTGAGCTTCAAAGCCAAGAGCGGCGTGGAGTCTGGGCTCTCAAGTGGGCTAGTACAGGCAGCAATTTTTGTGATTTTGGTGATTCATGGGGTGCAACTGCATGACTCTGTGTTCACTCCCCAAGGCTTTGTATTTGGCTTTGCGCAAGATTTGTCCTTAATTGCTTGGGTTGGCCTGGCTTTTTATTGGTTTCAATCTTGGTTTTTACCTATCTCTAGCTTACGTTGGATGGCCTTAATGTTTGCGCTAATTTGCGCAGCCCTCCCTAATATTTTTCCGGGAACCTTAATTTCACCTAAGGCTGTTTCAGATCCTTGGTTTAAGGGTCACTTCGTAGTCGCTACAGTTTCAGTTGGCTTACTGAGCCTAGCGGCAATGCATGCCATGCTGATGAGTGTTCAAGATCGTGCTTTGCATCGCCAATTAGCCATTATTCCTAATGGTCGCCTAGCTCACTGGTTGGAAGATTTACCTCCGCTAATGACAATGGAAAGCCTTTTATTCAACTTACTTTATGTGGGCTTTGCGCTTTTGAGTTTGACGGTATTCTCCGGACTACTCTTCTCGCAGACCTTGTTTGGCAAGCCCCTTGTGTTTGACCACAAAACCATTTTTGCTTTGGTCTCCTGGTTTTTGTTTGCAGGCCTATTGATAGCACGCTGGCGAGTGGGACTTCGTGGCAGAGCTGCCATTCGCTGGGTGTTAAGTGCCTACACTGCTCTGCTGCTTGCCTATGTCGGTAGTCGCTTTGTGCTTGAAGTCATTTTGCAGAGGACTTAATCCTTGTTTAAGTGGCTTTTATTATTTGCCGGTGCTGGACTTTTATATCTCTGGATTAAAGGCAAAAAACAGGCGGAGCTTAATAGAGGAAATTCCTCCAAACCCAATAAAAATAAGCCTGAGAAGGCTGTCGCTGCGCCTGAGGTAGTGGTTCAATGTGAGTGCTGCAAAGTACATCTACCCAAGTCAGAAGCCCTCATTTTCGATGACCGTTTTTATTGCTCAAATGAGCATCTACAAGCATTGGATTCAAAGGGCTGGGTTGGTGACGCGCGGTGGCATATTTCACCTAATCAAGATGCGAGACCAGAACATGTTCAACCTGATTTGGTGGTTATTCATCACATCAGTCTTCCGCCGGGTGAATTTAGAAATCAATCGTCTAGCCATCATATTGTTGATTTTTTCCAAAACAAGCTTGACCCAAATGCCCATCCGTATTTTGCGGAGATAGCTGATCAGAAGGTATCCAGCCATTTTTTAATTACGCGCTCAGGCGAGTTAATTCAGTTTGTATCCACTCAGGGCAAGGCCTGGCATGCAGGCAAGTCGAATTTTCAGGGTCGCGAAAAGTGCAATGACTTTTCTATTGGTATTGAGTTGGAAGGGGATGGCGATACATTATTTGAAGCTGCGCAGTATTTGGTTTTGGCGCAGCTTATTAAAAAACTGATGAGCACATATCCACTTCTGCAATTTGCTGGGCATAGCGACATTGCACCCGATCGCAAAACGGATCCTGGAATTTCTTTTGATTGGAAAAAGTTCCAAAAAGAGACAGCTATTCCAGTTGAGAAACTGCCTTTTGGCATAAGCTCTCGATAAGCTCTTTTTGTATGTGAGCGTACGCTTACTTTTTTAGCCTTTGTCTAAAAGGGCTAAAAATTACGCACCAAAATGACCCCAAAATAACTATAAAACTTAGTAAAAATACTAATAAATATTTGTCATAAATGGCTTACCAATTATCAAATATTTCCCTATACTTAGTGCCTAATGCGCTTTAAGACACTAGATGTAGTGTTTGAATCCAGCAATACCCCATTGTTTTTTAACGATATTTTGTCCAAATAACTATATATAAGCAGGAGCAACATGACATACGCTAACCCACAGACAGCAGGCCAGCCAGCTGGTGCGAATAACCCAGGAATGAGTCCTGCGGGGGCGGTAAATCAAGCCCCTTCTGCCAGCTTTGTGGCTGGTGGTGTTGGTGGCACCCAGGCAACCCAATTGTCTGACTACAAAATCATTCGTCGTAACGGATCAGTTGTGGCATTTGAGCCATCCAAAATTGCGATTGCTGTAACTAAGGCATTTTTAGCAGTGAATGGTGGTCAAGGTGCAGCATCTGCGCGTGTTCGCGAGCAGGTGGAGCAATTGACTCATTCTGTTGTGCGTGCATTGTTGCGTAGCCGTCCAAATGGTGGCACTTTCCATATTGAAGATATCCAAGACCAAGTCGAATTAGCCTTGATGCGCAGTGGTGAGCACAACGTTGCTCGTGCTTATGTTCTGTACCGTGAAAAGCGTAACCAAGAGCGTGCGGCACAGCAAGAAGTTTCACAAGACGCGCAAACAGCCAATCAGGCTGGTGAGTCAGGTATCAAGGTCACTGACAACGGTGTTGAGAAGTGGCTTGATATGGCTGCTTTGCGTACAGTGATTGAGGCAGCTTGCGAAGGCCTGGGCACTCACATTGATGCGACCCCAATCATTACTGAAACTATCAAGAATTTGTACGATGGCGTACCAATGGCACAAGTGTATGACTCCGCTATTTTGGCTTCACGTACTTTGATTGAAAAAGATCCTGCATACAGCCAAGTAACAGCGCGTATCTTGATGCACGTAATTCGTAAAGAAATCTTTGGTAAGGAAGTGTTGCAGGGCGATACACAAGCTGAGTACAGCACCTATTTCGCCAAGTACATTAACGAGGGTATCTCTGCTGAGTTGTTAGACCCACGTATGCGTGAGTTTGACTTGCCACGCTTGGCTGCTGCTTTGAACGCCAGCCGTGACTTGCAGTTCAACTACCTTGGTTTGCAGACTTTGTATGACCGTTATTTCTTGCATATTGAAGACCGTCGTATTGAAATGCCACAGGCATTCTTCATGCGCGTTGCAATGGGCTTGTCTTTGAATGAGATGGATCGTGAGCGTCGTGCAATCGAGTTCTATGAAATCCTTTCTACTTTTGATTTCATGTCCAGCACGCCAACATTGTTCAATTCAGCAACGACTCGTCCACAGCTCTCTAGCTGCTACTTGACAACAGTGGATGATGATTTGGATGGCATCTACGAAGCGTTGAAAGAAAATGCTTTGTTATCCAAGTTTGCAGGTGGCCTTGGCAATGACTGGACTAACGTTCGCGCGTTGGGCAGCCATATCAAAGGAACTAACGGTAAATCACAAGGTGTTGTGCCATTCTTGAAAGTAGTGAATGACACTGCTGTTGCTGTGAACCAAGGCGGTAAGCGTAAGGGTGCAGTTTGCGCCTACTTGGAAACATGGCACTTAGATATCGAAGAGTTCTTGGAGTTGCGCAAGAACACTGGTGATGATCGTCGTCGTACACATGACATGAATACCTCTAACTGGATTCCTGACTTGTTCATGAAGCGTGTAATGGAAGGTGGCGATTGGACTTTGTTCTCACCATCTAACACTCCTGATTTGCATGACAAATTCGGTAGAGCATTTGAAGAGGCTTATGTTGCCTACGAGCAAAAAGCGGATCGTGGCGAACTAAAGCCATTCCGTCGCATTCCAGCGCAGCAATTGTGGCGCAAGATGCTCGGTATGTTGTTTGAAACTGGCCACCCATGGATTACTTTTAAAGATCCTTGCAATATTCGTAGCCCACAACAGCACATTGGTGTAGTTCACTCGTCTAACCTCTGTACTGAGATCACCCTCAATACCAATGAGACCGAGATTGCAGTTTGTAACCTAGGATCCGTGAACTTAACTGCTCACATGACTACGGATGCTAACGGCAAGATGATTTTGGATCACGAGAAGCTCCAAAGAACCGTACGCACTGCAATGCGTATGTTGGATAACGTGATTGATATCAACTACTACGCAGTAGCTAAAGCACGTAATTCCAACTTGAAGCATCGTCCAGTCGGTATGGGCATCATGGGCTTCCAGGATTGCTTGCATATGCAGCGTATTCCTTACGCTAGTGATGAGGCTGTGAAGTTTGCTGACTCTTCTATGGAAGCGGTTTGCTACTACGCTTACCAAGCATCCAATGAATTGGCTGAAGAGCGTGGCGTTTACAGTACTTACAAAGGATCTTTATGGGATCGCGGCATTCTCCCGCAGGATTCAGTAGCGATGTTGGCAGCCGAGCGCGGCGGTTATGTAGAGGTAGATAACTCTTCCACTATGGACTGGAGCGGTTTGCGTGCACGCATCAAACAATACGGTATGCGTAACTCTAATTGCGTAGCGATTGCGCCAACAGCAACGATTTCCAATATTATTGGGGTATCAGCTTGTATCGAGCCAACTTTCCAAAACTTGTTTGTGAAATCTAACCTTTCCGGTGAATTCACAGTGGTAAACGAGTACTTGGTACGTGATCTGAAAGACCGCGGCCTCTGGGATGAAGTGATGATTGCTGACTTGAAGTACTTTGACGGCACTTTGTCCAAAATTGACCGCATTCCACAAGATTTACGTGATTTGTATGCGACTGCCTTTGAGGTTGAGCCAAGCTGGTTGGTTGAGGCAGCTTCCCGCCGTCAAAAGTGGATCGACCAAGCGCAGTCACTGAATATCTACATGGGCGGCGCTTCTGGTAAGAAGTTGGATGACACCTACAAGTTGGCTTGGTTGCGTGGTTTGAAGACAACCTATTACCTCCGCACAATGGCTGCAACACACGTTGAGAAATCAACGGTTGCAAGTGGTCAGTTGAACTCTGTATCTAGTGGTGGCGGTGTAAATGGTACTGATGCGGCAGCGGCGCAAGAATTAGATGGCCCAGCCTGCACAATGCGCCCAGGCGATGCTGGTTTCGAAGAATGTGAAGCATGCCAATAAGCCATTTGCTTATTGGTCAGAAATAAGAAAAGAAGAAATTAGGAGAAAGTTATGTTGAATTGGGAAGAAGAAGTTGCTCCAGCGCTAGCAAAAGTTGGCCTTGCACCACAGCCGACTGCAGTGGAGCCACAACGCCCACAGGTAGATCAGGTTGCTCAAGTAGCCCCTCAAGTTGTTGCTACTGCTCCAGCTCAAGCTGCTGCAGTTGGTGGCGCAGCTTTGCGTGTCAATGCTGCTGATAAGCGCGTGATTAATGCCAAGACTGACGTAAATCAGTTGGTACCTTTCAAGTACAAATGGGCTTGGGAGAAGTATTTGGCTGGTTGTGCAAACCACTGGATGCCACAAGAGATCAATATGAACCGCGATATCGCGCTTTGGAAAGATCCAAATGGCCTGACAGAAGATGAGCGTCGCATTATTAAGCGCAATCTCGGTTTCTTCACAACAGCCGACTCTTTGGCTGCAAACAATATTGTTTTGGGTACATATCGCCACATTACCGCTCCAGAATGCCGCCAATACCTATTGCGCCAGGCTTTTGAAGAGGCAATTCATACCCATGCGTACCAATATATTGTGGAATCTTTGGGCTTAGATCAGTCTGAAATCTTCAATGCGTACAACGAAATTGAGTCAATTCGCGCCAAAGATCAGTTCTTAATTCCCTTTATCGACGTATTAACTGACCCAAATTTCAAGACTGGCACATTAGAAGCTGATCAAAAATTACTTCGTTCGCTGATTGTTTTTGCTTGCGTAATGGAAGGTTTGTTCTTTTATGTTGGTTTTACGCAAATACTTGCAATGGGTCGTCAAAACAAAATGACGGGTGCTGCTGAGCAGTATCAATACATCCTTCGTGACGAGTCAATGCACTGCAATTTTGGTATTGATTTGATTAACCAAATCAAGCTGGAGAACCCGCAGTTATGGACTTCCGAGTTCAAAGACGAGATCAAATCCATCTTTGAAAAAGCAGTCGAATTAGAGTACCGTTATGCCGAAGATACGATGCCTCGTGGAGTGCTCGGATTGAACGCTCCGATGTTCAAAGGGTACCTAAGATACATCTGTAATCGCAGATGTTTGCAAATAGGACTTGACGCGATGTTCCCAAATGAAGAGAATCCATTTCCATGGATGTCAGAAATGATTGATCTGAAGAAAGAACGAAACTTTTTTGAGACACGCGTTATTGAGTATCAAACTGGCGGTGCGCTAAGTTGGGAGTAGTAAGCAGCAAGTAAGCGCATAGCCGGCTAAATTGGAGATTAGACGGTTGGATAGTTTAAGAAGTCAGCAAAAACAGACTCAAATCCGAAAACCCTTGCTCAAGGGTGCCTGGGCTATTCTCTCCATTTTTTCCAGCACATTTAAGAAGCCGTTGTCCTTTGGGACCACGGCTTTTTTTCCAGGATTCATTAGCGTGCAGCGCCTAGCATCAAGCCGCGCGCCGATGAATGGCTCGCTCGTCAGCTCCAAAAGGTTGAAAAACCAGGCGGAATTAGATGGTCGGGTCTTCTTAATGTAGTTTGTACTAATCCTCACGTGAAGGAGTATTAATATGGCAATCGCCAAGAAAAAACCTGCTGCAAAGAAACCAGCTGCTAAGAAAAAAGTAGCTGCTAAGAAGCCTGCTGCTAAAAAAGTAGCTAAGAAGCGTCCTGCTGCTAAAAAAGCTGCTGCTAAAAAGCCAGCTGCTAAAAAAGTAGCTAAGAAGCGTCCTGCTGCTAAAAAAGCTGCTGCTAAGAAGCCTGCTGCTAAAAAAGTAGCTAAGAAGCGTCCTGCTGCTAAAAAAGCTGCTGCTAAGAAGCCTGCTGCTAAAAAAGTAGCTCGTAAAGTTGCTGCTAAGAAGCCTGCTGCTAAAAAAGTAGCTCGTAAAGTAGCAAAAAAAAAGTAAGTAAGCCTGCTGCGAAGAAAGCGGGCTCTGCTGTAAAAAAGCCCGCGGCTAAGAAAGCTGCACCAGCGACTAGTGCGTTGAATCCTGCCGCTGCTTGGCCCTTCCCAACTGGCACACGTCCTTAATCGGACGGGTGTTACTAGAAGGGGTCTCTCACGAGACCCCTTTTTTTATTGCATAAAGTTTGATTGACTCAGATTCGAGTCGAGGCGCACATAAAGCGCTTAGAAGCTAAAGCCAAACGCCGCTTTAAATTGTTCTGCGATCTGATCTTTGCCAAGTTGGTGATTTTGTGGTCCTTGGTGGGTAATTTTGATTGAACCCATGAGGCTAGCAAGGCGACCAGTGGTTTCCCAGTCCATACCGTTTTCTAGACCAAACAGTAATCCGCCGCGGAACGCATCCCCGCAACCTGTTGGGTCGACTACTTTTGCTGCTGGTACTGGTGGAATGGCAATGCATTTACCTTCGAAGTAGATATCCGCACCTTCAGCACCTTTGGTAACAATCAGTGCCTTAACGCGCTCAGCTACTTTCGCCAAACTTAAGCCTGTTCTTTGAGAAAGCATCTCTCCCTCATAGTCGTTTACCGCCAGGAAGCTAGCGATATCAATTAATTCGAGAAGCTCTGGCCCATTAAACATCGGTAATCCTTGGCCTGGATCAAAGATAAAAGGAATGCTGGCGTCAGCCAATTGATGGCAGTGTTCCCACATTCCTTGGCGTCCATCGGGTGCAACAATTCCTAATTTAGCTGGCCCCTTGGCATTCTTGCTGCGTTCTGCCACAACTGCCAAGACTTGATTAAGGTGAGACTCGCCCATGGCACCAGGATGAAATGCGGTGATTTGATTATTGGCTTGATCCGTTGTGATCATCGCCTGTGCCGTAAAGGCATTTTCGATCTGGCGAATATGGCTTGCATCAATCTTGAGTTGCTCAAGGCGATTCAGATACGGAGCTGCATCACCACCAACCGTAGCCATGATGATGGGGTCGCCACCCAAAAGATTGAGGTTATAGGCGATATTGCCAGCGCAACCACCAAATTCTCGACGCATTGTTGGCACCAAGAAGGCCACGTTCAGAATATGAATCTGCTCTGGCAGGATTTGATCGGCAAATTTGCCTTCAAAGTTCATGATGGTGTCGTAGGCGATAGAGCCGCAGATCAAGCTAGACATAAATTACTTTCTGTAGGGGGTAAATATGATGTTGGTGAATGGAATTAAGGGTAGAGCACTCGAACACGATAGCCAGCAGCATTTTGCGGCAATGAAATTGGCAACTCAACCTGCAGAATTTCGCCAGAAGGAATACCTTTTCTTAAAAAATCAGGATGTGCATCTTGCCAAGCTTTAGGAAGCCACTCTTGCGGAGTAAATTGCAGTGATTTGATTTCAGATTCTTCTGCATCAGTCAGAGTAATTTCTAAATTTGGTGGCAAAACTGTCATCGCAAGGCGATTTTGTATCTCAACTTGCAATACAGATTGATTTGCAGGGCTTTTAAGCCCATCTCGCGCGTTTTCTGGTGCGAGCGTAGCTAAAGTTATTTTCCACGCGGCAAAATCGCTTACAGCGCGATCTACACATCCTAGTGCGCTACAAAGTTTTGCATCGATGCGTTGCAAAAGATGAAAGGCGCGGACGGAAATGGTGTTCGATGTGCCGTCAACTCTTGGCGCTAGTGCTGGCAGTAATGAGTTTCGAGAAAGATGCTCTCCAAAAACAAGTAACAACAGCAATAAAGCAGCGTAGAGGACTAACTTAAGACTTTTTTTTTGAGCAGGTGCAGCAAAAACAGATTCTTTATTGCTTTGCTTGTCCTGATTTAAGGTTCCGTGCAAACAAACCCAGCCTTCACTCTCTTTCCATACGGAAAGAGTGAGCCACTGGCTATAAGTTGCAATCACTTCGTCTGCTTGGCGGGCAAGAACGCCTGATAAAACGATTCTTCCACCTAATTTCATCTTGTTAACCAATGCAGGCGCAAGAACTTGGAGCGGATTAGCCAAGATGTTGGCCATCACGATGTCATATTTAGTTTCTGCAGCAAGCTCTATGGCGCCTTCGTTGGGAAGGACAAAGCGAATGGTGGTGTTGTTGATTTCTGCATTACTGCGTGCTGCAACCATGGCTTGAGGATCAATATCAGTGCCGATTACTGGATTGCAGCCTAGTTTTGCTGCGGCGATTGCCAAAATCCCTGAACCGCAACCGTAATCGAGCAAGCTTTGATTATGTAAATCGTTTTGTTGTTCAAGCCAAAGCAGGCACAAGTGGGTAGTGGGATGGCTGCCCGTACCAAATGCGAGACCAGGGTCAACAGCGAGACAAATCGCATTGGGATCGCTCGGCGCATCATGCCAAGAAGGCACTACCCAGATACGTTCGCCAATTTGAATGGGTGCAAATTGACTTTGGGTTAAGCGAACCCAGTCTTGCTCTTCAACGGTTTTTTCTTGAGGGGGGCTTAGAAGAAAGCCCGCTTCTTTCAGGGAAGAGAGTAGCTCCGGAATAAATTCTGCACTTCCGGATGCATCAATCTCCGGATTGAAGAGAGCGGTTACCGCTGATCTGTCCCATGCTTGTACCTCTGGATGCAGCCCAGGCTCTCCATAGAGTGGGTTTTCATCGTAGCCACCCGCAGCGTCATCTTCAACGGTGACGGATAGGGCGCCCAAGTCTAAAAGCGCATCGCCCAAAGGCTCAGCGGTTTCAGCGGCTACCGTGAATACCAGTTCACGATAGGACATGAGACGTTCGCATTAACTGTATCAATTGCATGAATTAGGATTTACCACGACTGGCAGCTTGCTCTTCTAGGCGATGTTCCAGGTAGTGAATGCTAGTGCCACCTTCAATGAAGTTCGGATCCAGCATCAGTTCACGGTGGAGTGGGACGTTGGTTGTAATGCCGTCAATCACCATCTCTGAGAGTGCAATTTGCATGCGGCGAATAGCTTGCTCACGGGTGTTGCCGTAAGAAATCAATTTACCGATCATGGAATCGTAGTTTGATGGCACCACATAGCCACTGTAGGCATGGGAGTCGACGCGAATACCAGGACCACCAGGCATATGGAATGAGCCAATTTTGCCAGGGCTCGGAGTGAACTTGAAGGGATCTTCGGCATTTAAGCGGCATTCAATCGCATGTCCACGGAAAACAATGTCTTTTTGTCGATAGCTGAGTTTTAGGCCAGCGGCAATGCGAATTTGTTCCTGAACAATGTCTACGCCGGTAATCATTTCGGTAACGGGGTGCTCTACTTGAACGCGGGTATTCATTTCGATAAAGAAGAATTCACCATCTTCGTAAAGGAACTCAAAGGTACCTGCACCGCGATAACCAATTTTGCGACAGGCTTCTGCGCAGCGCTCACCAATTTTGGCAATCAAACGACGATCAATCCCTGGTGCGGGAGCTTCTTCAATCACTTTTTGGTGGCGACGCTGCATAGAGCAATCGCGCTCACCCAACCAAATGGCGTTGCCATGGGTATCAGCCAAAATCTGTATTTCTACGTGGCGAGGTTTTTCTAAAAACTTCTCCATATAGACTTCTGGGTTGCCAAAGGCGCGCCCAGCCTCTTCACGCGTCATATTGACCGCATTGATGAGGGCTGCCTCAGTATGTACAACCCGCATACCGCGGCCACCACCACCACCGGCGGCCTTAATGATGACCGGATACCCAACTTTTTTCGCAGTAGTAATGATTTCTTTTGGATTGTCAGGAAGCGCCCCTTCTGATCCAGGCACGCAAGGAACACCCGCTTTAATCATGGCGCGTTTTGCAGAAACCTTGTCGCCCATTAAGCGAATTGATGCTGCTGTAGGACCAATGAAGGCAAAGCCCGATTTTTCAACGCGCTCTGCAAAGTCAGCATTTTCAGAAAGGAATCCATAACCCGGATGAATTGCTTCTGCATCGGTAACTTCAGCTGCAGAAATAATGGCTGGCATATTGAGGTAGCTCAGCGGAGATGGCGCTGGGCCGATGCAAACCGCTTCATCAGCAAGCTTTACATATTTCGCTTCTTTATCTGCAGTGGAGTACACCACAACAGTTTTAATTCCCAACTCGCGGCACGCGCGTTGGATCCGGAGAGCAATTTCTCCCCGGTTGGCAATCAGAATCTTATCGAACATGTCGGCTCTGAGTTAAGTAACGGTGAATTGGAATAAATCTAAAGATCATCAAGAATGAAGCTTCATTAAGCGACGATGAAAAGTGGCTGGTCAAATTCAACGCCTTGACCGTTTTCACAGAGAATTTCTTTGATCACACCAGCTTGCTCAGACTCGATTTCATTAAGCAGCTTCATGGCTTCGATAATGCAAAGGGTTTGACCTACTTTTACCGTATCGCCAATATTGACGAAGTTCGGAGACTCTGGATTTGGCGCGCGATAGAAGGTGCCAACCATTGGAGACTTTGCAACAAAGCCAGCTTCAACAGCAGGCGCTTCAACAGCGGCGGCGACCGGAGCGCTTGCTAACGGCGCAGCTTGCATGGCTTGAACAGGTGCTGGATTAGCGTAAACCACCTGGCCGGCTGGCGCAGCAGATCCTGCATTGACAATACGAACGCGATCTTCGCCTTCATTTACTTCGAGTTCTGAAATACCTGATTCAGATACCAAATCGATCAAGGTTTTTAGTTTTCTCAGATCCATGCGGGTGCTTCCTCTCTTGTAATTCTTTAAATGGTTTTACTTCTGTAAGCGAGCAATGGCTGCTTGCAGTGCTAGCTCATAGCCAATTGCGCCAAGCCCACAAATCACCCCAGTCGCAATATCGGACAAATAGGAATGTTTACGGAACTCTTCACGCTGATGAATATTGGATAGGTGGACTTCAGTAAATGGAATAGCTACTCCAGCCAAGACATCGCGCAAGGCAACACTGGTATGGGTAAAGGCGCCTGGGTTAATGATGATGAAATCAACCCCATCTTGCTTGGCTTTTTGAATGCGATCAATTAACTCGCCTTCATGATTGCTTTGATAAGTGCCAAGGTCGACGGACTGTGCTTTGGCTAGTTCTCCGAGCCTTAGGTGGATATCTTCAAGGGTAGTTCTACCGTAAACATCGGGTTCACGGGTGCCTAATAAATTTAGGTTTGGGCCCTGAATTACGAGAATTGAAGCTTTTTTCGACATAGATCCCTGTTTTTAGAGGCAGTTAAGCGTAAATTGCTAAATAACTTCATGCTCGAATGCGAATAAGAGGCAGTATACCTTTTTCAAGGCGGCTAAAGACTCTAAAATGGGATTGAAAAGAGGATTTTTCTATACTTTTCTATACAGATATTGAAAAATACTGAAGTTATTGCTTAATAATTAGGCACAATCTAGATTCAGTAAATAGGTAAAAATTGATTAAAAAGACCTATAAAGCCGATTTAATTGCACTTCTGATGTCATCTTCGCTTATCTTTCCCAATTTACTGTAGCTAGCCTTGCCCTTTGCATTAATGATGATGGTGTAAGGAAGCGCGCCTTGAGAATTGCCTAATTGCTTGGATAGGTTACTGCCTTCCATGCCGCCAATCACAATAGGATAGCTAACTGGAGTTTTTGAGAGAAATTCACGAATATTAGAGGGTGAATCGATGCCGATACCAACAAATAAGACATTTTGCTGCAAAAACTCTTGTTGAAGCTTGTCTAAAGTAGGCATTTCTTCAACGCAGGGTGGGCACCAGGAGGCCCAAAAGTTCACTACCAGAACTTTCCCTTCCCATTTTTGGGTATCGACGCTTTTGCCGTCCGGAGTTTGCCAAGAATTTGCCAAAAATGCCTTTACAGCTGGGTCGCTTGCTAAACCAGTCTTATGAATCCATTGAGAAGTCAGAGCGCCTGCAAGGAGGGCTAAAAGACTTATTGCGACGATGATGATCCATTGTTGGCGTTTCATTGCAACTCCTTCGCTAAAATTCGCTAATGCATATACATATCTTGGGCATTTGCGGTACTTTCATGGGCGGCATTGCCGCAATTGCGAGACAAGCTGGACATCGCGTTACGGGTTGCGATGCCAACGTGTATCCACCAATGAGCACGCAGCTTGAAGCGCAAGGCATCGAACTGATTGAGGGATTCTCACCTGAGCAATTATCTCAGTTTGAGACCATGCCTGATTTATTTGTCATTGGCAACATGGTTTCTCGCGGCAATCCATTGATGGAAGCAATTCTTAATCAAGGGCTCCCTTATATTTCTGGTCCGCAATGGTTGGGTGAACAAGTCTTATATGGCAGACATGTTCTCGCTGTTGCCGGTACGCACGGCAAGACAACTACCTCAGCAATGTTGACTTGGATTTTGGAATTCAACGGATATAAGCCTGGATATCTGATCGGTGGCGTCCCCCTCAATTTCACAGTCTCTGCACGTCTAGGCGAGAGCAAATATTTTGTTATCGAAGCTGATGAATACGACACTGCTTTCTTTGATAAGCGCAGTAAGTTTGTTCACTATCGACCACGCACTGCTTTATTAAATAATTTGGAGTTTGATCACGCAGATATTTTTGCTGATCTTGCTGCAATCGAAACTCAATTTCACCATTTAGTGCGTACGGTTCCTGGCGACGGTTTATTGGTAGTGAATGGCGAAGAGCCGGCGCTAGCAAGTGTGATTACACGTGGCGCTTGGGCCCCTGTTGAGCGCTTTGGCCAAGAGTTAAGTAATGAATGGTCATTAATTTCACAAGAAGCTGATGGCTTTATTGTGCGCAAGTCAGGCAATGAGGTTGCCTCAGTGAAATGGGCGCCAGATTCTGGGGTGATGGGTCGACATAATCAATTAAACGCACTTGCAGCGATCGCCTCTGCCAATCACATTGGCATTTCTCCAGCAGATTCTGCGCGTGCTTTAGCTGAGTTTAAGAATGTAAAGCGTCGTTTAGAAACCATTGGCGTTGCAAATGACATCACCGTTTATGACGATTTCGCGCATCATCCAACTGCGATCACAACCACTGTTGATGGTCTGCGTCGTCGCGTTGGTAAGGCTCGGATTTTAGCGGTACTCGAGCCACGTTCGAATACGATGAAGCTGGGTGTAATGAAGGCTCAACTTCCTGGGAGCCTTTTGGCCGCTGATAAAGTTTTTGCTTATGGCGCTAATGCTGGTAAAGAATCTTTGGGCTGGGATTTGGCGGAGGTTTTATCTCCACTGAATACAACAGAGCAGGGTAAAGCACATGCTTTCGATGATTTGGAGGCCCTAGTGAAGGCGATTTCGCAAGAGGCGAAGCCGGGTGATCATATTTTGGTTATGAGTAACGGTGGTTTTGGTGGCGTGCATCAAAAAATATTAAAAGCCATTTCGGCGAAGTAAAAAATACAGAAAGTAAATCATGGGCGATAGATTAAAAGATAAAGTAGCCATCATTACCGGCGCCGCTAAGGGTATTGGGTTCGCTACAGCCCAGCGCTTTGCACAAGAAGGTGCAAAAGTCATCATTGCTGATATCAACCTTGAGGCGGTAAATGGTGCGGTTGCGCAAGTATCCAATGCGGAAGGCTACGCCATGAATGTGACTGATCGCGCTAGCATTCAGTCAGTGGTGGATCAGGTCATGCAAAAACATGGACGTATTGATATCTTGATTAATAACGCCGGCATTACTCAAGATGCACGCTTAGTGAAGATGACCGAAGCGCAGTTCGATACGGTGATCGATGTTAATTTAAAGGGCGTGTTTAATTGCACCCAACTAATCGTGCCGCACATGCTTGAAGCCGGCTCGGGCGCAGTAGTGAATGCTTCTAGTGTGGTGGGTCTCTACGGTAATTTCGGGCAAACCAATTACTCGGCTACTAAATTTGGCGTTATAGGCTTTACCAAAACATGGGCGCGTGAATTCGGTCCTAAAGGCATTCGAGTAAATGCGGTTTGTCCTGGTTTTATTGCCACCGAAATGGTTAAAGCCATGCCAGAAAATATTTTGAAAGATATTGAAAAGCGTAGTTGGCTTGGACGCCTGGGCACTCCAACAGAAATGGCTAACGTGTATTTATTCTTAGCGAGCGATGAAGCGAGCTATGTCAATGGGGTGGCATTAGAGGCCAGCGGCGGGATCTCGCTCTAAGCATGAATCTCTTATACGAAGAAGGTGGTGACATTAAGATCGCCACGGTCCAGTCTGCTTCAGGCTCTGGTGATGCCGAGTCTTGGCAGGCAACCAGTCTTTCTGGAAAAAAGATCAAGCTCAAGGCAAAGGAAGTGTGGCTGCGTTTTGAAAAGCCAGAAGCTCAGGCCGCCATGGATGAGGCTAATACCCTAACTGCAGATATTGATTTGCAATTTCTATGGGATTGCGCACCTGATGAAGAATTTGGTTTGGTTGATGTAGCGCATGAGTACTTTGGGTCGCAGGCCAGTATTCCGCAACAGGTTGCTCTAGCGATTGCTTTGCAAGGAGCGCCCGTTTTCTTTCGGCGTAAAGGACGTGGCCGCTTTCAGAGGGCTCCACTAGAACAGCTGCAGGCAGGTCTAGCTGCTTTAGAGCGCAAGCAAAAAGAGCTTGAACAACAATCCGCTTGGCAGCAAGAGTTAGTTTCTGGCACCTTCCCTGAGTCCCTAAAGTCTTTAGCTAAGCAATTACTTTTTTCACCCGATAAAAATACTTCAGCTTATAAGGCTTTAGTTGCAGCCTGTACCGAGACTGGGGAGTCGCCTGCTCAACTCATGATTCGTTGTGGTGCAATTGATTCACCTTTGGCTTATCACCAAGGTATGTTTCTGAAAAGCCATTTTCCGAATGGTGCGGATCACAATCCGGCTATTGGCATTGATCAATTGGCATATGCATCAGCGGTTGCTGAGTTACCTCTTGCTCAGGTCCAGGCATTCTCCATTGATGATTCTGGAACTACTGAGATTGATGATGCCCTATCGGTCACGCCAATAGAGGGTGGCCATCGCGTAGGTATTCATATTGCTGCACCTGGCTTGGCGATCACTAAAGATGATCCATTGGATCAAGTGGCGCGTAATCGGATGTCCACGGTATATTTTCCGGGTGACAAAATCACGATGTTGCCTGATTCAGTTATTGAGCAATTTTCATTAGATGAGGGCATGCCGAGACCGGCGCTATCGATCTATGTAGATATTGATGCGCAAGGTATTGCCAATCGAGACAGCTTGCAAATGCGTGCTGAGATGGTGCCAATGGCAGCTAACTTACGTTTAGAGGATATTGAGCATCTTGTCAGCGAAGAGAGCTTGCTTGATGAGGGTGCAAGCTATCCTTATCGCAAAGAGTTAGCGACTTTGTGGCAGGCTGCCAAACACTTGCATGCAGGGCGTCAAGAAAAGCGCTTGGCAAATGGTTTGCGTGCGGAGCAGTTAGGTCTTATTGATCCAAATGCGCTAGCGAGAGATTTTCATTTTCAGATTCAGGATGTTGATGGCGTAAAGCGTGTTGAAATCGTGCCACGTCAACGCGGATCTATTTTGGATACCATCGTTGCCGAGTGGATGATCTTCTGTAATAGCGCTTCTGGTCAGCTTCTTGCCGACCATGGGCTTCCAGGATTATTCAGGACCCAAAAGGGTTGGGGTCCATTGCGCACCCGGATGCAAACCACTCCAGGACCGCATGAAGGTTTGGGATTGGATTACTACGCTTGGTGTACCTCTCCTTTGCGGCGGTACTCTGATTTGGTAAATCAGTGGCAATTAATTGCACTGGCAAAGCATGGGGTCACTGCTAAGATGGTTGCTCCTTTCCCGCCGCGTGATGCAACCCTAATGGGTATCGCTGCTGATTTTGAATCTTGCTATCAAGCGTATGGCGAGTTCCAAGATCGATTAGAGAAGTATTGGTGCTTACGTTGGATCACTCAAGATGGTGAATCGAAGACGGTGTATGTCCGCCATCTAAAAGAGGGTATGTCTAGAGTGGAATTAGTTCCCTTGCATTTACCTATCCCTGAGTTGGCGACTCATCCACGTATGACTCGTGCGGAAGTGGTGATTGCAGATATCGATTTACTGCAACTGAGTGCTGGTGTGCGTGTGCTCGAGATTGAAGCAAAAGCGGACTCATCTGAAAAGGTCTTAATAGATCAACCTGCAGAGCTGGGATTGACAGCTAATCCTGAAGAAGATGCTGGCCCAGATTAAATCGCTGGAATTTTCATTGCCCGCAAGACTGAGTAAGGTCTTGTGTTATCTCCATTCGGCTTGGAGTCGCCATCCTTTTCGATTTGCCTTGTGCGTTTCGATTCTGATTCACATTCTTTTCCTGTCATTTCGTTGGGGCGTTGGGGAGATTCAGAATCGCAGACTCAATACTCCTCTGAGTGTTGTATTGGTGAATGCCAGTAATAAAACTCCCCCTCAGAAAGCTAATAAGTTAGCGCAGGCTGATTTGCAGGGTGGCGGCAAAACTGAAAACCAAGAAGCTACCGCAATGCATCGTGCCAGATTAGGCGCAGAGGCTAGGCTCGAGGTTTTAGAAAAACAGCAAAAGCAAATGCTCGCAAAGTTAGATGAGCAGCGCGCTCGTTCAGGTGGTCGAAAGAGTGGGGACGAACAAAAAATTACTCCCCAGTTAAATTCTTTAGAGGCTGAGTTAGCTAAACGGCTTCAGGTTGATGGCAAAGAGCCTAGACGCAAAGTGTTGACTGGTGCTAACACCAAGGCCGTTACCTTTGCGCACTACTATGATGCTATGCGACAAAAAATTGAAGCTTATGGAAGTGCTTTTTTCCCAAGGGTGAATGGACGTCCCTTATACGGCAGTTTAGTGATTGTGGTCAGTGTTGATAATCAAGGCAGAATCACAAGCAACTCCCAAGGCAAAGACGGACTCTCCATTGGACGCAGCTCTGGCAACCCTGAGTTAGATCGTCAGGCGATAGCCATAGTGAGAGCCTCAGCGCCGTTTGGCCCGTTCCCATCAGAAATGCGTAATCAAATCGATGTTTTAGATTGGATCTCTACTTTTGAGTTCACACGCGATGGCGTGGATCGTCTAGAGCTACGCCATTAAAGCAATTGAACTAACTTTATAAATTCGCTTATTCTGTAGTCATGATGAGTTCTGCTAATACCGCATTGCATACAGATCCAAGCCTCTTTGCTGGCGTGGACGTCTATGCCGTTTCTGGCAATCCGATTGCCCACAGTAAATCTCCAGCAATACATCAACGGTTTGCAGAACAAGCAAATCAGCGGATGCACTATGGCCGCCTTCAGCCTGAATTAGATTCATTTTCTCAGGCAGCCAAATCTTTTTTTGCTGCAGGTGGCAAGGGCATGAATGTCACCGTGCCATTTAAGCTGGATGCACAAAATCTGGCAGATGTCTTAACCCCGCGTGCGCAATTAGCGGGCGCTGTTAACACCTTATGGAAAACAGAGGGTAAGATTTTTGGTGACAACACAGATGGCGCTGGTCTGGTACGTGATTTACTTGCACAAGGCATTGCACTCCATAGCGCTCGTATTTTATTGATTGGCGCTGGTGGGGCTGCACGTGGAGTGATTGGTCCTTTGCTTGAGCAGTCACCTAAATCGCTCATCATTGCGAATCGTTCTAGCGCAAAGGCAGATGCGTTGGTAAAGCTCTTTGCAGATATGGCTGGATTGAAGGAGGTAGCTCTGGAATCTCGGACATTGGCTGAATTAGAAGACCCTGCAAAAACCCAATACCCATTTGATTTGGTAATTAATGCTACTGCTGCAGGTCTTACTGATGAATCCCCTTTGACGCTGAAGGCAGTGGCTAATATTTTTGTGCCCAGCTCATTTGCTTATGACATGGTTTACGGTAAAACCACCGCCTTTATGCAACAGGCTCTGCAGCGAGGTGCGCGCGTGAGTGATGGTCTTGGGATGTTAGTTGAGCAAGCAGCTGATGCATTTTTGCTTTGGCGTGGCGCGCAACTTGCGACCGCTATAGACCCTCGCGCAGTCCTGGCAGAGCTACGTAGTTAATTTGCTCTAATGCGCTGGCTTCTTTATCCAGTGAAATGTTTGCTAGCAGGATTTGTGGCTATGCAAATTTTTTTCGCACTCCAAATTGCTTTATGGATCGGCTTGGATCCCAGTAGTACTGCGTTTCAGAGGGCTGAGAGCTGGCGTTTATGTACCTGGCATTGGAGTTGTTCTGTGCAGTCTCAGTGGACACCGTATGACAAGATCTCCAATAATCTCAAGCGTGCTGTTTTAGTCAGCGAAGACGATATCTTTTTTCAGCATAAAGGTGTGCGTGTTGAGGATATGCAAAAAGCTTGGCAGAAAAATCAACAGCAGAATCAACAAAAAACCCAAGCAGGCAATAAAGCCAAAACAGTTTTGCGTGGCGGGTCCACCATTACCCAACAGTTAGCCAAAAATTTATTTCTATCATCAGAACAAAACTATTTACGTAAGGGGCAAGAGCTCATCATTACTGGGCTCTTAGAGCTAACGCTTTCTAAGCAGAGATTATTTGAGATTTATCTTAATTCGGTAGAGTGGGGTGAAGGTATTTTTGGAATAGGCGCTGCATCCCAGCACTATTACGCTACAAGCCCAATAGGCTTAGATCGTGAGCGAGCTGCCGCACTTGCCTCAGCTCTTCCTGCGCCTAAATGTTTTGATAAGCAGCAGTATTGCCGTCGGGGAAGTATTAACTACTCTGCCCGTCAAGAATTTATCTTGGAAGGCATGGATCGAGTGGCTTTAGCGCCTTACCCCAAGAGGTAAGAGCATCTTTCTGCCTACTTCATTATTTGTTTGTAGCCGTCCTGAGTGCATCGCGTGTACTCATGGCAACCGCTCTAGCAGCCTCTGCAAACTCAGCTCCTGAGCTGGCATACAGAATAGCTCTCGAAGAGTTAATGATCATGCCGGTTCCCGGCTTGCCCGCTATTTTTCCAGCGCTGACCGTGGCATCAATATCGCCGCCTTGCGCACCAATCCCTGGAATCAATAAGGGCATTTCACCAACAATGGCGCGTACTTTAGCGATTTCTTCTGGGAAGGTTGCTCCGACTACTAGGCTAATCTGACCAGAGCTATTCCACTGTTGTGCTGCAAGTTTGGCTACGTGGAGGTAAAGAGGTTCTCCATTGGGGGCTACATTGAGAAACTGCAAATCAGATCCGCCTGGGTTAGATGTGCGGCACAGCACAATGACCCCTTTGCCCGGATGCTTGAGATAGGGCTCTATCGTGTCAAAGCCCATATATGGATTCACGGTCACTGCATCAGCGCCGTAGCGATCAAAGGCCTCGAGAGCGTAATGGTCCGCAGTACTGCCAATATCCCCCCGTTTGGAATCCAGAATTACGGGGATATGGGGATACTTATCTTTGAGGTGCTTGATGAGTTTTTCTAGTTGAGCCTCTGCTCTTTGGGAGGCAAAGTAAGCAAATTGGGGCTTGAAGGCGCAGACCAAATCCGCAGTTGCATCGGCGATTTCGCGGCAGAACTCATAGATACCCTCGGGGCTCCCTTGTAGGGCTTGGGGTAAGCGCTTGGGGTCTGGGTCAAAACCAATGCACAGCATGCTGCCTTGGGAAGCCCATGCGGACTGGAGTTGCTGGTTAAAGGTATTTGAGCGAGAGTTCATTGGATTTGGCTTATTTTAGTGAAACTGTCATGTTCTATAGGATAAACTAGCGCACATTCCTTAGGAGTTCACCATGATCAACTTGTTCGTCCTGCAAAATGGCCGCCTCTCTCAAGAGCAAGTCGAAGATCGCAATGAATTGTTGCAATATGCCAATCCTATCTGGATTGACGTCGTTGATCCAGAAGAAGAGGAATTAATTTGGATTAAAGAGGCGTTTGGCGTACTTTTGCCTGAGTTAGATGACTTGGGTGACTTAGAAGCATCTGCGCGTTATTTTGAGGCAGATGATGGCCACCTCCATATCCGCACCGATTTCTTATTGGATGAAGAAGAAACCTCTCGCAACGTTCGAGTGGCGTTTGTTCTAACCAAGCAAGTATTGTTCTCAATTCACGACGAAGATTTGCCAGTGTTCCGTTTGGTTCGCTTGCGTGCGCGTTTGCGTCCTGGTTCTGTAAGCAATGCAAAAGATGTGTTGCTAGATTTGTATTCAACAGATGCTGAGTACTCTGCTGATGCTTTGGAAGAGGTTTATGAAAACCTAGAGCAGGCAGGTAAACGAGTCTTGCAAGATGACATTAATGATGCGGATGCCGAGCAAGTTTTGGAGACAATCGCTAAAGAGGAAGATACCAACGGACGTATTCGTCGCAATGTGATGGATACCCGCAGAGCCTTGTCTTTCCTAATGCGCAGTAAATTGCTCTCGGATGAGCAGCAAGAGGAAGCACGTCAAATTTTGCGCGATATCGATTCATTGGAAAACCATACCGCCTTCTTGTTCGATAAGATTAACTTCTTGATGGATGCGACCGTTGGTTTCATTAACTTGAACCAGTCCAAAATTATCAAGATCTTCTCGGTGGTATCTGTAGCCTTAATGCCACCAACATTGCTTGCAAGTATTTGGGGTATGAACTACAAACATATGCCTGAGTTAGATGCGACTTGGGGTTACCCAATGGCCATTGGAGCGATGGTGGTTTCAGCAATCATCCCACTTTGGTACTTCCACAGCAAAGGCTGGATGAAGTAATTAGTGCATTAGTGCATTAGTGCATTAGTGCATTAGCAATTGGCAGTATGAATGTGCGCTTAACTTCTGAGAAGGGCAATTAACTCAGTTAGCGCAAATTCCGTTGCCTGTTGCCTGATCGTTTGGCGATCACCTTCAAAGTGCATCGTTTTAGTAAGAGTTTGATTTTCAGTAGCCCAGCCAAAACAAACCGTTCCCACTGGTTTTTCAGCTGACCCGCCCGATGGTCCTGCCACGCCGGTAATGGAAATAGCTACATTGCTTCCTGAATTCATGTGGGCGCCCTCAGCCATTGCCTTAGCTACTTGCTCGCTTACCGCCCCATGGGACTCAATTAGCAGGGGTGGAACATCAAGACACTCCGCTTTGGCTTCATTGCTATAAGTGATGTAGCCACGCTCAAACCATTCACTGGAGCCCGCTAGCTCGGTCAGGGTGGCGCAGACAAGTCCACCAGTACAAGATTCCGCTAAGGATACTGTCCAATTTCTAGAAAGCAAAATCTGAGCCAAGGTTTTAGTAAGGTCACTTGGGTTCATTGAATTCATTATTTAATCAAGAATTGTATTAAAGCCATCGCGAGTAGCGTACAAAAAGCAGCGGCAAGATCGTCAATCACAATCCCAAATCCACGCCAGAGTATTTGAAGATAGCTTGAGTGTTGAGTGTCATCACCTGCAGCGTTCTTAAAGTGACGATCAATCATTCCAATAGGACCAGGTTTTACAGCATCAAAAAATCGGAACAGTGCAAAAGCAGCTATCTGCATCCAAATATTAGTTGGCATGATGAAGATCAGCACCAACCAAAAGGCAACAATTTCATCCCAAACTATTCCGCCAAAATCTTTTTTCCCTAACTCTTCGCTGACATAGCCACAGATCCAGCAGCCAAGCAAAATACCGCTGCCAATAATCCACAGGAAATCTTCGGTACTGAGAAAGTATTCACCTGCTAAAAAGGCTGCCCAAGCCCAGAGGGTGCCTGCGGTGCCGGGAGCTACGGGGCTTAAGCCGCTACCAAAACCAAAAGCAAGCGTGCGACTAGCGGTTTGAAACACCCATTTGAAGTTTGGTTTCACTTGTGCAGAGTGTTCAATATTTGTCATGATGCAAAGTGATCAAATGAGTTGAAAAAAGGGGCTGCTTGTAAATCACCCAGAAGAGTGCCGGACGCATCTAATAAATATACCTTTGCCTCAACACCTTTTTTGGGAAGTATTTTTCCGATGAGTGTTAATGGCAGTTTGAGTGACTTACTGATCGCTTGAATTTTTTCGCGCTGACTTGAGGATGCTGTAAAGCAAAGTTCGTAATCATCACCACCGCTTGCGGCAAATAAGTTTTGAATGGATGACTCTTGTTTTTTCAAGATGTTCGATTTTGGTAATTTATCCAAATCAATTTCTGCATCCACTTGTGATTGTTTCAAGATGTGCATTAAGTCGCCCACTAATCCATCGGAGACATCTAGTGCTGCGGTAGCCACCTCTCTTAAATGCAGACCCAATTCAAGTCGTGGCGTTGGTTGATGCATACGGTGTTCGATTTGCTGCAAATCTTCACTAGACAGATTTAATTCATGACGCAGTGCAGCAAGAGACAGTCTTGCATCGCCAACCGTGCCTGAGACCCAAACGTCATCACCTGCCTTTGCGCCGGATCGGCGAATGGCTTTTCCGGTGGGGATGGCACCAAAAGCAGTGATGGATATGGTGAGCGGCCCAGCAGTGGTGTCGCCACCTATCAGGGGGCAGGAATACTCTTTGGCAGAAGCAAAAAGCCCCTTAGAAAAAGCTTCTAACCAGACTTCGTCTACTGCTGGCAGTGCAAGGGCCAAGGTAAATCCTAGCGGTCTTGCACCCATGGCAGCTAGATCTGAAAGGTTGACTGCTAGGGCTTTGCGGGCCAATAGGGCGGGATCAGCGCCTGCAAAAAAGTGCCTGCCCTCAACCAACATATCGCTGGTGATGGCTATTTCTTCATTCGCTGGCGGTTTGATGAGGGCGCAGTCATCGCCAATACCCAAGGCAATTGCTTCATCTGCGTTGGTGGGCATGGAATCCGCTCCCGTTTTAAAGAAACGATCGATTAGGTCAAATTCACCGAGAGGGGTGGAGCGAGAAGACATGCCCCATTTTATGGTGGTTATGAGGTGAATGCCCGAGAGGAATAGAATTGATGTCTTACAAGTCTTAGATCAATGAAGATAAGACAGAACTTAGCGAGTTAGTGAATGAGCAAAGAAAATAGTAAAGAGCAACAAATTGCAGCCTTAAGAGAGGCAGCCCTGCAATATCACGAGTTTCCGACTCCGGGCAAAATTGAAATTGCCCCTACAAAACAATTAACCAATCAACGAGACTTAGCGCTGGCATACACGCCTGGTGTTGCTGCTCCTTGCGAAGAGATTGTTAAAGATCCAGCGAATGCTTTCAAGTACACAGCGCGCGGAAATTTAGTTGGCGTCATTACCAACGGTACGGCCGTTTTAGGTTTAGGAAATATTGGACCACTAGCTAGTAAGCCGGTGATGGAAGGTAAAGCAGTTCTTTTTAAGAAGTTTGCTGGCATTGACGTTTTCGATATCGAAGTGAATGAAAACGATCCTGATAAGTTGGTAGAAATTATTGCAGCACTAGAGCCAACATTTGGCGGTATTAATTTAGAAGACATTAAAGCGCCTGACTGTTTTGTGGTCGAGCGTAAGTTGCAAGCACGTATGAAGATCCCGGTCTTCCATGATGATCAGCACGGTACAGCGATTGTGGTTGCAGCCGCTATTCTCAATGGTTTAAAGGTAGTTGGTAAAAAAGTAGAGGAAGTAAAGCTCGTTACTTCTGGGGCAGGTGCTGCTGCCTTAGCCTGTTTGGATCTATTGGTTGATTTGGGTATTCCGCGTAAAAATATTTGGGTCACTGATTTAGCTGGTGTTGCCTATAAGGGTCGTAAAGAGTTGATGGATCCCGAGAAGGAACCATTCTGCCAAGACACCGATTTGCGCACATTGGATCAAGCGATTGAAGGCGCTGATATTTTCTTAGGTCTTTCTGCTGGCGGTGTGCTTAAGCAAGATATGGTCAAGAAGATGGCGCCTAAGCCATTGGTGTATGCCTTAGCAAACCCCACTCCTGAAATCTTGCCGGAAGAAGTAAAAGCGGTTCGTCCAGATGCAGTGATGGCCACTGGCCGTACTGACTATCCGAACCAAGTGAACAACGTTTTGTGTTTCCCATTCATCTTCCGCGGTGCTTTGGATGTGGGCGCAACAACGATTACCCGTGGCATGGAAGTCGCGGCTGTCAAGGCTGTGGCGGAGTTGGCTCAAGCAGAGCAGAGTGAGGTGGTTGCCTCTGTTTACGGTATTGAGAACCTATCCTTCGGTCCGGAGTATTTAATTCCAAAACCATTTGATCCACGCCTCATTACAGTGATTGCTCCTGCGGTTGCGAAGGCAGCAATGGATGATGGTGTTGCTTTACGTCCGATTAAAGATTTTGATGCGTATCGCAATCAGCTGCAGCAATTCGTGTACCACTCCGGTACTTTGATGAAGCCGCTCTTTAGCATTGCTAAGCGCGTGCCAGCAAATCAAAAACGTATTGTGTTTGCCGAGGGTGAAGACGAGCGTGTATTGCGTGCAGTGCAGATCATTATTGATGAGCACCTTGCTACACCGATTCTGATTGGCCGCCCAGCCGTTATCGAGCATCGCATCGAGAAGTTTGGTTTGCGTATGAAGGCAGGCGATGACTTTGAGGTTGTGAACCCAGAGAATGATTCGCGCTTCCGTGATTTCTGGCAAACCTACCTTGCCCTTACTGAGCGCAAGGGTGTTACACAGTCGTTTGCTAAGCTAGAAGTGCGTCGCCGTAATAGTTTGATTGGTAGCCTTTTGATTCAAAAAGGCATGGCTGATGGCATGATTTCTGGCACAGTTGGCAATATCGCTACGCACTTGAAGTATGTTGATGAAGTGATTGGTCATGAGCCTGGTGCGAATGTTTATGGCGCAATGTCTGGTTTGATTTTGCCGGGTCGCCAAGTATTCTTGGTAGATACACATATCAATCTTGACCCTACTGCCGAGCAGTTAGCTGATCTCACTCTCATGGCCGCAAGTGAAATGCGTAAGCTAGGACTAGCTCCTAAAGTGGCATTACTATCCCATTCCAATTTTGGTTCAAGCAATGCGCCATCTGCAGTCAAAATGCGCGAAGTGTTGGCATTACTTCAGAAAGCAGATCCAACCTTAGAGGTTGATGGAGAAATGCACGGCGATAGCGCTCTGGATGCAAGCATTCGTGAAGGTGCGGTATCTTCATCTCCACTGAAAGGCGATGCTAATTTGCTGGTATTACCAAATATCGATGCAGCAAACATTTCCTACAACTTGCTAAAAACCGCTGCCGGTAATGGCATTGCTATTGGCCCGTTGTTATTGGGCGTTGCTAAGCCAATTCATATTCTCACCCCGGCCGCAACTGTCCGCCGTATTGTGAATGTGACGACTTTGGCAGTTGTTGAAGCTGCAAGCATTGCAAGAGGCATTACCTAAGTACTTATAATTTATGTAAGTTAGCAATAACTCACATAAATTATTTCTATATAAATCAGTGCTTTACATAAAATGCACTGTATTTGGGCTTGATTTGATGGCGTGTTACGGGTAACCTAGCACCCATCATGAATAATCGCTCTGAAAACAGCAATACAGCCAGCTTCGATGAACATAGCCGCGCTGAAAGTTGGGACAGTAATGATCGACTTGAAACTGAGTCATCCGCTGCCAATATTTACGCTGAAGGCGGTTTATCTCGTTTACAAACCTATGCAGCAAATCAAGTTTCGGGGAAAAAAGTGACAGCTTCTTGGCGTGCCGCTTTGGCCGTTCGCGATGCCGGACCGCCGGCAATGTTGCGCAGTGTGCGCCCTAATATTGTGCAATCTATTCGTGCCTTCCGCACTCCTGACTTACAGGAAGCGGCTACCGAATTAGGTCAGCACTTTATTTATGCCAATTGCGCCAATGCTATGACTAAAGGTGAAGTATTGGAGTCGATTGCGATTGCTTACTCATTTACTAAGCAGCAGGCAAAAAACTACGATCCTTTGTTGGATGCTTTGACTACTACTGTAGACAAATCTGGCCCACAGCCTGGATTCGTGGTGGTGCTTGAAGGTTTGCCATGCACTCAGAAGTTTGACAAAGAAGCTCGTGAAACGCTGTTAGATGTTTTCCGTGATGCTGTTGATTTCTGGGCTGAGCGCCGTACACCGTATCGCGTCTTCTACTCCTTCGCTTAATCGCTTAGGTCCTAGAAGTTCAACAAATCGCCTCTACTTGAGGCGATTTTGCATTTCAGGGTTCCACACGCTGTGAACGGCTGTAATGGCCACTACGCCGGCTGTTTCAGTTCTTAGCACCCGTTCCCCTAGCGAAACCAATTGATAACCAGCAGCCTCTGCCTGAGCTTCTTCTTCGGGGGAGTGGCCGCCTTCGGGACCAATCATTAAGACAATGTCTTGAGGATCATTTTCTAACAGCACTGAATACATGCTTTTTGTTGCATCAGGGCTCAGAAGTAGCTTGAGGGCTGGTTTTGGGCTTGCCTTTAAATAATCTTCAAATGTTTGAATTGGCTCTAAGGTGGCAAAGACAGTGCGGTCACATTGCTCGCATGCCGCTTGAACGATTCCCTCCCAGTGGGCGAGGCGTTTTTGGGCACGCTCTAAATCGCTAGTTCTAGTAAGTTTAAGGATGGAACGCTCACATTGCATCGGGGCAATGTTTTGTGCGCCAGTCTCGACTGCCTTTTCAACGATCCAGTCCATTTTGTCGCCACCAGCCAGTCCTTGGGCCAAAGTAATGGCATATGGGGTCTCGCGATGGGTATCAGTGCGGATATCCGTTAGCTGAACTTGACCTGATTTTCCGCTCAAAGAGAGGAGTTCTCCCTTGGCTATTTGGCCTTTTCCATCAAATACTGGGAAAAATTCCCCAGTTTGGATACGCCTTACGCGCAGATGGTGGGCAACCTCGGGTGTAAGGGTTGTTGGCTTTTGGGATTCCCATGGCCCGGGAAGATAAAATTGAGGCATTACTGAAATATAGCCAATTAATTTTCCAGAGACCACTTTTACGATGTCAAACCTTCAAATTCGCATGGCCAATGCCATTCGCGCCTTATCCATGGATGCAGTACAGCAGGCAAATTCAGGTCACCCTGGAATGCCAATGGGTATGGCAGATATTGCTGTTGGACTTTGGAATGAGCATTTAAAACATAACCCAACAGATCCGCATTGGATTGATCGCGATCGTTTTGTATTGTCTAACGGTCACGGCTCAATGTTGTTGTATTCGCTCTTGCATCTTTCTGGCTACGACTTGCCGATTGAAGAGTTAAAAAATTTCCGCCAATTACATAGCAAGACTCCAGGACATCCTGAGTATGGAATTACTCCGGGCGTAGAAACAACGACCGGTCCATTGGGTCAGGGAATCTCTAATGCAGTCGGTATGGCATTGGCCGAAAAATTATTGGCAGAAGAATTTAACCGTCCTGGTCTAAATATCATTGATCACTACACCTATGTATTTTTAGGTGATGGCTGTTTGATGGAAGGTATTAGCCATGAAGTGTGTTCTTTAGCTGGCACTCTCAAGCTTAATAAGTTAATTGCGTTATGGGATGACAACGGCATCTCGATTGATGGCAAAGTGGTTTCTTGGTTTAACGAAGACACTCCTAAGCGTTTTGAAGCCTATGGCTGGAATGTCATTCGCGCTGTTGATGGCCATGATGCGGAAGCCGTATCTGCTGCTATCGCCAAGGCTAAAAAGAGTGATAAGCCAACCCTGATCTGCTGCAAGACCGCTATTGGGCAAGGCTCGCCGAATATGGCTGGTAGCGATAAGGTGCATGGCTCACCATTGGGCGCTACCGAAATCGCCGCAACTCGCGTCGCATTAAATTGGCCTTATGCACCATTTGAAATTCCGAAAGATATTTACGCTGCTTGGGATTTTAAAAAGCGCGGTCAAGCCGCAGAGCACGATTGGAATAAAGAATTTCAGAAATACAAAAATAAATATCCAGAGCTCGCATCTGAATTGCAACGCCGTATGGCAGGTGATTTATCCAAAGATTTTTCATCTACATTAAATGCGTATTTGAAAACTTGCCAGACTAAGGCGGAGACTATTGCGACTCGTAAAGCAAGTCAAAATGCAATCGAAGCTTTAGCACCTGCGTTACCAGAATTTATGGGCGGCTCTGCTGACTTAACTGGATCGAACTTAACCAATTGGTCTTCATGCAAACCTGTACGTGGTGATCAGTGGGGCAACCACATTAATTACGGTGTGCGCGAATTTGGTATGAGCGCCATCATGAATGGCATTGCCTTGCACGGTGGTTACATTCCATTTGGCGGCACATTCTTAACCTTCTCGGATTACAGTCGTAACGCTTTGCGTATGGCTGCTTTGATGAAATTGCGCAGTATTTTTGTCTTTACCCATGACTCAATCGGTTTGGGCGAAGATGGCCCAACCCATCAGTCTGTAGAGCATGTTGCTAGCTTGCGCCTTATTCCGAACCTCATGGTTTGGCGTCCTTGCGACACCACAGAGAGCGCTGTAGCCTGGGGTTCAGCCATTGAGCGTAAAAATGGGCCGAGTGCCTTGATTTTTAGCCGCCAGAACTGTCCATTCGTATCTCGTACCGCCGCTCAAATTAAAGATATTGCTCGTGGTGGTTATGTCTTGCGCGATCCGACTGGCAAGATTGATGCCGTCATTATTGCTACTGGTTCTGAAATTGCTCTCGCATTACAAACTGCACAGCAGTTGGAAAAAGAAGGCTTGGGAGTTCGAGTAGTTTCGATACCTTCAACAACTGTCTTTGATCAACAGGATGCTGCGTATAAAGCAAAAGTGTTGCCTGCGAATATTCCACGCATTGCAGTGGAAGCAGGTGTGAGTGATTTCTGGTGGAAGTATGGTTGTGCAGCCGTGCATGGAGTGGATACCTTTGGCGAATCTGCACCAGCACCAGTCTTGTACGAATATTTTGGTTTAACTGCTGACCAGATTGCGAAGACCGTTAAACAATGTATCGCAAAAAAATAAAGCAAAGTACGAAATAAATTCAATATTAGTTAGGGGAAATAAATGACAATTCGTGTCGCAATTAATGGTTATGGGCGTATTGGCCGCATGGTATTACGTGCTTTGTATGAAGATCAAGTCAATGGCAAGCCACGTCGTGATATCCAAATCGTCGCAATTAATGCGATGGGTGATATTGCTATTAATGCGCACCTTACAAAATATGACTCTGCGCATGGTCGTTTCCCCGCGGATGTGTCTGTTGATGGCGATTGCATGGTAGTTAATGGCGATCGTATCAAGATGTTCTGCACACGCAATCCTGCAGAAACCCCATGGGGTGAATTAGGCGTTGACTTGGTTTTGGAGTGCACTGGTAAGTTCACTTCAAAAGAAAAGGCCATGATTCATATCGAGCAGGGCGCGAAGAAAGTATTGATTTCTGCTCCTGGCGAAAAAGATGTAGATGCAACCATTGTGTATGGCGTAAACCAAAATGTATTAAAGCCAAGCGATGTAGTGGTTTCAAATGCAAGCTGTACAACCAACTGTTTGGCTCCACTAGTGAAGCCGCTTCTAGAAAAGATTGGTATTGAGTCAGGCTTGATGACTACGATTCATGCATTTACTAATGATCAAGTATTGACTGATGTTTATCACAAGGATATGCGTCGTGCGCGTTCTGCCGTCACTAGCATGATCCCAACTAAAACTGGTGCAGCTAAAGCGGTTGGTTTGGTATTGCCAGCATTGGCAGGTCGCTTTGATGGTTTCGCGATGCGTGTGCCGGTGATTAACGTTTCTGTTGTTGACTTAACTTTTGCGGCAAGTCGTGCCACAAGCGTCGATGAAGTCAATTCGATTCTCAAGACTGCCAGCGAAGGTGAGCTCAAAGGGATTTTGGGCTTCAATACTTTGCCTCTGGTGTCTATCGACTTTAACCACGATCCCCGCCCAAGTATTTATGACGCTTCCCAAACCCGCGTATCTGCCGATGGCAAATTGGTGAAGGTATTGGCTTGGTATGACAATGAGTGGGGTTATTCAGTACAAATGCTCAATGCCGCTGAAGCATTGATGGCTGTAAAGTAAGGAAATTAGATAAGATCACCTAAAAGAGTCTAAGTGTTGTTAAAAAACGCTTAAATCTTATTTTTTGGCTTATTTTTGTAGAAAAGACCTCAATTTGAGGTCTTTTTTGCGTTTAAAGCGCTTAAAACAGCTTATTTAGCCTGTTTGTTGCGACAATTTTTCTTCAAGCAGTGGCCATACATGGCTAAAGCGTGTTCCTGGAGCTTAAAGCCCAGGTTTTTAGCAATATCGCGCTGCCTTTTTTCAATAGCCTCGTCTACAAACTCCTCAACATGGCCACAATCAATGCAGACTAAGTGGTCATGGTGCTGGCCTTCGTTTAGCTCATAGATGGCCCTACTATCACCCTTGCTGGACTCAAAATGACTGCGTAAAAGCAGTCCAGCCCGCTCAAATTGTGTAAGTACTCGGTAAACCGTTGCTAGGCCTATCTCTTTATCCTCTTTGGCCAAGGCCATAAAGACGTCTTCAGCGCTAAAGTGAGTGCCACCATTTTGATGAAAAAAATCGAGGATTTTCATCCGTGGCCCAGTCGCTTTTAGGTCAATATCTCGTAAATCTTCAGGGGTTCGGTTTTGGGTCATATTTATGGCATTGGGAGCTAAAATCAATGTCTTAATGATACGGCCAGCCATGCAAAATTGCCTTGAACTTTTTACTCGCTTTTTGAACCCGGTTTTGAAGGGTGTCTGTTCCCCTGTACGCCTGGGAATAATGTCCCTAGCGCTGTTGGGATTATTGGGGGTAGGTGGGTGTACTTCTGCAGTGGATGAAACCCAACGCGCTTGGATGAATAAGATTTTTAGGCCTTACGTTCCAGACGTCGTGCAGGGAAATTTTATTTCTAGCGAGCAGTATTCCAAATTGAAATTGGGAATGACACGTGAGCAAGTGCGCCAAATTATGGGTACGCCATTATTAGCGAGCTACTTCCATGCCAATCGCTGGGATTACATTTTTGAATTCAAACGTGCAGGGCAGCCAATCGGTAAAGAGCGTCATGTCACAATCTATTTTGATGGTGACAAAGTTGTTAAGTTTGAGGGTGATGCATTGCCAACGGAAGTCGAGATGGTTGCGGAAATCGATAACTACGCAAAGACCAAGCGCTCATTCTGGGATGTGATTACTGGATCTAATAAGCCGCCCGTTACGCCACCATTGCAGCAGCCAGAGTATTTAGTGCCAAGTAAAACTGACAATTTGTCAGCAGGCACGCCCATACCAGCCGCCGCACCTGCAGCTAATGTGAGTGGTTCATTCTGGGACTTTTTTAGTTTTTCAAATAAGCAGCCAGATGCACAGTCTCCACAGTTAGGGCCTGGCACTTTAAATGATGTGCCAAAGGCAGCTGATTCCAAATAATAGAAATCACTTTTGTATTGATGCCAAGATGACAGTTTTGGCTCACTTGAATAAGAAGCGAAGAAACACATGATGAAGATTGCAATTGCAGGTGCAACAGGACGTATGGGCAAGATGCTAATTGAGGCTGTCCTCAATACGGCTGATGCTCAATTAGTTGGAGCACTCGAACATACATCCTGCCCACAATTGGGTGAGGATGCTGGCTCATTCTTAGGTAAAAAAACGGGCGTAATGATTTCTGCTGATGTAGCTCAAGTGCTGGCCAATGCCGAGTTCTTGATTGACTTCACAAGACCCGAAGGCACGATGGCTCATTTGGCCGTTGCTGAAAAGACAGGTACCAAAATGATTATTGGTACCACTGGCCTGACGGTTGAGCAAATTGCTAGTTTGAAACAAGCTTCTGCAAAATTGGCGATTGTGTTTGCGCCCAATATGAGTGTTGGTGTTAATGCAACCTTTAAGCTCTTAGAGATTGCTGCCAAGATGCTCAATCAAGGTTATGACATTGAAATTATTGAAGCTCACCACAAGCACAAGGTAGATGCTCCTTCAGGCACTGCGCTCAAGATGGGCGAAGTGATTGCAGATGCGTTGGGTGAAAAGCTGGATGATGTTGCTGTATATGCGCGCGAAGGCTATACCGGTGAACGTAAAGAGGGTTCAATTGGTTTTGCCACTATTCGTGGTGGCGATATCGTAGGTGATCACACTGTTTTATTTGCTGGCGATGGTGAGCGTATTGAAATCAGTCATAAGTCTTCAAGCCGTCAGTCCTATGCCCAAGGCTCATTGCGTGCCGCACGCTTCTTACAAAACCAAAGTAGTGGCTTATTCGATATGCAAGATGTTCTTGGCTTGCGTAAGTAATTAGTCAATCAATTAAAAAATAGAAGAAAAGAGCTGTCGAAGAATGAGCAAGGATTACGACTACCGCAGTATTGAAGCGGCAGCGCAAGCTGACTGGGAAGCTGCGCAAGTCTATCAAGTAGCAGAGAACGCAGTTGACGCACAAGGTAAGAAAAAGCCAAAGTATTACGCTTGCTCTATGTTGCCTTACCCATCTGGCAAACTCCACATGGGTCACGTACGCAACTACACCATCAATGATGTCATGGCACGTCAACTCCGCATGCAGGGCTATAACGTCCTCATGCCGATGGGTTGGGATGCTTTTGGTATGCCGGCTGAAAATGCGGCGATTCAGAATAAAGTGCCACCAGCAAAGTGGACCTACGACAACATTGCTTATATGAAAAAGCAAATGGCTGCGATGGGTTTGGCTATCGATTGGTCACGTGAAGTAGCTACCTGTAGTCCTGATTACTATCGTTGGAACCAGTGGCTCTTCTTGAAGATGCTGGAAAAGGGTGTCGCCTATCGCAAGACTCAAGTAGTTAATTGGGACCCAATCGATCAAACCGTTTTAGCAAATGAACAAGTAATTGATGGTCGTGGCTGGCGCTCCGGTGCATTGGTTGAGAAGCGTGAGATTCCTGGTTACTACTTCAATATCACTGCTTATGCAGAGCAGTTGCTTTCTGGTTTAGATGGTTTGGGTTGGCCTGAGCGCGTGAAGACGATGCAGCAAAACTGGATTGGTAAAAGTCGCGGCGTGCGTTTTGCTTTTAAGCATGAGGTTGCCGATGACCATGGCAATTTCATTCAAGATGGTTTGTTGTATGTATTTACTACGCGTGCCGATACCATCATGGGTGTTACTTTCTGTGCGGTAGCGGCTGAGCACCCTTTAGCAACACAAGCAGCTGTCAATAACCCAGCGCTCTCTGCATTCATTGAGAAATGCAAAACTGGTAGCGTGATCGAAGCTGATTTAGCCACACAAGAAAAAGAAGGGATGTTTACTGGTTTGTATGTCACGCATCCGTTGACGCACGAACCTGTACCAGTCTGGGTTGGTAACTATGTATTGATGTCTTATGGCGATGGCGCAGTGATGGGTGTACCTGCCCACGATGAGCGCGATTTTGCTTTTGCCCTTAAGTACGATTTGCCAATTAAACAGGTGATTGCGCTTGAAGGTGAATCCCCAATGTTCAATACCACTCGCTGGGAAGATTGGTACGCCCAAAAAGAGGGTGTTGTTTGCTTTAATAGCGCTCAGTTTGACGGCCTATCGCATGAAGAGGCTGTGAGTGCTGTTGCGAAAGAATTAGAAAAGCTTGGTATTGGCGAAATTAAAACTACCTATCGTTTGCGCGATTGGGGAATTTCTCGTCAGCGCTATTGGGGCACACCGATTCCGATTATTCATTGTGGTGATGAGAGTAATCCTGGTTGTGGCGCTGTGCCTGTACCAGAGGCTGATTTGCCAGTAGTGTTGCCGGAAGATTGCGTGCCAGATGGCAGCGGTAATCCGCTAAATAAACGCGCTGACTTCTTAAACGTCAAATGTCCGAAGTGCGGCAAGCCTGCACGTCGTGAAACAGACACTATGGATACCTTTGTAGACTCCTCTTGGTATTTCATGCGCTATACCGGTCCTAATGCTAAGACCATGGTGGATGAGCGTAATGAATATTGGATGCCAATGGACCAGTACATCGGTGGCATTGAGCATGCGATCTTGCATCTTCTCTACGCGCGTTTCTGGACCAAGGTGATGCGTGATCTCAATCTCATTACCTTTGATGAGCCGTTCCAGAATTTGCTGACCCAAGGTATGGTTCTCAATGAGACTTATTACTCCGAAGATGCTTCGGGTAAAAAGACTTGGCTCAATCCGCTTGATGTGGAATTAGACCTCGATGAAAAAGGCCGACCTCAAGGCGCCAAGCTCATCGGTGATGCCTCAAACACACCAGTGATCATTGGCGGTGTTGAGAAGATGTCTAAGAGCAAGAACAATGGCGTTGATCCACAGGCTTTGATTGATCAATACGGCGCCGATACTGCTCGTTTATTTGTGATGTTTGCTGCTCCTCCTGAGCAGCAGCTGGAGTGGTCGGGCGCTGGCGTAGACGGTGCCTCTCGTTTCTTGCGTCGGGTGTGGATGTATTCCAGCGGTCACGCTAGTGTCTTGCGCGATGCGTCTGACACCTCGCCTAGCAATCTGAGCGATGCTGAAAAAGAATTGCGTCGTGAAGTTCACACCATCTTGAAGCAAGCCAACTTTGACTATCAACGTCGTCAGTACAACACGGTTGTTTCTGCGGCGATGAAAATGCTCAATACACTTGAGCCGATCAAGCTCGATCAGAATGCCGCGATTAGCGCGCCGGTCTTGCGTGAATGCCTAAGTATTTTGTTACGCGTTCTCTATCCAGTAGTTCCACACATGACCCATGTGTTGTGGAAAGACCTTGGCTACACCAAATCTTTTGGCCCTTTGCTTGACGCCCCATGGCCTTCTGTAGATGAAGCGGCTTTAGTGCAAACAGAACTGACTTTGATGCTCCAAATTAACGGTAAGTTACGCGGTGATATTAAGGTGCCTGCTGATGCAAGCAAAGAGCAAATTGAAGCCTTGGCTTTACAAAGTGAGCCTGCACAAAAAGCATTAAATGGCGGCGCACCGAAGAAGGTGATTGTGGTGCCTGGACGTTTGGTCAATATTGTTGCTTAAATAGAAAAAGAGATATGAGCGTAAATTCCCTACGTCGCACAATGCTAGGCTTGATTGCTACAGCTCCAGTAATGGGGTTGATTGCATGCGGCTATCGCTTACGCGGCATGGTGGATTTGCCTTTCAAGGTCATTGCGATTACAGGCAACCCTTCTCCGCCACTCAGAGCAGACTTACAGACGGCGATCTTGACGGGCACGGATGCAAAAGTTGCCATCAACCCTAAGGATGCAGATCTCATCTTGGAAATTAACAACGACATTAATGGTCGTGAGATTTTGGCTTACAACTCCAATGGTCAAGTATCAGCTTATCGTCTGAATATTCGCGTTGGATTTAGGGCATATGATTTGGCTGGTGCTGAAATCGTCCCAGAGGCTGAGATCTACATGACTAGAGATATAGACTTTAGTGTGTCAACAGTGTTGGCGACTGACGTTCAAATTCAGCAGTTCTTAACTCTGATGCGCAAAGATTTGGCGACTCAGATCCTGCGCCGTGTATCTGCTGGTGCAAGATCGCCGCAGGCAAAATCTTTCTAGAGATGAATTAGGGCATGGTTAAAGTTGATGCCTTACAAGTGCACCTCAAGTCTTTGAGTTCTGGTGGTGCAATGTTGCCACTCTATGTATTTAGTGGTGATGAGCCTCTATTGATGATGGAGGCGATGGATCAACTGCGATCTGCTGCCAAGAAGCAAAATTTCACTGAGCGCGAAGTTTTATTGCAAGAGCGTGGCTTTGATTGGAGCGCTTTATTAAATGCTGGTCAAACCATGTCATTGTTTGGTGATAAACGTTGGGTAGAGTTGCGCATACCAACTGGAAAGCCTGGTCGCGATGGGGCTGACGCTTTAAAACAATTTGCCGCTCAAATTGCTTCACAAGCTACTGGTTCAGATGGCCCAGATACTGTTGTATGTATTGTGTTGCCTCGTTTGGATGGTAAGACTAAGACTTCCGCGTGGTTTAGTGCTTTAGATGATGCGGGTATGGCGATTCAGATTGATTCTCTGGATCGTAGTCACTTGCCGCAGTGGATTTCTGGGCGTTTAAAGCGTCAAGATCAAGAGGTGGAGTCTGGTCCTGAAGGACAGCGCGCACTTGAATTTATTGCTGATCAAGTGGAGGGTAATTTAATTGCTGCCCATCAAGAGATTCTGAAATTAGGCTTGCTCTATCCCACTGGCAAGTTGAGCGAAGAGCAAATTCGTTCTTCTATTCTAAAGGTAGCGCGTTACAACGTTTTTGAATTAACTGAAGCCATGCTTGCGGGAGATCTGGCTAGGTTAAATCGCATGCTAGACGGTTTAAAGGGTGAGGGTGAGCCACTGGTATTGATTCTGTGGAGCGTAACTGAGGAGCTTCGGATACTATCTAAACTCAAGGCAGCCAGTGATGCTGGTGAGTCTGTACAGAATTTGATGCGCGCCAACCGGATTTGGGGCAATAAAGAACGTTTATACCCAGCGGCATTAAGAAGAGTTCAGCCCCTGAAGTTGCGCAGAGCGATGCAGGTTGCTGCAGGATTGGATCGCCAAGTAAAAGGTTTGCATGCTGCAGAGTTGCCAGCAGACCCTTGGGATGGTTTGCGTTTAGTTGGAAATTTATTGCGTTGAGTAGTGCATATAAAAATTAGTGAATTAGAGAGCAAGAAATGAGTTCAGCTATAAAAGAAATGATGCAAGATATTGGCATGCGAGCACGAGCTGCATCGCGGGCAATGGCGCGTGCATCTAGCGAGAAAAAAAATCAAGCTTTATTGCATATCGCTACAGCTGTTCGTCAGAAGGCTGATGAGATTCAGAAGGTCAATCAGGTTGATGTTGAACGCGCGAAAGCAAATGGGCAAGATGCTGCTTTTGTTGATCGCTTGACCATGACACCTAAAACAATTGAAACCATGGCTTTGGGTTTGGAGCAAATCGTTTCTTTAGAGGATCCAATTGGAAAAATATCAGCTTTAAAAAAGCAAGCATCAGGCATTGAATTAGGTCAGATGCGTGTTCCACTGGGTGTCATCGGCATCGTTTACGAGTCTCGGCCTAACGTCACTATTGATGCTGCTGCCTTGTGCCTCAAGTCAGGCAATGCAGTGATTCTGCGTGGCGGCTCTGAAGCAATTGACTCCAATACCTTATTAGCGCAGATCATTCAGGATGGCTTGGCTGCCGCTGGATTGCCTAAGGATGCAGTACAGGTAGTCACCACAACGGATCGTAGTGCTGTTGGCGAAATGATCACTATGACGCAATATATTGATGTGATCGTGCCACGCGGTGGCAAGAGCTTGATCGCGCGTTTGATGGCTGAGGCACGTGTGCCCATGATTAAACACCTGGATGGTATTTGTCATACCTATATTGATGCTGATGCTGATGTCGCTATGGCGGTAAAGGTTTGCGATAACGCCAAGACGCAACGCTATGCTCCTTGTAATGCGATGGAGACATTGCTGGTAAATCAAGAGATCGCACAGAAAGTATTGCCAACCCTTTGTAAGATCTATCAGGACAAGGGTGTGGAGCTGCGGGTTGATGGCCTAACTCGCAAAACACTAGAAGCAAATGGGTTCCAGAATTTAGTAGATGCTAATGAAGAGGATTGGCAGACTGAGTACTTGGCACCAATCTTGTCAATTAAGACTGTGGCCAACATTGATGAAGCGATGAACCATATTGAGCAATACGGCAGCAAACATACCGATGCCATCATTACCAATAACAAAGCTCAGGCTGACCGATTCTTGCGTGAAGTGGATAGCGCGAGTGTGATGGTTAATGCCAGCACTCGCTTTGCGGATGGCTTTGAATATGGCCTTGGCGCTGAAATCGGTATTTCGAATGACAAGCTGCATGCCCGTGGGCCTGTTGGTTTGGATGGCTTGACCTCATTGAAGTATGTGGTCATGGGTCACGGCGAGATTCGTACCTAAAGTTAATAAATAAATAGAGCAAACTACATATGAGCAATGCCTACCTCTGGGTAAAAACCTTTCACATCGTATTTATTACCTCCTGGTTTGCTGGCTTGTTTTATCTGCCTAGAATTTTTGTGAACCTGGCTGAGGAGAAAAATACCGAAGCTTATGCTCGCCTTTTGGGTATGGCCGACCGACTCTTTCGATTCATGACTATTTTGGCTGTGCCAGCAGTAGTGCTAGGTCTAACGCTATGGCTCTATTTTGGTATTGGTGCCGGCGATGTTTGGATGCATGCCAAATTATTCTTTGTGATCTTGGTAATTGGCTATCACCATGCCTGCCTAAGCTTGCTCAAGAAATTTCGTGCCGGCGTAAATAAGCGATCCGGTGTTTGGTTCCGTTGGTTTAACGAAGTACCAGTCATCTTGCTAGTGATTATTGTGGCCTTGGTGTTGTTCAAGCCTTAAGACCAACCTACTAATATTTACTTTATTTTCTAATTCCCCCATTTATAGACTGTTAGCCCCATGAGATTTTTTGTTGTTTGCCCAGGTGGCTTAGAAGTGCCGCTTGCCCAGGAGCTGGCGGAGATTGCTGGACGCCCAGAATGTAAGGCCTTAGGGGCGTGGGTGATTGATCCAACGCCTACCAGCCCTACTGGTGGCGTCGGTCTTGCTGCGCCCCTTTCGGCTACCATGGCACTGAACCTGCATTCCCGTATTGCGAGTCGGGTGCTGTTACAAATGGCGCAAGCACCATACAGGCAAGAGGACGATTTATATAAATTGGCTAGTGGCTTGGCTTGGGAAGAATGGTTTACTTCCAAGCAAACCTTACGCGTCGATGTGACAGCACACCGCTCCCCATTGAAGAGTTTAAATTTTGCAACGCTCAAAATAAAAGATGCCATCGTTGATCGTTTGCGCGATGTCACTGGCGATCGCCCCAGTATCGACACAGCCTTTCCGGATGTTCGTGTTCAGGCGCATTTGACGGCAACTCAAGTTACCATTTATTTAGATACTTCAGGCGAAGCATTATTTAAGCGTGGCTGGCGTGATGAAAAAGGGGATGCACCCCTAAAAGAAAATTTAGCAGCAGGCATTCTGTCGATTACCAGCTGGAAGCCAGGTCAGACCTTATTTGATCCTATGTGCGGTAGTGGCACTTTCTTAATTGAAGCTGCACAGATGGCGTTAGCCATTCCTCCTGGGGCAATTCGTGCTGGGATGTATGGTGATGATGCCAAGCCAAGCCGATTGGCTTATCGCCCTTTAATTACCTCTGCCCATGGTTTTGGATTCCAGCGACTCAAGCCATTTAATGACTCTGCAGAGCAAAAGCGCTGGGTAGACTTGAAAGAAGCCGCTCTTGCTTTGATGTTGGAAAAGCGTAAGCAGCATCCTAGTGTCGATTCCTTAAAAATTTCTGGTGGCGACATTAATGAGAAATTGGTATCGATGTTTAAGGGCAATTGGCAAAGAGCGCAATTGCCAGATCAGCCTGTAGTTCGTCAGGTTGATGCTTTGGCAGCGAAAGCACCGGGTAATTTGAGCGAGGGTGTGATGCTCTTAAATCCGCCTTATGGCGAGCGTCTAGTGATTAAAGGTGGACGTGGTCAGGATCGCACCTCTAATCAAGAAGAGAGTTATGACGATGAGCCCGATAATCGTTTTGAGTTGAACTTAGAAACTGGGCGTCAAAGCGCTAAGCGTTCTAGTCGTGAGTCATTGAAGAAGCTTCAAGCTCAAGAAGAGCAGGATCCGAAGTTTGTCGAGTTCTTACGTCAGTTTGGACAACACCTCAAAGAGGATTTTGGTGGGTGGAATATCTTTGTGTTGACTGCAGATATGGCGCTTCCAGGCCAACTGCGCATTAAAGAATCCAAACGCACACCTTTATTCAATGGCCCATTAGAGTGTCGTTTATTCAAGTTTGAGATGCACGCTAAGCGACCAGCTTAAAGCAAGTAAAAACCTTAAAATAAATGAACAAGCTTAGTGCAGCTAAATTCAAGTAGCTAAAAATATTCGGAGATTAAAGTAATGGAATTTAAAACGTATATGTGTCTAATCTGTGGCTGGGTTTATGACGAAGCTGCTGGTTTGCCTGACGAAGGTATTGCACCAGGAACCCTCTGGAAAGATGTTCCTATGAATTGGACATGTCCAGAATGCGGTGCTCGTAAGGAAGATTTTGAAATGATGGCGATTTAATTTATTGAATTTGAAAAAATAATGGCAAAAGTAGATCAAAACGAAGCGCTGTTTGAGCGCGCACAAAAGACTATCCCTGGGGGAGTCAACTCTCCAGTGAGGGCTTTCCGTCAGGTGGGTGGTGTCCCTCGTTTTGTTTCTAAAGCAAAAGGCCCTTATTTTTGGGATGCAAATGATCAACGCTATATTGATTTAATTATGTCTTGGGGCCCCATGATTGTGGGCCATGCAAATCCTGAGGTAGTAGCTGCAGTTCAAAAAGCAGCTGAAACCAGTTTTAGTTACGGCGCACCTACCGAGGGTGAAATTGAATTGGCTGAGCGTATCTGTGCCTTGATGCCAAGCGTTGAGCAGGTCCGCATGGTGTCTAGCGGTACTGAGGCGACGATGAGTGCCTTGCGTCTAGCTCGCGGCTATACCGGTCGTGATTTGATTATCAAGTTTGAGGGCTGCTATCACGGACATGCTGACAGCTTATTGGTAAAGGCCGGATCAGGCTTGCTTACCTTTGCGGACTCTACGCAAAATGCACCTTCTTCTGGTGGTGTTCCACAAGATTTGGTGAAACATACCTTGGTGTTGCCTTACAACGATGTAGCAGCCATTGAAGAAGTCTTTAAAAAGCAGGGCGATCAAATTGCTGCAGTCATCATCGAGCCTATTGCTGGCAATATGAACTTGATTAAACCTTCAAAAGAGTTTTTGGGGGCCATTCGTAGTCTGACCAGCAAGCATGGCGCTGTATTAATTTATGACGAAGTGATGACTGGCTTTAGAGTGGCCTTAGGTGGCGCCCAGTTTTTGCAAGGCATTACCCCTGACCTCACTTGTTTGGGCAAGGTTATGGGTGGCGGTATGCCAATGGCTGCCTTTGGAGGCAAGAAAGAAATCATGTCTAAGCTTGCCCCACTGGGTAATGTGTACCAGGCAGGCACTCTCTCTGGTAATCCGGTAGCTGTGGCTGCAGGCCTAAAAACTTTAGAGATTATTTCTCGCGAAGGTTTTTATGAATGCTTAACTGGTCAGACTGAAAAGTTGATGGCTGGCTTAAAGCAGGCTGCAGATAAAGCCAATGTACCTTTTTCTGTAGACAGTGTTGGCGGCATGTTTGGTTTTTACTTTACCAATCAAGTTCCTGCTTCATTTGAAGCGGTGACTAAATCCAATATTGATGCGTTTAAGAAATTCTTTCATCTCATGTTAGATGAGGGCATTTATTTGGCGCCTTCAGCGTATGAAGCAGGCTTTACATCCATTGCACATGACAATGAAGTGGTCGATGCTATCGTTGCTGCTGCTGAGAATTCATTCAAAAAACTCTAAGCTTTAAGAGTCAGTTTTTAATTTCTAGAAGAAATTACATTCGGAGTGGGTGGTCATAGCCACTCACCTGAATAATCTCTAATTTCTTGCTGTCTTTATTGGAGTCTGAGATTTCTAGGGCAGTAAGTTTTCCACCCCATACGCAGCCAGTGTCTAAGCCAATCACGTTGTGTTGGCGTAATAGCCCCAAGGTAGACCAGTGGCCAAAATAAGTAAGGACATCCTGGGTTTTTCTGTTTGGAACGGTGAACCAGGGAATATAGCCCTTGGGACCTTGTTCTAAACCTTCTTTGCTCTCAAATTCCATTTGACCTGCGGGTGTGCAGAAACGCATTCTGGTTAATGCATTGGTGATGACACGAAGACGTTCATAACCCTTAAGTGACTTGCTCCATTTATTTGGAGTGTTGCCATACATATTGGCCAGAAAGTCTTTGTACGATTTACTGCGTAAGGTTTTTTCGACCTCGTGAGCGCATTCAATAGTTTGCTGTAAGTCCCATTGCGGTAGTACGCCTGCGTGAACGGTAAGAACATTTCCATTGCTGAGTGCCATGGGTCGATTCCGAATCCAATGAATCAATTCTTTTCTATCGGGCGCTGACAGAATGGGTTGAATCGTGTCTAAGCCTTTAGGGCTGCGCAAACCAGCATCAATGGCTAAAAGGTGCAGATCATGGTTGCCCAGTATGCATTCGGCACGACCAGATTCTTGTAGGGTCTTGAGTTGGCGCAATGCGCCAAGAGAGTCTGGGCCGCGATTAACTAAATCTCCCAAAAAAATCATTTTTGATTTAGCTGGGAGTTTTTTAACTAAGGCTTTTAATGACGGTGCGCAGCCTTGGACATCACCTACGGCATAGATCTTGCTCATGCCCTATCTTAAATCGGAACTACAAATAGGGCTCTATTAAGTTCGAGGAGGCGATAGATTAGGCAACCTTTTTGACTACGCTATAGCGCACCAGGGTATTTTTTCGGGCTTCATCATGATCTACGACTGGTAGCGGGTAGTCTCGCCCAATGACTATGCCAGCAGCCTCTAATTCAATATGACCGGCCTGCCATGGGGCATGAATGGATTTCTTGGAGAGCTTTTCTAGCTGAGGCAGGTAGCGTTTAATGAACTTGCCCTCAGAATCAAACTTCTCTGATTGAGTAATGGGATTAAAGATGCGGAAGTAGGGCTGTGCATCGCATCCCGATGAGGAAGCCCACTGCCATCCGCCATTATTGGATGACAGTTCAAAGTCATTGAGATGTTCGGCAAAATAGGCTTCGCCCCAACGCCAATCAATGCCCAGATCTTTTGTCAGAAAACTTGCAACCACCATACGTAAACGATTATGCATGTAGCCACTTTGGTTGAGTTGATGCATTGCTGCGTCAACTAGTGGATAACCAGTCTTACCTTCACACCAGGCGGCAAATAATTTTTTGGCCTTAGCTCCAGATTCCCAGATGATATTGTCATAGTCTGGTTTAAAAGATGCGCCCGATGCAAGGCGGGGATGATTGGCAAGAATCATGAAATAGAAATCACGCCAGATCAGTTCACTTAACCAAATAGTTGCACCCATGCTGCCGGCCAGCATACGTCGATGCGCTTCACGTACCAAGCCTCTGATCGATAGCATCCCAAAACGTAAGTGGGTGGATAGGTAACTTACGCCTTTGATTGCAGGGAAGTCTCTGCCAACTTGGTATTGATCAATGCGGGGTAGGAAGTCTTCCAAGAAAGCCTGACCACCCTCTGAGCCTGGTGGCAGATAGGCTTCAATGCCAGTAGCACAAAAACCCATGGACTCTAAAGAAGGAAATGGCTCATTTAACTTTTTGGGAACAGCTGCTAGTTGACCCGGCTTTGGATTGCACTCATAAGCAGCCAAATCTTTTTCTTGGAGAGTCTTTAGCCAATTATTTTTATAAGGCGTAAAGATTGAGAAGACGGTATTGGAGTTGGTGAGAATTTCTTTTTTCTCAAAGATCACCTGATCTTTAAAAGTCTCGAATCCAATATCTTGCTTCTCTAGTTTGGTCTTAACTATTTCATCACGTTCGATTGCTGAAGGTTCGTAGTCGTGATTTACAAAGACAGTGTCGACACCGAGTTCTTTGGCAATCTCAGGAATACACTCAGTCGGCTTGCCAAAGCGAACAATGAGTCCTCCGCTTTGTTTACGTAATTGATCATCAATTTGCTTTAACCCCTGCCATATGAAATCCACGCGGCGATCGTGCTTAAGTCCTTTGGGATCTAATTCACCCTTAAGCAGGGGTTTGAGGATGTCCGTATCAAAGATAAAAGCGAGCCAAACCTTCTCACTTTCCTTAAGGGCGTGGTGAAGGGCGGCATTGTCATATAGACGAAGATCTCGGCGGAGCCAAACTAGAGCTTTTTGCATAGCCCCTATATTAGGGCTTATTTAGCTTCAATGCAGGCGCCTAGGCTTGTCAGTCAGGTTAAGATCGTAGGGAATTATGGATACGATCTTTTTTATTTTGTCGAAGGTAGTGCAATTTTTAATTGAACCACTCAATTGGGTACTACTCTTCACCCTATTGGCTTTGGTATTTTTATCGCTGCGAAAACCTCATCTTTGTAAGCGATTTTTAGTATTGGCCTTGATAGATCTTGTGCTGGTGGGTTGGCTACCTGCATCAGAAGTTTTTTTGAGGGCGCTGGAAGACGCCGTCCCAAAAACTGAAATTTCAAAAGTGGCAACTAGCGACCTTGGTGGCATCATCATTTTGGGCGGCGCTATTGAGGATGGTGAGATTGCGATTGATCGCGGAGAGGTTTCGATTTACTCATCTGCCGAAAGGGTGACCAAGGCCTTTGAGTTGATCAGGAAGAATCCAGGGCTACCTTATATCTTCAGCGGGTCATCGGGTCGTATTATCCCCAAAGGTATGTCCGAATCTGAAGCATTTAAACGGCTTGTTCAAGAGCAGGGTTTAAATGAAGAGCAAGCACACTACGAAAATCAATCCCGTAACACCTATGAGAATGCCTTGTATCTAAAGCCGATGATCATTGATTTTGGGCTTAAAACTGAATCTACTGAACAGAAGCCCTGGCTTTTAATTACTTCAGCCAGTCACATGCTTCGTTCGGAGAAGGTTTTTCAAAAACAAGGCATTAAAGTGATCCCCGTGCCAGTTGATTATCAAACAGCGCACCGCTTGCAGTGGACTTCTTTTGACCTAACCGATGGAGCTCACAACTGGAACACCTTGGTTCATGAAATAGTTGGCCTTTTTGCTTATTGGATTACCGGAAAAATCTAGATATTCTGTAAAATAGACCCTATGACTTCTGCTAAAAAAGCACCCCCTGCTTCAGAACGAGCTTCTGTGTCAGAGTCATCAATTTCCTTTTCCGCAGACCATCTTGCCAATCAGTTTTTAATCGCCATGCCAGGCATGGTTGACCCCAACTTTGCTGGTTCCGTCATTTATCTCTTTGAGCATACTGAGAGAGGTGCAATGGGCTTGGTAGTGAATCGACCCACTGAGGTTGATTTAAAAACCCTCTTTGACAAGATTGAATTGAAATTGGAGATTGCTCCATTATTAAATCAGCCCGTATATTTTGGTGGACCAGTTCAGATTGAGCGCGGCTTTGTTTTGCATGCCTCTGATTCGCTGAGTCCCTATAGCTCTTCTCTTGTCATACCAGGTGGTCTGACAATGACCACTTCAAAGGATGTTCTTGAGGCCGTAGCTGCAGGCAAAGGGCCGCAACATTTTTTAATGACTTTGGGTTATGCAGGTTGGAGTGCTGGTCAGCTTGAGGAGGAAATCACTCTCAATGGTTGGATGAATGTTCCACTAGCACGCGAGCAAATGATTGAGATTATTTTTAATACCCCATCGAGTCAGCGTTACGAGAGGGTGGTGGGTCACCTAGGATTTAATTTATCGGATTTATCTGGTGAGGCTGGGCATGCCTAAGGCATTGACCATATTGTCTTTTGACTATGGAACTCGCAGAGTAGGTGTAGCGGTTGGAAACTCGATATCTAAGTCGGGTCAAGCTTTAAAGACGATTGCTGTGTCAAGTAGCGACGCTCTTTTTCAGGAGATTGAGTCCTTATTAAAGGAGTGGCAGCCAGACCAATTGGTAGTTGGAAAACCAACCCATCCAGATGGCACGCCCCATGAGATGACGTCTAAAGCAACTCGCTTTGGCAACCAGCTACATGGACGCTTTCATTTACCGGTTGTTTGGGTAGATGAGCGCTATACCTCAGCTGTTTTAGAGGGGGATCCAGAGATGTACGACAATCTAGATGCCCATTCCGCTGTTTTGATTTTGGAGCAGTTTTTTGCAGAGCAAAGCGCGAAGTCTTTAAATTAAAAATAGTTACCAAAATAGAATTGATATAAGCACCGGACCAAAGAATGAACGCTGAACAGTTATACGGAAAATTACTAGAGAATCTGCGCAAGAGAAAACAAGAGGGCGCTTTTGAGCTTGCAGGTCTGGCTATGGGAGGCGCTTGGATTGCTGAGCGTTTGGCTCACGATTTAGGGCTTCCACACTTTGGCGTAATTAATGTGGCCTTTCATCGGGATGATTATGCAGAAAAGGGTATGACAGCTCTACGGACTGCCAGTACGATGACTACCCATTTGCCGTTTGATGTAAACGGCGCCAATGTGATTTTGATTGACGATGTTTTGTTAACCGGTAGAACTGTCCGTGCAGCATTGAATGAGCTATTTGATTTTGGCAGGCCAGCACAGGTGGAGTTGATGGTTTTGGCTGATCGCGGAAATCGCGAGCTGCCAGTTGCCGCTAATTTTGTGGGCGAACAGATAGAAGTTCCAGAGAATCAAATTCTGGTTTTAGAGAAAGATACCGCTGGCAAGTTCAGCTTTCAGATAGAGGAGCGTGAATAATGAGTCAGCTAGTCAATCAATTTAATTCCGCTGGCGAGTTAACACATCTTCTAACGCTTGAAGGTTTGCCTAAAGAGCAGATTCTCCATATTTTGGATACTGCGCAGCAGTTTGTGAGCGTGACTGATCCTGCACGTGAAGTAAAAAAAGTGCCACTGCTCAGGGGTAAAAGTGTCTTCAACCTCTTTTTTGAAAACTCCACTCGAACCAGAACAACTTTTGAGATTGCTGCAAAACGTTTATCTGCGGATGTGATTAATTTAGATATTTCCACATCATCTACCGCTAAGGGCGAGAGCCTCCTCGATACGATTGATAACTTAGTGGCAATGCAGGCAGACATATTTGTTGTGCGACATGGTGTTTCTAAAGCCCCTATTGAGATTGCAAACCACGTACCAGCGCATGTACACGTTGTGAATGCTGGTGATGGTAGCCATCAGCATCCAACCCAAGGTTTGTTGGATATGTATACGATGCGCCACTTTAAGCAAAATTTCAAAGGCCTAAAGGTTGCAATTGTGGGTGACATTGTGCACAGCCGTGTAGCCAAATCTAATATTCATGCGCTGACCACATTAGGCTGCGAAGATATACGTGCCATTGGTCCAGAAAGTTTGCTTCCAAGTAATTTAGATATGCTGGGTGTGAAGGTATTCCATAGCATGGAAGAGGGTCTAAAAGATGTTGATGTCGTGATGACATTGCGTATCCAAAAGGAGCGCATGGAAGCTGGGCAAGTGCCTGAAGGCGATGCATTCTTTAAGCAATATGGTTTAACGCCTACACGTTTAGCCTTAGCGAAGTCTGATGCGATTGTCATGCACCCTGGTCCCATGAATCGTGGTGTGGAGATTGATTCAATTGTGGCTGATGGTCCGCAATCTGTCATTCTGAATCAAGTCACCTTTGGAATCGCCGTGCGCATGGCTGTGATGTCTATAGTTGCTGGTAACTAAGATCATCAGCATGCAGTCTAAAAAACGCTGGTTGATTCTGTCGCATGGCTTCAATATGGATGGCCGTGCCTCAAGTCAAACGATTACCGACAAGATGCCTTATTTTCTTGAAGCAGGTATTGAGCCGACTGTCTTTAGCGCTATCACCGGAATTAAAGATCGACGATTTCCTCATCGCCAATTCCTAGCTTGGGGCCCAGCAGCATTCCGGTTTGATTTTCGTCATTGGATTGCAAACCAATATGGCAGAGGACTCTTTTATAAGGTTTCAACCGGCATCGTTTCTTTGCTGCTTGCCCCCTTGATTGCCTTGGAAAAGTTTTTTCTTGGCTACTCTAGTCAATGGTCATGGGCGATGCCTGCATTTACGCATGGGTACAAATTAATCCGCGATGGCAAGATCGATTTGGTGTATTCCACTGGTGGGGCATGGTCTGCCCATTTAGCGGGGCTTTGGCTTAAGAAGGTCACAGGAGTTAAATGGATTGTTGAAATCCACGACCCATTAGTTATTCGCAAAAGTGCCGTTGATATAGGGCTTGAAAGGCCTAAAAATCGAGATGCGGGCTTTCGTCATTATTTAGAAAAGCAAATTATTAAGCATGCAGATTTTGCCTGGTGGTTTACTGATGGAGCTTTGCATTATGCGAAGACTCGTAATACAAACCTCAATACAGCAGGAAATGCACAAGGCTTTAGGGTGTTACCTGGTGCTGAGCCCCCTGGCGGACTGATTGCTGCTAAATCTCATCTCTATACCAATACTTTAAATTTATCCCATTCGGGTTCATTGGCAAAAGATCGTTCGCTTTCTACAATCTTGAATGCACTACATTCGTTGTTTAAAAAATATCCCCAAGCACGAGAAAAGATTCGCGTTCATGCATATGGCGCCCCCTTAGATGAGCTAACGATTCATGCCATCAAGCATTATGGCTATCAAGATGTATTAATAGCGCATGGGAGGCTGGAAAAGGATCCTGTTACAGGAAAATCAGGGCGCGAACGAGTAGTTGAGAAAATGCAAGAGGCAGACGTTTTGATTTTGTTACATGGAAATGATGAGTGGTGCGCGGAATATATCCCTTCAAAGTTTTATGAATATCTTTGGACTGGTCGTCCAATATGGGGTATCACTCATCGTAATCCGCAGCTAGATGAAATGTTGTCAGAACGAGGCGCTTACCTGAGCCAAGAGGGTGATAGTGCCGGCATTGATATGGCTATTGAAAGAATTTGGTTGGACTGGAATGAGCGTAAGCTGATTGACCCTCAATGGCATCCTTTGGGGGTTGATCAAGCTGTTGCACAGATTCTGTCTAAAATTGAAGATAAACAATAGGTAGCCCATTGAAAGACTTTGTTCTCTACTGCAAGTCCTATCGCAACGACTTATTGCGCTTAAAAAGATTGCTGACTTCGATTCAGGAATTTAATTTAGATCGAATACCGTTTTATATATCGACACCAAAATCTGACCACACTGCTTTGACTGAAATTCTTGGTGCAGATGGTTATATATGGGTGGCCGATGAAGATATCGTGGCTTCAAATCCAAGAGCCTCAATGCAAAAGTATGAGGCTATGCCGGGTGGTTTATCACAGGCAATTGTTAAGTCTGAATTTTGGAGGCTTGGATTAGCGCAAAACTACTTAAGTTTGGACTCTGATTGTGTCTTTATTAGACCATTTCAAAAATCAGATTTTGTTTCTGAGGGCGGTGTGCCCTACACAGTGCTCCATCAAAATAAAGAATATTTTCAGTTGGCAAATAACCGAGGTCAAACCAAGGTAGTTGAAAACTTACGATCTGAGGCAAGAAGAGTGCAATCATTGTTTGGTAGGTCGGGCCCTGAATTTTATTGCGCACCCGCACCTTTTATTTGGTCCGCCAATGTTTGGGAGTCCCTCGATCGCGAGTACCTGCAGCCCAAGGGAATAACACTATGGGATATGGTGACTCCAGAGTATCCAGAAACCCTGATTTATGGCGAGACTCTATTGAAGTATCGCGCCATTCCATTGATTGCAATTGAGCCATTATTTAGGGTTTATCACTATGACTGGCAGTATTTTTTAATGCGACGCCTAGGTGAGACTGAAGCCAAAGCTGCAAAACATTACTTAGGCATTATTTATCAGTCCGCTTGGGAGGCTGAGTTAAATTTTGGGTTGTCACAAAAATCACTGCCCTCACGTTTATTCAAGCGTGTTAAGCGATTTGGCCGTTATTTGCAAAGCTTTATCTAATGAATCAGCCAGTCGTTAGCGTTTTAATGCCAGCATTTAATGCTGAGCAGTACATTGCTCAGGCGGTAGAAAGCATTTTGCAACAGAGCTTCTCTAATTTTGAATTAATTATTTTGAATGACGGCTCTACCGATAGAACCTCCCAAATTATTGGTGGGTTTAATGATCATCGTATTCGCGTAATTAATTTGGCTGAAAATCAAGGCTTGGTAAATGCACGTAACCGCTTAGTAGAGGGTGCCAAGGGAAGGTATATTGCTTTTCTTGATGCAGATGATATCGCCATGCCTAGTCGACTTGAGGAGCAAGTTAATTATTTGGATGGGGACGAGGCTGATCTTTGTGGGTCTGCTTATTACTCCCTGTATGAGGGTTTGGGAAGGACCAAATCCTCTAAAGAGCGCTATACGGACGCTGACATTAGAGCCTTGATTACTATTTCAAGCCCACTCTGTAATCCAACCGTGATGGGGAAGGCTGAGATATTTAAAAAATTTCCCTATCGCGTAGGGAAAGACTATGCTGAAGATTATTCTCTTTGGGTTGAGTTGGCTTTAGCAGGATATCGATTCGCCAACTTGAAAGCAAAACTCATTACCTACCGCATCCATGTCAAGCAAACTAGTCAGGTTCAGAACGCTGAAACGAATGCCATTTTTTCAAAGAGTCGAGAAGAATATTTATTGGGCCTTGGGATTTTGTCTAAGCTGAGTCCAAGACCCATGGGTTTTTCTGATCGGCTAAAAATTGCACTACCGTTTCTGATGCAGCTGAATCAGAAAATTAAGGGTATTTCTGTAGCGGCAAATTATGAAATCTATGCTCGCTTTCAATATCGAGGTAATGGCCTGTTAACACCATTTACTAGGTTGGAACGCTTGCTAGTATCTGCGCTGGCTTCATTTAGAGCCTAGTCACCCTTAAATTCTCTGCCAAGAGCTGGGTAATAAATCAGACCAATTAACGCTGGTATCAGTCGTCCACTGGCTTGGGCAGATCACAGAACCATTTGGATTCTTGCTTAACCAGGCAGCCCACCAACTTAATGAACTATTGGCAATCAGATGATGTTGGCAATAAGTCATGAGCTCAAGCTCTTGAATAACAGCATCACCGCTACTTGTAGATTCTATGAATTTGCATTTATCTTGATAAGGCAGATTTTCTTTAGCCCATTGAAGATCATCTGAGAATACAAAGAATTGGGTATCAGGATTTTTTTCTATAATAAATTGCATCCCATTTTGGTAATAATCTAGGCCAATAAACCCGTGTACCTTGGCCGCACTTGTTAAATTGACATAGTCACCTCGGCGGACATGCACCATAGCGGATTTACTAGTTTTGATCTGCTCTAAATAGTTTTGATAATGCTTATCGAGAGGATTTTTTGGGCTAATTTCTGTTTGTAGGATTGACTTGATTGACTCAAAATATTTATAGGATTGCCAATACCCCATCAGATATAAATTTTGTCGCTTAAATGCGGGTGCTTTACCGAGTCGAGAGTCAAATCGAAAAGGCGTTTGCTCTACAAAAATAAACGGATCAATTGGCCAAAATTTTTGGGCTAGGCGATAGAGCTTTTTTGGTCGTTTAATCGTCATCCCATAGGAAATGAACGAACCCTTAACATTCATTAAGGGCAACAAAAATGCTCGCGGTGTGACATCTTCGTAGGCCTTACTAAACCAACTTTGATCCAAAAGTAATGGACTTTGCTGTTTGTGGGATAGGGCTCTGGCAGCGGCATATTGAAATAGCTGGTTGCCAAGACCGCCCTGTAGCTGTGCAATGATATTCATAATTCTATAATTAGAACATTAGATGAACTCAATTGGGGGGGGGTCTTGTGCCTATACCATTTACGCATTGCATTTTGGAAAGAATATGACCCTTCAGTATCTGCAGAAACTAGCCCAAAAGAGGATCATCAAGCTTAAGCGCTCTTTTGAAAAGCATCAATTTAACTACGTATTTAATTCAAAAACCCTGTTATCCCATGACATGGTTCTTGCAGAAGCCGAGGCTGGGCTACTTCATCAAGCCACTCATGAAAATCATGAGTTATGCCTCAGTTCTTCTGATCCAGTAGTGCGTCAAGGTACTCGTTTGAAAATAGACTTGGAAGCCCAAATGAAAGACTCCTGCATTGGCAGCCCTGAGCGTATTTTGATTCAGGTGCCTGATGCTCGATTTTCACCCGCCGGCTTCTCTCTTTTTTCTAATTTAATCGAAAGCTTGAATTACATCGGGGTGGATGCAAGAGTCTTGGATTGGAATGAAGATATTCGAGGCGCTCTAGAAATATTCAAACCTTCTATTTTGCTCTCTAGTGATAATCCCGAGTATCTCAAAAGAATTGACTGGGATAGCGTGAATCAATATAAAATGCACTCGAGACTGTATGTTGGCCTTAGCGCAGCCCTAGAGGAGTATGAGAGTACCCCTCTACTGCCACGACTGGCTTGGGCTAAACAGCATCGAATTGATTTTTACTATAGCTATCGTGATGAAGATTACGTTCGCAGTCGCTTAGAGTACCAACCATTTTTTGATGCTGGCTTTCAAATCATCTTCATTCCTTTTGGGGCGAACATCCTTCATTACTATCCAGTTGCTGGGTTTCAGAGGGACCTCAATTATGTCTTGATGGCTTCTCGCAAGCGTGAGCATATTCAATATCTAAAAAATATTATGAATGAGTATTCTGGATTTCTAGATGGTCCTGGCTGGAAGCAGGTGAAGAGTTTCTCATTTAAACGCGAGCGTGATCGGTATATTTATGCACGTGCTAAAGTTGGCCTAAATGTGCATTTACCAGAACAAACAAGCTGGGCGTGTGAGCTCAACGAGCGTACCTATCAGTTAGCTGCCTGTGGTGTGCCACAGTTAATTGATCATCCGATACTCTTAAACAAGATATTTGGACGCGAATCTTTCTTTATTGCAGGATCACCAAAAGATTATGAAGAGATGTTTAGAGAACTAATCGCTCATCCTCAATTAGGCACTGATAAAGCCCTGCATGCCCAAAAAGAGGTTTTTGCCGCCCACACCACTTTACATAGGGCTAAGTCATTGATCGATCAGTTAAAATTACTTTAATAAATTTTCCAAATAACTGATTTATAAGGTAAAAAATGATTCTAGTTACTGGTGGTGCCGGTTTTATTGGCGGTAATTTCGTTCTAGACTGGCTTAAAGTGCCTGCTAATGAGGCCATTATTAATCTCGATAAATTGACGTATGCCGGTAATTTGGCCACGCTGGCATCCTTGAAAGATGATTTGCGCCATGTATTTGTTCATGGTGATATTGGCGACAAAGAGTTGGTTACCAAGTTGTTGAAAGAATATCAGCCGCGCGCCATTATTAACTTTGCTGCCGAAAGTCATGTGGACCGCTCTATTCATGGGCCCGCAGATTTTATCGAGACCAATATCGTTGGCACATTTAATTTGCTAGAGTGTGCTCGTGAGTACTGGAATGTTCTTGAAGGAGATGCTAAAGAAAAGTTCCGTTTTCATCATGTCTCTACGGATGAAGTCTATGGCTCTTTATCTGCATCCGATCCGGCGTTTACGGAAAAAAAATCATATGAACCAAATAGCCCTTACTCTGCGTCTAAGGCAGCCTCCGATCATTTGGTGCGCGCTTGGTTTCATACCTATGGGTTCCCAGTGATCACCACCAATTGCTCTAATAACTACGGCCCGTATCATTTCCCAGAAAAATTAATTCCTTTGGTGATATTAAATGCGCTAAATAGCAAGCCATTACCTATTTATGGCGATGGCCAACAGATTCGCGATTGGTTATATGTTGGTGATCACTGCTCAGCAATTCGTGAAGTGTTGGCTAATGGTAAATTAGGCGAGACTTACAACATCGGTGGTTGGAATGAAAAGGCCAATATCGATGTGGTGAAAACTATTTGCGCTATCTTGGATGAGCTCAAGCCGCGTGCAGATGGCAAGCCCTATGTTGATCAAATAACCTACGTAAAAGACCGTCCAGGCCATGATCGCCGTTATGCAATTGATGCCAGTAAGGTAGAGCGCGAATTAGGCTGGAAGCCAGCCGAGACCTTTGATACAGGTATTCGAAAGACTGTCCAATGGTATCTGGATAACCCTGCTTGGATTGATGGTGTGGTGAGCGGGTCTTATCGTGACTGGTTGCAAAAACAATACAACTAACTGTGAATATTTTAGTTTTCGGAAAAGATGGTCAGCTGGGTAAAGCATTCAAAACTTTATTTGACCAACTTCCAGATTCTGCAAATCTACGTGTAACTTATCTCGGTAGGGCGGAATGCGATCTTAGCAAGGAGGAGGAAGTTCTTGCGCAACTTAGCGAAGCCCGCTCTGATCTCATTATTAATGCCTCTGCTTATACAGCAGTTGATAAAGCGGAATCTGAAATCGATATGGCTTATGCCATCAATGCTAGGGCGCCAGAGCGCATGGCTCAGTATGCGGCAGACAAGAATGTTTCTTTCTTGCATTACTCAACTGACTATGTATTTGATGGTGGTAAAGATGGCTTTTATGTTGAGAGTGATTCTCGCAATCCTCTCAGTATTTATGGCAAGAGTAAGGCCGCTGGTGAAGAAGCAATTGAGAAAGTATTTGCAAACTCATCAAAAGGTCAATTTGCGATTTTCAGAACTAGCTGGGTTTATGGAGATGGTGGCAATTTCATACGCACGATGTTGCGCTTAGCAAAAGAGCGTGAAGAGTTAAAAGTGATTCGTGATCAGCATGGAGTCCCCACCAGCGCGGAGTGGCTTGCACGGGTAAGTCTGAATTTGGTACTAGATTCAGAATGGAAGTTAAAGCAGTTTCCATCCGGCATTTATCATGCCGTGCCAGCAGGTGAGACTACTTGGCATGGTTTGGCCTCTTTTGCAGTTCAGGCTGCCCTAAATGCCGGTGTAGAGCTAAAGATCAAACCAGAGGCAATTAAACCTATTCTGACTGTTGAATACCCTCTCCCAGCGCCCAGACCAATGAACTCCAGAATGGATAGCGGCAAACTACGATCCGCCCTGCAAAACCAGGCTTCTGATGCCTCAAACTCTTATAATGATCTTCAAAATATGCCACATTTCCCAGTCTGGGATGGCATGGTTCAAGAATATGTATCCAAGTTAGCCTTGAAGGGTTTGATTTAATTCCTCAGGTTCACCAGAGATGCTGAAATAGGGGTTATTAATGGCTGTAAATCGCAAAGGGATTATTTTGGCTGGCGGGTCTGGTACCCGTCTCTATCCAGTGACTCAGGCAGTTTCTAAGCAGTTGATGCCAGTCTATGACAAGCCAATGGTGTATTACCCTTTAAGCACCTTAATGCTCGCTGGCATCCGCGACATTCTCTTAATTTCTACCCCACACGATACTCCGCGATTTTCAGAGCTCTTGGGTGATGGTTCCCAGTGGGGTCTCAATATTGAGTATTGCGTGCAGCCTTCACCGGATGGTTTAGCCCAAGCATTTACATTAGGTAAAAACTTTGTTGGAAACAATCCTAGCGCCTTAGTGCTTGGCGACAATATTTTTTATGGCCATGAATTAGTGGATCAACTCAATAGTGCAAACGATCGCACCTCGGGTGCATCTGTATTTGCGTATCACGTGAATGATCCAGAGCGTTATGGTGTTGTGGAGTTCGATAAAGACTACAAGGCGCTCTCCATTGAAGAAAAGCCTTTAAAACCACGTAGTAACTATGCAGTAACAGGCTTATATTTTTATGACAATCAGGTTTGCGATATTGCCTCCTCGATTAAACCTAGCGCCCGTGGCGAGCTCGAGATTACGGATGTGAATCGCGTCTATCTTGAAAAGAATGAGCTCAACGTGGAGATCATGGGTCGTGGATTTGCCTGGCTTGATACGGGCACTCATGATTCATTGCTAGATGCCGCAGGTTTCATTGCTACGCTGCAAAAGCGACAAGGTTTGATGGTAGCTTGTCCTGAAGAGATTGCTTATCGCCAAGGCTGGATTAGTGCTGAGATAGTGCAAAAGGTTGCTGCACAGTTAAGCAAGAATAGCTATGGCCAGTACTTAGGTAAGATTTTGAATGAGCTCAATAGCTCTGCTCAGCCTATTTCACTTTCTACCAAGAAAGTTTCTAAATGAGTTCCGCTTCTAAGTTGCAATTAACGCCTACTGCGATTCATGACGTTTTCATTGTGGAGCCCAAGGTATTTGGTGATGAGCGCGGATGGTTTGCTGAATCATTTAATGCAGAGGACTTCGCTAAAGCCACTGGGCTGAATGTTCAGTTTGTGCAAGACAACCATTCCTTTTCTCGTCAGTGGACTTTGCGTGGCTTACATTACCAAATAGAGAAGACTCAGGGCAAATTAGTGCGGGTTGTGGCTGGTAGCGTATTTGATGTTGCTGTGGATATTCGCAAAGATTCCCCAACTTATGGCAAGTGGGTGGGTGTTGAGTTAAGCGCCGAAAACCATAAGCAATTATGGATTCCACCACAATTAGCCCATGGCTTTTTAGTGCTCTCACCAACAGCCGAATTTCTCTACAAAACGACGGATTACTATCATCCACAGAGCGAGGCTTGCCTTGCCTGGAATGACCCAACTGTCGGTATTGAGTGGCCTTTACCGGCTGGTATTCAACCTAATATGAATGCCAAGGATGCTGACGGTCTTTCTTGGGACGCAGCACCCAAGTTCTAGCCACCTTGGACAATTTCAAAAAGATAAGATAATCGTCACATGAGCGATTTATCTTCGACCTATTCAAAGGGTCTCCCGTCAAATCCCAAGATTTTGTTGGTAAAGCTCTCCTCATTAGGGGATGTGCTTCACAATTTACCGATAGTTTGGGATCTGCGTACGCGTTTGCCTCATGCTCAAATTGATTGGGTGGTCGAAGAAGGGTATGTCCACTTACTTAGGCCCTTGTTGTCTCGAGATGGTTTTCGAGGAATTGATCGCATTATTCCGTTTTGTTTACGTCGCTGGAAAAAGAATCTATTTAAGCTTTCTACCTGGCAGGAGTTTTTTGCATTTAAGAAGAAGCTCCAGGAAACTTCTTATGATGTGATTATTGAGACGCAAGGTCTACTGAAGTCAGCCATTGTTTGTTCTCTAGCAAGTAAAGCCCCCAATGCAGTGATTGCGGGCCTTGCCAATGCAACAGAATTTTCTGGGTACGAGCCTATTGCCCGATCTTTTTATAACCAGTCCGTGCAAGTTCCAACCCAATGTCACGCAGTAGATCGTTCACGCTGGGTTATGTCTTCAGCTCTAGATTGGCTGCTGGTGGATCGCACAATTGCACCCCAGTTTTATCTAAAGACTTATGTTGATTCTTTGAATATCAATTCAGGTGTGGCCTTAAAAGACTTAAAGTCACCATATGTTTTGTGTTTTCATTCGACTGCAAGAGAAGCTAAGCGTTGGCCCAATGAAAGCTGGATTGCTTTGGGTAAAGAGCTGGCTGCTCGTGGCTATCAAGTTGTCTTGCCTTGGGGTAGTTTGGCTGAGCAATCGGTGAGTAATGAGATTGCAGCGCATATTCCAAATGCTTTGGTGCCTCGGGCATTTTCAATTGAAGAAGCGTTTTCAGTGATTGCGGGTGCTGCATTGACTGTGGGTGTTGATACGGGACTGACGCATCTTGCAGCTGTTTTAGGTGAGCCTACAGTAGAAATTTATTGCGACTCACCAAGATGGAAGACTGAAGGTTATTGGTCTAACAATATTCGCAATGTGGGTGATATTCAGGAGCCACCGACAGTGGCAGAAGTCATTGAAGCTTCTTTGAGTTTGTTGATCTAGAAACTAAAACCTAGCGCAATAAAGAGTTGATTGCTATTAAATCTTCATCCGTTAATGCTGCGGCATGAGCTTTTAATCTAATGGCATTCAGGATGGTGTTATAGCGTGCTTGCTGCAGCAAGGAGCGAGTATTAATAACAGAATCCAGCGCAATTAATACATCAATATTAATTAAGGTTCCTACTTGGAAGCCAAGTTTGCTGGACTCTAATGCGGATGTGGTTGAGCGCTCTGCGGCTTCATAAGCTTTCACACTAGCTAAACCGCCATAAAAGCCTGTAAAGGCAGTCCTGGTGCTTTGAGCAGCCGCACGACGATAGTTGTCATAGTTGGCTTTGGCTGCATCTACCAAGGCAGCATTTTGACGAATGACAGAACTGTTATATCCACCTGAAACCAATGGAATCGTCATCTGCAGAGCTAGGGTATTGTTGTACACATTGGTACTAGATGGCGTGTAGTTATTCGGTGTGCCATTGGAAGTGTTGTATCCCGATGTGCCAACCAAGTTGATGGTTGGATAATTTAAAGCTTGGGCGCCGCGATAGGTGCTTTCTGCAAGACTCACCGATAGCTGTCCTGCTAAGACATTAAAGTTTGCGGATTCAGCCTGGTTAATCCAATCATCGAGAGTTTGTCCAGGAGGAAGCGGTGGGTTGACGCTCTCAGCAATAGGATAGCCTTTGGAATCTTTGCTCTTGGTGCGCGGATCTTTGAGAACGCCTTCAATTTTGGCATCCTTCACTAATGGCTTGAGTGCACCTACTGGGCGCCCAACAATTTGTTCTAGTGCACCACGCTTCACAATCAGATCCGCCTGAGCGGTGATCTCTTGAGAGTTTGCTAGATCAAGGGCTGCTTGAGCGGTATTGACATCCACAATCGTTGCTAAGCCAGCATCAAACTTTGCCTGAGCGGCTTCAAGCTGTTGCTTAATCAAGTCCTTCTTATTTTTATAGAGCGCTACATTATCTTGACTAGTTAGTGCATCAAAGTAAGCCTGCGATACCCGCAAGATTAAATCTTGCTGCGCCAAGAAAAAGCGCATATCTGCCAGCTTGGTATTGAGATCGCCCTGTTTGAAAAGTTCTAATGCGCCAACGTTGAATACAGGTTGGGTGAGTGTGACGGTATAACTTTTTTGATCAAAGACTCGTGAGTTACCGGGGCTATTTGAAACTACGGTGCTACCCACTCCATGCTGATAGTAGCGAGTGCCACCAGGGGTGGCGTTAGCTTGCGGCATCAACAAGGAGAAGCCTTGCCAGTAGAGTTCTTTGCTTGCTTGGTAATTAAAGCGAGCGGCTGTTAATACTGGGTCACTAAAAGCGGCCTCTTGATACAGTTGAATTAAATCGTTTAATTGCCCCTTGGTATCAGCACTTTTATTGCCATTCAAATTAGAGGGCGCAGCCACTGCTGGTACCGCTAGTTTGCTTGGCGGCGGAATCATCTGTGGAGGCTGCTCAAGTCCAATCAGGGTAGATGCACTCATTGGAGTAGGTAAAGCGGGCCTTGCGGCTGCATTAGGGCTTTGCGCCAGCGCCTGAAATGACAATGTGCCAAGACCGAGCGATTGACTGAGGATCAAACCAAAGGCGGTAAGTCGAGAAAGTCTAAAGCGGGCTGGGGTCATGTAATTCGGATACTTTTCAATGTGCCATGCAGTTTAAGGCTAATTTATTCAAAATGCTCATTTAGACGCTATTTTGCCAAATCCCCGAAATTGCATCCATATGCCTATAAAATTTGGCCTATGGATCTAATTTTGTTACTAAAAGCAGTCATTCTGGGGGTGGTCGAGGGATTAACGGAGTTTTTACCGATCTCGAGCACCGGGCACCTTATCTTGGTTGGTGATTTGCTCGACTTTAATGATGATCGGGGCAAGGCTTTTGAGGTCATTATTCAGTTTGGTGCGATTTTGGCGGTTTGTTGGGAGTTTCGTCAAAAGCTCATCAAAGTTGCTTCTTGTTTTTCCGGTAGCGCCATTGCGCGACGCTTTGTTTTAAACCTATTGATCGCTTCTATTCCGGCCATGGGTTTAGCTTTCTTATTTGGAAAATATATCAAAGCAGTATTGTTTTCACCTATTCCGGTGGCTAGTGCTTTCATTGTGGGGGCCTTAGTTATTTTTTGGGCCGAACGTCGCCAGCAAAATCGTGCTGACGTTTCTAGTCACATCAAAACAGTAGATGACCTCACTCCCTTAGATGCGTTGAAGGTTGGTATAGCTCAATGTGCCGCATTAATTCCAGGAACATCCCGTTCGGGCGCAACGATTATTGGCGGCATGTTGTTTGGACTACCTCGTGCCGTTGCTACTGAGTTCTCATTCTTTTTGGCAATTCCAGTCATTGGTGGCGCTACAGCATATGAGTTGCTTAAGCTTTGGAAAGCGCCAGTAGCGTTTTCTGGAGAATTTACGCTAGCGATTATTGTTGGTTTCATTGCTGCGTTTATCTCAGCCTTTATTTGCGTGCGTTGGTTGATTCATTACGTGGCCCATCACAACTTCATCCCATTTGCTTGGTATCGAATTGCTTTTGGTTTACTAGTGCTCCTTACTTCTTACAGCGGACTGATTGCCTGGTCTCACTGATCTAAAAATATCTTTAATCAAAGTTAACGGAATTTAATATGGATGTATCAATAGACGCAATTACCAACAATATTCAGCTGGCGCTTGCCCCTGTATTTTTGTTAACTGCTGTGGCCACTTTGATTAATGCGATATCTGGACGCTTAGCCCGTTCAGTTGATCGCATGCGTGCGATTCGGCATTCTATTAATCTGGGCGAGGTAAAAGATGTCGCGTTATTGGAGCACATGAATAAAGAAGCTGATGAAGCTCAAACTCGGGGACGTCTTTGTACTGCCGCTATCTTTTTTGACGTTCTTAGTGGTGTATTTATTTCCTTAACGGTTCTTGAGTTATTTTTCTTTCAGGCGGGCGCAGTGCGTTCTTTGCAAACGGCTTATGTCATTTGGACTTTTGTTCTGGGCTTGCTATTTTTTATGACATCCTTATCCATTGTTTTGGCTGAGGTTGTTTATGCCTATCGCTCGGCAGGATGGAAGATACCGACTGGCTTTGATAAATGAATAGAACCGATCGGATTCGCTCCTTTGTTTTAAGGGCGGGGAGAACTACTGCTGGTCAACAGCGTGCTATTGAAGAATTGGGGCCTCAGTTTTTAGTTCCATATAAAGCATCTCATTTAGATTTAATAGAGGCTTTTCGGGGTTCAAATCAGCCAAAGATTTTAGAAATTGGCTTTGGCATGGGCGAGACGACTGCCAAGATCGCTGCCTTAAGGTCAGATGATGATTTTTTAGCAATCGAGGTTCATCCTCCGGGTGTCGGCGCCTTACTAAAGCTCATTGGTGAAAACCAGCTGAGTAATCTCAGACTCATTCGCCACGATGCTGTTGAGGTTTTGGAGAATATGATTGCTCCAGAATCTTTGGATGGCATTCATATTTACTTTGCTGATCCTTGGCATAAGAGACGTCATCACAAGCGCCGTCTAATCCAGGCTGAGTTTGTGAAGTTATTGGTTTCTAGACTGAAGCCCGGCGCATATTTACATTTAGCAACCGATTGGCACAACTATGCCGAACAAATGCTCTTGGTTCTCAATGCAGAATCTACTTTGCAAAATACTTCTAGCGAATTTGTGAAGGTGGAAACTTTCACTGCCGAAGATCTTGCCAAGCCAGATGAGATTTGTAATGAATTCAAGCCAACAATAGAGCAGGTAAATGCTCAGCATGCTGGATATGTGGAAAGACCTGCTTATCGCCCGGTAACCAAGTTTGAAAACCGTGGCATCAAGCTAGGCCACGGTGTTTGGGATCTAGTTTATAAAAAGAAATAAAAACTAGGCGCCTTATAGGCTTTTTAGGCTCATAGCCTTATAGAATCAAAGGCCTACGCAGACGTATTTCATTTCGAGATATTCATCCATGCCGTAGACACTGCCTTCGCGCCCAAGGCCAGATTGCTTGATGCCGCCAAAGGGTGCAACCTCATTAGAGATTAGTCCCGTATTGACACCTACCATGCCGTATTCCAGTGCCTCAGCTACTTTCCAAACGCGGCCAATGTCACGGCTGTAAAAATAGGATGCCAGACCAAACTGACTACTGTTTGCGAGCTTGATGACTTCTTCGTCGCTCTCAAATGGAATGATCGGCGCTATCGGACCAAAGGTTTCCTCATAGGTAATCAGCATTTGACTACTTACATTGGCTAGGATGGTTGGTTCATAAAAGTTCTTGCCTTCAATCGATTGTTTGCCGCCAGTCACTAGTGTTGCACCCTTGCTTAGAGCATCTGCAACATGTTTCTTTACTTTATCAAGGGCGGCAGTTTCAATCAGGGGGCCTTGGGTAACGCCAGCATCCATACCGTTGCCAACTTTAATGATGGCAAGCGCTTTGGCAAACTTTTCAACAAATTGATCATGTACTTTTTTGTGAACATAAAAGCGGTTTGCGCATACACAGGTTTGACCTGAGTTTCTAAACTTCGAAGCCATGGCACCACTAACTGCAGCATCAATGTCGGCATCTTCAAAGACGATAAACGGAGCGTGTCCGCCTAATTCCAATGCAAGCTTTTTAACGGTTGGCGCACATTGCTGCATCAAGATGCGTCCAACTTCCGTTGAGCCCGTGAAGGATAGGTGGCGCACTGTAGGTGAAGAGCAGAGAGTTTTGCCAATAACAATGGATTGATCTGCATCAGCAGTCACAATATTGATAACCCCATCCGGAATGCTAGCACGCTTGGCGAGTTCAGCCAGAGCTAAGGCGGATAGCGGAGTTAATTCAGCGGGCTTAATCACAATCGTGCAGCCTGCAGCCAATGCAGGTGCAATCTTGCGCGTAATCATCGCAATCGGAAAGTTCCATGGTGTGATAGCTACGCAGACACCAATCGCTTGCTTTAAAACCATCAGGCGCTTATCGCTCCAAGTGGTTCCTAAAATGGAGCCCTCAACCCGTTTAGCTTCTTCAGCAAACCACTCTACAAAACAGGCTCCATAAATTACTTCACCAGTAGCTTCAGCCAAAGGTTTGCCTTGCTCAAGCGTCATCAGCTTTGCAAGGTCTTGGGTATTTTCAATAATGAGATCAAACCACTTACGCATAATGGCAGCGCGTTCTTTAGCTAGTTTGCTGCGCCATGCCGGCAGAGCTTTTTCTGCTGCTGCAATGGCTGTCTCAGCATCATGAGTTTCTAAGTTAGCAACGTTTGCAATGATTTCATCGGTTGCTGGGTTGTTTACTGGGAAGGTCTTATTAGATCCAATCCATTTGCCGTCGATAAAAGCCTCTTCTCTAAAAAGGCTGGAGTCTTTGAGTTGGCTGCGGATATCTACTTTTTGCATGATCTATTGCCCTGTTCTTGCTCTGTAATCGATATGGATCATTTTATCCCCCTACAAATAAAAAAGCCTCCAAGCGGTTTAGGCTTGAAGGCAGATATTGCGGAATGCTATTCGGGCGGGGTATTTAGCCTGCTTGAGTTTCCGTAGTGCGAAGCTGCTGGGCTAATAGGTCTAGCACGCCGTTCACATACTTATGGCCATCTGTGCCACCAAAGGTTTTGGCAAGCTCGACAGCTTCATTGATCGCCACTTTATATGGCACTGAGAGGTCTACCGCTAGTTCATAAGCACCAATGAGGAGGGCTGCATGCTCTACAGGGGAAAGCTCATTAATCGGGCGATCTAGCGCTGGGGTAATGATGGCCTCTAATTCATCTGTGCGGGCTAAGACACCATCAAAGATGCCCTGAAAGAGGTCAAGTTGGCAACGACGGAATGCAGGGTCCTCGGCAAGCTGCTTGGCAATTGCAGCACCATTCGGAATGCTGCCAGCACGACGCATGACAAGGCTTTGATAAACACCCTGAAGGGCGTACTCACGTGCGCGACGACGTGGTGTCAGTGAGCGCTTTGGCGCTGGCTTTAATTCTTTACCGGCTTGCGGATTGGGTGGGTTCTGGCTAGATGTAGACATGCGAATTATTCTTCTTCACTCGAGTTGATTTCGATATCGATATCGGGAGTTAATGCTAAGGCTAGGTTCGCCATCTCAACTACCGCTTGAGCACATTCTGCGCCTTTTACCTGAACACGTGCGAGCGCTTGCTCATCAGTGTCACAAGTGAGTACGCCATTGGCGATTGGCAAGCCAGAGTCAATAGAGATACGTGTAATTCCGGCAGCGGATTCATTAGAGACCAACTCAAAGTGATAAGTTTCGCCGCGAATCACTGCGCCAAGGGCAACCAAGCCATCAAACTCACCAGTCTCAACGAGCTTTTGCAGTGCAAAGGGAATTTCAAGCGCCCCAGGTACAGTCACGAGCTTGATATCAGATTGACTAACGCCAAGAGAGATAAGTTCATTAATGCAAGCGTTCGTTAGCGCAACGCAATGATCTTCATTAAAGCGCGCTTGTACAACGCCAATGCGTAAATCCTGGCCATTGAGATCTACGTCTAATACGCCTACAAAGTCATTAGTGCTAGTCATATCAATTTTCTAAAATTATTTAATACCGTGAGGACTGTCAGAGTTTTTAGGCAGTGTAAGGCTTGTAGCCTGTCACTTCGAGCTTATAACCAGAGAGGCTTGGAACAGGGCTTGGATTGGCTAGTAAACGCATTTTGCCAACGCCGATATCTTTCAATATTTGGGCGCCAATACCATAGCTTCTGAAATCGGTTTTTCTGGCCAAAGGTTTCTTGGCTTCTTCTTGTGATTGATTCAGTTTCTGGAACTGTGCCAACCAATCTTGATCATTTGGAGCGGCAATGCCAGAGGCATTGAGAAGAACTGCAACACCAGAGGATGAAGAAGCAATCTCCTCTAGGGCTTTAGCTAGCGGCCAAGAATGGGTGCTGACGTTAGAGTCTAGGAAATCTAAAACAGTAACCGGCTCATGCACGCGCACCAAGGTTTCTTGTGCTTCAGAAGGTTTGCCATGCACCAATGCAATATGAATGCAGGAGCTTGGAGTATCGCGATAAATAATGCCTTGGAATTTTCCCCAAGGCGTGATGAATTCTCTGCTACCTTCGCGAACTACAATACTTTCATGCTGGCTGCGATATTGAATAAGGTCTGCAATGCTGCCAATTTTTAATTGATGCTCTTTTGCAAATTCAAGAAGATCTGGAAGGCGTGCCATGCTGCCATCGTCTTTCATGATTTCGCAAATCACGGAAGTAGGTGAGCATCCTGCCATTGCTGCTAAGTCGCAACCCGCTTCAGTATGACCAGAGCGAATGAGTACGCCACCAGGCTGTGCCATCAATGGAAAGATGTGCCCAGGCTGAACTAAATCACTAGGCTTAGCGTTTGGTGCTACTGCAGTTTTAATAGTGAGCGCACGATCTGCTGCTGAGATTCCAGTGGTAACCCCATTTGCTGCTTCAATAGATACTGTGAAATTGGTTCCCATGGATGTGCCGTTATCACGAACCATCAAGGGGAGGTTTAATTGCTGGCAGCGCTCACGCGTCAAAGTTAAGCAAATCAAGCCGCGGCCATGTTTTGCCATGAAATTCACAGATTCTGCAGTGACGTGATCGGCAGCAAGGACTAAATCACCTTCGTTCTCACGGTCTTCTTCATCAACGAGGATCACCATTTTGCCGGCGCGGAGCTCGGCAATAATTTCTTCGGTGGAGGCAAGGGTATTTGGCATAGCCCTCTATTTTAAGCGCAGGACCTACTTGTTGTTCAGTCCTACTGCAATATCCCATCTTTCTGACGGCAAGAGCCTTGGGTAGGAGTTTCAGCTCAAGAGCCTAGCTTTGAAAATGGGCAATGCCCCCTAAAAAGCAATTCAACTCAGGACTCCGCCCTCGGAATTGCCAGGGATTCATTTTGCTGGAGGTTTTAGTGGCTATGAGCATGATTTTGGGGGTCTGGATGGCTTCGGTAGGGGTTTATCAGCGCCTGGCATTAAACCTAGCCCAGCAAGAGGCCAAAAGATCGCAACTGAGAAAGGAATTGGATGTCTTTGAAACACAAGAACGAGCTAGAGCTAGCTCTCAGTCCCCTAGCAAAACCTTAATTAATGAGCCTGCTCGAATGCCTAGTCGCAATCGCTCTATGCGCACTGCTACTCAATCCATTGCTAAAAACCAGCGCTGATTTGCTTATCAAGCAAATTGAGTTTGAAAAAACACAATCCCTAATCTCAGAAGCAGATCGTGCCTTCGAGCTGATTGGGCGAGCTATTCGTATGGCTGCTTATCGCAATATTCAAAATACACAAATAAGCAGTCGAACAGCAGGACATAAAGCAAATGAAACTCTATTTCTTGAAATAAATAAAAAATCCGGATTTCGAGGATCTGATGCTTTGACTATTCTCCATGAATTATCGGATGGGGTGGATTTTGATTGCATTGGCAATGCGCTAACAAAAGATCGCACTAAAAATAATTTAGCTATGCAAGGTTTCTTGGTCGATCGTCAAGCGGGAGTTCCAAAAGGTCAAAAAGTAAATGGTGGCTCGCTGATATGTCAGTCGCTAGATCGTCAGGGACGGATTCAAAATACTACCCTGATGAATGGCATTAATGGACTCTTTATTGAGGAGCTGACTACCCCTCGTGACCAATCTATTCGGGGTCAAAGGCTATTTAAGATCAAGCTGCAAATGACTGACGGGGCTAAGCTCAATATAGATCTAGAGCGTACTTTTGCAACCAGGAATCTGTTGTGATCTTAGCTTGGGTAATTTCACTGCTCTTGCTTTGCTCCTCCTTGGTGACTTATTTAGAGAGGCTGAATGCATTGCGCATCGTGGAGGTAAAAACAATGCAAGTGGCGCAGAAAAATTTTATTGCTGCTGAGAGTGCAGTATTGGAGTGCGAGAAAAATTTAACAGCCCTTACTGATCTCAAAGAGAACGAGTGTTTTATTCAGTCGGTTGGTAAAAACCGTTGGTTGATCTCAAGTAAAGATAAACCAGCAATTCAGATAGGTGTTGTCATTGATGAAAAAACTGGTCTTGCAAATCGCATGAATTGGCGGCAAGTATTTGAATAAATCAAAGAATGGATTTAGTCTTCTTGAGTTAATGGCTGTGGTTTTAGTTATTGCTATTGCTGCTATGGCGGCGATGCCTTTATTGCAAGAGCAAATAGCAGCCAGAGAAATTGATACTATCGCCAGAAGATTTATCAGTCATGCGCACTTTGCTCGTCAGCAAGCACTTCATTTGGGCCAGCCCGTGCATCTGGTTCCCATTTCTGGTGATCAGTGGGAGGCGGGGTGGATTGTCAAAAGCGGCTGTATCGGAAAGTCTGTAAAGGCAGGGTGTATCGATAAGCCCTGGTTCACGCAGGCAGGTATTGAGCCTATTTACTTTAAAGGGGGTGGTAAGCAGTTCATTGACCCCCATTCTGGCAAGAAGGGCATTTTGTTTAACGCTGCTGGCGCTGCTAAAACGGCTCAAGGTGGGTTTGTTGCAAATCGTTTGATCCTGGGTCACAGCCGGAGCCCCAACTTGGAGCGGCAAATGATTCTGGGTAGCGGCGGGCGATGGCGCATCTGTGATCCCACGAGAGATGCAAAGCGCTGCCATTGAATGGTTTAATAGACCCTATGTACAGCGCAGTTGACCACCAGTTTATGAGCGAGGCAATAGCCGAGGCTCAAAAAGCACTTTATTTATCCAACCCTAATCCTAGGGTGGGTTGCATCATTATTAAAGATGGCCAAGTGATTGGAAGGGGCTTTACGCAAAAGGTTGGTAGTGCCCATGCTGAAGTTCAAGCTCTAGCCAACGCAAAAGCACTCGGAAATGATCCTATTGGATCAACTATCTATGTCACCTTAGAGCCATGCAATCACACTGGCCGTACACCGCCCTGTGTAGATGCTTTAATCGCAGCTAAACCGGCCGCTGTATTTGTAGCCATGTCAGACCCTAATCCGCTGGTATCCGGTAAAGGCATAGAGCGTTTAAAAGCAGCAGGGATTAATGTTCATTGTGGGCTTATGGAGTCAGAAGCACGCTCTTTAAATCCAGGATTTATTTCGCGGATGACTCGAGGCTTACCTTGGGTACGTATGAAGATTGCGGCAAGTCTTGATGGTAAGACAGCATTACCGGATGGTCGCAGTCAGTGGATCACTGGATCATTAGCGAGAGCTGATGGCCATCATTGGCGTGCACAAGCATGTGCCATTGTGACTGGAGTGGGCACTGTTAAAGAGGATGACCCTAGTCTGAATGTGCGAGATGTACAAACCGAACGTCAGCCTTGGTGCATCATCGTTGATTCCAAACTAGAAACGCCACTTACTGCAAAGATCCTAGATGGGCTTGATCAATCTGGCGTCATCATTGTTTGCGCTAGTCTAGAGAGCTCTGAGATGCAGCAAAAAGCTAAGGCATTTACTGAGCGCGGCATTGAAGTTATTGCTATGGCGAACCCCTTTGGTAAGGTAGATCTGCCAAAGCTATTCTCATATCTAGCCAAAGAGCGTGAAATGAATGAGATTCATATTGAGGCCGGCTTTAAGCTCAATGGTTCTTTACTCAGGGAAAACTGTGTAGACGAGTTATTGCTCTACTATGCACCATTCTTCATGGGTGAGGGTATTGGCATGGCCAATATCTCGCCCCTAAATTCTTTGGATGACAAGCAGGGTTGGAAAGTCATCGATCAAAGCCTATTTGGCTCCGATCTTCGTATGCGCCTAATTAAGAGCCATTAAAAATAATTCAAAACTAAAATTACAACTATGTTTACTGGAATCATTACCGCAGTTGGTCAAATTAAAAGCGCTCAAGCAAAAGGCGATGGCTTGCATTTAGTTGTCGAAGTTCCGGCAGGCTATTTAGATGATGTTGCCTTGGGTGACAGTATTGCGATTCAGGGCGCCTGCATGACCGCTACCCAGCTAACAAATCATTCGTTTGCTTTAGATATCTCTCGGGAGTCTCTTAATAAAACCATTGGTCTGGATAAGGTTGGCCCAGTTAATCTTGAAAAGGCCATGCGCTTAAATGATCGCCTGGGTGGACATTTAGTGAGTGGGCACGTAGATGGTGTTGGTAAAGTCGCGCACTTTGCTCAGGTGGCTAATGATGTTTATGGTTCTTGGTTGTTACGCATTGAGGCGCCCAAAGAGCTCGCGCAATACTTGGCTTACAAAGGCTCTATTGTTGTAAATGGCGTTTCACTCACGGTCAATCAGACTGAAGACACGGCAAATGCTTGCATCATCGATATCAATATCATTCCCCACACTTTGCAGAACACTACGCTAGGTAACTTGAAGCAAGGTGATGCTGTGAATCTGGAAGTGGATCTTATTGCGCGGTATGTGGCGAGGATGCTAGAAACTCAAGGTAAATAGATTTACCTCTTATTTTCTGGTTTCTGCTTTTCGATATACCGCATCTTGATCCCGCTTACCGACAGCAATTACTAGAACTACAAGCCTGCGATCAATGACTTCGTAAACAAGTCTGTAACCGACGGTTCTCAGTTTAATTTTATAAAAGTCGTCTAAGTCGCCATGAAGTTTTGCTGAGGGTACTCTTGGATTAATCAGGCGCTTCTGTAATTGCTTTTTAAATTGTTCCTTTATTGAGTTATCTAATTTTTGCCATTCTTTTAGCGCAAGAGTATGAAACTCAAGATTAAAGCTCTTCAAGCTTCACTTTCACGGTTTTGCCACCTTTGCGAGCCTGAATGGTTTTAATGAGCGAGACATCATCAATTAGATCGAGCAGCGCTTCATAAGCCTTTGCCGACAAAAGATAGGCTTCGGGCTTGTTGTGGTTTAAGACGGCTACAGGAAGGTCGCCAGCGATTTCCATGATCTTGCTGGGATTGCGTCTTAAGTCAGTCATGCTGACTGTGGTTTTGGCGTGAATAGTCTGTGTAAGGCTCATATAAAAATACCCATAATTTAGTGCATTATTGTGTGCTTTTTTATAAATGTCAAACATAAAAAAATAGGGCCTTAAGGCCCCATGGGTTTGACTGATTAAAACGGGTTTATCTGTAGCGGGTTGGATCGGCTAGATTAGCCTGCTTAAAACCCGCCTGTCTTAATCTGCAAGACTCACATTCACCACAAGCTTCACCCAAATCATTTGCTTGGTAGCAAGAAACTGTTTGGGAATAATCCACACCTAGAGTGCTGCCCAGTTGAATGATTTCGGCTTTAGTGAGGCTGATGATCGGTGCGTGTACCCGAAAGCGATTCGCATCATTCATAGCTTCTACACCCGCTTTGGTGGCTAGGTTGGCCATATGTTCAAAAGAGGCTACATATTCTGGTCGGCAATCTGGGTAACCTGAGTAATCCACTGCATTAGCGCCATAGAAAACATCGAGACCGCCTAATGATTCTGCCCAGCCCAATGCAAGCGATAGCAAGATCGTATTGCGTGCTGGTACATAAGTGATGGGAATTTCTTGATCTTTGCCGGGGGTGATGGGAACTGCGATTGAAGAATCAGTTAAGGCTGATCCCCCAAAACGGGTGAGATCTAAATTCACCACTTCATGACGAGCAACACCAATTTGTTTGGCAATATGTTTGGCTGCAGCTAACTCTGAAGAGTGGCGCTGGCCATAGCCAACTGATAAAGCATAAGGCGTGTAACCAAGATCTTTAGCAAGCGCTAGAACGGTAGTGGAGTCCAAGCCACCAGAGAACAAGATGACCGCTGGAGCGCCTTGCTTACGGGGCGCGAGCGATTTAAATGCAGCAGACAAATTAGACATGGCTGATGAATTACTTGGCGCCAGCAATGAGTTGCTGCGCATCTTTAGCTGCATCAGTGTCTGGGTACTTAGCAATAATGTCGCCAAAGGTTTTCTTGGCTGCCGCTTTATTACCACTCTCTAATTGTGAGTTACCTAATGTGACCATCGCAGCAGGAACACGCGGGTGGTTAGGATATTTCTTAATCAGGTTTTGTAACTGGCTGATAGCGCCAGCATATTCTTTGTTGGCATATTTGCTGTTACCACTCCAGTACAGAGCAAGGGGTAGGTAAGGGCTCTTGGGGTATTTAATAGTAAAGGCTGAAAATCCTTCATCAGCTTTTTTGAGATTACCCGTTTGAAATGACTTTAAGGCATCGTCATACGCCTTCTTCTCGCCAGGCTGTACTGTGCCGCTGACGCCTTCGATGGTGACAGTGCGGGGCTCAAAATTCCCTAAGCGAGTATCGAGATCTTGGTAGTAAGTCTTCTGACTGCTGTTAATGTCTTCACCTTGCTTTTGAAGCTCTTCCACTTTGCCACGCAGCTCTGCATTCTCAGTTTTGAGTTTGTCGATCTGGCCTTGCAACTCAAGCTGGGTGGTGGCTAGAGACTTACGCAGGTCCAGAATAGCCTTGCGCGCTTCGTCATCGGAGAAGAGAGCCCAGGCACTATTAGATGCACCCAAGCAAATGAGGGCAGCACTTAAACAAAACGCTCGTGAGAGCGTTTGTTTTGCAGAGTGAGAAAGCGTCATCATTAGTTTGTGATGTAAACAATGTCAGCGCGGCGATTTTCTGCCCAAGCTGCCTCATTGTCACCTTCGGCTTTTGGTTTTTCTTTACCAAAGCTGACTGCTTCCATTTGATCGTCAGAAACACCCATCAAGTTCAATGATTTGCGTACGGCATCAGAGCGACGTTGGCCAAGTGCTAAGTTGTATTCAGCGGTACCGCGTTCATCGGTATTACCTTGAATAATCACTTTCTGCTTAGGATTGGCTTTTAAGAAGCTTGCGTGAGCAGATAACATTTTTTGATATTTAGTCTGAACGGTATATTCGTCAAAGCCAAAGTAAACACTTTTCTCAAAGAGTGGGCTGCTAGGATCATTCCATGGTTGTGAGCCAAATTTGCCACTACCGCCACCGCCACCATTAGCAGCATCCGTGTCATCTAGCTTGACGCTGGAGCATGCCGCCATAAGAAGTGCTGTTGCGCCGATCAGGGCAAATGTCGCTGCACGACGTGCGATAGAAATCTTCATGAATTTTCCTTTTTCCTACAGACTGAATCTATAAATGAATCAATAGACAATATTATGCCCCTAAGAGCATCAAAAGTGACTATTTCAACCCCTAAAAAGGGGTTTAGGCGTGTGTAGGGGTGCCCTCAGCTCAATCCATGAATGGACCCCAGGACGGCTGACGAACATCAGATCCTGGAATGCTGAGTACCTGCTTAGAATTGCCATCCACTGAAACGGCAGCAAGAACACGTTTGCCACCCACTTTGGTGGAATAGAGAACATAGCGCCCATTGGCAGCAAAGGAGGGGGATTCATCGCTAGTGCCATCGGTAAGTGCTTGAGCATCTCCGGTAGCTAAGTTCAGAATGTAGAGGCGATAAGCTCCGCCAATATTGGCGATGTAAGCCAGGTATTTACCATCTGGAGAGATGCGTGGTGAGGTTACAAAACCTTGTTTGAAGGTGATGCGTTTAACACCTTCAGCTTGTTCGCCTTCAGCACTCATGCGATAGATCTGTGGATTGCCACCACGATCGCTGGTGAAGTAGATATAGCGACCATCAGCAGAATATTGGGGCTCTGTATCAATCGTGTTGCCACGAGAGAGGCGATGTAAACCAGTTCCATCTGCATTGATGCCATAGATCTGCGTGTTGCCATCTTTGGATAATGAGATAGCGAGCTTTTTGCCATCGGGTGACCAAGCTGGCGCACTGTTATTTCCCTTTTGATTAGACAGAGAAATGCGACGACCAGTAGCAAGCTCATGAACATAGATAACTGGTTTTCGATCTTCGAAAGAAACGTAAGCAACTTTCTTGCCATCAGGTGACCATGATGGAGAAATAATCGGTTCGCCACTGTTCATGGCATTACGAATATTTTGTCCATCCGCATCTGAGATTACTAGGCGATAGCGCTTGCCATCCTTAATCACATAGGAGAGGCGGGTTGAGAACACACCACGCTCACCCAGTAATTTAAAGATGATGTCATCAGCAATCTTGTGGGCTACAGCGCGTAAATTATCTGTGCTGGAGTTAAGATTTAAGCCGCCAAGACTTTGGGATTTACGAACATCAAAGAGTTTGTAGTGAATATCAAATTGATTGTTGCCAGTCTGTATGACTGAGCCTACTACCAAAGCATCAGCGCCACGTGCAGCCCAAGACTTGTAGTTTGGTGTGCCTTCATCACTCTCAACAGCATTACCGTTCTCAGTATTTTTAAAGTAACCACTGCGAGCTAAATCTTGACGAATGATTTCAGTAACGCTGGTGGGTAATTTATTTTCATCTTTAAAACGCATGACTGCGATTGGGTAGAGTGATTGACCTACACCAGTGATTTCAATATTCATCTGCGCCAGCGCAGGTGTTGCCAAGCTAATGAAGAGTGCGAATATGACTAAGCCAAAAGAATTCAGTTTTGATGCTTGTTTCTGTATCTGTCTTTTCGCTATGTGCAGCATGCATTAATCCTTGGGTTTGAAAGTCAGTTTTACTTCGCGTTGAGGAATTTTGCCATTGTCGTCTTTTGGCAGGCTCTCTGCACGCGAAAGGGCTAGTAATACGGCGCGATCCCAGCCGGCATTGCCGCTAGAGGACTGAATGCTGGTGCTCAAAATGGCCCCATCTGGTGCAAGGCTGACCAAAATGACTGCTGCTGGGTTGCCGCTCACGGATTCTGGATTAAAGACGATCAAAGGCCTGACCTTCTTAATGACTTTATCGGTCCAGCCTGGGGGCGCATTACCTCCACCGCCAACACCACCGCCGACTGTGCCACCACTACCACCTTCGGCACCAGCTGCAGCCCGTAAGCGCGCCAATTGATCGGTGCGAGCTTTTTCAGCCGCAGCATTGGCTTTAGTTTCTGCTGGCGATACTGCTTTAGGAGTTTCAGCTTTCTTAGGTGGGTCTTCTTTCTTCGGCTTTTCTTTTTCCTTAGGCGGAGGGGGCTTCACTACTTTTGGTGTTTCTTTTACTTCTTTTTTAGGTGGATCTTTCTCGACCTTCTTTTTCTTGATCGCGATATCGGCAGCTTCTTCTTTCACTTCTGTTTTGAGTTCGGGCTCGGGAGGTGTCTCAACCTGTGGAGCAGAATCCCAAAGTTCCACTTCAACACCAGAAGAAGTGGAGTTGTTCCAGCTAATACCAATCATCAAAAAAGCAAGCAATCCCAAATGCGCAATCAGTGAAAAAGTAAAGGCGCGTTTAGTGCTTTCTGATTTAGTGCGTCGACCTCGCTTAAACGGCGAGAATGATGGCTGAAAAGAAGATGCGCTATTCATGAGCAGCTATGAAGGCTAGAGCCTTATTGAGTCTTAACCGCAAGGCCAACGCGCTTGACGCCATTCTCTTTGAGCTTGGACATCACTTCCATTACTGTTTCATACTTAATGGATTTATCTGCGGCAATCACAATCGGTTGATCGGCAGACTTTTCTGCTTGTGATCTTGCAAAAGCACCAAGCTCAAATTTATTCAGAGTTTGTGTTGGGTCACCATCTTTGCGTACGATGACATTTTCATTGGCATCAATAGTTAAAAAGACGGGCGGCAAAGATTGCACTTTGGCACCACCAACTGTTGGTAAATTGACGACACCCGGATTAACCATGGGAGCAGTGACCATGAAGATCACCAGCAATACCAACATCACGTCGATGTAGGGAACGACATTAATGTCAGACATCGCCCGACGTTTGTTTTTACGTAATGAAGATCCGGCCATAATTTTTTCGCTTATCGATTCACTGATTGGTTCAATCAGCGTCCAGCAGTTTGACGCTGCAAGATGTTGGTGAATTCTTCAATGAAAGTTTCAAAGCGAATGGAGAGGCGATCAACATCAGTAGCTGCGCGGTTGTAAGCAACCACCGCTGGAATCGCTGCAAACAAACCAATCGCAGTAGCGATCAATGCTTCGGCAATACCAGGAGCTACAGCAGAAAGGGTCGCGTTTTGCACGTTAGCCAAACCACGGAAGGAATGCATGATCCCCCAGACGGTGCCAAAGAGGCCGATATACGGGGAGACTGAGCCTACGGATGCCAGGAAGGGTAGATTGGCTTCTAGGAGGTCCATTTCGCGCTGGTAGGTGGCTTTCATGGCACGGCGGGCAGCGTCAATCTCACGCCCCTTGTTGAACTCCTGCATTCCGGCTTCAAAGATGTGCTCCAGGACGGCATCGCTGCGGGTATTGCGCTGGGCGGCCTCCAGGAGGGTATTGAGGTCTCCGCCAGCCCAAAAGTCACGTTCAAAACGCTCGGTATCCTGGCGGACCCCCCGCAAAACAGCCGTTTTCTTGAAAATAATGGTCCAGGAGGCCACGGACATGCTGAGTAATAACAACATTACCAACTGTACTAATAGGCTGGCATTGAGGACTAGGGAGAGGAATGAGAGGTCTTGTGTAGAGGTCATGGTGGATTTTGTATGATGTAGGTTGATTTTACTAAGTTAATTCACTTAGCAATCCAACTTTTTCAGGATTATCACCATGTTTGACCGTCAAAACACCTTAGCCAAAACCGATCCCCAGTTATGGGCAGCCATTCAGAATGAAAATAAGCGTCAGGAAGACCATATTGAGCTGATTGCTTCTGAGAACTACACCTCACCAGCAGTAATGGAGGCGCAAGGCTCTCAGTTAACTAATAAATACGCCGAAGGTTATCCAGGTAAGCGTTATTACGGTGGATGTGAGTTCGTGGACGTGGCTGAGCAATTGGCAATCGATCGTGTCAAAGCTTTGTTTGGTGCTGAAGCAGCAAACGTACAACCCCATTGCGGCGCATCTGCTAACCAAGCAGTGTTTTTGGCTTTCTTAAAGCCGGGCGATACCTTCATGGGTATGAGTCTTGCTGAAGGTGGTCACTTGACTCACGGTATGGCTTTGAACATGAGCGGCAAATGGTTTAACCCAATCGCTTATGGCCTCGATAAAAACGAAGAGATTGATTATGAGCAAATGGAACGTTTGGCTCGTGAGCACAAACCAAAATTGATTATTGCTGGTGCCTCTGCTTACTCTCTAAAAATTGATTTCGAGCGCATCGGTAAATTGGCAAAAGAAGTGGGCGCGATTTTTATGGTCGACATGGCTCACTATGCTGGTTTGATCGCTGCAGGTGTTTATCCAAATCCGGTGCCTCATGCAGACATCGTTACTTCGACTACACACAAGAGCTTGCGCGGCCCTCGTGGCGGCATCATCTTGATGAAGGCTGAGCATGAGAAGGCGATTAACTCCGCAGTGTTCCCTGGTTTACAGGGTGGTCCTTTGATGCATGTGATTGCTGGTAAAGCGGCAGCATTCAAAGAGGCTCAGGAACCTGGCTTTAAGGATTATCAAAAGCAAGTTGTTGCCAATGCTAAAGCACTTGCAGAAACATTAATTGCGCGTGGCTTAAGAATTGTTTCTGGTGGTACAGATTCTCATGTGATGTTAGTTGATCTGCGTGCCAAGAAAATGACCGGTAAAGAAGCTGAGCGTGTTTTAGGTGAGGCGCATATCACTTGCAACAAGAATGGCATTCCAAATGATCCAGAAAAACCAATGGTGACTAGCGGTATTCGTTTGGGTTCACCTGCAATGACTACACGTGGATTTAAAGAAGCGGAAGCAAGACAAGTTGGAAACTTTATTGCGGATGTTTTGGATAACCCAAATGATCCTGAGAATATTGCTAAAGTGCGCGCTCAAGTTTCAGAGCTCACGAAGCGTTTTCCAGTTTACGGTTAAGCAAGCCTTCAGCAACCCAACCAATAAAAGAAGAGCTAATTGCGCTGCCCCTTTTGTCATAACGAAGATACCCAGGTTCTAGATACCCGGGTATCAGACGAGGGCGATACCATTCGCCGTCGTCGCCGTTGTGCCAAGTGCGATAAGCGCTTTACAACCTACGAGCGTGTTGAATTAGCGTTACCAGCTATTGTCAAAAAGAATGGTAGTCGGGTTGAGTACAGTCACGATAAGCTGGCTAGCTCAATCAAGTTGGCGCTGCGCAAGCGCCCGGTATCTTCAGACTCCGTAGATGAATCTATTGCACGCATTGAAGAAAAACTCCTCAGCCTTGGCGAAAAAGAAATCCCAAGTGAGCGTGTGGGCGAATTAGTGATGCGTGAGCTCAAGCGTCTCGATAAAGTAGCTTACATTCGCTTTGCTTCGGTCTACAGAAGTTTTGCGGATATTGAGTCTTTTGAGAGCGCCCTTAAAGAGCTAAAGTAATGTAATGGGTTAGAGAACCACTTCTAAACCCTTTCTCTCTATCAGCGATAAAAGTTTCAAAGAGGGCCCACTGGGACTCTTATCTCCAGCTTCCCATTTTTGAACTGTCGAGAGACTCGCATTAATTGTCACAGCAAATACTGCTTGGCTAAGGCGTGTTTTAGCGCGCAAGCGTTTAATGCGACTGGGAGTCATGGGTTTTACGTCAAGGTTATGCAGGGCTTCAAACTCCTCCAAGCTCTTCTTGGTAATAACCCCTGCATGATGCAAGCCCACAACCGTTTCTCGCATCTCTTGAATAACTCGACTTTTCTTATTATTTTCCATCGATTTTTATTTCCTCTAATTGATTGGCATGAATGGCCGACTCTATTTCCCGGTCCGATAGATGAAGTAATATTTTTGCAGTTTGTTGTAGTGAGAGTAATTCATCACTACTAACATTTGATTTTTCATTTTTCGCAAATCCAAATATTAGGTACCATCGTTTTAAAAGTTTTGTAGCCACAATGATTCTGGCGCCACTCCTCTTGCCCATACCAGCAAGCTTTACTCGTTTTTTATAAACATTACACCCAAGGTCGGCGTCAATCAGTCCCTTCTCCATCTCATCGATTGCTTCTAGTAAATCACGATGATTTAAATTATTTTTATTCAACCATCGTGAAAAATTTTTCGTTTTAAGGATACGTTTTTTGGTCATCCAAAACTATACCACTTAGTGGTATAGACATAATAACCTATATCTTGACAATGAAAAAGGGGCTGCCGTAGCAACCCCTTTGTGAAAGGTGAAAGGTATTACTTTAATTGGGCAAAAATCGAAGCAGTAATATCTTCAACGCTACCAGTGCCGCTGACCTTGCGATAGGCTGGAGCCTTCACCTTGTCTGTTGAGTTGGCCTGTGCAGCCCATGAAGAGTAGTACTCCACTAATGGACGGGTTTGATCGTCGTAAACCTGCAAACGTTTGCGAACAGTTTCTTCTTTGTCATCGTCACGTTGAATCAGATCATCGCCAGTCACATCATCTTTACCTGCAACCTTTGGTGGGTTGTATTTGATGTGATAAGTGCGACCGGAAGCTGGGTGAACACGACGACCGCCCATACGATCGATGATGGCATCAAATGGCACATCGATTTCTAAAACGTAATCAATAGGAACGCCAGCATCTTTCATGGCTTGTGCTTGAGGAATGGTTCTTGGAAAGCCATCAAACAAATAACCTTTGCTGCAATCAGGTTGGGTCAAGCGATCTTTTACCAGGCCGATGATGATGTCATCGGAAACAAGGCCACCGGCATCCATAATTTTTTTAGCAGCAACGCCGAGTTCAGTTCCCGCTTTCACAGCAGCGCGCAACATGTCGCCAGTGGAAATTTGTGGAATAGCGAATTTTTCGCAAATGAACTGAGCTTGTGTGCCTTTTCCAGCACCTGGTGCACCGAGCAGAATCAACCGCATTGTTTTCCCCTTAGAAGAGCTGACATTGTCCCGTATTTTGTCGGGATCTTAGATACCTATTGCCTAGGATTATCCCCGAGAAACTTCGGGCTACTGATGTTTTTGCTTTTGGCTTTGGGTTAGCCTAGGGGCGAGCCAGTAACTGACGCACTCTTTCGAGGTCTTCTGGGGTATCGACCCCAGCAGGCGGAGCTTCTGGGGCGATATGAACAGCAATTCGATAGCCATTCCAGAGGGCGCGCAATTGCTCTAATGCTTCAGCTTGCTCTGGGAGTGCTGGTTCTAGGCGGGTGTAGGCCTGCAAAAAGTCAGCCCGATAGGCATAGATCCCCAAATGGCGTAAATGCTCTATTTTTTGATGAGTTTGTGGATCTCTCACAAACGGAATTAGTGCCCTTGAAAAGTAGAGAGCCTCGCCAGCGCGATTCAGAACTACTTTCACTACATTGGGATTATTAATCTCTGAGAGTTCGGTAATGGGTACGGCAACAGTGGAGATGGCGCACTCTTGATGCGCTGCCAACGTGCTAGCAACTTGATTAATAAGTTCTGGCGGAATGAGAGGCTCATCACCTTGTACATTCACAATCAATGCATTGTTGGGTAATTTAAGTAGCTGAGCTACTTCTGCAATGCGATCTGTGCCAGTAGGGTGATCTGCACTGGTCATTAAACATTCAATGCGGTGCTCATCACAAGCAGCCTGTATTTCTGGTGAGTCGGTTGCTACTACTACGCTTTGTGCAAGCGATTGCTTAGCGCGCTCTGCAACACGAATCACCATGGGCTTGCCACCAATATCCGCCAAAGGTTTGCGCGGTAAGCGTGTCGATCCTAGTCTTGCTGGAATGACAACTAAAAAATCGGGAGCTTTGGAAGATTGGCTCATTTAAGGAGTGTGCTCAATGCATCAAGCAAGTTCATCAGCGCTCATGCTGCGCGCTTCGTCTACTAGCATCACTGGAACGTCATCCCGAATAGGGTAGGCCAAGCGGTCAGCTTTGCAAATGAGCTCATGTTTCTCAGCGTCTAAATGCAGTTGGCTTTTGCACAAAGGGCAAACCAAAATATTGAGTAGTCGTTTATCCATGATCTCTTTGATGGTGTTCTAAATAGGTGATGATAGACATTATCCTAATAAGTTAGGATTTGGTGACATTTTTAACTTGGATGTGGAATATGGAATTTTTTTCCATAGAAATAAGCATATTCAGATTAGGGTAGTGCAAAATTTTTGTAGGGCCAAGGTTTTCTACAGAGGCAGGATTACCAAGGACTTCAACCACTTTCTGCTCAGAGTTATCTATATAAATTTTATTAATCGCACACGTTTCAGGCCCCACTTTAGTTCTATCAAAAATATAGCAACCAATCAGCGCCACCTTTTCGGTGATGGGATCAAATTTAATAAATACGCTGTAACCAGGCTTTTTGTATTCCCAATCATTAAACCCTTTTTCTTTTCTTGGATTTTCTTCAATTTCTTTTTTGAGCGCCATTCTGGTAATTTCAACATCACGCAAAACAGTTTTGTTTTCTAAGATGAGGTTTTCCTTTTCAGGTGGAAAGGAAACGGCGGTCGGAATTCCAAGTGCTAATTCAACCTTGTCTTTGCTCTCTCCTAAAGCAACACCCTCGTATTGAGTTATTTTTTGAGGGGATGACTGCATATACCTATAGCCTAAAAAGCCGAATCCTAAAATCACGGATAGTGCCGCCAAAAATAGGGGGTAGCGCCATTTAGTTTGATTGAAAATCATGATGAGATCTTTCTGGAGCTACAAGGTGTAGCGATAAGGGTCTGGTCTTTGTAGGATGGATTGCAGCCAGTCAGCCAAACTGTCTGGAAGGGTGAGAGTCATGGGCACGACCCAAATACGCTCGTCAGTTATCGCAGCGCATTTCACGGCATCCTTTTCTGTAATGAGGATGCACTGCGCATTGATCTTTTCAAAAAACTCAGGGATATAGGTCGCGTGATCGGGTAGGGCAATAGTCTTACCGGAAATACCCTGTTTTAATAAATCATCAAAAAAGCGTTGTGGATTGCCTAAGGCGGCAACAGCAGTAATCTTGTTCGGTAAATAACTATCAGCAAGCTGAGAAAGTGACTGCGTATTTGCAGGATTGATTAATTGATAGGCATTGCCTAGGTTGCCTAAGAGCGAGAATGCGCGACGTCCTAAAAAGTATTCATCCTGAGGACCAGGCTTAGATTCAGTCCCCTTTGTTTTTCCGGTAAATAAGGTGGCATCACGCCCACGCGTGGCAGGCTCACGCAAAGGGCCGGCAGGCAGTAAAAAGCCATTACCTTCGCCACGTCCATCACGTACTACGAATTCGATATCGCGACCACCCTCGCGAGCAGGCCAGCGGGCTAAGCCACTATGTTGGAGACCATCATCACTAATGATGACATTCACGTCTGGTGAATGCTTGAGTAAAGAACGAATACTTTTTTGGCGCTTTGGAAACACCCAGATCGGAAATTGATCATGAGTACGTTTTGCAATGAGTACAGGCTCATCACCCACCAAGGATGGATCAGAATGACTGCTGACTTGCAATGGAGAAGTTTGTGTAGAGGAGCCATAGCCTCTACTGATAATGCCGGGTCTCCAGCCAAGTTGTTGTAAGCGTTCTGCCAAAGCAATCACGATAGGTGTTTTGCCTGTGCCACCTACACGAATATTACCCACAATAATGACGGGTACTGGAGCAGGCTTTTGTTTGATTAAGCCCGTATCTAAAATTAATTTACGTAAACGCACCACCAAGCTATATAGCCAAGAAAGTGGCCATAGTAATAAGCTAGTAGGGCCACGTTGTTCCCAAAACTTGGGTGCTTTACGGAAAAAAGAAAATGACATGAAGAATAGTTTCTTTGTTTAGAAATTATTTCTTGGCTTGGTTATTAATTTGACTGCTAAAGACGATATTAGAGAGGTTGGCGTCACGCGCTGCCTCTAACGCGCTCATGACGGCCTGATGAGGTGCCCTGGCATCTGCATCAATATTGACTTGTAATGAGCTGGCGCCATCCTTCTGGGCGCTTTGTCCATTTAGCTGGGTTAAGGTATTGCTAAGTTGCGAACGATCGGTGACTTTGCCATTAATTGCAAAGCGACCATCGCGACTAACCGCAATATGAATCTGTTTTACCTCTGCTTGGCTTTCGCTGCCATTAGCGGTGGGTAAGGTAATGGCTAATTCCTGATAACGCGTGAAGGTTGTGGAGATCATTAAAAAGATCAACACCACTAACAGCACATCAATAAATGGAATGAGATTAATTTCTGGTTCTACTGATGCAGCACTAGGGCCACTAACGCCTCCCCCCAGAGAAAATCTTCTCTTAGCTTGTGGGTGCGTATCTAGCCAACTCATTTTGAAGTGTCAGCCTCGTCGTTTGGAACGCTTGGGTAAAGTTTCTTAAACAGTTGACGCGTAAATTCTTCACACTCGCGTTGACGTTGATTTGCCATTGCGCGCAGACCTCTCCATGCAGCAAGTGCTGGAATAGCAATTAACAATCCAAATGCAGTGTTATACAAAGCCACTGAAATACCGTGTGCCAGTTGTTGCGGGCTACCCGCTGCGCCATTAATAGCACCTTGGCTGCCAAAGATCTCAATCATGCCAACCACTGTGCCAAATAAACCCAATAGCGGAGCAACAGTGGCGATCGTAGCTAGTGCGCCTAGGTAGCGATCTAATTTTTGCCAAGTTGCTTGCGCGCTAGCCTGCAACTCTTCTAAAGCGGCTGCAGCGCTACTGCCGGATAACTTTTCTTTTAGTGCACATGCCAATAAGGGGCTTGCTGGGGAGAGGCTGGCCAATTGGGCAATCTGCTGTTCAGAAATGGTGGATTTGCTGCTAACAATCTGATTTGCAAGAGAAAACACGCTCTCTAGGCAGTTTTTAGGAAAAATATGGGTTTGACGTAGATACCAGGTCCGCTCTAAGGCAATAGCCAGGCCCAGTATGGAGATAATCAAGAGGGGCCAAATGGGCCAACCAGCGGATAGTAAGATGGAGTACATAAGCTCAGTACTTTAGCTGAATTAAAAAGCCTGTTTCAGAAAGCTAGCCTGTGGATAACTCTGTGCAAAACTTTTTGAGATTGGCGCTGTAAGTCCTTGATTGATGGTGAGCTCGCTTGTAAATTGATTTAATTGCAGTTTTGGGCTTGAATTAATTATGATATGAATCAATGACTTAGTATTGTCTTGTTGGATTTATGAGACGTTTTGGGTCAGTAATTACTTACTTATGTGCATTAAACCTAGGGCGAATGGGTATCTGTGGATATGTAATGACTGCCAAGCCTAATGGTTGTGAGATTAAAGAGAAAAAATGTCGGAAATATCAAGGGAAATTCTGAGTGTTGGCGATCTAAACCGCGCCATTGCTGCCTCGTTGGAGGACCGTTTCGATACCGTCTGGGTCAGCGGGGAGATTTCGAACTTCAAAGCCTACGATAGTGGGCATTGGTATTTCTCTTTGAAAGATGAAGAAGGCCAGATTCGCTGTGTCATGTTCCGCGGTCGTAATGGCCAGGTTGGGTTTATGCCGCAATCCGGGGATTTGGTAGAAGTAAGTGCCAGTCTGGGCATGTATGTTCCTCGAGGAGATATTCAGCTCACCATTCAGACTTTGCGTCGCGCTGGTATGGGTGGCCTATATGAAGCGTTCTTAAAGCTCAAAGCCAAACTCGCTAAAGAAGGTTTGTTTGATGATGAGCGCAAACGTGAGATTCCAACGCATCCCAGATCCATCGGCATCATCACATCGCCACAAGCGGCTGCACTCAAAGATGTCTTAAGTACTTTGGCAAGAAGAGCGCCACATATTCCGATTGTGATTTATCCAACCTTGGTTCAGGGTCCCGATGCACCTGGTGGAATTATTGCAGCGCTTAAAGCGGCTAATAAAGAAAAAGCAGTAGATGTCATCTTGTTAGTACGCGGTGGTGGCAGCATTGAGGATCTCTGGGCATTTAATGATGAACAACTCGCTTATGCGATTGCAGATTCATCCATTCCAGTCGTAAGCGGCGTTGGACATGAAACCGATTTCACCATTGCCGACTTTGTTTCTGACCTGCGTGCACCAACTCCGACGGGCGCGGCAGAGCTTGCTGCGCCACGCCGAGATCAAATGTTGCAAGAGCTTGATACCATCATGCAGGCCTTGCTTCAGCGCATCAGCCAACGAGTTGAGCGCGAGGCACAAACTTTAGATCAATTGGCTCTGAGACTCAGCCATGCCTTGCCTAACCCAGATCGCATGCGTGAACAAATTAATAGCTGGCAACAACGATTAAACCAAGCGTGGTCAGTACGTATGGAAAACTGGAAGCGTAATCAAGTGCACTATCAGTCTCAGTTAGAAATGCTCAATCCGCAGAGAACATTGGAACGTGGTTATGCAGTGATACTGAGCAAAAATAAAGAAGAGTTGCATGCAGTGCGCAAACCAGGTGAGCTGGTCACAGATCAAGAATATGAAATACAGGTTGCCGAAGGTGGTGTCACGGTGGAGTTAGCTAAAGTCACTCCTGGGAAGTAAGCCAGTGTTCATCTGCCTGCATCTGGAGGGATGACTAGAGGATGTTCGGTTCAATCTGCAGGCTGACGCCAAATTTGTCGTGTACTTTTTCTTGAATGCATTTGGCTAAGCCCAAAATATCTTGAGCGGTACCGCCGCCATGATTAACCAAGACAAGCGCTTGATTTTCATAAACACCAACCGAACCCATGCGTTGACCCTTAAAGCCACATTGATCAATTAACCAACCAGCTGCGAGTTTGCGTTTCCCTGCTGCATCTGGATAGGAAACAAGATCAGCATAGATCTTTAAAAGAGTCTCAAACTGTTCGTTGGGAATGATGGGGTTCTGAAAGAAGCTGCCAGCATTACCGATCACTTTAGGGTCAGGCAGCTTGTGGGTGCGCACCTTACATACTGCCAAGAAGATGTCTTCGGGACTCGGGTTAGAGTTCTCAGAAAATTGCTTTGCAAGATCTGCGTAGTGGATACGCGCCTGCCAAGCTTTAGGTAGTTTAAAAAAGACCTTTGTCACGATAAAGCGGTGGGGATTTTGCTTGAAGTAGCTATCGCGGTAAGCAAAGTGGCATGCCTCATTCTGGAGGGTGACAAAGGCATGGTCTTTTACATCAAAGGCTTCGATGCTATCAATGTAGTCTGCGATTTCAACACCATAGGCGCCGATGTTTTGAATGGGTGCTGCCCCAACTGTCCCGGGAATGAGTGCTAAGTTTTCTAAACCGGGTAAATCATTCTCGAGCGTCCATGCAACGAGTTCATGCCAGTTAACACCGCCACCGACTGCTAGATAGCTTGCCTTTTCATCGGAGGAAATAATTTCTTGCCCGGCGATATTCATGAGGAGGGTGGCACCTGGTAATGCGCTTGGCAGAATGACATTGCTGCCTCCGCCTAAAACCCGCCATGGCAGTTTTTTTTCAGCAACTTCTGCAATGACTCCCGGAATTTGCTCGGGCGCGGTAATTTCGTAGGCCAGTTCCGCGCTAGCGTCAAAGCCAAAGGTGTTGCGGTGCTTCAACCCCAAGTTTGGGATCAATTTTGCGGGTTGGGGCGCATTTTGAGCACGGTTCATGCCACAATCTTATTCGTAAAAGGATCTGGAGCATATTTTTTGGCAGCATAGGAAGCAAGAAATCTGTGATGGACGCCAAAATAGCTGGAAAATGTAAAGATTACGAAAGTAATTACGAGAAAACATAGGGAGTAACAATGCCAACATTTGACGTAGTTTGTGAGCCTGATATGGTTGAGCTCAAAAATGCCATCGAGCAATCTAATAAAGAAATTACCAATCGTTTTGACTTCAAAGGCTCTGATAGCCGTGTTGAGCAAAAAGATGAGGCGCTAATCTTATTTGGTGATGACGACTTTAAGTTGGGTCAAGTGCGTGATGTCTTGATTAACAAAATGGCTAAGCGCAATGTGGATGTGCGCTATCTCAAAGATGAGAAAACCGAAACCATTGGCAGTGATAAGCGTAAGCAAACGATGAAGATTCAAAAAGGGATCACTTCGGATTTGGCAAAAAAAGTTGTGCGAATCATTAAAGATAGCAAGCTTAAAGTGCAAGCCAGTATTCAGGGTGATGCAGTGCGTGTCACTGGCGCAAAGCGTGATGACTTACAAGAAACAATGGCCTTGCTTAAAAAAGAAGTAACAGAAGCGCCATTGGGCTTTAATAATTTCCGTGACTAATGTTGCAACACCAGCAATAGCTCCAGCAAGCCAAGAGGCCATTGAGCGCTTCTGCGATGCTTGCTGGCTAGAGGATGGGTTAGCTCAAAATAGCTTGTCTGCATACCGTAGAGACTTGTTGTTATTGGCCCAGTGGTTATATAAGGACTCTGGCGCTGATCTGTACGGCGTTACTGAAAAAGATCTTACAGCCTACATAGCACATCGACGTGCCGACAAGGCAACTACTGCTAATCGACGCTTGACGGTATTCAAGCGCTTCTATCGTCATGCACTCCGCATCAATTTAGTGAAGAGCGATCCTTGTATTGGTTTGCGCGCTGCTAAACAAGCACTGCGTTTTCCAAAGACGCTGAGTGAAGATCAAGTCACCGCATTACTCAATGCACCTGATATTGAAACCTCATTGGGACTGCGCGATCGCACCATGTTGGAATTAATGTACGCCAGTGGTTTGCGCGTGTCTGAAATTGTTTCTTTAAAAACAGTTGCCTTAGGTTTGAATGAGGGCGTAGTAAGAGTGGTTAATGGTAAGGGTGGCAAAGAGCGTTTAGTGCCATTCGGGGGTGAAGCAGGGCAGTGGTTAAGGCGTTACCTAGCGGAGGCACGTACCCCTTTGCTGGAAGGTAAAACAACGGATGCCGTGTTTGTGGGGCGCCACACCGGCACCGGTTTAACTCGCCAGGCATTTTGGGCGTTGATTAAACGCTACGCAACAGTGGCAAATATTCCAGTGGCTCTATCACCCCACACCCTGCGTCATGCTTTTGCTACCCATTTGCTTAATCATGGGGCGGATTTAAGGGTGGTGCAGCTCCTTTTGGGGCATGCTGATATTTCTACCACCCAGATCTATACCCATGTGGCCAGAGAAAGACTGAAATCCATCCATCAGCAGCACCATCCCCGGGGTTCATAAGTGTTTAAGATAGCGGTATGGAATTGACTCTTGATCTCTTGCTTATCCCGATTGCCTATTTAATAGGCTCCATTTCATTTGCGGTAGTGGTGAGTAAGTGCATGCGCTTACCCGATCCCCACTCCTACGGCTCTGGCAATCCTGGTGCTACCAACGTGCTGCGCACTGGTAATAAGTTAGCCGCTGTCTTAACGCTGATTGGTGATGCGCTGAAAGGTTATTTTGCGGTCATGTTGGCGCGAGTATTGCTTGGAGATGAATCTCTGACATCCACGATGAACTCATGGCTTTTGTGTGGCGTTGTGCTCGCCGTATTTTTAGGCCATCTCTTTCCTATATTCCATGGATTTAAAGGTGGCAAAGGTGTTGCTACTGCTTGCGGTATTTTGTTTGGCATTAATTGGATTTTGGGGTTAGCTACGCTGAGTACTTGGATTATTGTGGCGATGTTTATGCGCTATTCCTCTTTAGCAGCATTGGCTGCTGCAATTTTTGGCCCCATCTATTTTGTTTTCTTATTCGGCTTTCAGCCGATGGGCATTGCCCTGTTGATCGTTTGCTTACTCTTAATTTGGCGCCATCGTAGCAATATTCAAAATTTGCTTAATGGCAAAGAAAGTCGCATTGGCTCCAAAAAGACTCCAACATAACCAATAATAACCAACGGTATTTCTTATGACTATTGCTTACGCTTGCATTCTCTTTATGGGTCTTTTGCCTTATGTGGCAGCAGGCATCGCTAAAAAAGGCTTTGAAGGTTATGACAATGCCATGCCAAGACAATGGCTAGCAAAGCAAACTGGTTTTAGAGCTAGAGCCAATGCTGCACAAGCCAATCTATTTGAATCCTTGCCGCTTTTCTTTGCGGCAGTGATCGTTGCTTCAGTTGCCAATGCTCCACAAGACAGAATTGATTTGCTGGCAATGGGATTTGTGCTTGCGCGTATCGCCTATCTTATTTGTTATATCGCCAATTGGCCAACAACGAGATCAATCGTCTGGTTGTTTGGGATCATTTGTGTAGTGGCATTATTTTTCCAGATCTAAGCAATACGACACAACCCAACGCTATCAATCAACATAACTAGAACTATTAAAACTGAGACAAATATTTTTTATGCCAGCTAAAAAACCAGTGGTAACAAAAAAGCCAGCGGCCAAGACAGCAGCCAAAAAGGTAGTGGCCATCAAAAAAGGATCTACAAAAGATGATTCTGGCTTGCCATTATCAGTAGTGATTCGCCGCCGCATTGAAGCCCAGAAGGCTCGCTTTCATGCAAATGACAATATCTCAGAATTTATTAAGCCAGGTGAGTTAGAAGGCTTGGTGGATGAAGTTGCGGAGAAGATGCAGGCTGTCTTAGAGAGTCTTGTTATAGACACAAAAAATGACCACAACACTCAAAATACGAGTCGTCGCGTAGCGAAGATGTACGTCCAGGAGGTTTTTAATGGGCGCTATGTAGAGCAGCCGACCTTAACGAAATTTCCGAATGTGAGTCGCTTAAACGAACTCATGATTATTGGGCCTATTACCGTTCGTAGCGCTTGTTCGCACCATTTATGCCCCATCATGGGCCGTATTTGGATCGGTGTATTGCCAAGCAAAGACTCTGCGTTGATTGGTCTCTCAAAATACTCCAGACTCACTGAGTGGGTCATGTGTCGTCCACAGATTCAGGAAGAAGCTGTGGTGGAGTTGGCAGATATGCTTGAGAAAAAGATTAAGCCGATTGGTGTGGCAGTAGTGATGGATGCCGATCACTTTTGTATGCAATGGCGTGGTGTTAAAGATCGCGACTCTAAGATGATCAATAGTGTGATGCGTGGCGCCTTCTTAAAAGACTCTAACTTGCGTAGAGAATTCTTGGCTCTGATTGACCGCAAGTAAGTTAGGGTACGCATTGAACACAAAGATATTTCGAATCAGATATAGGATTTCACTGCTTCTAATTTCGTTGAGTGTTGCCGCTTGCTCATCTTTTCCATCAGAAAATCAAGATCCTTCAAAAAATAACAAATTAAATTACAACAAGGATCTCAAAGAATGCAAAGAGGATTACCCTGAATCTGGTTCAGGCGTTCACATCCGCCAGTGGATTGGTTGCATGAAACTGAAGGGCTGGAATTAATCGGTGTTTCCAGTATGAAATTTGATGAGAACAATTCTCATCAATATTCCTATATAAATCATTGACTTAGGTGCTAGCTGGCGTACCTAAATCTTCTCCACTATGATCACACTTAGTTTTCAAAGTTGCGCATTATTACTTGATGCGCTTGCAAGTTAATTACTGATTTATTTTTGGAGAATCCATGAAAAATAGTCGTCGCCAATTTATGATTTTGTCTGCTGCTGGTGCCTGTACATTGGCATTGAACGGTAAAGTTCAAGCTCAAGCAATGGTTGCTGAAACTGATCCACAAGCTGCTGCATTGGGCTACAAGGCAGTTGCAACTGCTGTAGATAAAGCGAAGTTTCCTAAGTATGCTGCTGGTCAAGAGTGCGACAACTGCGCATTGTTCCAGGGTAAAGTTGGCGCAGCTGCTGGTGGTTGCTCATTGTTTGCTGGCAAGCAAGTTGCTGGTAAAGGCTGGTGCTCTGCTTACGCTAAGAAGGCGTAATTAGATATCAAGCAGTTGTAATAGATTGTTTTGATGCCCCAGTGTTTATGGGGCAATAAAAGCCACCCTAGGGTGGCTTTTATATTTTGATGACTAATTTATATTAGGCCGGGCTATCCTGATTGAGGCGTGTATCCTTTTCATAAAAGCCATCTTAGGAGATTTACTCTGAAAGCCCGTATCAAAAAGAATTTGCAGCGCTACGCTTTTTATTTTGGTGGCGACCAGCCGCCAGTAGCCATATTGGAGCGATTGCGCTCTGGTTTTGGGGCTTTCATTGGTCTTATGTTAGTACTCACTACCGCCAAGTACCTTGGGGAGCTGCGCGGCATTGATGAATGGCTTATGGCATCCCTAGGCGCTAGCGCTTTACTGGTTTTTGCCTTACCAGGCAGTCCAATGGCCCAGCCTTGGGCTGTGATCGCTGGCAACACCTTGTCCGCATTGGTTGGAATTTGTGTTGTCCATTTAGTGGATGAGCCTTTGATAGCTATGCCCTTAGCAGCTAGCCTATCTATTTTGGGAATGTTTTTTCTTCGCTGTTTGCATCCTCCAGCAGCCGCAGTGTCTTTGATCGTGGTGCTGGGGCATATTTTGCACTTCCGCTATGCTTTTTTCCCGGTAATGATCGACTCGATTCTGTTGGTGCTGGCTGGAGCGGCTTATAGCAATCTCACTGGTAAGCGCTATCCCAATAGGCCGAACTAAGATCGTAATGAGTCTGCTCCTAAGGAGCGAGGAGCAAAAAAAGGGGCAATAGCCTCTTTTTAAATCGCATAAGGGTTATTTGATGCGCCCGGCTGCAATAGAGGCCTTGCAGTCTTTAATTGCATAGTTTTGGTATTTGCCCGCATTTTCTTTGCGAATGGACTGGCCACACTCTGTTAATGAGTTACGAAGCTTAATCTTTGGAATATTCCCTGTTGTCATATTGACTCCTTATTAATAGTTTTAAATACCGGCGCGTAATAGCGTCTCCTATTGTGCGCCTGAACAATAAATAAATAATTGGCGGTTTGTAGCAAACTGCTTATAGCAAACTAAACCCTATAAAATGGGATTACTCAAATTTAAAGGCTTTCGATAGACAAATGGCTTTAGTTATCCCAGTCATTCTTTGTGGTGGGTCAGGCACTAGACTTTGGCCTTTATCGCGTTCTGGGTTCCCTAAGCAGTTTCTAGTTTTATCGGGTGACGGCTCTTCTCAGAGCTTATTTCAGCAAGCGGTAGAGCGAATCAATTCTGTAGGCAATAAGAGCAACGCCAAGATCAGATTAGGTGACACTCTGGTGGTCACTAACGAAGATCATCGATTTTTGGTTTTGGATCAATTGCGCGAACTGCAATCTATCAAAGCTAAATTGATACTTGAGCCAGTCGGTAAAAATACTGCACCTGCTTTGAGTATGGCGTCACTTTGTGCGCAGCAATTATCAAATGCTGAAGATCCCATCTTGATCATTACGCCTGCAGATCAAACCATTAAAAATCAAAAAGTTTTTACTAAAGCCCTGCAAGATTGTATTCAGTCTGTAGAAGCTACATCAAACTCAATTGCAATTTTGGGTATCACTCCAACTGCACCAGAAACTGGTTATGGATATATTCAACGCGCAAGTAGCAAAGACCAAAATAATGCTTATGAGGTAAAGCGTTTCGTGGAGAAGCCTGATAGCAAGACTGCTCAGGCTTATCTAGCTGAAGGCTCCTACCTCTGGAATAGCGGCATGTTCGTTTTGAAAGCAAGCACCTGGCTGGCAGCTTTAACAGAATTTAGACCTGACATTAGTCAGGCATCAAAAAAGGCTTGGCAGTCAAAATCGGATGATGCTTCTGATGGTGTAGGCTTTATTCGCCCCGGCAAAGAGGAATTTAAAGCCATTCCAAGCGAGTCAATTGACTATGCTGTGATTGAGAAATGTCCTCAATCGCAATTTCCCATCAAAATGGTTGAGCTTGATGCTGGCTGGAATGATCTAGGCGCATGGGATGCCGTCTGGCAAGTGGGGCAACAAGATAAAGATGGCAATGTGACTAGTGGCGATACTTTAATCACGAATTCTAAAAACTCATTAGTCTATGGCAGCAGTAGATTGGTCAGCGTTGTTGGGGTTGAAAATCTGGTGATTGTCGAGACAGCTGATGCGGTATTAATTGCTGATAGAAAAAATAGCCAAGATGTTAAAAATATTGTGACGCAGTTAGAGGCCCAGGGTAGAGAAGAGAAGAATCTACACCGCAAAGTGGCAAGACCCTGGGGCTGGTATGACAGTGTTGATGAAGGTGAGCGCTTTAAAGTAAAACGTATTCAGGTAAAGCCAGGAGCAAGCCTTTCATTGCAAATGCATCACCACAGAGCGGAGCATTGGATTGTGGTTAAGGGTGAGGCAGAAATTACCAACGGCAACCAAGTCATTACTCTGACTGAAAATCAGAGCACCTATATTCCTCAGGGACAAACCCATCGCTTAGCTAATCCTGGTAAAACACCCCTAGAGATTATTGAGGTTCAGTCGGGTAGCTATTTGGGCGAAGATGATATCGTTCGCTTTGAAGATACCTACGGGCGTAATTAAATTCTATTAGAAACTACAAGTAAAATTACGGTTTTAAGTTAAATAGCAAAAAAAGCGAGAAGAGCATGGGCGCATCAAAAAAAGTAGCCTTAATCACCGGCATTACCGGCCAAGATGGCTCTTATCTTGCAGAGCTTCTATTGGAAAAAGGCTACATCGTTCACGGCATTAAGCGTCGCGCCTCTTCTTTTAATACTGAGCGTATTGATCACCTCTATCAAGATCCGCATGTGAATCATCCAGATTTGATTTTGCATTACGGTGACTTAACCGATACCAGCAATCTGGTGCGGATCATTCAGGAGTGTCAACCTGATGAGATTTATAACTTGGGCGCACAGTCTCACGTTGCAGTTTCTTTTGAATCCCCTGAATACACGGCAGACGTTGATGCTATGGGTCCCTTGCGAATGTTAGAAGCTATTCGCATCTTAGGTCTTGAAAAGAAAACTCGCTTTTATCAGGCCTCTACTTCTGAGCTCTATGGTTTGGTACAAGAAATTCCGCAAAAAGAAACTACACCTTTCTATCCTAGAAGCCCATATGCAGTTGCCAAGATGTATGCCTACTGGATTACGGTGAACTATCGTGAAGCTTATGGAATTTATGCATGTAATGGCATTCTCTTCAATCATGAGTCCAAACGTCGTGGCGAAACTTTTGTTACACGTAAAGTGACTCGTGGCCTCGCCAATATTGCTCAAGGCCTTGAGCAATGTCTTTATATGGGTAACATTGACGCCCTGCGTGATTGGGGTCACGCTAAGGACTATGTACGCATGCAATGGTTGATGCTTCAACAAGATAAGCCAGAAGATTTTGTAATTGCTACTGGCGTGCAGTTTACCGTTCGTGAATTTATTACTCGCAGTGCCAAGCAGCTAGGCATCATCCTGAAGTTTGAGGGTAAGGAAGAAAATGAAAAGGCAATTGTTGCAGCGATCGAAGGTGATAAGGCCCCGGCTCTTAAAGTGGGTGATGTTATCGTCCAAATCGATCCACGCTACTATCGTCCCACGGAGGTAGAGACTCTCTTGGGTGACCCAAGCAAAGCAAAAGCGAAATTAGGTTGGGTTCCAGAAATTACTCTCGATGAAATGATCGTGGAGATGGTGGTCAATGATCTTGAGCAAGCTAAGCAACATGCCCTACTGAGTAAGCATGGTTACTCGGTTGCAGTTGGTAAAGAGAATTAAAGAGAAGATTAATACATGCCTTCAGATTTAAACCAAAAGATTTATGTAGCTGGGCATCGCGGTATGGTCGGTTCAGCAATTGTGCGTAATCTGCAAGCTAAGGGCTATACCAATATAGTCACCAGAACTCATGCTGAACTTGATCTAACGAATCAAGCTGCCGTAAAAGCCTTTTTTGAACAAGGGAAGCTTGATCAAGTGTATTTGGCAGCTGCTAGGGTGGGAGGTATTCATGCGAACAATACCTTTCCCGCAGAATTTATTTATCAAAACCTCATGATGGAGGCAAATGTCATCCATCAGGCTTTTAGCAGTGGCGTAAAAAAATTATTGTTTTTAGGATCAAGCTGCATCTATCCTAAGTTGGCTCCTCAGCCGATGAGTGAGGACGCTTTGCTAATGGGTAAGTTGGAACCTACTAATGAGCCTTATGCGATTGCCAAAATTGCTGGCATCAAGATGTGCGAGAGTTTTAACCGTCAATATGGTCAAAGCCATGGGGTGGACTACCGCTCGGTTATGCCAACCAATCTATATGGCCCCGGTGATAATTACCACCTAGAAAATAGTCATGTGATTCCGGCTCTAATCAGGCGTTTTCATGAGGCGAAAGTAACCAATAGTTCTGAAGTGATCATTTGGGGAACGGGTACTCCTAAGCGTGAGTTCCTCTATGTAGATGATATGGCAGCTGCCTCTGTCTTCGTGATGAACATAGATAAGTCTACTTATGACCAACATACTGAGCCAATGCAAAGTCATATTAATGTGGGATTTGGTAGCGATGTGACGATTTCAGAATTAGCAAATGCAGTGGGTCAAGCGGTGGGATACCAGGGAAAGATTGGTTTTGATGCAACCAAACCTGATGGTGCACCACGCAAATGGATGGACTCTTCCAAGTTAAACCAACTGGGATGGACGCCTGAGATTCATTTACCTTTGGGGCTTATAAAAGCATACGATTCATTTTTAATGATGCAGCGCTAACGATGAAAATCATTGCTCATCGGGGTATGTGGCTTAAGCCTGAGGAAAAAAATACAATGCCAGCCTTTGAGAGGGCGTTACAAAATGGCTTTGGAATTGAGACTGACTTTAGGGATTTTAATGGTGAGCTAGTAATCAGTCACGATCCGGCGGGTCCCAGATCAATTAAAGCAAAATCTTTTTTTGATTTATGTAGCCATTACCACAGCGTTGATCCGCACGCAATTAACATTAAATCAGATGGATTACAAAAGCTATTAAATCCATACTTGGTTAAGTGGTCTACACAGGATTACTTTGTATTTGATATGTCAGTCCCCGATTCCTTGGGATATATTAAATCAAAGATAAATACGTTCACTAGGGTGAGTGAATACGAGAGCTATCAGGATTTTGATAACCATGCGACTGGTATCTGGTTAGATGCATTTAAAAGTGAGTGGTACTCTGAGCAGGTTATTAGAGACTTTTCTTTTCTTGGTAAGAGAATCGCAATTGTGTCCCCAGAGCTGCATGGACGTGAACACAAGGCTTTGTGGAGCATGCTTAAATCTTTATCCACATCAGGTATTAATATGATGCTTTGTACTGATCTGCCGCTAGAAGCGAAGAGATATTTCTATGACTAAAATTAAGTGCATCATTTTCGATATGGATGGCGTCTTAATAGATGCTACGGATTGGCACTATGAGGCACTGAATAAAGCGCTAGCTATTTTTGGGTTTCAAATTTCAAGGCATGATCACTTGGTAACTTACGACGGTTTGCCTACGAAGAAAAAACTAGAAATTCTCAGCTCGCATTCGCAATTGCCAAAGCAATTGCATAGTTTTATTAATGACCTGAAGCAAGTCTTTACAATGGATATTACGATGACAAAATGTGCCCCTACATTTTGTCATGAGTATGCTATTTCAAGGTTAAAGAGGGATGCGTATCGGATGGCGGTTTGCTCAAACTCGATTCGAGATACCATTACCTCGATGCTATCTAAAGCAGCCTTAATTGATTACTTTGATTTTTATTTATCAAATCAAGATGTAGGTAAATCCAAACCCGACCCTGAAATCTATTTAAAAGCAATCGAACGTTTTGGGGTTCTTCCAAGTGAATGTTTGGTCTTGGAAGATAACGAAAATGGTATTCGAGCTGCTACTGATGCTGGAGCTCATGTGATGCAGATTGATCAAGTAACCGATGTGAATTACGCCAATATTGTGGAATATATTCAAAAGATTGAGGCAGCCTCATGATCAATGTACTCATTCCACTCAGCGGTGGCTCCAAGTTCTTTGATGCTGAAGAGTATTTCTATCCAAAAATGCTGATTGAAATCATGGGTAAGCCCATGATTCAGCATGCTATTGAAAATCTTCAGGCAATGCAGCAAGATTTGCAGTTCATTTTTGTTGTTAAAAAAAGTGACTGTATCAAATTTCATTTAGACGACACTCTACGTCTTTTGACCGATGGGAAGTGCAGGATTATTGTTCTTGATGAAGAGACTAAGGGTGCCGCCTGTAGTGCGCTTATGGCAGTAGATGCAATCAATAACGAACACCCTTTAGTGATCGCCAACTTTGATCAAGTGATTGATTGCAGTCTTTCTGAGTTATATGATCAATTTCATGGTTCGGGAAGTGATGCAGGGTGCTTAGTTTTTAGTACCACTCATCCACGATGGTCATTTGTCTTGCTAGGCGAGAATGACTATGTTCTAGAGACTGCAGAAAAGAGGCCTTTGAGCCGAAATGCGATTGCCGGCTTTTATTACTACAAGCAAGGCAAAGATTTTGTTGGAGCCGCCAAGTCTATGATTTTGAAATCTTGTTCTAATGCGGATATTTTCTATATCTCCACAACTTTTAATGAATTGATTCTACAAAACAAGAGCATCAAGGCTTTACGCATCCCAAACGATAGATATCATAGCTTCTATACACCTCAAAAAATTGAAGAGTACGAGAAGGGTTTATGAAAAAGTATCAACTAAATGATATGACTAAGGGGTGGTTTGTAGGTGACTTCTCCCCAACTATTATTAAAACTCAAGAGGTTGAGGTGGGTGTTAAGCAGTATCGCAAGAACGAATATGAAGAAACGCACCACCATAAAATTGCCACTGAAATTACGGTAATTGTCTCTGGAAAAGTTCGTATGAATGGAGAGCTTTATGGTGTCGGCGATATCATCGTCATTGAGCCAGGAGAGGCTACTGACTTTGAAGTTTTGGAAGATGCCACTACGGTGGTTGTGAAATATCCCGGTGCACAAAATGATAAATATATGGGTGAAGCAAGTTGAATATTGTGATTCCAATGGCAGGACTAGGTTCTCGCTTTGCTAGCGCTGGATATAAGGTGCCAAAGCCACTTATTGACGTTGCTGGCAAGCCAATGATTGTTCATGTGATGGAGAATTTGTATCAACCTGGGGCTAAATTTACACTGCTTGCTCGAAAAGAACATATTGAAAGCAATTTAGAGTTAGTCACCCAGATACAATTACAATTTAATGCTGTATTTGTTCCCATCGACATGCTAACCGAAGGAACAGCCTGCACTGTTCTATTTGCTAGGTCATATCTCGCTCCTGGCGAGGAAGTGGTGATTGCCAACTCAGACCAAATTATTGATGAGTGCTTTACTCAGTTTTTGGCGGATGCTAAGGTAAGGGATCTTGATGGGTCTATTTTGACTTTTATTGATGCAGAATTAAACCCTAAATGGTCTTTTGCAAAAATTGACGCTGAGGGTTTGGTTATTGAAGTGCAAGAAAAAAAAGCGATCTCAGAATTTGCCACTGTGGGTATTTATTACTTCAAGCGCGCTGATGAGCTAGTTGATGGCATTATTCAGATGATCATTGAGAACGATCGCGTTAATAATGAATTCTATACATGCCCCATCTACAACTATCTTATTCGTCTGGGCAAAAAGGTAGGAATTTTTAACATAGAACAATCCCAAATGCATGGAATTGGCACTCCAGAAGACTTAAACACCTATCTAAAGTTAATTCAGAAGTAATATCCCCTATGGGCGCTGTTTCATCCTTCCTTAAGCCGCTTAAAGAATATATTAAATATCGTCTACGGTGGCGATATCTATGGAAAGAATGGTTCTTGGGGCGGCATGCTTGTCTTGGTTATGATGTTCTTAAGCATTTTGATAATTTACCTACAGAGGTTAACTTTCAAAAAGGCCGGGTAGATCTCTTATTGAGTTATTGGGGTGATAGATCACTTTTGCCAAAAAGTAGCCTTATAGCTAGATTTATGGCAAGAAAAGATGTGTTGCCACTCATTCGTCAGCTTGAATTTTTTGACTGCCTACCTAGGCGTGCCCCAAAATTTATCTTTATGGATTCTTTTGCCGAGCTAACAGATCAACTATTTTTCAATAAGTTAGATAAATGGCAATTTTGTTGTGGGTATAGTGATCTGGCACATTCTGAAGTGTTTTCTGAGCAATATGAATGTTCGGGGCATATGCCATCTGGAAGGTTGAAGTCCGCATACACTTCCTTATTTGACTTATTTGAACGTCGCTGGGGTAAAGTACCAATTTATTTTTTGCACTTTCCAATTGCATTGGAAACCCGGCCAATCTATATTGAGCGCTATCATGCGATAGCCCTGGCAATTCAAGAAATTTCCAAGACCAGATCTAATGTATTCTCAGTCGAAGTTGATGGTTCTAAGGTGCACTGGCCAAGTGATGCACCTGAAAATATTAGATCGTTTCCTTATCACTATGAAGGGAAAACCTATCTCATGTTTAAGGAAAATATTGGAAGAATTCTTTAGGCACTTTATTTTTTAAAACAAAAGCAGCCACAGCCATAGATTTGTCCAATAGCATCCTGAGGGCTAGAACTCTCAATATATTGCCCAGCATCATTAATATAAGAAAAATTGACCAGTTGCAGGCCGGCAAAGTAATTCAAAATTTGCTCATATGTATAAATCCGATGAGCATTGTATTGAATAATCGATTTTTCGCCCAAAGGCACAGCAAATAATAGATGCCCATCAATCGCTAGTACGCGCTTCAATTCTTCAATGGCTTTTAGATCACCTTCAGGATCAAAGAGATCACCATAGCGCTCCAGTCCTATATGCTCAATGACGTGCATGCATGATAGTGATTCAACGGAGTTATTTTCGAAAGGCAGGTTCATTAGGTCTGCCTGGCTAGACTGAAGTCCAGATAGATTTAGCTGGGCTGGACGGTAGTCATAAAAGTGGATGGGAATAAACGCTGATACAAGCGAAACAAATCTAAGGCATGATGAAATATCTATGTGAAGACTCGGTTTATTTTTAGCCAATATGCGGGCCGCCCAAGCAGTATGAAAAAGATAGTGCGAGTCAAAACCCGTGTTTGATGTTGCGTCATTAAGGCAGGGGTATCGATCATTCCACTCCATTGAAAATCGACTATTTTCTAAGGAATTCCGTTTAATTCTAAAATTCTTAGCAAACTTTGCTTTTCTGAAATATTTCTTTAAAAGACCCATCTAAATCTACCTTCTTAAATTAGAGTGATACATTAGAAAATGAATCGAGCCAAATTTTTTCCTGGCATTTAAGTTCATTTTGAATTTTATAGTTTGAAATTTTTTTCTTCAGCTTTGAGAGTGGCCCGCTCGATTGATACCCGCAAGGATAAATACGAGCATTATGTTGTTGCCAATTTTTCTCGGTCCACCATGGATGCTCCCATGCCTGTCCGATGCTCCTGAATCCTGATTGAGGGCCAAACCACAGAATCCCAAGGCGGCGATGATCTATCAGCCTAAAGTAGTTTTCTGCCACCAGCTTATGACGTAGAGCTTGATTACATGTCTCAACTAACTTCGATCTATAAAGTGCATATAGCTCTGCTTCAGCACAATATAGGTCTGCTAGTGCCGGTGAGTTTAAATATTGAGGGTTAAGTATGCCGGCGTCATATGCTGACATATTGAAGTTTTGAGTGTAATCAAAATCATCATCACCCCACAGTTTTTCCATCTCTTCCATGTGTCCAAATGAGAATAGATCTGGCATGGTTGAAAAAGTATCGGGGGTGATTGAGATATTTCGAAATGCTGGAACAACAATCCTGGATTTAGTCCCCTTAGGTGAAGAGAATTGAGCCCAATCCAATAATTGCGCAATACTTATCTGGGTCGGCAGCATATCTGTACGCCACTTGAGAACATAGTCGCATCCGGCAGCTTTTGCTGCCTCTAGACCTCTTGCTGTGGAGAAGCGCTGATAATTTCGGTTGGTAAAGCCTGGAGCCGCTGGCTTTGGGCTTCTAATGAGATCAAAATTACCTTTTGGAGTTTCCTGACCGTCATCCCATGTGGATAAGACTGTATAGTCAAAGAGCTGTGGGAGCAAATCAAGAATAAGGCTACTGCCTCTGCGAATGTCGCCCTGAATGATGCAGCCAACTTTCATTGCTAACCCATTCTCCTTACTTAATCGAAATATTCTAACATTTGCCCCATTGTGGCCATTAAGCGCATAGTCCAATTGAGCTTAAAAAAAAGGGGGTGTGGCTAGCTTCCAGTATCAAGGAGTTTAAGATCGAAAATTTAGACTATTGCGTATTAAAATAAGCTCAATAAACAAAAGCAAAGAATATGTTCAAAAATCCCAGGCTGGCGCTAATAAATTGCTTAGGATTATCTATTGCCATTTTATGTGCTGTGTTACTAGCAATTTGGGCAATGCAGCACACTATTGCATTGCGAAATATCCTTTTGAGTCTAGGGTGCCTACTATCAATTGCCTATATTTACCTGACGCACAGAATCGCACCACTTTCAATTGAGTGGCGCAATATCACCCCACTATTTTTTATCGGCTGCCTCTTTATCTGGGTTCTGATACATTATTTTTTATTTTCTCAAGATGAGCAATTACAGCTAAAAGAGCTTAAGTCTATTTGGTTTAGGGGTTTGGAGGCGTCGCTTTTGGGATGGGCATGCGGCTTAGTGATTGCTCAAAAGCCTTCTAGAATTAACTTGCTAGGTTATGGACTTATTGGAGGTTTTGTAATCCTTTATTTTCAATACCTCCCAAGGGTATGGGCTAGTCACCAATTATTTCACCCCGATTATTTAAATTATGTTTTTTATGGAAAAATTAATGGGGTGCTAATTGGTACCCTTTTAATTGCGGGTGCAGGTGGCCGACTGATCGATCTTCTATCTAGTGGGTCTGGCAGCCAAAGGGGGGGTGCCATAAATGTAGCACTGACTATATTTGCTATTGCACTCCCTTTATATGCCTACGTCTATATATTTGACGCTAAAAATGGTATTGGTTTGGCAATTATTCTCGCTATTGCTTGGGGATTATGGGGGGTAAAACGATTTTTGGGGTCTAAATCCCACGAAGAAACTTGGAAGAGTAAATTAATTTTGATTGCTGCGATTCTGCTGCTTTTGGTTCTGATTGCAGGATTTGGAAGGCTTCAACTTAAGCAAAATCCAAGTTGGCAATACCTTATGGAGGATGTTCGGGAAAGCGTTCAGATTGATAAATATCCTCAATGGAAAAGCCCCTCCACCTTAGGTTATCCAACCCTTCCGTCTGGAAGAGTTATCACCCCAAATGTGTTTGAAAGGGTTTCTTGGGCAACGGCTGGGCTGATATTGATTCCCTCCAATCCTTGGGGTAATGGCATCCTCCAGTATCCACTTGAACGCACGCTAACCAAGGCGTATCCAAATCTTCCACCAAATTCATTGCCGAGATCAACTCACAGTGGATGGATAGATATTGCCTTGTCATTTGGTTTTCCTGCTCTGATATGCATTTGGGGGGCTTTAGCATCTATTTTGTACGGGTCAATAAGATGTTTGACGTCCACTAGAGGGGTGCTAATTAGTCTGGTAATGGCAATTATTTGCCTATATACGTTTGGGGAGCTAAGCAATCATCATGCAGTGGAGATACTGCTTTTTACCATGGCATTACTTGCAGCCCTAAATCTTCGTCCAAAACCGTATATTAGAGGCAATTAGCAGAAATAAGCAATTCAACGCAGTTATAATTAGTAATAAATTCTAGATAAGCTTTAATTGAGGGTAATACTTATAGCTTCTAGTTGTTACTACTAAATTCAAACAACTTTCATTTCAGTATAAATTGAGTAATCAGATGATGCCTGACGGCTTAAATCAAGGTGCCGAGGAAATTTCTCTTCGAGATATTGTCAACTTCCTGATCGAATCTTGGAAAAAGCTGGCTATTGCAGCCATGATTGGGGCGTTATTGGGCCTGGGTGGCTGGTTACTATTGGGCAGCTATTCTGCCGAATACATCCTCCTCAATAACACCAGTACCAACACCAACACCAGCACCAACACATACGGACTCGATCTATTATCCTGGAAGGCAATTCAAAAAAGCCTGCCTAATTTAGCTGCTCAAATATTGGAGGAGGGCAAGGTACCCGAGGGTCAGACTGACCTATACCGAGATTTTTCTAGTGATCAATGGTGGCAGAAAAATGCAATACCGACTTATGCTCTTTCGAAGGCCGACACCAAGGACCTAGCGGGTATAAGCAAAGAATTTGATGGTGCTAGCACGACGATCTTGAGTGTTGCTGTTAGCGCTAAAGGCTCCAGCAAAGGGGGTGCAATAGATGCTGTCAGAGTGGCCGCCCAGTTCTTGCGATCTGGAGGAGCTTACCTACAGTTACGCGGTATGCTAAATTCTTATGAGGGCGAGGTCATTAGTGCTGCAGGAGAAATTCAAAGAAAAATCACGGGCACTCAAATTGAGATGGGTTATCAACAGAAACGAGCGAAATCTTTAGAAGAGTTATATAAGCGATACCCTAGTAGCTCTTCGACCAGTCAGCAAGTGATTGATCCTAAAGAATCTGGCGCCAAGTACCTTTCAATTACCACACAAATTATTGCGGCTAATAATGATATCAACCAGTCCAAGGAGACATTAAGTAGGATGGATGATCGCTTGGGTCAGCTCGCTTTAACCAAATTATTTCTTGATGAAGCGCTTCCTAAAATAGAAACCACCTTTGACGGCTTAGTTTTGGATAAGGAGCTTCTTGCAATTGAGGCAAAGCTACGTGACAAGATTGGTAAAGATGATCCCAAACAAAAAGAAATCTTAGATCAAATCCGCTCGCAAATTTTAATGATTCAAGCTCGGTTTACTAAGGGATTGGAGGCAAATACCGCCCCCACGAGTAGTAGTAAGAGTGGCATGATCAAAAGCTCCTTGGGCGGATTAGCTGGCGGATTTTTCTTGGTGCTTTTATTGCTCTTAGGTCAACGCCTTTGGTCTAGAGTCAAAAGTAGCAATGCTATTTGATAATTAAGGTGCATTTGAACTAACTAGAGCGGATATTATCGGGCTTGAGTAGATTAAGAATTAACTTTTTTAAAGTGAAATTTCCAAATGGAAAATAAAATAAGTAAAAAGATTGAACAGTTTGCTGCGAACATTTATCTTGAGGATAAGACCGGTGAAAATTTCATAGAAAACATTATTCATGCTGAGAACCTACCTCGGCTACTGAGTAGGGTAAAAGAACATAAAATCGACGAACCGGTTTTGGAGATGGGTTTTGGTGAGGGCACAATTACCGAGCCCTTGGTTAAGGCTGGCTATAAAGTTGAAATTATAGAGGGCTCCTCCAAATTATGTGAGGATGCCGTTAAGCGTTTTGACACAAAGCTTGCTGCCGTTCATTGCTCATATTTCGAAAATTTCTCCCCTGTTAATTTATATGAAACAGTGTTGGCTTTGCATGTTCTCGAACATGTTGATAATCTAGATGAGGTCTGTAAGTGTATCTTTAGTTGGCTTAAGCCAGGCGCATTTGCATAGCCGTTGTCCCTAACGCAGAGTCTTTGCATCGGCAATTATCTGTGATGATGGGGATCCAGGAAAAGCTAGACACGCTTTCTGGGCGAGATTTAATCGTTGGGCATCAAAGGGTCTTGACCCTTAACCAATTGACAGCTTATTTTCGGAATGCAGGTTTTGAGATTAAAGACGAGTTTGGATATTTTTTAAAGACCGTTCCTAATAGCATGATGACTGAATGGTCTCCTGAGTTGATTAAAGCCTTAACTAATATTTCTAATGTGTTGCCCCCAAATTTAATGGCAAATATTGGAGTAGTGGTAAGGCGCCCTGAAATCTAAATAGGAATGATCATGGGCGATATTGGCGAAAAAAAACTAAGTAACGAAGAAGGTAGATGGATTAATCTACGTTTAATCAAAGAATCTGATGCTTCGATTACGTTAAAATGGCGCCTGAAGGATAGGGCTAGATTTTTAAATTCTGGCTCATCCACTGAGAAAGAGCAAGCAGATTGGATTAAATCTAGACCTTCAACTGAGTTTAATTACATTATTGAGCTTAAGACTGGCGCACCTGTTGGCATGCTTTCGTTAATTGATGTTGATACTAAAAATCTTCATGCTCAGACGGCACGTTTTTTAATTGGCGAGGAAGATTTAGTTAAGGGAATTCCTGTCGCTGTTGAGGCCATGAAGCTTTTATATCAGGTCGCTTTTGATAGGCTCAAATTAAAGCGCTTATACGGAACAGTCGCTTCTAAAAATAAGTTAATGATTAAGTGGCAAAAATATCTAGGCATGAAAGAAGAGGGTGTTCTTCGTCAACATTATTTCATTAATAATGAATGGCAGGATGCCATAGCTCTAGGCCTCCTTGATGGTGAATACTTCGAGGAAGCTTTACCCAAAATGAACAGATTGATTAACGCATAAAAATATTACTACGGATAGAAAATGATTCAAGAAACAGCAGTTTTAGAAGTGATCTTTAAGGCGCTCAATAATTTGAATGATGAGTTGGAGGATGGCGATAAATTTGGAGTAAATGAAAACACTTGTTTATTTGGCGCGGAAGCAGAATTAGATTCTTTGTCTTTGGTATCAGTCATTGTTGACGTTGAGGGAGATATTTCTGATTTGCTAGGCCACTCCATTAGCCTTACCGATGATCGTGCGATGAGTCAGGAAATTTCGCCCTTCTCCAACGTTAAATCTTTGCTCGCCTACATTATGGTTTTGGCCGCAGAGGGTGCATGATGAATGCAAAAATATATCAGGATAAAGTTGTATTGGTTACCGGCAGTAGGCGCGGCGTAGGAAAAGCAATTGCTGAGCATTTTTTATTAAATGGCGCTACGGTTTTAGGGTTTGCGCGCCAGGAGGCAACAATTAAGCATCCTCAGTACCATCATTTTATGGTAGATGTTGGTGATCCAGATTCTGTTGTGCGTGGATTTGCAGCTTTAAAAAAAGTCACAGACTCTATACAAATTGTTGTTAACAATGCAGCAGTTTTAACTTCTCAGTACTCAATGATCATGCCGCCTGCGGCTGCCCAAGCTATGGTCAATGTAAATTTAATGGGCCCCTTCATGGTTTCTAGGGAGGCGGCTAAGCTTATGAGAAAGCGTAAATGGGGTCGGATTATTAATATTGGTTCGATGGCCGCTAGTTTGGAGCCCATTGGAGATTCTATGTACGCAGCCTGTAAAGCTGGTTTAAGCACATTAGCGAATGTGATGGCCAAAGAGTTTGCGTCGATGAATGTAACTTGCAACACACTTGGTATTAATGCGATCGAGAGCGATATGCTCTCGCAATTACCAAGAGATAAAATTGAAGAAATTATTTCCAGTCTACCTATCGCAAGATTTTCAGTCTCAGACGATATATTAAATGTTATTGATTTTTATGCTGCGGAGCGCAGCTCTTCGATTACTGCGCAAACAGTCTTTTTGGGCGGCGTAAATTAGATGGCTGAATTGGTGGGAGATTGGGGTGGTGGTGAGGTTTGGCGTATTACCAGTGGCTCCTTTCCATCCAATTCTTATATTTGTTTAAATCGAGAGGCTGGTGGAGCGCTATTGGTAGATGGCGGTCTTGATCCAATTGCTATTGATGCAGTTATTAAAGAGTTGGGCGTAATTCCATCATTAGTTTGCTGTACTCATGGTCATTTTGATCATGCAGGTAGTGCGGAATATTTTCAGATTAAGTATGGCGCTTCGGTTTTTATGCACAAGGCGGATGTGAAGACATATAAGATGTCTAATTTTCTTTTAATGGCCTTTGGATTTAGTGAGCGCATTAAGTTTGCTTCAATTACGCAGACTAGCGATGAAGAGCGGATATGTATAGGTGGTTTTGATGTCACATTTATTCCAACGCCTGGGCATACTCCTGGTTCTTGCTTGCTTTCTTTAGGGAATGCATTGTTTACTGGTGATACTCTTTATGCTCAAGGGGTGGGCTTATCAGATCTACCTGGAGAGAAGCCTGAATTACTTAAAAAGAGTATTTTAAGTGTTTGGGACGCATTAACATCAAACCTATGGATTTTTCCAGGGCACGGCAAGGCGATTGAGGGGGATAGGTTAAAGCGCGAAAATGCGGATCTTCTAAGATTTTTGGGTTTAATTACATGACGATATTAAATAATCAATTGGGTACAGGGGTATGTGTTGCTGGGGTTGGGCACCATTTACCGGATCGATTTGAAGATAATGATGAGCTCTGTGAAAAATTGACAGTTGATCCCTCATGGATTTTAGAAAAAACGGGTATTAAAAGACGTTATTTAGCCGGGCCTGAAGATACGGCTACTGGCTTTGCAACTTTGGCGGCAGAAAAGGCGTTAAAAGATGCTGGCGTGACGCCGGATCAAATTGATTTGATTATTGTTTGCACTTTTTCAGGGGATTACATATTCCCACCGGTTTCCGCTAAGGTTCAGTCAAATTTAGCTGCAAAAAATGCGCAAATATTTGATGTGCAGGCTAATTGTTGTGGTTTTGTGACTGGGCTTACTGTTGCATCCGACAGGATGAAGGTCGACTCTGAGGTACGCAATGCCTTGGTTATCGGCGTGGAGATGAATTCTCGTTATATTGATCGCTCCGATGTGAATACATCTATTTATATGAGTGATGGGGCTAGCGCAGTTGTTTTAACAAAGGCTCCTCAGGCAGAGGGAATCTTAGCATCCTATTTTTTTACTGATAGCTCAAATTATGAGGCTGTCAGAATGCGCGGAGGGGGCTCTAGTTTTCGTTCGCAGGAAACGCCATTTGACTCAGCTGCAGATTTTATGGAGATGAATGGAATTGCGACCTGGAAGCAGGCTATTACCCATTTGCCCAAAGTCATTCGAAAAGCGTGTGAGAAAAGTCAAATTACTTTGACTGATGTTGATTTTTTAATTTTTCATCAAGCAAATCTTAATATGATTGAATACGTTGTTCGTAAATTAGGTTTTGATATGAGTAAAACCTATACCAATGTTCAGGAAATTGGAAATACAGGTTCCGCTTCAGTTGGCATTGCTTTAAGCGAATGCGTTTCTAAATCCTTAATAAAGGATGGGCAAATTGTTGTAATGGCGGCTGTAGGTGCTGGATTTAATTTTGGGGCTTCCGTATGGCGCTGGCACACCCCAAAAATTGGAGTGGAAAATGTTTAAAGACTTTTCGGAAATTCAGGTTGGCGACAGCGAATCAATAAGCAAAACAATTACCGAATCCGATGTCCGAAGGTTTGTGGAAATGACTGGGGATGACAACCCATTACATGTAGATGCAGCATATGCTGAATCTACAGCGTTTAAAGATATCGTAGTTCATGGAATGCTTGGTGCCTCCTATATTTCAACCGTAATTGGTACCAGACTGCCGGGCACTGGCGCGCTTTGGGTGTCTCAAAATTTTGATTTTTTGCTTCCAGTAAGGCTTGGTGATGAATTATCAATATCATGTACAGTCCTCAAGAAGTTTGAGCGCGAGAGGCTGTTGGAATTAGAGACCAAAATTGTTAATCAACATCAGCAAACAGTTTTGACGGGCACCGGGAAGGTTAAGGTTCTTTCCCCCTCACTGCCTAAGGAAATTGCTGAGGAAAAATCTGCCCTTCGCGTGGCGGTGGTTACTGGTGGATCGGGCGGGATTGGTAAGGCTATTTCGCTACGTCTAGCTAACGACGGATTTGCTGTGGTGATTGCGTATCGTGGTAGGGTGGATCGCGCCAATACGGTAGTTAAGGAAATTTACTCAAATAATGGCAAAGCTATTGCCGTATGTGCAGATATTTCCACAAAAGAAGGCGTGGAATTGCTGTACAAATCAGCAGTTAAAGAATTCGGTGGTGTAAGTGTGCTGGTAAATAATGCATCCTCCGCAATTAATCCAAAGTCTTTCGAGTTGATGGACTGGGAAGATGTTCAAAATCAATTAAATACTCAACTTAAAGGTAGTTTTCTGCTCTGCCAATCCTGTATTCCTAAAATGATCGAGAGGGGGTGGGGAAGAATAGTCAATATTACCTCTCAGGTTGTTGAGGGTGAGCCAACTTCCGGCTGGACCTCTTACGCTATTGCAAAAGCAAGTTTAGCCAAATTTTCTAGTTATCTAGCGGCTCACTTAGGCTCAAATGGAATTACTGTAAACTGCGTATCCCCTGGAATGAGTGAGACCGGATTAATTGGAAGTATTTCTGAGAAAGTGCAATTAATGATTGCGCGTCAGACTCCGACCCGAAGATTAACAAAACCCGAGGATGTAGCAGCGGCCGTTGCCTATCTTGTTTCAAGTGATGCATCTCAAGTTACTGGGCAAACAATTTTAGTTAATGGTGGGATTGTGACCTCATGAGTACTCAAGACAATAATGCGATTAAACTTTTGGAAAACGCAAGCTCCTTAAGCGAGCTTATGAGGGCGGTTGATGCGCTTGAAAAAAATGACATCTCAAGGGAGTTAAATTGGGGGATTTCATCATCGGTTACGGTGAGTCAATTTGGATTGTATTTGCGTAAATACGGGCTTCTGTCAAATACCAAGATAAATGTTTTATATGGTAACTATGATGATCCGCTCGGAGATATCGATTTATTCTTAAAAAATAAGGTTGATCATGCGATTCTTCTACCATTTTTTGATAATTTAATGCCTTCTTTTGAGGCTCAGCTTGTATGTATTTCAGAGGACCTGATTGCATCCAAGGAGGCAGAATTGAGGAGTCGATATAGGCTTGCCTTGCAAAAGGGTGAGTCGATGAAGGAGATATTTTTAGGCACACTTCATTCAATGAGCCCTCTTATTGATTTTTCTGGCAACGATGTTTCTAGAGTCATTTTAAATCGATTTAATTTGGCCCTCAGGGAGGAATCGAGACAATTTCCCAATGTCAGAATTATTGATGCTGAAGACATTCTGGGCTTTATTGGGTATCAGCGAGCATTTGATAGTCGTTTTTACTTTCGAAGTAAAGCGCCTTATACATCGGCATTTTTTGATGAGTTGGCGAAAAGAATATCCCTAGCAACCCGTGGATTTGGATCTCATTTTTATAAAGCGCTAATTTTAGATTGTGATAATACCTTGTGGGGAGGTGTTATTGGCGAAGATCTATTGTCAGGAATTGGGCTGGATAAGCATGATTACCCCGGAAATATCTTTTGGAAAATTCAAAATGAGATCCTAGCCTTAGAAAAAAGTGGTGTTTTACTTTGCTTATGCTCTAAAAATAATCTTGCAGATGTGAATGAGGTCTTAGAAAAGCATCCTAGCATGGTGATCCGAGAAGATCATATAGCCGTAAAAAAAGTAAACTGGGAAGATAAAGCTTCCAATATTAGATCCTTGGCCCAAGAATTGAATATTGGGCTGGATAGTATGGTCTTTCTGGATGATTCATCTTTTGAGTGCGAGGCTGTTCGTCAACAACTGCCGATGGTAAAAACTTTTCAGGTTCCAAAAAATCTCCCGGACTATCCGGGTTTGTTTTCTGAAATCAAGAAATTATTCTTAGCTGGTGGGGTTACTGAAGAAAGTAAGTCGAAAACGCAACAGTATCGGCAGCGATCTGAAGCGGAAGCGCTCAAGGCTCAGTTTGAAAATCAAGATGAGTATTTAGCTTCCTTGGGTTTAAAGGTTGAATTGAGTCTCAATTTGCGCTCTAGCATTTCACGAATTAGCGAGCTTTCAATGAAGTCAAATCAATTTAATCTAACGACAACTCGCTACAGTGAGGCTGAAATTTTATCTATGATGGACCACGATAATTTTGCAGTTTACTCATTAGTTGTTTCAGATAAGTTCGGTAATGCTGGATTAACTGGGGTGGTAATTGTTAAATATGAGGGCGATAAAGCTGTAGTGGATAATTTTTATATGAGTTGCCGTGTAATTGGCCGTGGAGTTGAAATGGTAATTTGGCATCAAATTATTGCTAATGCTATTAATAGGGGATATACACAGCTTTATGCTAAGTATCTAAACTCTGATAAAAATTCACTTGTAAATGACTTTTATGATCGTCTGGGCCTTTCGGTTGTAGATCAATTTGATACTGGTAGGGAATATAGTATTTCTCTAACGGATTTTTCCCCTCCACCAACTTCATGGATTACCACTAAATATGTTGAATGAAAATAAATTAAAGCAAGTAATGGCAGTAGTGTTGAAAGTTGACCCTTCATCGATCAACGAAGCATCTAGTATGGATAATATAAAAACTTGGGATTCCTTGGGGCACATGAATCTCATCCTTGCCCTCGAAGATGAATTTAAAATCACCATTCCAGATGAGGATGCCGGAAATATTAGCTCTTATAGGCTAATTAAAGTTGTGCTCGGAGAATTATTGGATGGAGTAGCTTGATTTTATGCAATGGCTAATAGATCGCTTTAAAGAGGCCCAAGATAAAACCGCATTCATCCACGAAGGCAGGCATGTAAGCTATGGTCAAGTGGTCGAAAAAGTTGATAATTTTGAGAAAATATTTTTTGAGCTTGGAGTACAGCAAGGCCACACAGTGGTTTTGGTTGGGGATTACTCGCCAGAAGTTTTTTGCGCTATTTTAGCCTTGGCTCTTTGTGGTGGAATTGTTATACCGTTAACTACAAATTCAGTTATAGAGGAATCAACCGTTTTAGAGATCTCCGGGTGCGATTGGTATGTCAAATTTGATCTTAATGGTGAAGCTTTTATTTCGGATAAAAGGGGGGTAAAGAGTGGTAACCAGCTACTTGAGGAATTTATTCAAAAAAAATCTCCAGGTTTGGTTCTTTTTTCATCCGGATCTACTGGAAAGCCCAAGGGGATCTTGCATGATTTTGTCCGGATAGCGGAAAAATTTAGAACTAAGCGTCCGCCTGTTATCGCCATCCCATTTTTAATGATTGATCATTTTGGTGGGATTAATACCATTTTGGCCATTACCTCAGGACTCGGTACAGTGGTTACGGTTTCTGATCGCTCCGTCGCTAAAATTTGCGAAGCAATATCAACTTTTAAAGTTGAATTATTGCCTGCTACACCATCCTTCCTGAATCTTCTTATCGCATCAAAGATGTATGAGAATTTTGATCTTTCGTCTTTAAAGCGAATTACTTATGGGACTGAGGTTATGCCACAATCAACGCTTGATCGAATGCATCAGACTTTCCCACAAGTTAAGCTGCTCCAAACTTATGGACTCTCAGAGGTTGGTGTTCTACATTCGCAGTCTAGAGGTGATGGCTCCACTTGGGTGAGGGTGGGCGGAGATGGCTTTCAGACAAGAGTAATTAATGGGATTCTCTGGATTAAATCTTCGTATGCGATGATCGGTTATTTGAATGCGCCTTCTGATTTTGACGAAGATGGTTGGTTTAATACCCACGATCAAGTTGAGGTAGATGGAGACTATTTCAGGATATTGGGGCGCGAGACGGATTTAATCAACATTGGCGGTCAAAAAGTTTACCCTGCAGAAATCGAAAGCGTTATTCTTGAATTGGAAAATATTGAAGATGTTGCAATTTTCGGTGAAAAACATGCACTTCTCGGGCAGATTGTTGTTGCAAAAGTTCTTTTGCAATCCACTGAGTCTGTAGAGAGTGTAAAGAAGAGAATCAGGGCAGCATGCATCGCAAAGCTCAATGCATTTAAGATTCCATCAAAGGTCATTCTGGTAGATGCTCAGTTGCACAATGCAAGGCAAAAGAAAATCCGTAGATAGCAATTGAATTAAAAATTCTTTTTAGGTAGAGATATGTCAATAGATGACTGTAGAATTATTGAGTTACCAAAAATTACAGACCTGCGTGGCAATTTGTCTGTAATTGAAGGCGGGGTACAAATCCCATTTGATATTAAAAGAGTCTATTATTTATATGATGTTCCAGGAGGTTCCTCGCGTGCAGGTCATGGACATAAAGAGCTACAGCAATTAATAGTTGCCATGTCGGGTAGTTTTGATGTGATCGTTGATGATGGGTTTAAAAGAAGAAAATTTCAACTCAATAGGTCATATTTTGGACTATATATTCCCAAGGGCATGTGGAGGGAGGTAGAAAATTTTTCATCAGGTGGAGTTTGTTTGGTTCTTGCTTCCACTATTTATGATCCACTTGATTATTTTCATGATTACGAAGATTTCAGGGATTTTGTTCGCTCAGGGAAATAATTTTGAATATAAACAAGATTCCATTTCTTGACTTAAAGGCCATTAATCTAAGGCTTAAATCCGAGTTAATGGAGGCGATAAATAAAGTGGTTGATTCGGGTTGGTATATCAATGGCAACCATGTTACAACCTTTGAAAATGAATTCTCGACTTACTGTGGATCCAAATATTGTGTAGGTGTTGCTAATGGTTTGGACGCGTTAACCCTCACCTTAAGGGCGTGGAAAGTGATGGGAAAATTGGAGGATGGCGATGAAGTGATCGTCCCAGCCAATACATATATTGCTAGTATCTTGGCAATTACTGAAAATAATTTGACTCCAATATTTATTGAACCTAGCGAGTTAACATTAAATCTAGATATTGAAAAAATTGAAGGGCTAATTTCGCCTCGAACTAAGGCTATTCTTCCCGTCCATTTATATGGACGATTAGTGGAGATGCCATTACTTCTAGATATAGCAAAAAAACATCATCTTCTAGTGCTGGAGGACTCGGCACAAGCCCATGGTGCAATCCTAAATCATCAAAGAGCAGGGAGTTGGGGTGATGCATCTGGTTTCAGCTTTTACCCTGGGAAAAATCTTGGCGCACTTGGTGATGGCGGGGCAATTACCACCGATGACCTCGAACTATTTAGTACGCTCAAGGCATTGCGAAATTATGGCTCCGAAGAGAGATATAGGAATATTATCCTAGGGGTTAATAGTAGGCTGGATGAAATCCAAGCATCAATGCTATCGGTAAAGCTGAAATATCTAGATTCAGATACGCAAAGGCGGCAAGAAATAGCAACATCATATTTGGCGGGGATTAAAAACAAAAATATTTTGTTACCTTTAACTCCCATAAATGGCCAGCATGTATGGCATTTGTTTGTAGTTCGCACTAAATATCGCGATGAATTACAAAAGTATTTACTGGGCAGGGGAGTTGAAACATTAATTCACTACCCAATTCCGCCACATAAGCAGCTTGCATACACAAAATATTCAAATTTAGAGCTGAATCTCACAGACAAGATACATGCTGAAGTGCTCAGCATCCCTATTGGTCCGACTATGAGTGATGAGCAGGTGGCCTATGTAATTGAAGCTTGTAATGATTTTAAAAATTAAGAGTATTTTCCAGGTCGAGCTAGTAAAAGTTGGAATACTAAATTCAATCGCAGTTGGATTTAAAATGGCTGCAATGTTTGGTATAAACAAAATACTAGCCATCTATGTTGGGCCCTCGGGGTATGCTCTGATTGGGCAATTCCAAAATTTTATTCAGATTATCACCACGTTTGGCGGTGGAGCAATAAATACAGGTGTCACTAAGTACACAGCAGAATATAACAGTAACAAAAGACAGCAACAACGCTTATGGTCTACCGCCTTAGCCCTATCTATTTTGGGCTCAATTTTAATGATGTTAATCATCATTTATTTTAGGAATGAAGCTTCAATTTGGCTTCTGCATGATGAAATATATTCCAATGTTTTTATTTGGCTGGGATTTAGTTTTATATTTTTAGTATTGAATACACTGTTTTTAGCAATACTGAATGGTAAAGAGAGCATTAAGTTATATGTTCTAGCAAATATATTTGGAAGCATTATTGCTTTTGTCACAATACTAATTTTTTCAAGCCAAAAAGGACTATGGGGCGCTTTAGTTGCACTTTCCATTTATCAGGCGTTAGCATTTTTCAGTACTATAGCGATTCTAAAAAAAACTAATTGGTTCAGGGTTGAAAACTTCATCCAGAAATTAGATTATGTGATGGCTAGAAATCTTTTCAAATACATTCTAATGGCCTTTACAACTGCGTTGTGCGCGCCCTTGGCGCAAATGATCGTAAGGAATTTCCTTCTCGATAGGTTTGGCATCTATCCAGCTAGCTACTGGGATGCAATGAATAGGTTAAGTGCTGGTTATTTACTAATTTTCACCTCAGCATTGACGGTATATTTTTTACCAAAATTTTCTAAATTAGAGGATTCAAAAGAATTGAAATTGGAGATTTTTAACGGCTATAAGATCGTATTACCCGTGGTAGCAATATGCTCAGTATGTGTATTCATTTTTAGAGACAATGTGATATCTGTGCTATTCACAAAAGAATTTCTACCTATGGGAGAATTATTTTCATGGTTTATGTTTGGGGATGTATTGAAGGTAGGAAGTTGGATAGCATCTTTTCTATTGCTTAGCAAAGCCATGACTAAAACTTTTATTTTATTAGAAATAACATTTACATTAATTTATATAGCTTTAAACTTAATATTAATTGATATGTACGGAATTAAAGGAGCTGCAATTGCGTATGCAGTTACATATTTACTCTATTGGTTAATCATGTATTTAACAGTCCATAAGCTAATTTTAATAGTAGACTATTCAAAAAATAGTTAATAAATAAATTATGATTAAATTAAACCAAGAAGAGTTTCCCTTAGTTAGCATTATCATCCCCTGCTTTAATCATGAAAAATATATAGAGGAATGCTTGGAGAGTATTAAAAAGGATTCTTATCCAAATATAGAGGTATTGATAATGGATGATGGTTCAGTTGATAAAACTCTTGAGGTGGCAAATAAATGGCGTTTGGAAAATAATTCATGTTTCAAGAGCTTCTCATTAGGTAGTCAGGAAAATAGGGGCTTGGCCGTTACTATTAATGATTTAATAAAAAATTCTTTAGGGAAATTTATTATTCCTCTTGCAAGTGATGATAAATTAATTCCAGGCGCATTGATGGAGAGGGTAAATTATTGCAAAGAGAAAAGTAAATGTTTAGCTTTAATTTCAGATTGCAAGATAATAGATGAGAATTCTAAAGAGATATCTCCGAGTGGGTTATTTGACTTTAGGAAATCTGATAAATATGCCTATTGTTCTCATAAAAAAATAGCTAATGAGCTGCTGATGAATTGGGTTTTGCCTGGGCCAGTAGTCATATTTAAAAGAGAAATTTTTTTTGGTGAACATAGTCTTGGTTTGTATACAGAAACTGGGGCTACCGAAGACAGAGAAATTTTTTTGCGAATCATCCTAGAAGATGCTTTTGATTTTTTGCCCATAAAAGTATCGGAATATAGAATTCATTCTAGTAACTCGTGCAGACCTATTTCTAAAGTCCACAAGGCAATGCACTACAAGATGAGGTTAAAAGCTGAAATTTTGCATCTCAATTCCTTTAATGGAGTGCAAAAGATTTTTTTAACACTTTCGTGTCTTAGGTATAAGATTTTAATTAATCGCTTGGAAAAAAACAAAAAAGAATTATTCCCTTTGGAAATAATGATTGGAGGTTTTATGAGATCAATTTACCATATATATAGGATTAATAATTATCTGTCCTATTATTTTCATAAAATATTGAAATAACTGTATGCTTGCTTCATTTACATATTCGTTGACATGGTTAATTGCCATTTCTCTTGAGTTTATTTTTGATACAAATATAACCCTTCAGCCAAATATTACATTCATAATTTTGTTGTTGTTATCAATGATTATTTTTATATTTATTGATAATCTATATTGCATAAAATACGATAGATACCGATTTCCAAAAATAGATAAGTTAATTTCCTCAAATAGAGAAATTATTATTTTAGTCATATTTCTGATTGGCTTTATTTTTTCATCTTTTTACTTCAAATTTGAATACCCGTTTTTAAAGATTTTCGGATTACCATACTTAGAATACAATGATTATGGAATAAAAGGTTTGCAAGGCTTAATTAATGCATGTTATTTGAGTTTATCAACTATATTTCTATATAAGATCATTTTTAATGATCAAAAATTGAGACATTCCAGATTAGCTTTAATTTTAATATTTACATATCCATTTATTCTTCTTTCAAGACAGCTATTATTTTCATTGGGTATTCAAATATTTCTGACTTGGATTCTATTAAGTAAAAAGTCAAAGTTAAAATTAGGATCAATATCAATATTGATGCTTTTAATTGGGCTATTATTTTTCTGGGTCATGGGTAATCTTCGAACGGGTGACGAAATAATTACATCATTTATTGATGCTGATGCTGACCCTTCCTATGCCTTTTTGTACTGGCCATATATTTATGTAGTATCTCCATTAAGTAATTTGCTATTGAACATAAATTATTCAATCCCTAACGGTGACGTCTTTACCTTTTTATCGCAACTAGTTCCCTCATTCATTAAATCATATTATGAAATTTATGCTGAATTCAATGGATTTGAGGAGGTGCAATTAATTAATCCAAATTTGAACATGGGAACGTACTTCTTAGCTGGTTATATGTCTTTTGGGTGGCTTGGAATGTTTATTTCATTTTCAATCCTTTTGTTTTTGTATGCATATATCAAAAAAATTTCTGGCAATAATATATATAATTTCTTTTGCTACATTGTAATATTCCAAGTGGTTGCTCTATCTTTCTTCACCAATTTATTATTTTATCTACCAGTGGTATTCCAAATTTTTATATTTATTTATCTTGGGGGTGATAAATCAAAAATATAATTAATAGAATTTTTTAATTCTCTATTTATTATTTTGATGATAAAATATTTAATATTTTTGAAAATAATTTTGGTGCCTCTTGACCTATAGTTTCGCTCTTTGTATTCCAACTCTTAACCCTGGGCCTTTTGCTGCCAGGTTGGTGGAGTCTATTGCTTCACAGACCATTCGGCCTGATCATATTTTAATTATTGACTCGGGCTCAACCGATGGTTCTGTTGAACAATTTAGAAATGCCAATATTGAGGTGTTGGAAATTCCAGGGTTAGAATTTGATCATGGTGGGACAAGAAATATCGCTTTCCAAAAATTTCAGACTGATTTTTATATATTCTTGACTCAAGATGCGATTCCGATTAACCAATACTCTTTTGAAAATTTATTGTCTCCGATATTGGAAAGCCCTAGGTGTGGTGCTTGCTATGGTCGTCAAGTAGCATCACAAGGGGCTAGTGCATTTGCGGCGCATGCTAGGCTATTTAATTATCCTCCAGGTGATAAATTCATACTCAAGGGTCAAGCTAATATCGATCAATACGGAATAAAAACTATTTTTTGTTCTAATTCCTTTGCTGTTTATAGGCGTAGTGCTATGGAGGAGATTGGGTTCTTTCCTAATGGAACTTTATTTGCCGAAGATAGTTTGGCTGTGGCCAGAATGGTTGATTTGGGATGGTTGGTTGCATATTCTCCCGTTGCGGAGGTAGTTCACTCTCATAACTACTCTGCTTCACAGGAATTTTCTCGATATTTTGATGTTGGGGCGTTTCATAGTTTTAATCTTTGGTTGCTTGACAAATACAAGGGTGCAAACGGAGAGGGTTTAAGATTTGTTTTTTCAGAATACAGCTATTTAAAAAGTCTTAATCATAGGTTCCCCTTTCCGGCCGTTGTTTTTAAGAACTTTATTCGTTATTTTGCCTATCAAGTTGGTCGCATGCAGCGATTTATCCCCAAATTTTTAAAGCTTAGAATGACAACCAATAAGTCTTATTGGATCAAGAGCTAATATGAATATTCTTGTACTCGGTGGTAGTGGTTTTCTGGGCGGACATCTTATCGATGAGCTAATAAGTGAAGGACATTCCGTTACATCAATTGATGTTGCAAAAGAGCGGTATCGGAATACCCCCTCGGCAATTCATTTTATTGAGGCGGATTTCGGAAATCGTGGTGAATTGACCAGCATTTTTGAAGAAAAAGAAATAGATGTGGTGATCCATTTGGTTTCCACTACACTGCCAGGTACGTCAAATATTGACCCATTGTTCGACATCACAACTAATTTAATTGAGTCTGTGGCGTTACTAGACTTATGTGTCCGTTTTAATGTCAAAAAATTTATCTATTTTTCATCGGGTGGTACTGTATATGGTGAATCAAATGAACCATTAATATCAGAGGAGCATCCCACATTCCCAATTTGTTCTTATGGAATAGTAAAGCTAGCTTTTGAAAAATACATTCAAATGTATTGGCGATTACATGGCCTGAATTATTCAATTTTAAGAATTTCTAATCCCTATGGACCAAGACAAGATCCTCGAAAGATGCAGGGTGCTATTGGAGTATTTATGCACAAGATGCTGACAAATGACAAAATTGTTATTTGGGGGGATGGCTCCGTTATTAGAGATTATGTTTATGTAGGTGATGTTGTAAAGGCGGCATTACTTGCAATAAAATCTGAACAGTCAAGCCTAGTCAATATCGGCAGTGGTGTCGGCATATCTCTGAGGGAGCTGCTTAAAAAATTAGAAAGTTTGCTTGGGGTTTCTGCAAATATCGAGTACAGGCCTGGTAGAAAGTTTGATATTGATAGGATGGTTTTGGATTGCAGCCGTGCTCAAAGCTTGCTTGGCTGGACTGCAACAACTAAACTCGAACATGGCTTGGAGTCTATGAGACTCTGGCTAGCAGAGTTCAGTAAAATTAAGTTCGAAAATAAAGAAAATTAATGAAACAGGACACATTGCTTTATAAATTTACGAAGCGGCTATTTGATTTAATTTTTGGCATTTTATTATTTCTTATTTCGCTCCCGATAATAATCATTGCAATTTTTGCCATTCGCATAGATTCCCCAGGAAGTCCTATATTTTTTCAAAAAAGGGTGGGGCATAATGGCAAATTATTTACCATGATTAAACTGCGAGGGATGTATTCTAATTCCCGGAAACTATTCCCTAGGTTGTATGACTACTCCGGTCAAAATGATTTAAATTTTCATTTTCATTTTGCCGAGGATCCAAGGGTTACTAAAGTAGGGAGATTTACTAGGAAGACAAGCATCGACGAGCTACCTAATTTTTTAAATGTAGTTATGGGCAGTATGTCACTTGTTGGACCTCGACCAGAAATACCCGAAGTCATGAATTTATATGGCCCTTATAGGGATGAATATCTATCTGTTAAGCCTGGCATTACTTGCTGGTCTAAATGCACTGGCCGCGACACTCTAACAAAGGAAGAGACAATTCTATTGGATTTGGGCTATGTTCGATCTCGCTCCATCATGATAGATTTTAAAATTTTATATAAAACCTTTTTAAACGTACTGGGCATTAAAAACGTTTTTTAAAATTTCCTTATAAAATAGTTAGATCAAAAATCTTCTATTTTATTATTCTTAAATCATTTATTTGCTAGCCGTGGAGAGCGTTAGCAAATGTAATCGCATGGAGTAGGCTCTCTGGATTCGTTCATGGTTGCGATACTTGAATGATAGATTCGCCACCTATTTAGTGTTACAGATGCATAGCACCCAACAAAAACCCTTGAAGATAAAAGTCTTCAGGGGTTTTTTGCATTCTGTAGCTAACAATGGGAGATGTGAGTAATATGGATTGAATGTGTATTTATGTAAAAGAGGATAGAAAAGTGCCGATGTTATACGGGGGGCGAAAAGAGGGTTGATTGAGGCTGGCTTTATTTATGAAACAGTCAAAGGGCATAGACCAAATAAAGCAAGCTGGTATGCAATTGCTTGGAAGGATTTGGATAAGCATCTCAATTATGATGCTGGTTCTTTTGAAGGTTGCAGAGATGCTAGAAGCGGATACGAATAAAGGGGGGCTCAAGATTGAGGTTTTTATTCAGCCTCAAGATTTTATCAATGGGTTGATTAATCCTTCTAGCGTAGTAGAGACCGCCTCACTTACTCCACCTAATGGAACTATCAAGATCACTTTTGTATCTTCATTTACTCAGTCTAACGAAAACCATCTAGAGATACCATCTATTAAGTGGGTTGGTAATGTCTCCCAAAGATAAGAAAGAAATACAAATTAGTCTTCCTCAAAATAGGGGTGCCTACATAGAGCGAGAGGCTACCGAATATATGCTGGATGCCAAGACTATGGGTGCCATGGTCATTGATGGCTATTCTATTGCGGTGTGTACGCAAATAGATATGGAATACGCAAGAGGGGTTATTTGAGAGTCTGTTCAGGCTATTAAGAAGGGGGGGCTTATCCAAGCTAGAGGAAATGCTTTATGCCCAAGAGATAGCACTTAACTTAATGTTCGCCTCCTTATCCAGAAGAGCATCTATTCAAACTAATGAAGCTATTCGTTCATTAATTACAAACCTTACTTTGAAATCACAAAATCAAAGTAAAAATATGATTAAATCACTTATGAACCGCTTGTCAATTTTTGGCTAAGGCGTTGGTTTAGAGCTCTACCAAGCTATTTTCTTGTGCTTATATTTTTAATATTTGCATGGAGATATACGGCCGGACCATTGCCAAAAGGTTGGCCGGAGTACCTTTACTTTTGTCAAAATTTTATGAGTCCACAAATATATTTTTTCTCAGAGTCCTGGAGTCTCTCAGTGGAGGAGTGGTTCTATTTAATTGTTCCGCTATTACTTTACTTTTTGTTGGGGAGTACAAAATTTAGCGCTAAAAAAGTAACAATAATCGTGATTGTGTCTTTAATAGCTCTCGTTACATTTACTCGCTGGTACCACGCTTATAAATTTGGATATTCTGATATTAATAATTGGGATGTAAATTTCAGAAAATTAGTAGTTACTAGGATGGACAGCATTATGTATGGGGTTCTTGGGGCATTTTTGAGTCTCTACTATCCATCGATCTGGAAAAAACACCCATTAAAATTATTGCTAATAGGGTTCTTAATTTTTTCTTTTGATAAGTATTACTATGAACCAACACACGGAATCTATCTCAATTATTTTTATCTCACTATTACACCTATAGCAACACTTATGCTTTTACCGGCTTTATCTCAAATGAAAATTCAGGGAGGCATCATTGTTAAATCAATCACATTCATCAGTGTTATTTCTTATTCAATGTATTTATTAAATTTAAGCCCAGTTCAGGGTTACATTCTTCCAATTGTTGTTGACTTTAGCTCTGCTTTTTTTGGTAAGCAATTATTTCAATCTGGTTATGCAATCTATGCTCTTTATTGGGTGCTTACCATTTCCCTTTCTTTTTTACTCACAAGTTTTTTTGAGCAACCAATAACTTCTTTGAGGGATAGGTTTACTTTCTCGGCTCAAAAATTAGATACTGCTTTTAAGGCTGCTGGCGAGTCAAAACCCTAATTCCGTTTTTCTTTAACCTATTGTTGGAAAATCCTACTGATTATTTCCTGGGAAAATTCCCTTTGTCGGGCAATTTAAGTGGTTGTGAGTGGTTGTGAGTAATAATTTAATCGGTGAGTCAAAAACTCATATAAATAAGTTAGTGACAAACTCTATATCAATGTCTGATTCTTTTCTGAATTTGAGCGCGTCATGAGTTTTCTTGAAGACTTTTTTGGATATCTTAGGACTGTCCTATATTCGTTTGGTAAATTCGATCAACGTGAAAAAATACCCAATAAATTCGAAGCAGTTTAAGTCATTGAGAGTGCCGCTTTATATTTCTATTTTCTCAATGGCCTGTCATCCATTACATCGCCGATTGAAACATTCAAAACTCTAAGTGAGTGAAAAAATACTTTAAACAGAATGACCATCATTTAACTGCCTATGAGTCAATTCAAATTACAGATGATGTGTGAAGCAAAGCTACCTATGCATTCTAGATGACTTTGATCTCTCTTAGCTAATTTCTTATTATGGTACCAAGCTTAAGAACAGGTATTCTAAAAAGATGATGATATGAACTACACCTTGTAAGAGGGTCGTTCTACCAATTGCAAGCGTTAACGCCCCAATAAAGAATGACAAATACATCAGCGTCATATTGAGATCGCTTATCCCTAAACTCAGGGGCAGATTAAAGAAGATCGCAATAGCTGCCACCGTAGGGATAGTTAGGCCGATACTAGCCAAAGCCGAACCTAGAGCTAAGTTCAAGCTACTTTGTAATCGATTGGCCTTAGCGGCTCTAACGGCTGCAAAGCCTTCTGGCAGAAGCACCAAAAGAGCAATGGCAATGCCAACAATGGTTTTAGGTGCACCAGCAGCCTCAACGCCCCTCTCAATTGCGGGGCTTAGTAACTCTGCAAGACCTACTACCGTAACAAGAGAAAGCAAAAGCAATAGCGCGCTAATTGCTGTCTTTGAATTACTTGGCTTTAGTGCATGAAAATTAATGTCTGTTTTCTTATCTTCTGCAGTTGGTAGGTAATAGTCGCGATGACTGACTGTCTGGAAGAAGAGGAATGCAATATAGAGGGCAAATGAGGCAATTCCTGCAAATGCTAGCTGGCTCTTAGTGAAATCTGGCCCGGGCGTACTTATAGTAACAATTGGCATGACCAAAATAAAGGTTGCAAGAGCAGTTAGTACTGCCAATGCTGAATTGGTACCTTCATTGCGAAAGGTCATCTCGTGATGAGTGAGTCCACCAACAAAGATGCACAGCCCAATCACGCCATTAATCACAATCATCACAGTTGCAAATACAGCATCACGTGCAATAAATTGAGAGCCTTCATGGCCAGTCAGCATCATGGAGATAATGAGGGAAACCTCAATAATCGTGACGCTGATAGAGAGCACTAGGGTGCCATAGGGTTCACCCGTTCTATGAGCAATGACTTCTGCATGATGAACTGCAGCAAGAACGGCTCCAATAAGCGTGACACTCATCAGGGCGATAAACCAAGTTTGGCTAAGTAAGGCAGTCATAGATGCAATCTTGAAAATAAGGTTAAGCTAGCAGGTGAATTCACCCTAAAACTATTGATTATTGATTTTTAACTATTCATTACTGAGAGTTTATAGCCATCCATGAAAGCCATTATCTTATTTGGGCACGGAGCAAGAGATAGCCGCTGGCGTGAGCCTTTTGATCGCTTGGCTGGATTGTGGCGTGCTCAGCATGCTGATATCCCAGTGGAGCTTGCTTTCTTAGAAATGATGCAGCCATCATTAGAAGAGGCGGTAGCTTCTTTGGCGGGCGGTGGCGCCACTCAAATTACTGTAGTGCCCGTTTTCTTTGGTCAGGGTGGTCATCTACGAAATGATTTTCCAGTACTCCTGGAAGAATGCCGGGGTAAATTTCCCGACATACAATTAAGCGCGACGCCTGCCGTTGGTGAGGATTTGGCCGTCCTGCAAGCGATTGTCGACTTCGGAGCTGGGGCGCTCTGAGTTCTCGGCTCTTTGCGCTTTTTCTCCTAGAGCCTCGCCAATCATGATGAGCGCAGGCGAGCTACTGTCAAACCATTGATCTGCTTTTCCTGCAGCTAATTCCTCTAGGGTGCTAGTCCATAAGCGCTCACGTGGGGTGCTTACAGCCTCCAATATTTGTACTGGAGTGTTGCTATTTTGATTGAGGCTTTTCTCAATTAATTGCTGAGCAATGAGTGCTGCATCTTTGCGGCCCATGTAATACACCAGAGTGTCTGCATTCGGATTCGATAGTGGCTGTAGGGCTTGTCCTGGAGTGATATTTTCAGTACCTTGCGCAAGAGTAATAAAGGCCACGCTCCGTGATACACCGCGTAAGGTTAGTGACTGTTGAATGCTGGCTGCACCAGCCAATGCTGCAGTAATTCCGGGCACTACTTCAACTGCAATGCCGGCATCCTTAAGACTCTGAATTTCCTCATCAGCACGACCAAAGAGCATCGGGTCGCCACCTTTGAGACGCACAATCACTTGGTGTTTCTGAGCGGCATCTACTAAGCGCTTGTTAATGAACTGCTGCGCAGAAGAGAGTTTGCCGCAGCGTTTACCAACAGCTACCTGAATTGCTTGTGGGCATAGCTCTAACATCTCTGGGTCAACCAAGGCATCGTAGAAAACAATGTCTGCTTTCTCTAAAAGCTTGGCACCCCGAACGGTGATCAAATCCACTGCACCAGGCCCAGCGCCAACTAAATACACCTTTCCAGGGGTATTAGTTGTCTTATTTATTGTCTGGGTCATGATATTTACTTTTTGGGCGCTTAAGCGCTGAGTTTTGTGCGTGTGGTTCTGATGCCGCGCCAACTATTCTGAGTTGTAACTGTGAACAAATCAAACTGCTTCAAAGCGACGTCTAAGTTTTGATCAGGGCGTAAAGCAAAGCTATCAAAACCAACACGAGCGCCTTGTAAAAGCTGGTCAATTAATACGTCACCAATGGCACGAATCCCCCCTTCCCAAGCAAAGCGATTTCTTAGTAGGGCTGCGGTACTAAAACTGCGGCCATCTCTAAAGATGGGAAAGTGCGCTGCCACGAGAGGCCAGATCTTTTTACCAGCCTCAATTACATCAGCATGTTTCAGAATGTCATCATCAGTAGCAAACCAAACACCAATTTGACCATTATTAGCAAGACCTTGGATATCGGCTTCATGGTGATGCTCTAGCCACCAAGTAAATGGCACTAAAACCTTATGAGCACCATGCTCTAGATCTGGCAAGCCACCCTCATCCTGGCTCCCACTCCAAACTTGCCATTCATTAGGGGCAAAGGTAGGCTTTCCGTCTTTAGGAAAATGCAAAATTTCTGAATGGGATGCAATATTCAGTTGACTCATGCCGCACCCCCGTCGTTTGCTTTCTCGGCCTGCTCTTTTTTCTTAGCAGCTTCGTTTTTATCTTTGCCTTTATCTTTATAGGCCGCTTCTTTAAATGGAGTAACTCCTAAACGGCGATAGGTCTCAATAAAAGATTCATTCTCATTGCGCTGTGCCACGTAGGTGTTGATCACATTGGTGATGACATCTGGGATTTCATCAGCATAGAAAGAAGGGCCAATAACCTTACCAATAGAGGCATCATTACCTTGCTCACCACCTAAGGTGATTTGATACCACTCTTCACCGTCTTTATCGACACCGAGTACGCCGATATTACCAACGTGATGGTGGCCGCAGGAGTTAATGCATCCAGAGATGTTCAGGCTAATGTCGCCTAAATCAAATAAGTAATCCAAATCATCAAAGCGCTCTTGAATCGCTTTGGCAATAGGCAAAGATTTAGCATTTGCCAATGAGCAGAAATCACCACCAGGACACGCAATGATGTCAGTCAGCAAACCTACGTTTGGTAGAGCTACTTTTTGCTTCTTGGCCTCTTGCCAGAGCTCATATAGCTTAGCTTGCTCAACATCAGCAAGTACCAAGTTTTGTTCATGAGTAGCACGTAATTCACCAAAACTATACTGATCGGATAAATCTGCAATCGCAAGCATTTGCGCAGTCGTAGCATCACCAGGAGCAACTGTACCGTGCGGCTTGAGCGATAGAATCACGCTTGCATAACCAGGTACTTGATGTGGTTTGACATTACGCTCTAGCCAACGAGCAAATGCTGCTTGCTCAGTTTGGGCGGCAGTATGAATGACTTCTTCGTTACTTAATGCAGGTAATGTTTTGTAAGCTGGCTTTGTAAAATGCTTAGCAACGCGATCCCACTCCGCTTGTGTAAAGTTGTCATCGCTATTTTGAATATGAGCCCATTCACCTTCAACTTGGCGAGCAAACTCTTCTGGACCCAAGGCTTTTACTAAGATCTTGATGCGAGCTTTATAGAGGTTATCTCTTCTGCCAAAGCGGTTATATACGCGCAGTAGGGCAGTAAGGTAGCTAGGCAGAACATTCCATGGTAAATCTTGCTTAATGAGTGAGCCTAGGATTGGCGTACGACCCATACCACCACCAGCATAGATGTCCGCAGTTAATTCTCCATTATTAACATTGGGATTTTTCTTTAGCTCAATACCGACGTCATGACAAAGCAATACAGTGCGATCTTCTTTAGCGCCATTCACTGCAAACTTAAACTTACGTGGCAGGTGTGCAAACTCTGGATGAAGGGTTGACCACTGACGTAGTAGCTCGCAAATCGGACGAGTATCAACATATTCATCACCAGCTACACCAGCAAAGGCATCGCTCGTAATATTACGAATGCAGTTGCCTGAAGTTTGAATGGCATGCATTTCTACTTTGGCAAGTTCGGCCAAAATATCTGGAGTCTCTTCTAGTGTTACCCAGTTGTATTGAATATTCTGACGTGTAGTGAAGTGGCCATAACCACGGTCATACTTTTCAGAGATGAGTGCCAAGGTGCGTAATTGCTTTGCACTAAATAAACCATAGGGAATGGCAACGCGCAGCATGTAGGCATGGCGTTGGTGATACAAGCCATTTTGCAGTCTTAGGGGGCGGAATTCTTCCTCAGCCAAGCTGCCATCCAAGCGCCGGGCAACCTGGTCCCTAAATTGGGCAACCCGTTGATCTACAAGGGTTTGGTCGATAGAGTCATATTTATACATAGCCATCGATTGTCATGTATTTTCAATATTCCATCAAATACTCAAAAATCAATTCTATATATCAAAAATCATATAAAAGAGCCCAAAATTACTTATTTTGTGAAAACTCTGCTTCAATAGCTGCAGAGGAAGCCAAATTCCCAAGAATCACCATATAAAACAATAAAAAGTGGAGACAGTATGAGAAAAACGCAGGCAACCAGCCTTATTGCTGGTTTATTGGTTAGTGCAAGTCTATTTGCGGCCGATACATCAAAAGCGCCCTTGCCATTGAGTGCTACGCCAGGACAAGGATTTAGCCAAGAGGGTTTAAAAAGAATTGATGCTTTCTTTGCTGATCAGATTGCAGCAAACAATATGGCTGGTGCTGTTCTAGCAGTTTCCAAAAACGGCAAGCTGACCATTTTTAAACCTTACGGGTATTTAGATAAAGAAAACAACAAGCCGATGACTACGGATGCCATTTTCAATCTGGCATCGATGACTAAGGTTATGGCATCGGTAAGTGCGCTCACTTTTTATGAAGAGGGCAAGCTTCCATTAAATGCGCCGATCTCCAATTGGTTGCCACAATTTAAGGATATGAAAGTCGGTCAAGTTGATGCCGACGGAAAGCTCAATCTAGTTCCTGCAAAAAATCCAATCACCATCCAAGACTTGATGCGCCATACCAATGGCCTTACTTATGGTGGTCGTGGCGCCACTCCAGTTCACAAGACGTATCCGGCAGGTTCTGCACCAGCGGCGGTGCAATACACTGCCCAAGAATTTATCGACAAGCTAGCCAGTAACCCCTTGCTCTATGAGCCAGGAACTGCTTGGGACTATGGTTTTGGTCTAGATGTGCTCGGCATTATTGAGGAAAAGATAGCAGGCAAATCCCTTGGTGCTGTAATGCAGGAGCGCATCTGGAATAAGGTCGGAATGCCAAATACCACTTTTGACCTCGCCGAAAAAGATCGTCCTCGTTTAGCGCAACCATTACCAATAGATCCATTGACTGGTAAACCACAGAAGGTCGATATTCATACGCAAAAAGTTAAGTTTGATTGTGGCGGATCGTGCGCATACTCAACGGCTGGTGATTACATTCGCTTTGGTCAAATGTTGCTTAATGGTGGAAGTCTCGACGGCAAGAAAGTGCTGGGACCTCAAACGGTTGCCTTTATGACATCAAACCATCTCAACAAGGACATCAAGAACAATGTCAGTGGCACTGAGCCAGGTCGTATGGGCTATGGATTCGGTTTGGGTGTTGCAGTTCGTACAGATAGAGGCTTATCTGCTATCAACGGTAACGTTGGCGACTTCACATGGAATGGCGCCTATGGAACGATCTTCTGGGCTGATCCAAAAGAGCAGATGGTGGTTGTCATGATGGGTGTTGCCCCGGGAGAAATTCGTAAGGTGCATCGTGAGCAACTCAATGCAGTGATTTATGGAGCCTTAGAGAAGTAATTTATCTCAAGCTTATGCAAAAAGCCCCGACAGTTCGGGGCTTTTTGCATAAGGGGAATAGAAGGGTAGTAAAAAGTGATAAATATTCCATTTGACAGATTCTGTTTAACAGAATATGATAGGGGATGATCCGCTCATTCTCTTGTGAACTCACTAAGGACTTATTCGAAAGCAAGGTTGTCAAAAGGTTCGTGAATATTGAGAGGGTGGCGCGTCGCAAGTTGTTGCAATTAAATGCCGTTATTAGCTTGCTTGATTTGAGAATACCTCCGGGCAATATGCTTGAGTCATTAAGTGGAAGTCGAAAAGGGCAACACAGTATTCGAATTAATGGGCAATGGCGTATTTGTTTTGTATGGCGTGAAGACGGAGCATATAACGTGGAGATTGTGGATTACCACTGAAGATAAGATGATGAAAAAATTACTTGATGAAATTCATCCCGGTGAAATACTGCTTGAGGACTTTATGAAGCCGATGAGCATTACTGCCCGACAGCTGGCTGCCGATATAGATGTCTCCCCCAGTCGCATTAGTGAGATTGTGAATGGCGCACGCCCTATTACAGCTGATACTGCTTTGCGGCTTGGCCTGTTTTTTTCGATGGAGCCTAGATTTTGGCTAAATCTACAATCAGAATACGATATGAGAATTGCAAAAAGAACTCTACAAAACGAAATTGAATCCAGAATTCGAGTTTTTAAAATGGCTGCTTAATTGCTAATTAATGCTTGAAGAAATAAAAAGCCCCGGCAGTTCGGGGCTTTTTATTTGAATCACTCGTTCGGAAAACTAAGGCTCGCTCTTACAGCCCGTTCTCGCGATAGTGTCTATATAGATTGGCAATGGAGGCAAAGCCAAGAACCACAATCAGCACTGCAAATAAGTACTCTGTGGTGAGGTAAGTAAAGATACCCATCTGAATCAATACGACTGCGCCAATAAAGGCTGCGATCGCACCAAATACAACGAGTTTGAAATTAGGGATGAAGGCACCCAAAGTAATTGCAATAAATACTAAGTAAAGGTCTGATACCAATTGATCAGCTGTGACAAAAATGCCATTAGTCAGTTCTGGATTAGTAAATTTCCCCAACACGGCAATCACCAAGATAGCAGCTAAGATCGCAAAGTTGAGCTTTGCCTTAAGGAGAATGGTTTTAAATTGATCACTCATGCTGATATTGATGTTCTATGAAGCGCTACCGTTAAATACGAGGCTCATACCAATCCACAAAATAATAAATGCAACTAAAACAGTTGAACCAATCTTTTTGAGGAAATACTCTAAGGTATCCATATAGGCCTCATCGCCTCTACCAAAGTAATGATCGAAACGTTTCCAGAAAAGACGCCCTACAACGAGGGGCAGGAGTATTGCAACGATTCCTAAAATAACGGTGAGCGTGTTATCCATAATGATTTCTGATCTCTCTTACTAAATTCATAAATGTGGACCTGCCTCTTATATATCTTGGGGATTTAGGTCCTCTAGCTTTTGAGGGCTGGAAAGTCATACAGGATACAGGGGTTATCGACCAATATCGAATTTCTGAGGCTGGAGTCTTGAACCCAAGAGCCTAAGAGGTCACATAGGTCCGCATCGTGTGGCATTTGCTTCTTGACCATGACGTGTGGCCAGTCACTTCCCCAGATCAAGCGATTGGGATTTGCCTCAATGACAGCATCATTAAATGGGCGCATATCCACATAGGGAAGATCGCCATCACAGATGCGATAAGGCCCTGTCATCTTGACCCAAGCACGCTGGTGTTTCATTAAATCTAGAAGACCCTGAAACCCTTTATCGGCAACACCATGCTTTGCATGGGTATATCCAAAGTGGCCAAACACTAAATCCACCGGAAAATCTTCGAAGGTCTTAGCAAGATCGGGGTATTCATTTACGTGCATCAATAATTCTAGATGCCAGCCAAATCCTTGAATCCGTTTTGCTAGATTTCGCAATTGCTCAATAGGAAGGCCGGCGGATTTATCAGCGATGTCAACAATATTGCAACGCAGTCCTCTTACTCCGGCCGCATGCAAGTCAGCAAGCTCCTGATCGCTTACTGCATTAGGGTCACTAGAGATAACTGCAACACCCCTCAATTGATGAGGGTTCGATTTCAGGGCAGCCAGCATCGCGCTGTTATCGGTGCCATACACGCTAGGCTGTACTAAAACCGCACGATCTATTCCTAACATCTTTAAGAGCGCTTGATAGCTTTCAAGGGCGGCATCAGGCGGTGTGTATATGCGCTCTTGTGCGTACGGAAATTGCGTAGCAGGACCGCATACATGGGCATGACAGTCCACAGCCCCTGCCGGGAATTTGGTCAGGGGCGAGCGGACTTCACTGCTCGGAGCTTGGCATAGAGGCGCCAAATTACTGGGGTTCAATGGCTGCTTCTTTAGCGATCTTTTGGTATTTGCCCATTTCTTCACGAACAAACTTCGTAAACTCCGCAGGACTCATTGGGGTTGCCTTGATGCCTTTGCTTTCATAAGCAGTTTTGACTTCAGGGTCTTGCATTGCTTGATTAATATCTTGATTAATTTTTTTCACGATTGCAGGAGGAGTGGCTGCTGGTGCCCACACACCAAACCACAAACCAATTTCAAAATTAGCATAGCCTTGTTCGGCAACACTCGGAATATCTGGAACGGCAGCATTGCGAGTTTTGCTAGTAACCCCCAAAGCGCGTACTTTGCCGCCTTTGAGTTGACCAATAGCAGTATCTAAAGGGGCCATGTAAAAAGCGGTGCGTCCAGACATCGTGTCCTGAATGGCTTCAGGCGATCCTTTGTAAGGAACGTGAATGAGTTTGATGCCCATGACTTGATTGAAATACTCAGCGGCTAGGTGAGTTGAACTACCAACACCAGCAGAGGCAAAAGTAATTTCATTGGGTTTGGATTTGGCTGCAATGACAAGGTCGCGGATAGATTGATAGGGGCCATCTGCGGCAGTAATCATCACATAAGGTGTCTGTCCCAAAATAGCGACATCGACCAAACTCTTTAGCGGGTCGTATGGCAGCTTTTTATAGATTGCAGGATTGGCAGCATAGGAGGCTGATTGAACTAATAAGGTGTATCCGTCGGGTTCAGAGTTCACAACCACGCCAGTGCCAATGAGTCCGCCAGCACCAGGCCGGTTTTCAATAATGACGGGTTGTTTCCAGGTTTCAGTGAGGCTTTTTGCTACAACCCGACCGGCAATATCGGCACCTGAGCCTGTGGTTAAGGGAACAATCATTTTGACCGTACGGTTAGGGTAGCTTTGTGCGTAAGCAAGGCTTACCCCAAAAGCAAGGCCAAACGCCAGGATAAGACTATTTAGCTTATGGGTAGCTCGCCCCCGTTTAGGTATTGTCAACATCTTGTCTCCTTAGTATTTTTATAGTTTCGTTGGATAATCTAACATGCTCTGACAAATAGATAAATAGAAGTTAAATAGACATTAAAGAGAAGATGAGCAGAACTTGATATAGGGTGGAGATAAATGACTCAAATGCAGGATCAGAAAATTATTAAGGTAAATGGCGTCGATATTGCCTATCGTTTTGATGGACCCCAAGACGGACCTGTTTTATTGGTTGCCAATAGTTTGATGGCTAGTAGCAGCATGTGGGATGGTAATGTCCCGGCATTAGCAGATCGCTATCGCATATTGCGCTATGACAAAAGAGGGCATGGCGGCTCTGGTCTTAGCGCTGGTCCTTACACTATTGCTCAATTGGCGGATGATGCTATTGGGTTGCTAGATGCTCTTGGCATTCAGAAAGCGCACTTCATGGGTTTATCGATTGGCGGCATGATTGGTCAGCAACTGGGAGCTCGCTTTCCTGATCGCATCCTCTCCTTGTCACTTTGTAATACCGCCTCAGAAATGCCACCACGCAGTTTGTGGGAAGAGCGTTTTGAAATTGCGCGTTCACAAGGTATTTCTGGATTGGTGGAGGGTACGATTAAGCGCTGGTTTACTGCACCATTCATTGAACGCGCTCCTCAAGAAATTGAGAAAGTGCGTCAAATGATTTTGGGTACTAGCGTTGACGGCTACATGGCGTGCGGTAGCGCGGTACGCGATATGGCGCAAAGTACAATGTTGCTAAAGGTTAAGACTCCCACCCTAGTGCTGTCAGGGCGCGATGATCCAGCATGTACCGTTGATCAAGGCATTGTTTTACATCGCTTAATAGATCACTCCAAAATGGTGATACTGGAGGAAGCAGCGCACTTATCGAATATTGAGCAGCCAGAAGCCTTTAATAAGACAGTGCGTCAATTTATAGATTCTGTTCAAGACACTTTGTAATTTATTGGCATCAAGTTGATTTTATTAACAGTATTCATTTAGAAAAGAAGGTACCTTCATGGCCGAACTATCAAACGCTCAGATTCAAGAGCTCCGTACAAAAGTGTTGGGCGCAGCTGCCAAAATTCCTGGTGCTTTAATTGGACTTGGAATTTTATTCATCGTATTGGGCATGATTGGCATCGCAGGGCAAACCTTGTTTTCTTTTATCTCAGTCAATGTCTTGGGAATTTTCTTATTTGCTGGTGGCTTATTGCAAGGTGCACACGCTCTCAAATCACAAGGTTGGAAAAGCGTAGGCGTACAGCTGATCTTGGCAGTGCTTTATATTGCTGCGGCGATCTTTACCTGGGCGTTTCCAATTCCAGCGCTTGAGGCAATTACTCTATGGCTAGCCGCAATCTTTTTTGTGACTGGTGTACTGCGCCTGATCTCAGCATTTCAGCATCGTCATTTTCGCGAATGGTTTTGGTTGGTTCTGTCTTCAGCAATCTCCATCCTGATGGGCGTGTTGATTATGAATGGCTATCCAGAATCTAGCCTTTGGCTTCCAGGAATGTTGATTGCGATTGAGTTGCTGTTGCAAGGCTGGTCATTGTTATTTATGGGCTTAGCAGCACGCTCACTTACTAAATAACATAGTAAGTAACTCAATAAATAAGCAAGTCACATAATCAAGCACAGCAGAGAAAAGAGTTTTCATCATGACAATGAAAAAAACCGATCTATATAAGAATTTGGCCTTGAAAACTGCGCAGGGAATGAAAAATGCTGCCAAGACTCCCAAGCTGGGCGCAGAAGAGAAGGCAAAGTCCAAAAAAGAGCTAGCAAGTGCCAATCCCTTGTTAGCTTCTCTGATGGGTAAGGCGAAGTCTAAGTAGTTGCTTGCTTAGGTATTTAATATGCGTCAGAGGATATTCTTTAGTTCTTGTTTTTTGACGCTTATTTTGCTTGTTGCGCAGGGCGGAGCAAATGCTCAAGTTGCCCCACCTCCAGATTACGATCAAAAGCTCAGCGATGTTGTCGTCAATGCAACACGTTCAGGTACTCCGCTTGATCAGATGTCTTTAAACACCACCATTCTGACAAAGGAAGTTTTAGAGTCCTCACCTGATCAAACGATTGATCAGGTCCTTAAGAATGTGCCCGGGGTTTTTCTAAATGATGTGCCGTACTATCAAAAAGATCCAACAGGTCAGAGCATTAACGTACGCGGTTTAGGTTATGGCCGCACTCTTGTCTTGATAGATGGTTTGCCGGCGAATGATGCTTTTTATGGAACGGTGCAGTGGAATTTGGTTCCAATGTCTTCAATTGAATCCGTAGAATTTGTACGTGGTGGCGTTTCTAGCTTATGGGGTAACTATGGCATGGGCGGCGTCATTAACATCAACACCAAGACACCCAAAAATAGCTCCCAAGATGTATCTGCCAGCTATGGATCATTTGGTACGGGGAATGTTGCAGCATCAAAAGATTTGATGGTTTCAGATGCTATGCAGATGCGCTTCTCGGCAGACTACTTCTCAAGCGAAGGGTTTCAGAACTACGCCACTATTTCACCGGGATCACCGAGCAACGTTAAGAATGGCATGGGGACAGATACCGTTAAGAATACCAATATTCGGTTGCAAAATTACTTTAAACCCACTCAAGATACGAATGCTTTTCTGAGGTTGGGCTACAGCACGATGGCCGATTTAAGTAATAACTATGCGATTGCCCCAAATTTGATTCAGATGGCGGATGTAGCGGGTGGCTCCACCACCAATCTTGATGTCGATAAAAAAGTGCAGGTCAATGTCTACTACCAGGCAACCAATTTCTATAAGCAAACCGCTAATAATTTAGCGGCGCCATCAAATAAACCATACATCAATGCCAATTACACTGATCCCTATTCCACAGTAGGTGCATCAGCGCAATATACGCATGATCTAAAGGTAGCTGGAATAGATCAATACATCGTTGGGCTTGATGCCAGAAATATTTCTGCATCGAACCAGACGAATAATCTTGCTGCATCAGGAGCTGTTAACACTGTAAGTTATGCACAGGGGCAACAAAACTTTTATGGTTTATTGGGCCAGATTAAATCTAGTGCAAGTGCAATTCCTCTTGAGGCAACTCTAGGTGCACGCGTGGATGCCTGGAACAGTCAAACCCCAACTTCATATAACGCTGGCGCCAATGGCATAAACCCTTTGTATCAAGCCATACCCAATCAGAGTAAAACGCAATTGAGTCCATCCTTGGGCTTGCTTTATAAGGCAACGTCAAATTGGGATTTTCGCGGCGCTGCTTATCAGGCCTTTCATGCGCCAAGTATGAATAACACTCTCCGCAGCTATGGCAACTCAGTGAGTGGCTATTCTTTAGCGAATCCAAATTTAACGCCCGAAACAATGACGGGCTATGAAGTTGGAACCGACTATCGATGGAAGAGTGGCTTTGCGCAATTAACCGCTTTCAATAATTACATTCAGAATGCAATTGCTAGTTACAAGATCACCAATGCAAATGTAGCTTTTGCAACTGGCCTATGTGCTGCAGCAGGTATTTCGGGTTGTGGTGCGAGTACGGGCGGCTTCACAAACGTCAGTTACTACACAAACCAGCAAAATTTATTAAGTCGCGGTATTGAGCTGCAGTATCACCATGATGTCAATGCGCAGTGGGCCTTGGACGGTGGTTATAGCTATACCAATACCATCCTGACATGGAGCGCTACAACGGACCCTACCAATACCCAGGTTGGTGGCGTACCAAGAAATATGGCCAATGCAGGGATTACTTATTACCCGGTCCCGCAAGCCAGCCTCACTACAACGGTTCGATATGTTGGTAATTCTTGGATGTCTACAGGCTCATTGCCGGTGCCAGCTTATGCGCTTGTAGGTCTTAGGGCCAATTATCAAGTAACACAGCAGGCCTCTGTTTTTGCTTCGGTAGTTAACTTATTTAACCGGCAGTACGTGACATTCAATATCGCCTCTCAAGCATCGGCTTATCAGGCTGGTATGCCTCAGGCAATTACTGTGGGTGCCCGACTTCAGTTTTAAGGAATTAATTTGTTGCGCTGCAGTAGATTGAATGGGTTAAATTAGATACACAAAAATGCTATAGCATTGCTTTATCCAAAAAATAAACAAAATCATGGGAGATTCAGAATGAAGCACAACACTCTTTACGCGCTAATGTTTGCTGCCGGTATGGCAGTTGTTAGCATTGCTGGCGCGCAGGCTCCGGCCGCTCCAGCAGCTAGCGGTATTCCGCCAACCTGGGCCCAAGGTAGAACAGCAGATGGTATGAATCCTTCATTGGCGCCTAATCCCCCTGGTATCTCTGCGATGCCTGCGGATGAAATTCCTGTTAGCAAACTGAAAGTTCCTGCTGGCTTTAAGGTAGAGCTGTGGGCATCGGGCATGCCTAATGGCCGTTCCATGACGGAGTCTCCAAGTGGCACTGTTTATGTGGGCACTCGCTTTACTGGAAATGTCTATGCGGTAGTGACAAAAGATGGCAAGCGCGAAGTGAAGACAATTGCCAAAGGCTTACATCGCCCTAATGGTGTTGCATTTGTGAACGGCTCACTTTACGTTGCCGAACTCTCGCGCATTATTCGCTATGACAATATTGAGCAGAATTTAGATAATCCGCCAGCACCGGTAGTGGTGTTCGATGCGCTTCCTAAGGATGAGCCGCATGGCTGGAAGTTTATGAAGCTCAGCCCTGATGGTCAATATCTGTATTTCCAAATTGGAACGCCTGCGAATATTGTTGTGCAACCAGTTACTCATGCCACGATCGTAAGACTGAATCTCAAAACCAATATTTTGGAAACAGTGGCATCTGGCGTACGCAATAGTGTTGGCATGGATTTTCAGCCGGGCAGCAAAGAGCTTTGGTTCACGAACAATGGACGTGACTGGGCCGCTGAAGATAAGCCAGGTGACACTTTGAATCGTTTGGTGCGTCCTAAAGGGATGAACTTCGGTTATCCGTTTTGTCATCAAGGAGACTTCTTAGATCCTGAGTTCGGCAAAGGTCGCTCATGCGAAGAGTTTGATAAGCCTGTTTATAACTTAGGCGCTCACGTAGCAGCACTAGGTATGCGTTTTTATAACGGTAAGCAATTTCCGGCAGATTACAAAGGCAATATTTTTATTGCTGAACATGGATCTTGGAATAAAACACAGCGCGTAGGCTACCAAGTTGTTCGCGTGGTATTGGATTCTAATAATAAGGTTGTTAAATCTGAACCGTTTGTTACAGGCTGGCTGGAGGGCGATAAGTTCTGGGGCCGTCCAGTAGATGTGCAAATGCTCAAAGACGGTTCTATGTTGGTATCCGATGATGAGACCGGTGCAATCTTCCGCGTGTCTTACGGTAAATGAAGTTTGTAATTAACACTAAGGCCATCCTCGGGGTGGCCTTTTTTACTATCCTGGGCTTATCACCAGTTGTCTATGCCGCCCCTCCGGATGCAGTAGCCGGAAAAGCAAAGGCACAAACTTGTTTTGCTTGCCATGGCGAAGACGGAATTTCTGTATCACCGGATATCCCTAATCTTGCTGCGCAACCACCGCTGTCTATTACTTATCAACTGATTCAATTTAGAGGGCAGCAGCGTAAGGGCGGGGCAATGGAGGCTCTTGCCGCACCACTTAGTGATCAGGATATGCGAGACATTGCTGCTTACTTTGCTAGCCTGCCTGCTCCGCCTGCAAAATCAGGCAATGCCGATCAAATTGCGAGGGGGCAGCAAATCTCCAATACACAGTATTGCAGCTCATGTCATGGCCCGCAGTTGCAAGGCCAAAAACATATTGCGCGTTTAGCCGGACAATCCAAGGAATATCTTATTGCGCAGCTAAAGAATATTCGTTCCGGAGCTCGCATCGATATGGATGGCACAATGGGAAGTGCTGCACGTGGCTTAAGCGATGAGGATATTCAAGACTTGGCTGCATATGCTGCCTCACTCAAGTAGGTCTTAACTAACCCTTTATCCAATTTTTTCATTGCAGTCAAAAAACCATTTTCTTCTCGTCGATTTTTTAAAGACCTTCGCAGCCTTAACTATCATCCTGCATCATTTCTCGAGTTATGGGCAAATTGCAGAAGATGCACGGTTATTACTCCCAGTGGCAATGACTTGGTTATTTGAGTATGGTCGTTACGCGGTGCAAATCTTTTTAGTGATGGGTGGCTATTTGGCAGCCCAATCATTGACCCGTTCGGCTGATCTGAAGAATGTCCGCAATGTATTGAAGGTAATCTTTAATCGTTACTTGCGATTGTTTGCACCCTATGTCGTAGCACTCATCCTGACGATTTTATGTGCCTGGATTGCGCGCTTTTGGGTTCAAGATGAATTTGTTGGTGAATCAGAAACTCTGGGGCAGTTTCTGGCCCATTTATTTTTTCTACAAGGCATCTTAGGTTTAGATTCGATTTCTGCAGGCGTTTGGTATGTGGCAATTGATTGGCAGCTTTATGCCATTCTGGCAATAATGTTGAGTATGTTTTCCGGTTTTCGTTCCTTGATATGGATTCTGTTGGTGCTCTGCGTAGCATCCTTACTATTTTTTAATCGCTCTGGTGCTTATGAAAACTACTTCATTTACTTTATGGGGGCTTATGGACTTGGGGTACTGGCACAGCTTTGTAAAAACTATCCCGACCCTAAGGTAAATCGATTTGCCAAAATGATGTTTGTAGGGATTGGTGTGGTTATTGTTGTTTCAAGCTTTCACCAATTTTGGCTCAGAAATATCTTGGCCTATATAGTTGCTATTGCCCTCATCCTTTGGGGAGACTCGGCCTACAAAGATCAGAAACAAGATCAGAAGCGTCCTCAACATCAGTCCAGAAAGCACAAGCTGGTAAATGTCATTCTATGGGGGAGTAGAAGATCCTACTGCGCTTTCTTAATTCATTTCTCGTTTGTATTGCTGGCAAATACGCTGTATATCGCTTGGGGAATGAGTCGCCCTCATGATGGTGTCATGGCGCTTGCCTTAATGTTGGTTGCTGTAGTGGCAAGCTGGTTGGTAGCAACCTATCTTTATCGGTGGATAGAAGTACCGGCCCGCAAGATTAAGCTTTAAAGACCCATGTCTTTAAGAACGCGGAAAATTTCACGATAAGCTTTAGGTGGTTTATTTTGCTCTTTCTCACGACGTGCATTACGAATTAAAGTGCGCATATTTTGAATATCCATATCGGGATACTGCTCAATCATTTTCGTGAAAGCTTCATCATTCGCAATCAGTCTATCGCGGTAGCTTTCTAAAAAATGTAACTTAGCTGTCTCCGCTTTACTAACGCCCTGAATCGCATCCAAGCGTTTCTGAATCGCATCTAATTCTTCGTCATCCAAAAAGCGCATGAGTTTGCCAAGGTATTGCTTATGACGACGAATTGCCTCAAAACTCTTAATCTTGTTTGTCTCAGCAATGGCAGCCTTAATTGCCTCATCCAAGGGGATGGTCTTTAAGGCATCGCTACTCAGGGCAGCCAAAACTTCCGCCAATTTCTGGCGCTCAGTCATTTGGCGCTTTAGCTCAGACTTGCTAGGCCCGTCGTCAGCTTCAACCAGCTTGGGAGTGCGATTCTTCTCATTAATATGCATATGGCTATTTTAGACGGGTATTGGGCTTTAACTATTCTTTGTCGATTTTCTGCTTCAGCAGTCTCAGATCAGCGCTAGAAAATAACTGGCTCCTACCAATGACTGAAGTAGGTTTTAATCTACCAGCCTGCACATATCTCCGCAAGGTCGGAAGTGAGATTTCTAAAAATTCTGCAGCTTCTTCTGATGAAAAAGTCGAATTTCTTAAGTGCCCAAATACCTGGTCATGCGTATAGTCAGGCTCTTGAAAGGCATTGATAGCAATTAAAGAGAAAAATTTAATGCGTTCTTTTGAGGGCATTTTTTGCACGTGAGCAAATAAATCCTCTGCTGTCATGGATTGAGTCATATTAAGCGCTCACTTTCTCTATTGAGGTGGTTTGAAGTCGTCATTTGAGTCGAATAGATTTTTTTAACTGGGTATAAAAATTTTCATGAGATCCAATTTGGCAAAACTCAATCCAGGTTATTTTTATTTCACCTGCAAAATGATCAAATTGGTAAGCCATCAAATATTCCTGCGCATTAAAGCGAAACTTGTAAACAAACACCCCCTGTAGATCCCCAAGCTTTTGTTGGCCTATCCTTGGGTTATCGCAAACCTCAGCTACTCTCATTTCGATTGCTAGCTGAAGAGGCTTAGAGGCCTTTTTTACAAATTGGGCAAAAGCTTTTTTAAACGTAGTTCTCATGATCTAATATTAGATCAAATATGATTCTATAACAAATCAACAAAAATGCCAATAAATACCTGAATTTTTGTATTGGTAAATAATAGGATCAACTTTGTTTTCAGCAGTGAATATATGACTCAAGCAATTACTTACGACTACATCATTATTGGGGCAGGCAGTGCCGGCTGTATGTTGGCTAAGCGTTTAACTGAAAATCCCAATAAGAAGGTCTTGCTGATTGAGGCTGGCAAAAACGATAACTACATCTGGATTCATATTCCGGTAGGGTATTTGTATTGCATTGATAACCCAAGAGCTGATTGGCGTTTCAAAACGGCTTCTGAAAAAGGTTTGAATGGTCGTTCCTTGCTGTATCCCCGCGGGCGCGTTTTAGGTGGATGCTCATCTATTAACGGCATGATTTATATGCGCGGTCAAGCAGGTGACTATGAGTCTTGGGTGCAAGCAACCGGCGATGAGTCTTGGTCTTGGGAAAACGCACTGAAGCGCTATAAATCATTTGAGGATTACCACAGTGCTGCTAATGAATGGCATGGCAAAGGCGGAGAGTGGACTGTTTCTAAGCAGCGCTTACGTTGGCCCATCATGGATCGATTTAAGGATGCTGCAGTTCAGGCAGGCATTCCGGCTTCAGAGGACTTCAATTGCGGTGACAACTTTGGAGTCGGTTATTTCGATGTGAGCCAACGCGCTGGTTGGCGCTTAAATACTTCCAAAGCTTTTTTAAGGGATGCTGCCAAACGTAGCAATCTCACTGTGATTACTGAAGCCATAGTGACTAAACTCAAAATTGATCCCGTCACTAAAAATTGTCTTGGGGTTGAGTATTTAAAGAGCGGGATTGCTAGTGAGGTGCTTTGTGCAATCGAGCGAGGTGGCGAAGTATTGCTAAGTGCAGGTGCAATTGGTAGCGTACAAATTCTGGAGCGCTCCGGTGTTGGTGCTGCTGCTCATCTAAATCAATTGGGTATTCCCGTGATCGCTGATCTCCCTGGGGTTGGTGAGAACCTGCAAGACCACTTACAGCTCCGAATGATTTACAAGGTGAATGGTATTAAGACTTTAAATACCAAAGCTAATACTCTTTGGGGCAAGATGATGATTGGCTTGGAGTATGTGCTTAAGCGCTCCGGACCAATGTCGATGGCGCCATCACAACTCGGTGCATTTGCATATAGCTCAACAGAACAACCGCGTGCTAATGTGGAATATCACGTACAACCTTTGTCATTAGAAAAGTTTGGTGAAGATTTGCATTCCTTTAATGCATTTACTGCGAGTGTCTGTAACTTGCGTCCCACTTCGCGCGGTAGTGTGCATATCAATTCAATTAACCCAGAAGCACCACCGGTCATTAGCCCCAATTATTTATCAACAGATGAAGACCGTAAGGTAGCAGCAGAATCTTTGCGCTTAACTCGTAAGATTGTGGAACAGGCTGCTCTGGGGCCATACACACCTGAAGAATATAAGCCGGGCATGCAATACCAAACTGATGCTGAATTAATTAAAGCAGCTGGTGATATTGGGACCACCATCTTTCATCCAGTTGGCACATGCAAGATGGGTCGTGATGATGATCCAATGGCGGTGCTTGACTCAGAGTTGCGCGTGAGGGGCATTCATCATCTTCGTGTAGTAGATGCTTCGGCGATGCCAACAATTACCTCGGGCAATACCGCCGCGCCTACGATGATGATTGCTGAGCGTGTCGCAGAATTGCTGACGAGTGCCTAAGACTTCGCAGAAGAGTTACTCGTTGCCAGCCAGTCATTTATTGCTGGCGCTCGCTATCGTGGCAGTGTGGGGCACGAACTTTGTAGTGATTAAGTTATCGCTTGATGCATTTCCACCATTTTTATTTGCCGCTCTTCGCTACACCTTCGCCTTTTTGCCTCTAGTGTTTTTTATGCCCAGACCTAAAGTGTCTTGGGTCAATTTATGTATTTACGGGTTGGCAGTTGGGGTGGGGCAGTTCGGTATCTTGTATTTTGCGATTGATGGCCGTATCTCTCCAGGGCTTGCTTCGCTAGTCATTCAGACACAGGTATTTTTTACCATCGGCTTTGCGATGTTTTTTGCCAAAGAGCGTTTGCGCACCTATCAGACGCTAGCAGTCCTCATGGCGATGACTGGTTTGGGAATTATTGCGCTGCACACTGATGCAAGTACCACCTTCCTCGGCCTAGCATTGGTGGTATTCACTGGTTTTTCTTGGGGCGTGGCAAATACTGTCAGTCGCAGGGCGGGTTCTATCAACATGCTTTCCTATGTGGTTTGGGCCAGCGCTTTTGCAATTCCACCCTTGTTTGTCATCTCCTTTCTGTTTGAGGGTGGGTGGGGGCACATGAATGCCTCATTAACCTCAGCTCCTGTAGGGGCATGGGCAGGAGTTCTTTGGCAGTCCTGGGCGAACACTATCTTTGGATACTCAGCTTGGGGCTGGTTGCTATCCAAGCATCCAGCAGCCGTAGTGGCCCCTGCGCCCCTACTGGTGCCTATCTTTGGCATGGGGGCAGCAGCTTATTTCTTGGCTGAGCCCTTGCCACTATGGAAGATCTTGGCGGCAGGGTTGGTCATTGCCGGATTGGTTATTAACCTCTTTTGGCCAAATATTGAACGGGGCCTGAAGAGGCGGCTTTCCTGAGTCTATGGGGCTAATGTAAAACCCTAATACAAGGCCCTTTTTTTGCCTTTGTATTAACAGTAAGATAACTGTTCGTTTGTGTTTTACCAATAAAAAAGTATTTATTCATTAGCAATTTTTAGTCATGGAGACTTTATGAACATTCGTCATCACATTTTTGCAGTAGCCGCTGCTGCAATGCTTACAACCGGCGCTTATGCTGCCGATATCAAACTTGGTGTTGCAGGTCCATTTACTGGTGGTTCATCCTCAATGGGTGTCAGTATGCGTGACGGTGTTCGCCTTGCTGCAAAAGAAATTAATGCTGCTGGTGGCATCAATGGCAACAAAATCGTTTTGGTTGAGCGAGATGATGAAGCGAAAAACGAGCGTGGCGTACAAATTGCACAAGAATTGATTAACAACGAAAAAGTAGTTGCTACTTTGGGTTACATCAATACTGGTGTTGCATTGGCCTCACAACGCTTCTATCAAGATGCAAAGATTCCAGTAATGAATAACGTTGCTACAGGTTCTTTGATTACTCATCAGTTCCCAAATGCCGCTGAAAACTATGTATTCCGTAATGCTGCAGCTGACAATATTCAAGCGCCAATGATCGCTAAAGAAGCGGTTGAGAAGCGTGGTTTGAAGAAGGTAGCAATTTTGGCTGACTCAACAAACTACGGTCAGTTAGGCCGCGAGGACTTAGAGAAGGCGTTGAAAGGTTACGGCGTAACTCCAGTTGCTGTTGAGAAATTCAACATTGGTGACGTTGATATGACTTCACAGTTGCTCAAAGCAAAAAATGCTGGCGCTGATGTTGTTTTGACTTACGCAATTGGACCTGAGTTGGCACAAATTGCTAACGGTATGGCAAAGTTGGGTTGGAAAAAACCAATGATTGGTAGCTGGACATTGTCTATGGCTAGCTTTATTGATACAGCTGGTAAAAATGGTGATGGCGCAACAATGCCAGAAACTTTCATTCAACAACCTGCAACAACTCCAAAGCGTAAAGCTTTCGTTGATTCTTACCTGAAAGACTTCAAGCCTAAGAATGGCATCATCGCATCCCCAGTGTCTGCTGCTCAAGGATACGATTCTGTTTATTTGTTAGCAGCCGCTATCAAGCAGGCAAACAGCACAGAGGGACCAAAGATTTTGGCAGCATTGCAAGATCTGAAGACTCCTGTTGAGGGCGTTGTGATTACTTATAACAAGCCATTCACCGCAACAGATCATGAGGCTATTAAGTCAAAAGACGTGGTTATGGGTGTGGTTGAAAGCGGCCGTGTTCAGTTCTTGAATGCTGAAGACGCAACAGCTAAAAAGAAGTAATTTAAGCTCTAGGGCAGGCAATCTAAATAATTATTTTGCACTGCAGCATTAGATAAAGCAAAACGCCGCCTACAAGCGGCGTTTTGCTTACAATGACGGATTCGTTAATAAAACAGTTTTTAGAATATTTAGGCCAATAACATGGACATGTTTGCACAAATCCTCTCGAGCGGCATAGCGGTGGGGATGATCTACGCGGTCATCGCTTTCGGCTTTCAGCTCACATTTGCCACATCTGGCACCTTGAACTTCGGTCAGGGTGAAGCGCTGATGCTAGGTGCTCTTGTAGGCTTAACCTGCGTAGATACTTTTGGTATGAACTATTGGGTAATGATTCCTGTAGTTTGTTTATTCGGAATGATCCAAGGTAGCTTTGTTGAGTTGATCGGCGTGCGTCCTGCAATCAAGATCAAATCCGAGTTTGGTTGGATTATGTCTACCATCGCGCTCGGTATTATTTTCAAGAACGTGGCTGAAAACATCTGGGGTCGTGATGCATTGCCATTCCCATCCCCGTTGCCAATGGAGCCAATGAATTTCTTAGGCGCCAATATTCTCCCGATGGAAATTTTGGTAGTAGTTGGTGCATTGGTCATGATGTTGTTGGTAGAGTTCTTTAACCGTAAAACGATTTACGGTAAGGCGGTTGTTGCTACTGCAAACGATCGTGATGCAGCTGGTCTCATGGGCATTAACACTAGCGTAGTTATTACGTTCTCTTATGCACTTTCTTCTTTGACAGCAGCGTTTGCAGGTGTATTGATTGCACCTCTAACCTTGACTGGTGCGACTATGGGCGGCGCCTTAGGTTTAAAGGCTTTTGCAGTTGCGATTATTGGCGGCTTATCTAGCGGCCTCGGAATTATTGTTGGTGGTTTGATTCTCGGTATCGTAGAAACAGCAACCGGTTTTTATATTTCTACTGGCTATAAAGATGTGCCTGGTTTGATTTTGTTATTGCTTGTGTTGGCGTACAAACCATCTGGTCTCTTCGGTAAATCTGCGATTAAGAAAGTTTAATGATGAAATTGAAGTCTCTATTACCCATATTAATTGCGATTGCTGGGCTGTTTGTATTGCCCCTATTTATCCATAATCCTTATTACATTCACTTAGTTGAAACGATTCTGATCTACACCATCTTGTTATTTGGTTTAGATATTGTGGTCGGTTATGTTGGCCAGGTTTCTTTGGGGCACGCAGCCCTTTTTGGAATCGGTTCCTATACCGCTGGTGTTTTGTATTTCCACTTTGGCTTCCCAATTTGGATCAACATTCCAGCTTCCATTATTGTGACTGCGATCTTTGGTGGAATTTTGGCTTTGCCAGCGCTGAAGGTAATCGGACCTTACTTGGCGATGGTGACCTTGGCTTTCGGTACGATCGCCCAGATTCTGATTAACGAAATGACTTGGTTGACTGAAGGTCCTTTGGGTATCAAGATTCCAAAGCCAGAGTTAATGGGCGTCCCAATGACTAAGGCTGAGTACTTCTGGTTAGTTTCTGCAGTTTTGATTATTTCCCTCATCGTAGTTGACCGTTTTGTGAAATCTCAAATCGGTCGTGCATTTGAAGCCTTGCGCGATTCCCCAATTGCTTGTGACTGTATGGGTGTATCCGTATATCGCTTTAAGGTGATTGCATTTGTGATTAGCGCTGGCTTTGCTGGTTTGGCTGGTTGCTTGTATGCCTACTCTGAGCAATATATTTCACCAAATACCTACAACAATGAATTGGCTGTTCTGTTCTTGCTCGGCATCATTATGGGCGGACGTAAGTCACGCTTAGGTGCGGTGATTGGTGCTGCCATCATTGTGTTGTTGCCAAAACTACTGGACGATATCTTCTTGTTCCGTATTGTGGCTTCGATTATTGCAATCGTAGTGGTAGCTGGTGCTGCATTGGCCTTGTCTAAGAAGGCGACTACCCCACGACGTGTTGCGGTTCCTATCGCAGGTGTAGTTGGTTTAGCTGCGTTCTCATTCTGGCTCAATAGCATCTCTGACTGGCGCCTGAGTATTTTCGGCTTCATGATTTTGTTGGTGGTTTACTACTTGCAAAACGGTATTGTTGGTTTTGCTAAGAGCTTCTACCAAACTATCGTTGGTAAAGCTAAAACCACTCGTGGCGGTGATGCTGAAGTGGTGGATGATTCCGTCAGCTTCATTAGCACTGTTGCCAATCAAAACACTGGCGCCGAGCTCCTGAAAGTGGACTCTGTATTAATGCAGTTTGGTGGCTTGAAGGCTTTGAATAATGTAGATCTAAGTATCAAGCGCGGCACTATTCACGGTTTGATCGGTCCTAACGGTTCCGGTAAGAGCACCATGATGAACGTGTTGACTGGTATTTATGTGCCTACAGCAGGTAACGTGTTGTACGCAGGTGAGAGCGTGGTTGGTAAGACTTCCTCTGACATTGCTTTGTCTGGTATTGCACGTACCTTCCAGAACGTTCAGCTCTTCGGTGAAATGACAGCGATCCAAAATATTTTGGTTGGCTTACATCACACCTTCAAATCAAACATGGTAGAGATCGCATTGCATCTGCCACGTTATAAGAAAGAAGAGGCTGAAGCACATGCTCGTGCAATGGCATTGCTCAAATTCGTTGGCTTAGATGATTTAGCGAATGAAGAAGCGCGTAACTTGCCATACGGTAAGCAGCGTTTACTGGAGATTGCTCGTGCCTTGGCATTGGACCCTGAGTTGCTCTTGTTGGATGAGCCAGCCGCAGGTTTGACAGCCCCTGACATTAAAGAGCTCTTGCGTATTATTCGTAAGATCCGCGATAGCGGTATTACCTTCATCCTGATTGAGCATCACATGGATGTGGTGATGTCAGTTTGCGATACCGTTTCTGTATTGGACTTCGGTCAGAAGATTGCAGAAGGTAAACCAGCTGAAGTTCAGGCAGACGAGAAGGTGATTCATGCCTACTTGGGTACTTAATCACTAGAACATATTGAATCGGTAAATACCATGTTATCTATTAAGAATCTTGAAGCAGGCTACGGCAAAGTCAAAGTCCTCCACGGCATCAATATTGATGTTCCTAAAGGACAGGTGATTACTTTGATTGGCTCTAACGGTGCTGGCAAAACCACCACTATGCGCGCTATCACCGGTATGATCAAACCAACGGCTGGTGAAGTCACATTAGGCGGCGAAAAAATTGACGGTTACGACTCTCATAAAATCGCTCGTTTAGGTTTGGCTCACAGCCCAGAAGGTCGCCGTGTGTTTACAACCATGTCTGTAACTGACAACTTGTTGCTTGGCGCATTTCCACGCTTTACAGGTAGCCGTCCAAAAGGCGATATTAAGAACGATCTGGAGAAGTCTCTCGAAATGTTCCCGCGCCTCAAAGAGCGTCGCAACCAGTTGGCTGGAACACTATCAGGTGGCGAGCAACAGATGCTGGCTATGGCTCGTGCTGTGATGTTGAATCCTGAGATCATTCTCTTGGATGAGCCATCAATGGGTCTCGCTCCAATCTTGGTTGAGGAAGTGTTTAAGATCATCTCTAACCTCAAGTCACAAGGCGTAACAATGTTGCTAGTTGAGCAGTTCGCTGCTGCGGCCTTGAATGTGGCTGATTACGGTTATGTACTTGAGAACGGTAAGATCGCTACTCATGGACCTGCTGCTAAGCTCAAAGATGATCCAGCTGTGAAAGCGGCTTACTTAGGTGGTGCTGGTGGCCATTAAGTAGCGCATCAAGCAGATCACTAAACTGCGAGTAATAAAAAAGCCCTTAGTAATAAGGGCTTTTTCTATTTCAGTGCCAACTTAATTGGAAATTAGCTTAATGGCCTCGCGTATCAAGAGTGCTCGGTATCCCATATAGATTGCCACCAAAGTAAATCCGAATAAAAAGAGTTTGGGGATGAGTGCGCCTTCGGCAACTAATTCACTATTAAGCAAGCCAATTGCCACTCCAAAGAAGAATAGGGCGCCCAACATCAGCACAAGCCAATTTTCATTACTAGTGACCTGCTGTGTTTGGTTGTTATAGGCGAGAACTTGAAAAGCGCCATCTTTTTGATATCCAGACACAGTGATTTGATCGCCCTCAGCAATCTGCATTGGGGCTGAAAACTTTGCTTCGATTGCTTCATCACCCAAGTTAAATTTGGAGATGAAGAAGCGTTTGTAGTAAACCGAGGAATGATCGTGCGTAGGCTTTTCGGGATTAACGTATTCAAGTAACTCATTATTGAGATTGCTAACGATCCCGGATATAGAGTTAATAGAGCTAGATAACAAAGAGCTAGGTTTGGATATCGACATCAGTAGAGCTCCTAACATGATGAATGCAAAAATATAGATAAAAGATGCCAATGGCCTTCTCATAGACTATTGACGCCTTTGAGAATTAGGCTGATAGCCACCACAAACGTTAGTATGGAAAAAATTTGCTGCAATCTAGGGCCGCTGAGTTTTTTACCAAATCCCCTGCCAATCAGTAGGCCAAGCAAGGCGCCTAATGCAAAAGGCGCTGCAATTACGAGATCAAGATTTCCGGTGATGGCTGAGAAAAGAGTGCCGCCACCCGCAATAATGGCAAGCACGCCCAATGAAGTAGCCACTATCGATTTCACTGGTAAATCGGTATAGCGCTTAAGTGCAGGAACAATTACAAAGCCTCCACCTACACCCAAGAGTCCGGATAGAAGACCTGCTAGTCCACCAGAAAACATGAGTGCTCTAGCGCAGGGAATATTCCAGGATAACTTTCCCCTGGAAGAATCAAGTAAGCATGGTGGTGGAGGCTTTCCTTCAAAATCAGGTATGCCATGAATTTCTTTATATGCTTGCCGATAAAGCCGAATGGAAACGTAGAACAGTGTGCAGCTAAAAAGAATTAACAGCGGAGCATTTGGAATGCGTTGCGATGCCCACAAGCCTATTGGAGAAAGTATCAATCCAAACATCGCCATAAATCCTGCGGCTTTATACCGAAGAATCTTATTTTTTAGTCCTAATAGGGCGCCAACCCCTGCGGAGAGTGCAATTGCTGAGAGAGAAATTGGAGCTGCTTCAGCTACCGGTAAATGCAGGATGAACACCAGCAAAGGAACTGACAGGATCCCGCCGCCAGCGCCGGTTAGGCCCATTAATAGGCCTACAAAAAGACCTAAGCAGGGGCTGATGAAGATTGAATAGTCCATTGCAATTAATTTTATATTAAGATAATATATAAATAAATATATTAATTACTCTTTTCAAGCGTAACTGCGATATTGTCAGGAAAGATTGCCATGAAATCAGATATTCAAGCCAATGTTAAGGCCTTTTTTGATCCAGAAACCTGGACTTTTACCTATGTCGTTTATGCAGGTAAGCAAAGCCCATGCATAGTGATTGATTCAGTGATGAACTATGACCCAAAATCAGGTCGAACCTTAACAAAATCTGCTGATGAAGTAATTGGTTTTATACAAAGCGAGCAATTGCAGCTAACTTGGGTTTTAGAAACCCATGCGCACGCAGACCACCTAACGGCAGCACCCTACATTCAAAGCAAGCTAGGCGGCAAGATTGTTATTGGAGATCACATCACTAGTGTTCAGAATGTTTTTAAAGGGGTCTTTAATCTAGATGATCAGTTTGCTGTTAACGGATCTCAATTTGATTATTTATTGAAAGATGGCGAATCTCTTGCATTTGGAGGCCTCTCCTTAAAAGCGCTGTATGTACCAGGACATACTCCTGCTTGTATGGCTTATGAGATTGGCAATGCCTTATTTGTTGGGGATACTCTATTTATGCCTGATGTTGGCACAGCGCGGTGCGACTTTCCTGGGGGTAGTGCTCAGACTTTATATAAGTCTATTCAGAAAGTATTAGCTTACCCTGATGAGACGAAGCTGTATATGTGCCATGACTATCCGCCTACAGATCGCCCTGCGGCCTATTGCACAACAGTTGGCGAAGAGAAAAAGTCTAATATCCATGTGCACGAGGGTATTGGTGAAGAGCAATTTGTACAAATGCGAAATAAAAGAGATGCCACCTTAGATATGCCCAATCTCATACTGCCATCGATTCAGGTCAATATTCGCGCAGGTCATCTTCCTGCGCCAGAGGCCAATGGCACATCATATTTAAAAATTCCGTTGAATGCTCTTTAATATGACTATTACAAAATCTGAACTGAAAAAAATGCAGGCTTCAGCAGCCGATGCCTGTAAGCTCATGAAAGTCTTATCCAATAGTGACCGCATGATGCTGTTATGCGAAATCGGCCAAGGTGAGAAATGCGTCAGTGAATTGGAGGATGCTTTAGATTTGCATCAACCTACTTTATCCCAGCAGCTAACAGTCCTGCGTAAGGAAAAGTTAGTAAAGACACGCAGATCAGGTAAGCAAATTTACTATTCTCTAGCTAGTGAGGTAGCCGTAGCCGTGATGAGCTTGCTCTACAAATACTATTGCAAAAGGTAATCGTTAAACCACATCAAAGTCTTTTTTTACCAAAAGGAGTTCAATATGAAATGCAATGTCGGCGGTATTGACCGGATTCTCAGAATTGCTGTAGGCGCATTATTGGTTGGCCTGGCTGCAAACGGTGTCGTGGGTTGGTGGGGTTGGCTTGGCCTCATTCCACTTGCAACAGGATTATTTCGTTTTTGCCCTGCCTATCCTTTATTGGGAATTAATTCGTGTGGAAGCGCTTCCAATAAAGACTCTTGCTGCAAGTAATCCTGAAATGGATTTAAGGGGTATGTGCTTAATGTGTATACCCTCTATTTTTGGCTACTTTAGGAATTCAACATGAACATGACCCATTACATGCAGTTATTGTCAGAGAACCAGCCTTGGAATCTCATGATCTTTATGGCGATTCCGATTGTGCTTGCTGAAACTTTAGCAATTACAGAGCTCTATATTTTATTTACCAGAAAATTTCATGGTTTTGGGTGGAGTCTTAACCGCTTCGCAGGTGCGGCGGTTGGTATTTACTTCATTGGAGTTATTGGCTATCTCTTGTTTACTGCGGTTATTCCTATCACCCAGGCAGGAGAGTGGAGAACAGTAATTGATGTGGTGGCAGTGGGGTCTTATTTAATTGGTGGATTGCCATTGATCTGGATTGCCTTGCAAGAAATGGGTTTCGTGAACAAGCAATTGGATCAAGAAGGTAAGCTCAAGATTCATGCAATCTGCGTTGCACTATTTTTAGTCTTTGGACACGTTGCGATGATTAGTGGAATGCTTGATCCGGGATTGCTTGGCTATCAGGATGGCATCCATGCGGTTGATGCACCAATGTCCTCTAGCCATGGGCACTAATGACGATGGCTATTTACACGTAGCTTAGTAAATGCGTGAAATATAAAAATGGTAAAAAATAGGAGGCCCACTATCCAGTGGGTATCTATCACTCCATCTCTTATCTCTTCAGGGCCGTAATACAGCAGAGCCCCGGAAATAAGTAGTACAGCAAGAAAACCCAGTTGACTAAAGCCGCTCCACCACTGCTTCTTGGACTTGTAGCCCGCCTTAATATGAAAGGGCAGTACTGAGCCAATAGCCAAGGTAGCTAGCATTGCCGCAATTCCATGGGCTACCAAGATACTATGCGTACCAAGAGCCGATCTTTGAATTTGGAATTGATGGCCTAGTAAGTACATCAGGCCTGTAAAGGAGCAAGTCATCAGGCCGCAAATGACAAATGTTCTTTGCCAGTTGGGCATCTTTCCAAGGCGGCTCATGCTGTAATCCTTAGTGCTTTTGCCGAGAAACGACTAAAGCAGGGGTGATGCTCATTATTGGATAAAGCCAAAACCTTAGTTAGTGCATCTGCATAAACACATTCTTTTGCAAGAATGGAGAATGATCCCGAAATCTCGGCATGAACTTCAGAACCATGCTGAGCTAGGGGGTTGATGATGTGACTCTTCTGGTTGTCTCGTTTTGCAAAGTAAAGACTACTAGTAGCAATAGCGCCATCTTTCAATGAGCCAACTTCAATTAACCCCTCAGGTATCTCGGGGTGGCGAATTTGAATGGGAAATGAGGTGCTTCCGAATACCCGCATGTCTCCACCAGCATTGACTGAACCAGATGTGATGCCCTCTGATATTAATACTCTTACTGCCATATCTACGGCAAACCCTTTAGCAATTCCACCAAGATCTAGACAAACCGGACGGTCAGACAGAATGAGGTCAGGCGCCAAGAAGTGAATATCTTCAATACCGCCGAGATCATGATTGGTGAAGGTAATGTGTTGCGGCAATAGCCCCGCAGCAACTAGGCGGTAACCGATTCCACAGTTAAATAAACCATCAGATTCAATATGAACCTCCTTTGCAATTTGGATAACTTGCGCAGTCCATGGATGAATTTCAACTGCTTCTGAGTGGGCGCGTTGATTAATTTGGCTAAGTTCACTTTGAGGGTTATGAAATCCCATAAGGTCATGAACATTTTGAATGGCTGCAAAGGCATTATCAATAGCCTCTTGCCCAACATCTTGATCTATAGAGATCTCAACAAAGGTTCCAAGGAGGGGTTTGCACCGAATCATTTTGCTTTAGATATCTGGGCTTGGGCCGCTGATGAGGAGATATTCTTCAGGGCCAAGTCATATAGAACCGTTATCCGCTTCACCCCATCAGTGAGATGCTTGCAAGATAGGGTGGCGCCGCCAATGTTCTGAATATCTTGATTGAGCTTAATAGGGTCGTTTGCTGTCTTGCCTACAAACTGTTTACGCCATTGTGCTTCTGCTACTTCATAGCCATAAGACTCAACGTATTCCAAAACTTCTATTCCAGCAACACTACCGTTGGGGTTGATGGCAACGGCATAGGTAATCATTTCATGCTTACCGACGACCTCGTCAATTACTAGCCAGCTACCATCAGATGCTTTCCAAATCCGATCCCCTTGAAAGGGGTGCCGGATGCTAGATGCGGAGCGCATCTTATCTTGTAGATCATCTGTAATGATGATGGGATTTTTTGTGAGTGTTTTGTTGGGGAAAAGAATTTTTTGTACCTGCTCAGCAGAAACATATATTTTTGCATGCGCAATGATGGGCACGCTAATCATGGCTATGCCAATAAGCGCTAAGGGGTTAGGTTTCCAGATCATCATTTCAATTTAGGTGGCAAGTAATTCGTTGGCTTCATTACATAGCGTTTGGATATCGGGGTTGATGTCTTTAAGGTTAGAGAGTGTTTCAAACATCATTAATGCTCTCTCCTTGGCTGTTTGGCATTGGGTGGCTTGAAACTTCAACAAGTGACTCAGGGCCGCAACTAATAGATTCTGTGTTTCCATAAGCTCTTTCATTTATTTTTCAGTTAAGAGGAAAACCAACTTTGACAATGAATTCATTTACTGAATGGCTATCCCAAACGCGTGCGTTAGAGCATTCCGCCTCACCGCCACCCATACAGGTTCCGCCGGCAAGTTGATAACGCCATGCGCCTGTTACCCACCAGTCCTTAGCTGCGTAGTGCATATTGGGGCCTACAAAAGTAGCTCTTTGCACTTGATTACGTAAGTTCAACTCTGAATAATCGTTATGAAAGCGCGCCTCTACGCCAGCGGACCATTTGGGAGCAAACCGATAGCTTGCGCCAACTAGGAAATCCAACATCGATTCTGGTACGTTTCCATTCTCGATAAACTTCAAGCGTTCGTTCGCAACCACAACGTTGCCTGCCAAAATCAAGCGGTCATCGATAAAATTCGATTGCAGCAATAATCTGGCTTCTAATTCATCTTTATTTCTACCCCATGTTGGCTCGAGATACAGTCCCACACCTACTGGCGAAGTGACTGGATTGGTGATGCGATAGATAGCCTCTAGAGAGCCACCTTCGATCCCACTTTTTTTATAGGCAGTCGATGGATCATGCGAGGAGGGAACTCCATACCCACCGGTACACGTTGGCGAGTCCCCGCATGCCTCAGGGTTTGTGTAATTTTGATTGGCGCTTGTGTAGTAAGAGTTGATATATCCAGCTATCTGCAAGTCATTAGTTAGTCCGTATTCCAACTCTGTTCTAGCAGTCCATGCATCGTAAGTTCCAGCCGCTTGTTGTTTATTCAGCTGCAGGCGCTGCTCAAACTCCAACTTACCCTTAGGCTGCAAATCAAGGGTGTATATCCAGCCAAATGCTCCCTCACCAGCGTGAGCAAAAGAACAATGCAGGGTGGCTACTAATAAAAGGCTAAATGCGAGAAGTCTATTAATGGTCAATTTCTTGGTCTCTTAAGGTTAATGGTTAAAAATCTAAATGAGAACGGTTCTCAATATATCATTAAATGAGAATGATTCTCAAATAGATAAATGACCATTACCAAGAAAATGGTGAAATCTTTAGGCCTATTCCGCTTTGCTTGTAAGATTCCCCCCAATGAACGCTGAGTCCTTGGAAAAATTGGTTTTAATGAAGATGCCCTTTGGGAAGCATGCGGGCCGAGCATTAGCTGATTTGCCTGGAAACTACCTGGCGTGGTTTGCTCGCGAAGGTTTCCCTAAGGGCGAGCTTGGTGAGTTATTGGAATTAATGCACACCCTAGACCACAATGGCCTACGTGGACTGTTAGCCCCAATACAAAGGGCTCATGGCTTGCAGGCCAAGTCTAAATTACTTTGAGCGAACGATCAGCGTAACGCGATTGCGTTCGTAAGTTGCGGTTGATGATTCTGGTGGACTGCTTTGCGTTAGGCTGGGTTGTAGCTTGGTTTGCGATTCTACTTGTGCTGCAATCTGCTTTGCCAAGGCTTCATTACGGTCATATTGAACTTGGATGCTTGCTACCTTGCCTGACTTGATATTGTTGATGACATCATTTAGCTTACTTGGGACATATTCATCAAAAAATACGGGATACCATCCACCAAGTAATTGCTTCTGACTCTTTATTTTTATGGGTTCTGACGCTATTAGGGATGGTTTGTTGGAATTGCGATCCACCGGCAAATGAAAATCTATCCCCGTTTTTTGTACCAACTCTGAATAAGAGATTGGTGGACTCATTCTGGCTTCATTGGTATTTTCGACCCAATAAGCCCAAGCTTCATTTTTATTGGGGTCATAAACCAGCTTATATAGATAGCTAGGAATAGTGACTTGTCCACGTCCAATGCTCCCGCTATTTCCAACCGACCCAGTAAATACGTAAACATCACCAGCAGCTCTTTTGACATAAGCTCTAGTGGGTTCCTCGACATTCTTGGCCCAGATGCCCTGATTATTCTGTCTTGCTTGGGGCATCATGTTGGCCAAAGAAAATGATTGGGCCATAGAGCGTTCATTGTTCATATCTCCAGCTGGAGCGTTATGACCTCGGTCATACCCGCTGCCACGGTAATCTGAAAGTAGAGCTCTTTCAGAGAAGGGTAGCCTAGCTTCTTCGTAGAACTGGTTGGTTCTGCGAGGGTGTGGAGCGGAAAGCCCCTCTTTATTGAGTTTCTCAACTGTATAGATCGGTTTCTTATCCCGCGGGGAGTAGTAGATCGCAAAACTATCAAAGCAAAGATCACGTCCAACTTGAGATGTGACTGGTATTTGCTGAGTTGGAAATAAATCCTTGCATTCCTCAAACGCAGCAAGAGCGTTGCAAGCAGCGGAGACCGCTACAAGGGCAAGAAGGTTGCGAAGGAATTTCATGGGTTATCAGTGTATGACCTCTGCTTTAGATTTCCTCATCTTTTTATCGTGGACTAGCTACAGAGCTAATAAGAATCGTGCCCCTCACCCTTTTTTCTAGGGGTAAGAATCTATTTTTCAACGCAAAGCCTTTGTTAAATAGCGCCTCTTAATAACTTTGGACTTGCTACTACCCCTAGAAAATCTCAGGAGTCAAAGCACTAGATGTATGGTTTTTGAAGCTAAATTTTTGGTCTAAAACGTAAAAAAGTCCTTTTTCAGCCAATTTTTTATAGAGTGAAATTAGTGTATCCTAACTTCTATAAGTGATTGATTTAATTGATTTATATATGATTTTTAGGGGGCATCTTCGGGATCTCCCGGATTTCTAGATCAATAAGTTATGGGTTTGATATTCCTTATTCTTGACTTGATATAAGAAACTTCTTAGGATGACCCATGTTTTTAAGATATTGCAATGCAGCATAAAACGATAGTCTCGTTTTTTGAGGTCTTGCAAACAATGAATGAGTAAATGTTTAACTAACAATTTGAGCGATATGCAGAACACGCAGCCAACGATGTTGACTGCCAAACAACTGCTAGCGCATGCCATGGCTCCAGTCTATCGAGTCATTAATGGCCTTCTCGTTGTTACCGTATTTATGGTCGTAGGTCTCTGGCTCTCAGGTAACGGCACCAATGCCGGTCCTTTTGACCTAGCCCGCATCCTGGTGCCTGATGAAGCTCGTCACATGGTTTGGAGCAATGGCTTTGGCATGCTCAACCAATATAAAGATTCCAATGAAGCAGTGGCTGCTCAAGTTGCCGATACTGAAATTGCTGCAGTTATCTATGGCAAATCAAAAGCGCAAGCTGCTACCGGCTTGGCAAGCGCTAAACAGCAAACAGTTGCTCTGTTAATGCCTTCTGTAGCGCAAATGCAGGTGAAGTCTATTTCTCATTTGTCTGATCGTATCCCGGTCTCGAAGATGGATCCCCAAGCTTTGGATAGTAATTTGATGGGCTCTATTCAAAATCAACGTGCTGTTGCTGACTTTTTCGAAAAGAAGTACAGCTTAGATCGCGCCAAGATTGAAGAGTATGTTTCAAACACGATCTTGATTGCTAAAGAAGTCAATATTGATCCAGTGCTTTTATTGGCAGTGATCTCAGTTGAATCTAATTTCAATCCAAACACGAAGAGCCATGCAGGTGCCGAAGGTCTCATGCAGGTAATGACTTCAGTGCACAAAGACAAGTATGCAATCTTTGGTGGAACTTCTGAAGCTGCTAAACCTGAAGTGAATATTCGGGTTGGCGCCTACATTCTTAAATACCTCATTGCTACTGCAGGCTCATTGCGTAACGGCTTGAAGTACTACGTTGGTGCTGCCAATGCTGAGGATGATGGTGGTTATGCTGACAAGGTCATGGCTGAAAGAAATCGTCTTATCGGCTTATGTCAAAATCGCTCGCCCAATCGCCTAACTCTAAATGGCAAGGATTTGCGCTCCTAAGAAGTTGGATCATTACTAAATCGCAGCATAAAAAAGCCACCCTCAGGTGGCTTTTGCTTTACTGCTATATCCGAATGCTTAGTTAACGCCGTGTAACTCCACATCAAATACCAGAGTGGCATTTGGAGGAATCACGCCGCCAGCACCGCGTGGACCATAGCCCATTTCAGAAGGGATGATCAGAGTACGTTTACCACCAATTTTCATGCCCGCTACGCCTTCGTCCCAGCCCTTAATCACATGTCCAGCGCCCAAAGGGAAGCTAAACAATTGACCGCGATCCAATGAGCTATCAAACTTCTGGCCTTTGTGGTCAGCAGCCTTCTCGTCAAAGAGCCAGCCGGTGTAATGTACGTCCACATGGTTGCCTGCGGCAGCTTCTTTACCCTCGCCTACAACGGTGTCTATTTTTTTGAGTTCACTCATGATGTTTTCCTATTTCACGCAAATTGAGCGGCTAGTATATTCTGAGCTTTGTAAATTATCTTGGTAGCCTTGATTTAGCTAAAACGTATGACAAATTATTGGACTAACTCTGCATATAGCACTCTGGAAATCAGTCCCGATCATCAGCTGTTGGTGACAGATGACTTTTTGCGGACGTATATGGAGAGGCCTGAGCTAGCGCTAGTACCTGAATCTTGCCCTGTTGAGCGCTCATTGCATCAGCGTCTGACCCAAAATCCTCGAGCTGAAGTGCTTGAAAATGATATTGCTGGAATGGCTGATGAGGATATTCAGGAGAACTATCGTGTTTGGCTGCGTTATCGGACGCGCCTATTGGCCTCAAGCTCTTTAGAAAGCTTTTATATGAGCTTGTTTAAGGGTGAAGGTGTCGATGTCCCGCCTTTATTTATTGCGCAGCTCGCACAGATTTTTATAAGACATATTCTGGGCGATCTTGCTCATCCATTAGAAGTGCGTATGGGCGAACTCTTTTTTAGAACTCAGAAAATCAGCGTTATCGAAGACGGTATCGTGATGGGTGCAGATGAAGAGGCTATTACACGCAATGCACAGGCCAGTGATACGGGCAACATCATGGATTTGCTGAAAGGCAAATCCATGACCATGCGTTCAGCCGATCTAGATGTCATTCATGAAGATAATGCAGAAACGTACTGGACTCGAAATGAAGATTTTGATTTAGCGGTCCAATTAAATTTTGGGCATGAGCCTATTAATTATTTTTGCCGTGCCTTAGAGAAGTGGGTCAAGCACTTCCTAGGTGTTAGCGTCCGCATTACACCGATGCAGCAAATTACTGACCCTAAGTGGTCGTGGCATGTTGGCTTGGATGCAGCAGCTACAGAAATATTGAATAAGCTCTATAACAAAGAGCTAGTTGAAGCTGACGAATTGCAAAAAGTAATTTGTTTATTCCGCCTGGACTTTATTGATGAGGCTGCTGTAGCCAAGACTCAGGCCGGCAAGCCGGTGTATATGGCTATTGCCATGAATGATCAACAGCAGTTGAAGTTAAAGCCCCAAAATCTATTATTTAACTTGCCGCTTGCAAAAACTTCTTAAGCTTTAGCCCGCAACATTTTGCGCTGTTGGGCGAGCCAGTAAATTGCTAGTCCGCTAACGACCACGGGAATGAGTGATCCCCAGTTGAGGATGTTCCAGCCCTGAGAGGTGATGAGGGCTCCTGAACCGAAAGAAGTGAAGGCCATCGTGCCAAAGACACAGAAGTTGATGACAGCCTGGGCTTTATCACGTTCGTTAGGTTGATATGCAGTCATTGCCAAAGAGGTGGCGCCTGTAAATAAAAAGTTCCAACCGACACCAAGCAAAAATAAAGCGATGAAGAATTGATGAAGATCCGTTCCGGTCAGCGCAATGGCAATGCAGATAAAGTTCAGCAGAACTCCGGTGCCCATAATTTTCAGGACCCCAAATCTCTGAATGAGAGATCCTGTAAAAAATCCAGGGGCAAACATACCTATGACATGCCATTCCAAAACTAATGCAGTGTCAGAAAATGGTAGCCCGCAAATTTGCATCGCCAAAGGGGTGGCAGCCATGAGAAGGTTCATGACGCCATAGCCCAATGCTGCGCCAATGATGGCAACCATGAAAGCAGGTTGTCGGAGGATGACCTTCAGAGGGCGTCCATCCGTCAGCGCATGCTGGGTCTTAAATTCTTGTGGGAAGTGAATGAACTGCATCACGAAGATACCAATGAACCCAGCGATGGATAGCGTTAGGTAGGCTCCAAGAAAAGCAGTGTCAAAGAGGTCTCGGGTCCACGATGCGAGATTGGGTCCAATAACGGCGCCAAGAATGCCGCCAGCCAAAACCCAAGAAACTGCTTTATCTCGTTGACTGACATCTGTTAACTCTGCAGCAGCGAAGCGATAGAGCTGGCCATTAGCGCTGTAATAGCCGGCAATAAACGTACCTAAGACCAATAGCCAAAAGTTCCTACTAACGGCGGCATAAGCGCACAACAGCGCTGACAGCATTGCTATGAGCAAGCCGAATTGGAAGGAAATCTTGCGCCCAAAGTAGTTTTGGGACTTGGCCACAATCGAGGTAGAAAACGCTCCGCCCACTACATAGCCCATAACGGGTAGGGTGGCCATCCAGCTTACCGGCGCTAGGCTAAGACCCACCAAGCCATTAATAGCGATAAAAGTGACATTATTGGTTAGGAATAGCCCCTGACAAATGATCAGCAGCACCAGGTTTTTATTGAGTAATGGATGCTTGCTGGTCATGCCTTGCAGTTTACGGCGAATTTATAGCCTCTGCTGCCTCGGTGGATTCCCTTAAATTGCCCCATATCGGGCGCTTTCGGGTGCAAAACCGCCATTTTTGCCAAGTCCGATGATTTAAAATAGATGTCTCGCCTCATTGGCAAAAGTGCGCTAAAAGCGACTTGCTCGGTGTGGATTTGAGGGCGACAGGGTAAAAACCTGACTCTGTAATTTTTTCAATATTGAGGAAACATTCATGGCTTCAGAGAAATCAAAGATTATTTATACGCTGACAGATGAGGCGCCGCTTTTGGCAACTTGTGCATTTCTGCCAATCATTCGTACTTTTACGGCACCTGCTGGCGTAGAGATTGTGACGAGCGACATTTCTGTTGCTGCTCGTATCTTGGCTGAGTTTTCTGATTGCCTTACCCCTGAGCAACAAGTGCCCGACAACTTAGGTGCCCTTGGCAAGATGACTTTATTGCCTGACACCAACATTATTAAGTTACCTAACATTAGCGCCTCTGTTCCTCAGCTGCTCGCAGCAATTAAAGAGTTGCAAGTTAAAGGCTACAAGATTCCAAATTTCCCTGAAGATCCAAAAACAGACGAAGAAAAGTCTATTCGCGCTCGTTACTCTAAGTGCTTGGGTAGCTCAGTGAATCCAGTATTGCGTGAAGGTAACTCTGACCGTCGTGCCCCTCCTGCAGTAAAACGTTACGCTCGTAAAAATCCACACTCCATGGGCGAGTGGAGCCAGGCCTCGCGTACACACGTATCTCATATGCATGGTGGCGACTTCTACTCTAGTGAGAAGTCAATGACTATGACTAAAGCTTGTGATGTGAAGATGGATTTAGTAACTCAGAGCGGCAAGACCATTGTCCTCAAGCCAAAAGTCTCTTTACTGGCCGGTGAAATTATCGACAGCATGAATATGAGCAAAAAAGCACTTTGCGAGTTCTATGAAAAAGAAATCGAAGATGCTTACAAGACTGGCATGATGTTGTCCTTGCACGTGAAGGCAACGATGATGAAAGTGTCTCACCCAATCGTGTTCGGTCACGCGGTGAAGATCTTCTATAAAGACGCTTTTGAAAAGCATGCCAAGTTGTTTGAAGAGCTAGGCGTCAATGCCAACAATGGTATGAGCAGCCTGTATGAAAAGATTAAAACTTTGCCAGAATCCAAGCGCGAAGAAATCATTCAAGATTTGCATGCTTGCCATGAGCATCGCCCAGCATTAGCGATGGTGGACTCTGCTAAAGGCATTACTAACCTCCATTCTCCAAGCGATGTGATCGTGGATGCTTCTATGCCTGCGATGATTCGTGTTGGCGGCAAGATGTGGGGCGCGGATGGTCGCTTGCATGACACCAAGGCCGTGATTCCAGAAAGTACATTTGCCCGCATCTATCAAGAAATGATTAATTTCTGCAAGACGCACGGTAACTTTGATCCAACAACGATGGGTACAGTGCCTAATGTGGGTTTGATGGCTCAACAGGCTGAAGAGTATGGTTCACACGATAAGACTTTTGAGATTCCTGAAGCTGGTGTAGCCCGTATTGTTGCTGACGATGGCACGGTATTGCTTGAGCAAAACGTTGAAGAGGGTGACATCTGGCGTATGTGTCAGTGTAAAGATGCGCCAATTCGTGACTGGGTGAAGTTGGCCGTGAATCGTGCGCGCCTCTCAAATACTCCGGCCGTGTTCTGGCTTGATGAGTACCGCCCACATGAAGCAGAGTTGATTAAGAAGGTGAATACCTACCTTAAAGACTATGACCTTAAAGGCGTAGATATTCAGATCATGTCTCAGACACGTGCAATGCGTTACACCTTAGAGCGTGTGATTCGTGGCAAGGACACTATTTCTGTGACCGGTAATATTTTGCGTGACTACCTCACTGACTTGTTCCCAATTATGGAATTAGGAACCAGTGCGAAGATGTTATCTATCGTGCCTTTGATGGCTGGTGGCGGCTTGTTTGAAACTGGTGCAGGCGGTTCTGCTCCTAAGCACGTTCAGCAGTTGGTTGAAGAGAACCATTTGCGCTGGGATTCACTGGGTGAGTTCTTGGCACTCGCTGTTTCTCTTGAGGATATCGGCGATAAGACTGGTAACAACAAGGTAAAAATCTTGGCACGTACTTTGGATGAAGCGACCGGTAAATTGTTAGACAACAATAAGTCACCATCACCGCGTACTGGTGAACTGGATAACCGTGGTAGCCAGTTCTACTTGGCAATGTACTGGGCCGAGGCATTGGCAGCTCAATCTGAAGATAAAGAATTGCAAGCCTTCTTTGCTCCTTTGGCTAAAACTTTAATTGAGAATGAGAAGAAAATTGCTGATGAGCTCAAGGCAGTTCAAGGTAAGCCAGCAGATATCGGCGGTTATTTTGTTGCTGATTCAGAGAAGTGCAAAGCGATAATGCGTCCTAGCACTACTTTCAATGCAGCTTTGAAGGCAGCAAGAGCGTAATAGGTATAAGCGATAAGTACCTAATTTTATCAATTAGGTTTAGCATCAAAAGGCAAACTTCCGAGTTTGCCTTTTTTATTCATACCCCCCCGTTGACATTGTTTGATTGATGGCAAAACCAAAAGACCTCGTTGAATTGAGTTATCTGAGCGAAGCAGTCTCGGATATGTCTTTTGTGGGCCTGATGCGATTGTTGGAGTCTGCACGCACCTTTAATCAGAAAAATGGAGTCACTGGCATTCTCTTATATGACAACCAGCAGTTTGGTCAAATTATGGAAGGTGAGCGAACTAGTGTGATGCGAGCTTGGAAGCGAATTCAGGAAGATAAGCGCCATCACCGTGTAGAGCTCTTGGAAATTCGTGAGATTACTGAGCGCAACTTTCCAGATTGGTTATTGCGCTTTTATGGCGGTGAAACACTTACTCGAGACTATCCTCATTTGGTTGAAATGGTGGGCGGTATGGATAAGCATAGCCTTGCTTTGATGAATAAGATGCGCAGCAGCCAAACTTAAGCAAGAAATCCCCATCGGTAGCAAAATAGGTCTATTACATTCCTTAAGGGGTTCGGTATGCGTTTTATCGATAAGACAATTCTTGCAAGCGACATCACTCCAAAAGAAGTTTTTGAAAACCGCCGCACCATCATCAAGACAGCAGCTGCAGGGGGCTTCGGAATGGCTTTGGCCCCTTGGTTTTCAAGAGAGGCGCTTGCTTCTACTCCCGAAAAATTAGCTGCAGCGCTAAATCCCGCCTTTGCGGATAAGGAAGGCCTAACCCCATATAAATTTGTCACTAGCTATAACAACTTTTACGAATTCGGTACAGATAAGGCGGATCCAGCAGCGCATGCAGAGAGCTTACAAACTCGTCCCTGGACAATATCCATTGAGGGCTTGGTAAAAAAACCAATGACGCTGGATATTGATGCCCTCCTAAAATTGGCCCCGATGGAGGAGCGTATTTATCGGATGCGTTGCGTTGAGGGTTGGTCTATGGTTATTCCTTGGGATGGTTACTCACTCTCCAAGTTAATTAGTAAGGTTGAGCCACTAGGATCGGCAAAGTATGTGGAATTTATTTCTCTAGCTGACCGCAAACAAATGCCAGGAGTCAAAAGCAACATCATCGATTGGCCTTATCGCGAAGGCTTGCGTATGGATGAGGCAATGAATCCATTGACGCTACTTACCTTTGGTTTGTATGGCGAGGTCTTGCCTAAGCAAAATGGAGCTCCAGTCCGCATTGTGGTGCCTTGGAAGTATGGTTTTAAGAGCGCCAAGTCTATTGTCAAAATTCGTTTTACAGAAGAAATGCCTAAGACTAGCTGGAATCAATTTGATGCACGTGAATATGGTTTTTATTCCAACGTGAACCCTCAGGTAGATCACCCACGCTGGAGTCAGGCGGTTGAACGTCGTATTGGCGATCCTAAAGGAATGTTTGCGCCTAAGATCAAAACCCAAATGTTTAATGGTTATGGTGAGCAAGTAGCCAGTATGTACACGGGGATGGATCTGAAGAAGTACTATTAGGAATGAGCAAAATTTATTCAGTATTTTTTAGTGCCTTCATTTTGTTGTTTGGCTTTTCTGCTTACGGGCAGGGAAGTGATATACCGGTAAAGACGATTCCATCGTTAGATGTACAGCGTTATCTAGGGACTTGGTATGAGATTGCCAAATACCCAAACTGGTTTCAGAAGAAATGCGCTAGCAATACCAAGGCGGTTTATTCGGCTAGGGCCGATGGAACTTTGAAAGTTTTAAATAGCTGCAAAACAGCTGATGGAGAGGTTTCAGAAGCTGAGGGAACGGCTCGACAGATCGGGCCTAAGGACTCTCCAAAGCTAGAGGTTCGCTTTGCACCGGCTTGGCTAGCCTTTATCCCAATGGTATGGGGTGATTATTGGGTAATTGATCTAGATTCTCAGTATCAAGTAGCGGTTGTAAGTGATCCACGTCGTGAATATCTTTGGATTCTGTCTAGAACTCCACAGATAGATAAAAAAGTCTACGAAGACACGTTACAGCGTTTGCAAGCGCAGCAGTTTGATACGCGGAAACTAGAGATCACTTCTCAAGCAAAGTAACTAAGGTATGACAACGCATTTATTACCGCCTGGCATTGAAGTATTTGAAAGAGGTTGGCTCTCAGCCAATAATATCCTGCACTTTAGTGATAATGATGTTGCTTTGGTGGACTCTGGATACTGTGCCCACCAAAATCTCACCGTAGATTTGGTTCGTAACGCTCTAAAAAAACATCAATTACCAAAGCTCAATAAGCTTGTGAATACCCATCTGCATTCGGATCATTGCGGTGGTAATGCAGCCTTAGCAACAGCATTCAATAGCGAAATATATATTCCTGCCGCTGAAGAGATTGCTGTTAAAAACTGGGATAGCACCTTATTGAGCTATGACAACCTAGGGCAAGAATGTCCACAGTTTGCTCATCACGCAGTATTAATTCCAGGCGAGGAGATCTTGCTGGGGAAATATATTTGGAAGATATTAGCTGCCCCTGGACATGATCCCCATTCGATCATGTTGTATCAGGCTGATCATCGCATCTTAATTTCAGCTGATGCATTGTGGGAAGAAGGCTTCGGAGTCATTTTTCCTGAGCTATGGGGTGAGGCTGGGTTTGAAGAGGTAGCGCAGACTTTGGATTTAATTGAAACAATCCCCGTGGATCTGGTAATCCCGGGGCATGGCGCACCATTTATCGATGTCGCAAAATCGCTGGCTACTGCACGCTCAAGATTAGATTATTTGGCATCCGATCCTGACCGCAATGCACGCCATGGCGCTAAAGTATTGTTGAAATATCGCTTATTAGAGTGGCGTAGTCGTGATCTTGCACAAGTAAATGATTGGATTGCTAATACTCCTGCACTTATCAGCGCAGCAAAACTACTCAATATGGATATGAATGAGTTTATTCAGTGGCTACCTAAAGCACTCGTGAAATCAGGTGCAGCAAAGCTAGAGGGGGGAACCTTGGTTGATCTTGCTTGAGATGCGTTCATAGGCTCTAAAATAGGGGCAAGGGAAAATTGCTCGACGGCCCACACTAAAGTGGCGTGCATGCATAAGCAGGCAAATGTCAGTAAGCGCAGGAATCCCACATAGGCATTAATATTAAATTACAAACCACCATTCACTAAAGATTTGAAGAGGAAGTATGAAACATACCGTATTAGTTACTGGCGCTACCGCAGGATTTGGAGAGGCAACTGCTCGCCGCTTTTTGGCCAATGGTCACCAAGTTGTTGCTGTTGGTAGAAGAGCTGAGCGTTTAGAGGCTTTAAAAAATTCCTTGCCAGCTGAGCAGCAGAAAAAACTACTCACGATGGTGGTGGATGTTTGCGACAGTGCTCAAGTCGATGCTCTGGCTAGTGCGCTGCCAGCAGAATTTTCTAAGGTATCTGTTTTGGTGAATAATGCCGGCCTTGCTTTGGGTTTAGAGCCAGCTCATAAAGCATTTTTGAGTGATTGGGATCAAATGATTGATACCAACATTAAAGGACTTGTTCATATGAGCCGCGCTTTCCTTCCAGGCATGGTAGAGCGCAAGTGTGGTCATGTCATTAATTTGGGCTCTGTAGCTGCAAACTACCCTTACCCGGGCGGTAATGTTTATGGCGGTACCAAAGCATTTGTTAAGCAATTTAGTTTAAATTTACGCGCCGATCTCATTGGTACTCCCGTGCGCGTGACATGCATTGAGCCTGGTATGTGTGCTGGCACTGAGTTCTCGAATGTTCGCTTTAAAGGTGATGACGAGAAAGCGGAGAAGGTTTATACCGGCGTTCAGGCTTTAAGTGCTGATGATGTGGCTGAAACTATTTATTGGTCAGCTACCTTGCCAAGCCATATCAACATCAATGTCCTTGAGGTAATGCCAGTCCAGCAAGCCTTTAATGCATTTAATGTGCATCGCGGTGAGTTTTAAGTCTTGGATTTATTCCACTGATAAAACTTAGGGTACACACGCATTACTACGGGGCCATCAAAGTCCCAAGATTTGCAGGTGCCTAAGTACAGCGGCGGTTTATCACTATCCGGATTAAAGAAGGCGCCTGGAACAGATTGATAAGCTGCCGTAGCAAGGCTGACGAGAAGCTCACGTAGATGAGTGCAGCCTTTGATGCCGCCAAGGTGAGTATCTATCGTTTTGCGCCAGCCTTTGCCTATCTGTGACCCAATCAAACCATCCATTGGTGGAATAGCGGTTGTGCATTCTGCATGAGGTTGCCCATCCATCACGGCTTCAATATCTTTGATGACAAATTCTTTATCAAGCGTGACTCGCACCCACATGTCATGAAAAGCTTCGCCCGGCTGCCAAGTTTTTGCGCTCGTTTGAAAAGGGTTCGTTTTGAAGTCTTTAAGGTGCCCTTCGATATCCCAAAGACCGTCGTCTCTTGCATACCCTTGAAAAGTAATTTCTCTAGTATGTAAAAGGGATCGTGGTTTTGGGGTGGAGAGCATCGTAATAGCGTCTATAAATGGCGGGAATACCCAATCATAATGAATTGTAGAAAATACCCTCAACTCAACGTAATTAGCCTCTGTAGTATCCTTTGCAGCATATGGCAAAACCGATCTCCCTAGAAAAAATACTTTTTAGCCAAGGCTTTGGTACTCGTCGCTACTGTAGTGATTTGGTCTACGCTGAGCTCGTAAAGGTAAACGGCGTATTGGCTGAGGATCCAGAAGAAAGAATTTCGACAGAAAATCTGATGCTCAATGTAGAGGGTAAGGACTGGGAATATCACGAGAAGGCTTATCTTGCCTTTAACAAGCCAGCCAATTACGAGTGCTCACATAAAACAACGCACCATCCTAGTGTTTATAGTTTGTTGCCGAGTCCTTTTGTAGAAAGAGGCTTGCAATGCGTAGGTCGCCTTGACTATGACACCACTGGATTGCTTTTGATTTCGGATGACGGTCAGTTCATCCATAAGATGACAACTCCCAAGAAAAATATTGGTAAGGTTTATGAGATCACGACACCCGAGCCCATTACTCAAAAACAAATCGATCACTTAATGAATGGCGTTGTGCTTGATGATGATCCTAAGCCTTGCTTTGCAACAGCGTGCCAACAAATTTCTGATCATGTGCTCGCTATGACGATAGTCGAAGGCCGATATCACCAGGTGAAGCGAATGATGGTTGCTGTTGGTAATCATGTTGACAAATTGCATCGTACTAAGATTGGTGCTTATCAAATGCCTGCTGATCTAGCTGAGGGTGAATGGCGTTGGCTCTATCCAGAGGATTTAAAGCATCTCTCACAAAGCGTTCCCACTTAAAGGTAATCCGTCTGAATGGTTGATAACTTCAATTTAGAGCAAGAAATACCCTTGTGGTCACTTGATAGCAGTGGCAAAAGGATTGTGCGGGAGTTTGCTTTTACAGACTTCAAGCAAGCATTTGAATTTATGACGCTCTGTGCGCAATATGCCGAAGAAATTGACCATCATCCTGATTGGTCAAACTCTTGGAATAAGGTGATGGTGGAATTGACCACCCATTCGGCTGGGACTTTAACTAAATTAGATATTCAGTTGGCAAAGGCAATGGATGCCTTTGCTTCCCAGGTTAAGCTCGGCTAATTAGTGCTCATCGCCTTCGTGTTCTTCCTCATTCATGCTCATGAGGATGGTGGCCAATAAACCATAGACCACTTCAGTGGAGATCATTCCATCTTCATCCAAATCATCAATTAAGTCGTTTAGGCGGTCCTCGGTTGGCTCGTTGAGCAAGGTCATCGCACACTCGCACCCATAGTCAAAATCTTCGTCGTTCTGGGTTTGGTTTTCTTCGGTCATATTTATCCTTAATTGGGTACTTAGGATAGCAAATTACAGCGCAATTCGATAGGGTTTTGCCCTAGGCCAAGACATTTATGTGCGAGCGCAAAAAGTCCAGAATGATTTATAGTCTTTTGAAAAGAAAAACCATAGGAGACAGCGTGCAATTAGATATTAATGGCCAGGTTCAAAATATTGACGTTGAGCCAAATATGCCCTTGTTATGGGCCATCCGAGAAGTGGTGGGGCTTACCGGCACCAAGTATGGCTGTGGTGTAGCGCAATGTGGCGCTTGTACTGTCTACCTCAATGGCGAGCCAGTGCGTTCTTGCTCTATTCCGGTGTCTGCAGTTGGTAAGGCCAAAATTACCACTATTGAGGCACTCTCTAAAAATAATACGCATCCAGTGCAGCAAGCCTGGATTGCACTGGATGTTCCTCAGTGCGGTTATTGTCAGTCTGGTCAAATTATGGCCGCTGCAGCACTGTTAAAGCGAAACCCAAAACCTACCGATGTTGATATTGATAACGCAATGGGAAATCTTTGCCGTTGCGGAACCTATCAAAAGATTCGGGATGGCATTCATGTGGCTTCTGGTCAAAAGAAATTAGTAGATGTTTTGGCCGAGTACAACGCTACTCCTGCGACTCGTGGTTAAGGAGAAAAACATGACAACAAAAAATCAAACTCCTATTTTAGAAAATGCTTTACGCCGTGACTTCATTATTAAGGGCACTATGCTGGGTGGTGGACTTATGCTGGGCATAGGTGCATTGCCTGATGCAGCATTTGCTCAGGCTGGCGCTAAGTATGATCCAAACACACCGCTACAAGCCGGTGAGGCTGAGGTAAATGCCTGGGTTAGCATTAAGCCAGACGATACCGTCTATATCAGAATTGCCCGATCAGAGATGGGTCAAGGGACGCGTACAGGCCTTGCCCAATTGGTTACCGAAGAGCTCGAGTGCAATTGGAAAAAAGTCAAAACACAGTCAGCTACTCCGGGCCAAAGTTTAGCGCGCAAGCGTGTTTGGGGTGAGCACGGTACAGGCGGTAGTCGTGGTATTCGGATCTCTGAAGACTATGTACGTCGTGGTGCAGCAGCAGCGCGCATCATGCTCATGCAGGCAGCCGCTAATCAATGGAATGTTCCTGTTTCAGAATTAATCGTGGATAAGGGTGTTATCACTCATACGGCAACAGGTCGTAAAACAACTTACGGAAAAGTAGCTGAGTTAGCTTCAACCTTAAATCCACCGGATCCTAAATCAATCACTTTGAGAGACCCAAGAAATTGGAAAGTGGCTGGACAACCTTATGCACGTATCGATACCGCCAATAAGGTCAATGGATCAAAAGTCTATGGCGTTGATTTGCAGCTCCCCGGAATGCTTTGCGCATCCGTAAAAGCGTGCCCAGTCTTTGGTGGCAAATTGGTGAGCTATGACGAAGCCAAGATCAAAGACATGCGCGGAGTGAAGAGCGTAGTCAAGATTGATGACAGCACTCTTGCGGTAGTGGCTGATACTTGGTGGCATGCAAACACCGCCCTGAATGCGCTACCAATCGTTTGGGATGAGGGTAAGGCTGCTAGCGTCTCACAAGATGGCATTAATAAAATGCTGCGGGATGGTCTAGATGAGCAGGGAGATTTCTGGCAGCGTAAGGAAGGGGATGCGCCTGCCGCTATTAATAGCGCCTCTAAGAAAGTTGAGGCTATTTATTACACACCTTATCGTGCCCACGTCACGATGGAGCCTATGAATGCCACCGTCAAGATCACAGGTGATCGTGCGGAGGCTTGGGTTCCAACACAAAATGGTGAAGGCTCACATGCAGCTTTATCTGAGGCGACTGGATTCCCACTCGCAAATTGCGAAGTATATAAATTAGATTCTGGTTGTGGCCTGGGTCGTCGCGGATCAACACAAGACTTCACTACATTTGCGGCTAAAGTGGCGCAAAAATTTCCGGGCGTACCCGTGAAAGTCATTTGGAGTCGTGAAGAAGATATGACTCATGATTACTATCATCCAATAGCGATGGCAAAGATGACTGCTGGTATAGATGGCTCTGGTAATTTGACAGGCATGCATATTAAGGTTGCGGGTCAATCTATTAATGCCACCTTGGCACCACAGGCTATTAAAAATGGTAAAGATGAACGTCAGCTCCAAGGCTTTTATGAGAAGGGTCCAGATGCTCAACTTGGTTATACCTTCCCGACACTCTTAACTGAGTATGTGATGAAGAATACCCATGTGCCCGTTGGCCCATGGCGTGGCGTGAATACCAATCAAAACGGCATCTTCATGGAATGCTTCATGGATGAGTGCGCTAAGGCGGCCGGCAAGGATCCTGTGAAATTCAGACAGGCACTCATGCAAAGCCATCCAAAACATTTGGGTGTTCTGAATGCTGCCGCCAAGAAGGCGGATTGGGATAAACCATTGCCAGCAGGAACGTATCGAGGTGTTGCTCAGTTCATGGGCTATGCCAGTTACTCTGCATGCGTAGCGGAAGTTACTGTGCAAAATAATGTAGTTAAAGTCACGCGCTTAGTATTTGCCTTAAATTCTGGTCATGTGGTTAACCCATACTTAACACGTGAACAAATTGAAGGTTCTGTGGCGATGGCATTGGGTGCAATCTTCTTGCCGGAGATCTCTGTCGAAAACGGCCGCATTAAACAGCAGAATTTGGATACTTATCCGCTTCTGAAACTGTCTGCGACACCAAGAATTGAAACAGTCTTGGTTCCGAGCTTTGATTTTTGGGGTGGGGTTGGTGAGCCAACCATCTGCGTAGTTGGCCCAGCTGTTGCAAACGCAATCTCTGCTGCAATCGGCAGACCGGTGCGGAACTTCCCACTCAGCAAGGAAGGTTTGAGCTTGGCTTAAGTTGTAACCTGATTGAAATTGATTAAACGACCCCATTGGTTCTAAATGAATGGGGTCGTTTAATATGTCTTATGAAGTTTATTAAGACCGCCGTCTTTCTCTTATCCCTCGCGCCACTAGCTCGCTTGATTTGGCTTGGTGCTTATGAGGGTTTAGGTGCCAACCCCATTGAATTTATCACCCGCTCAACGGGTACTTGGGCACTGGTCTTTCTCTGCATTACGCTAGCCATGACCCCCTTGCGCTTGTTAACGGGTATGACTACATGGATCAAGCTGCGTCGAATGTTGGGGCTCTTTTGCTTCTTCTACGCTGCTATTCATTTTTCAATCTGGTTCTGGTTGGATCAGAATCTAGATCTTCAATCCATGTGGAATGATGTCATTAAGCGACCCTTTATTACAATGGGCTTTTTGAGTTTGGTGCTGCTGACCCCCTTGGCCTTAACATCCAATCAATGGGCAGTCCGCCAGCTCGGTAGGCGTTGGAATTTATTACATAAGCTTGTGTACGTGATCGCATGTACTGCAATCGTTCACTATTGGTGGCATAAAGCAGGCAAGAATGATTTAGGAACAGTCTCCGTTTATGGAGTCGTTATTTTTCTATTGCTGATCTGCCGCATTCCAGCCATTAGAAATTTTCTTCAGAATATCCGAAGCAAATCTACTTAGAACTCGACGGTATAACGCGCGATCAGGCGACGTGTTTCGACAAATCCATTCTTGATTTCCATGTCACGACCATACTGGAGACTAATTCTGCCAAATGGGTAATACGCTAATGCGCTCAATAAGAAGCGTTGAGTATTCATAACATTATTTTGATAGGTATTACCAATCGTGGTGGCGCCGCCTGCTACATAAAAGTATGAGGCACCTAATGTGTAGGTCTGATTGATCTTGTAGATTGGACCCAGCTGCGTAGTCGTTAGTGGCTTCTGATTGAGGGAGGTATTATTTGCGGAAAAGCACGCTGCAGCGCACTGACTATTGCCTCCGAACCACATCGTATCAACGGCAATCATGCCATCCAGATTCTCAATAATCGGTTGTTGATAGCCCATCTGAATATCGGATCTATAGCGGTTCTCACTAACGTTAAAAGCTTGCTGGCTGTTATAGCTTCCAGTAGGAGCTGTTAAGTAAGCGGCCAAACCAAGGTACCTCCTCTTTTCCCTATCTGCATAGGGCCAGAATGCGGTCGCAAATGTGAGATCTCCAGCGCCAGTGCTTGGTGCGTAACTTGCCAATGACCCTGCTGGTTTAATCGTGCCATAAGGGATTTGAATGTAGGAGATAGCAGGTAGATCTTTCACTGCATAACTTGTGCTGATGCGGGCAATGGCGCTTTGAGTGCCAATATCTGGGCTGCCAAATGGTTTAGTAGAAACGGCTGCACCATTCCTATAAAAAGTACCATTCTCTGTATTTAGGTAACTGATCATGGCGTGGCTCTTGCCTGGTAATGGCGCCACAATATCATTAGGTTGCAAATCAATAGCGAAGGCAGCCGACGGTAGATTCAAAAGAGTAAGTGCGATGAAGCGACGTAAATTCATGCAAGTATTGTAATTAATATAAAAAGAATAGGTATCACGTACTACCCTACAATGGATCTCATGAAAACCTTCTTCTCAAAGTTAAGTCCACTTTTATTATTGGTGGGCCTTTCGGCTTGTACTAAAGCCCCTCCCCAGCCCCCTGGATCGACAACGTACTCCCCGTATACCTCGCAGCAGATCAAAGAGTTTAATAGCCAGACTCTTTCTCCGGTAGAGGGGCCATTTGGTCCAGTGGATCCAAGAGCAGAGGATCTTCGTATAGCCAAAGAGCGCACATTGGATTCAAAATTTTATAATCAGCCAGAGGGTGAAGAAGAGGCGGAGGCAATAGAGACTCAATCTGCCGATCCTTATCAAGCCACAAAACCTATTATTACTTTCTAGGCAGGTATTTAGCTGATCGTTAGTTCTGGAATAGAGTTCAGCTGTAGTAATTCTTGTGCTTCTTCAGGCGTGGCATTAAGCCAAGCGTTAAAAAGTTCGGGGCGCAATGGAACTACTGCACGTTTTTCATCCTCGGGTTTATGCATGCGCCGCATTACGGGGTGATCACTAGCATCGATAGTGAGCATAGAAAAAGAAACGATAAGCTCACCAGTTTCAGGTTCAGTCCAGGTATCCCAGATTGATGCAATCGCCATAGGTTCTTGATTGGCTTGTTGGATAGCAGTACGCACCGCTTTGCCTGATTCATAACAGGGCTCATAAAAAGCATCGGCTAAAGCAAGGGCGTAATGTCGACTTTTCCAGGCATGTTTATAAGAAGGCTTCTGCGCAACCGTTTCCGCTCTAGCGTTATACGTTTTTCTTCCGAAGGTTTCCTCTTTGGCCCAGGATGGCAATAAACCAAAACGAGCCAAACCAATGGCGGTGCGGTCAGTATTGTGGCTTTTGAGAACAATAGGCCCTGGGTAGGTCGGAAACACATCATGAGCATTTGAAGCCGGAAGAACCAGATCAAAATGGGTCTTAACCCAATCAGCATTGACGGTAGTGAGGTATTGAACGCACATGGCTTGATTTTACTGCTGCTTATGACTATTTAAGCTTGGCCTGCTGGTAACATTGAGGTTAATTTTTAGAAAGATACGTTCCTTATGAAACCTTTTGCTTCTGTATTTAATCCAATGGTAGTGCGCTTTATTGCTGCTGGCTTGTTGACGGGTGCGCTTGTAGGCGGCTCCTATGCACAACAAAGTGGTTTGCCAATTAATGCTGCAGCATCTGTTAACGGCGCCATCATTACTAATGACATGGTTGAGCAAGGAATTAAGGTTGCTATTTCTCAGGGGCAAAAAGATTCTCCAGAACTACGCAAAATGGTGATTGAGAAGTATGTTGAAGTGCTATTACTTTCACAGCAAGCAGAGAAAGATGGCTTGGCTAATTCTGAGAAAGCCAATACGCAACTCATGATGATTCGTCAAAATTATCTGGCAGATCTTGAGTTATCAACTTATATGGCTAAAAACCCAATCACCGATGCGGATATCCAAGCTGAATACAACAAAGAGATTTCTTCATTGGGTCCACAAGGCATGATTACTGAATATAAGGTGAGTGATATTGCAGTGGCCAGTGAGGCGGATGCGCAAGCTGCATTAGCACGCATTAAAAAGGGCGAGTCATTTGATAAGGTTGCCAAGAGCGTTTCATTGGCTCCGAACAAAGTTCAAGGTGGAGCTGTAGGATGGGTTCAGGCTGGCCAGGTAGGTCCTCAATTAGCCTCTGCCTTAGCCTCGCTATCTAAAGGCCAAGTTACTGCCCCGATCCAGATGCAGCAAGGCTGGTACCTCATGAAGTTGGAAGATAAAAAATCGAGCAAGCCGCCATCATTTGAGCAGGCAAAGCAGGCTATTCGTGCTGGAATGACGCAAAGAAAGCAATTTGAATTTTTAAGTCAGATTGCAAAAGATGCAAAGATTGTAGTTCAGTAAAAAGTAACTGCAAGACTATGCTGTAGAAAAAGGACTCCTCGGAGTCCTTTTTATTTGCGCTCTAAAGTAATAAAGCTAAAGGTGATATCGCCTTCGGAGCCAGGGGTGCGCTCAATCTCTTTCCAGGAGGATTCATTGGGCACCTCAAAGAAAGTATCGCCGCCTTCAATATCTAAATCGATTTCGGTAATGTAGAGACGATCCGCTTTATCAAAGGCTTGCTTAAATAGTTGTTCACCACCGATAACAAAAACACGCGGGAATTCACTCAAGCTCCTTAAGGCTTCATCAAGAGAGCCGACTAATTCGCCACCAGTAGCTTGATAGTTTGCATTGCGGCTCACAACGATATTGCGACGTCCAGGAAGAGGGCGTCCAATGGATTCCCAGGTCTTGCGACCCATGATGACAGGAAAGCCCATAGTGACGCGCTTGAAAAACTGTAAATCAGCCGATATTTTCCAAGGCATTTGGTTATCGCGGCCGATGACGTGATTGCGCGAGCGCGCAACAATCATGGAGATGGCAGGTTGAGTCATAAGTACGATTCTTAAATAGCTACAGGAGCTTTAATGTGGGGATGAGATTCGTAACCAACGATTTCGAAGTCTTCAAACTCATAATCAAATATTGAATCAGGTTTACGCAAAATATTAAGCTTTGGTAGTGGGAAAAAGTTCCGTGATAACTGAAGCTCTACTTGCTCCAAATGATTGCTATATAAATGACAATCGCCACCAGTCCAAATAAAATCACCGACCTCAAGATTGCATTGTTGCGCCATCATATGCGTTAACAATGCATAGCTTGCAATATTAAAAGGAACGCCCAAGAAAATATCAGCGCTGCGTTGATAAAGTTGGCAGGACAACTTGCCATCAGCTACATAAAACTGAAAGAAGGCGTGGCATGGTGCTAAAGCCATGCGTGGAATATCTGCAACGTTCCAGGCGGACACAATAATTCGGCGTGAGTCCGGATTTTTCTTGATAGTTTCAACTACTTCTGAGATTTGATCGATGTGCTGACCGTTAGGAGCAGGCCACGAGCGCCACTGATAGCCATAGATCGGACCTAAATCGCCATCAGCTGCGGCCCATTCATTCCAAATAGAAACACCACGCTCTTTAAGCCAGTTATTGTTAGTGCTGCCCTTGAGAAACCAGAGCAATTCGTAAATGATCGATTTGAGATGCAATTTTTTCGTGGTTACCATCGGAAACCCGTCGGCCAAGTTAAAGCGCATCTGGTGCCCAAATACTGAGACTGTGCCAGTTCCAGTCCTGTCAGACTTTTGAACCCCCTTGGCGAGGACTTCTTTCATGAGATCGTGATATTGATGCATATATATTGGCTAAAAATGGTTATTTAATAACGAATTAGAGATAGCTTACTCGAATGTGGGCGACTTCACTCCCAGGACCTTGTGAAGCTTGGGGGAGGTGGTCGTATATTGCAATTGAATCTGCTTTTCAGGGTGCAGGTACTCGGCGGCTGCAAAGGCGGCCAGCGCGGCCTCATGAAATCCAGATAGGATGAGTTTTTTCTTGCCTGGATAAACATTGATGTCGCCAACTGCATAAATTCCGGGGGTGCTGGTTTGGAATTTAGCGGTATCTACGCAAATTTGTTTGCGATCAATATTCAGACCCCATTCAGCAATAGGCCCTAGCTTTGGAGAGAGTCCATAAAACACTAAAAGGTCATCTAAGGGAATCCGTTTAGATTCACCATCAATATTAGTGAATGTAATTTCGGTAAGTAGATCATCCGTTGCTTCGTAACCGGTCACTTGTCCAATCAGAAGCTCCATCTGATGATTGGCGCAAAGCTCACGCATTCTGGCAATAGACTTTGGTGCTGCTTTGAACTCATCGCGACGATGAATCAAAGTGACGCTAGCTGTAATCTCTGCAAAATGAATTGCCCAATCTAAAGCTGCATCACCGCCCCCGCAAATGACAATTCTTTTGCCAGCAAATTGCTCGGGATTTTTAACGTGGTAGAAAAGATGTTTGCCCACCAGGGCTTCTATGCCTTCAAGGTTGATGGTGCGTGGCTGGAATGCCCCAACACCACCAGCAATAAAGACGGTTCTACTTAAAAAGTGATTGTCTTGTGAGGTGCTAATCAGAAAGCGGCCATCGGCTTGGGGCTCAAGCCTGCTAACCTCTTGACCAAGATGAAACTGGGCGCCAAAAGGTTCAATTTGCTTTAATAAATTATTGGTGAGTTCACGCCCAGTACAAACAGGGATCGCGGGAATATCGTAGATCGGTTTATCTGGATAAAGCTCGATGCATTGACCACCAACTTCTGGAAGTGAATCAATCACATGCACTTTAATTTCTAGCAAGCCTAATTCAAAGACTTGAAAGAGACCCACTGGGCCGGCGCCAATGATGACGGCATCGGATTCTATGGGTGAGTGTGACACGAATTTAATTAGCTAGAAATTACTTTACTAACTGGTCGAGTTTATTTTTAACATCTTTCCACTCTTCAGCATCTGGAAGTGCTGCTTTGGACTTGGTAATAGAAGTCCATGAAGGAGAAAGATCGGCATTCAATTTAATAAAAGCTTGTTGATCACCAGGTACGTCATCTTCAGCATAAATAGCATTGACTGGGCACTCAGGTACGCAAACTGCGCAGTCAATGCACTCGTCTGGATCAATCACTAAAAAATTAGGGCCTTCGCGAAAGCAGTCAACTGGGCAAACATCAACGCAGTCGGTATATTTGCAGCGGATACAAGCTTCGGTAACAACGTAAGTCATGGTGGATTTGTTTCATGAGCCCCAAAAAGCTGGGTGCTAAGTTATAAAAGCTCAATTTTAGCCGAAATAGCCTATTTTTCAGGCAAAACCCTTTATTTACTTAAGGTAAAGTTCCCACTATGAATACACAGTCCAATACCCAGGCAGGGATGCAAAAACCCAAAATTTTGGTGGCAAGAGCCATTTTTCCAGAGGCTTTAGCCAAACTAGAAGAATCCTTCGAGGTTCGATCTAATCAAGAGGATCGGATTTTTAGTCCCGAAGAGCTGCAAAAAGAACTCTCTGGTGTTGTAGGGGCTTTAGTGGCGGGCAGCGAAAGAATTGATGCGAATGCCTTGGCCCATGCCAAGGATTTGAAGGTGATAGCCAATATCTCTGTGGGATATAACAATTTTGATGTGCCAGCAATCACTGCTGCTGGTGTGATGGCAACCAATACACCAGATGTTTTGACGGATACAACGGCAGACTTTGGATTCGCATTGCTGATGGCAACAGCAAGACGAATTACCGAATCCGAACATTGGGTGCGTGCAGGCCAATGGGATAAGTGGTCGATTGTGAATAATCCCCTTGGGATGGATTTGCATCACAGCACTGTAGGCATTATTGGTATGGGCCGTATTGGTCAGGGCATTGCTAAACGTGCTTTAGGTTTTGGTATGAATGTGATTTATCACAATCGCAGTCACTTATCAGATGCTGATGAAAAAGCATGTGATGCGACATATGTTTCTAAAGAAGAATTACTGCGCACTGCAGATCATGTTGTCTTAGTATTGCCCTATAGCGCTGAGAGTCATCATACGATTGGCGCAAAAGAAATTGCCCTTATGAAACCGACGGCAACCCTGATAAACATTGCCCGTGGTGGTATTGTGGATGATACGGCACTAGCTCAAGCCCTCAAGGATAAAAAGATCTTTGCTGCTGGCTTAGACGTCTTTGAGGGTGAGCCTAAGGTGCACCCTGAGTTATTGAAATTGAGTAATGTAGTACTTGCTCCGCATATTGCTAGCGCTACAGAAAAAACACGTAGAGCAATGGTGGATTTAGCAGTAGATAATTTGCGCGCAGCACTTGAGGGTAAAAAACCGCCCAGCCTTATTAATGTAGAAATGTTTAAGGGCTAGTAGAGTTCATTGGGTTACGTAGGTAGTAAAAAATAAAGCCGAGCAATGCTCGGCTTTATTGCTTGAAGCGTAGCTTCGAATAAATACCAATTACTCAGCGTCAATTTCTTCTGGAAGTTCCCGCATTGCTAATTCAATACCGCCAAATTTTCCAGCAACCCAGTTATAGACTTTGCAGGCAATCCACAATAATCCAAAGCCAAGTAACGCATTGAGAATAAGTGCCGACAGCACAGTGAATCCAGGGATGGCGCCGTCACGTATGAAGGCCACAAATAGCGCCAATAAAACGATTGGAACAGAGAAGCAGAGGTAAACCAAAACTAAGGTTTTGGCGGTATGCATTGGGTCGAGAAAGACGAGTTCTTTTTTGGTGAGTTTCATGATGACGCAATCTTAAAGCAGTCCATCAAAAAGCGCTATATCTACCCAGTCTCCTGCAGCAACATTTCCTTGTTCGTGACCTAGGATGACAAAGCAATTGGCCTCACTCATTGAGCGCAAGATTCCCGCACCTTGGCTGCCAGTGAGTCTGACCGTTGGTTTGCCATCAGGGCTGCGTCCTAGGATAGCGCGTTGAAATTCTGTGCGACCTGGCTTTTTCCGGATAGGCGCTTCGGCAATGGCTTGGGTAAGAGGCGGTTCAGTTTGATTGGCGCCATTCAGCTGCAGAAGGGCTGCTCGGACAAATTGGTAAAAAGTCACCATGACTGCCACTGGGTTTCCTGGTAAACCAAAGAAAAGCGTTTTGCGAGTAGACGACTTTCCGGCTACGGGCTTAAGGACTCCAAAGGCCATGGGCCGGCCAGGACGCATGGCAATTTTCCAAAAACCGACATCACCCAACTCTTGCATGATCTGTTTCGTGAAATCTGCTTCGCCAACAGATACACCACCAGAAGAAATCAATACATCCGCCTTATTTGCTGCTTCAATAAATGCCTGCTTCAAAGAGGTGGGATCATCGCGCACAATACCGCAGTCAATGATGTCCAGATTTAAGCGGTTAAGTAAACCAGTCAGGCTGTAGCGATTGCTGTCATAAATGCTGCCCGCATCCAATGTTTGGCCTAGCGAACGCAACTCATCACCTGAAGACAGAATGGCAACCTTGAGCTTGCGCTTGACTGGCAATGAGGCAATGCCAAGTGAAGCAGCTAAACCGAGATCAGAGGGGCGTAGTAAACGACCAGCCGCAATTGCAGGTCTACTCTTTTGCAGATCTTCACCACGCAAACGCCTGTTCTCACCGGGCTTTAATTGATCCTGCTTGAATTCAATGGTGAATTCATCTTTTGCAGTTGTAAATTCTTGTGGAATAACGGTATCGCACCCAGTCGGCATTAGCGCACCAGTCATGATCTTCAGGCATTCTCCTAGACCAATACTGCCTTCATAAGGCTTGCCAGCCAGCGCAGTACCAGTAACTCGTAATTCAATAATGGCACTCTTGGTATTGAGACATTCGCCGTTAAATGCAAAGCCATCCATTGCAGAATTGTCTGCAGCTGGTACATCGATTGGTGAAAGTAGATCTGCTGCCAAGATTCGATTGATCGCTTGATCTAGTGCAACAGTTTCAATATCTGCAGGATCATTAATCGCTGCCGATTCTTGAATGAGGTCGTTGACCAGTCCTGCAATTGCCTTGCGTGCATCATCTACATGAAGTGATGAGGTTAAAAGAATAGGTTGGTTTGGTGAATGACTCATGCAGATACTTCTTCAAGAGACTTGAGTTCTTCAGGTGTATTCACATTCGCGAAAACTTGCGGGTCTTCAAAAATCACGGTACTGCTATGTAACTCTTTAAACCAGCGATCAATTTTGAGGTCGCCCTTCAGTAGAAAGTTCGCGAGAGAGTCTTGTAAGTTGGTACGCATTAAGCAAAACACTGGCTGTGCCCATACTTTGCCATCAGTTTCTCTGCTAGAGGCATACACCAGTTGAAAGTCATCTCGCTCCATCTCTGCACTCAATGCTTGGGCAAGATTATTCGGCAGCAAAGGGGAGTCACAGGGTGAGGTAAGAAGGTAAGGAGTTTTGCAAGCCTTTAGACCTACAGAGAACCCCGCCAAGGGGCCAGAAAAATCTGGCGTCTCGTCCATGATGACGGGGTATCCGTAGCCCGCATACTTTGTAATGTTGCGGTTGGCATTAATGATGATGGATTGTGTCTGAGTCTTTAGCTTGGCAATAGTCGACTCAATCAGCGGCTTGTTATGAAAAGAAATTAAGCCTTTATCGATGCCACCCATACGCTGGGCGCGACCGCCGGCAAGAATGAGTCCAGTAATGTCTTTAGTCAAAATCATTAGCCACCAATATAAGACATTTCAACCTTGCGATTACCAGAAGATAGGTTGGCGGTATGAGAGCCGCGAATCTCAGAATAGTGATCATCGCGAGTGGACCAGGTATTCATGACAGCATTGGCAATTTCTAAATTACTTTTTCCTGAGCGTAATAAAGTTTTGAAATCAAATCCTTCATTTGCAAAAAGGCAGAGATACATTTGCCCATCAGTAGAGATACGTGCTCTAGAGCATTCGTGACAGAAGGTTTGGGTAACGCTAGAGATCACGCCAATCTCGCCTGAGCCATCCACATAACGCCAGCGCTGAGCAACTTCGCCAGCATAGTTGGCCTCTACGGGCTCGAGTGGATACACTTCATTAATACGGGCAATGACTTCTCTGGACGGAAGAACTTGCTCCATATTCCAACCATTCGAACTACCCACATCCATGAATTCAATAAAGCGCAGAATGATGCCGCTACCTTTGAAGTGTTTGGCCATCGAAATAATCTCATGATCATTGGTGCCTTTTTTAACCACCATATTGACTTTAATATTCTCAAAGCCAACCTCTTGCGCCGCGGCAATTCCATCGAGCACATCTGCTACCGGGAAGTCGACATCATTCATCTTTTTAAAGATAGCGTCGTCTAGGCCATCCAGACTGACTGTCAAGCGATGCAGACCAGCCGCTTTTAGTGCAGCAGCTTTTTTGCGTAGAATGCTGCCGTTAGTCGTTAATGTCAAATCAAGTGGCTTACCTTCGGCTGTCTCAATTTTTGCCAACATCTCAATCAGTACTTCTAAATTCTTGCGGAGCAAAGGCTCCCCACCGGTCAGCCTAATTTTTTCAACGCCTAATGTAGCGAAGATAGAAGTAAGGCGAGTAATTTCCTCAAAGCTTAATAACTCTTTGTGAGCTAAGTAGGGATAGTTTTGATCGAACACTTCTTTGGGCATGCAATAGTTGCAGCGGAAGTTGCAGCGATCCGTTACGGAGATGCGAAGATCTCTTAGGGTACGTCCGCGGACATCTTTAGTGTGACTATGGGGCGTGATCAGTTGCGCGCCAATAGATGGCGACAGGCCTTTGCCTTCGTCAATACGGATGGGGATTACCTTTGGGTTTACTTTTTCAACCATGATCTCAATTATGGCTGTGAAACGGGGTTTCTGCCAAACCGCCAAATATCCTTTTGGGATAAATGGCGGTCTGGAGAAAAAGCTTAAATAAGCGTTAAACCGTTTTTTCTTGGCCGCCGGTTTCGACTAAAACCATTGGACCATCATGAAGGCTTGCTGCTGGTTTAGGCGCTCTGCCCAAGTTATGAGCAACAGGCTCTGCCTGAATCTGGCTTTGCGCTTCAGCATGCTTTGAAGAGTCAGTAGCAACCCAGATCATGCCAGCCGATTGCACAACGCTATGCAAAGGTGTTTCCTCAAGTGCTTGGAAAGCAACTTTAGGAAGTTCTGGTGCAGGCTTTGCAATCACTTCCAACTTCGCAGCCGCTACAGCAACAGGTGCTGGAGTAGATGCTGGTGCAGAAGTGGGCGCTGGAGCCGCAGCGGAATTTTGCGCAGGGCGATTGGATTGACGTGGAGGACGTGGTGCGCGCTCTTGTCTTTCTTGTTTCTCTGCAACAGGTTTTGCATTGCCAAAGCTATTGACGATATTCTGAATCGGCATTGAAGAAGATGCGCCGCCCATTCCAACTGGAGGGCCCGTAAATGGACTTGCAGACGCTGTAGTTGCCGGTGCATTAGTTGATGCACTAGCTGCGTCATTGCCGCCTTCAGTTCGCTCGCCGCGTTGACCGCGACCACGACCACGACGGTTGCGACCACGACCGCGACGCTCTTCACCATCTGCAGCTGGAGTAGTTTCACTACCAGGAGCCGCTTCAGTTGCAGGCGTTACTGCCGCTGGGTTAGCTTGACGTTCTGGTTTAGGACCATTTTGATTGCCCTGGTTACGGTTGCCGTTACGGTTGGTACGGTTGCGATTATTGCCCGTGCCTTCTGCTGGAGTGCCTTCAGCCGCATTTGCTGCTGGGCGCTCGGTGCGCTCAGTACGCTCGCCGCGACGGTTGCGACCGCGATTGCGATCGTTACCATTGCGCCCTTGATTGCGACCGCGTGGGTTACTTGGCGCTGGTTTCTCTTCAACTGCTGGTGCTGAACCAAATAGGCTCTTAATAAATCCAAAGAATCCACCAGTGCTTTCTGCTTTCGCTACTTTTTCAGTGCGTGCAGGACGTGGTTGGCTAATTGGCGCAGGCTGTGTTGGTGTAATACCTTTAACAGCAGCTTCAGGACGCACTTTTACATCAGCATCTTTTTTGCTTACTGTTGTGTCTGTCTCGAGTTCACGAGCAGCTTCTTCCGCCATCACATAGCTAGCTTTTTGATCATCAAGACGTGGATCGTCATGACGCAAGCGCTCTAGTTTGTAATGTGGAGTTTCTAAGTGCTTATTAGGAACCATCAAGACATTGACTTTGAAGCGAGTCTCGATCTTGATGACTTCAGCGCGTTTTTCATTCAAGAGGAAGGCAGCCACTTCGACTGGCACCTGAGTATGAATTGCTGCTGTGTTTTCCTTCATTGCTTCTTCTTGGATGATGCGCAGAACTTGCAAAGCAGAAGATTCAGTATCGCGAATGTGGCCAGTGCCGTTACAACGTGGGCAGGTTACATGGCTACCTTCAGATAATGCAGGGCGCAAGCGCTGACGAGACATTTCCATCAAACCAAACTTGGAGATCTTGCCCATTTGAACGCGAGCGCGGTCATGACGCAGGGCATCACGTAAGCGATTCTCAACGTCTTTCTGAGCTTTGCTGGACTCCATGTCAATGAAGTCGATCACGATCAAACCACCCAAGTCACGTAAACGTGCTTGACGAGCGATTTCATCAGCGGCTTCTAAGTTGGTGCGAGTCGCTGTCTCTTCAATATCAGAGCCACGGGTTGCGCGTGCCGAGTTAACGTCCACAGAAACCAAAGCTTCGGTGTGGTCGATCACGATTGCGCCGCCAGATGGCAATGGCACAGTGCGTGAGTACGCAGTTTCAATTTGATGCTCAATCTGGAAACGAGAGAACAAAGGCACGTCATCTTGGTAACGCTTCACGCGTGGCAAGTTGTCAGGCATCACTACAGACATAAATGCTGCAGCTTGTTCATAGATGTCATCGGTATCGATGAGGATCTCACCAATATCAGGCTGGAAGTAATCGCGAATTGCGCGGATTACCAAGCTGGATTCGAGGTAGATCAGTAATGGAGCGGAGTTGCCTTTTGCGGCTTCATCAATCGCTGTCCACAACTGCATGAGATAGCTTAAATCCCATTGCAATTCAGTAGCGTCGCGACCAATACCGGCTGTGCGAGCAATAATGCTCATGCCATCTGGTACTTGTAATTGGGACATTGCTTCACGGAGTTCTTGACGGTCTTCACCTTCAATACGGCGAGAAACGCCGCCTCCACGGGGGTTATTTGGCATTAATACCAAATAACGGCCTGCTAAGGAGACAAAAGAGGTGAGGGCAGCGCCTTTTTGGCCGCGCTCTTCTTTTTCTACCTGAACAATGATTTCTTGGCCTTCGCGCAAAGCATCCTTGATGGAAGCATTGCGAACGTCAATACCTTCTTTGAAGTAAGTGCGGGCTACTTCCTTGAATGGCAAGAAGCCATGACGTTCTTCGCCGTAATTGACAAAGCAAGCTTCGAGCGAGGGCTCAATGCGAGTAATAACACCTTTGTAAATATTGCCTTTGCGTTGTTCACGACCGGCAGCTTCGATATCGATATCAATGAGTTTTTGACCATCAACGATGGCAACTCGCAACTCTTCTTGTTGAGTTGCATTAAACAACATGCGTTTCATAACACTCTCCTATGGGGGAGGGCGTCGTTGCGCGCTGCGTTAGGGGACAAGTTAGATGCCGCTTGGAACTAAGCCCAAGGCGGTATATGAGTGTGGATCATGCAAATCTAAGCATTTTTTGCCTAGCTCACCCAGTTAACGGTTGGTTAAATCGGTGCCACACTTGACGATCGCCGCAGAGACCTCCTTTAGGCCATCAATGCAGGCGCGCGCCTGAAAACTGTCTTCTAATCGCGGGTCGCGGCATACGGCACACCAACCCTGCGCCTCATTACAACGGGGGAGGGGCAACCCCGGGAGTCTTTTAAAGGGCGACTCCAAGCTCCACGATTCAAACCTGACTTCAGGTTAGTCTCGGACCAATAAATTGGCTAGAGCGTTGATTATACGGCACAAGTTGCGTGACAATGGGGTATTGTTGAGTCCCTTGTCGTCCCTCGCCGGGGTCACAAGAGAGATAAATCATGAAATCCGAACCTATTTCCAAGCCTTTACAGGTAAAAACGCCCAATACTTCAGCGCCTGCTGCAGTGCACCTTCAGACCATTGGTCCAGAAGAGGCTGGCCAACGCTTAGATAATTACCTATTGCGCTGGGCTAAAGGGGTTCCTAAAAGCCACGTTTACCGAATTATTCGTTCTGGAGAGGTCCGGGTTAATAAAAAGCGGGCCGAGCCAACCACCCGTCTTATTGAGGGGGATGTGGTGCGCCTTCCCCCTGTGCGGATTGCCGAGCCAGCCCAAATGGCGGCAGTCAATTCTGCCCAAACCAAGTCACGGGCCCATGGCTACTCCGACAAAATGCCCATCCTTTTTGAGGATGAAGCCCTCTTAATAGTAAACAAGCCAACGGGTTTGGCTGTACATGGTGGCTCAGGAATCGCCCTTGGAGTCATTGAGACTCTGCGGATTACTCGTCCTGAACTCAAATTTCTGGAACTGGTTCATCGCCTAGATCGAGACACCTCAGGAGTTTTGCTACTGGCTAAAAAGCGAAGTGCTTTAGTGGAGTTGCATCGCCAAATTCGTGAAGGTCAAACCGATAAGCGGTATTTCTTGCTTGCACATGGTGAAATTGTTCAGGGCGCGCAAACAATGCAGCTTAAATATCCTTTGCATAAATATCTTCTCCCGAATGGCGAGCGTCGCGTGAAAGTCGATCCAGATGGGTTGCCAAGCCATACCGCACTAAGAGTGACTAAAACACTTAAGCGTGAGGATGCCACTATTACTTTGGCTGAAGCGCAACTGAAGACGGGGCGCACACATCAGATTCGGGTGCATTTACTAAAGTTAGGCCACGCGATTTTGGGTGACGATAAGTATGGCTTTGAGGATCTAGATAAAGCTATTAAATCAAAGCGCTTATATTTGCACGCTCATCTGGCGGGTTTCACTCATCCCCGCACCGGTGAGAAGATGCGGATTGAATCACCATTGCCCGCAGAATTTATCGCCATGATGAAAACCTTTGAGCAGTAAAAAATAAGAATCAAGTAGAAACAAGACAATGCCTCAAACGAATAAATCGAATCGACCGTACGACCTCATTGTTTGGGATTGGGATGGAACTATTATGGATTCCACGCCGACAATCGTGCATTGCATTCAGCAAGCCTGCCGCGACTTGGGTTTTAAGGCGCCAGATGACACCTTGGCAAGTTCAGTCATTGGTTTGGGAATTCAGGATTCATTGCGCAGGGCGGTACCTTGGGTTGAGCCGATTCATTTTCAAAAGCTCACCGAGCGCTTTCGCTACCACTACTTAGCAAAAGATCATGAGCTCGATTTATTTGTTGGGATCAGAGAGCTTTTACAAGAACTGCATGACCAACAGTTCCTATTGGGTGTTGCTACAGGTAAATCTCGTGTGGGATTGGATCGCTCGCTCAAGCATCATCAAATTGGGCACCTCTTTCATGAGACGCGCACAGCAGATGAATCTTTCTCCAAGCCACATCCAGGTATGTTGCTGGAGTTGTCAGATGTGACCCAAGTGCCGACTCGCCGCATGCTGATGATTGGTGATACAACACATGATTTGGATATGGCAGCCAATGCTGGCGTGGATGCAGTAGCGGTGACTTATGGCGCCCATCCCCCGAGTACGCTGAAGGAATCGCCATCATTGGTGCATGTTGATGATGTAGTGCAACTTTCCCAATGGCTTAAAAGTAATTTGTAATCTGATTAGCAACGCTAAGGAATTGATAGATGGAAAATAATCCAAACCCTAATTGGGAGCGCCAAGCTCTCGAGCATCTTCTCCTAGAGAATTTGAAGGAGACTCGTAAGGCACGTCGCTGGAAAGCGGTATTGCGCGTACTTACTCTGTTGGTATTGGTAGGCGCTCTCTTATCAATATTTGATTTTCATCTGCCAGGCAAAGGTATTGGGGTTGAAAAACATACCGCCTTAGTCACTCTCGAAGGGGAAATTTCCTCCAGCTCGATGGCTAATGCCATGGATATCAATTCTTCGTTGCTATCAGCATTTGAGAATGAGAATAGCGCTGGTGTTGTATTACGCATCAACAGCCCTGGAGGATCTCCAGTGCAAGCTGGCATGATTAATGATGAGATTCATCGCTTGCGCACACTCTATCCAAAGAAACCCTTTTATGTTGTAGTGGAAGATATTTGCGCATCAGGTGGTTACTACGTTGCGGTGGCTGCGGATCAAATCTTGGTTGATAAAGCTAGCCTAGTGGGATCCATTGGCGTGATCATGGAAGGCTTTGGGTTTACGGGTTTAATGGATAAGTTGGGCGTTACGCGTCGCATGATTACCTCAGGCTCTAACAAGGGCATGATGGATCCATTCAGCAAAGAAAATCCAAAGCAAGTAGAGATGGTCAAAACCATGATTGATGAGATTCATCAGCAATTTATTGCGGTGGTGAAAGAGGGTCGTGGCGATCGTTTAAAAGATGTACCAGATTTATTTTCTGGACGCATCTGGAACGGTGAACAAGCCGTCAAGATTGGTTTGGCTGATGGTTATGGCACGGTTGACACAGTCGCGCGCGATATCTTTAAAGCGCCTGATATTCTGGACTACACCATGAAAGAAAACTTTGCCGAGCGGGTTGCTAAGCGCTTTGGTGCAGAGGCTGGTGCTGCTGCTGGTAAAGCTTTAGTGAAGACGCCTGATCTCAAGTAAATAAAAAAACAAAACTAGAGTAGCAACAAATTTAGGCCAATAGTAGAAATACTGTTGGCCTATTTTGTAATGAGGCACAAGCGGCTTCATTCGGGTAGCGTTTGCGCCAATCCGCAATCGATAGTGTTGTGATCATTTCCGATGGCAGACTAAGGTCTACTCCAAGACAGAGCAAGCTTTGTGGCGCTAGTGAGTTGATGCAAGCCATCAGCATCGCGGTATTGCGATAGGGTGTCTCAATCCAAATTTGCGTTTGTTGTAATTTGCGAGACTCCACTTCTAATTGCTTTAGCTTGGCTGTGCGCTCATGAGTGTCATGCGGTAAGTAGCCCTGAAATGCAAAGCGTTGACCATTCAGTCCGCTTGCCATCAAGCCCAGCAAAATAGAACTAGGTCCAACCAGCGGTTTTACTTTGGCGCCCAGCTTGTGTGCGGCTAATACCAATTCTGCGCCTGGATCTGCAACACCAGGGACTCCTGCCTCAGACATTAAGCCCATATCATTGCCGGCGAGCAAAGGCTTGAGTAAATCAGCAGGTTTCACCGCATCACCGTATTTGGCATTGCGGGCGGCTCCACGCCATTCACTCATTTGCATTTCTTGAATAGTGCACACCAATGGGGAAACAGAATCGATTGCTTTTAATAGCGCCCGCGCTGTCTTGGCATCTTCAACAATCCAGTGTTTTAGCTTGGCTGATTGCGTAATCGTTTCGGATGGAAGCACCCAAGGCAATTGCTCAACGCGACCATCATCACCCAAGGTATTGGGAATTAAATATAGAGTGCCGAGTTTGCTCATAGAGAACTTCTTTTATTTTTTATTACTTAGTTTTTTGATGGAATTACAAAACCGGCATCACGCAGTAAGCCTGTTAATGCAATGAGCGGTAAACCAATTAAAGCGGTTGGATCATCACTCTTGATTGACTCTAGCAGGCTGATGCCAAGACCTTCCGACTTAGCGCTACCAGCGCAATCGTAAGGTTCCTCAGTAAGTAAATAGGCCTCTAGAACGTTATCTGGCAGTTTACGAAAGGTCACTTCGGTTGGAATGCAAACGGTAGTCTGGGTGTCGCCCCTCATCAAACACAGCGCTGTTTGAAAAGTCACTACTTGACCGCGCATAAGTTGTAGCTGTGCCAATGCTCTTTCAAAATTACCGGGCTTACCAATCGCTGCACCACACAGATCGGCAACTTGATCGGAGCCAATTACCCAAGCATCTGGGTATTGTTTAGCAACTGCTGCTGCTTTAGCTTGAGCAAGTCGAAGTGCTAAATCGAGTGTGCTTTCTCCGGTGAGTGGTGTCTCATCTACATTTGGTGAAATGACTTCAAAAGGAATGCGTAGACGCTCTAAAAGCTCACGGCGATATTTGGATGTAGATCCTAGGATAAGGGGTGGGTTTTGGAAACTACTCATTCTGTTCTGTGCTTTCTGGTGCGGCTTCATTTAGACTGATGACATGAATCGTAATCAAGTTTTACCTCAAGTCGAGCTATCTGCCGAGCCAAGTGCCTTAAAAAGGGTAGATTTTTGTGCCCCTCAATCTTATGAAGGCGCTGGTTTTTTAAGTATGTCAGATATGCCAAGATTGGCTGAGGAGGCTTCAACAGTCAATCCAGCTGATGGCTTCAATTGGTCAGTGAGGACCCATTTTGAGGATTCCCCAGGCAGTGAGCCCCACCAAATTCTGGAATTGGGCCTAAAAGGACGTCTGCACCTGGTCTGTCAGCGCTGTTTACAAGATTGCGCAGTGGATTTGGACGAAAAGCGTCGATTTGTTCTGGTTCTGACGGATTCTGAGGCTGATGAATACCCGGTTGAGGATGAAGAGCAAGAGCCTTTGGTGGTAAATCAGCATTTCAACCTTCTGGAAACCATTGAGGATGAGGTTTTGTTGTCACTGCCCCTTATTCCAAAGCATCCTGATGGGTTTTGTGAGCCCCATGCCTCTACCTTTGCGGATGAGGGTGAAGAAGGGGTGTCAAATGAGCGCGAAAATCCCTTTAACATATTGAAAAATATGAAGAAAAACTGAATTTAGGGGTCTTGTATCAGATGTTGTTTTGAGTACCTTTTGTCAATAAATCAAGCATTTAGGCGCATTTCCATGCTAGAATATCGCCTTGCTTAGGAGTTCAATATGGCCGTTCAACAAAACAAAAAATCACCTTCCAAACGTGGCATGCACCGTGCGCACGACTTCTTGACCGCACCTGCTACGGCTGTTGAAGCCACAACTGGTGAGGCTCATTTGCGCCACCACATTTCACCTAACGGCTACTATCGTGGTCGTAAAGTTGTTAAAACCAAAAACGACTAATTTTTTAGTCTAAACAGATAGAAGCGGCTCCAGTAAAAGCCGCTTTTTTCTTGGATAAATCAATTGCAGCAATCAATGAGCTTATGAGCGTTACTCTCGCTATTGATGCCATGGGCGGAGATCATGGAGTCGTCGTGACGGTTCCAGCTGCCTGCGATTTTTTAGAAAAACATTCTGATGTGAGGATTGCCCTTGTCGGCGATCCCGATTTAATCAAGCAAGCCTTGAGTAAATCTCCTAAAGCTCCTATGGAGCGCATTCATATTATTCCCGCTAGTGAAGTTGTCTTGATGGATGATCCTATCGAGGTTGCCTTACGTCGCAAAAAAGATTCTTCCATGCGTGTTGCCATCGAACAAGTGAAAGAGGGTACTGCTGATGCCGTGATCTCTTCTGGCAATACTGGCGCGCTCATGGCGATTTCTCGCTATATCCTGAAAACACTTGATGGCGTTGATCGTCCTGCGATTGCTGCCGCTATTCCCAATGAACTTGGGCTCGGCACAACCATGTTAGATCTTGGGGCTAATGCCGACTGTGAGCCTATGCACTTAGTCCAGTTTGCCGAAATGGCTAACGTGATGGTGCAAGTGGTGGATGGCAAACAAAACCCCTCAATTGGCCTTCTTAATATTGGCGAAGAAGTGATCAAGGGTAATCAGGTAGTGAAGCAAACTGGCGAACTACTTCGTCAAACCGCTTTAAATTTTTACGGCAACGTAGAAGGCAATGATATTTTCAAAGGCACTACGGATATTGTGGTGTGCGATGGTTTTGTTGGTAACGCTGTCCTGAAAGGCAGCGAAGGTTTGGCAAAAATGATGAGCGGATTGATTCGCCAAGAATTTAATCGCTCATGGCTTACCAAGTTAATGGCAATTTGCGCTATGGTGCCATTGCTGAGAGTTCGTAAGCGCGTTGACCATCGTCGTTATAACGGCGCGGTATTGTTAGGTTTGCGTGGTTGTGTGATTAAGAGTCATGGTTCTGCTGATCGCTTTGCCTTTGGCTTTGCTTTAGATCGCGCCTATGAAGCAGCTAAGAACCGCATGGTAGAGCGTATTGCTGCAGCATTTGTGGTGGAGACAAAAGAATGAGTATTTTCGCAAGAGTAGCCGGCACTGGAAGTTATCTTCCCGAGTTGCGCCTAACCAACCAGGATTTAGTTGAGCGTCTTGCCAAAACTGGCTTAGAGACCAGCGATGAGTGGATTAAAACGCGTAGTGGTATTTCTGCACGCCATTTTGCGGCTGAGAATGAACTTACTAGCGATCTAGCGGTGAAGGCTTCACAAGCTGCATTAGATAGCGCAGGCATTACCTCTGAAGATTTAGATCTGATTATTTTGGCTACGTCTACGCCAGACCATTTAGGTGGCTTTCCAAGTACGGCCTGTGTAGTGCAAGACAAATTGGGCGCACATACTGCTTGCGCAGCTTTTGACGTGCAGGCAGTTTGCGCCGGCTTTACCTATGCACTCGCCATTGCAGATGCGTTTATTCGTTCTGGTTCATACAAAAAAGTATTGGTGATTGGTGCTGAGACCTTCTCACGCATTCTCAATTTTCAAGATCGCGGAACTTGTGTATTGTTTGGTGATGGTGCTGGAGCTGTCGTACTAGAGGCCTCTAAAGAGGCTGGTATTTTGTCTACAGCACTTCATGCTGATGGTAGTCAGCGCGACATTTTGTGTGTTCCTGGGCGCGCTGGTAATGGGGAAGTGCATGGCTCTCCATTCATGACCATGGATGGTCCAGCGGTTTTCAAGTTGGCCGTGAAGGTCTTGGAACAAGTGGCTCACGAAGCACTTGAAAAAGCCAATCTCAAGGCCGAGCAAATTGATTGGTTAGTGCCGCATCAAGCCAATATTCGCATCATGGAAGGCACAGCCAAGAAAATGGGCATGTCGATGGATAAGGTCATTGTTACCGTGCATGAGCATGGCAATACCTCTGCCGCTTCCATTCCATTGGCATTAGATTCTGGTGTGCGCTCTGGGCAGATCAAGCGTGGTCAACATCTTTTATTAGAAGGTGTTGGCGGTGGCTTTGCTTGGGGCGCGGTTGCCATTAAATACTAAGAACAGTTCACCTTTTATTTACCCATCTCTTTAATTTCTTTTATTAGCGAATTAATCACATGACATTTGCATTCGTATTCCCAGGTCAAGGTTCTCAATCTGTCGGCATGCTCAACTCTATTTCTGAGCGTCCAGAGGTGCGTGCAACATTGCAAGAGGCTTCCGAAGCCCTGGGTGAAGATATTGCAAAGCTGATTGCTGAAGGCCCTGCAGAGGCTTTGTCATTAACTACCAACACGCAACCCGTGATGTTGACTGCTGGTGTGGCTTTTTATCGAGCCTGGTTGGCTGCGGGTGGTCCCGCTCCTACGGTGATGGCTGGTCATAGTCTTGGTGAGTACTCTGCATTGGTGGCTTCTGGCGTAATTGCTTTTAAGGATGCAGTGCCCTTAGTGCGTTTCCGTGCTGAAGCGATGCAAAGTGCGGTACCTGTTGGCACTGGTGGCATGGCAGCTATTTTGGGTTTGGATGATGCAACAGTAATTCAGGTTTGTGCTGAAGCGAGTGCAGTATCTGGTGGCGTTGTAGAGGCCGTGAATTTCAATGCCCCTGGTCAAGTGGTGATTGCAGGTGCTAGTGATGCTGTTACTAAAGCATGTGAGTTGTTGAAAGCCGCTGGCGCAAAACGCGCATTGCCATTGCCGGTGTCCGCACCGTTCCACTCCTCTTTATTGCAACCCGCTTCCGAGAAACTCAAGGGCTACTTGGCGAATATTGAATTTAAAGTTCCTAGCATTTCTGTTATCAATAACGTGGATGTTGAAATCTTGAATGACCCAGCAGCTATTAAAGATGCATTGGTGCGTCAGGCTGCTAAACCGGTGCGTTGGCAAGAAACTATTCAGGCCATGGCTGGGCAAGGCGTTACTCAAGTAGTGGAGTGTGGACCTGGCAAAGTATTGGCAGGCCTTACTAAGCGCATTAATGATCAAGTTACCGGCGTGCCAGTATTTGACGAAGCTAGCTTGAATGAAGTGCTGGCTAGCTTGAAATAAAATCAAGATACATAAAATATAGAAAATAGCGGAAGACAAATATGAATCTCGACTTAAGCGGACAAATTGCCTTAGTAACTGGTGCCTCACGTGGCATCGGTCAAGCAATTGCAGATGAGTTAGTGAAGTGTGGCGCCAAGGTGATTGGTACTGCTACATCCGAGAGTGGCGCAAAAGCCATTGATGATCGCTTGAACACCTCGGGCGGTGCAGGCAAAGTATTAAATGTCACCGCACCAAATGCGTGTGAAGAAATCATTGATTTGATTGTGAAAGAATACGGTGGCATCAATATTTTGGTGAATAACGCTGGCATTACTCGCGATAACTTGTCCATGCGCATGAAGTCTGAAGAGTGGACTGATGTGATTGACACCAACTTAAGCTCTGTATTCCGTCTTTCTCAAGCGGTGATGCGTCCAATGATGAAGGCTCGCAGTGGCCGCATTATCAATATCACTTCTATTGTTGGTCATATGGGTAACCCTGGCCAGGCAAATTACGCTGCTGCTAAAGCAGGCGTTTCAGGGATGACTCGTGCCTTAGCCCGTGAAATCGGCAGCCGTAATATCACCGTGAATTGTGTTGCTCCTGGATTTATTGATACCGATATGACCCGCGCTTTGAGCGAAGAGCAACAAAATGCCCTAAAAGTGAACATTCCTTTAGCGCGTTTAGGTAGCCCTGAAGATGTAGCCCAGGCAGTGGCGTTTTTGGCCTCTCCAGCAGCTGGTTACATTACGGGTAATACCCTACACGTCAATGGCGGACTCTATTTAGCCTAACGGCAAAGCAAGGATTTGGTCATTTTTAGGCGAATTTGCTAATTCGGTCCGCCAAACTGATAAAATCCTCTCATCGTTTTTTACAACCCCTGGGGAAATTAATGGACAACATCGAACAACGCGTTAAGAAAATCGTCGCTGAGCAATTAGGCGTCGCAGAAGGAGATATCAAGAATGAATCTTCTTTCGTGAACGACTTGGGCGCTGACTCTCTTGACACTGTTGAGCTGGTTATGGCTTTGGAAGATGAATTCGGAATCGAAATTCCTGATGAGGAAGCTGAAAAGATCACTACAGTTCAGCTCGCAATCGACTTCGCCACATCAAAAGCTCAGGGTTAATTCCCTAGCCTAGGTATTATTGTGTCAGCATCAAATGGCCGACGCCGGGTAGTAGTCACCGGCCTTGGCCTCATCTCACCTGTTGGTAATTCAGTTGATATAGCTTGGTCTAATTTGCTCGCGGGCAAATCTGGCATTGCTACCATCACGAAGTTTGACCACACTCCGCTTAGCGTTCATTTCGCTGGAGAGGTGAAAGATTTCAATGTTGAAGAATATGTTTCCGCCAAAGAGGCGCGCCATATGGATACGTTTATCCATTACGGTATTGCTGCTGGTACACAAGCTATTCGAGACAGCGGTTTAGAGATTACTGAACAAAACGCCGAGCGCGTTGGCGTCATGGTTGGTTCCGGTATTGGCGGCCTGCCGATGATTGAGGAAACAGGCGCTGAGCTATTGGCTCGCGGTCCTCGTCGCATCTCACCATTCTTTGTGCCAGGTTCAATCATCAACATGATTTCTGGCCACCTCAGTATCTTGTTTGGTCTCAAGGGTCCAAACGTTGCTGCGGTAACAGCATGTACAACCGGTTTGCACAGCATCGGTTTGGCAGCGCGCTTAATTCAGTATGGTGATGCGGATGTCATGGTTGCTGGCGGTGCTGAATCAACCATCTCTGCATTAGGTGTTGGCGGCTTTGCTTCAGCAAGAGCACTTTCTACTCGCAATGATGATCCTGCAACTGCATCACGTCCATGGGACAGAGATCGCGATGGTTTTGTTCTTGGCGAAGGTGCTGGCGTCATAGTGCTTGAAGAGTATGAGCATGCCAAAGCACGCGGCGCAAAAATCTACTGCGAATTACTTGGCTTTGGTATGAGTGGTGATGCGTATCACATGACTGCTCCAAATATGGATGGCCCACGTCGTTGCATGCTCAATGCAATGCGTGATGCGGGCTTAAATGCTGATCAGATTCAATACATTAATGCTCACGGCACTTCTACACCGTTGGGTGATAAGAACGAAACTGGTGCTATTAAGGCTGCTCTTGGCGACCACGCTAAGAAGACCTTGATTAATTCCACCAAGTCCATGACCGGCCACCTTTTGGGCGGCGCTGGGGGTCTGGAGTCTGTTTTCACGATTTTGGCTCTTCATAACCAAAAATCGCCACCTACTATCAATATCTTCAATCAAGACCCTGAGTGTGATTTGGACTACTGCGCCAATACCGCTAGGGATGTGAAGATCGACCATGCAGTCAAAAACAATTTTGGCTTTGGGGGTACTAACGGTACCTTGATTTTTGGCAAACTGACCTAATATTCTTAATATCTTCATTGTTGGTTTTTACCAAGTAGGTCTATAGCATTATGAAAAAGTACTTAATTGCGCTCATGGCTATTTTTAGTCTTGGGCAACTCTCGCTCATTTCAACAGCTTCTGCTCAAAATCCACGGGTGACCATTCCTGATTTTGCGGATTTGGTTGAACGTGCGAGTCCTGCAGTTGTGAATATTCGTACGACTGAAAAAGTGGTGGTGCAGCAAGCTCAAGGTGGCATACCTGGAATGCCTGAAGATCAAGCTGAATTCTTCCGCCGTTTCTTTGGCGTGCCTATTCCTGGAATGCCAAGCGGCCCTAAGCAGGCACAACCAAATCCTAGCAAACCACAAGAAGCAGATCGTGGTGTGGGCTCTGGTTTCATTATTGAATCCAATGGATTGATTTTGACCAACGCACACGTTGTTGAAGGTGCCACCACTATCTATGTGACTCTGACTGATAAGCGGGAATTCAAAGCCAAGTTACTGGGTATGGATAAGCGTACTGACGTAGCGGTAGTCAAAATTGAGGCGCGTGATTTACCAAAGTTGCCTTTGGGTGATTCATCCAGGGTGCGAGTGGGCGAATGGGTGCTGGCAATTGGCTCTCCATTTGGTCTTGAGAACACGGTCACTGCTGGCATTGTCTCGGCAAAGAGTCGCGACACTGGCGACTATCTACCCTTTATCCAGACGGACGTTGCGGTGAACCCAGGTAACTCTGGTGGCCCACTTTTAAATACTGCTGGCCAAGCGATCGGTATCAACTCTCAAATCTTTAGTCGCTCTGGCGGCTACATGGGGATTTCATTTGCGATTCCGATCGATGAAGCGATGCGTGTTGCAGATCAATTGCGCACTAACGGCAAGATGACCCGTGGTCGCATTGGTGTTGCTTTGGGTGAGATGACAAAAGAAGTGGCTGAGAGCTTAGGTTTAGGAAAGCCTCGTGGCGCATATGTGCGTAACGTTGAACCAGGCGGTCCTGCAGCTGTAGGCGGTATTGAAGCGGGCGATGTGATTCTGAGTTTCAATGGCAAAGATATTTCTAAATCAACCGACTTACCCAGAGTAGTTGGCGAAACTAAGCCAGGCACTTCCGTGCCATTGCAAGTTTGGCGCAAGGGTGGGACCCGTGACCTAACCGTCACCGTTACGGATGCTGAGTCTACTCAGGCAGCCAATAAGAAGCCAGATGCACCTACGGCGAATAGCAATAGCGCCAATACTCTAGGAGTTGCTGTCAGTGAGCTCTCGGATGCCAAAAAGAAGGACTTGAATATCAAAGGCGGGGTGGAGGTGACTGGTTTGGGGGATGGCCCTTTAGCTAGAGCCGGAATTCGGCCGGGAGACGTCATTATTCGGGTTGCAGACGCTGATATCACGAGTGTTAAGCAGTTTGAGGCTCTGGTGAAGGGTTTGGACACCAATAGGGCTGTTCCAGTCTTTATCCGCCGCGCTGACAGCACTTTGGTGGTCCCTGTCAGACCTAAATAACCCTATTTTGGGCCTAAAAATGGGGTTTGGTGCCTTTTTGGCGCCACCCATTACAATCACTTTAAGACGACTTTTTGCAGCGCATCATCGTGGTGCGTTCTGACAAGGCGTTTTTTGAATGACCTATTAAGACGCTATGGATTTAATCCGCAATTTTTCTATCATCGCCCATATCGATCACGGCAAATCGACGCTTGCTGATCGCATTATCCAACTTTGTGGCGGCCTCTCCGATCGCGAAATGGAAGCCCAAGTTCTCGACTCAATGGATATTGAGCGTGAGCGCGGCATCACTATTAAGGCTCAAACCGCAGCTTTAAATTACAAAGCTAAAGACGGCAAGATTTACAACATCAATCTCATTGATACCCCGGGGCACGTTGACTTCTCTTACGAGGTAAGTCGTTCCTTGTCTGCCTGTGAAGGTGCACTCCTGGTGGTGGATGCTAGTCAAGGTGTTGAGGCGCAAACGGTTGCAAACTGTTACATGGCTCTGGAGTTGGGCGTTGAGGTTGTGCCAGTCCTCAATAAGATCGACTTACCCCAAGCAGATCCAGAGCGCGCTAAAAAAGAAATTGAAGACGTGATTGGTATTGATGCGTCTGAGGCTATCACTTGCTCAGCCAAAACTGGCTTGGGCGTAGCAGATGTTATCGAGGAAATGATTGCTAGGGTGCCTCCGCCAAAGGGCAATGCAACGGATCCGTTACAAGCCTTGATTATTGACTCCTGGTTTGATAACTACGTAGGTGTTGTCATGTTGGTGCGGGTTGTAAACGGCACCTTAAAGCCAAAAGAAAAAATTACATTAATGGCTAATGGTTCAAGCCATTTAGTCGAGCATGTAGGCGTGTTTAGTCCGAAGTCAGTAGATCGTCCAGAGTTATCTGCAGGTCAAGTGGGCTTTGTGATCGCTGGCATTAAAGAATTAAAAGCCGCCAAAGTAGGCGACACCGTTACACATACTCCTGGACAGCAAGGCAGAGTTCCTGCTGCCGAACCGCTACCTGGCTTTAAAGAGGTGAAGCCCCAAGTTTTTGCTGGCTTATATCCAGTAGAGGCTAGTGAGTACGATCAGTTGCGTGAGTCTCTTGAAAAGCTCAAGCTAAATGACGCTTCACTCTTGTATGAGCCAGAGGTATCTCAGGCTTTAGGTTTTGGATTCCGTTGTGGCTTCTTAGGTTTGCTCCATATGGAGATCGTACAAGAGCGTTTAGAACGCCAGTACGGCATGAATCTCATTACGACCGCCCCAACAGTGGTGTATCAAGTAGAGCAATCTGACGGCACACTCATGATGGTGGACAACCCATCCAAGATGCCTGAGGCCAGCAAGATCAACACCATTCTTGAGCCGATTGTGACGGTCAATTTATACATGCCACAAGAGTATGTAGGGGCAATGATTACCTTATGCGTAGGTAAGCGTGGCATTCAGATGGATATGAATTACTTAGGTCGTCAGGTCAAACTCACATATGAGTTACCGATGGCTGAGATTGTTTTGGACTTCTTTGACAAAATGAAATCCATCTCGCGCGGTTATGCCTCTATGGACTACGAGTTCAAAGAATATCGCCCGGCAGACGTGGTTAAGGTCGACATCCTCATTAATAGTGAGCGTGTTGATGCCCTCTCTGTGATTGTTCATAGAAGCAATAGTCAGCATCGTGGGCGCGAAGTGGTTGCCAAGATGCGCGGCATTATTCCTCGTCAAATGTTTGATGTAGCCATTCAGGCGGCAATCGGTAGCAATATCGTTGCGCGTGAAAACGTCAAAGCTTTGCGTAAAAACGTTTTGGCTAAATGCTACGGCGGGGATATCTCTCGTAAGCGTAAGTTATTAGAGAAGCAAAAAGAAGGCAAGAAACGTATGAAGCAAGTAGGTAACGTGGAAATTCCACAAGAAGCCTTCTTGGCTATTTTGCAGGTGGAGGATTAATGAACTTTGCCTTAGTTCTCTTCATCTTGGTGATTCTTTCTGGAATTGCTTGGGTTGCAGATAAATTGCACTTTGCCCCGCAAAGACGTTTGGCCGGTAATGACCGTATGCCTTTGTGGCTTGAGTACACAGCGGGCTTCTTCCCTGTAATTTGTGCGGTATTTGTATTGCGCTCCTTTATTGCCGAGCCTTTCAAGATTCCTTCTGGCTCAATGATTCCAACATTACAAATCGGCGATTTCATTTTGGTAAATAAATTCACCTATGGAATTCGTTTGCCAGTGCTTAATCAAAAAGTGGTAGATTTGGGCACCCCTAAGCGTGGTGATGTGGTTGTGTTTCGCTACCCGCGTGATGAGTCGGTTGACTACATTAAGCGCGTAGTCGCATTGCCAGGCGATGAAATCACGTATGAAAATAAGCGTCTGATCATTAATGGGCAGCCTCTGCAATACAGTGGCGGCGAGCCTTATCTCGATCCTGAGAATATGCGTTATGCGAAGCGCTTCACGGAAACTTTCCCAGCAGATTTGGGTGGCAATCGTCATGACATTCTCAATGATCCTGATCGTCCAGCTAGCGTATTCCCGACTGAGCGTTTCCCGGGTTCTGAGTTCTGTCAGTACCAACAGTCTGGCGTGACTTGCAAGGTGCCTCCAGGACATTATTTTGCAATGGGCGATAACCGTGACAATAGCGCGGACTCACGTTACTGGGGTTTTGTCCCGGATAAAAATATTGTGGGTAAAGCCTTCTTCGTTTGGCTGAACCTCGGTAATCTTGGCCGTATAGGCGGATTCGAGTAAACATCATGAATGCGCGCGCCGTTATCGAAACTGGACCGCTGCAAGAGCGCCTTGGCTATACCTTCAAGAAGCCGGAGCTACTAAATCAAGCGTTGACTCATCGCAGTCATAGCAAGAAAAATAATGAGCGACTTGAGTTTCTCGGCGACTCTATTCTCAATTGCGTTGTTGCTGAAATGCTCTATGAACGTTATTCCGACTTAGATGAGGGTGACCTCTCTCGCGTACGCGCAAATTTAGTTAAGCAACAGGCTTTATACGAAATCGCACAGACTTTATCCCTATCGGATTACTTGCGTTTAGGTGAAGGTGAATTGAAGAGTGGTGGCTTTCGTCGTCCCTCAATTCTGGCTGACACCTTAGAAGCAGTAACTGGCGCGATCTTTATGGATGGTGGTTTTGAAGCGGCTAAGGCAAGCTTACGTAAGCTGTACTCCATTATCTTGGCAAACGTTGATCCTAAAACCTTAGGCAAAGACGACAAAACCTTATTGCAAGAGTGCCTACAAGGGTATCAATTGCCATTGCCCACTTATAACGTGACTGGTACTACTGGGGCTGCACATAACCAGCAGTTTGAGGTGGAATGCTTGATCCCAAGTCATAAAGTGGCAGTCAAAGGTGAGGGTGCCTCGCGCCGTGCTGCTGAGCAAGCAGCAGCAAAGTTGGCCTTGATTGCTATGCTCAAGGCTTTGCCGCAAGAATCTCGTAAACCCAAGAAGACTCGGTCGGCTAAAAAGAAGGCAGCCAAAAAAGAAGTGACCGAAGAGCAGTTCAATCTTAAGCTGAAGGGCTAATCGTGTTTAGATGCGGCACCATCGCCATTGTTGGGCGTCCTAATATGGGTAAATCAACTCTTCTGAATGCATTAGTCGGTCAGAAGATTAGCATTACCTCCCGTAAGGCTCAAACAACACGTCATCGCATTCTAGGAATTCAGAATCGTGAAGAAGCGCAGTTCATCTTTATCGATACGCCAGGCTTTCAGACACGTTTAATGAACACCTTAAACAAAGCGCTAAACCGAACTGTCACTACTGCTTTGCAAGACGTCAACGTCGCTTGTTTTGTAGTGGAGGCCGGTTACTTTGGAGAGGATGACAAGAAGGTATTGAAGTTGTTGCCAGATGACTTGCCGGTTGTCTTGGTTCTGAATAAATTAGACCTGTTTAATAGTCGTTTTCAAACTCCATCAGAGCGAGATCAAGCTTTGCTCAGCTTTATTAAAGACATGGCTCGCCCTTGGTGTGAACTGGGTGGCCATGAAGACCAGAAGTGTGAGTTTGCTGAGATCGTACCGATGAGCGCCAAGAGTCCTGGCGATATTGAAAGATTGTTAGATGTCCTTGAGGGCTACCTGCCTGAGGCTGAGGCTGTTTATGATGGTGACACCATCACGGATCGCAGTGAGCGCTTCTTAGCGGCTGAGATTCTGCGTGAAAAAGTATTCCGCTTTACTGGGGAAGAGTTGCCTTACACCAGCACTGTAGTAATCGACCAGTTCAAGATGGATGGCAAGATGCGTCGCATTGCGGCAACCATTTTGGTTGATCGCGACAGTCATAAAGCAATGATCATTGGGCAAAAGGGTGAGCGTCTCAAGAAGATTTCTACTGATGCTCGCATCGATATGGAAAAGCTCTTTGATGGCAAAGTCTTTTTAGAGACCTGGGTCAAGGTGAAGCGCGGCTGGGCAGATGATCGTGCTGAACTACGGGCACAAGGGTTGGAATAAGTTCTGATGGCCTCGATTCGCATTGCTGACGAGCCTGCTTTTGTATTGCATAGCATTCCCTATAAAGAGACCAGCTTAATTCTGGATGTCTTTACCCGGCAATATGGTCGTATGGCTTTGATTGCTAAGGGCGCTAAGCGTCCGCACTCAACTCTAAGACCTGTATTACAACGCTTTCAACCGCTACTCGTTTCTTGGAGCGGCAAATCAGAATTGCGTACTCTAACAAAGTCCGAGTGGGTGGGGGGTACGCCCTCCTTGGTTGGTGATGCTTTGCTCTGCGGCTTCTACCTCAATGAATTGCTGGTCAAATTCTTGGCGCGTGAAGATGATTATGAAAAACTCTACGATCGCTATGCCCAAACTATCAATGCCTTGTCTAATCTGGAGTTTGAATCTAAGGGTTTAGAAGAAATTCTGCGACCATTTGAGTTATCACTCCTGCAGGAGACGGGTTATGCAGCAGCCTTGGATTGCTGCGTTGAGACCAATGAAGCACCCTTAGCTCAAGAACAATACGTCTATCAACCAGAGCGGGGTATACGTCCTGTTCAGGTAGATGATCCTGGGCACTGGCCCGTTCTTACTGGAAAATCCCTTTTAGCGATTGCGGTGGGGGATTTTTCTGATCCCGAGACGCTGTCCGAAAGTAAGCAATTAATGCGCTTTCTGCTGGGCCTGCATTTACAGGATCAGATCTTAACGACTCGCCAGATTTTGATTGATTTGAAGAAAATCTAGTAATCTACAGAGATGAACAGTCCGCAAGCTATTGAATTAGGTATCAATATCGATCACGTAGCCACCTTACGTAATGCACGAGGCACGGTCTACCCTGATCCACTTAGAGCGGCAGCCTTGGCTGAAGAAGCTGGCGCTGATTTAATCACACTGCATTTGCGTGAAGATCGTCGACATATTAAAGATGCGGATTTACTAGCACTACGCCCACTCATTAAAACGCGCATAAATCTAGAGTGTGCAGTCACCCCTGAGATGATTGATATTGCATGCAAGGTAAAACCGCACGACGTCTGTTTAGTCCCAGAGAAACGTGAAGAGGTTACAACTGAGGGTGGTTTGGATGTAGTGGGTCACTTTGATGCAGTTAAAGCTGCTACCAAGAAATTAGTTGATGCTGGCATTCGGGTGTCTTTATTTATTGACCCAGAAGAAAAGCAAATACAGGCGGCCAAAGAAGTTGGTGCAACTGTAGTGGAATTGCATACCGGTCGTTACGCAGATTTATCTGGAGCTGATCAGGCGGTAGAGCTTGAGCGTATTCGTAAAGCGGCGATATTTGGAAAAAGTATTGGCCTGAGAGTCAATGCAGGCCATGGTTTGCATGAGGGCAATGTCAAACCAGTAGCAGCTATTGTTGAATTATCCGAGCTTAATATTGGCCACGCCATTGTTGCTGAGGCTTTGTTCAAGGGATGGCAAAAAGCAATCATTGATATGAAAGCGCTGATTGCCCAAGGCAGAGCCAGTGCTTAAGAGCTAACAACAAAACCATTTACATCACATGATCATTGGTATCGGCACAGACATTCTGCAGATTGACCGCTTACAAGCGGCTTACGATCGCACTAATGGTCGCCTAGCTGAAAAAATTCTAGGTCCCGATGAAATGTTGGTATTCAAACACCGCCTTGCCAGAAATCACAAGCGTGGGATTGCGTTCTTGGCTACCCGTTTTGCTGCCAAGGAGGCTTTCTCAAAAGCGATTGGACTTGGCATGAGAATGCCCATGACATGGCGCTCACTCCAAACCTTAAATGAGCCGAGCGGCAAACCAGTGACTAGCTATTTGGGTGCCTTGGCACAATTTATGCAAGAAAAAAATTGGGAAGCTCACGTCACGGTGAGTGATGAACAAGATATGGCAATTGCGCATGTCATCGTTACTCAAAAGTAAATAAAAAAATAGTTGAAATAGAGGAAAAAATGAGTAAGTCAACCATGGCACCGGGCCCAATCACCTTAGATGTAGTCGGTCTGGAATTAACCCCCGAGGATCGTCGTCGCATCCTGCATCCTCTGACTGGGGGTGTGATTTTATTTGGCCGAAACTTTGCCAATCGTCAGCAACTTACCAAATTAACGGCTGCCATTAAGGCACTGCGCCCTGATGTCCTGATATCTATTGATCATGAGGGCGGTCGCGTTCAACGCGCTAAGACTGATGGCTTTACCCATCTTCCAGCAATGCGTCAGTTAGGTCAATTGTGGAGTGCCAAAAATAAATCAACTCATGCTGCAGAGTCTGCTGCTATAGCGATGGCTGCTGCAACAGCTTGCGGATATGTGCTTGCTACTGAACTGCGTGCTTGTGGAGTTGACTTCAGTTTTACCCCAGTGCTCGATTTAGATTTTGGCCGAAGTGGCGTGATTGGCGATCGATCTTTTAGCCGCGATCCACAAATCGTTTTTGCTTTGGCAAAAAGTCTGAATGAGGGTTTACGTCTTGCTGGTATGGCCAATTGTGGCAAACACTTTCCAGGACATGGTTGGGCTGAGGCTGATTCTCACGTGGCCATTCCGGTAGATGAGCGTCCTTTAAAAGAAATCTTGAATGATGATGCCAAGCCGTATGAGTGGTTAGATCTAAGCTTGGCTTCTGTGATGCCGGCACACGTGATTTATCCAGAGGTAGATAAGAATCCAGCGGGATTTTCTAAGATTTGGCTTCACTCCATTCTGCGTCAAGAATTGGGTTTTGAAGGGGTGATCTTTAGTGACGATCTATCTATGGAAGGTGCAAGTGTTGCAGGATCAGTAGTGAAGGGTGCAGAAATGGCGCTAGAAGCTGGTTGCGATGCGGTACTCATTTGTAATCGCCCAGACCTTGCAGACCAGCTATTAAGTAAGCTAAAGGTGTCTAAAACCAAGCTAGAAGCGTCAAAAGCGCGTTTAAATAAGTTAATGCCCACTGCGCTTGCATTAAGTTGGAAAGAATTACAAAATGAGGCGGAGTATCAGCATGCTAAAGGCTTGCTAGAGCAGTTGAACTTAATTTAACAATAATTTATTTGGAGACGAAATATGAAGAAAACTGTATTTGCATTGTCTTTATTAACGACATCTACGCTTGCGTTTAGTGCTGGAGATACGGCCTGGGGTTATCAAGGAAAAGATGGCCCTGATAACTGGGGTAATCTCAGCCAAGAATTTGCGACCTGTAAGTTAGGTCAACAGCAGGCTCCGATTGATATCCCCGCCAAGTCTGCTGCAAAAGTAACAGCAGCAATTAAGACTAATTACAAAGCTTCTTCTGGCGATGTTATTAATAATGGTCACACGATTCAGGTCGCGCTATCTGATGCTGGTGGTGCAAATCTATCGGGTGTGGATTACCAATTTTTGCAAATGCACTTTCATGCTCCAGGCGAAGAAAAGGTGGATGGTCAATCCTTTCCATTTAATGCGCATTTAGTACATAAAAGTGCTGATGGGAAACTGGCGGTAATTGGCGTTTTCTTTAAAGAGGGCGCTGAGAATGCGGCTCTAAAAGATGTCTTTGCTCAGATGCCGAGTAAAGAAGGTAAAGCAGCCTTGAAGGGTAAGTTAGATCCAGCTAGCCTGCTACCTAAATCCCTTGCCTACTATAGCTATGCAGGATCCTTAACAACTCCTCCATGTAGTGAGGGCGTGACTTTTTACATTCTCAAGACCCCAATGGAAATGTCCAAGTCCCAGTTGGAGCAGTTTAAGAAACTCTATCCAATGAATGCACGTCCAACATTCCCGTTGAACGGTCGCAAAGTAACCGAAACTAATTAATGCAAGTTAGTTAATTGAGTTGCTCGTAAAGAAGTGGTAATAAAAAAGCCCGGCATGCCGGGCTTTTTAACATCTGTAGTTAGCTAATTAGTTAGCGCGGCTACGGTATTCACCGGTGCGAGTATCGATCTCGATCTTGTCACCAGTATTGCAGAACAAAGGAACTTGCAATTCATAGCCAGTGGCCAATTTTGCGTTCTTCAATACCTTGCCTGAGCTGGTATCACCCTTAACTGCTGGCTCTGTGTAAATAATTTCACGAACCAGTGAGTTAGGCATTGCAACAGAAAGGGCTTTACCTTCGTAGAACACCACTTCGCATGGCATGCTTTCTTCGAGGTAGTTCAATGCATCACCCATGAACTCAGCTTCAACTTCGTACTGGTTGTATTCAGTATCCATAAACACATACATTGGATCTGCGAAGTAAGAGTAAGTACATTCTTTCTTATCGAGAATCACAACATCAAACTTGTCATCTGCTTTGTAAACGCCTTCGTTAGGCGCGCCAGTTAACAAATTCTTAAATTTCATTTTCACAACAGAGGAGTTGCGGCCAGAGCGGCTATATTCTGCCTTTAAAACGACTTGGGCATCAGTACCAATCATGACTACGTTACCAACGCGGAGTTCTTGTGCTGTTTTCATCTTGCTATTCCTGGGGGCAGAGCTATTTTTCTGCGGTTTTTATCAAAAACAAGATTGTAACCGCCCGCAAGCCTTTATTGCTTGGGATTAGGTGACAAAGCGGATTAAACGCGCTGGCAAGCCACCATCCGCTTGTTTTTCAAGTAAATGCTTACGCCAGGCCTTCGCATGCGTATTCCAGCTGTTTAGGTCTTTAAACCATTCGCTGGGCATCGCCCAGGTCATGGCGGCAATCGTAGCTAGCCTTAATTCTTGGCTGGCTTGCTCTAGATATAGATCTAGAAAGGCGGCTAATTTCACTTCATGGGCGCGATCCTCTTGCGGATAGATATGCCAAATAAATGGCTTACCAGCGAGCTGCGCTCGCACAAAAGAGTCTTCACCGCGCACAATATTGAAGTCGCATTGTGAAAGCACCCAATCGTATTCATCCTGAGACACGAATGGCATGGAAAGTAATTGCAGATTTTTCGGCAGTACGATGGGTTGCTCGCCGTAAAGATTTAATTGTTCGGCGTGACCGTGTGCCAGCAGGACATCAATATCTTCGCCAAGGCGCCCTAAGTCAGCTAGCCATTTTTTGAGTGGTGCTCCTGGGTAACAGAAAACACTGATCCGCTGAGCGCCTGGTCGTAAGAGAGACCAGGTAGTTTTGAGATCTTTGGGGATTTGCTTTTTAACGAGCTGGCCTTCTACTGGTATGGGGTCGAGCAATAGCCCACCCACTTCATCCTGAAAGCCGGGAAAGAAGAAATACTTCGGAATGCCGTGTGACTGAGGTGACGCCTTGCCATGAAAATCCATCACCCAGGGCTCTGCGCTTAGGTATTCCAAGTTCATGATGATGGGTTTAATAGGGGCAATAAATAGGCCTGCAAGATAGCGTTCTGGTAAGTCGCAGCCAAATGCTTCAACCACTACGTCAGGCATTTGTACTGGATGGCGGGCGTTAGCATGGCTAGCCTCCCATGGTTGTAGATCAATTTTTTGCTTAATCGATAGATCCACTCCTGATGCGAGTAAATTAAGGGTTGGCAGATCATCGCAAAAAATACGGACCTCTTGCCCATGAATGCTTGATAAGCTTCGGGCTAGACGCCAGCAAACACCAGCATCACCATAGTTATCGACGATTTGACAGAAAATATCCCAACGCATGAGTAATTCGCTTTTCGAAACCCTTCAGCAGGATGTTAAACGGCTACCCGGATTGCCGGGGGTGTATCGCTTTTTTGATGAAGCGGGACATATTCTGTATGTAGGCAAAGCTCGTAACCTTAAAAAGCGTGTTTCTAGTTATTTCCAGCGCACCCAGTTATCACCGCGTATCGAGCTGATGGTGGGCAAAATTGCTCGCTATGAGACAACGGTAACACGGACTGAAACTGAAGCCCTCATTCTAGAGAACAATCTCATTAAAGAGTTGGCGCCACCGTTCAATATTCTGTTTCGTGATGACAAGTCTTATCCCTATGTGATGTTAACAGGGCATCAGTTTCCCAGGTTATCCTCATATCGAGGAAAAGTAGATAAGCGCAATCACTACTTTGGGCCATTTCCGAATAGCTGGGCAGTTCGTAACTCAGTGCAGATCTTGCAGAAGGTGTTTCGTCTGAGGACATGTGAGGATTCTGTATTCAAGAATCGTAGTCGGCCCTGCCTTTTGCATCAGATTCATCGTTGTAGCGCCCCTTGTGTCGGCCGCTTGAGTGTTGAACAGTATGGGCAAGACGTCGCTCAAGCTACTCGATTTTTAAAAGGTGATCACAGCCAAGTGTTATCCGAGCTTGAAAGAGAAATGCATAAGCATAGTGAGGCGATGGAATTTGAGATGGCAGCGGTATTACGTGATCGGATCGCAGACCTATCTAGCGTCTTGCAACAGCAGTCCATGGATACCGTTGCTGAAGGTGAGGGTGACGTGGATGTTATCGCTGTAGAGCAAATGGAGGGTATGGTTTGCGTTAATTTGGCGATGATACGTGGTGGGCGTCACTTAGGTGATAGAGCTTATTTCCCCAAAGGATTACGCTCTACCTCCGGTGAGCTGCCTTCCCCAGCAGAAATACTAGAAGCCTTTATCACTCAGCATTATTTGGAAGAGCATGCGGATGAGACTGCTGCCAACTTAATACCGCCAGTATTGGTTTTAAATCACGCCTTGCAGTCAGCAAGCGATGATCTTACCCAGTTGAATGAATCGCCACCCGAAGATTTGCATGAATTACTCAACGCACAAGCTGGAAGGAAAATTACTTTCTTACATCAGCCTCAAGGGCAAAGACGTCATTGGCTTGCAATGGCAGAAGGTAATGCGAAGATTGCTTTGACAAAGCGCCTAGTAGAGACGGGTGGGCAGTTAGCAAGAGCGCGTGCATTAGCTGATTTGTTGAGTCTTGAATTAGAAAGTCTTGAGCAGTTACGTATTGAGTGTTTTGATATTAGCCATACTTCTGGCGAAGCAACTCAAGCGTCTTGCGTGGTCTACACCAAAAATGCGATGCAATCGAGTGAGTATCGACGTTTCAATATTAATGACATTACGCCCGGTGATGATTACGCAGCAATGCGTCAAGTCTTGCAGAGACGTTATGCTAATTTTCAAGAGCTACCAATAGAAAAAATTCCTCAAGTGATTTTGATTGATGGTGGTAAAGGCCAGGTAGAGATGGCTCGTCAGGTCTTATCTGAATTTGGCATGGACATTGGTTTGATTGTGGGTGTGGCTAAGGGCGAAGGCCGCAAGGTTGGGTTGGAGACGCTCATTTTTGCGGATGGACGCGAACCGTTGGAATTGGGTATTGATAGTGCAGCCTTGCTATTGGTAGCCCAGATAAGAGATGAAGCGCATCGCTTTGCTATTACAGGCATGCGAGCTAAGCGCGCTAAGGCGAGGACGATTTCTCGTTTAGAGGAGATCGAGGGCATTGGCGCTAAACGTCGTCAAAAGTTACTCGCTCGTTTTGGTGGTCTAAAAGGGGTTGCTAATGCCAGCATTGAGGAGATTGCCAGCGTCGAAGGTGTCTCTTTAACGCTCGCAGAGCAGATCTATCGCCAGCTTCACTAGGCGTATTAACCGTTCTTGGTTTATGCTTATCCAATGCCATTTAATCTTCCCATCGCCTTAACCTGGTTGCGTGTTGCAGCGATTCCACTCTTAGTGGCGGTGTTTTATCTTCCGAATTCTTGGCTTACCCCGTTTGAGAAGAATCTGATTGCGGCAATCATTTTTATTTCTGCAGCGATTACCGATTGGTTGGATGGCTTCTTAGCACGTCGTTTAAAACAAGAATCCGCATTTGGTCAGTTTTTAGACCCTGTCGCAGACAAACTCATTGTTGCTGCTGCTTTATTGGTGCTCTTAAACATGGATCGCGTTCAGGTTTGGGTGGCACTCATCATTATTGGTCGGGAAATTACGATCTCCGCTCTACGCGAATGGATGGCCTTGTTAGGCGCTGGAAAAAGTGTGGCAGTGCACATGGTTGGCAAACTCAAAACGACTGCTCAGTTAGTAGCTATTCCGTTTTTGTTGCTGAATGACACCTTATTTGGCTGGCTAAATTGCGCGCAAGTGGGTACCTGGTTAATTTGGATTGCCTCATTTTTAACGCTTTGGTCGATGTTCTATTACATGAAAAAGGCTTTGCCTCAGCTCGCTGGAAAAATCGACTAAGTGTCATAAAGCCCAGCCAGATAAGACTTTTAGGGTTTTTCAATTCCCTTGCATCTAAGGTTTTACAAGGAATAATGCTTTCTTGGCGATTGTTTGTTAAACTACTGCCCTGTTATGCGGGAATAGCTCAGCTGGTAGAGCGATACCTTGCCAAGGTATAGGTCGGGAGTTCGAACCTCCTTTCCCGCTCCAAGTTCGATGGGAAGCCCTCAAAAGCTTCCCATTTTTGATTCAAGAGTATGGCGCGTTGGCCGAGTGGTTAGGCAGGAGCCTGCAAAGCTTCGTACGGGGGTTCGATTCCCTCACGCGCCTCCAGTAATTTGTCTTGACGAATTGGGTGCTTCACCTAAAATACTTTTAACTATCATCAGTTAAAAGCGTCAACTACCTCAATCAATTAAAGAACACATGATCACAATTCAAACTCTCAAAGTTAGCGCTCTTGCATTATTGATTGCGGTGCTCATCAGTGGGTGCGCTAGCTCAGGCGATTCTCCTTCTGGATCACCTCAAGAGGTTCAGGAAGTCCAATCACAGTTATTGGGAGATATGTTGTTGCCACAAGGTGCGCGGTTGAATGGCACTGATTCAATCATCATTGGTCGTGGGAATGAATGGGTTGGCAGAGCTGTTGTAAATGCATTGCAAGGCGCCACTGATGTTTACGCATTTTTCCAATCTGAATATCCAAAAAGTGGCTGGACAATAGTGACCGCAGTGAAAGCAAAAACCAGTATTTTGGTTTTTACAAAGGGTGATAGAACTGCAACGATTGAAATAGTCGATGGATCACTCGGTGGGCCAAAGTCAGTCATCGTCATTACCTCATCACCGAAAAATGCGAATGTGATTGCCCCAGTTCGCAAGTAATTCAGTTAAGCAACTGCAGTAAATAAAAAAGGCCTCTAACAAGAGGCCTTTTGCTTTATGGGCTCTAACTTATAGCCCTTCAGCCCTGATTAAGCCAACAGCCTGCCCTTCAACTGCAAAGTTGGGCTGACGATCATCTACCAAAATATTTTTGAAGTCTGGATTTTCTGCTTGCAATTCAATAACCATGCCGTTCGCAGTTTTCTTTTGCTGCCAGCGTTTTACGGTGACTTCATCATCCAGGCGAGCTACAACAATATCGCCATTGCGAACCTCAGTCGTTTTTCTAACAGCTAAATAATCGCCGTCCAAAATTCCAGCATCACGCATGCTCATGCCTTTTACTTTCAGTAAGTAATCAGCACCTTTGCTAAATAAACTTGGATCAATCGGAACATGTTTTTCAATATGCTCTACTGCCATGATTGGAGAGCCAGCGGCAACTCTTCCGATTAGTGGCAATGTCAGTTGTTGTAATGCGCCAGACGGTAAAGACAGCTGACGATATTTATTGCTGTTGTGCGATTGATTAAATCGTTGTGGAATACGAATGCCACGTGAAGTTCCTGGCGTTAATTCTATGTAACCTTTTTTCGCTAGCGCACGAAGATGCTCTTCAGCTGCGTTGGCAGAAGCAAAGCCTAACTGTGTAGCAATCTCAGCACGAGTGGGCGGGAGGCCGCTCTCATCGATGGCTTTAGTGATCAACTCCAAAATCTCATTCTGGCGTGGAGTGAGCTTGGGGAGGGCAGTCAGCTCCTCCGGAAAATCGACTGTGTTTATGTCCATACTGGGATTGTATACAGCAGTATTTGATAGATCAAGCTATTTAAGGGGGATAATGGGGTATGAGCTCACTACAAGACACTCCTGAAAATTCACCCCATATCCTGGTTTTGGGTATGGGTGGCACGATTGCTGGTTTAGCATCAAGCCCAGATGAGAATCCCATGAAGTATGAAGCTGGTCAGGTCGAAGTTGCCTCTTTGCTTGCCCATATTCAATCCGCTGTGCCAGAGGGAATTAAGCTAGTGTCAAGGCAGGTTGCCAACATCAATAGTCGCAACCTCACAGAGCCCTTGCTGACGCTTTTGGGTGAAACAGTGAGAGAGGCTCTAGCAAATACGTTGGTTAAAGGGGTAGTGGTCACTCACGGAACTGACACAATTGAAGAATCGGGGATCTTTTTGCAGCTGACTTGCGGAAAAAATGCCCAAAATTTAGGCAAAAGAGTCATCTTGACTGGCGCCATGTTGCCAGCAAACGCGCCTAAGGCAGATGGCCCCTCCAACTTGCTTGATGCCATTCGTTGGGCCTCCACTCCTATTGATAACTGCCCCGGTGGTATCTACTCCGTTATGGATGGCAGAGCTTGTTTAGCCATGGATCTAGCAAAACGCCATGGAAGTGCCCTGAATGCACCCATTCAAGCATCTCCGAGTAGCTCAGCCGGGCTAATTAATCCATCCTGGCTCTCGGGCGTAAAGGCGGTTCATGCTCTTTGGGCTGAAGATCTGCCTATTCCTAAAGAGGGTGAATGGCCTTGGGTAGAGATATTGACAAGCCATGCGGGCGCTCGCTCAGAGACGATTACCCATTGGTTGGGCTCCAAAGTAAAGGGCTTAGTCCTTGCGGGCTCTGGCATGGGAGGCTTTCATGATGCATGGAAAGATTCCTTGGTTGCCGCTGTAAAGCATGGCATTGCATTGGTAAGAACCACGCGAACTGGTGCAGGCGAAACACTGCCAGATTTGCCTGAAAAGGACATCTCTGGATGCTTGGCCTCAGGCAGTCTTACTGCCCCAAGGGCCAGAATTGCACTCCAATTGTCTTTGAATGCGGAAAAACAAGCTCAAGCTGCAGGTAAATCCCTGACTTGGCAGGATTTTTTTGCTAGAATAGCGGTCTTGCCTGTTATTCGGTAAGCGCTGAAAAGCGGCTGTAAAAGTGTTGTAAGCAGTACCTACAATTTGTTACTACCTTGTCACACTGGCGCTGAGTTCACAACCATCAGAACTCAGCAAGACGCCCAGGTGACTTAATCCTTAAGGAGTGTTAGATGCGTCATTATGAAATCGTCTTTATCGTCCATCCGGACCAAAGCGAGCAAGTGCCAGCGATGATCGATCGTTACAAAGCTACATTAGCAGCTGCGGGCGGCAAAATTCATCGTATGGAAGACTGGGGTCGTCGTCAGATGGCTTACATGATCGACAAGCTTGCTAAAGCCCATTACGTTTGCATGAACATTGAGTGCGACCAGAAAACTCTGGAAGAGCTCGAGCATGCGTTCAAATTTAACGATGCTGTTTTGCGTCACCTCATTATCAAGACTAAGAAAGCTGAAACAGAGCCTTCTATCATGATGAAAGAAGTGCAACGTGAAGAAGCGCGTAAATCAGCTCAAGCCGACGCTCCTGTAGCGGCAGCCTAAGTTAGAAATTTGAAGAGGAATACACAGACTAGAAAACGTATCAGAGAAGCGGAGCGGCGTTGAATCATTTCACCCTAACTGCAATCTTGGTATCTAAAGACGCGATTCGATTTACACCAGCAGGAATACCGGTGATGCATTGCCAGCTAGAACATAGCGGCCAAGCAAACGAGGTAGGAGTGGCAAGGAAAATTCAGATGAACGTTGAAGCCATCACGATAGGTCCGGTACAAAAGGATTTAGAGCGAATGGATTTAGGTACTGAGGCAGTGTTTGAGGGATTCTTAGCACCCAAGACTCTACGTAATCAAAGACTTGTTTTCCATATTACCCATATTCAATTGAAAAATTAAAGAGGAAATCATCATGGCGTTTGGAAAGAAACCCGATTTCAAAAAGAAACCAGCTCAGAACCCATTGTTCAAGCGTAAGCGTTATTGCCGTTTTACTGTTGCTGGCGTAGAACAGATTGATTACAAAGATGTAGACACATTGAAGGACTTCATTGGCGAAAACGCCAAGATCACTCCTGCTCGTTTGACAGGCACAAAAGCTAAGTATCAGCGTCAATTAGACACTGCTATCAAGCGTGCTCGTTACTTGGCTTTATTGCCATTCTCCGATCAACATAAGAAATAATTGGGAGCCCTCAATGCAAATCATTCTTTTAGAAAAAGTAACTAACCTGGGCAACCTTGGCGACGTAGTTCGCGTTAAAGACGGTTTCGCTCGTAACTTTTTAATCCCACAACGCAAAGCGCGTCGTGCAACTGAGGCAGCAATTGCTGACTTTGCAGTTCGCCGTGCTGAGTTGGAAAAATTGGCTGCTGAGAAATTGGCTGCCGCTGAAGCAGTTGGTATCAAGCTCAAAGACTTGGTTCTTGAAATTGGTCAAAAAGCGGGCGTTGATGGTCGTTTGTTTGGTTCTGTAACCAACCATGACATCGCCGATGCTTTGAAAGCTAAAGGCTTCATCATTGAGAAGTCTTCAGTTCGCATGCCTACTGGCCCATTGAAAATGGTTGGTGATCATCCTGTAGCGGTTGCTGTTCATACCGACGTAGTTGCAGACATCACTATTCGTGTTGTTGGCGAGCAAGCTTAAGTTTTAGCACTGTAAATAAGCCACATGGCTGAATCCCGTTCACGTTCCGTTACGCTGAATCCCGGCATGATGGGTTCTGGGGATCCAGTCGTGCAGGCTTTAAAAGTCCCGCCGCATTCTGTAGAAGCCGAGCAATCTTTGCTCGGCGGTCTACTGATCGATAACTCTTCTTGGGATAACCTGGGTGGAGTATTAAACGATAAAGATTTCTATCGCCCCGAACATGCTTTGATCTACAAAGCAATTGCTCGTTTGGTTGGCGACAATCATCCCGCTGACGTTATTACTGTTCATGATGCAATTAAGTCTGAACAGGGTGGTGACTTAGTTGGTATTGATTACCTAAATTCATTAGCGCAAAACACACCAAGTGCGGCAAACATTAAAGGCTATGCCGATATTGTTCGTGACCGCAGTATTTTACGTCGCTTGATCGAAGTGTCCGACAGCATTGTGAATTCTGCATTTGTTCCAGAGGGCCGCACAGTCAGAACCTTGTTGGATGAAGCTGAATCACGCATTCTTCAGATTGGTGAAGAGGGTAGTCGTAAGGCTGACTATCTTGAGATTGAGCCTTTGCTCAAAGCGGTGGTTGCCCGTATTGATGAGCTCTATAACCGCCAAGGCGGTAGTGACATTACCGGTATTGCCACAGGCTTTATTGATTTAGATAAGCAAACTAGCGGTCTGCAAAAAGGCGATTTGGTGATTATTGCCGGAAGACCGTCGATGGGAAAAACGGCGATGGCGTTGAACATTGCTGAAAACGTAGCTTTAGCCGAAGGTTTGCCGGTAGTTATATTTTCGATGGAGATGTCGGGTGAGCAATTAGCCGCACGTTTATTAGGTTCAGTAGGGCGCGTTGATCAAAGTCGCATGCGTACCGGTAAGCTACAAGACGATGAGTGGCCACGTGTTACTGATGCTATTGCGCGTTTAAGCAATACCCAAATTTTGATTGATGAGACTGGCTCTTTATCCAGCTTAGAGTTGCGTGCTCGTGCACGTCGTATCGCCAGAAACTTTGGTGGCACGCTCGGATTAGTGGTGATTGATTACTTGCAGTTGATGAGCGGCTCTGGTTCTGAGAATCGTGCAACTGAGATTTCAGAAATCTCCCGCTCACTCAAATCACTCGCAAAAGAATTGCAGTGCCCAGTAGTTGCGCTCTCCCAGTTAAATCGTGGTCTTGAGCAACGCCCTAATAAGCGTCCGATCATGTCGGACTTGCGTGAGTCAGGCGCTATCGAGCAAGATGCCGACTTAATTATGTTCATCTATCGTGATGAGGTGTATCACCCAGATACCACTACTGATAAAGGTATAGCTGAGATCATCATCGGCAAGCAGCGTAATGGCCCAATTGGAACTATTCGGGTAAGCTGGCAAGGTCCATATACTAAGTTTGATAACTTGGCGATGGGCTCTGTTGGTTATTCGTCTGGTGGTTATGAGCCGTTCTAAGCAAAAAAATAAACAGACACAAATAAACAGTCAAAGAAAAAGCCTCACAGTGTGAGGCTTTTTTAATGCAGAAAATTGGTCTGATCAAAATAGATTAAATAACTAACCTTATTTTGCGCCTTCACATTTCTTGATGGAAGCGGCCTTAGCTGCGCCATAGAGTGGTTTACCTTCTTTGCTTACCGCTTTAGCTTCACAATCATTCGGCTTTGCATCACCCATACATTTCTTAATGGATGCATCTTTAGCAGCACCATAGAGTGGTTTACCTTCTTTGCTTACTGCTTTAGCTTCACAAGCTGCTTGGTCAGCAAAGGCGTATGTTGGAACTGCAAAACTCAGTGCAATACTTAAAGCGATGATGATTTTTTTCATGGCAACTCCAGTTGTGAGTATTTCAGTTAATAGGCTACTTATAAGTACTGTAATCAAAATTTAAGTATTTGGAAACATAGGGAAAGTGCTATTCACCATAAAGTAGGCAATATCAGGGCACTATACGGCGTGCTTCAGTAAATTTAGCGGCCCAATATGGCGTAGTGATGTAATCGAGGCGCACAGTTCCACCAGCGCTAGGCGCGTGTACAAATCTGCCTTGCCCCACATAGATTCCAGCATGAGAGTATTTTTCTCCAGTGGTGTTGAAGAACACCAAGTCTCCTGGAGCCGGAGGTTGACCTTCAATACTTACACCCTTAGTACTCATCAATTGAATGGTGCGTGGTAGTTTGATCCCTGCCGCTTTGTTATAGACATACACAATCAGTCCGCTGCAATCAAAACCGCCTTTGGGGGTATTGCCACCATATCGGTAAGGAGCATCTACCAAGCCAACCGCTGCTATAGAAATATCCTCAGTACCAACACTCGTATCTTGTTTGAATTGAGAAACTTTTGCAGTGTTTGGCTTACCGCTGAATGTGCCGCATCCGCTTAGGATGAGTAAGCTACAAATAAAAATGCCGCACCCCAGGAGAGTGCGGCATGAGAGGGATTGCTTAGAGTGCGTCAGCAGCATGATCCGCAAGACGTGAACGCTCGCCGCGTGCCAAAGTCACATGACCACCATGACGCCAGCCTTTGAAGCGATCCACCACGTAGGTTAGACCAGACGATCCTTCGGTTAAGTAAGGAGTATCAATCTGAGCAATATTACCTAAGCAAACAATTTTGGTTCCAGGACCTGCACGAGTCACCAAGGTCTTCATTTGTTTAGGTGTGAGATTTTGTGCTTCATCAATGATGACAAATTTGCTGACAAACGTTCTGCCGCGCATAAAGTTCATGCTCTTTACCTTAATGCGTGAACGAATCAACTCTTGAGTCGCGGCACGACCCCATTCACCGGCACCGCCATCCTCATTACGTTGCAACACTTCGAGGTTGTCGTCAAACGCACCCATCCAAGGCTGCATTTTCTCTTCTTCGGTACCTGGTAGGAAGCCGATATCTTCGCCAACTGGCACAGTGGCACGAGTAATAATGATTTCGTTATAGCGTTTGCTATCCAGTACCTGTTCAAGACCAGCAGCCAAAGCTAGCAAGGTTTTACCGGTACCAGCTTGGCCTAGTAGGGTCACAAAATCGACGTCTGGGTTCATGAGTAAGTTCATGGCGAAGTTTTGCTCACGATTACGCGCTGTCACGCTCCAGACATTATTTTTCTGATGAGAGAAGTCTCTCAATGTTTGCAGTAGAGCGGTCTTGCCATTAATCTCTTTCACCTGTGCGTAGAAGGGTGTAGAGCCATCCGGATTTTCTTGATAGACAAACTGGTTGACCAACATGCTTTGTACAGTCGGTCCGGTGACTCGATAGAACATCGTGCCAGATTTAGAGTCAGCCCAGCTTTCCATATCCTTGCCATGCTTCGGCCAAAAATCTGCTGGCAATGACATCACACCGGCATACATTAGGTCACGATCTTCTAAGACCTGATCATTGAAGTAGTCTTCAGCAGGCAAACCTAGTGCGCGGGCTTTAATGCGCATATTGATATCTTTGGATACCAATACGACTTCTTGACCTTTGCGAGTTTTTTGCAGCTCACTCACTACAGCCAAAATCATGTTGTCACCCTTACCTTCGGGTAAGCCTTCAGGCAATGCTTGTGTAGAGAATTTGGTTTGGAAGAAGAGGCGACCAGTTACATCCTGGTTACCAAGCTTATTCAGGGGGATGCCTTCATCTAGAGTGCCGCTAGTGCCAGCAATCAGTTGATCTAAGGATCTGCTGACGGTACGGGCGTTGCGGGCTACCTCAGTCATACCTTTCTTGTGATTGTCCAGTTCCTCAAGAGTGGTCATCGGCAAGTAAAGGTCGTGCTCAGAGAAGCGGAATAAAGAGCTTGGATCATGCATCAATACGTTGGTATCGAGTACGAACAAGCTAGGAGGTCCGGTGCGAATAATCCGTTTAGGTTTCGCTGGCGCAGCTGCTTTGTTCTCGTTGCGCTCATTACGCTGATGATGAACAGGGCGATGATCCGCCTTAATTTTTTCAAGAGCCACTTCTGCTGCAGATAAATCTTCCTCTGCATCATTGGTCCAATCAACAGCTTCCACTACCACTGGTTTTGCTTGAGCAGGACGTTTCTTTAAGTCGGGAGTATCTTTGCGACTGAGCTTCACTTGATCAGCAATTTGAGTGGGGATTGGGGGCAGTGGCATGGGCTCTCCTAAAAGAAAAAACCGCCAAGCGGAGTGCGTTGACGGTTTATTACGAAACTAGTTGAAATGATATCTAAAAAACGGCGGGGGTTGCTCTCCAAGCCTGATCTGAGATATTCAGGTTTTTGATTCAAACGGATTGTCAGACTTTCCCGTCGTTTACGGTGCATATGAATCACTTTACCCCAAAATTTGGGGTTTGCAAGCACCTCAGATCAAATTGTTGTAAAAATTATTTAGTGGCTTGAGCCGCTTGTAATACCTCTGTCACATGACCTGGAACCTTGAGGCCACGCCACTCTTTTGCCAGCTTGCCAGAGGAGTCAAACAAGAAGGTGCTGCGCTCAACACCGCGGACTTGTTTGCCGTACATATTCTTCATCTTCATGACGCCAAAGATCTGGCAAAGCGTTTCTTCAGTGTCTGCAACCAATTCAAAAGGAAGCTCTAGTTTGCTGCGGAAATTGTCATGTGATTTGAGGCTATCCCGAGAAACTCCCACCACTAGAGTATTGGCTTTAGTGAATGCTTCAATATTGTCTCTAAATTCACCTGACTCAGCAGTGCAACCTGGAGTCATATCCTTTGGATAAAAATACAGAACCAGTTTTTTGCCTTTAGCAGATGATGGTGAAAACGTTAATCCAGAGGTTGCTGGAATCGCGCACTGTGGCATAGGTTGACCAATGGCTACTGTCATGATGATCCTTTGTTATGTGTCTCTAAGTTTTACTAAATTAGTTATTTTGAATAATCAAATCACCGCTGCGATTGGGAATTTCACCCCAGCTTAGCGGTAATACGGCTATTTTATCGAGTTGCTTGGTGGCTTCCCAGGATTTGTGAAGTTCACCCATAGTGACAAGGTCGTGACCTTGATTTAGCCATCCAGCCAATAGCTGCTCAAAGGCAGGCAATAGCTTTTGACCCTCTAGTTCAGCATGTAGCGTGAAGACTTGGTCATTTGGATTGCTTTGGGTGATTTCTAATAATTTTTTAACTGCGCCAAATTCATCTGCGCCATCGATGCCAATGAGTTCATCAAAGGTAGGGAGTGTGGTTGGGTACTGAACGTGCTTCGCTTTTCCTGATGACAAAGCAAGTCGATAGGGTATGAGATTGGGTTCGGCCCTACCATCGGATGAATAGGTAATACCCCACTGATCGAGTTGCTCAAAGGCAACCTCATTCATCTGCCATCCTGCTGCACCATAAGTGACTGGTGTATGACCGAAAATCTCTACGAAACGATCCCAGCTTTTTTGCATCATCGCTTTTGTCCAAGAGGCATCTTGATTGCGAACGGCATCTTGCCAGGCTACGTGATCCCAAGTATGAATACCCGTCTCATGACCTGCTTTATCAATTGCGCGCATTTCTGCAGCTGCTTTCTTGCCAATGTCTGGACCGGGCAGAAGGACGCCGTAAAGCAACGTCTTAATGCCGTAGTGCTCGACAACAGAAGTGCGACTTACCTTTTTTAGAAAGCCTGGACGAAAGACGCGCTTTAAGGCCCAGCCGGTATGGTCAGGCCCAAGACTAAACAGGAAGGTGGCTTTAAGACCAAAACGCTCCAGAGTGCGAGCTAGGTTAGGGACGCCTTCTTTAGTGCCGCGTAAGGTATCTACATCAACCTTGAGAGCTATCTTAGCCATGTACCTTTGGGTTTACTTTTACTTATTCTTTATCAACTAAGGTGCGAGCTTTTTCAACATCTTCACGATAGGCTTCGAAAATATTCTTGAGCGCATCGGTCATCGTTGTAGTTGGCTTCCAGCCTAATTCGCTCATCGTATTGTCAATTGCGGGAACACGGTTTTGAACGTCTTGGTAGCCTTCACCATAGTAAGCGCCAGAAGTGGTTTCCACAATCTTCACTTCATTAGCAGTCTTTGCATATTCAGGAATGCTACGAGCAATTTCTAACATCTGATTGGCTAGCTCACGAATAGAGTGATTGTTCTTTGGATTACCAATGTTATAGATCTTGCCGTTAGCAACACCATCTTTGTTGTCGATGATGCGCATCAAAGCGTCGATGCCATCATCAACATAAGTAAAGGCACGTTTCTGGGCGCCACCGTCAACAACGTTGATGGATTCGCCACGAACGATATGACCTAAGAACTGAGTCACAACACGGGATGAGCCTTCTTTTGGCGTATAGATGCTATCTAGACCAGGGCCAATCCAGTTAAATGGGCGGAAGAGGGTAAAGCGTAAGCCTTCCATGCCATAGCCCCAGATCACGCGGTCCATCAATTGCTTGGAGCAAGCATAGATCCAGCGCGGTTTATTAATTGGGCCGTAAACCATATTCGATTTAGCGGGATCAAATTCAGCATCTTCACACATTCCATAGACTTCGGAAGTTGATGGGAACACTAAATGTTTCTTGTATTTGACTGCTGAGCGCACGATGGGGAGGTTGGCTTCGAAGTCGAGTTCAAATACTTTTAGTGGTTGCTGTACATAAGTTGCAGGGGTTGCAATCGCAACTAAAGGCAAGATGACATCGCATTTGCGGATGTGATATTCAACCCATTCTTTGTTGATTGTGATATCACCTTCGAAGAAGTGCATGCGCGGATGATTTACTAAGTCACCAAGGCGATCGTTTTGCATATCCATGCCGTAGACATCCCAGTCGGTTGTCTCGAGAATGCGCTTGGAAAGGTGGTGACCAATAAAGCCGTTAACACCAAGAATGAGTACTTTTTTCATCTTTACTGCCTCGTTTTAATCTAATAAGAGTTGTTACTTAGTTGCCACTCAATTACTTCTTAATTGCTAGCTGGAAACCACTCCAATACTTCCACTGCTTGATGGTCGCCACAAATGCCGAATACCCGATTATCAACCACTTGGATACCGCAAACCCCAAGATTGAGCTCGGCTGGAAAAGGCCCTTTTAGGCTGGTACGGGCCACAATCAAGGTCTTGCCATCATGGGTGGTAAAAGCCCCTGGATAAGGGGGTGCAACCGCCCTAACTAGGTCGTGGACCTGTTTAGCCGTCTGATTCCAGTGAATTTGCCCGTCGGCAGGCTTACGACCGCCAAAATAACTGCCTTTTTGGAGCTCATTCGCCTTGCGGGGAACAAGTCCTTTTAAAAGGCTGGGTAAGGCTTGATCGATAACACTCACAGCGGCCTGGCTTACTTTGCCAAAGACATCGGTAGCAGTCTCATCTGGACCGATGCTCACGGCTACCTGCCCAACAATATCGCCTGCATCTGGTTTGGCTTCCATCACATGCAAGGTTGCGCCAGTCTCAGTTTCGCCATGCAGGATGGCCCAATTGACTGGCGCACGTCCACGGTACTTAGGAAGAAGCGAGCCATGCATATTCAGTGCGGCAATTTTTGCGCATTGCAAAATCTGCTCTGGAATCATGAAGCGATAGTAGAAAGAAAAAATATAGTCAGGATTTAAAGCTTGGAGTTTTGGAATTAAATCCACCAGCTCGGTCGCATTTGGAGTGACGTAAGAAATATTCTTTTCTTGGCAAAGTTTTGCAACGCTCCCAAACCAAACATTCTCATTGGGATCATCTTCGTGCGTAACTACTAAGTCAATCTTTAGACCAGCATTGAGAAGTGCCTTGAGGCAATTAACACCTACATCGTGATAGGCAAAGACGACTGCGTGCAATTATTTTTTCTCTAAAACGGTTTGCACAACATAGCGAGGCCGCTTACGTATTTGCTGATAGATACGACCAATATATTCGCCTAAAAGACCAAGTCCAAAGAGCATCACGCCAATGAGGAAGAAGGTCAAAGCGAAGAGGGTGAAAACACCCTCAACCTCAGCGCCTAGAACAAAGCGGCGCACTAGTAGGTAGACAAACAAGCTGCCAGCAGCAAGGGAGAGAAGCATGCCGAGAATTGAGAAGATCTGCAGGGGCATGACAGAAAATCCAGTCACTAAATCAAAGTTCAGACGAATCAATTGATATAGACTGTATTTGGATTCACCAGCAAAACGCTCTTCATGCTTAACAGTGATCTCCACTGGATTTGCGGAAAAGGTATAAGCCAGTGCTGGAATAAAAGTATTGCTCTCATCACATTGACGAACCAGATCAACAATGCGGCGACTATAGCCGCGCAACATACAACCTTGATCGGTCATCGTGATGCGGGTAATGTTTTCACGCAAACGATTCATGGCGCGTGAAGCAAATTTTCTAAAGAAACTATCGCGACGATCGGCGCGAATAGTGCCAACGTAATCATGACCTTTTAATAACTCTCCAGTCAAAGTATCGATTTCTTCGGGGGGATTTTGTAGGTCCGCATCCAAAGTGATGATATGTTCACCTTTGGCATATTCAAATCCGGCCATGATCGCCATATGTTGGCCAAAGTTGCTGTGAAATAAAACAGCGCGGGTGACATCAGGACGTAATTCAACTTGCTTAGAAAGAATGCCAGCAGAACGATCTTTGCTGCCATCGTTAACAAATACGATCTCGTAAGTGATTTTGCGCTTGGTAGCCAGTGCATCTAATGCTGGATAGAGGCGATCAAATAGAGCCTGAAGACCATCTTCCTCGTTGTAAACGGGAATAACAATGCTGAGTGTTGGGTTGGCAACTAAGTTTGCAGTCATCCCGCAATTTTGCCTGATTCTCTGGGATTAACCCAAGAACACTAGTTTTTGCGGTATTTCTGCAAAATTCCGACCAATCCCTTGGCTATACGGCCAATATCTTCATCTGCCATTGCAGGAAACAGGGGGAGGGTAAGGATGGATCGACCAATGCGTTCGGCAATGGGTGTGTCAGATGTTTTGTAACCTTGGTTTTTGTAAAGCGTGAAGCCGGTAATGGCGGGGTAATGAACGCCAGTACCAATGCCCAAATCTTTTAACTCGGCCATGATTTGGGCGCGATCGGTATTTAATTGCTCAAGCGGCAAAATGACTTGAAACATGTGCCAGTTGCTATCGGTAAAGTTTTCCACTGGAAGCTCTAATTGCAAACTTTCCAAGCCGGCAGATTTCAATTCAGCGCGGATGACATCAAAGTATTGGCGAGCAAGTGCAGCGCGACGCACTTGATAAGAGGGGAGCTGCTTCAGTTGTTCGAGACCAATGGCTGCGTTCACATCAGTCAAGTTATCTTTGCCACCCAATACATCAACATCCATACCGTCCATGCCTTGACGGGTTAATCCCTGAAGGCGGAACTTCTCGGCAAGTTTTGCTTCATCAGTGTTGTTGAGTACAAGGCAGCCACCCTCAACGGTGGTGAGATTCTTGTTGGCCTGAAAGCTAAAGCTCACCAGGTCGCCAAAGCTACCAATCTTCTTGCCTTGCCACAGTGAGCCAAAGGCTTGTGCAGCATCTTCAATCACGCGAAGATTGTGTTGCTTGGCAATGGAGTAAAGCTGTTCCATATTCACCGGCAGACCAGCTAAGTAGACTGGCATGATCGCGCGTGTTCTTGATGTGATTGCAGCAGCCACTTTATTCAAATCAATGTTGCGTGTAACTGGATCTATATCGACAAATACGGGTTTTGCACCCACACTTAAGACGACATTCGAAGTTGCAACCCAAGAAATCGGAGTGGTAATGACTTCATCGCCAGGGCCAATGCCTGCTACCTGCAAAGCAATCTTCATGGTAGCGGTGCCATTTGCAAAGCAACGCACTGGACGATCGCCAAAGTATTTGCTTAGGGTGGCTTCAAACTCCGCCAACTTTGGACCGGATGTCACCCAGCCTGAGCGCAGCACTTCCGAAACAGCATCAATTGTTTCTTGATTAAAGCTGGGGCGTGTAAAGGGGATGAATGCGGAATCAGAATTTGACATGGTGTCTTATATTACTTTACCGCGTCACTGTGTCAGATTGGATGCATCTGGATGTTTCACAATCACTCTACGAGAGTCGCGATCGACTTCTTGCATAGGGAGGTTTGTAGCTTTTAGCGCATCAAATTGCTCTGGAACCATTAAGGCGTAGGCCGTTTGATCTTCTTGCCAGCGGGTAATGAAGGCGTCTAAGGTTGGCATCCAAAGCTCTGGCTCTTGCTTAACTCCAAATTCAAGTTCGTCAGGAGACTCCACCATGATCATGGTTCTGCCCAAATAGAATGGCACAGTATGATCGAGGAGGCGCACTGAGTAGAAATTGACTTTCTCGGGAATAGAACTTTTTACGCGCTCTACAAGATCAATTCCAGAAACCGCGCGACCTAAAGTCTCGTGACCTGTTCCAGCGATGATGGCGCACAGAAAAAATCCACAAGCAAATCCCACAATACTTTGAATACCATTGCGTTTGCTTTGCCATGCAGCATAAGCGCTAAAACTCACTAGCGCTACCAATGCAGCAATCACCCAATGGGTATATTGTGCATACGCTTCAATTTCATCAGGCCTTGCTTGTTTGCCGATAGCATCTAAAAATAAAAATCCAACGAGGCCGAGGATTGCAAATCCAAGTGCTTGTAATTTCCATGGCAATGCCATCGTATTGGTATGGCTGAGCAAGCGATCTAATCGATTGCCGATAATCAAAGCAAGAGCAGGGAATACGGGGATGATGTAGCCAGGCAACTTTGAGCGAGACACGCTAAAGAACGCAAAGATCACGACAAACCAACATACCAATAACCAGCCAGCAGAAAACTCGCGACGGCGCTCGCTCCACGCTTGTGCAAGGGCTCCAGGGATTTGTAGTACCCATGGCAGCAGGCCAATCAGCAGAAGTGGCACGAAGTAGTAAATGGGGCCTGTTCTGCTATGCGCATCTTGTGTGAAGCGTTGCAGATGCTCATGAATGAAGAAAAACTCTAAGAACTCGGGATTGCGTTGTGCGACTAATACAAACCAGGGTGCAGTGATTGCCAAGAACAAAACAGTTCCACTAAATAAACGTAAGCGAGTCCAGATTTTCCAATCCCATGTACTGATGGAGTACGCAATGAAAACCATTGCAGGAATCGCTGCGCCAATGACACCCTTGGACAAGGTGGCAAGTGCCATGAAAGTCCAGCAAGCCCACATCCAATTTCGACAGCTATTTTTATTGTGAGAAGTTTGTGCCAATAGCAGACTGCATAGCGCAGCTACTAAAAAAGCAGATAGACCCATGTCCAAGGAATTGAGGTGGCCACTGATAATCCACATCGGGCTTGAAGCTAATACAACTGCTGCTAACCATCCTGCTCTGGCGGTATAAATTCGAGCGCCAGTAAATCCAACTAAAAGAATTGTCAGGAAGCCGGTTAATGCGGTCCACAATCTTGCTTGCCAATCGCCAATACCAAAGACTTGAAAAGTAGCTGCGGTTGCCCATGCTTGTAGTGGCGGCTTTTCAAAATACTTGTAGCCGTTATAACGAGGAGTAATCCAGTCACCAGTAACCAACATTTCTCGGGCGATTTCTGCATAGCGCCCTTCATCCGAAGGAATAAGGTGGCGATAGTTAAGTGTGCCAAACCAGAGTAGGGCGTAAATGATGGCCAACAGCAAAATCTTGCCTGGATGCAGGGCTGAAGACTGCCGAATTTGGCCAAATTGCATTAAATAGGTTCCACAATCAGGGCTAGTAAGACCTGGCGACCCTCGCCAACTAGGATGTTGTAGGTGCGGCAGGCAGCCTGGGAATCCATGATTTCGAAGCCAATTTTGGCGGAAATCAGGGCTTTTAGAAGCTCTGGTTTAGGAAATCGCTGGCGGCTACCGGTCCCAATCAGGACTAATTCTGGTTTTAAATCAACCATTTGGGCGAAATGGCCAGCCTCCAGACTGTCGAAAGTCTGGGCAGACCAATCGGTGATGGCGCCATCCGAACTCAGTAGTACCGCATGGGCGTAGGGGGTCTTATTAATCTCTACGTAGCCATCGCCGTAGCCAGTGATCGTATTCGCGCCGGAGTGGGGGTCAGATTGAAGCTTCAAGTGGACTCTCTGTCATAATTATGTGGATTATAGCTAGCTGTTTTTTCTCATATTTCAAGAACTTACCCTTAAATTTATTGTGAAACCGATCCTTAAGTCCCAAAAGCTCAATAACGTCTGTTATGACATACGTGGGCCTGTGCTCGAGCTTGCTCAGCGGATGGAGGAAGAGGGTCACAAAATCATCAAATTAAACATCGGAAACGTAGGGGTTTTCGGTTTTGATCCGCCTGAAGAGATTCAGTTGGACATGATTCGCAATTTAAGCAATGCCTCAGCCTACTCTGATTCCAAAGGAATCTTTGCTGCTCGCAAAGCCATCATGCAATATTGCCAAGAAAAAGGCATTCAGGGTGTGACTTTGGATGATGTCTATACAGGCAATGGCGTTTCTGAACTCATTGTTCTCTCCATGAATGCGCTGTTGAATGATGGTGATGAAGTATTGGTGCCAATGCCGGATTACCCGCTATGGACTGCTGCTGTGAGTTTATCTAGTGGTACGCCTGTGCACTATCTTTGTGATGAATCCAAAGAATGGGCTCCAGACTTAAGCGATCTGCGTAAAAAAATTACACCTCGCACTAAAGCGATTGTGGTGATTAATCCAAACAATCCAACTGGTGCGATTTACTCTAAAGAAGTTTTGCTGGAGTTGACACAAATTGCTCGCGAGCATGGTTTGATTTTGTTCGCCGATGAAATCTACGACAAGATGTTGTACGACGGCGAGAAACATCTCTCACTAGCCTCTCTGTCCACAGACGTAGTAACCATTACTTTCAATGGTCTATCCAAGAACTACCGTTCATGTGGCTACCGCGCTGGCTGGATGGTCGTCTCAGGTGATAAAGAAATGGTGCGTGATTACATCGAGGGCTTGAATATGCTTGCTTCGATGCGTCTCTGCGCAAACGTGCCAGGTCAATATGCAATTCAAACTGCGCTTGGTGGATATCAAAGTATTGATGACTTAGTGGGTGAGGGTGGTCGCCTTGCAAAGCAACGCGATCTAGCCTGGAAACTTATTACTGAAATTCCGGGTGTTACTTGCGTAAAACCAAAATCCGCTTTGTATTTATTTCCCAAGTTAGATCCAGAGATCTATCCGATTGAAGATGACCAGCAGTTTGTCGCTGATCTCCTAAAAGAAGAAAAAGTATTGTTAGTACAGGGCTCCGGTTTTAATTGGGCTAAACCTGATCACTTCCGTGTAGTGTTCTTGCCTCACGAAGATGTCCTCAAGGAGGCGATTAGCCGCCTTGCACGTTTTCTGGAGCGTTATCGTAATAAGCACAGCCGTAAGGCTTCTTCAACTGCAGCAAAGGCATCATGAAACCGATTCAAGTAGGTCTGTTAGGTATTGGCACCGTTGGTGGTGGCGTATTCACTGTTCTCGAGCGTAACCAAGATGAAATTACCCGTCGCGCTGGCCGTGGCATTCGCATTAATACAGTTGCTGATTTAAATGTAGAACGTGCCAAGGAGATGGTTAAAGATCGCGCGCAAGTGGTTAACGATGCTCGTGCAGTGATTAATAACCCAGAGATTGACATCGTTGTTGAGTTAATCGGTGGTTATGGGATTGCTAAGGACTTGGTTCTTGAGGCCATCGCTGCTGGTAAGCATGTTGTTACAGCTAATAAAGCCCTGATCGCCGTGCATGGTAACGAAATCTTTAAGGCAGCACACGCTAAAGGTGTGATGGTTGCCTTCGAAGCTGCTGTTGCAGGCGGCATTCCCATTATTAAAGCCTTGCGTGAGGGTTTAACTGCAAATCGTATTGAATGGATTGCCGGCATTATTAACGGTACAACCAATTTCATCTTGTCAGAGATGCGCGACAAGGGCTTAGATTTCGCAACAGTACTTAAAGAAGCGCAACGCCTAGGCTATGCAGAAGCGGATCCTACTTTCGATATCGAAGGTGTTGATGCTGCGCATAAAGCCACCATCATGAGCGCGATTGCATTTGGTATTCCAATGCAATTTGAAAAAGCGCACATTGAAGGCATTACAAAATTAGATGCCATTGATATTAAGTATGCCGAGCAATTGGGTTATCGCATTAAGTTGCTTGGTATTGCCAAGAAAACTTCATCAGGCGTTGAATTGCGCGTGCACCCAACCTTAATTCCTTCCAAACGTTTGATTGCTAACGTTGAAGGCGCCATGAATGCCGTTCAAGTATTTGGTGATGCCGTAGGAACTACTTTGTATTACGGTAAAGGCGCCGGCTCAGAGCCAACCGCTTCAGCAGTGATTGCTGACTTGGTAGATATCACGCGTTTGTTGAGTGCTGAAGCGGAGCATCGTGTACCTTACTTGGCTTTCCAGCCTGATGCTGTGCATGACACACCAGTATTACCAATTGGCGAGATCACCACTAGCTACTACTTGCGTTTGCGCGTAGCGGATCAGGCTGGCGTATTGGCTGATATCACGAAGATCTTGGCATCTCATGGTGTTTCAATCGATGCCCTCTTGCAAAAAGAGGCGGATGAAGGCGAGAGTCAAACTGACTTGGTTGCGCTGACTCACGAAACTAAAGAAAAGAACATGCTTGCCGCGATTAAAGAGATTCAAGCTCTCAAAACTGTTGCGGGCGAAGTAGTGAAGATCCGTTTAGAAAATCTGTCTTAAGTAAAACTCAGCAAAACTTAGCAAAATACATGCGTTACCAATCTACTCGTGGCAATAGTCCGCAACAATCCTTCTTAGAAATTTTGTTAGGTGGATTAGCGCCTGATGGCGGCTTGTATTTGCCTACCCAGTACCCAAAAGTCACTCCGACACAATTAGATTCTTGGCGTGGCTTGTCATATGCTGATCTCGCCTATGAGGTATTGAGTCTGTATTGCGACGATATTCCTGAGGCAGATTTGCGTGCACTCTTGCGCAAAACGTATACAGAGCAGGTCTACTGCAATGGCCGTCCACAGGACAATGCCAAAGACATCACGCCCATACATTGGTTGGGTGAGGAACATGGAACACGAATTGGTCTCCTGAGTCTTTCAAATGGACCAACTTTAGCTTTCAAAGATATGGCCATGCAATTGCTTGGCAATCTTTTTGAGTACGCTCTCAAGAAAAAAGGCCAGCATCTCAATATTTTGGGTGCCACATCTGGCGATACTGGTAGTGCCGCTGAATACGCCATGCGCGGCAAAGAAGGTGTGAAGGTATTTATGCTTTCGCCACGCGGCAAGATGAGCGCCTTCCAATCAGCGCAAATGTACTCCTTGCAAGATCCGAATATTTTTAACTTAGCAGTAGCCGGTGTCTTCGATGATTGCCAAGATATTGTTAAAGCAGTAAGTAATGATCACGCTTTCAAAGCGAAGAGCCAAATTGGTACAGTGAACTCGATTAACTGGGGTCGTGTAGTTGCTCAAGTGGTGTATTACTTCCAGGGCTACCTCCTGGCTACCAAGTCGAGTTCTGAGAAAGTCTCATTCACAGTGCCTTCTGGCAACTTTGGCAATATCTGTGCAGGTCACGTAGCCCGTATGATGGGCCTGCCTATCGAGCATTTGATTGCTGCTACAAACGAAAATGATGTGCTGGATGAGTTTTTCCGTACCGGCGTCTATCGTGCGCGTAAGTCTGCTGAGACATTGCATACTTCTAGTCCATCCATGGATATTTCTAAAGCAAGTAACTTTGAGCGTTTCGTATTTGACTTTATGGGTAAAGATGGCAAAGCTACTGCAGCCATGTTCAAGCAAGTGGATGAAGCGGGTGGTTTTGATATCTCGAAAGATGCAGTCTTTAAAGAGCTTGGTAAGTACGGCTTCCAATCTGGCCGCAGCACGCATGAAAATCGCCTAGAAACTATTCGCGACATTGATAAACGCTACGGCGTCATGATTGATACACATACTGCTGATGGCATCAAGGTAGCCCGTGATCATCTGCAGGCTGGCATTCCAATGATTGTTCTCGAGACAGCCTTGCCTATCAAGTTTGAAGAAACGATTGAGCTTGCTTTAGGTCGTCCTGCTGAATGCCCACCAGCTTTCAAAGACATTAAGTCCAAGCCGCAGCGCGTAGAGAATATCGATGCAGATGTAAATCAAGTTAAAGATTTCATCACAACGCATTTGGGTTAATTTTCAACCCACAACAATTGAAGTAATAAAGATCATTCTATGACCAAGCCACCAATGTTGACTGCGCAGCAGGCTTTAGACCATTTACTTTCTCATGCTCAAGTAGTTGCTGAGAGTGAGAGGGTTGCTATGCAGGCTGCTTTGGGTCGCGTGCTCTCTGAAAACGTGAGTAGCTTGGTTGACGTACCGCCATTGGATAACACCTCGATGGATGGTTATGCTGTTCGCACTGCGGATACTCAAACTACTGGAAGTATTCTCAAGATTGCTCAACGCATTCCAGCTGGCTCTATGGGTGTTCAATTAGAGCCAGGCACTGCCGCCAGAATTTTTACTGGCGCTCCCGTTCCTCCTGGTGCTGATGCAGTGGTGATGCAAGAGGATTGCTCGGTAGAAGGTCAAGCCGATCAAGTTGCTGTAAATATTACTCCAGTAGTAGGTCAATGGATCCGTCGTAAAGGCGAGGATTTAACTGCTGGCAAAACTTGTTTGACCGCTGGTACATTCTTGCGTCCTCAAGAGTTGGGCGTTGCTGCTTCAGCCGGACTAACTCACCTCAATGTAAAGCGTAAAGTGAAGGTGGCGGCATTTTTCACTGGCGATGAGTTAGCACTTCCAGGTGAGCCCTTAAAGCCAGGCGGCATATATAACTCCAATCGCGATACTTTATTGGCTTGTCTCAAGTCTTTAGGTTGTGACGCAACGGATTTAGGTATTGTTCCAGATCGCTTGGATGCAACACGTGCAGCATTGCGTAAAGCTAGCAAAGATCATGACTTGATTATCACTTCCGGTGGTGTTTCAGTTGGTGAGGAAGATCACATCAAGCCGGCAGTGACTGCCGAAGGTAGATTGGATCTTTGGCAGATTGCTATTAAGCCCGGTAAACCACTGGCTTTTGGTGCGGTTCGCAAATCGGATGAACCCAAAGATGGCGAGGCTTGGTTCATTGGTTTGCCCGGCAATCCTGTATCCAGTTTTGTTACCTTCCTGTTATTCGTGCGCCCTTTCATTTTGAAGCTGCAGGGGCGCGAAGCCAAGCTGCCGCAATCCTATTTCATGCGCGCTGATTTTGATTGGTCAAAAGCCGATCGTCGTAATGAGTTTTTACGTGTCAAGATTAATGATCAAGGCGGCTTAGATTTATTCCCTAATCAAAGCTCTGGCGTCCTCACAAGCGCTTCTTGGGGTGATGGTTTGGTAGATTGCCCACCAAACCAGCCAATTAAAGCTGGTGATCTAGCGAAGTACATTCCCTTTGATGCACTTCTCAAATAATCGGTTTACGATTAGCTCATGAAACTCGAATTACGATTCTTTGCCTCATTGCGTGAAGCTCTTGGCGTCTCACAGGAGAGCATCATCATTCCTGTAACAGTTAAAACTATTGCTGATCTTAGGGCGCATCTTATTGAGCGCGGCAATCCTTGGGCTGAAGTCTTGGCTGAAGGTAAGGTATTGCGCTGTGCTTTGAATCAGCACATGGTTGACGCAAGCACTTCATTGCAAGACGGTGCTGAAGTGGCTTTCTTTCCTCCGGTAACTGGAGGCTAATATGCCAATCAAAATCCAAGAAAGTGATTTTGATGTCAGTGCAGAAATAGCGGCACTACGCAAAGGTGACCCACGGGTTGGTGCTGTAGTGACTTTCTTGGGCACTGTGCGCGACATGAATGACGGCAGCCAAGTAAAAGGCATGACGCTTGAGCATTACCCCGGCATGACTGAGAAGGCGCTACAGGAAATTCTGGATCAAGCAAAAGCCCGTTGGGATATATATCAGACATTAGTGATTCATCGTGTTGGGCCTTTGTTACCCGAAGATCAAATCGTGCTGGTTGCGGTTACTAGTGCACACAGAGGTGAAGCTTTTACTGCTTGTGCATTCATCATGGACTACCTCAAGACTGCAGCGCCATTCTGGAAAAAAGAAGACACCCCTGATGGTGCTCGCTGGGTTGATGCCCGTGTAACTGACGAAGCAGCAATGGCTCGTTGGGCTAAAAAATAACTCTCCCAATTCAAAACTTTATTGTTTTATTTTTTATCGTGATGCTATTGGTGCAACCTCATGCATCAAAGTGTGTACTCATGCACCATCTATGGGAATTCCCTAGGAATTACCCGCAAATTTAGATCAAAATGTATTAACAAAAGCAATTAAGAAATTTTGATTAAACAATAAACCGGAGATTCGTATGACTTCAGCAGTAATGGGTGCGGAAAGCACCAGCAAGAACCCTCTAAAGTCGAAATGGGTGCAATTGGCTTTGGGCGTGATTTGTATGATGTCTATTTCCAGCCCTCAATATGTATGGGCCTTATTCACTAAGCCGATCATGGGTCAGCTCGGCGTTACTTTGACGGAACTGCAGATCACATTTTCGATTTTGATTGTGCTGCAGACTTTCTTCTCGCCATTCCAGGGTTATTTGGTAGATAAATTTGGTCCCCGCCTTTTGTTATCTATTGGCACCATTCTGACAGGCGCAAGCTGGGTTCTTTCGGCTAACCTCACCACCGTATCCAATCTTTACCTTACCTACGGTGTATTAGGTGGCTTGGGTACCGGTATTGTTTACATCGGCGTTGTTGGTTTGATGGTTCGTTGGTTTCCAAATAATCGTGGATTTGCTGTAGGTATGGTTGCTGCTGGTTATGGTATCGGCGCATTGCTAACTACTTTCCCCATCTCTACTAGTTTGACTGAGACAGGGATTCAGGGCACATTGACATTCTTTGGTTACATTATTGGCGCTGTTGGGTTATTGGCTGCACAAGGTATTCGTGTGCCGCACGCTGATCGCGTGCAAACAGCTGATCAAAAAGAGGCTGCTGCATCAGGAGTTGCGCCAAAGGTCATGTTGAAGACACCAGTTTTTTGGTTAATGTTTTTGATGATGTCCATGATGTCTACATCAGGATTGATGGTGATCTCTCAGATGGGTGCATTTGCAAAAGACTTTGGCATTACATCCGCCCTGGTTTTTGGTATGGCTGCCTTGCCTTTGGCCTTAACAATTGATCGCGTTACCAATGGTTTAACTCGACCAATATTTGGCTGGGTATCGGACCGCATTGGACGTGAATATACGATGACTATCGCTTTTGGTTTGGAAGCGGTTGCCATGTTTGCTTGGGTGATGACACGCTCTGATCCTGTGATGTTCGTTTTACTCTCAGGTATTGTGTTCTTTGGTTGGGGTGAGATCTTCTCCTTGTTCCCATCTACGTTGACAGATACTTTTGGCCAAAAGCATGCCACTACAAACTACGGTTTCTTGTATATGGCTCAAGGCGTTGGTTCCATTATCGGCGCTCCAGTTGCAGCCTATATTCATGGTGTAACTGATAGCTGGCTCCCTGTATTTGCCATCATGATCGTGTTGGATGCTACTGCAGCTATCCTAGCGTTCTTCGTACTCCGCCCAATGCGCGCTAAGTACATGAAGACTCTTACTGCATAAGTTTTAACTCAGATGTAATTTGAAATTCGAAGATAGAAAAAAGGCTACCAATTAGGTAGCCTTTTTTAATTTCACAAGATGATTGTTTAATGTTAGAACGAGCTCACTGCGCCATCGCTTCTAGGGTCCCATCCGCCTTGCAATATCCCAGATGGGTTGCGAATAATGCAACCTGCATGACCAACGGTTTCATCAAAGGCGTCTAGCATTTCAATTTCATGGCCTAAAGCATGAAGCTCTTTTGCGACTTCTGGACCAAAGCGTGATTCTAGTTTTAAGCTATCACTCGTTTGTCCCCAGGTGCGACCCAGCAACCAGCGCGGGCGACTAATAGCATCCTGTGGGTCAAGGCCATAAGTTGCTGTACGAGTAAATACTGCGCACTGGGTTTGTGGTTGGCCATCTCCGCCCATCGTTCCATAAACCATTGAGCGACCATCTTTAAATAAAGCCATCGCTGGGTTAAGAGTATGAAAAGGCTTGCGATATGGCTCAAGGTGATTCAGTGTATTTGGATCGAGAGAAAAACTGCAACCACGGTTTTGCCAGTTGACTCCTGAGGTAGGAAGCACAATGCCTGCGCCAAACTCGTGGTAGATGCTTTGAATGAAAGAAACGCAATTGCCATCACCGTCAATGACGCCCATCCAAATAGTATCTGCAGGACCTTTACCCTGGCCCCACGGAAGCGCTTTATTGGGATCAATATTCTTAGCTAACTTTTTCAGGAATGCAGGCGATAAGAAGGATTGCGCGTTCTTTGTCATATACGCGGGATCTGTTACAAACTGATCGCGAATCTTAAATGCTTGCTTGGTGGCTTCAACGCAGTGATGAACGTATTCTGGACTATCTACTTTGAAGCGTTTTAAGTTCAACTGGTCCAAGATGCCAATAATCATTAATGAGACTACACCTTGCGTGGGCGGAGTCATGTTGTAGACATTGCCCATACTATGTTTTAGCTCAAGAGGGTCTATGAGCTTTGCCTTGTGGCGATGCAGGTCGTCTAATCTCAGTGGACTTCCCAACTCAGCGAGTTCTTTTGCTAGTGATTGGGCTAGTTCGCCGCGGTAATAGTCATCCGTACCTTTTTTAGCAATCTGACGTAAGGTTTTTGCCAGACGCTCTTGTTTAAAGATACTACCGACGGCAGGCGCTTTGCCATCCACTAAAAAAGTCTCTGCAAAGCCTGGAATAGGGCTGAGTTCTTGACGCTTCTTTTCTGTAAGGCTTGTTTGGCTGAAGGTGACTGGTGTCCCAGCCTCAGCATAGTGAATCGCATCAGCCAGTAATCGGGACAGTGGCAGTTTGCCCCCCAATCCTTGTTTAGAGAGTTGATGAGCTGCGCCCCAACCAGAAATAGTCCCGGCAACCGTATTGGCTGCTACAGCACCACGAAATGGGATGGCTTTAGTAATGCCACGCTCTGCGTACCATTGCTTTGTCGCTAAACCGGCAGCTGCACCACAGGCATCAATTCCACCCATGGCCTTGCCTGGGGAGTGAATGACCCAGAAGGAGTCACCACCGATGGAGTTCATATGAGGATAGACTACTGCAATAGTCGCAGCAGCCGCGACCATTGCCTCTAAGGCATTGCCGCCTTCTCGTAAAACAGCTAAAGCTGATTCTGATGCTAGAGAATGTGGCGCTACCGCCATTCCTCGAGTTCCCCATTTTGGTTGCATGCTTAGTCTCCAGTTCAATAATAAGTTTTTATGCCTATATTGTAGGGCTCGTAAACATGCCAACCTACTTGTCATGCACAAATTTGGTTAGCCTGATATGGCTATTGATCAGTTTTAGTTCTTAAAGAAAGTCAGTTTTTGAGATCGCGGCAAGCTCTTTAAACGAAGCTCGGCTTTCGATGCCTCAGAGCGGTCGGGGTGTTCTTGTGTGGCTAAAAGGATGACTGGTCGACGAGATCTCGTATAACGTGCGCCTTGCCCACTATTGTGGGCTTCTAGGCGATGTTCTAGGCGGTTGGTAATGCCGGCATAGTAGGTGCCATCAGCGCATTCTAGGAGGTAAACAAGCCAGGTCAAAATAGGGAAATTAGGGTCAAAAGTGGGTTGGATGCTTGAAATAATTAATATTGCCCTTATATTCTATAGATAGATATAGATGGAGTTGATGGGGTACAAAAATGAGAATAGATAAATTAACAACCAAATTTCAAGAGGCCTTAAGTGAGGCCCAAAGCATCGCTTTAGCCAAAGACAATCAATACATCGAGCCAGCCCATCTGCTGCTGGCGATGTTGCGTGATTCCGATGGTGGCGCAAAGAGCTTGCTCACTAGAGCGGGTGTCAATGTCGCCGGCTTGGAAAAGGGTGTAGAAAAGCTCATCAGCAATCTTCCTGAAGTGCAGGGCACTAGCGGAGAGGTTCAGGTTGGTCGCGATTTAAGCAATTGGCTAAACCTGTGTGAAAAAGAAGCTAATAAGCGCGATGATCAATTTATTGCTGGCGAGTTATTTTTGCTGGTTGTGGCTGATGACAAAGGCGAGCTCGGAAAAGTGGCTCGTGAGAATGGTTTAAATCGTAAATCGTTAGAAGCGGCTATTGATTTAGTGCGCGGAGGAGAATCAGTGAATAGTGCAGATGCTGAAGGCCAACGTGAAGCCTTAAAGAAATACACAGTAGATTTGACTGAGCGGGCTCGTATGGGCAAACTCGATCCAGTCATTGGTCGTGATGATGAGATTCGTCGCACCATTCAGATCTTGCAACGTCGCGGTAAAAATAATCCTGTGCTCATTGGTGAGCCTGGTGTGGGTAAAACTGCGATTGTTGAGGGTTTAGCGCAGCGTATCGTTAATGGTGAAGTGCCTGAGACTTTGAAAAATAAGCGTGTCCTAGTCTTGGATATGGCCTTGCTTCTAGCTGGCGCCAAATACCGTGGTGAGTTCGAAGAGCGTTTGAAGGCAGTTCTCAGTGATGTCGCTAAAGATGAAGGTCAAACCATTATCTTTATTGATGAGATTCATACGATGGTAGGTGCTGGTAAAGGTGATGGCGCAATGGATGCCGGCAATATGCTCAAGCCCGCCTTGGCCCGTGGTGAATTGCATTGCATCGGTGCAACGACTTTGGATGAGTACCGCAAGTACATTGAAAAAGATCCTGCTTTGGAGCGTCGTTTTCAAAAAGTGATGGTGGAAGAGCCTACCGTTGAGGCAACTATTGCCATCTTACGTGGTCTTAAAGAGCGATATGAACTGCATCATGGTATCGAAATTACTGATCCAGCGATTGTTGCGGCTGCTGAGTTATCGCATCGCTACATTACGGATCGTTTCTTGCCAGACAAGGCGATTGATCTGATTGATGAAGCGGGTTCGCGCATTCGAATGGAGATCGACTCTAAGCCTGAAGTGATGGATAGGCTGGAGCGCCGCATGATTCAATTGAAGATTGAGCGTGAAGCGGTTAAGAAGGAAAAAGATGATGCTTCGCAAAAACGTCTAGGCCTCATTGAAGATGAAATTAAACGTCTGGGCGCTGAGTATGCTGATTTAGAGGAGGTTTGGAAGGCTGAGAAAGGGGCTGTGTTGGGCGCAGCTCAGCTGAAAGAGGAAATTGAAAAAGTAAGAGTAGATATTGCAAAGTTACAACGTGATGGCAAATTAGAGCAGGTTGCTGAGTTGCAATATGGCAAGTTACCTGAGCTCGAGGCTAAGTTAAAGTCTGCTGCCGCAGCGGAAGCCAAGGGCGATAAAGATGGCCTTGTGAAAAATAAATTACTACGCACTCAAGTTGGTGCAGAAGAAATTGCCGAAGTAGTTTCTCGTGCGACGGGTATTCCGGTATCCAAGATGATGCAGGGCGAACGCGATAAATTGCTCAAGATGGAAGAGTTATTGCATAAGCGCGTGGTTGGTCAGGAAGAGGCGATTCGTGCAGTATCTGATGCAATTCGTCGCTCCCGCGCTGGTTTGGCAGAAGAGAATCGTCCTTACGGCTCATTCTTATTCCTTGGGCCAACTGGTGTTGGTAAGACTGAGCTCTGCAAAGCATTGGCTGGCTTCTTGTTTGATAGCGAAGATCATCTAATTCGGATTGATATGAGTGAGTTCATGGAGAAGCATAGCGTTGCCCGTTTAATCGGCGCGCCTCCTGGCTACGTAGGTTATGAGGAGGGCGGTTATTTAACTGAGCAAGTTCGTCGCCATCCTTATAGCGTGATTTTGTTCGATGAGATTGAGAAAGCGCATCCAGATGTATTTAACGTACTCTTGCAAGTGCTTGATGATGGCCGCTTAACTGATGGTCAAGGCCGCACTGTGGACTTTAAGAACACTGTCATTGTGATGACCAGTAATATTGGTTCGCATTTGATTCAGTCAATGGTAGATAAGAAGCAAGCAGAAATTAAAGAAGCGGTATTTGAAGAATTAAAAAATCACTTCCGTCCTGAGTTCTTGAACCGTATTGATGAAATCGTTGTATTCCATGGTCTGGACAAAGGCAATATTGCTAATATTGCGAAGATCCTGCTTAAAAACTTGTCAGATCGTTTGGCTAAGGTCGATATGCAGCTTGAGGTCAGTGACGCCGCTCTGAATAAGATTGCCGAGGTGGGCTTTGATCCAGTCTTTGGAGCAAGACCGCTTAAGCGGGCGATTCAGCAGCATATTGAAAACCCAGTCTCCAAGATGATTTTGGAGGGCAAGTTTGGACCCATGGATGTAGTGCCTGTCGATGTCGATAAGGCAGGTGACTTTAGTTTTACCCGGCAGGTTCACTAAGCTTCATAAAGGCATTTCAGCAGGAATTATCCTGCGCCAGTAAACTTGGCACATGACTGTTGCGCTTAGTAGGCGTGCCAGTGATGTCCGGGTTATTGGTCTCATTAGCCTGGCTCACGGCAGCTCTCATTTCTTTCATTTAGTCCTTCCTCCCATGTTCCCATGGTTGAAGGATGCTTTTGCATTGAGTTATGCCGAACTCGGTTTACTCATGTCAGTCTTCTTTGTTGTGTCATGTATCGCTCAGGCAGCATCTGGTTTTTTAGTAGACCGTATTGGAGCTAGGCCAGTTTTATTTGGCGGCATTAGCTTACTTGTCATTGCAGCACTGGTGTATTCCCAAAGTAATGGTTATGCCATGCTCATACTGGGGGCAGTCATTGCTGGTTGCGGTAATGGCATTTTTCATCCTGTTGACTACACACTCATCAATCACAAGGTATCCCCACCCAATCTTCCATACGCCTATTCAATGCATGGTGTCACTGGATATTTAGGTTGGGCTGCTGCGCCAGCTTTTATGGTGGCGATTGCTCAATTGGCTGATTGGCGGATTGCATTCTTATCTGCAGCACTGCTGGAGGTTTTTGTCTTGGCGATTCTTTGGGTCAATAAAAATGACCTCTTAGACAATGTCAAAGAGCGTCATGAGAATACGCATGCAGGTACTCAGGCGGCCAATTCTGGTGTTGCTCAGGAGAGCCCATTTGCATTCTTGCGGTTGCCAGCAGTTTGGTTATGTTGGGTCTTCTTTTTCTTTAGTATGGCCTCCACCTCGAGCTTACAATCTTTTGCCCCAAGCGCACTCTTTAGTATTTATGAAGTTCCTCTGAATGTAGGCAGTTACTACATTACGCTTTTGGCATTAGGGAGTGCTGGAGGGGTTTTGTTTGGGGGTTACTTGGCGGCGAAGTTGCAGACTCCAGAAAGAATTGTCTCCACCTGCCTCTCTATTACGGTAGTGATGTGCTTATTGTTATCCACAGGATTTATTTCAATTGATCTCATTCCCATCATTTTCTTTGCTCTGGGATTCGGATATGGGGTGGTAGCACCTTCGCGAGATCTATTGGTGAAAAAGGCAACTCCACAAGGTGTGGCTGGACGTGTTTACGGAATCGTCTATTCGGGGATTGATTTAGGCGCAGCAGTTGGCCCATTTATTTTTGGCTTCTTTATGGATGCTGGTTTGCCCAAAGCCTTGTTCCTTGGAATCGTTGTATTCCAGCTCATGATTATTCCAACCGTTTTTCAGGTGAAATCAAAAAGCCGGCAAGCCGTCTAAATTAATGCGGCTTTAATCTTTTTCGCAAACTCAACTGCATGCGGATTGTCGCCATGAATACACAGGGTATCGGCCTGGATTTTGATTTCACAGCCATCAATTGCAGTCACTTTCCCATTCCTTGACATATCGATCGCTTGATTGAGTGCTTCGGATTCATTCTCAATGACAGCGCCCGCCTGACTTCGCGGAACTAGAAAACCTTCGTTAGTGTATTTGCGATCTGCGAATACCTCTTGCCATACCGGCACATTCAATTCTTTTGCAGCATCGATCATGCAGCTTCCTGCTAAACCATACAAAATGACTTCCGAGCCTAAATCTTTTACTGCCCGCGCTATTCCTCTAGCAAGTTTCATGTCTCTGGCTGCTTGGTTGTATAGGGCGCCATGGGGTTTGACATGATGCAATGTATTTCCGGCGGCCTTAACAAAAGCTTTTAAGGCGCCAGCCTGATAGAGAACGTAGTTATAAGCATCTTGCTCAGATATAGCCATCTCTCGTCTTCCAAATCCCTCTAGATCTGGAAGGCCGGGGTGCGCCCCAATAAGCACGCTTTTTTGGGTTGCCATTTCAACCAATTTCTTCATGCGGGCTGGATCGCCAGCATGCCATCCACAGGCGATATTGGTGGATGTAATGTAGTTAAGCAATAAAGCATCGTTACCCATTTCCCAGGCGCCAAAGCCTTCGCCCATATCGCTATTAATGTCCATTATGTATTTCCACTGGTTTGAATCATTGTTTGAATCGAGTTAATGGTTGATTGTTGTAACTTTAACGCTTCCGTATTCAAAAGATCTGCCTCCTGAATATCAATAGGAATAAATTGTATTTTTTCGCCCGGTCCAACTTGCGCTAGCTTCACCATATCAGAGCGAATAATTTCAGCTAAGCGTGGATATCCACCGGTGGTTTGGTGCTCTGCAAGCATCACAATAGGTTCATGTGATGGGGGGAACTGTACAGTTCCAAACGTAATTGCTTGAGATGGAATGTTGGGCAAATCCTTTTTTACCTTGAATTCACCTTGAAGACGCAGACCCATACGATTGCTTTGATTGCTCACTGTCCAAATGGTGGACCAAAATAATTCTCGCTCTTTAATTGAGAGGAAGGATAAATGCGGGCCTGCTAAACAGTAGACTGGAGTAACTGCTTTTAGAGGCGTAAAAGGTGATCTCACATGCCATTTTGTATAGCATGGCAAATGATCCTCTTTAAATAGGGACTTGAAGAAGGTGGATTTGAGTGGCGCGAGAGGGTTTGTGAGCGATAAGGCTTGGCCCTTTTCAATACGCTTTGGTCCAATGTCTGCGCTAATGTGTGATCCTGAGCGACCTAAAATCTCTGGAAGCTGCAGTCCACCACCGATCGCTAATAGCACTCGGAATCCGGAATTGAACGGCAAGAATTTAAGCGTACTTCCCTTTGCCAACCAAACGGGTCGATTTCCAGGGATGCGCTGTCCATTCACAATGCCATCGCAATCTGCTCCAACCCAGGCGATACAAGTTGCTTGATGAAATAGAAGAGTTGGGCCGCTAGACGTCATTTCTATAGCGGCCATTCCTATTGGATTACCCACTAAAGCATTAGCAAGATGCAGCGAGGATAAATCGCATGCACCTCCAGGGCCTACTGCCCAGTGTGAAAATCCCAATCTGGGTTCATCTTGAATGCTTGTAAAAGTTCCCGACTGCAAAACTTCAATAGATCCTTGAGGATTATTTTTATCAAGCGCACGGATAATTTCGTGATGTGTATTTTTCTGATCTAATTTTTGAAACTCATCTAATGTAATTTCTTGTATTTGCATTTGGTCTCCCGCCATGAATAATCCTGGCGGATGATTTTGAATATCAAACATTTGATTAGGAGATCTACCAATCAGATTCCATCCCCCAGGTGTAGTACGTGGATAAATTGCAGTTTGTAACTCTGCAATTGCCACACTACCTTTAGGTACTGTTGACCGGGGAGAGGGTAGGCGAGGCAGGAGTAACTTAGGGTTAAGGCCGCTGAAGTAGGCAAACCCAGGCATAAAGCCCAGAATATCTGCTGTATAGAGATTGTTCTTGTGAAGACGGATGGTCTCTTCAATGGATAGTTTGCAGGCCTTGGCGATGTCATGTAGATCTAATGCAACATCTGGGTGATAGCAAACTTGAATGCGGTGAATCTTAGCCGGATAAGTTGAGCGCTTCTTTAGCTTCTCTTGTTGCTTACTGACTTTTTCCAGATCTGCGAAAGCTTGCTGGCGCGTGAAACTTGGTTCCTCAATGCCACTCTGCAACTGGATGACCAATGAATCCAGTCCAGGCACGATTTCAGCAGCCCATATGGGTTTGTCGGCCAAGAGCAATTTACTAAGCTCGTGAATATCTTTTAAAGCTTGCTTTGATTTTGAGAAATCAATCGATATGCTGTGGTCGCCAATTAGTGTGCAATGCATCATGATGGAGTGTTAAGGGTTTTCTCTAGTTTGCTCTATAGCATGAATAATTGAGTTATAAAGATGGTACTCATTCATTAATTTAAAGCCTAAAAAATAAAGGAGACAAAATGAGTCAACAACCGGATACCAGTCTGACTGGTTTTTACAAAGTCATGAATCCCAAGGAGAAGAAAACCTTTTGGGGTTGCTTCTTAGGCTGGGCATTAGACGGCATGGACTTCATGATTTACCCCTTAGTAATTGGAACCATTATTGCAGTATGGCAGGTTGATCGGGGTATGGCCGGTCTTGCAGTAACAGGAACTCTTTTGGCCTCTGCTTTTGGCGGATGGTTTGCGGGTTATTTGGCTGATCGAATCGGTCGTGTTCGCACTCTTCAGTTCACGATTCTTTGGTTCTCCAGTTTTAGTTTGATTTGTGCATTCACACAAGACTTTAATCAACTCATGATTGCTCGCGCACTCTTGGGTTTTGGTTTTGGTGGTGAGTGGGCTGCTGGTGCAGTGTTGATGGGTGAAACTATTCGTGCAGAATATCGTGGCCGTGCTGTAGGTAGCGTGCAATCAGCATGGGCGGTAGGTTGGGGTGCTGCGGTCCTCCTGCAGGCCATTATGTTTAGCTTGTTACCAGCTGATATGGCTTGGCGTGCAATGTTTGTTGTGGGCTTCTTCCCAGCATTGCTTTTGCTCTACATTCGTCGTCATGTGGAAGAGCCTGAGATTGCTAAGATTGCTCGTGAAAAAGTTGTGGCAGCTGGGGAATCACCATCTATTTTTGAAATCTTCAAGCCTGGTATTTTAAAAACAACCATCCTTGCTTCTTTGTTAACCATGGGTGCACAAGGTGGTTACTACGCCATTACTACTTGGGTACCAACCTTCCTAAAAGCTGAGCGTAAATTGACAGTGGTTGGTTCTACTGGTTACTTGGCGTTCTTAATTGTTGGTAGTTTCGTTGGTTATCTAGTTGGCGCTTGGATGGCTGATCGCTTTGGCCGCCGGAAACTCTTTATGACTTTTTCATTGGGCGCAATTGTCTTAGTGTTGGCTTATACCCAGTTAGAAATCACGAATGAAATGATGATGTGGCTTGGCTTTCCTTTAGGATTTTTTGCCAGTGGTTATTTCTCGGGTATGGGTGCATTTTTAACTGAGTTATTCCCAACACGTTTGCGTGGATCTGGTCAGGGCTTTTGCTACAACTTTGGTCGTGGTATTGGCGCCTTATTCCCCGCTTTAGTTGGATACTTCTCGGCTCAATATGGATTAGCCATGGCGATTGCGATCTTTGCAGTCATTGCTTACGGTGTTTTCTTTATAGCTGCAGTAATTCTTCCTGAAACTAAAGGACGCGAATTACAGGCTAACTAACGGTTTTTTGTGACAAAAAAAGATATTCCGTTTTGCCCAGGACCGCCCGATCATCAGGGCGGTCCTTTTCCTTTTAAGATGCCTATTGGTGCCGTAGACACGCATGCACACGTCATTAGTGCTGCCAGTTTTGTGCCCGATCGTTCCTATACTTCTTCTGAGGCAACAGAGGAGCAATACATCCGAATGCTTGATGAGGTTGGGATGACTTATGGTGTCCTAATTCAAGTCAGCGTGAATGGTCAAGATAACGAGCCCATGCTGAGGGTGTTGAAAAATCATCCGCATCGCTTGCGTGGAGTTGCTGTACCGTTGCTTGGTCAAGCTGATTCTTATTACCAGCGAATGAAAGATGCTGGGGTAGTAGGCATTCGCATGAATCTCATGTTTTCTGGTGGTGGTTTAGATATTTCTAGGCTCGAAGAGTGTGATGCGCTAGCAAGAGACTGGGGGTGGCATATTCAATTTTTATTAGATGCAAATGATCTCCCGGTATTAATGCCGCGCATGCTGAAGTTAAAGTCCACACTAGTGATTGATCACATGGGCTACTTAAGAACTTCTGTTGGTCTGGATTCCCCTGGTTTTAAAGCGCTTGTTGATTTAGTGCGAGAGAGGGCGTGGGTCAAGGTGTCGGGTGCATACCGATTAACTGATCAAACACCCCCTTATCCAGAGGTGGTCCCTTATGCAAAAGTATTAATTGATGCCGCACCTGATCGTTGTGTCTGGGGTTCTGATTGGCCGCATGTGGCTAATTGGGGTGTGATGCCAACAGTGGCGCAGATGCTTGAAAGCCTCGCTTTGTATGCGCCAGACGAGTCCATACGCAATCGCATCCTCTGCACCAATCCGCAGAAGCTTTACTTTTCATAATGTGAAATTCCATTACGCTGCGTAAAATGCAGTGCAGCAAGTTACCCCTTATTTTATTGCAAGCAGTGGATGTGCGTTCCACATTGTAAAAATAAGAACATAAGTTATTGAATTTAAATAACTTAATATTTTCAAAAAAATCTCAAATTTCTCTTGCGTGCTTTATCGAACTGTCTAAACTCTTATATAAGACATAAGACTTGAAGAAGTCTTAAAGGTCCTCAAATTTTGAAGTACTTGTTTAACTTAGGGAGAAAAACATGGCAGATCGCAAAGCAGAAATCGCAGCATTACAAAAAGACTGGGATACCAATCCACGCTGGAAAGGCATTACTCGTGGTTACACGGCTGAGGACGTAGTGCGTCTTCGTGGTTCATTGAAGATTGAGCACACCTTAGCTAAGCATGGCGCTGAACGTCTCTGGGAATTGGTAAACAACGAAGCTTACGTTAACTGTTTAGGTGCCTTGACTGGTGGTCAAGCAATGCAGCAGGTTAAAGCAGGTGTACAAGCAATTTACTTATCTGGTTGGCAGGTTGCTGCTGACGGTAACTCATACGCAGCGATGTATCCAGACCAATCTTTGTATCCAGTAGATTCAGTTCCTAAAATGGTTGAGCGTATTAATAACTCATTCCAACGGGCTGATGAAATCCAAACAGCTAAAGGCATCAACAAAGGCGATGCTGGTTATATTGAATATTTTGCCCCAATCGTTGCTGACGCTGAAGCTGGTTTCGGTGGTGTATTGAATGCATTTGAATTAAGCAAAGCATTGATTAAGCAAGGTGCTGCTGGCGTTCACTTCGAAGACCAATTGTCATCTGTTAAGAAGTGCGGTCACTTGGGTGGCAAAGTATTGTTGCCTACTGCTGAATCAGTTCAGAAATTGATCTCTGCACGTTTGGCTGCTGACGTTATGGGCGTTTCCACTATCATTTTGGCTCGTACAGATGCAGAAGCTGCTGACTTATTGACGTCTGACTACGATGCAAACGATAAGCCATTCTTGACAGGTGAGCGCACCCCAGAGGGTTTCTACAAAACACGTAAGGGCTTGGATCAAGCGATCTCACGTGGTTTAGCTTACGCTGCATACGCTGATATGGTTTGGTGTGAAACTGGTACGCCGGACCTTGACTTTGCTCGTCAGTTTGCCGAGGCAATTCGTGCGAAGTTCCCAGGCAAGATGTTGGCCTACAACTGCTCACCATCCTTCAACTGGAAGAAAAACTTGGACGATGCAACGATTGCTAAATTCCAACGTGAATTAGGAGCAATGGGTTACAAGTATCAGTTCATCACATTGGCTGGTATCCACTCTATGTGGTACAACATGTTCGACTTGGCTCAAGACTACATGCAGCGCGGTATGACTGCATACATCGAGAAAGTACAAGAGCCAGAATTCGCTGCTCGTGACCGTGGTTACACATTCGTTTCACATCAGCAAGAAGTTGGTACTGGCTATTTCGACGATGTAACTACCGTTATTCAAGGTGGTAAGTCTTCTGTAACGGCATTGACTGGTTCTACTGAAGAAGAGCAGTTCCATTAAGCCTTAATAGATCCCTAAGTAGTTAGTAGTAAGCAGTAATACACCAATACTGCCGCGGCACCTAAATGACCCCACAAGGGTGACTTAGGTGCCGTTTTCGTTTACATTCTTCCCATGACCAATTGCGTACTTTGTAAAGACGAACTGAAGCCCGAAGAAGGGCAGCTTATTTGGCGCGGAGATGACTGCCGTGTCATTCTGGTAAACGACCCTGATCTGCCTGGTTTCTGCAGAGTGATTTGGAATCGACACGTAGCCGAAATGACCGATCTCAGTCATGGTGAGCGCGACCACTTGATGACTTTGGTATTTGCTGTTGAAGAGGCAATACGCCATGTCATGCATCCAGATAAGGTCAATATCGCCGCCCTAGGCAATATGGTTCCTCACATTCACTGGCATGTCATCCCCAGATTTAAGGATGATGCTTTCTTTCCGGGTTCAGCTTGGTCCAAGAAAACCCAAGAAACACAACCGACTGTGCTGGATGCCAGAAGAGGTAAAGCCCAAGAACTGCTTGTAGCCATTAAGGCTGCAATTGCTAATCTATCTTAAGGATTTAATGCGTAAGTTATTTTTTGTTTCTTTAATACTTGTAGCCAATGTATTGTCGGTTGGTTTTGTCAATTCAGCTGAGATTCAAGTAATTACTTCAGGTGCTTTTGCAGAGGCGCTAAAAGATCTAGCACCAGAGTATGAAAAGCAATCTCCTAACAAAGTGATTATTTCTTATGGCTCATCTATGGGATCTGCACCAGATTCCATTCCCTCTAGATTGGCCAAGGGCGAGAAATTTGATGTGCTTATTTTGGCTGCACCTGCCTTAGACGGGTTTATTAAAAACGGAGTAGTTCAGCCTGGGACTAGGGTGGATCTAGTGGAATCGGTCATGGGCGCAGTAGTAAAGACTGGCGCACCAAAGCCAGATATAAGTACTATGAGTGGCCTCAAGGCTGCCTTGCTCAACGCTAAATCAGTTGCCTATTCAGCCAGCGCTAGCGGCATTTATTTGTCTACAGAGCTTTTCCCAAAAATGGGTATTTCTGAGCAGATGGATAAAACCGCAAGAAAAATATATAGCGAAAGAGTTGCTTCAGTTGTCGCCAGGGGAGATGCGGATCTGGGCTTTCAGCAAGTAAGTGAGTTGCTTCCGATTCCTGGCGTAACCTTTATTGGTGAGTTGCCTCAAGAAGCGCAAAAGACAGTGCTATTTTCTGCGGGCATTACGAACAATGCTCAAAATGTAAATGCTTCAAAAGATTTAATTATGTTCTTAGCATCAACAAAGGCGGCGCCAACTATTCAAAAAGCGGGATTGAAGCCGGTATTGCCGACATTACCTTGGTAGGATAAATAGGAAAACAAGATGAAGCTATTTTCGAGAGTTGTTCCGGTTGCCTTTTCCTTTTTGGTGCTTAGCTCGGCATTTGCAGCTGATCCTTGGCCAAATCACCCCATTAAATTTGTTGTTGGGTTTGGTCCTGGTGGTGCTAACGATACGGTTGCAAGGGTGGTTGCTGAAGCGGCCTCAAAGCAATTGGGTCAATCCATCATTGTTGAGAATAAGCCAGGTGCTGGTTCTGTATTGGGCGCAGACTTTGTAGCAAAGAGCGAGCCAGATGGTTACACCTTCTTTGTTAGCGCCGGTGGAATCATTACTAACCCAATGATTAAGTCATCCATGCCATACAAGGAGGGTGATTTAGTACCAGTTGGATTGCTTGCAATAAGCCCATCCATTATTGTTGTCTCAGCAGATTCAAAAATTAATAGCATGAAGGATCTTTTGGTATTGGCCAAAGATCCAAAAGGCCTTAACTTCTCTACAGCTGGTACCGGCAGCACTCCACACTTTGTCGCGGAAATGTTGAAGGTGAAAGCAGGCGGTAAATATGAAATCATTCCCTACAAGAGTGGTTCCGAAGGAATGGTGGCCGTTATCTCTAATCAAGTAGATGCCACATCAGAAGCGAGTGTTGTAGTGATTCCGCAAATCCAAGGCGGCAAATTAAAAGCAATTGCTTCCACATGGAATAAAAGAATTGCCGCTCTGCCTGATGTTCCAACAACCAAAGAGCAGGGATACCCAGAAGTTTTCATTGGCCACTGGGCAGGTGTCTTTGCGCCTAAAGGAACGCCTGATGCTATTTTGGAGAAAATGAATCAGGCGATTAACGCGGGCCTAAAGACCGCTGCTGTTCAAAGCCGCTTAACACCACAGGGCATTGAGCCATCACCTGGAACGAGAGCCTCGTTTACGAAATTCCTCGCAGATGAGAAAGCAAGGCTAGAGCCTATTGTGAAGCGCGCCAGCATGAAAGAGGATTAAACCAATTTCTTAAGGGCTTCGAGATATTTCTCGGGATTAAGTGGTTGGGCTTCACGCTGCGCTTCCCACATCACTTGCCCGAGGCATTCCATCATGAGGTGTTGTGCCTCATGCATTGAACCTAGTTTTTGTGAAAGCTTATCTGCAATCTCTTTAATCCCGGGTGGCTGATTGATTGAGATCTGCTCGCTGATCGACAGATGCATTGACAGATGCAGGAATGGGTTGGTTTCGCCACGCTCTGGTGTGTAGTCTTGTCCTAAAGCGCCTTCTGGGTCTGCCAGGAGGTCGTGATATTCGGGATGCTCAACCATCCAGTCACTCGCGAGCGTCTCCATCGAATCAAGAATCTGATTCTCGGTCTTCTTTTTCCAGGTGTCACAGAAAAAGCGCCGTACTTCTTCACGAGTTGGGTTAAATATCGCCACGTACTTTGCCTTTGCCTGTTTTTTGTTTGAAGCCACATAGAGGCTCTACGATGCATTGTGCGCAATCAGGATTGCGTGCCTTGCAAGTATATCTACCATGCAAAATTAGCCAATGATGAGCGTCTAATAGGTATTCCTTGGGTACGCGCTTAAGCAATTGCTGCTCAACCTTGAGAACATCCTTGCCTGGTGCTAGGCCTGTTCGGTTAGACACTCTAAAAATATGAGTATCAACAGCCATAGCGATTTGTCCAAAGGCAGTATTGAGGATGACATTAGCTGTTTTTCTGCCAACGCCTGGAAGGGCTTCTAATTCTTCGCGGGTTTGAGGAACTTCTCCACCATGTTTTTCCAGGAGTAGTCGACAGGTCTCCTGAATATGTTTGCCTTTGGAGTTAAATAAGCCGATATGTTGAATGTAGGGTCTGACACCTTCCTCACCAAGATCTAGTAGGGCTTGCGGGGTATTGGCCACCTTAAATAGTTTACGCGTCCCTTTATTTACAGAAATATCAGTTGCTTGTGCGGATAGCAGTACTGCAATTAATAACTCAAATGGCGAGCTATATTCCAGTTCGGTTTCTGGCTTGGGGTTGTTGGCTTTGAGCTGCTCAAAAAAAGCACGACGCTTTTCTGGGTTCATCATTTCTTTTGTTGGGCTCTTGCGATAGCTGCAGCAATGATGGCGCGTTTGCGTTCTTGCTCTTTTAATTCATCAGCAGAGGAAGGAATTTCTGCATTAACCGCGGATAATTTGGCAGCAGCCTTTTTGGCTAAGCGATCATCATTATCTTTTTGCTCTCTATCAAGACGTTGTTCGCGGTCGTGATAACGCTGACGAGAAACATCGGCCAACTCCTCAGACCAGGCTTCCCAGCCAGTTTTATTGCCAGTGACATCAATCATGCTGATGCAATCGACTGGACACGGCGGAATGCAGAGGTCGCAGCCAGTGCACCACTCAGTCAATACCACATGCATCTGTTTGGATGCCCCAACGATCGCATCAACAGGGCACGCCTGAATACATAGAGTGCAGCCAATACACTTTTGAGGATCAATGAAAGCAACCGGCCTAGGGCGCTCAATTCCACACTCTGGATCAATGGTGGGGTGTAGCTCAAAGGCATCTTGAGGATAGATGGGTATCAGAACCTTACTCAAGCGCAAAATGCCCTCAATGCCACCAGGAGGGCATCGATTGGGTAGCGCATCGCCAGAGGCCATCGCCTCGGCATAGCCGCGGCAATCCGGATAGCCACACTTAGTGCATTGCGTTTGCGGAAGAATGTCCTCAAGTTGATCGATGAGGTTATTTGCTTGGCGCATGAAAATTGCTTGTGGAGATCTTCTTAAAATTAAAGGCTCCGTAGAGCCCTTAATTTATGCAGACTTAGTAGTCCGGGTAGCTGTTTTCTTCGTATTTTGATGCTCGCGAATAAACGTTTTGATTTTCGGATACACCTTCTCGCGCCAACGACGACCAGCAAAGATGCCGTAGTGACCAGCGCCAGCAACTTCATAGTGATCTTTGTTCTCTTTTGAGATGCCGGCACACAAAGCATGTGCTGAACGTGTTTGACCACTTCCAGAGATATCATCCAACTCGCCCTCAATAGTGAGCAGGGCAGTCTTTTTAATATCTTGAGGTTTTACGAGTTCGCCAGCAACTTCCCAAGTGCCGTTTGGCAATGAATAGTCTTGGAAAACAGTCTTGATAGTATCTAAGTAGAACTTAGAATCCAAATCCAACACCGCGTTGTACTCGTCGTAGAAGCGGATATGTGACTCCGCATCCTGTTCATCGCCGCGCACTAAGTTTTGGAAGTAATCCCAATGAGACTGCAAATGATTCTGTGGGTTCATGGCAATAAAGCCGGTGTGTTGCAAGAAGCCTGGGTATACACGACGGCCAGCGCCTGGATAGTTTGGCGGCACGTTATAAATCACGTGACTTTCAAACCACTCAAAAGACTTCTGATCAGCTAAGTTATTTACCGCAGTTGGTGACTTGCGTGCATCAATTGGGCCACCCATCATGATCATGGAGGCTGGAGTGGCTTCACCAGCTGATGCCATCAATGAGATTGCACCTAAAGTTGGAACAGTAGGTTGGCAAACTGAAATCACATGTAAGTCTTTTGCACCAATCGTGCGAATGAATTCTTGAACATAATGAACGTAGTCATCAAGACCAAACTCTCCATCTTCTACTGGCACCAATCTAGCATCGATCCAGTCGGTGATGTAAACCTTATGGTCTTGTAAGAGGGTGCGTACGGTGTCGCGTAACAAAGTGGCATGATGACCAGACATTGGAGCAACTACTAGTACGGCTGGATCTTCTTTGAGGCTCTTGATGGTTTCTACATCATCAGAAAAGCGCTTAAAACGAATCAGATTGCAGAAAGGTTTTGAGACGACTGTTCTCTCATGAATCGCAACTTCATGACCATGTGCTTTAACAGAGCGAATACCAAATTCCGGTTTTTTGTAATCTTTGCCTAGGCGATAGAGGAGTTCATAGCTGGCAGCTAATCGATCTGATCCCGGAACCTTAGACGCGGGATTGGAAGCATTGATAAAAGCTTCCGAAGCAGCGCGTGCCCATGAACTAACTGGTTGAAGTAAGGCTTTTTGAAATTCGTGTAACTGATATAGCATGGTACCTCCGGTAATTCAGTGTATCCGCTTATTACGCTTTAATTAAGCCAATACGCGGGCGATTGCTTTAGCCACTTTATCAATATTTTTGGTATTGAGGGCTGCAACACAAATGCGTCCAGTAGAAAGGGCATAAATGCCATCCTCTTTCTGTAAGCGCTCTACTTGCTCGGCCGTTAAGCCTGAGTAAGAAAACATGCCACGTTGCTTCTCGATAAAAGCGAAATCTTGCTTTACACCAGCAGCAGCGAGTTTTTGAACGAGACCTTGACGCATCGCTTTAATACGATCGCGCATTTCTGCCAACTCATCTTCCCAGAGCTTACGTAATTCTGGTGAATTCAAAACAGCAGCCGCAATTGCAGCACCATGAGTTGGAGGGTTGGAATAGTTGGTGCGAATCACGCGCTTTAATTGTGAAAGCACGCGAGTGGATTCATCTTTACTTTGTGTCACGATAGACAAGGCGCCAACACGCTCACCATAAAGTGAGAATGATTTAGAGAAAGAGCTTGATACAAAGAAAGACATGCCTGAGTCAGCAAAGAGACGAACTGCAATGCCGTCTTTTTCAATCCCATCAGCAAAGCCTTGGTAAGCCATATCTAAGAAGGGGATCAAGCCTTTGTTCTTGCAGATATCAATTACCTGACGCCATTGCGCTTCAGTAATATCTGCACCGGTTGGGTTGTGGCAGCAAGCGTGCAACAAAACAGTTGTGTTCTTTGGGAAAGACTCTAAAGACTTCACCATGCCATCAAAATCTACGCCACGGGTTTTGCCATCAAAGTAGGTGTACTCAACCACTTCAAAGCCAGCGGATTCAAAAATACCGCGATGATTTTCCCAGGTCGGATTGCTGATGGCGCACGGTGCGTTTAAGTTCAGGCGTTTAATAAAGTCAGCACCAACGCGTAATGCGCCTGTGCCACCAAGACACTCAGCTGTTACAACTCGGCCATCCTTAATAAGTGCAGACTCAGCACCAAACAATAAGTTTTGCACTGCGCTGTTGTATGGATTTGGACCTTCGATTGGGATGTAGCTGCGTGGTGAGTGCTTTGCAACAATCGCCTCTTCTGCTTTGATAACCGCTTTGAGAAGCGGAACTTTGCCTTCGTCTGTGTAATACACGCCAACACCTAAATTCACTTTGTCAGCACGCTGGTCTGCAACATAGGCTTCTGTGAGGCCAAAAATAGGATCTTTAGGGGCTAATTGAACTGAGGCAAACAGGGTCATTTGAGGTCGAAAGTGAGGGTTAGGGGGTAATTAAGGGCGGTTTTGCTTGTAATTGACGTTAGATTCAGTTTAATTGTCGGTTTTTGAGGCCAGAATCAACTATTTCCTAAGAAAAACGGCAAAATCATTGTTTGTACAAAATTCTCTGTGAAGAAGTCTCACAGGTGAAATGATAGCCGAGATGCCCTCTAAGTTGCCTAAAACTGGTCCAAATTCTGAAGTAAAAGTGGTAAATAAAAGCCCTGCAGCAGATCCGTTGGGCGAGGCTGGCCACGACCTCGATCCGACCAAGTTTGTCACCTTCCCGGACTCCCCCTATTTCCTTTATCAGCCATTTGCCCCCGCTGGAGACCAACCCCAAGCGATTGATGCCCTGGTTGAGGGTATTGAGGATGGACTGACCTTTCAGACGCTTCTCGGTGTGACTGGGTCTGGAAAGACCTTCACGATGGCCAATGTCATTGCTAGAACAGGCCGTCCAGCCATCATTTTTGCCCCTAATAAGACCTTGGCGGCCCAGCTTTATAGCGAATTTAGGGAGTTTTTCCCTAAAAATGCAGTTGAGTACTTTGTAAGTTATTACGACTATTACCAGCCAGAGGCTTATGTTCCTCAGCGTGACCTCTTTATTGAAAAAGACTCTTCCATTAATGAGCACATCGAGCAGATGCGTTTGTCAGCAACAAAGAGTTTGTTAGAGCGTCGTGACGTCATCATCGTTGCAACCGTATCAGCAATTTACGGTATTGGTAATCCTGGCGACTATCACAGCATGGTGATGACTTTGCGTCCGGGTGACAAGATGAGTCAGCGTGATATTTTGATGCGCCTCATTGCGATGCAGTATGACCGTAATGAAACAGATTTCAAGCGTGGTGTATTTAGAGTGCGCGGCGATACGATTGATATTTTCCCTGCTGAGCATAACGAGTTAGCAGTGCGCGTTGAACTGTTTGATGATGTGATTGAAAGTTTGCAATTCTTTGATCCTCTCACTGGCAAGATTCGTCAAAAGATTCCGCGCTTTACTGTGTACCCTAGTTCGCATTACGTTACGCCACGCGATACTGTTCTAAAAGCAATTGAAACGATTAAGACAGAGTTACGCAGTCGCTTGGATGAGTTTGTAAAAGACGGAAAGCTAGTGGAGGCGCAACGCCTAGAGCAACGTACGCGTTTTGATTTAGAGATGCTCAATGAGTTGGGTTTTTGTAAGGGGATTGAGAACTATTCCCGCCACCTCTCTGGGGCAGCCCCAGGCGAGGCACCACCTACACTGGTGGACTACCTGCCCAATGATGCCCTCATGTTCCTGGACGAGAGCCATGTCCTGATTGGGCAGCTCAATGCAATGTACAACGGGGATAAATCTCGTAAACATACCTTAGTGGAATTTGGTTTCCGCTTACCTTCGGCGATGGATAATCGTCCGCTCAAATTTACTGAGTTTGAAACCAAGATGCGTCAAACGATTTTTGTTTCAGCAACGCCTGCTGATTATGAGAAAGAGCATCAAGGTCAAGTGGTTGAGCAGGTTGCAAGACCAACGGGATTGGTGGATCCTGAGATTGAAGTGTTGCCAGCAAGTACGCAGGTTGATGATTTATTGGATCAAATTCATGCACGCGTCAAAGTGCATGAGCGAGTTCTAGTAACTGTATTGACCAAACGAATGGCTGAGCAATTAACAGACTATCTTTCCGATAATGGCGTCAAGGTACGTTATGTTCATTCAGATATCGATACAGTGGAGCGTGTCGAAATACTGCGTGACTTACGTTTGGGTGTCTTTGATGTTCTGGTTGGTATTAATTTATTGCGCGAAGGTTTAGATATTCCTGAGGTATCCCTGGTCGCAATTCTGGATGCTGATAAAGAAGGATTCTTGCGTTCAGAGCGCAGCTTGATTCAAACCATTGGTCGTGCTGCGCGTAACGTGCGCGGCAAAGCCATTTTGTATGCCGATCGAATCACGGACTCTATGAAGCGCGCAATGGGGGAGACCGAAAGACGGCGAACCAAGCAAATCGCCTTCAATAAGCTTCATGGTATTGAGCCTAAGGGCGTGAAAAAGCGCATCAAAGACATTATTGATGGTGTCTATGACGTCAAAGAGAAGCGCCAGGAGATGCAGGTCGAGCAGGAGCGGGCTCACTATGAAGATATGGGCGAGAAGGACCTAGCGGCTGAAATCAAGCGCCTGGAGAAGCAGATGAATGCTGAAGCCAAGAATTTAGAGTTTGAAAAGGCTGCTAGCACCCGGGATAGACTTACTAAGGTGAAAGAAATGGCTTTTGGGGCTAGGTCTAGGGACGCCGTCTAGGGGCTTAATCAGTTAATTCCTGACTTACAATGCGGTTTTTTGGGATAATTCCCGAGCAATTTGCTGGGGAATATGGTAAAGTTGAGTGGAATGGTCGGGTATTACCCGCCCGACTGTTAGCTGTCCATAACAATCCATTACCAAGGTGACATATGAGACTTACAACCAAAGGTCGTTTTGCAGTAACCGCAATGATTGATTTAGCCCTGCGTGAAACCCATGGCCCCGTAACTTTGGCCGGAATTAGCCAAAGACAAAAGATTTCCCTTTCTTACCTCGAGCAATTGTTTGGCAAATTACGCCGTTTCAATATCGTGGAGAGTACTCGTGGGCCTGGCGGTGGTTACACCCTAGCGCGACCATCTTCCGAAGTGAGTGTTGCTGACATTATTGTTGCAGTCGATGAGCCTCTCGATGCAACCCAATGTGGTGGCAAAGGTAACTGTCACACCGATGAAGAAAATCATGGTCGCTGCATGACTCATGATCTATGGAGCAATCTCAATTCCAAGATGGTTGAGTACCTCAGTTCCGTGAGCTTAAAAGACTTAGTTCAGCAACAAGAAGGGCGTGGCATTGTGATTCAAGATATGCGCCAAAAGAAAATTAAGGTTGAAAGCACTAAAGCAGATAAACCTGCTACAGCGCTTGCAGCTAAAAAAGAAGTAGCCCCTAAAGCGCCATTAATAAATTCAGTATTCAATTTGGCGCGACAGAGTTAATAACCACATTACCTATAAATAAGTAAATCATGAACGCACCACAAGCTTTGCCACAACAACCGGTTCCTATGTTTAGCCCTGAACACTTTCCTGTTTACATGGACTATTCATCTACTACGCCGATTGATCCTCGCGTGGTTGACAAAATGTTGCCTTATTTGCGCGAGCAGTTTGGCAATGCCGCTTCCCGTAGCCATGCTTATGGCTGGGCTGCAGAAGAGGCAGTGGAGTGGGCGCGTTCTGAAGTTGCTCAATTAGTGCATGCGGATCCAAGAGAAATTGTATTTACCAGTGGTGCTACAGAAAGCATTAACTTGGCCTTGAAAGGTGCTGCACATTTCTACAAAGATCGTGGCAATCACATCATCACCGTGAAGACTGAGCACAAAGCAACGTTGGATACATGTCGTGAGCTTGAGCGCGAAGGTTATGAAGTCACCTATTTAGATGTGCTACCGAATGGCTTGATTGATTTTGCGCAGCTTGAAGCTGCGATGAAGCCTGGCACGATTTTGGCTTCAGTGATGTATGTCAATAATGAAATCGGCGTAGTACAAGATATTCCTGCAATTGGCGACTTGTGCCGTTCACGTGGTGTGATTTTGCATGTGGATGCAGCGCAGGCAACTGGCAAAGTAGAAATTGATCTTGAAAAAGTCAAAGTTGATCTAATGAGTTTTTCTGCGCATAAGAGTTATGGCCCAAAAGGTATTGGCGCCTTGTTTGTGCGTCGTAAGCCGCGTATTCGTATTGAGGCTCAAATTCATGGTGGCGGTCACGAGCGCGGCATGCGCTCTGGAACCTTGGCTGTTCATCAGATCGTCGGCATGGGCGAAGCTTTCCGTATTGCCCGTATTGAAATGGCAGAAGAAAGCAAACGTATCCGTGCTTTGCGCGATCGCTTGTTAAATGGCTTGAAAGATATTGAAGAGGTCTATGTCAACGGCGATATGGACAATCGAGTTCCGCACAACCTGAACATTAGCTTTAATTATGTTGAAGGCGAATCTATGCTGATGGCATTGAAAGATTTAGCGATCTCTTCAGGTTCAGCATGTACTTCCGCCTCCTTAGAGCCATCTTATGTTTTACGTGCCCTAGGTCGCAATGATGAATTGGCACATAGCTCGATTCGTTTTACCTTGGGTCGCTTTACGACTGAAGAAGAAGTGGACTTCACTATTAAGTTAGTGAAAGAAAAGATTGCCAAGTTGCGTGAGTTATCTCCGCTCTGGGAGATGTACAAGGATGGAATCGACATCAGCACGATTCAATGGGCTGCACACTAAAACTAATACAAAGAAATTAAAGAGGAAATACCATGGCATATAGCGATAAGGTCATTGACCACTACGAAAATCCCCGCAACGTTGGTTCATTTGAGAAGGGTGATGATGCCGTAGGTACCGGCATGGTTGGCGCGCCTGCTTGTGGTGACGTTATGAAGTTGCAAATTCGCGTTAATGATCAAGGCGTCATCGAAGATGCCAAGTTCAAGACTTATGGTTGTGGTTCTGCGATCGCCTCATCTTCTTTGGTAACTGAGTGGGTTAAGGGCAAGACTTTGGATCAAGCGCTTGAGATTAAGAATTCACTGATCGCTGAAGAGTTGGCTTTACCACCAGTAAAGATTCACTGCTCCATCTTGGCTGAAGATGCCATTAAGGCAGCGGTAGCGGATTACAAAGAGAAGCATCCAGCGAAATAAAAGCTGAAATACAGAACAAAAAAATACGAAGTCAAAATTATGGCAATTACCTTAACCGACAAAGCAGCCGCACACGTAAACCGCAACCTAGAAAAGCGCGGTAAAGGTTGTGGCTTGCGCTTGGGCGTTCGCACAACCGGTTGTTCTGGTTTGGCTTATCAGCTGGAGTATGTTGACGAGCCTGCAGCTGAAGATCAAGTATTTGAGTCCAATGGTATTAAGGTATTTGTAGATCCAAAAAGTTTGGCTTACTTAGACGGTACGGAGCTAGACTTTGTGCGTGAGGGTTTGAACGAAGGGTTTAAGTTCCAAAATCCAAACGTAAAAGATGAGTGTGGTTGTGGCGAATCCTTCCGCGTCTGACGATTACTTTCGTTTCTTTGGATTTAATCAGCAATTCAATATAGATTTGCCTGCTCTAGAGCAGGCTTACCTTGCCATTCAAAAGGAAGTGCACCCTGACCGCCATGCGCGCGGGAGTGATGCAGACCAGCGTCTGGCTATGCAAATGGCAACTCTCGCCAATACTGCTTTGCAGACCCTGAAGAACCCGATTCAACGCGGCCTCTATATTTGCCAACTACATGGGGTTGATGCCAAGTTGGAAACGAATACTGCAATGCCTGCTGCTTTTCTGATGAAGCAGATGGAATGGCGTGAGAATTTGGATGAACAAGCAGAAGACTTGCCAGCACTTGAAGCTTTGATGGCTGAAGTGGAGCAATCGAAACAAGATACCCTTGCGGAAATTACTCAAGCCATTGACGGCGCTAAGAACTACCCGCGTGCCGCAGAGCTACTTCGCGGCCTACTATTTATCGATAAGTTTGCCATTGAGCTTGATGACACTATTGCAGCCTTAATCTAGCCCTCACTCAAGCTAAACTCATTACTTATGGCCTTATTACAAATTTCTGAACCCGGCAAGTCACTTGCGCCCCATCAACGCCGCATTGCTGTCGGTATCGATTTGGGTACTACTAATTCATTGGTAGCAATTGTGCGTGATGCTTTGCCTAAGGTGTTACCAGATTCACAAGGCCGTGAGTTGCTTCCCTCAGTTGTTCGCTATTTGCCAAATGGCAGAACACAAGCCGGCTTTGAGGCGCTTGAGAGCGTCGTAATTGACCCAAAGAACACCATTGTTTCGGTGAAGCGCTTTATGGGTCGTGGCTTGCTAGATGTAGAGAATATTGAAAGTGCTCCCTACGACTTTGTTGATCAGCCTGGCATGCTTAAGCTGAGAACGGTTGCTGGCGATAAGAGCCCAATCGAAGTCTCGGCAGAAATCTTGGCGCGTTTACGTCAACTGGCTGAAGATTCTGTGTCTGATGACATTGTTGGCGCTGTCATTACTGTCCCCGCATACTTTGACGATGCGCAGCGTCAGGCAACGAAAGATGCGGCAAAGTTGGCGGGTATTGAAGTATTGCGTTTATTGAATGAGCCTACTGCTGCTGCGATTGCATATGGATTGGATAACGCCTCCGAAGGTATCTATGCAGTCTACGACTTAGGTGGCGGCACATTTGATATCTCCATATTGCGCATGAGTCGTGGCGTCTTTGAAGTGCTCTCTACTGGCGGTGATTCTGCGCTGGGTGGTGATGACTTTGATCATCGTTTGTATTGCTGGGTGATTGAGCAAGCCAAGCTTCCGCCACTATCCATTCATGACCATCGAACACTCTTGCAAGCTTGTAAACATGCCAAAGAGTTGTTAAGCCACAACCCTCTAGCGCGAGTGCATGAGACTCTTGCGGATGGCACGGTAGTTAATGTTGGGGTTAGTCAGGCGCAGCTCTTCGAAATAACTCAAAATCTAGTTGCTAAGACCTTGATGGCTTGTAAAAAAGCTTTGCGTGATGCCGGCCTAAAGGCTGAAGATGTTAAGGGCGTAGTGATGGTGGGTGGCTCAACCCGTATGCCTAACGTGCAACGAGCGGTAGGCGAGTTGTTTGGTAGCAAACCATTGAATAACTTAAATCCTGATCAAGTAGTTGCACTGGGCGCAGCTATGCAGGCTGACTTGTTAGCAGGCAATCAAAGTAAAGATGATGAGTGGCTCTTATTGGATGTCATTCCTTTATCACTTGGTATTGAAACCATGGGTGGTTTGGTGGAAAAAATCATTCCGCGTAATACACCCATCCCAGTTGCTAGGGCACAGGATTTTACAACGTTTAAGGATGGTCAGACCGCCTTGGCAATTCAGGTGGTTCAGGGCGAGCGTGAGCTTGCACAGGACTGTCGCTCCTTAGGTAAGTTTGAGTTACGCGGTATCCCAGCAATGGCTGCAGGTGCAGCGCGTATTCGAGTAACCTTTCAGGTCGATGCTGATGGATTGCTCTCTGTTAGTGCTACCGAGCAAGGCTCTGGCGTAAAAGCATCGATTGATATCAAGCCTTCTTACGGTTTAACCGATGCAGAGATTACGCGCATGCTGCAAGACGGATTCTCATCTGCAAAAGAAGATTTACTTTCTAGGTCATTACGCGAAGAGCAAGTAAATGCACAGCGTTTGCTCGATGCTGTACAAACCGCATTAGCGAGCGATCGTACTTTACTGAGCACGGAAGAGCAGACAGAGGTTGATCAAGAGATGGCAACCCTACAAAAAATCTTAAATGAAGAAACCGATAGTGCGATTGTTCGTAAGGCGGTAGATCATGCTGCCAAAGCTACCGATGACTTTGCACAAAAGCGTATGAATGCCAGCATTCAAAAGGCTCTGTCTGGCAAAAATGTTGCTGAAATTTAAGTAAACAAAATACAAACCGAATACCCATAGAAAAGAATCATGACTCAAATCGTTGTACTACCGCATAGTGAATATTGTCCTGAAGGTGCAGTTGTTGAGGTTGCCCCAGGCACTTCGATTTGCGAAGCTTTGTTAGAGAATGACATTCCCATTGAGCATGCTTGCGATATGGTGTGCGCTTGTACTACTTGCCATGTGATCGTGAAAGAGGGCTTTAACAGCCTTAATCCTCCTGATGAGAATGAGGAAGACATGCTTGATCGTGCATGGGGGCTAAACCCACAGTCCCGTTTATCTTGCCAAGCTATCGTTGCCAAACATGATTTGGTGATTGAAATCCCTAAATATTCAATCAATCACGCCAAAGAGAACCACTAATGCACCAAAATAATGCATTAATGCCTACAATCATGCATCCCTAATACGGAGAGATTTCTGGCGGGACTAATATGAAGTTGTAGTTCATTCTTTAGGTAGTACCTCCAAAAAAAATCTTTTAAGCCATCCTTCGGGGTGGCTTTTTTCTTTTAGGGCGCGCCTAGCGCTTTGGTGGGGACGAGCTAGATTCACGAATAACCAAATTAACACTTGTTTTGATTTTTCTAGGAAGGTTATCCACACCTTTAATTTGGGAAATGAGGTGATTGGCCGCTTGCGCCCACATACCTATAGCATCTATATGGATGGTGCTCAGACTGGGTGTGATGTGTTGAGAAATTTCTAAGTCGTCAAATCCAACGATTGATAAGTCTCTTGGAATACGTAGGCCTTGCTTTTGAGCCTCAAGCAACGCTCCTAGGGCTAAGACGTCTTGACCGCAAATAATTGCAGTGATTTTGGGATTGTTGAGGAGCAATTTTTTTAATCCGAGACGCGCCTCATTTAAACCATAAGCACATTCCACTATCACATCGCTTTTGATCTGAATTTTCTTCTTAGTCAAAAGCTCGATAATCCCATCAACTCGTTCTCTAGCGCGATCATTGTGCGTAGTGATGCCTGCCAATATCCCAAAATGTTTATGTCCAAGAGAGAGTAGGTGCTGAACTCCGGGCTTGATCGCCTCTCGGTTATCAAAGCCGGAAGCATAACCGTTATAGGGTGCTGATAATGAGCCCACGTGTATATATGGAATATTGCGAGTTTTTAGAAGTTTTAATGCTTCGCGCCGCTGGCTAACGCCAAAGAGGGCAATGCCTTCAACGCCTCGAGTCAGTAAATTGGTTATTTGATTCGCTTCGATCTCGGGATCGTAGTTACTGCTTGCTACTAAAAGTTGATGCCCAGATTGATTTAGTTGACGTTGAAACTCTGCAAGCCCTTGTGCAAAAATTGCATTATCAAGGGTGGGAACAATTACGCCAATAGTTCCAGAGCGTTTAAGCATCAATGCGCGAGCCCCAGCATTGGGTATGTACCCCAATTTTTTAATAACACCGCTAATTTTTTCTTTTAGCTCAGCGCTAACTGCATCTGGATTATTTAAGGCTCTGGAGACGGTAGCGGTAGAAACTTTTGCTGCAGCCGCTACATGATCAATGGTGATAGAGCCTATTATATTTTTCATCAAAGTCTAAGGGAAAGCCCTAGTCAATTTAGGTTGGCGACGTTAATTTTGGAAGTAATTTATGGTTAGAATGAAAGCGCTTACATTTTATTCATTCTAAAAGGAATTGGAAATTTTTAGCAAGCTTTTATCCTTCTTTTTGTTCTGCGCGATTCTGCTGCTCGCTTGGTTTGGGTTGACAGAGTGGACTGGCACAATCTCGAGTGCTAGATTTCCATCGCCCACAGAAACCTGGAATTCTTTCAAGATTATTGCCTTGCAGGGTTATGGCAATGGCAAACTTCATCAGCATGTCTTACAAAGCGTGATCTTGGTTACCTCTGGATTTTTGGTTTCTTCCTCATTGGGAATCCTGCTTGGGATTTTGATGGGCGCGAATAAGAAAATTGAAGCCTTTATAAATCCAATATTTTTAACCTTGAGGCCAATACCCCCGTTGGCATGGATTCCCTTGGCTATTGTTTGGTTAGGGCTTGGTAACTCCGCTAAGGTGATGGTGATTTATGTAGCAGCCTTTGTGCCGGCAGTGATTAATAGCTTCACTGGTGTTAAATCAATAGAGATGCCGCAGCGAGAAGCTGCTGCTATGTTGGGTATTGGCCGTTTTGCTTACTATCGCGAAGTGTTAATTCCTGGCGCATTGCCGCTTATTTTCACTGGCTTACGCTTATCACTTCAGGCATCCTGGACCACTTTAGTTGCAGCGGAATTAGTCGGTGCAACTTTAGGTTTGGGGTCGATCCTAAATCAAGCGGCTCAAGATATTAATCCGGCAATGATTATGGTGGGCATGATTAGCGTAGCGATTTCTGGTTGGTTAATGACTCAGATATTGGCTAAGGCTGAGCGCTATGCCATGCCTTGGAGAGCGTAATGGCACGTCAAGAACGCTTAAATCAAGGTGAGTATTTATTGTGGACGGGACTAGGCATTGCTAGTTTTATTGGGATTTGGTATCTCTCGACGCTGCTGGGAGTCGTTCCAAAGCAGTTTCTTCCGTCGCCTCATGAAGTTTTTCTGAAGTTTATTCAACTGCTCAACGAGCCATTCTCTGGTTACACCTTGTTGGTTCATATTGCTTCCAGTTTTCAGCGCTTTTTATATGGATTCCTATTGGCAGTGGTGATTGGGGTGCCATTGGGGTTATTGATGGCTTTATCAAAGTATGCCAATCAACTAATCACACCATTTTTTGAAAGTATTCGCTTTGTTGCGCCAATTGCTTGGGTTCCATTTGCCGCTCTCTGGTTTGGAACCGGTATTGGCGGTCCGGTATTGGTGATTTTTATGGGGGCATTTCCTCCAGTCTTAATTAATACTTATCGCGGAGCAATTCACGTAGATAAAAAATACCTTGAAGCAGCCAGAATGCTTGGGTCGGGTAAGTTGCGTTTGATGACCGAAGTCCTATTTCCAGCGGCCATCCCATCCATCATTGCTGGCCTGCGGATATCTGCGGGCTTAGGTTGGCAATCCTTAGTTGGTGCTGAGCTTATTGTTGCATCTAGTGGTGTTGGTTACATGATGGTTAAAGGCCAGGCAAGTATTCAGACCGATATTGTGATGAGCGGCATGATTGCAATTGGTCTCATTGGTTTATTGATTGATGTGCTTTTAAGGCAGGCTGAAAAGTTCGCTGTTCACTATAGAGAAATTTGATTTATGGCAGATATTGTTTTCGATTCAGTAGAGCGCAGCTTTAAACAAGGCGGCAAAGAGTTTTTGGCCGTAGGCGGTGTTGACTTAACTGTTAAAGACAAAGAGTTTGTTGCGATCGTTGGCCCATCTGGTTGTGGAAAGACTACTTGCTTACGCATGGTAGCCGGCCTTGAAATGCCGAGCAAAGGGCAGGTACTTGTTGGTGGCAAAGAGGTAAAAGGTCCTGGACCAGACCGTGCAGTGGTATTCCAGCAATTCGCTTTATTTCCATGGAAAACAGTTCAGGAGAATATTGAGTTTGGCCTGAAATCCATGAGTATGAGTGCGACTGAAAAGCGAGATAAAACTGCCCGTTTAATTTCACTGATGGGTTTAGAGGGATATGAGCAGGCCTATCCTCATCAATTGTCTGGGGGTATGCAGCAACGCGTAGCGATTGCGCGCGCCTATGTCCTGGAGCCACAAGTACTTTTGATGGATGAGCCATTCGGCGCTTTGGATGCTCAAACTCGAGTGGTGATGCAGGAAGAACTTGTAAGGCTTGCTCGCAAAAATCCTAAAACTGTCTTATTTATCACCCACGCTGTTGAAGAGGCGGTGTATCTCGCAGATCGTGTCGTGGTGATGTCTAGGAGACCTGGTCTTATTCGAGATGTGATCGAGATTAAGCCCATTCGTGAAAAAGAAGGTTGGGACACACATACTCGTATTGAGGATGTCATGGATTTGAGCTCTTTTGTGCAGTTACGTAGTCAGATTTGGAAGTTGTTACGCGAACAAAACCTAGGTGTTGATCATTGATTCACTTTTGTAATGTCTAAAGGAGATAAAAATGCAATTTAAAAAATCACTAGTAAGTATTTTGGGGGCAACGGTACTGGCAGCAGCAAGTGTTGGTAATGTCTACGCGCAAGCAAAGCCTGCATTAACTGAGATTAAAGTGAGCTATCAGCCTGCTTTGTATTGGGCACTTCCATTTTTTGTAGCAACAGAAAAAAACTGGTGGGGTGAATTAGGTCTTAAGCCAGAATTTAGCACTTTCCCCGCTGGAGTTCCGCAAATTGCAGCCTCTGCCTCCAAGTCATGGGATGTAGGTGGCACTGGATCTGTTCCTGCTGTATTGGGTTATGTCCGCTTTGGTATTAAGACTATCGGATTGAGTAATGATGAGTCAGCAGGCAATGCCTTGTTAGCCACTGGTAAAGCTGCAGAGGCATTCGCAGCCAATCCTCAGTCATTAAAAGGACAAACTATTGTATTGACTGGTAACTCCACTGGAGATTACGCGGTTCAATCTTGTCTCAAGAAATATGGTTTAGCTAAGACTGATGTTGTTATCAAGAATATGGGTCAGGGCGAAATTATTTCTGCCATGTCTTCCGGTAATGCAGATTTTGGCGGCCTGTGGGCGCCAAATATTTATACGCTCGAAGAGAAGGCTGGAGCAAAGGTCATTTGTAGCGGTAAAGATGGTGGTGCTTTTGTTCCTGGTGCCTTGATCGTACGTGCTGAATATGCAAAAGAAAATCCACAAAATGTGGCTAAGTTCTTAGCTGTGTATTTGCGTGCTTGGAAGTGGATGAATGCCAATAAGCCGCAAGCAATTGCGATGATGAAAAAGTTCTATGAGCAAGGTGGCGTAACTATTTCCGAAGCTTCTATGAAGAAAGAGTTTGATACCCGTCCTAACTATGACTTGGCAACTGAGTTGAAGATCATGGATAACTCTAAGGGTCCATCACAGGTAGACGGTTGGTTTAATTCTATTGCCGCCTTTATGCAATCAACTGGCGCCATCCAAGCTATACCGCCAGCAAATGAATACATCACTGATGAATTTATGAAGATGGTAAATGCAGATAAAAAGCTTCGCGAATTTGCAAACAACTCTAAGTAGTCGATAAAGTAATCTAAAAAATGGGGGCAACCTCATTTTTTAGATAGAGACTGTAAGCGCTTACAAAACTAAGGTTAGAAATATGTCTATAGATTATTTAAAAAAAGCAGCCAAGACGCCAGAGACTGAGACTTCTACAGCTCAGCAGGTAGTTACGGAGATGCTTGCTAATATTGAGAAAAATGGTGAATCAGCTGTTAAGGATTACGCATTAAAGCTGGATAAATGGTCTGGCGATATTGTGATGTCAGAGCAGGCTATGAACGCCATTTTAGTTGATGTGCCAGCTACAGTGAAGCGAGATATTGATTTTGCTGTAAAGCAAGTCTATGACTTTGCCATTGCTCAGAAAAATAGTATTCAAGATTTCTCTACCACCTTACATGCTGGGGTTACTGCTGGTCAAAAGGTGTTGCCAGTAAATGTGGTGGGTTGTTATGCGCCTTCTGGTAGATATGCTCACATTGCATCCGCTTATATGACGGTAGCTACAGCAAAAGCGGCGGGCGTTAAAAATATCATTGCATGCTCAAGTCCTTTTAGGGGCGGTGGTATTCATCCTTATGTACTTTATGCATTTAAGGCTGCCGGCGCTGATGTCATCATGACATTGGGTGGTGTTCAGGCGATTGCTTCGATGGCGTATGGATTATTTACCGGCAAACCTGCTGACGTAGTTGTGGGGCCGGGTAATAAGTTTGTGGCTGAAGCAAAGCGCTCTCTATTCGGAAAAGTCGGAATTGATGTATTTGCTGGACCATCTGAAATTGCAGTGATTGCAGATGAAACAGCGGATCCAAAAATTGTAGCGAGTGATCTAGTTGGCCAGGCTGAACATGGACACGAATCTCCTGCATGGTTATTTACTACCTCAGCCAAATTGGCTAATGAAGTAATGGCATTGGTTCCTCAGATGATTGATCTCTTGCCGCCAACAGCAAAAGATGCTGCTGCCTGCGCATGGCGTGATTATGGCGAGGTTATTGTGTGCGGCACCCGAGAAGAGCTGGCTAAGATTTCGGATCAGTATGCAAGCGAGCATCTTGAAGTCCATGCAAAAGACTTAGACTGGTGGTTAAGCAATCTCACATGCTATGGATCTTTATTCTTGGGTGAAGAAACTACCGTTGCCTTTGGAGATAAGACTAGTGGACCAAACCATGTTTTGCCTACGAAGGGTGCGGCAAGATATTCAGGTGGTTTATCTGTTCATAAGTTCATGAAAACACTGACTTGGCAGAAGATGACTCGTGAGGGAAGCAAAGAAATGGCGCTAGTAACAGCTCGAATTAGTCGTCTAGAGGGAATGGAAGCGCATGCGCGTACTGCAGATGATCGTTTAGAAAAATACTTTCCTAACGAGAGGTTTGATCTTGGAAGTCCCGTAGAAGTATGAGTCAAATAATCCGTCAACTATTTGATCTGCAGGGTAAAACAGCTCTCATTACCGGTGGTAGTAGTGGCTTAGGTGAGGGCATTGCCCTCGCTTTAGGTTTGGCTGGTGCTGAAGTCGCTATTGCCGCCCGTAGAGAAGCTCCTTTGAAGGAAGCTGCAGAGCGTCTTATTACTCATGGCATTAAGGCCTCCTCATTTACTGCTAACTTAAGCGACTTAGAGCAAGCAGAGGACTTGTCCAAGCGCGTCTTAAGTCGGATCGGAAAGGTCGATATCCTGGTTAACGCTGCAGGCATTAACTTGAGAGAGCCCTACGGAGAAGTATCTCCACAGAGCTGGCAAGAGCAATTAAATGTGCAGTTAGCTGCCCCATTTTTTATGACCCAAGCCCTGGCTCCACAAATGCAAGCCCGTAAATGGGGGCGCATCATTAATATTGCGTCTCTACAGAGCTATCGTGCTTTTGCTAATAGCGCACCCTATGGTGCAGCAAAGGGTGGGGTCGTTCAGTTAACGCGAGCTATTGCGCAGGAGTGGTCAAAGTTTGGTATTGCTTGTAATGCTATTGGTCCTGGGTTCTTTCCTACGGCATTAACAGCACCAGTCTTTAACAATCCTGAACTAGTCAAAATGCATGCAGAAAAAACAGCGATAGGTCGCAATGGTGAGATGGCGGATATCTATGGTTTAGCCATCTTCTTATCAAGCGATGCCTCTGCCTACATTACTGGACAAACCATCATGCTCGATGGCGGTTACACCGCAATATAAGGATCGTAATTATGAAAGCCTTGGTCTATACACAGCCAAATGAAATGCAGATCTTAGATCGCCCTTATCCTTCGATGGATGTTGAGGAGGTGGTGCTCAAGATTGAGTCAGTGGGTATTTGCGGTAGTGATATGCATGCATTTCATGGTCATGACCCAAGAAGAAAACCAGGTTTAGTTTTAGGGCATGAATTTGCTGGAACCATTGCCGACAGCAGATCTTCCCTTTTCACCAAAGGGCAGAGAGTCACGGGCAATCCATTGATTACTTGTGGTCACTGCGAATATTGTCTGCAGGGAAGAAATAATTTGTGCGCTAATCGCGCCATGGTAGGAATGACAAGACCGGGAGCATTTGCTGAATATATGAGTATTCCTGCGAGCTCACTAATTGCCATACCCGAAGGTCTTAGTCTGGATACTGCTGCATTGACTGAGCCAGCAGCTACTGCTGTTCATGCAATTAACTTATCAATGCGAGTACTTCAAAGACCCATTCAAGAAGCTCGTGTTTTGATATTGGGTGGTGGCGCTATAGGCATGCTTTCTGCGCTGCTCTTGAAGCATTACGGGGTTGATGATTTAACGGTTGCTGAAGTAAACCCATTGCGCAGAAAAGCTATTGAACAATATGTTGGCTGCAAAACACTCAATCCCATAGACGAAAAAATTACCGAGAATTCTGTTGAGTTTGTGATGGATTGCGTTGGTGCTGTGGTTACTCGTAACACTGCACTGACTGCAGTTAAGCCGGGTGGTGTGATGATGCATGTAGGCCTTCAGGATTGGGCTAGCGAAATTGACATGAGAAAGCTTACGCTTGCTGAAATCACCTTGCTTGGAACCTATACCTACTCCACAGTTGATCTTCAAGCCACCGTCAATTTGCTCGCTCGCAATGCCTTTGGCGATTTGTCATGGGTAGAAAAGCGGTCTTTAGATGATGGGCCCCAGGCTTTTGGTGACTTACATGCCGGAAAAACGGCCGCTGCAAAAGTTCTCCTGAAACCATTTTAAATAATCATGGGATACTCAGTATGCAATTTGTCTTTCATTCCACGCCTTCTATTTTTATAGAAAGAGGTGGCTCTGCCAGCCTTGCAAAAAAAATTTTGGAACGAGGTGGTAAATCAGTTTTAATTGTTACCGACCCCGGCGTTCTTTCTGCGGGTTTGCTAGATAAAGCCCTTTCCAAATTTAAAGAGTTAAAGCTCCCATTTCAGATTTTTTCCGATGTTGAAGCTGACCCTCCTGTTTCCGTAATTAATCAAGCGGTGAAGGTGGCGCAGGACTGTAAAGCTGATTTCATTGTGGGCTTTGGTGGCGGTAGTTCGATGGATGTAGCAAAGCTTGTTGCTTTGTTAAGTCCTGGTACTGAAATTCTCGCCGACATATATGGCATTGGAATGGCAAAAGGACCAAGATTGCCTTTGATCCTGGTGCCTACAACTGCTGGTACCGGTTCTGAGGTAACTCAAAGCTCTGTAGTGACTGTTAGTGAGAATGAAAAGAAGGGTGTTCTCTCGCCACATCTATTGCCAGATTTGGCGATATTGGATGCAGAGTTAACGCTTGGCTTGCCTGCTCACGTAACAGCTGCTACTGGAATAGATGCGATGGTTCATGCAATAGAGGCATATACCACTAAGCATTTAAAAAATCCCATGTCTGATTGCGTAGCTAAAGAGGCGCTGCGTTTGCTATCAGGCAATCTTCATATGGCCGTTAACTCTGGAAGCGATATTGTTGCGCGTGAAAACATGTTGCTCGGTGCGTGTCTTGGAGGTATGGCATTTACCAACGCGCCAGTAGCAGGAGTTCATGCATTAGCATATCCTATTGGGGCAAGATTTCATGTGCCTCATGGCTTGTCCAACTCCTTAATGTTGGCACCAGTAATTCGCTTTAATATTGAAGTTGCACATTCTATGTATGCAGAACTCGGACAGATTATTAAGCCAGGTCTCAAGGGTTCAACTATCGAGCAGGCAACTGGATTGGCCGAGTATCTGGGTGGACTTGCTGGGGAGCTCGGACTGCCACAGCATTTAGTCGAGGTCGGTATTACAGAAAATGACGTAGATCAGTTAGCCAGGGATGCCATGTTGCAAACCCGCCTCCTAACCAATAGTCCACGTGAGATCACGCTGAGTGATGCTGCTACTCTATATCGAGAGGCGCTATAGAGTTGATAAAAATTGCTGCTTAATGAGTTGAGTAACATTTTGCCGGCTGTGTTTCTTCCGCTCTAATAAGCCTACTTTTCTGTAGATTGTTTTGCCAGATAAATTGCTAATCGATAGTAGTCGATCATTTTCCCAGGCAATATTTGCAAGCTTTGGGACTATTGAGTAGCCAAGACCTTGTCGTACTAATTCAATAATCGCTTCAACAGAGTTGAGCTCCATTCCCTCTTGAATCGAGAGCTTATTAGCTTTAATGGTTTGATCTACAAGGTGGCCTGTCCAAGTATTTCTTTCAAATCGAATGAAGGGAGGCTTAAGTTCAAATTGCACTAAGCTTGCATTGCGTTTTGATGGAGATGCTGGCGTAATCAAGATCATCGGCTCTTTGTATAGCTCGGTCCATTGGACGTTTTGCGGTAATGCATATGGAGACTCTGTGACAATTGCTGCATCAAGACTGCCATCCAACACCTGATCAAGAAAATTACTTGATAAGCCTGCAATCAGTTTCACCTCTAGACTAGGAAAGTTTTGCTTTAATTCATTTAAAGTTTTTCCGAATGCGCCCATCAGGGTGGATACGAGTGCTCCTAAAACAATAGTGCCGCTGAGATCTGATTTCAGGTTTGAGCCAAGAGCTTCGTAACGAGCCACAATTTCTTGGATGGGCTCAATCAAAGATCTTCCGTGCGCATTTAGCGTAAGAGATCGCTTGGTCCGATCAAATAGCTCAAGGCCAATTTCTTTTTCTAGTTGTTGTAATTGCTGACCAGCGGCAGCAGCAGTAAGACCGATTTCCCTGGCTGCGGCCGCAACACTCTTATGGCGAGTGATTGAAAGGAAGTTTTTGAGGGTTTTGATGCTGGACATGGGTTTTATTATAAATAAAAACTTTATCTCAATGAAAAATTAATTCGATTTATATTTTACTATTCCTCAATATAATGGATGCATGTTAAATACTGATCTTAAAGTAAGGGTGTGGCGTGGCTCCCAAGAAGGTGAGTTTGTTGAATACCTCGTGCCACGCAACTCAAATCAAACTGTTTTGGATGTGGTTACCTATATTCAGCGGAAACTTGATCCAACCCTGAGCTATCGCTTTGCTTGTAGGGTGGGCATGTGTGGCTCCTGCGCTATGACTGTTAATGGAGTGGCTCGCTGGACTTGCCGTACGCACGTATCTCAAATTCTTCAGGGTGATTCATTAGAGATCGCCCCCTTGAATAACTTGCCCGTCATTAAAGATCTTGCAGCTGATATGCGAGAGTTTTTTAATAAGTGGAAAGGTGCAGTTGGATTCTTTAAAGGCAATCAAACCCGACATGATGATTTTGCTAAGGTCGAACCAAATTCTGTAGAGCGTCAGTTAGCTAATGCAGGAATTGAATGTATTGGCTGTGGTGTTTGTTATGCCTCTTGTGAGGTTGTAGAGTCTAGGCCAAATTATCTGGGTCCGGCTGCATTAAATCGCGCCTGGACACTAACGAATGATGTAAGGGACATTCAGCAAGTTGAGCGTATGCGTGTCGTAGCAGGCGATGCTGGCTGCCATGCATGCCATACACAAGGCTCTTGCACTGAGCGTTGTCCGAAGGCTATTGAGCCGACAGCAAGTATTGCCGGCCTGAAAAAGTTGGTGGCAAAGGCTGCTGTTCGCGGAAGTAGGTGGGGCAAGTTATGAATACAGGCGTTCTGCAGGCAAAGCTTTGGTATGCACAGAGAATTAGTGCCATGGTGCTTGGGCTTTGTGTAGCGATTCACTTGCTGATCATTTTTTACGCTATTAGAGGCGGCTTAAGTGCTCAAGAGATATTGGGCCGCACTCAAGGCAACGTACTATTTGCCATTTTTTATGAAGTGTTTGTTATTGCCTGTTTTATACATGCGCCAATCGGCGTTGCGAATATTTTGCAGGAGACTTTTCCCAGGAGTGGGTTAGCTAGGCCTTTATCCTGGATTCTGGCTTTGCTAATTTTGGCTATTGGCACTTCAGCAGTCATTGGGGTATTTACAGGTGGTCAGTTATGAGCTCTAGGCCAAAGTTAGATTACCGCGCTAAAAGCCACTTGTCTTATTTCGCATATGTATGCCATCGCTTTTCTGGTCTGTTATTGGCATGCTTTATTCCACTGCACTTTTTAATGCTCTCCCAATCCTTGCGAGGCGCACAGGGCTTTGAAAAATCGTTAGCTTTAACGGATTTTTGGGTATTTAAGTTTGGAGAGTGGGCTCTAGTGATTTTGCTAGCCGTTCATTTGGCTGGTGGAATACGTCTTCTAATGATTGAGTTCGGACCCTGGAAAGGTTTACGCAAGGGTTGGATACAACTCTCTATCTTGTTCGCTATCGCTTGCGGGCTCTTATTTTTATATTTTGCTAATTGATTAGGCTGATATGCAATTACAAATGAATTTAGTGGAAGAGGCTTGTAAAGAGCTCTACATTCGCGCTCTGAAGGTTTTGCCTGACGATATTAAGGCCGGCATTAATAGATTGGATAAGGCTGAGACAGATTCGCGCGCTCAAGTGGTCTTAAAGACTATGATTACTAATATCACTGTAGCAGAGCGGGAAGACAATCTTCTTTGTCAAGATACTGGTCTACCAATCTACAACGTGAAGATTGGTAGTAATGTGCAATTTGATGGCATGGCTTTAAAGGCAGCAATTCGCAAGGGCTGTGAACGTGCTACTAAAGAGTATCCACTGAGATCCTCGGTGGTACATCCGATTACCCGTAAAAATAATCACACCTCTTGTGGCATTGATATGCCAGCCATTCATATTGATTTTTTTGATGAAGCGGAATCAGTTGAAATTGAAATGGTGCCAAAAGGAAGTGGCTCAGAGAACAATTCCTTTTTAAAGATGGCGATCCCTGCGGATGGTATTAATGGCGTCAAAGCATTTGTGATTGAGAGCGTTGTCTCTGCTGGTGGTAAGACTTGCCCGCCAACGATTGTAGGTGTTGGTATTGGCGGTACATCAGATCAATGCGTTGCTATGGCAAAACGAGCGGCAACCCGAGAGTTAGGAAGTGTATGTAGCGATGAAGAGGGTGCCAAGCTAGAGAGGGAACTTGGCGCTGCTGTAAACCAACTCGGAATTGGTCCTCAAGGGCTCGGCGGTGACGGAACTGCTTTTGCAGTGCAAGTTGAGCTAGCTCACACTCACATTACTTTGAATCCTGTTGCGGTCAATATGCAATGTCACTCAGCTCGTAGAGCACGCGCAACTTTTACGCTTACTGGCATAACCTACGGATTCTAGGAGGACGACTGATGGCACATTACAACCTAGCAACACCCGTAAGCGAAGAAGACATTCGAAAGCTTCGCATAAACGATACCGTAACTTTGCAAAAAACCTTGTTTGGTATTCGGGATGCTACGCAAATTCATATGTTTGATCATGATCGTAAAACGCGTTTTGATTTGAATGGCCACGCAGTTATTCATACAGCGCCAAATGTTCGTAAGGTGCCTATCAGTGACAAGTTTCCTGCGGGTTATGAACCTATTTGTATTGGCACGACTACATCTGATCGTATGGAGCGCTTTACTCGCCCTTTGATGACTCAAAACGGTGTGCGCATGATTGTTGGTAAGGGTGGTATGCGCGAGGGTTCTGCTGAGGCATTTAAGGAGCTGGGAGGTGTTTACTTGGCCATCATTGGCGGTACTGCAGCTCTAGAAACAACCTGGATTGAGCAGATTGAAGATGTAGATATGGATGACCTAAACCCAGAGTCACTGTGGCGTTTCAGGATCAAGGATTTTGGCCCATTACTTGTTGCGATGGATAGCCATGGCGGGAGTATCTATCAAGAAGTGAAGAGTGACGTTGCCAGCAAAAAAGAGGCAGTCCTAAAAAGTCTTGGAATTACTTCATGAATACGATCCCAGCAATAGATACCGATATTTTGATTCTGGGATCAGGAGGCGCAGGTCTCTTTGCAGCCCTGCACGCACATCAGGCGAATCCTAATTTAAATATCACGATTGCAGTTAAAGGATTGTTAGGAAAGTGTGGCTGTACCCGGATGGTGCAGGGCGGTTACAACGTGGCTTTGGCAGAAGGTGATTCTGTTGAGCGCCATTTCATGGATACGATTGAAGGTGGTAAATGGCTCTCTGATCAAGATCTAGCCTGGACGCTAGTTAGTAAGGCAGTTGAGCGTATTCACGAGCTAGAAAATGAATTGGGTTGCTTTTTTGACCGCAATCCAGATGGCACGGTTCATCAAAAAGCATTTGCTGGTCAAACATTTGACCGCACAGTTCACAAAGGCGACTTAACAGGTATTGAGATTATCAATCGTCTCGCTGAGCAAGTTTGGTCTCGCGGAATTAATCGTCTTGAAGAGCATCGCGCAATTGAGTTGATTCATAGTCAAGATGGCAAATCGCTTGCAGGTGTATTGATGCTTGATATGCAGACGGGTAAGTTTGTATTGGTGCGCGCTAAGGCTGTATTGCTGGCAACTGGCGGTGGTCCAACCATGTATAAGTACCACACACCGTCTGGCGATAAGAGTTGCGATGGTTTAGCCATGGCATTACGTGCCGGCCTAACATTGCGTGATATGGAAATGGTCCAGTTTCATCCTACCGGTTTATTGGCGGGGCCTGGCACTCGTATGACAGGTACAGTGCTAGAAGAGGGTTTGCGTGGCGCTGGTGGGTATTTATTGAATGGGAATCGTGAGCGCTTTATGGGCAATTACGATCCACGTAATGAGCGTGCTACCAGAGATATTGTGTCACGATCGATTAATTCGGAAATTCGCGCTGGGCGCGCTACGCCGAATGGCGGCGTTTATATTCAAATGAGCCATTTAGGCCCAGAGAATGTGCGTAAACAATTTAAAGGTATGGTTGAGCGTTGTGCAGATAGTGGCTTTGACCTTGCTAATGATTTAGTGGAGGTTGTACCAACTGCACATTACATGATGGGTGGTTTAGTCTTTAAGAAAGATTGCAGCACCGATCTTCCGGGGCTATTTGCGGCAGGTGAGGACACGGGTGGCGTACATGGCGCCAATCGCTTGGGTGGTAATGGCGTTGCCAATTCAACAGTATTTGGTGGAATTGCAGGGGAGGCAATGGCTAAGTGGGTTTCTTCTCAGAAGCTAGGCGACTGCAATATGGATGAGGTCGCAGCAAGCATTGAGGCGCATGAGGCGCCATTGAACAAAGTAGCCGGTGATATTGAAGCAATCCGCGACGCACTTGCCGAATGCATGTGGGATGACGTGGGTATTTCAAGAACAAAGGATTGTCTGTTACGTGCACGTCAAACTTTAAAGCAATTAGCTGACCAATTAAATCAAATAGGTGTGGGTGATATTCAGCGGGAATATAGCAATACTTGGCAAGATTGGATGAATTTACAAAACCTGATTTTGGTGAGTCAAGCCGTTACTGAGGCAGCTATAGCGAGGGAGAATTCTAGAGGCGCTCATTATCGGGATGACTTCCCAGAGCCGGGATCGCTAGAGGATTCTTATTTCACTGCAGTCAATTTCAAACGCCAAGAATTAAAGATTGAAAATCGTCCAGTTCAATTTACGATGATTAAGCCTGGTCAAACTATTTTAGTTGAGGCTTAATATTTTTGATCTGATTGACCCCATCCAGTTTGGAATGGCGATGCTGGTAATTTTTGTCGCCTATTTCATTTTTGGCATCTCAGGATTTGGGTCATCAATCATTTCTGTACCATTGCTGGTCCAGATGTACCCATTAAAAACTGTAGTGCCGATGATGGTCATCATTGATATCTGCGCCTCTCTATATGTCGGCAGAAAATCTTCTCAAGATGCCAATCTCAAGGAGCTCAAATGGCTCTTCCCATTTAGCCTGATTGGCATGATTCTAGGAATTTATTTGCTAGTGAAGGCGCCAAGTGAACCACTTCTAATTATCTTAGGCTCCTTTGCTGCGCTTAATGGTGCTCGAGTCCTTTGGCAGAGAAATTCAGAAATACTGGAGCCAATTAATAAATGGTGGGCTGCGCCGTTTGGATTTTTTGGTGGCACCTTTACAGCATTATTTGCCACGGGTGGACCAATCTATGTGTCTTATCTAGGATTGCGGATTAATGACCCTAAGGCATTGCGTGCCACGATGGCGTTTGCAATATTGATGCTGACTTTTTTGCGCCTGACTTTGATGCTGGTTACCGGCTTGATTCTGAGTTGGCCGGTTATTGGCTTGGCAATTTGTCTCATGCCGGCAACCTTCCTTGGGATTTGGTTAGGCACTCATGTTCACACCAAATTGAGTAATGCTGCCATGAGGGTGGCTTATGGATCAATTTTGATCTTTGCTGGAACGATGTTGTTGATTCGTCAGCTCTAAAACAAAAAGAGCGAAGATTTCTTCGCTTTTTTTTGATGATAAAAGTTATTTTTTACTGGGGGCTAATATTTCTGCCCTTAATCACCTTCTCCCAAACAACAGTCTCTGCTTTTACTTGAGTTTCAAAATCTTTCTGATTATTGACTACTGCAGTGAGTCCGTTTAAGTCTAAGCTAGTACGTAATGCTTCTGAATTCACTGCTTTAACGGTAGCTGCATAAATTTTATCGGTGATCGCTCTAGGAGTGTTTGCTGGTGCAATCAGTCCAAACCAGCCGGTAGATTCAAATCCAGGTATGCCTGACTCAGCAACGGTGGGAACTTCAGGCAATTGTTTTGAGCGCTTTAAGCTAGTGACTGCTAGTGGCTTAATTTGACCGGCCTTCGCAAAACCTGTCGCCGCTGTCAGGTTGCCCACCATGAAGTCAATCTGACCCGCCACTAGGTCGTTGAGAGCTGCCGACTCCCCTTTGTAGGGCACATGAGTTGCTGGGATATTCGCTGAGTAGGTTAAGTTTTCAGCGGCCATATGAACCTGGCTTCCGATGCCAGCCGAACCAAAGTTAAGATCTTTCGTTTTGGCATAGGCAATAAATTCAGCAAAATTTTTGACCGGTAATTTGGTGTTTACAGACACCAACATCGGACCACTAGCTACGTTTGTAATATATACAAAGTCCTTGGCATAGTTAACTGGCAATTTCTTATAGAGCGATGGGTTTACGGTGAGCATGCTCCCAGAAGCCAGCATGATGGTGTAGCCATCTGCAGGGGATTGCGCCACATACTCAGCGGCGATGTTGCCACCAGCACCAGGCTTATTTTCAACAATAACATTTTGACCAAGATCTTTGGTCAGTTGCTGAGCTAGTAGGCGCCCGAGTATATCGGTAGTGCCGCCGGCAGCAAAGGGAATGATAAGTTTGATAGGTTTTGTTGGCCAGTTTTGTGCATTGGCCAAAGGTGAGGCTAGTAGTGCTAGTGAGCCTGCAATCAATAGAAATTTTTTCCCCAGCTTGCTGATATGTTGCTTAAACATGCTTACTATCTCCGATGGTAATTTGATCTCAATATCTTATCTGCATATGCATCTAAAAAATCGTGCGATCTCTATTTATTAGTTATAAGCTTATGTATTACTAGTGTCTCCTCCAACCATTGTTTTATGCAATCGAATTCATAATCGCACTACACAGTAATTGGGGTCTTGCAAGATATCTAAATCATCTATATGATTTAGATATGTCATCTATTTTGATCTCTGAGTTCATTACAAGTCAAGCCCTAGAAACCCTGCGTTCTAAGCATGCAGTGGTTTACGAGCCAGAGCTTTATAAAGATCGTCCAGCCCTTATTGCTGCACTGCAAAATATCAAAGGGTTAATTGTTCGCAACCTTACCCAGGTAAATGAAGAGATTTTGGCTGGGGCGCCACACTTGAAGGTAGTGGGTCGACTCGGTGTCGGTCTTGAGAATATTGAATTACCTGCTTGTGCCAAACGCAATATCAAAGTTATTCCTGCGACAGGTGCTAATGCTGAGTCTGTCGCTGAGTACGTTGTAGGTGCTGCGGTTGCATTAACCAGGGGGTTCATTCCTGCGACGATTTCAACTTTGAAGGGCGAGTGGCCTCGCCCACGTTTCTCTAGTTACCATGAGTTTTTGGGTAAGACTATTGGGATCGTTGGTTTTGGAAGTATTGGCAGAGTGGTGGCTAAAAAAGCACATGCATTTGGCTTGCAGTGCCTTGCTTATGACCCAATGCTATCTGGGGAATCTGTTGAGCTTGATGGGTTCATAGTGCCTTTGCTGTCTTTAAAAGAGCTGCTTGCAAAAAGTGATGCGGTCACTTTGCACCTTCCATTTCTGCCAGAAACAAAGAACTTATTTAATGCTTCTACTCTCGATCAAATGAAGTCCGGTGCATGCCTGGTTAATACTGCGCGTGGCGGCATTGTTGATGAGAAGGCGCTGGCAGAACGCTTGCGCTCTGGGCGTCTAGGTGGCGCAGCTATTGATGTTTTTCAGAGTGAGCCGGCTAAAGATCTAAGTCACTTTGCTGGAATTGAGAATCTTATTCTCACTCCGCACATTGCCGGCGTGACCCATGAAAGTAATGAGCGCGTTAGTCAAATGATTGCTGATGAAGTTAATCGGTTTTTGGGAGTGTAAGATGAATTTATCCTATCAAGAGATGGTTGAGTTGGCTTCATCAGGATTGCGGGCGGCAGGTATTGGAGAGAAGGCAGCCTATGAGACTGCGCAATTTTTAGCACTGGCTGAACTTGATGGACTAGCTTCTCATGGGCTGGCGCGTGTTTCTCAATATGCTGGGCATGCTAAAAATGGCCGAATTGAGTTATCGCCAAAAGTGAAGGTGCGACCATTTAAAGCATCTGCTGCATTAGTGGATGCATGTGATGGTCTTGCATTTCCGGCGCTACGATTTGCTACTGACTTATCTGTGAACTTAGCCTCTAAGACTGGAGTAGGTCTTGTTGCCGTTACAAATAGCCATCATTTTGGGGTAGCTGGACACTTTGCTGAAGCAGCAGCGCGTGGTGGTTATATCTCTTTACTGTTTGGCAATACGCCAGCTGCTATGCCTATGGTTGGTGGTAGTAAAGCGCTATTTGGCACGAACCCCTTAGCCGCAGCATTTCCGGTTGCTAAGCGTGACCCGTTAGTAATTGATATGTCGCTCTCGGCAGTAGCTCGTGGAAAATTGTTAGTTGCCGCCAAAAAGGGTGAATCTATTCCAGAAGGTTGGGCATTAACAGCTGAAGGCAAACCAACGACCGACCCAAATGAAGGACTCAAGGGATTGATGGTTCCTTTGGGTGGCGATAAGGGTGCCTTGCTTGCTCTCATTATTGAGTTGCTGGTAGTTGGTTTGTCAGGAAGTCGATTCTCTTATGAGGCAGATTCATTTTTTGACGCCAAAGGCAATCGTCCGCGTATCGGTCAGCTGTTGCTAACAATTGACCCGGGCTTAGCGGGTAGTCAGGTATTTGCAAATAAGATGCAAGAGCTTTTAAAAACTATGGCATCTGATTCGGGGACCCGTGTTCCGGGACAAAGACGTTTTAAGCAGCGTGCATCAGGCTTTAAAGACGGTGTGAATGTTTCTGATGTAGTTGTAGAAGAAATTCGGGCTGGCATCCGCCAGTCATGGAGTTAGCAGTCAATCAATGGGATTAATGAGGAGAAGATAATGATCCATTTTGTCGTGCATGAGCCAGGAGATGGCGTAGGTGTAGTGGTTGTTGAGGGTGTAAAAGCTGGAGACGATTTGATTGGTTGGGTGATGGACGGAGACTTAACGCTCAATATGAAATCTGAGAGCGACATTCCAATCGGCCACAAAATTTCATTAAATGAATTTAATCCAGGTGATACGGTGATGAAGTATGGCGTGGACATCGGTAAGGTTGTAGCTCCTATTAAAAAAGGCGAACACCTTCATGTCCAAAACGTAAAAACTAAGCGCTGGTAATCCAGACTCTTATTCACCAATTCATTTAGAAAGAAAACAAGATGATTAATTTGAAAGACACGAGCTTCATGGGTTACCGCCGTGAAAATGGCCGCATGGGAATTCGTAATCACGTATTAATTTTGCCTTTAGATGATTTGTCCAATGCAGCTTGCGAGGCTGTGGCAAACAATATCAAAGGAACTCAGGCTATTCCTCACTCATATGGTCGCTTACAGTTTGGCGCCGACTTGGATCTACACTTCCGTACCTTGATTGGTACGGGTTCTAATCCAAATGTAGCTGCTGTAGTGGTGATTGGCATCGAGCCACAGTGGACAAAAATTGTAGTTGATGGCATTAAAGCTTCCGGCAAGCCAGTTGAAGGTTTCTGGATTGAAGGTAATGGCGATACAGCTACGATTGCTTCTGCTAGCAAAGCTGCATACCAAATGATGAAGCATGCCTCTAAGCAAAAACGGGTTAAAGCACCTTTATCTGAGTTATGGGTGTCTACAAAGTGCGGTGAATCCGATACAACATCTGGATGCGGTGCTAACCCAACAGTTGGTGATGCATTTGACAAGCTCTATGGCATTGGTTCTACTTTAGTTTTCGGTGAGACTACAGAGTTAACTGGTGGTGAGCATTTAGTTGAAGCCCGTTGCCGCACTCCAGAAGTGAAGAAAAAGTTCCGCGAAATGTTTGATCGCTATCAGGATGTTATTGAGCGTCATAAGACAAGCGACTTATCTGACTCACAGCCAACCAAAGGCAATATTGCTGGTGGTTTGACTACGATTGAAGAAAAAGCCTTAGGCAACATTCAGAAAATTGGTAAGAAATGTATCGTTGATAGCGTCTTGGATAAGGGCGAAGAGCCTAAGATCCCTGGTTTGCACTTTATGGATTCCTCATCAGCTGCTGCTGAGATGGTGACCTTATGTGCTGCTGCTGGATTTGCTGCACACTTCTTCCCAACAGGCCAGGGTAACGTGATTGGCAATGCAATTCTTCCTGTGATTAAGATTTGCGCTAATCCAAAAACAGTTCGTACGATGGGCGAGCACATTGACGTTGATGTCTCAGGACTTTTACGTCGTGAAGAGAATATGGATGATGCTGGTAATAAGTTATTAGAGTGCCTTGTGCGTACTGCTGATGGCGAATTAACTGCCTCTGAGATTCTCGGGCACCGTGAATTCGTATTAACTCGTTTATACGAATCAGCATAAGTCTTAAAGTATGAAGTCCCTGGCCGCTTATCAAGAGGTAAAGCAAAAGATCACCGAGGATCTGGTCAGGGGTCGATACCCCATGGGGCAGGCATTGCCTGCTGAAAAGGATCTATCAAAAGAATTGGATGTATCTATAGGAACCCTGCGCAAAGCGGTGGATGAGTTGGTTGCTGAAGGTATCGTGGTTCGTCGCCAAGGCAGGGGCACCTATGTTGCTGAGCATGATCTCAAACGTTTGTTGTATTACTTTTTCCATGTTGTAAAACATGATGCAGATAAAAAAACCAATCCAAGAGTTGAGCTAGTTTCATTAACAAGTGCCGTTGCAACCAAAGAAGAGGCTAGCAAGCTTCAAATCAAAGAAGGTGCAGCGGTATGGCGTCTAGTCAATTGCCTTTATCTCGAGGATAAATGTGTGATGATTGACCAGATTACGTTAGATAAGAAGCGCTTTCAGAAGCTCACGCGAGCCGATTACATCAATCGTGAGGGAAGTATCTATCAGTTGTATCAAATGAAATATGGTCAGACTGTCGTTCGGAGTAGCGAACGCTTAAGAGCGGGGCTTGTAAGCAAGCAACATGCTGAGTGGCTTGGCTTGAAGCCAGACTCACCGGTTTTGATTATCAGAAGGATTGCGCTCGGGATTCAGGATGAGCCATTGGAGTGGCGTGTTTCCACGCTCAATACCGAACACCATGAATACTTTAGTGAATTAGTGGTCTAGGATTTATGTACAACATTAGTAAGCGAAATTTACCTGGGCTATTAGTTTGCTTGGTAATTGCCATGTCAACCAGCTTTCTTTCTGAAAATTATGGTGGACCACAACTTTTATATGCATTGTTATTGGGCCTATCACTCCATTTTCTTTATCTTAATGAGGCTGTAAAACCAGGCATAGACTTTTGCGCAAAGACAGTTCTTCGCCTCGGGGTTGCGTTTTTGGGTATTCGAATCACCTTTGCAGATATTGGTGCAATTGGTCTGAACACTGGGTTTATGGTAATTGTGGCCGTTGCTTCAACGGTTTTGCTGGGCTTTGTGTTAGCAAAACTTTTAAAGTTATCCCCAGACTTTGGATTGATTGCTGGTGGATCGGTTGGTATATGCGGCGCCTCTGCTGCTCTCGCTGTTGCCTCAGTGTTACCAAAGTCAAAAGAAAATGAGCAATTTACCTTGCTGGTTGTCGTTGGTGTTACTGTGCTTTCGACGATTGCAATGGTGACATATCCTTTTGCATTACAGATGCTGAGTATTGACTCTCTTTCAGCAGGGATTTTTATCGGTGCCACTATTCATGATGTGGCTCAAGTGGTTGCTGCTGGCATGCTTTTTGGCCCAGAGGCGGGTGATGTTGCTACTGTAGTCAAGTTATTTAGGGTAGCCCTTTTACTCCCCGTTGTATTGGTAATCTCCATTTTCTTTGGCGCGCAAAAAAATACCAATAAATTGGGATGGGCTAGCCTGCGATTGATTCCAACCTTTTTACTGGGCTTTGTGGCACTTTCTATTGTGGCCTCTATGCAAATTTTGCCAACGTCTATTACTCACCAAATTGGCGGATTGTCTCGCTGGATGTTGGTGATCGCTATTGCGGCAGCGGGATTAAAAACGAATTTCCAGGAGCTGGCTAAACTAGGTTGGCAACCGGTGCTAATGTTAGTGGTTGAAACTCTATTTATTGCTATTTTTGGGCTCGTATTTATTTTGTACGCATCCTAGACTGAAATGAAATAGCATCTTTTTTGTGCATTAGTTGTATGCTTTAAAAAAATATAAGCTCATCAGCGTGTATAACGGAGGCAAAGCATTTATGTCTAAGAATGATGTACTTTCTAATCGCCGTCAGTTTTTAAAATCCTCGGTTGTGGCGGGTGCTAGCGTAGGTGGTGTAATCAGCGCCTCTTCTACTTTCGCTCAAAATCAAGAGAGTGGTTTTTTAGAGGTTGACCCTTGGACTAAAACTCAAGGATCTACTTTTGTAAATCCCCCTTATGGTTTGCCATCTAAATATGAAAAGAATGTGGTGCGACTGCTTCCTTCGCCAGCGCCAACCTTCCTAACGGGTTCAAGAACACCTTTGCAGAGTTTGCATGGGATTATTACTCCTAATGGCTTGGTCTTTGAGCGCCACCATGCAGGAGTTCCGGATATTAATCCTGATCTCCATAATTTGGTAATTCATGGAATGGTGGATCGCCCAATGATCTTTTCTATGGACGACATTGTTCGCTTTCCATCAGAGTCCAGAGTCTACTTCCTTGAATGTTCCGGTAACAGCGCAGCTGAGCTCAAAAAGGGTAGCAACCAAACTGTTCAGCAAATTCATGGATTGGTATCTTGCTGTGAGTGGACTGGCGTACGTTTATCTACAATTTTGCAAGAGTGTGGCGTGCAATCCGGGGCTAAGTGGGCTTTGGCAGAAGGTGCTGATGGTGCAGCGATGACTCGTAGTATTCCAATGAACAAGGTGATGGACGACGCCTTATTGGTCTACGCTCAAAATGGTGAGATGTTGCGCGCTGAGCAGGGTTATCCTGTGAGATTATTTTTGCCTGGATACGAAGGCAATATGAGTATTAAGTGGCTACGCAGAATTAAGTTGGGCACTGAACCTTGGCAAACCCGTGAAGAGACCTCTGCTTATACCGATTTGCGAGCAGATGGTAAGGCACTGCAATTTACTTTTGCAATGGAGGTTAAGTCAGTTATTACGCAACCTTCCGGAATGATGAAACTCAAATCCAAAGGTTTTTATGAAATCTCTGGTTTTGCATGGTCTGGTAATGGCAAAATTCGACGTGTTGAGGTTTCAACTGATGGTGGAAAATCTTGGGGAGAGGCAGCATTACAGGAGCCGGTGATGGACAAATCTCTGGTGCGGTTCCGTTTTCCATGGGTGTGGGATGGTGCGCCGGCAACATTGATGAGTAGAGCAATAGATTCAAGTGGTGAGATGCAGCCTTCGATGGATGCTGTTATCAAAGCCAAGAGTGCGAATACTTTCTATCACAATAACGCCATACAACCATGGCGCGTTGCGGCCAATGGGGAGATTACCAATGGTCGCTAATAACTTCATTAAGCTGGGCCTCTTCTTGAGCTCTATTGTCATAGTGCTTGGTTGCGCTAACAGTAATCGCGTCACTGGTCCAGTAGGTCTTGGAAAACCAATTTCTGAAAATCAAATTCTCGCCTGGAATATCGATGTTGGTTCAAGTGGATCAGGTTTGCCTCCTGGCTCAGGCACTGCAAGTATTGGAGAAAAGTTGTATCAGCAGCAGTGCGCATCTTGTCATGGAGATCAAGGACAGGGTGGACCGGCTAATCGCCTTGTGGGGGGTGGCGCATTAAATACAGATAAGCCCATAAAGACTGTAGGAAGTTTTTGGCCTTATTCAACTACTATTTTTGACTATGTCAAAAGAGCAATGCCACATCAAGCGCCACAATCTTTGACTGACGACCAAGTATATGCAGCTACTGCTTATATTCTATATCTCAATAAGATCATCGCAAAAGATGCGGTGATGGATGCTAAGACTTTGCCCTTGGTAAACATGCCCAATAAGGATGGGTTCATTTCTATTGAACGTTGAATGTTAACGTTGTATTAGGCGAAAGAGTCGGAAAACTCTTCCATCTTAATTGTGGTCATTAGAAAGAGAATGCGCCTTTGAAAACTTTTGCGCTCTTCAATTTGGTCATGAGATAGGCGATCATGCTCTCTTAGGAGGCTAGTAATAATTGGGTTGTAGTGTTCGCGTATGGGGGACATCACAGCTCCTTGGTAAATATCTTGTTGAGATCAATTTACCAAGATCGCTATATATCCACAAGAAATATATAGCGATATCTAAATTACTTTTAGATATAAAGAGGCTTGTTTGATTATTTCTCTACGAACGCGCGCTCGTAGACGTAGTCACCCATTTGACCAAGACTTGGGGAAACCTTGAAGCCTTTGGCATCTAACATCTCGGAGGTTTCTTTGAGCATAGATGGGCTGCCGCAAATCATGGCACGATCTACCGTAGGATCCAGCGGAGGCAGGCCAATATCTTTAAAGAGCTGACCAGATTCAATGGCAGTTGTCAGGCGACCGGTGTGTTTGAATGCTTCGCGAGTTACGGTTGGATAGTAGATCAGTTTTTCACGAATCAGTTCACCAAGGTACTCATCCTGTGCGAGCTCATTTTTAATGTAGTCACCGTATGCGAGTTCACTAACTAAGCGCACACCATGAATTAAAACAACCTTTTCAAACTTCTCGTAAGTCTCTGGATCGCGAATGATACTCATGAATGGTGCCAAGCCAGTGCCGGTACTAAATAAATATAGATGTTTTCCTGGATTTAGGTCATCCAATACTAAAGTACCAACAGACTTTTCGCTTACCAGGATTGGATCTCCGACTTGAATTTTTTGTAGTCGCGATGTCAATGGACCATCTTGAACCTTAATACTCAAAAATTCCAAATGCTCTTCATAGTTAGGGCTTGCAACGCTGTAAGCGCGTACCAGTGGTTTGCCTTCTACCTCAAGTCCAATCATTAAGAAGTGGCCGCTTCGAAAGCGTAGGCCTTTATTACGGGTGGTAGTAAAGCTGAAGAGGGTGTCGTTCCAGTGATGAACAGTGAGAACGGTTTCGGTGTTGTATGCGGCCATGAATGCTTGTAAATAAAAAAACTTGGTTTTAAAGAATGGCTAATTATCCCATCCCTTGGGGTATAAATTGCGCTCTATTAGCGCAGATATAGGATTAACTCGTGATATGCATCAAATTTTTAGTAATAAGGTTTATCTTCGCGACTTGCCTGCCAACAAGCTATGATCTCTCTATGGGCTCAGTGCGTTATCTTAATATCTCTTTATTCAGCCTTGGGTTGGTGATTTTTGCAGTCATACTGCAGCATACTGGCTATAAAGGGGTCAGCTTTTTACCCTGTCCTTTATGTATCTTGCAAAGGGTAGGTTATTTGGGCGTCGCGACTTTTTGCTTTTTGGCAGCGGGGATTGTCCCATTGCGCAAACCCTTCCACTTGCTGGCTCTTTTATCGGCTGCATATGGCGCTTCAGTGGCTGGGCGACAGGTATGGCTTTTGTCTCATCCAGAAGCATCTTGTGGGATCGATCCTTTGGAAATTTGGATTAATCAATTTCAACTTTCCCAGGGTATTCCTTGGTTATTTAAGGCGGATGGGCTTTGTAGTTCCAGGCTTCCAGCTATTCTTGGTCTTCAGGTGCCTGAATGGTCCTTATTTTGGTTTTCAGTACTTTTTTTGTTCTTATTAGTCAGTCTATTTAAGGAAAAAACCTAGTTTTAGGATGCTAGGTACGCTATATATCTAAAAGTACTTAGGATATGAGAAGTGCATCTTTTACAAATATAAGCCGCGACCATAAGATCTAAGTTATTCGAGATTAAAGGCTTTTATGACGTATTTTCAAGACAACTCACAAACCATTGGTAAAACACCATTGGTGCGCTTAAATCGCGTAACAGATGGCGCCAAAGCCACCGTGCTTGCTAAGATTGAGGGGCGTAATCCGGCTTATTCAGTCAAATGTCGTATCGGTGTTGCCATGATTAATGATGCGCAAGAAAAGGGGCTTTTGGTTCCTGGCAAAGAAATCGTTGAGCCTACATCGGGTAACACCGGAATTGCTTTAGCTTTTGTGGCTGCAGCACGGGGTATTCCTCTGACGCTCACCATGCCAGAGACTATGAGTATTGAGCGTCGGAAGTTGCTCACTGCTTTAGGCGCCAAGATCGTTTTGACGGAAGGTCCTAAGGGCATGAATGGCGCTGTTGCTAAAGCAGAGGAAATTGCCAAGTCTGATTCGAAGTATGTATTGCTTCAGCAATTTAGCAATCCTTCGAACCCAGCCATTCATGAAAAGACCACTGGCCCAGAAATTTGGGAAGACACTGACGGCAATATTGATGTGTTTGTTGCTGGTGTTGGAACGGGCGGAACGATTTCTGGTGTTGGCCGTTATATTAAGAATGTTAAGAAAAAGAATATTGAAGTGGTTGCTGTTGAGCCAACAACAAGTCCGGTGATTACTCAAAAGCTCAATGGCGAAGAGATCAAGCCAGCTCCCCATAAGATTCAGGGAATTGGCGCTGGCTTTATTCCGGATAACCTCGATTTATCCGTGGTGGATAAGGTTGAGCAGGTGAGTAATGAAGAGGCTATTGAATTTGCTCGCCGCATAGCTAAAGAAGAGGGCATTTTGGTCGGCATCTCTTGTGGTGCTGCTGCTGCAGTAGCAGTCCGCCTTGCCAAAAGACCTGAATATGCTGGAAAGACCATCGTGGTCGTTCTGCCTGATGCTGCAGAACGGTATTTAAGTTCTGCCTTATTTGAAGGTGTTTTTGATGAGAAAGGTCTACCAGCCTAAGGGCCGGTGAAAAATATGGCTATGATTCGCAAACCAAAAACAAACTCATTATTTTCTATTGCTCAGGTCATTATTGGGATTGCTTTGCTTGCATTATCCACACACCTTGCATTGGCGAGTGAGACCTATCTTGAGGTCCTTAACCAGGGTGGATTAAATCAATATCATGCGTTTGCACTGCTGGTATGTTTTAGCTTCTTCGCTGGAATTTTATTGATTGCCCAACAGGCCTTCAAGCAAGACTCACATCAGTTTGATGAGTTATCGTCTTACTGAGTATCTATTTCATGTTAAACAAAAGGCACCCTAGGGTGCCTTTTGTTGCCTTATTCTTCTTCGCGACGTAAGTGCGGGAACAGAATCACATCACGTATATTTGGCGCGTCAGTCAAAAGCATCACTAAACGATCGATACCAATACCGCAGCCACCAGTTGGAGGCATGCCGTACTCAAGGGCGCGGATAAAGTCATGATCAAAGTACATCGCTTCTTCGTCACCAGCTTCTTTTTGTTCAACTTGCTTACGGAAGCGATTAGCTTGATCTTCGGCATCGTTTAACTCGGAGAATCCGTTAGCAATCTCACGGCCAGTAATAAAGAGCTCAAAGCGTTCTGTAATACCTGGGCGCGTATCAGATTCTCTGGCGAGCGGGCTCACTTCAATTGGGTAATCAATGATGTAAGTAGGCTCCCAGAGATGCTCTTCAGCAACCAATTCGAAGAGGGCTAATTGGAGTGCGCCAATGCCGGCATTCTTAAGGGTTGGGGCATCTGGGTTCTCACCACCCTTTTTCAATTCGGCGCGAATGAAGTTGATGTCATCAAGTTGGGCTGCTTCATAGCTCTTGCCTGATTGACCGCAGTACTTGAGGATAGCCTCAGTAATGGTCAAGCGTTGGAATGGTTTGCTCAGATCAAGCTCACGACCTTGGTGAGTTAATACAGCCGTGCCTTGTGCATCCATTGCCGCTGCACGAATCAAGCCTTCCGTAAAATCCATCAACCAGCGGTAGTCTGTATAGGCCGCATAAAACTCCATCATGGTGAATTCTGGATTGTGACGTGGGCTAACACCTTCGTTGCGGAAGTTACGGTTAATTTCAAAGACACGTTCAAAACCACCAACCACTAAACGCTTGAGATAGAGCTCAGGAGCAATACGCAAAAACATTTGCATATCGAGTGCGTTGTGATGAGTAATAAAAGGCTTGGCTGCTGCGCCACCAGGAATTGGGTGGAGCATGGGTGTTTCTACTTCCATGAAGTCGGCGTCCAACATATGGCGACGTAAAGAAGCAATTGCATTGCTGCGCGCTTTGAATGTATTGCGACTTTCTGGATTAACAATGAGGTCTACATACCGTTGGCGGTATTTAGTCTCTAGGTCTGATAAGCCATGGAACTTGTCTGGCAATGGGCGCAATGATTTGCTGAGCAGGCGTAAGTTACTGCACTCAACAGACAGCTCGCCTTTATTGGTTTTAAAAAGATTACCCTCGGCGGAGATGAAGTCGCCCATATCCCAATGCTTGAAGGCGGCATGGACATCAGCCCCGCTAAGCTCATCATTGATATAGAACTGAATCTGACCACTGCGATCTTGAATAGTGGCGAAGCTCGCTTTACCCATCACACGCTTCAGTACCATGCGGCCAGCAACTTTGACGTGTACCTTCTTTTCAGCCAGCTCTTCTTTGGTTAAGCTGTCGTAGTGAGCATGCAAATCTACTGCTAAATGCGTTGGAACAAAATCGTTCGGAAATGCAACGCCACCAGCGCGAAGCTTGGCAAGTTTTTCACGGCGCTCTGCAATGATGTGATTTTCATCAACCGCTTCAGTGACTGGGGGTAAATTCGTTTTATCGTTCATATTCGTGATTAATTAAACGCCTTGCTTCAGGCTGGCTTCAATAAAGGCATCCAAATCTCCATCCAATACTTTTTGGGTGTTAGAGATTTCGACGTTAGTACGTAAGTCTTTAATGCGGCTTTGATCCAAAACGTAGGAGCGGATCTGATGACCCCAACCCACATCAGTTTTGCTAGCCTCTAATTTGTCTTGTTCAGCACGACGCTTTTGCATCTCATGTTCGTAAAGGCGAGACTTCAGCATGCTCATCGCTTCAGCGCGGTTACGGTGTTGGCTTCGGTCGTTCTGACACTGCACCACAATCCCAGTTGGAATATGGGTCAGACGCACGGCTGAGTCTGTTTTATTGATATGCTGACCACCGGCACCAGAGGCGCGGTAGGTATCCGTACGAATATCGGCAGGATTAACATCGATCTCAATCGAATCATCAATCTCTGGGTAAACATAGATAGAAGCAAATGAAGTATGTCGACCATTTGAGGAGTCAAAAGGTGATTTGCGTACTAGACGATGCACACCGGTTTCGGAACGCAGGTGGCCATAAGCATATTCACCATCGACTTTGATGGTTGCACTCTTAATGCCTGCAACATCGCCATCAGACTCTTCCAGGATTTCGGTTTTATAACCTTTGCGCTCGCAATACTTGAGGTATTGACGATAGAGCATGCTAGCCCAGTCGCAGGCTTCCGTACCACCAGCCCCGGCTTGAATATCGATAAAGCAATTGCAAGAATCCATCTCGTTGTGGAACATGCGGCGGAATTCAAGGTCACCAACAATCTTGCTGTAGCCCTCAACATCTAGCTCAATAGCAGCGATCGTTTCAAAATCGCTTTCTTCTTTAGCCATGTCAAATAGCTCAAGCGCGCTAGTAATATTGGTATTGAGATCGGTAAGGGTGGCAACTACGCCATCGAGCAATTTCTTTTCTTTGCCCAGCGCTTGCGCTTTCTTTTGATCATCCCAAATGGTGGGATCTTCCAGAATTGAATTAACTTCGGTAAGGCGACGTGACTTTACGTCGAAGTCAAAGATACCCCCGAAGAGCTTGCTCACGGGTGAGCAGATCGGACAAGGTATTCGAAATAGTATTGAGTTGTTCAGCTTCCATCCCCTAATTATAAGGGGGTTATTGCGCTACACCCTCAGGGGTTGGCTGCCTCATCATGGGCTTCAATCATCAGCTGCACTCGGGCTTGGCCTTGGTAGCGGTCCGTAACTAGGCGGTAGGCTAATTTGGCTTTAGCCGGCAGGCTTTGCGTGCGGTTGAACCAAACAGCGGTGAGTGGTTTGTCAGTTGCCTTGAGTTGAGAGCTTCCAATGGGTCTAACCATCAGTCGTAAATGCTTTTCTTTCATGAGGCTTTGCTGGGTAATTTCAAATTCCCCGTAGAAAACGGGCTGAGGGAAGCCTTGGCCCCAAATTTCTTCAGCGAGTAGATCGCCGATTTCAGGGGTAAATTCAGAGAGTTCCAAAGCGCCATCATGGGCATGGCGGCGCTCTAGTAACTCGTCAGTTAGTAAATCAGATGCAACTTTCTGAAAGCAGGTGTCAAACTTCTCAAAATCACTTTTCCGTATGGTTAAGCCTGCTGCCATTGCATGACCACCAAATTTCAGAATGAGTCCTGGCTCACGTTTGGAAACCAGATCTAGTGCATCTCTTAAATGAAAGCCTGTTAGCGAGCGACCTGAACCACGCAATTCTTCGCCCGTACTTCCATCGGCTGGTGCAAACACAATCGCTGGTCGATTGAATCGTTCTTTCAGGCGAGAGGCCACGATACCCACAACACCTTGATGCCACTCGGGATTCCATAAGCAAATACTGGTGCGTTCGGCCATGGTGCCATCAAGTTGGTCTTCTGCTAGATGGGAGAGTGCGGTTTCTTGCATCCCCGTTTCGATTACACGGCGTTCGCGATTGATACGATCAAGCTCATTTGCCAAATTCATGGCTTCATCGGTGTTATCAGTTAGAAGCAAACGGATACCTAAAGTCATATCCGCTAGACGCCCAGCCGCATTGAGCCTTGGCCCGATAGCAAAGCCTAGATCAAAGGTATTTGCTTTGCGTGGGTCACGTTTTGCAGCTTGAAACAGTGCTTGAATGCCTGGCTGTGATATCCCAGCTCGAATGCGCTTTAGACCATTAGAAACTAACACTCGATTATTGCGATCGAGTTGCGCTACGTCCGCAACGGTTCCTAAAGCTACTAGGTCGAGGAGATTCTCTACTTTAGGCTGAGTCTCATTAGTAAATTTTCCGCGCTTACGCAGTTCTGCACGTAATGCAACTAGCATATAAAACATCACGCCAACACCGGCAAGTGCTTTGCTCGGAAAACTGCAACCGGGTTGGTTAGGATTCACGATGGCTAGTGCTTTGGGTAAATGGTCACCGGGGAGATGGTGGTCAGTCACAATAACTTCCATGCCTAGTTCACGGGCGCGATCAACACCAGCTTCGCTTGCAATGCCGTTGTCCACGGTGATAAGGTATTTTGGTTTAGGGTTTTGCTGTGCAGCTAACTCAACTACCTCGGGTGTCAGTCCGTACCCCATCGTGAAACGGTTTGGAACCAAAAACTGAATCGGGGTCTCAGGTCCGCCCAGCATGCGAAGGCCCCGAAGGCCAACGGCACAAGCGGTGGCGCCATCGCAGTCATAGTCTGCAACGATGAGCATCGGCTCATTTTTCTCTAGGATGTCTGCAAGTAAAGAGGCAGTGCTAATACAATTTTTCAACTCAACTGGTGAAAGCAATTGTTTTAAGTCCAGCGAGAGTTCTTCGGGGGATTGCAGACCTCTTGCAGCATAGAGTCGAGCTAGCAATGGATGTAAGCCACTCTGTGCCAACCAAGTAGCAGTACGTTCTGAGAAGGGGCGTCGAGCAAATAAACTCATCCTTGAGTAATTTCTTTCCAAGTCAGTGGCTCTGATTTTTTCCAAAAGGCCCATGATTTTTTATTAAGGTCTCTTGCGGAGAAAATACGCTCCCGAACTTTCCCTTTTGGAAAATCGATAATAGCAACCTCATCTAACTGCTTATCTCGCAGTGCCGCACTGAGTTGTGGCCATGCTAACTGAGGTTGTTCAAGCCAAGCAAAAGCGCCAGTTAAATGTCTATCATCTAAAGTAATTTCATGCGGAATGCTTAATAGCTTCCCTAGGCCAGCCAGTATGGGGTGCAGACCTATTAGGCGCTGCGATTGTTTTAATACTGTGGGGGTTTGTACATCATTGAGCTTGCCAATCCCACTAACCCAGATTGAGTTGATGCTAGGCATGCCACGTTGTGCTCGCTCTTCATTGACTGGGCCAATATGCCAGAGCATCTGAATTTCATTTTGGAGTTTGCGCCAAAGTTTGGCAATGCCTTCTTTGTCGGTATCTCTAGGCATCCACCAGTCAATATTGCGTCCATGTGCTTGGTCTACGCTGTAAGTTGCTAAGCTAGAAAATGGACCAGCAGGAACAAACCAATAATGTCGATCATGAAAAAGTACAGAGCCTTGAAAATCTTCTTCAATAAAAGGTAGCGCTGCTTTGAGAAGTAGATCAGATTCTTCCGCTGTGAGATCGATCTGGTTTTGCCCCATCAAAATAAGGTGATCTCGCGTAGCATGGAGATGAACTGGCTGTAGGCAGGCAATATCTTCTTCGGGATTAACGGATTGATTGGATTGCCCAAGCAGTAAAACGGGGGCTAGGGGAACTAATTCCCCTAGCAAAAACCGCTCATGCGGAAGTCCTTGACTTGGGCCAACCCTACTATCGAGCTCATCTAAGATATCTTCCCCAGAAAGCATCAGGGTAAAGCGTCTCAGCGCGGCTTTGGTGGGGGTGGAATTTGCAGTCATTTCCCTGATTTTAGGTGGCATTTAGATATTCCATCAGTTTGTCCGCGCGATTCACTAAACTGTGACTATGTTGAGACTTCCTATAGAGCTAGAAATTGGCCTGCGCTACACCCGATCCAAGCGTCGCAAGACGGTAGGGAGGCGCGATGGCTTCCTATCCTTTATCTCTGGGATTTCCACTGCTGGCATCGCTTTAGGGGTTGCCTCGCTGATTGTGGTTTTATCAGTAATGAATGGTTTCCAGAAAGAAGTGCGCGACCGCATGTTGTCGGTGTTGTCCCATGTAGAAATCACTGCGCCTGATGGTTTAGCAAATTGGGAGCCTCTGGCTCTGAAGGTTGCAGCTCAACCTCACGTTATTGGGGTAGCGCCGATGGTGAGCTCACAAGGATTGTTGAGTCGTGAAGGCATGATGCGTGGCGTAGCTATTCGGGGTATCTTGCCTAACGAAGAAGGTAAGGTTTCGGATTTACCAAAACAATTTGTTGCGGGCAATATTGATGATCTCAAGCCAGGTAGTTTTGGTGTTGCTCTAGGCGCACAACTTGCAGCGATGGTTGGTGCACATGTCGGGGATCGCATTAATTTAATTGTTCCTGAAAGTGATTTAACTCCAGCAGGCGCAATGCCACGCATGCGAACTCTGCAGGTGGTCGGCATCGTTGACAGTGGTCATTATGAATACGATAGCTCCTTAGCCATCATGCACTGGAAAGACGCTGCAGCCTTATTGCGCTTGCGTGATCCATCTGGTCTCCGCGTCAAAGTGGATGATATGCAACGGGCCCCTGAGATCGCCAATGAGTTAGCAGGCATTGTTCCGCAGGCACTTTGGGTAACTGACTGGTCAAGATCAAACCGCAATTGGTTTGCAGCGGTTCAGACTGAAAGAAAAATGATGTTCATCATTCTGACCTTGATTATTGCTGTAGCTGCATTCAATCTAGTCTCCACCCTAGTAATGACGGTCAATGAAAAACAGGCTGACATTGCAATACTAAGAACCATGGGCGCAAGTCCCGGATTAATACAGAGAATATTTTTAATTCAAGGATTGGCAATTGGACTTCTCGGTTCCTTGGTGGGCGTTGCCTTAGGTTTATTGATTGCCCTGAATATTGATGTCATCGTGCCAGTAATTGAGGCTATCTTCCGCGTTCAGTTCTTGCCGCGCGAGGTGTATTTTATTAGCGAGTTACCATCAGATGTGAGGGCAAGTGATGTGCTGACAGTTGGCTTAATGGCTTTTGGGCTCTCTGTATTAGCTACGCTTTACCCTAGTCGTCGTGCGGCAAAAGTTCAGCCTGCTGAGGCTCTGCGTTATGAGTAATTTAGATCAGCTAGTTCTCAAGGCCAGAGGTTTGGCCAAGACTTATGGTCAAGGACCTACTGCAGTTGAGGTACTGAAGGACATCGATTTAGATGTATCTCCATCAGAGAAGGTGGCTATTGTTGGCTCTTCGGGATCTGGCAAAAGTACTTTGCTGCACCTATTGGGTGGTTTGGATAGCCCCAGTACTGGCTCTGTCATTTTAGCCGGCTCCAATTTGAACAGTTTATCAGTCAAAAAATTAGATCAGCTTCGCAATCATAGCCTTGGCTTTATTTATCAGTTCCATCATCTCTTGGATGAATTTAGTGCTGCAGAGAATGTGGCATTACCTTTACGTATTCGTGGCCTAGGGAATGATGAGTCGATGGATCGCGCTAGCAAGATGCTAAAAGCAGTGGGCTTGGCTGCGCGTGAACTTCATACTCCTGGAGAGTTATCAGGTGGAGAGCGTCAGCGTGTAGCTGTAGCACGTGCTTTGGTAGGTAATCCTGCTTGTGTTCTAGCAGATGAGCCAACAGGCAATCTAGATACTGAAACTGCCGATGGTGTATTTGATTTGATGTTAGATATTGCTCGCGAACAAGGTACAGCCTTTGTGATCGTGACGCATGATCCGGTGCGCGCTAAACGTTGCGACCGTATTTTGCATTTAGAGCGTGGAGTACTAAAGACGTTTTCGGCGTGAGTGCACATCCCATGTGGATTGATACCCATTGCCATCTAGATGCTCTCGAGTTTTCAGGCTCACTGGATGCAGTCATTCATGCGGCCGCTGAAAAAAACGTTAAGGCAATTCTGCTGCCTTCTGTTAGGACGGCTGATTTTTCTGCTGTTAAAGAGCTGACTCATCAATATAGTCAGCAAATTCCTGGGTTGGTCTATACGCTCGGAATACATCCTCTCTATACCAACCAAGCTCAAGAGGGCGATATTGAAACTCTTGAGAAACGGATTATTGAATCGCTTTCTGACCCTCGTTTTGTCGGTATTGGTGAAATTGGCTTAGATTATTTCGTAGAAGATTTAGATCCTCATAAGCAAGAATTCTTTTTCAATGCGCAATTGGATGTGGCACAGAAATATCAATTGCCTGTGATCCTGCATGTCCGGCGTTCACAGGATGCCATTCTGAAGGCTTTGCGTCGTCGCAATATTTCAGGTGGTATTGCACATGCCTTTAATGGCAGCTTTCAGCAGGCAGAGCAATTCATTGAGCTTGGATTTAAGTTGGGCTTTGGTGGCGCAGCTACTTATGAGCGAGCTCTGCAAATTCGCAGACTCTTAAAAGAGTTGCCGCTTGATAGCATCGTTACCGAAACCGATTCCCCTGACATTCCACCGGCCTGGCTCAGGGAAGAGGGTATTGCCTTTAACGAACCCGATTTTGTGGAGAGAATTGCAAAAGAGCTTGCCTTAGTTAGAGGTATCAGCGAGGTTGAATTTGCTTCTGCTGTCTGGCGTAACGCTATGCAGGCATTGCCTCGCTGGTCTGCATTATGTGCAGATATTCCAAGCCTTAACTTAGCCTCTTAAGTCTTTGCGCTTGGCTATTACGGCGTTTATCGCCGGGGGATCTCTCCTTCTCTTTTTGCCGCAAGTGCCAGAGTATTGGTTGTTTGTATGCATCGCAGTCGGCACCCCTTGTTTATTGACTTCTCTTTTAATTGTTCAAGAATCTCACTTCAAAAGATTTGCGGTAATTGGTTTGCTATTCACCATAGGGTTTGCATGGAACGCTCGCTATGCAGAAAACCGTTTAGAGAATATTCTTGCTATCGAGTTGGAGGGTAGGGAACTTGCCATTGAGGGTAGAGTGGTCGCGTTGCCTCAAAGCAGTTTATCGGGTGCTAAGTTTGCTTTTGAAGCGGATCAATTCTTCTCGGGGAAAGAGGCTATTAAAGACTTTCCAAAACGAATCTACTTAAGTTGGCAGCCCGCTTGGAGAAATCCCCAAGCGATCCCCGAAGTTATTCCCGGACAACGCTGGAAATTTAAAGCAAAGCTAAAGCGCCCTTATGGCTCACTAAATCCCTACACTTTTGATTTTGAGCGCTGGTCCTTTCATCAGGACTTTGGTGCTAGCGGCTCCATCAGGTCTGGAGAGTTGTTGCTGGATAAAGATATTGCCTGGACAGAGTTTGAGTTGCGTATGGAGCTTGCACGCTGGCACTTGCGTAAAAAGATTCAGTCGATGCTTCCAGGTGATGCACGCTATGCGGGAGTTTTAGTTGCATTGGTAATGGGGGATCAAAATGCCATCGATCAAAATGACTGGCAAGTATTTAATGCAACAGGTATTGGGCATCTTATATCCATATCTGGACTCCATGTCACTATGCTGGCGGGTGTGGGCGCATCTTTCGCTGCGTTTGTTTGGCGTAGACGTGCCTTCCCACTGATTACTCCCGTTGGCAAGGTTGCAGCAGTATCTGGATTTTTGACTGCATTCATCTATGCTTGGTTAGCAGGCTTTCAGATTCCAGCTCAAAGAACGATGTATATGGTTGGGGTAGTGGCATTTGCTTTATGGGCCGGAAGAAATCCTCGATCCTTTGATATTTGGTGGTGGGCTCTCGCTTTCGTTTTGCTGATCGATCCCATGGCTCCCTATACGCCAGGATTTTGGTTGTCTTTTGGCGCCGTGGCAGCCATTTTGTATGGGATGGGTGAGTCTACCGGCTTATTGGGTATTCCTACTGGCAAAGAATTGGAAGTGCACTGGCTCCATCGTACGATGCAAGCTGTACGTGAGGCTTGTCGTGTGCAAGCTGTTGTCACGCTAGCATTGCTACCATTTACTTTGTACTGGTTTTATCAAGTCTCTGTTGTTTCACCATTGGCCAATGCATTTGCTATTCCATTAGTGAGTTATGTTGTGACACCACTGGCAATTACTGCAGCCCTATTGCCAGAATTTATAGGCAAATGGCTTTTATGGCCAGCCCATGCATCTATGGAGTACTTGGGAATAGCGCTCGAATGGATGGCTGGCTGGAGTTGGGCTGTTATCTGGTCAAAGCAGCCAGAGTGGTGGATGCTGATTCTTTCTGGGGCTGGAATTGTGTATGCCATTCGTCCGGGCGATATTGGCGACTCGTGGAGGCCAAGGTTGCTCACCATCACCCTATCCACACCCTTATTAATTTGGCCAACTACATTAATTGAAAGCGCCGATCTCTCCCCGGGAGAATTTAGAGCAAGCATTCTTGATATTGGCCAAGGCACCGCAGTTCTTATCGAGACTGCCAATAGAAGATTGCTGTACGACACTGGGCCCATTCAAGGTAAGAAAGATGATGCAGGACAGAGAGTCATTCTTCCATATCTCCGCGGCAGGGGAATTAATCAGGTTGATCGCATGATCATTAGTCATAGTGATAGTGATCATGTAGGAGGGGCTGCAACACTTCTCAAGCATATCCGATTCGATTTTATGATGGGCTCATTACCCAGCTCCAATCCATTGCTACAAAATTTACGAGCAAGAAAGATTCCTGCTATCCCCTGTCGCTTTGGCCAACGCTGGATGTGGGATGGAGTGGATTTTATGATTTGGCACCCTAATTCTGAAACAGTATTTGCCGAACAATACCCTGGTAAGCCCAATGAAATGAGTTGCGTGCTTGAGGTAAGGGGTCGGCAAAGTTCATTATGGTTAACGGGCGATGTTGAAAAGCAAGGTGAGGCTGAAATTACTGAGCGGCTAGATCTGGAAATGCTGCAAGAAATTGGTGATAGGGAGCTGATATTCATGGCCCCTCATCATGGTAGCAAGACATCTTCATCTTTGGCCCTCTTAAAAAGATTGGAGCCTCATCACGCTTTTGCGCAAAATGGTTATCGGAATCGGTATGGGCATCCACACCCTGATGTGACTGCGCGATACAAAAATTTGGATATTCCTTTTTATCAAACGCCTCTAACGGGATCGCAGACTTGGATATTTAAAAATAACGCAAAGTCTTCGACACAATTTTGGCGGCATGATATAAAACGACTATGGCATCGAATAATGTGAAATTCAATAAAGGAGTTACATATGAATAAGCTAGTTGCTTTATGTTCTCTCGTTGTCACTGTGGCAGTCGGATGCGCTGGAGCGAATGTGCGCCCCTTGGTCGATATGAAGGGTGTTAATGAGGCCACCTATGAGAGTGATCTAAAGGATTGCCAAAACTATGCGCAACAACAATCGGGAATGGGCTCTACAGCTGCTAAAGGTGCCGGTGCTGGTGTAGTAGTCGGCGGCCTGTTGGGATTGGTTACTGGCGGTAACGGTTCAGGAATTGCACAGGCAGCTGGAGCAGGCGCTGTCATTGGCGGAGCTGGTGGTGCATTTTCTGGCAATCAAGCCCAAGAAGCGGTGGTCAAGAGGTGTTTGAGTGGGCGCGGCTATAAGGTTTTGAACTAAAACGGACCCTTACACAACCCAAGAGCCCGAGAAATCGGGCTTTTTTGATGTCCCAAAAAAGCAAAAAGCCCTTAAAAATTAAGGGCTTAGTACGTAATTCTTGGTTGCGGGGGCAGGATTTGAACCTACGACCTTCGGGTTATGAGCCCGACGAGCTGCCAGACTGCTCCACCCCGCGTCTGAAGCTGAAATTCTACCATTTTTTGGGGGTCTCTGTCGAGAGATTCCTCCAAATAACGCATAAATAAGCGGTTTTATGCGAGAAATTCTAGTTTTAATGAGTGCTAGCAAGGAGTAACATATTGCCACGCAACATCACTCTAAGGTTTATTAATGTCAGTTAGCAATCCAGAGTTTTCAGAATCGTCCTTACTAAGGCCAGTGGAAATTTCTCGAGAGGATCATCCCCATAAGAAGGGCGCCTCTATATCGCTCATGTTTGCCGCTATAGGCGTGGTGTTTGGCGATATTGGTACAAGCCCTCTGTACGCACTTAAAGAATGTTTTAGTCCAGAGCACGGCATTCCGTTTTCGACTGATGCTGTTTATGGTGTGATCTCAATGGTATTTTGGGCTTTTGCGATTGTGGTTTCGCTGAAATACGTCTTATTCGTAATGCGTGCCAACAACCATGGCGAAGGTGGTATTTTGGCTCTCATGGCCTTGGCACTAAGAACGGCACCTGCAAATTCCAAGCGTTCATTATTGATCATCATGGCCGGTGTATTTGGCGCATGCATGTTCTATGGCGATGCCATCATCACGCCTGCGATTTCCGTCCTCTCTGCTGTAGAGGGCCTCGAAGTGATATCTAGCGACTTCACTAGATATGTGATGCCAATCACCATCGTTATTTTGGTGGTGCTTTTTGTTATCCAAAAAACCGGTACTGATGTAGTTGGCAAGCTCTTTGGCCCAATCATGATTCTCTGGTTTGTGGCCATCGGATTGATGGGTTTAAACCAGGTGATTCAGAATCCAGCTATTTTTGCTGCTATTAACCCGCTATTTGCTATTCGCTTTCTGATTGAGCACTCGTTACAAGGCTTTATTGTTTTGGGAGCAGTATTTCTGGTGTTAACTGGCGCTGAAGCTTTGTACGCGGATATGGGTCACTTTGGTCTTAAGCCTATCCGTATGGGCTGGTTTTTTATTGTCATGCCTTGTCTGCTATTGAACTACTTTGGGCAGGGTGCGATGTTCTTGAATAATCCAGAAACAATCTCCAATCCCTTTTTCTTGATGGTGCCAGACGTATTGGTATTCCCATTGGTCATTTTGGCCACCATGGCAACAGTGATCGCTTCACAGGCAGTTATCTCTGGCGCTTTTTCAATGACTAGCCAAGCAATTTTGCTAGGCTTCGTACCACGCATGAAGGTGCGCCATACATCTGATAAAGAAATTGGTCAGATCTATATGCCATTTGTTAACTGGGTGCTATTAGTTCTGGTAATTGCCGTAGTCTTGGCGTTTAAGCAATCCGCAAACTTGGCAGCTGCTTACGGTATTGCAGTTACCACCACAATGATTGTGACTACATTCTTGGCAGCTATTGTGATGCGTGTTGTATGGCGCTGGAATACTCTTTTAGTCACTTTGATCATTGGTGCGTTCTTGATTGTGGATCTCGCTTTTTTGACTGCTAATCTGTTGAAAATCATGGAAGGCGGCTGGTTCCCTTTATTGCTTGGAGCAGTTTGCTTTATGTTTCTGATGACCTGGTATCAGGGTCGTAAGATTTTGCGTCAGAATGCAATGAACAATGGCATTGAGCTCAAGAGCTTCATTGACTCACTGATGATGCATCCTCCACACCGGGTAGAAGGTACGGCTATCTTTTTGACGGCACATGTAGATTATTTACCCGTCTCATTCCTGCATAACTTAAAGCACAACCACGTATTACATGAGAGAGTCTTTTTCTTAAAAGTGAGCATCTGGGATGTTCCTTACGTAAAAGATAGTGAGCGCATTACCTTGCGCGATCTTGGCAATGGAATATTCGTGGTGCGCGCAGTTTATGGTTTCAATGAGACTCCGGATATGAGGCAAATTATTGAGTTGATTGAAAAATCATCTGATTTGAAATTTGATGCAATGAATACCTCCTTCTTCTTGTCGCGCGATACCATTGTTTCTACCGAAATCCCTGGTATGGCTATTTGGCGCGAAAAATTGTTCTGCTGGATGTATCAAAATGCTGGACGTCAGTCTGACTTCTTCAAGATTCCCGCGAACCGTTTAGTTGAGTTGGGTGCAAAGGTAGAGATTTGAGAAAGAGTCTTCTGCTCCAATCAAAAATATTCATTTCAATATTTTTGATGGCCACTGCATTGAGTGGTGTTGTGCTTGCTACGCCTGCAGAAGAGGCGGAGCTTGAGCAATTAGATAAGATCGAGCAAGAGTTGGAGCTTCAGCGTGAGTGGTCCAAGTACCGCTGGGGTAAGGCTTCCTCTGAGTGCTATCAAAAGTATTGGGTTAACTCTTGCTTGAGAAGCGCTCGCGCTGAGTATCGCAAGGAAATCGATCCCATTCGTGAGCAAGAAGTGGCTTTGCATGAGGTGCAACGCAAGCTTCGTGAGAGCCTCAAGAATCAAGAAGATATTAAGCGAGCAGCTGAGCGTGCTTCCCCAGAAAAAGCAGCTGAGCGAGCTGCTAATCAGCGTGAATTTGATCAGAAGCAAAAAGATGCTGCAGCAAGAGCGGCTGATCTAGAGCAACGTCGTAAAGATGCTCCTAAGAGGGCTCAAGAAAATAAAGCGGGCACTCAGCTCGATTAATTTTTCTCCAATTTACTTTTTATTTATTTAGGTAATCCTTGGCTAAAGTCAAAACCGTTTATGTCTGCCAGTCTTGTGGCGGTACTTCTGCTAAGTGGCAGGGCCAATGTCCATCTTGTCAGGCCTGGAATACTTTGGAAGAGGGCTTGCCCGAGACAACCTCAAACGCTCGTTTTCAAGGCTTGGCACAATCATTGCCAAGACAAAAGCTGTCCGCAATCAGTGCTGAAGATCTGCCAAGATTTAGTACGGGCGTTGAAGAGTTTGATCGCGTGCTGGGTGGCGGCTTAGTGCCTGGCGGTGTTGTGCTTCTAGGTGGTGATCCTGGCATTGGTAAATCTACTTTGTTGCTGCAGGCATTGGCAGAGATGAGTTCGGCTGGCATGAATGTGCTTTATAGCAGTGGTGAAGAATCCGCTGCGCAGATTGCCTTACGTGCAAAACGCATTGCATTAGACGCACCCCAACTTGAAGTGTTGGCAGAGATTCAGTTGGAAAAACTCATTTCTATTATGGACACCGTTAAGCCACAAGTATTGGTGGTGGACTCTATTCAGACTTTATATTCAGAAGTATTGAGTTCTGCCCCTGGTTCTGTAGCTCAAGTACGAGAGTGCGCAGCCCAATTAACCCGCGCCGCTAAATCTAGTGGCATCTGCGTATTGATGGTGGGTCACGTTACTAAAGACGGTCATCTAGCTGGACCGAGAGTTTTAGAACATATTGTTGACACCGTTTTGTATTTCGAGGGTGATACTCATTCTTCCTTCCGTTTAGTTCGCTCTATCAAGAATCGTTTTGGCGCAGTTAATGAGTTAGGCGTATTCGCAATGACCGAAAAAGGTCTGCGCGGCGTAACCAATCCATCAGCAATCTTCTTGTCGCAACATGAGCAAATGGTTCCTGGTGCTTGTGTTCTGGTTACGCAAGAAGGCAGTAGGCCGCTGCTCGTTGAGATTCAAGCCTTGGTCGATACGGCACATGTCCCTAATCCGCGCCGTTTAGCCGTTGGCTTAGAGCAAGCCCGTCTAGCAATGCTCTTGGCAGTGCTGCATCGTCATGCCGGAGTGGCTTGTTTTGATCAAGATGTTTTCTTAAATGCCGTGGGCGGCGTTAAGATTTCTGAGCCTGCTGCTGACTTGGCCGTTCTTCTTGCGATTCAGTCGTCAATTCGTAATCGAGCCTTACCAAAGGAGTTGATCGTATTTGGTGAGGTTGGCTTGGCTGGTGAGATCCGTCCTTGCCCGAGGGGTCAGGAACGACTGAAAGAGGCTGCAAAGCTTGGCTTCACAGTAGCGATCATTCCTAAGGCCAATATGCCGAAGACTAAGATTCCTGGGTTAAAGGTGATTCCGGTCGAGCGAATTGATCAGGCGATTGCCGCTGCTGCAGAGTTAAGTTAACTCTTATTTGCTCAGCGCAAGTCTTCTGCTTGAATCAATAGAACTTGTTCTTCGCCTGCAGAAACCTCCATCCAGATTGCTGGAATTTGAGGGAATGCTTTTTTGAAGTTCTCATACTCATTTCCAATCTCCAGCAAGATAGCGCCGCGTTCAGATAAGTAATCTGGTGCTGAAACGAGAATGCGTCTGATTAAATCCATGCCATCATGACCGCCTGCCAAGGCTAGCTCAGGCTCTGCATGATATTCCGCAGGAAGCGCATTCATGGAAGTGGCATTGACATAAGGTGGATTGCAAATAATCAGATCGAAGAGGTTATCTTCATTAGGTTCTGGCAAAGCGTCCCAGAGATCTCCATTTAATAACTCGATTTGAGAGTCCAGGCTGTGACGATCGACGTTACGTGCAGCTACAGAGAGCGCGGGCATGCTGATATCGCATGCGCTCACATGAATATCCGGGCATGACAGAGCCAAGAGCACTGCCAGCGAGCCGTTACCCGTGCAAAGATCAAGCGCTTTACCATCAGCAGGTAGCCAAGGTTCGAGAGAACCATCTACGATGAGCTCTGCAATCCAGGAGCGCGGAACAATGCTTTGCTCGCTGCAGAAAAAAGGTACACCCATAAGCCATGCTTCACCCAGGATGTAGGCAAGTGGTTTGCGGGTAGAGATTCTGGTATCTGCAACGGTAGATGCTTTTTGCTTTTGCTCTTCGGTGATTGAATCATCTAAATGATCAAGTGCTTCTGCTGGGCTAAAGTCGAGTTGTTTGCTGACGATCCACAATGCTTCGCTTCGGGCGTCAATTGCCCCATGGCCGTAATGCAAATTTGCTGCTTTGAGTTTTTGTGCAATCTCATCGATGCACTGGTTCACGGTCAAGTGTTGCTGAGGCTCAGGGTCCATGATGGAAAAGGGTCTTTAGAAAAAAGTGAGCATGCAATTAAGCAATTAATTGCTCGAGAGTCTTGCGGTAGATATTTTTGAGAGGTACTACATCATTAACAATAACGCACTCGTCGATTTTGTGGCTAGTTGCATTGAGGGGGCCAAACTCGACTACCTCTTTGCAAATCTTGGCGATAAAACGACCATCACTGGTGCCACCAGTAGTAGAGAGTTCTGTATCAATATTGGTTTCTGCTTTGATGGCTTTGCGTAATGCTCCTGCCAAGTCGCCATCACCAGTAATAAATGGGCTGCCGCCTAATACCCAATCAATCTCAAAGTCCAACCCTGCGTCTTTCAAAATCTTCTCTAAGCGTTCACGTAATTGCTCTGGCTTACTCTCAGTAGAGAATCGGAAATTAAAGTCGATCACTAGCTCACCAGGTATGACATTATTTGCGCCAGTGCCAGCATGCACATTGGAGATCTGAAAGCTGGTAGGTTGGAAGTACTCATTGCCTTTATCCCACTCAGTTTCTACTAATGCAGAAATTGCTGGAGCAGAAAGGTGAATGGGATTCTTGCCAAGGTGAGGGTAGGCGATATGTGCCTGAATACCTTTCACCTTCAATTTGCCTGACAGAGATCCGCGACGACCATTCTTGATCATGTCACCGAGCTTATCAACTGAAGTCGGTTCGCCAATCACGCAGTAGTCCAAACGCTGGCCCTGTTTTTGTAAACGCTCACACATGATGACGGTGCCATCGTTTGCTGGACCTTCTTCATCGCTGGTAATCAAGAATGCAATAGAGCCTTCATGATCTGGATGTGCAGTGACAAATTCTTCTGTGGCAACAACAAAACCGGCGAGGGAGGTTTTCATATCCGCTGCGCCACGCCCATAAAGCATGCCGTCACGAATAGTTGGGGTAAAGGGATTGTTTGTCCACTTCTCCAATGGGCCCGTAGGCACTACGTCGGTGTGACCTGCAAATACTAAAACTTTGCCTTGATCGCCGACCTTACCTTTTTTAATTGCCCACAAGTTAGTGACCTGAAAATTTTCAGGGCCACTCACCACGCTCTCTGTATGAAAACCAATCGCCTGTAATCGTTTGGCAATTAAATCTTGGCAGCCACCATCAGCTGGTGTTACGGAATGGCAGGAGATGAGAGCTTCGGTAAGCTCAAGTGTGGCGCTCATGGATTTAACTTAGTCGCGAAGTAATTCGTTGATGGCAGTCTTGGCTCTAGTTTGAGCATCAACCTTCTTCACGATGATCGCTGCATATAAGCTGTACTTGCCACAAGCAGACGGAAGTGAGCCTGGGACAACTACAGAGCCAGCTGGAACGCGACCATAGTGCACTTCGCCGGTTTCGCGGTCATAGATCTTGGTGCTTTGGCCGATGTAGACGCCCATAGATAAAACAGCGTTTTCTTCGATAACAACACCTTCAACCACCTCAGAGCGGGCGCCGATGAAGCAGTTATCTTCAATAATGACTGGTCCAGCTTGAATTGGCTCCAAAACACCACCAATACCAACACCGCCAGAAAGGTGTACGTTTTTACCAATTTGGGCGCAAGAACCTACAGTTGCCCAGGTATCGACCATCGTGCCTTCGCCCACATAAGCGCCAATGTTGACGTAGGAAGGCATTAAAACAGCGTTTTTGCCGATAAATGAGCCGCGGCGGGCCATGGCAGGGGGAACTACGCGGAATCCACCAGCAGCAAAGTCAGCTGCCGTGTAGTTTTCAAACTTACTTGGGACCTTATCGTAGAACTGGGTATATCCCCCAGCGCCCATAGGTTTATTGTCTTCTAGGCGGAAAGAAAGCAGAACGGCCTTCTTAACCCACTGATTTACCTCCCACTTTCCGACATCACGGCGCTCAGCCACGCGAATGGTGCCGGCATTAAGGCCTTCCAAAACGGCATTTACGGCATTACGGACATCCCCAGGGGCGCTATCTGGAGACAGGTTTGCGCGGTTTTCCCAGGCTTGTTCAATGATGTTTTGTGGTGATTGGCTCATGCTTTTTAGTTAACTATCAGATTGTTAAGGGATTTTGTCCCTGGAGGTAGATTTATCATTATATAGATGGGGCAAAAACGCGTCCAAGCAGGCAAGAGCTTGCTATCATCTTCCCACTTTAGCTTTAATTTTTACCCCTTTATTTGAACCTCTTTTTTCCCTGCAAAGTACGCCGTGCAACTGAAATCCATCAAACTTTCCGGCTTTAAGTCTTTCGTAGACCCAACCCACTTTGAAATGCCTGGCCAATTGATTGGCGTTGTGGGTCCTAACGGTTGCGGAAAGTCGAACATTATTGACGCCGTCCGCTGGGTTTTAGGTGAATCCCGTGCCAGCGAATTGCGTGGTGAATCCATGCAGGACGTTATTTTTAACGGATCTGGTTTGCGTAAACCATCTGGCCGCGCTAGTGTCGAACTCATTTTTGATAACACAGAGGGTCGCGCTCAAGGTCAATGGAGCGCTTTTACAGAGCTGGGTATTAAGCGTGTTCTGACGCGTGATGGAAATTCTAGCTACTACGTAAATAACCAAGTGGTTCGTCGTAAAGATATTCAAGATATTTTCTTGGGTACCGGTATGGGTCCAAGAGGTTACGCCATTATTGGACAAGGCACGATCAACCGAATACTAGAAGCAAAGCCAGAAGAGTTGCGTGTGTTCCTTGAAGAGGCCGCTGGTGTTTCTAAATATAAAGAGCGTCGCAAAGAAACTGCTTCACGTTTGGAAGACACGGTAGAAAATTTAACGCGTGTTGAGGATATCTTGCGTGAACTTGATCAACAGTTAACTCGCCTGGAAAAACAAGCGACTGTAGCTGAGCGTCATGCTGAGCTTTCTACGCAAATGAAATCACAGCAGCAGCTATTGTGGTTTGTGCGTCAGACCGAGGCTGGTAAAGAGCAAGAGCGTCATGCCAATGGTATCCGCGATACTCAAGTTGGCTTAGAAGAGCAGACCGCTAAGCTACGCCATGTCGAAGCCGAACTCGAGACAATGCGTACACAACAGTACGCATTACAAGATAAAGTTTCTCAAGCGCAAGGCGATCTATATCAAACCAATTCTGATGTGAGTCAGGTTGAGTCACAGATTCTTTATGTGCAAGAAGCGCGTCAACGTTTGCAACAACAAACGCAAGACTTGCAAGCCCAGTTACAGCGTTGGACTGTGCAGGAAACTGATGCAGCACAAGCACAGCGTACTACCGAACATGAACTGTCTTTAGCTGCTGAAAAAGAACAAACACTCTTGACAGATTTAAGCGGTTTACAAGAGCAAATGCCAAGTCGTGAAGAGGCCTATCAAAACGCTTCACGTGAACTCAATAGCGCACGTGATTCCTTAGCCTCTATTGAACAACGCTTAGCGAGTTTAGGAGAGCGTTTGCGCTCTATGTCTGCTCAGTCAGATGAGTTGAAAGGGCGCGAAACTCGCCTCGTTGGTGAATTTGATGACTTACGTCGTCCCGACACTGAAGCATTGCAGACGGCGATAGATCGCCAGGTCATGGCAGCTCGTAAAGTGGAAGAAGCCAAGCAGCGTGCTGGCGAAACTCAACAACGTGTTCCAGCGGCTGATGAAGCCCGTAATACTGCTCAGCAACAGATTCAAGCAGCAAATCAAGATCTTGCTCAAACTGAAGCCAAATTGACAGCATTGACCGCCTTGCAAGCAAGCGTTCAAGCCCAAGGCAAGATTGGACCTTGGCTTGAAAGCAAGGGCCTTAAGGAGAGTAAGCGCCTATGGCAAGAGCTCAAAGTAGAGAGCGGTTGGGAAACTGCGCTGGAATCTGTACTGCGTGAGCGTTTAGCTGCGGTGACCGCAAAGAGTGTGCAAGAAACATTGGCATTGGCTAATGATGCCCCTCCAAGTCGTTTAGCCATTTTGCTTACAGAAGAAATTACCCCGGCACATACCACTGCGCCTTCTGACTTCACACCATTATTGAGTCGTGTGCAAAGTGCAGGCGCTGCAAGACTCACTTCAGTATTACAAGAGTGGTTAGACAATATATATATCGCTAGCAGTCTTGAAGATGCTTTGCATCGCCGTGAAAAATTACCAGCTGGTGGCGCATTTGTTACCCAACAAGGACACTTGGTGAGTCGCGTTGGTGTGCAACTTTACGCAGCAGACTCTGAGCAAGCTGGAATGTTGGCGCGCGCTCAAGAGATGGAAAGTCTAGAGAAGCAATTGCGTGCGCAACAACTGATGCAAAGCGAGCTCAAGGGCGAGTTGGATCAGTGTGTAGCGAACTATCAAGCAGCCCATCAAGCGGCAGAGCAGGCCCGCGAAAATGCTGAGCATGCTGTTCAAGAATCACATGGCTTTGAAGTAGAGAAAATGCAGTTGACTCAAGCTGAAGAGCAATACAGTCAACGCGCAGCGCAGATTCAGGGTGAGTTGAGCGAGTTGCGTCAACAGATGGAGCAAGTGAGTCAGACTCAAGAGCAGTCTGCTGCTGAATTGCTCGAGTCTGAAGAATCTAAACAAGGCCTGCAAGAAGCATTGCAAGTTGCGCAAGAAAAATTAGAGCGCTCTACCGAAGAGCGTGATCGTTTGCGTGAGTCACTTAGAGCTGCAGAGATGGCTGCTCAAGAAGCTGCTTTTGCAACCCGCTCTTTACAACAGCGTATCGCTGACTTGCAACGTGATCAAAGTACTGCGCGTACACAGATCATGGAGATTCAGGATAAGCATGATGCTGCTGCTCAAGAGTTAGAAACACTGAGCGATGAAGAGGCTCAAGATAAATTACAAGGCTTATTACTAGCCCGTAGTGCGCGTGAAGCTGCCTTAGCAAACGCGCGTACTGAACAAGATGCTTTATTGCATCAATTGCGTGAAGCGGATGAGTCTCGTATGCAAGTTGAACGTAGCTTGCAACCAATGCGTGACAAAGTCGTTGATTTGCAATTGCGCGAACAGGCTGCTCGTTTGAACTTTGAGCAATTTGCCACATTGTTATCTGATGCAGAGGCTGACCTCACGGCGCTTGAGGCGAATTTCAGTGCGGATCTGAAAGTGGGCGCTTTGCAGAGCGAAGTAAATCGCTTAAATACTGAGATTCAGTCTTTAGGCCCAGTCAATATGGCTGCCTTAGATGAGTTATCAAGCTCTCGTGAACGTAAGCAGTTCTTGGATGCGCAATCAGCTGACTTGAATGAAGCGATGCAGACTTTGACAGATGCAATTGCGAAGATCGACGCGGAAACCCGCGATCTCCTGCAGGGCACTTTTGATCAGGTTAATACCCACTTTGGCAAACTCTTCCCTGAATTATTTGGTGGTGGTCATGCTGAATTGGTGATGACTGGTGAAGAGATTCTGGATTCTGGCGTTCAGGTAATGGCTCAGCCCCCAGGTAAGAAAAATAGTTCTATTTACCTCCTGTCAGGTGGCGAGAAGGCTTTGACAGCGATTGCCTTAGTGTTCTCACTCTTCCTATTGAACCCAGCTCCATTCTGTTTGCTGGACGAGGTTGACGCTCCGTTGGATGATGCAAACACCTTGCGTTATGCAAATCTTGTTGCCAAAATGTCCGATAAGACACAGTTTTTGTTCATCTCACATAACAAGATCACAATGGAAATCGCACATCAGTTGATTGGTGTCACGATGCAAGAGCAGGGCGTATCCCGTATTGTTGCGGTGGATATTTCTTCTGCTGTTTCAATGGTGGAGGCCGCTTAAGTGTACGTAGAACAAATCATGACGATGTTGGGTTTGTCTGATTTGCAATTTGCACTGGCTGCAATTGGTCTGCTGATTCTGATAGCAGTAGCCATTCTGAATATTAAGTATGCGCGGGCTCGTCGTAAGGCAAAAGATCAAAGTGAATATTCTCTGGATGATCGCTTTGGAAAAGAGCCTAGCTTTGGCCAAGGTTTTGCTGACGGCAATACGGCCGGTAGATCGGAGCCAAGTTTTGGCGAGCCGTTAACAACGATATCAGCACCAGAAAAATACGCCATTGATCCTCGGATTGATTGCGTCATCACATTGCGCTTTGATGAAGGTATTAGTGGTGCAGAAATTCTTGATGAAATCAATGCCTGGACGGATCTCGAGGCTCAATCAACTGCACGCTGGATGTGCGAGGGCTTAAATGCCAATCTAGATGTTGCTGAAGATTGGGAAGAGTTGCATCCTGACTCCACATATTCCGATCTGCAATTGGCTATCCAGTTAGCTAGCCGTAAAGGCCCTATTGGCGTTCTAGAGTTATCTGACTTTTGCTCGCGCGCACAAGCACTTGCAGAGACCTTGGGCTCGCAAATTGATATGCCGAGCGTGAGTACGATGTTAGATGGCGCTAAAGAGTTGGATGTAATGGCTGCAGAAAGTGATATTCAATTGAGTATCAATGTGCTATTTGACGAGCCATGTCCATGGGGTAACTTTGATGCCCTCATGCGTCAACGTGGTTTTAAACTCGCTCGAAACGGACGCCATTACGAATACCTCAGTAAAGGTATGGTAATTTTTAGTAGCGCTGACTTGGATCCGAATAAATCAGTAAGTCAAGCTACTCTATTGCTTGAAGTTCCATTAGTGCCCCAGGAAGAGCGCGCATTTGAAAGAATGCTCGCCGAAGGTATTGAGATTGCACAAGCCGCCCATGGTCGCTTGGTAGATGACAATGGCATCAACCTGAGCGAGGCTGCGGTAATTAGTATCCGTCAGCACCTCGATATTCTCTATGCCAATCTTGAGAAATCTGGCGTTCCTGCTGGATCTTCTACAGCTAGCAGACTATTTAGCTAGGAAATCACTTTGTCGTCCACTAGTCCGACAAATTTAGCGGAGCGTTACGTATTCTTGCAAGCAGAGCTTGCTCGTCTAGAGCATGCTTATTACGTTTTAGACAATCCGCTTCTGCCTGATATCGAATACGATCGTCTCTATAGAGAGTTGCTCGAGATTGAAGCTGCTCATCCCGAATGGATTACACCAGAATCCTTATCTCAGCGCGTAGGTGGTACGGCTTTAAAAGAGTTTGATTCGGTTACCCATGCAGTGCCAATGCTTTCTTTAAATAATGCATTTGAAGATGCAGAGCTAATTGCTTTCGATCGTCGTTGCCGCGAGGCTCTACATGTTGACCAAGTAACCTATGCAGGTGAATTGAAGTTCGATGGTCTAGCGATTTCTCTTCGTTATGAAAATGGCTCGCTGGTAACGGCGGCAACTCGAGGCGATGGTGCCAGCGGGGAAGACGTCACAGCCAATATTAAAACGATTCGTGCGATTCCACTAAAACTTACCGGAAAAAATATTCCGAGTATTTTGGAGGTGCGCGGTGAAGTCTTTATGTACCTAAAAGACTTCGAGAAAATGAATAAACAGGCTGCAGAGTTGGGTGAGAAAGAATTTGCCAACCCTCGCAATGCTGCAGCAGGCAGCCTTCGTCAATTGGATTCCAAGATTACGGCTAAGCGTCCTTTATCTTTCTTTGCTTATGGCTTAGGTGCACTGGAGCCTCAGTCTTGGTTGCCCAAAACCCATGAAGAATTGCTCAACGCTTATGCAGAGCTGGGTTTGCCGGTATGCGCTGAGCGAAAAGTGTTGCACTCAGTAGAAGAGATCTTAGCTTTTTATAACGAGATTGGCACCAAGAGGGATTCTTTGCCGTATGACATTGATGGTGTCGTCTATAAGGTGAACTCATTTGCTGAGCAAGCTAAGCTAGGCTTTGTCTCGAGAGCCCCTAGATTTGCACTTGCCCATAAATATCCCGCTCAAGAAGCGCTCACTACAGTTCTGGGTATTGATGTGCAAGTAGGGCGCACAGGCGCGATTACACCGGTAGCAAGACTTGCTCCTGTAGAAGTTGGTGGCGTCACTGTTACCAATGCCACACTGCACAATGAAGATGAAGTTAAACGCAAGGACGTACGTATTGGCGATACCGTATCAGTACGTAGAGCGGGTGATGTAATTCCAGAGGTTGTGTCGGTGATCAAGGACCGACGTCCAGCTAATGCAGCAGAATTTGTAATGCCCACTAATTGCCCGGTATGTGATTCGCATATTGAGCGTCTAGCAGATGAGGCGGTAGCCCGTTGTAGTGGTGGACTTTTCTGTGGCGCGCAGCGTAAGCAGGCTTTAATTCACTTTGCCCATAGAAGAGCGCTTGATATTGAAGGTCTAGGTGAGAAGATTGTTGATCAGCTGGTGGACAACAATCTAGTTAGAACTCCGGCAGATCTCTACAGATTAGGCTTCACTGCCTTGGCTAACCTAGAGCGCATGGGTGAGAAGTCTGCAGACAATCTCATTCAGGCAATCAACCTATCCAGAAATACCACCTTAGCCAGATTTATCTTTGCCTTGGGTATTCGTCACGTAGGTGAGACTACAGCTAAGGATTTGGCTAATCATTATCAATCGATGCATGCTCTCATGGATGCAAATCTCGAAGACCTGCTGACTGTAAAAGATGTGGGTCCCGTTGTTGCGGACTCTATCACTAGCTTTATGCAAGAAGCACATAACCGAGAAGTCATTGAACAGCTGCTAGCCTCAGGAATGCAGCTTGCTGTTGAAGAAAAAGTCATTAGTGCTGCCGTTGCGGGTAAAACTTTTGTTCTAACCGGAACATTCCCAACGATGACAAGAGATGAAGCTAAAGATCTCCTCGAAAAAGCGGGCGCAAAAGTTGCTGGATCGGTCTCGAAGAAAACCGACTATGTAGTTGCTGGAACTGATGCGGGCAGCAAGCTAACCAAAGCAGAAGAGCTAGGCTTGCCAGTGATTGATGAAGCGGCAATGTTGGAATTGTTGAAATAATTTCTTTCGAGATGGATATTTTTTCAGCAATAGCCGTTCAGGCGAGCGGTACCAGTCACTATACCAAGTGTGATGTGATTCTTGCTTCCTCAAATCCATTTTCTCGCTCAATAACCCATGGCCACATTACAGCTAGCGGTTTAGTAATTAAGAATGGTAGGGTTCTGTTGATTTTTCACCCGCACATCAAACGCTGGTTTCAGCCTGGAGGCCATATCGAAGAGGGCGACTCTCCAATAGAAGCCGCTATCAGAGAGGTGCATGAGGAAACTGGATATGTCTGTGAGCTAGATTCTGAAAACCAAGACCCCATTGATATCGATATTCACGAAATTCCCGAGAACCCCAAGAAGGGAGAAAGCGCTCATTTGCATATTGATTTGCTTTATCAGCTAAGAGTCTTGCGAGAAGAGCAGTCTCTAGAGGACATTGAGTGTAGGTGGTTTGCTTTTGCTGATGTTGAAAGTATTCGCATCCAGCGTGCTTTAGCTAAATTGGTCTAAGCGCCTAAAGCCTCCAACAGTTCAGTCTCAAGTTGTATTTGTAGCTTGGGATTCTTACCTAAGTTAGCGGCGTCCAAGAGTAGGATGTCTTCCACTCTTTCGCCAAGCGTATTTATCCTGGCGGTATGAATGGATACCTGATGTTTCGCTAACACTCTAGAAATTGTGTAGAGCAAACCAGTGCGGTCACTTGCCGATAGTGCCAGCGTGTAATACCTGCCACGATCGTCTGGAACCATGTGAACCCGTGGCTGAATTGGGAAAGTGCGTGATTGTCTTGATAGGCGGCCCATACTTGGATTAGGTAGTGGCTCTGTGTTGGTGAGCGCCTCAGTCAACTCAAATTCAACGAGTTGGATAAGGTCACGATAGCTGCCACCCTCATCCACTAAGTTACTGCCAGAGATTTGGAAAGTATCTAGAGCGTAACCATGGCGTGTTGTATGAATACGCGCATCCCAAATGGAGAAACCATGCTTTTCAAAGTAGGCGCAGATTCTGGCAAACAGATCTTCTTGATCTTTAACGTAGACAGCTACCTGCAGTCCTTCGCCAATCGGAGACAATCTTGCTCTCACAATGGGTTGATCGCTATTGACCTTGTTATATAGATGGCGTGTAAGCCAAGCAATATCAGAGGAGTCTTGCCTTAAGAAGAAGGCAACATCTAACTGCTTCCATAAATCTTCATAAGATTCATCATTGATGCCATACAGTCTTAATTTAGCTTTAGATTCTTCTTGGTGTTGCGCTAACTCTGATGAGGCATCGGGTTTTGCCCCTCCCAATACCCTGAGTGTTGCGCGATACAGATCCTCTAAGAGCTTGCCTTTCCAGGCATTCCACACTTTGTGACTAGTTCCGCGAACGTCAGCAACTGTTAACAAATATAGTGCGGTGAGGTGACGCTCATCACCCATCTTCTTGGCAAAAGCGCGTATTACATCAGGATCCGTAATATCTTGCTTTTGTGCAAATTGACTCATATTGAGATGTTCAGCCACTAGCCAGACTAGTAGTTCGGTATCTTTTTTATCTAAACCATGCTCTCTAGCAAACTGACGCATGTCAGCCTTGCCTAGTTCTGAGTGATCACCACCGCGTCCTTTAGCAATGTCGTGGAAAAGGGCGGCAATGACCAGTAACCAAGGCTTCTCGAAATTGGCAATCAAGCTACTGCAGAACGGAAACTCATGAGTATGCTCAACCACCATAAAGCGTCGGACATTGCGCAAGACCATCAGAATATGTTGATCAACTGTGTAGATATGAAATAAATCATGCTGCATTTGGCCAACTATTTTTCTAAATGCAGGTAAGTAGCGGCCAAGCACGCTGGTGCGGTTCATTAACTGAAATGCACGACTGACTCCATCAGGCTCTTTCAGTATCTCCATAAAAAGCGCTCGATTGACTGGGTCTTTGCGCCATTGGCTATCCATTGTCTGGCGCGCGTTATAGAGCGCTCTGAAAATGGTGGCTGATAAGCTTTTAACATTCGCAGTTTGTGCAAAAACCAGGAAGGTCCGCAGAATCTGCTCTGGATGCTTCTGAAAGAGTTCGGGATCAGTGATATCCAAAACGCCTTGACGTTCAATGAAGTGCTCGTTACCTTCGCCGGGAATGGCAAGAATTGTCTTAGACTCTTGCGAAAAAAGCAGGGCTTCAATGTTCTGCAGTAGAACGTCATTTAGCTGTGTAACAGCCTTAGCCGCCCAGTAGTAGCGACGCATGATGGCTTCACTCGCTTGACGCGACGATTCTTCTGTAATTCCCATTGATGCTGCTAATGCTGCCTGCAAATCAAATGCGAGAACATCTTGTCTGCGCCCTGCTAGCAAATGCAAGTTAGCACGCAGGGTTTCTAGGAATCGTTGATTGCGGTTGAGTTCAGTTAGCTCACGCTTCGTTACGAGACCGGCCTCATTGAGGTCCTTAAAGGTATCGCCTAATAATGCGGCCTTACTTACCCAAGAGATCACCTGTAAATCACGTAATCCGCCAGGACTCTCTTTGCAATTGGGTTCTAAGGCGTAAGGGGTGTCTTGATACTTGTAATGGCGCTGAATTTGTTCTGCTTGCTTAGCCTGGAAGAAAGCCTTGGGATCCAATGCCGCTTCAAAGGCTTTTGCGAAGTCTTTGAAGAGCTGTCTTTTGCCACAAATCAGTCGTGCTTCTAAGAGAGATGTGCGCACAGTAATATCTTGCTCAGATTCTGACATGCATTCAGCCACACTTCTGACTGAAGAGCCAATTTCCAATCCTGTATCCCAGCAGCTTGCAACAAATTGCTCAACTTGTTTTGATAAAGTCCTAGCCTTTTCTTCATCAGCTGGTAGCAGAATTAATATATCAATATCGGAGTAGGGAAATAAAGCGCCTCTACCGAAGCCACCCACTGCAACTAAGGTGGCTTCATTGTTTAAGCCGCAATTACTCCATAAGTGGCTAAGGAGTTGATCGCTCAACTTGGAAAGTTGTTTAGTTAATTTTCCTACCGACTGTGTTTTCTTAAACTCGTCGTAAGCAATTTCTCGAGCGGCGCGCAGGCTAGCTGCATCAACAATATTGCTGGCTGCCTGGGGCTTGCTCATCGTATTAAGCGCTTGCTACTAAAGGTCTAAAAGACAGGCCTTTAACGCAATCTGGCGGTGGGTTGCTGCCTTCTGACCAGGTAAGTACTTCAACACCAGTCTGAGTAACGAGCAAGGTATGTTCCCACTGAGCAGACAAGCTGCGATCTTTTGTTTTTACAGTCCACTGATCGGGCATAGTGCGAATATCGCGTTTGCCAGCATTAATCATTGGCTCGATTGTGAAGGTCATGCCAGCTTCTAGTTTTTCGCCGGTACCTGGACGACCATAGTGGAGAATTTGTGGGTCTTGGTGAAACACTTTGCCAATGCCGTGACCGCAGTATTCGCGCACTACTGAATAACCTGCTTTTTCTGCATGAGTCTGAATCACGTGACCAATGTCACCAAGTGACGCACCCGGTTTAACTTGAGCAATGCCAAGCCACATACACTCAAAAGTAATTTGAGTGAGACGCTTTGCCATGACTGACACTTCGCCCACCATAAACATGCGACTAGTGTCACCGTAGTAGCCATCAGGGGTAATCACGGTAATGTCTAAGTTGACTACATCACCGGTTTTGAGAATCTTGTCACCAGGAATTCCATGGCAGATCACATCGTTTACAGAAGTGCAGATGGATGCTGGAAAAGGAGGGTAGCCAGGCGGTTGATAGTTCAGTGGAGCTGGGATGGTTTTTTGGACATCACGCATATATTCATGGCAAATCCGATCTAATTCGCCCGTGGTGACGCCGGCTTTGACGTGGGGAGCCACATGATCAATCACTTCGCTAGCTAAGCGGCCAGCTTCGCGCATCCCTAGGATGTCTTTTTCTGCGGTAAATACACTATTCATGCCTTGATTATCAACGACTTGGATAGTTTTGGCTTGATCATATTGCCTAAAATTTAGGCAAATAGCCCGTTTTTGGGGCTTCTGGAGGTCATTTTGAGGGCAGGCCCCTTTTACTACTTAGGGGTGAGGGTGGCTAGAGCATTGATATTTAAGCTATAATTTCGGACTCAGGTCTATTTTGGACTTGAAATCGCGAGTTGAGCCTTCCAGGGTGGCGTTTTTTAGCGCAGCTAGGACTCAACTTTAGAAACAACCCTTAGGAGAAGTTATGTCAGTAACTATGCGTCAAATGCTGGAAGCCGGTTGCCATTTTGGTCACCAAACCCGTTTCTGGTCCCCAAGAATGGCCCCTTACATTTTCGGCCATCGCAACAAAATCCACATCATCAACTTAGAAAAAACATTGCCAATGTTTCAGGACGCCCTGAAATTTGCAAAACAAGTTGCTTCTAATCGTGGCACGATTTTATTTGTTGGTACTAAGCGTCAATCACGCGAGATCATTGCTGAAGAAGCTGCTCGTGCTGGTATGCCTTACATCGACAGCCGTTGGTTGGGTGGCACACTCACCAACTTCAAAACCGTTAAAGGTTCCCTCAAGCGTTTGAAAGACATGGCAGTTGCTAAAGAAGCTGGCGACTGGGAAAAGCTTTCTAAGAAAGAAGCTTTGACTAATGACCGTGATCTCGACAAGTTGCAAAAAGCACTTGGCGGTATTCAAGATTTGAACGGTGTTCCTGATGCTATTTTCGTAGTGGACGTTGGCTATCACAAGATTGCTATTACTGAAGCTAACAAGCTTGGTATTCCAGTGATCGCAGTTGTAGATACTAACCACTCACCAGAAGGTGTTGATTACATCATCCCTGGTAACGATGACTCCAGCAAAGCTGTTCTCCTTTATGCACGTGGTATTGCTGACGCAATCCTCGAAGGCAAAGCTAACTCTGTTCAAGAAATCTTGACAGCAGTTAAAGAAGGCGAAGAAGAGTTTGTTGAAGAAGGGAAAGCTGAATAATGGCCGCTATTACCGCTGCAATGGTTGGCGAGTTACGCGCCAAAACTGATGCTCCGATGATGGAGTGCAAAAAAGCTTTGACTGAGGCTGATGGTGATATGGCTCGTGCAGAAGAGATTTTGCGCGTTAAGCTAGGTAGCAAAGCTGGTAAAGCAGCTTCTCGTGTAACGGCTGAAGGTATCGTTGCTGCTTCTATCAATGGCACTACTGGTGCTTTGTTAGAAGTGAACTGCGAAACTGACTTCGTTTCTAAGAACGACGACTTCTTGGCATTTGTTAATGACTGCGTGAAGTTGGTTGCTGAAAAGAATCCAGCTGACGTTGCTGCATTGTTAGCATTGCCATTGAATGGTCAAACTGTTGATGAAGTTCGTAGCGCATTGATCGGTAAGATCGGTGAAAACATCATGCCACGTCGCTTCAAGCGTTTTGCTGGTAGCAATAAGTTGGTTTCCTACCTCCACGGTACTCGTATCGGCGTAATGGTCGAGTTCGAGGGTGACGAAACTGCTGCTAAAGACGTAGCAATGCATATTGCTGCAATGAAGCCAGTGGCTTTGTCGATGGCTGACGTTCCTGCTGAAGCAATTGCTGTTGAGCGTAGTGTTGCCGTTCAAAAAGCTGCTGAATCAGGCAAACCACCAGAAATCGTTGAAAAGATGGTTGAAGGCTCTATTCAGAAGTACCTTAAAGAGGTTTCTTTGTTGAACCAGACTTTCGTAAAGAACGATAAGCAATCTGTAGAGCAAATGCTCAAAGCTGCAAATACAACAATCAAGGGTTTCACCATGTTTGTTGTAGGCGAAGGCATTGAGAAGCGTCAAGACGACTTTGCAGCTGAAGTAGCTGCACAAGTGGCTGCCGCATCTAAAGCAACGGCTTAATAGGCTAGTTTGGGGCTTGCCCCACTGCTTGGTAATACCCAAAAGGGCACAGAAACCTTAGTTTCCGTGCCCTTTTCTTTGATCCCTCCCAAGCCCTTTATAATTTGGCAGAGATATTAAAAAGTGCTTAAAGATCAATAAGCTAAGTAAGTAAATTACTTAGCAAATTACGGAAAATAAAAAACATGCCAGCCTACAAACGAGTCCTCCTAAAACTATCTGGTGAAGCCCTTATGGGCGATGATGCTTTTGGCATCAATCCAGTCACTATCGATTCCATGGTTAAGGAAATCGCTGATATTGTGAATATCGGAGTGGAGCTAGCGATTGTGATTGGCGGCGGAAACATTTTCCGTGGTGTTGCGGGTGGTGCAGCCGGCATGGATCGTGCAACGGCCGATTACATGGGTATGCTGGCAACTATGATGAATTCCTTAGCATTGCAAGATGCGTTGCGTCAAAAAGGTGTTGAGGCGCGCGTGCAATCCGCTCTTCGCATGGATCAAGTAGTTGAGCCTTACATTCGTCCGCGTGCTATTCGTGCGATGGGCGAGGGCAAAGTAGTCATCTTCGCCGCTGGAACTGGAAACCCATTCTTTACCACCGACACCGCAGCTGCTCTGCGTGGGGCTGAGATGGGCGTTGAGATCATGCTCAAGGCAACTAAGGTAGATGGCATCTACAGCGCTGATCCAGTAAAAGATCCTTCAGCAACTTTATATAAAACGATTACGTTTGACGAAGCTTTAATCAAGAATCTACAAGTCATGGACGCGACTGCATTTGCATTGTGTCGTGATCGCAAATTACCAATCAAAGTATTTTCAATTCTCAAGCCAGGCGCATTGATGCGTGTAGTGCAAGGTGAACCTGAAGGTACTTTAGTACACGTTTAATAGGAGGCCTGATGTCTGCAGCAGAAATTAAAACCAATACCGATCAAAAGATGCAAAAGTCTCTTGAGGCTTTGAAGACCAATTTGGCCAAGATTCGCTCTGGCCGTGCTAACCCAGGAATTCTGGAGCACATCCAGGTGGATTACTACGGTAACCCCACTCCATTAAGTCAGGTTGCGAGCCTAGGCTTGGCGGATGCGCGCACCATTAATGTTCAACCATTTGAAAAGACGATGGTTGCAGTCATTGAAAAAGCGATTCGTGATTCTGATTTAGGTTTAAACCCAGCATCCCAGGGCACGGTAATCCGCGTACCAATGCCTGCTTTGACTGAAGAGCGCCGTCGCGACCTCACTAAGGTTGTGAAGAATGAGGGCGAGGAAACGAAGATTGCTGTTCGTAATTTACGTCGTGATGCGAATGAGCACCTCAAACGCTTAACCAAAGATAAAGAAATCTCAGAAGATGAAGAGCGTCGTGCTACTGATGAAATTCAGAAGATGACTGATAAAGCAGTGATCGATGTTGATAAGATCGTTTCTGAAAAAGAAAAAGAGATCATGACGGTTTAAAGCCGTCCTGAATTTTTAGCTTTTCATGACTCAACATTCCAGCTCAACTCTAGCCATCCCAGAGGTCAGCGCTGTACCTCGCCATGTTGCAATCATTATGGATGGCAATGGGCGTTGGGCAAGCAAGCGCATGATGCCCCGCGTTGCCGGGCACTCCGAAGGGTTGAGCGCAGTACGCAAGATTGTTGAAGAATGCCGTAAGCTAGGCGTTGAATATCTCACTGTATTTGCCTTTAGCTCTGAAAACTGGCGTCGCCCACCGGAAGAAGTGGGTTTCCTAATGAAGCTTTTTCTAAAGTCACTCAAAGGCGAAGTGTCGCGTTTAGCTGAGAACGATATTGCTTTACGTTTAATTGGCGACTTAAGTCGTTTCGATTCTGCGATTCAAGAGATGGTGGAGTTTTCGGAGAAAAAGACAGCTGACTGTAAGGGGTTAACTTTTACGATTGCAGCAAACTATGGTGGCCGTTGGGATATCTTGCAAGCAATGCGTCAATGTCTTACTGCCAATCCCAACCTGAAGCCGGAGCAGGTAACTGAAGAATTACTTCAGCCCCATCTTTCGATGGCTTACGCTCCAGAGCCTGATTTGTTTATTCGAACTGGCGGCGAGCAGCGTGTGAGCAACTTCTTGCTATGGCAATTGGCTTATACCGAGTTGTATTTCACAGATATCTTGTGGCCCGACTTTGACGAGAAAGAGCTGCACAAGGCGTTTGACTGGTTTAGCCAGCGTGAGCGCCGCTTTGGTCGTACTAGTGCTCAGCTTGCTTCGCAAGCTATGAGCGATGCAGTTTGACGTAGTTCATTACTAAGCGCACTTCCCATGCTAAAAACCAGAGTCATTACCGCCCTTATCTTATTGGCGGTATTGCTGCCCATCTTGTTTCTGCTGCCCCAAATTTATATCGGCGCTTTCTTTTTGGCGGCTTTGTTAGCTGCCGCTTGGGAGTGGAGTCGCTTACTTAATCCTGGGGCAGGGCGTGCCTCTTGGGTATACGCATTATTTTGTCTGGCCATTATTTTGCTGTTACTAGGTATGCAAAATGCCTCATGGCAGTTTGCCCTATTGCTTCTAGCTGTGATTTTCTGGTTCTTCATTGCCCCATTTATATTGGCCAAAGGAATGAATCTCTCGCTGGATAAGTTAAGGCCTTTTTATGTAGTGCTTGGTTTAATTGTGCTACCGGCCACTTGGTTTGCATTGGTGTTCTTGCGTGAACTCGGCCTCATCTTTTTGCTTAGCACCATGGCATTAGTATGGGTTGCAGACATTGGCGCTTACTTTGTTGGCAAGGCTTTTGGTAAGCACAAGCTTGCAGTGCAAATTAGCCCTGGAAAATCCATTGAGGGTGCTATTGGCGGCTTAATACTTTGTTACGCTTACGCTTTCCTATGCGTTTACTTTTTGTCTTTTGAGTCAACCTTATTTGGCGCGTGGGCTATCCGTTTTGGCTGGGTTCCAATGTTCATGATGGTTACGGTATTGACAGCCTTCAGTATTTTTGGAGACTTATTTGAGTCCCAATTAAAACGGTTGGCCGGCGTTAAGGATTCCAGTCATTTGTTGCCTGGCCATGGTGGAGTATTAGATCGCGTAGATGCTTTGATTCCAGCTATGCCAATCGCAGCACTCTTGGCAGGATTGGTGTGATGTCAATCAAGCAGGTTGCCATTCTAGGTTCTACGGGGTCTATCGGTGTCAATACCCTAGATGTAATCCGTGCACACCCAGATCGCTTTAAGGTGGTAGCACTTACTGCAGCAAAACAGGTTGATCTACTCGCACAGCAGTGTATTGAATTTAAACCTGCTATTGCTGTAGTGGCAGACGCAGATGGCGCTGCCCGCTTAAGCAAGCTTTTGCTTGAGAAGCAAATCAGCACTCAAGTTTTGCATGGCCCACAAGCTTTAGTTGCCTCTGTTACCGAATCGCATTGCGATACTGTGATGGCTGCCATTGTTGGGGCTGCAGGCTTGGTCCCTGCCTTGGCTGCTGCCAAAGCAGGCAAAAGAGTGTTGCTCGCTAATAAAGAAGCATTAGTGATGTCTGGTGATTTGTTCATGCAGGCAATCAAGCAGGGCGGAGGTCAATTACTCCCTATTGATAGCGAACATAATGCAATCTTTCAATGTCTACCAAGCCAGTTTTCTCAAGATCCTGATTCTGCGTTAGGCGTTGAAGAGCTTTGGTTAACTGCATCGGGTGGCCCCTTTAGAGGTACACCCCTCGATCAATTGGCAAGCATCACTCCAGAACAAGCTTGCGCACATCCTAACTGGGTGATGGGTAGAAAGATTTCTGTAGATTCAGCAACGATGATGAATAAAGGCCTGGAGGTCATCGAGGCCTTTTGGTTATTTGGTTTGCCTTTAGAGAAAATTAAAGTATTGATTCATCCGCAAAGCGTGGTTCATTCAATGGTCCGTTATCGCGATGGGTCAGTGTTGGCTCAGTTGGGTCAACCAGACATGCGAACTCCTATCGCCTATGGGCTGGCTTGGCCAGAGCGTATTGATGCTGGTGTAGCACCATTGAGTTTGACGCAACTAGCATCTTTGAGTTTCTCAGAACCAGAGCTAGAGCGTTTCCCTTGTCTTTCTTTGGCATTTGCTGCCGCTAAGGCGGGTGGTACAGCACCCACGGTTCTGAATGCTGCTAATGAAATTGCGGTTGCAGCATTCTTGGATGAGGGCTTGCCTTATTTACAGATCTCAGCTGTAGTAGAGAATGTGTTGAATGCGATTCCTGCAGTCAATGCAGACTCACTTGAATTGATTTTGGATGTTGATGCACGTACTCGTCAATATGCACAAGCAGTAGTGAGGAATATTCTTTGCAAGCATTAATTACTCTTGCTGCATTTTTATTGACCCTTGGGGTGTTGGTCAGCTTCCATGAGTTTGGACATTTTTTTGCAGCTCGGTGTTGCGGTGTTCGTGTACTGCGCTTTGCAGTTGGTTTTGGTAAACCTTTATTCACTTACCACGCTAAAAATAAAACAGAGTGGGTATTGGCGTCTATTCCCTTGGGTGGCTATGTCAAGTTGCTCGATGGTCGAGATCCTCAACAGACTATTGCTCCTGATGAAGCGTCTCAGGCCTTTGATCGGAAGCCGCTGTGGCAGCGCTCCTTGATTGTGGCGGCAGGTCCATTCGCAAACTTTTTTCTAGCAATTATCTTTTTTGCTCTTATCTACGTATCCGGTGCGCCTCAACTGCCAGCGGTATTGCAGAGCCCCCCTGAGCATTCGGTTGCCGCCACACTTGGATTGACCGGGGGAGATCGGGTGATTGGCTGGCAGGATTTAGGCTCTGGACAGGATGTTGTGCCCCTTTTTGGTGATTTTGAACGTGTTCCAAGTTGGAATGCCTTGCGCTGGAATTTGATGGATGCGCTCACCGGCGAGAATGGGTTTGCTCTGGAGTTGGAAACCCCTGCTGGCGCTAGCCTAGTGAAGTCCTTTTATGCCAAGGATTTGCCCAAAATCAACCCCGATAAGGACCCTATGTTGGCGCTGGGCATTTTGCCTGCGTTAACCCCTTTGGCGGAGTGGCAAGACCTGAAATTAGGGCCAATAGATGCGCTTCTTTTTGCATCCAAAAGGGTCTGGGTGATTACTAAGGTTTCTGCAAGGCTAATGGCTGGATTATTTACCGGAAATACCTCCCTAAAACAGTTGGGTGGACCCCTCAGTATTGCTGATATGGCAGGCAAATCAGCCCAGGTAGGGTGGCAGCCATTTTTAGCCTTTTTGGCACTTATGAGTATTAGCATTGGTTTACTCAATTTGCTCCCTTTTCCGATGCTAGATGGGGGTCAGCTACTGTATGATGCATGGGAGTTGGTAGCCGGTAAGCGGATTTCGACATCAATGCAGGAGCAACTCCAAAAAGTGGGCTTCTTTCTGCTGATTTCTATGTCATTACTGGCCTTGTTTAACGATTTACAACGCTATATTTCGCCTTGAATTCTCTGACACATTCTTTCCGTTTTTTTGCCCGCTTCATTGCCCAAATCTTGATATTTTGTGCGCTTGGGTTGAGCTTGAGCGCATCTGCAGCAGACTCATTTGTGGTGAAAGATATTCGTGTTGAAGGTTTGCAGCGCGTAGAACCCGGAACAGTATTTAGCTATCTACCCGTTCAAGTAGGCGAAACCTTTACTGACGAAAAGGGCGCTGAGGCAATTAAGGCTCTCTACAGCACGGGCTTCTTTCGAGATGTTCAGATTCAGGCTCAAGGTAACGTGCTTATTGTGATCGTTGAAGAGCGCCCAACTATTTCTCGTATTGAATTTACGGGAATGAAGGAGTTTGATCCTGAAGTTATTCGTAAATCATTAAAAACAGTTGGCGTAGCTGAAGCGCGTTTTTACGATAAAGCCTTAATTGATAAAGCAGAGCAAGAATTAAAGCGTCAATATGTTGGTAAAGGCATGTACGCAGCTGAAGTGGTTGCAACGGTAACGCCTGTTGAGCGTAATCAAGTAGCTATTTATTTCAACGTTGACGAAGGTCCTGTAGCGAAAATTCAAGAAATTAATTTCATTGGAACATCCGCTTTCAGTGAGAGTACTTTAAAGAGCGAGATGCAGCTCAAAACAGGCGGCTGGCTCTCTTGGTATAGCAAAGATAATCTTTACTCCAAGCAAAAATTAACTGCGGACTTAGAGTCCATTCGTTCGTACTACCTGAATCGTGGTTACCTTGAGTTTGTGATCGAATCTACTCAGGTATCAATTACTCCCGATAAAAAAGGCATCTACCTGACAATCAGTATTAGCGAAGGAAAAAAATTCACCGTGAAGGATATGCGTTTAGCCGGTGAAACTCTTGGTAAAGAAGCGGAGTTAATGCAGTTGGTTGTTTTGAAGCCTGGAGATACTTTCTCGTCAGCTAAATTAACAGAGAGCACCAAAGCAATTGCTGAGATCTTGGGATCCTATGGATATGCATTCGCAACGATTAACCCGCAACCCGATATTCGCCGTGATTTAGCTGAGGTAGACCTTACTTTGGTTATTGATCCGGGGCGCCGTATATATGTTCGTCAAGTAGCTATTTCTGGTAACGCCAAAACTCGCGATGTGGTGATTCGTCGTGAGATGCGTCAATTTGAAAGCTCATGGTTTGATAGCGACAAGATTGATTTATCCAAGAAACGTTTAGGCCGCCTTGGTTATTTTACTGAAACCGACATCACTACCGAGGATGTTCCAGGATCTCCCGATCAGGTTGACGTAAATGTCAAAGTGACCGAAAAGCCAACGGGGGCTATCACTGTCGGTGCAGGTTTCTCCTCCACCGAGAAGTTGATTTTATCTGCGGGTATCAATCAAGATAACGCATTCGGTACTGGAACTGCGATTGGATTAAATGCTTCCCTAGGCAAAATTAATCAAAATCTGACGCTTTCAAATTACGATCCGTACTTTACGGAAGATGGTATTAGTCGTTACACGGATTTGTTCTATCGTTCATCCAAGCCTTTGTATTACGTTGGCGATCCTGATTACCAAATTAAATCAATCGGCTCAAACATTAAGTTTGGCGTGCCCTATACAGAAGTGGATCGAGTATTTTTTGGTACGGGTTTGGAGGTATTCCAAATCAAGACAACCAACAATACTCCACAACCGTATCTGAACTATGCGATGAGTTATGGAGTGGCTTACCCGGGTTACCCTGGAACCGTTACAACATATAACGTACCAATTACTGTAGGTTGGTCCCGTGATGGTCGTGATAGCACTTTGATTCCATCGACTGGCTCTTTGCAGCAGCTCTCCGCTGAGGTTGGTACGCCTGTTGGAGATCTCACTTTCTATCGTGTTTATGGCCAATACCAAAAATACCACTCGTTCTCAAGGGGCAACATCCTGTCCTTTAATGGCGAGGTTGGATATGGTGAGGCCTATGGCAATAAGCCGTTCCCAATTACCAAAAACTACTATGTGGGCGGCATTGGTTCTGTTCGTGGCTATGCGCCTGGGTCCCTGGGGCCTCAGTATTACAACACTGTGATTGGCGCATATCAGCCAACAGGTGGTCAGTCCAAGATTGTTACAAACGTGGAATACACCTTCCCTGTTCCTGGCTCTGGCGTCGATAAAACCCTGCGCCTCTTTACCTTCGTGGACGGCGGTAATGCCTTCGGGGAAAACATCAATTTAGTTCTGAGATATTCCTATGGATTGGGTTTATCATGGATATCACCGCTAGGGCCTCTGAAATTTAGCTATGGCATACCGTATAAGACGCAGCCAACGGATAATGTCCAGCGTTTGCAGTTCCAAGTGGGAACAGCGTTTTAATTGTTTAAGGAAAGTTTTATGAAGCTTTATCAATCTTCCAAGTGGATTCAGGCCGGTATCTTTGCTGCAGTAGCAGCATTAGTTGCGCCACAAGTTTTTGCCCAAGATGCTGGCACACGAATTGGAGCCGTTAACGTTGACAAGGTATTTAGTGAGTCAAATATTGCAAAGCAAAGTCAGGCTAGATTAGAAAAGGATTTTGCTAAGCGACAAAATGATATTAGAGATAGTGTTGAAAAAATTAGAGCTGCAGCCGAAAAGCTTGATCGCGATAGCGCGGTGATGAGTGAATCTGAGCGTGTTCGCCGCCAGCGTGAGTTAGCCGAGCAAGACCGTGATTTACAACGCAGGCAACGTGAGTTTACTGAAGACTTAAATCAGAGAAACCTTGAGGACCGCACTAAGATTGCGGGAAAAGCTAATATTGCACTCAAACAAGTGGCCGAGCAAAAAAAATTGGATATCATCGTACAAGATCCTCCTTATGCCAATCCTAAGATTGATGTTACGGACGACATCATCAAGGCTTTAAATAGCCAGAAGTAAGCTTTATGCCTACTGCTATTGAGCTGGCCGAACAGTTTCAATCAAGCTTGGTGGGAGATGCTTCCCATGGATTTACTGGCCTCGCTCCTTTGGAGCGGGCGCAGTCAAATCAAATATCATTTCTCTCTAATCCACTTTACAGACAGCAGGCTAGTGATAGTGCTGCTGGAGCATTGATTGTTAGTAAGTCGGATCTGGAATTTTTGCAGGCTAATCCCAGTGTAAATTCTGCCAAGCGGGTGTACTTTGTCTCAAAAAACCCGTATGCCACTTTTGCCAGAATGGCTCAGCACTTTGCAAAAGTAAGTGCTCCAACTTATCCAGCCGGGATTCATCCAAGTGCGGTAATTGACTCCACTGCGATTGTTCCTGCCTCTTGTCACATTGGCCCATTTGTCCACATTGGCGCTGGCGTAAAACTTGGTGAGCGTGTTTCTATTCTGGGAAATACCAGCATTGCCAAAGATACTGTCATAGCAAGTGATACGCTGATCTATCCTTCGGTTTCGATTTACTACAACTCTCAAATTGGTGAGCGCTGCATTATTCATAGCGGCGCAGTCATTGGTGCCGATGGCTTTGGTTTTGCCCCTGATTTTTCTGCGACGGGCGGCGAGTGGGTCAAAATTCCTCAGACTGGTCGAGTGGTGATTGCTAATGATGTGGAAATTGGCGCTTCTACTACGATTGATCGTGGCGCAATGAGCGACACCGTGATTGGTGCTGGTACTAAGATCGACAATCAAGTCCAAATAGCGCACAACGTTGTGATTGGTAGTTGCTGTGTCGTTGCCGGTTGTGCTGCAATTTCTGGTAGCACCAAGATTGGTAACTTCTGCATCATTGGCGGCGCTGCCAACTTTGCGGGGCATTTAACTATTGCCGATAGAACTACGGTTTCTGGTAACACTTCTATTATTCGCTCCATTACTGAGCCAGGTCAGCACTTTACAGGCGTTTATCCATCGATGCTCCACAGTGCATGGGAGAAAAATGCCGCTATTTTGCGTGGCCTAGATAAAATACGCCAGCGCTTGCGCTTACTGGATAAAAACAAAAGCACAGAGTCATAAGACTCTGTTATCTAAAACGAATATTTACTTTTCAGCAGGCCATTTATGAGCACACCAATCGCAATTGATATCAATAAGATTCTGAAATTGCTTCCGCATCGTTATCCATTCCTATTGGTGGACCGCGTACTAGAGATTACTCCTCGTGAGAGTATTACTGCGTTAAAAAATGTCACGATGAATGAGCCTTTCTTTCAGGGTCATTTCCCCGATTTTCCTGTAATGCCAGGAGTGTTGATTATTGAGGCTTTGGCTCAAACAGCTGCCTTACTCACTTTCTCGGAAGAGCGTGCAGAAGATGCGATCTACTACTTTGCCGGTATTGATGGCGCGCGCTTTAAGAAGCCAGTGTTACCTGGTGACCAACTCATTATGACTGCCACGCTAGAGCGCGGTCGTGCCGGTATTTATAAGTTTGCTGTTAAGGCAACCGTTGATGGTGAGATTGCCGCAGAAGCCAATATCACTTGTGCGGTTCGCACGAAAGGCGCGTAATGACTCGGATTCATGCATCTGCTGTAGTAGACAGTAAGGCTGAACTGGCCAGCGATGTTGAAGTTGGCCCATATTCTGTTATTGGCCCTAACGTCAAAATTGGCGCTGGAACTAAAGTAGGCTCTCATACTGTTATTGAGGGCTACACCACCATTGGTAAAGAAAATACCTTTGCCCACTTTGCAGCTATTGGTGGCCCTCCACAGGATATGAAATACCGTGGGGAGCCGACTCAATTAATTATTGGTGATCGCAATACCGTTCGTGAGTTCACGACGATTCATACTGGCACCTCGCAAGATGAGGGTATTACTCGTATCGGTAACGACAACTGGATCATGGCTTATGTTCATATTGCCCATGACTGTCAGGTCGGCAATCACACGATCTTCTCAAGCAATGCGCAAATTGCTGGGCATGTACAAGTTGAAGACTGGGCCATCATGGGTGGTATGTCAGGCGTGCATCAATTTGTTCGTATTGGTCAGCATGCGATGCTAGGTGGCGCTTCTGCGTTAGTACAAGATATCCCGCCATTCGTGATTGCTGCTGGAGATAAAGCTTCTCCTCATGGCATTAATGTTGAAGGCTTAAAGCGTCGTGGTTTCTCAAGCGAAACAATTTCTGCTTTGCGTCAAGCTTACAAAGTGCTCTATAAAGATGGCCTTAGCTTTGAAGAAGCTAAAGTAGAAATTCAGAAGATGGTAGTTGCATCGGCAGCCGATGCCGCTACTGCTGAAAAGCTAGCGCAGTTCCATGATTTTATTGCCGCTTCTACGCGCGGCATTATTCGGTAACGGAACTACCTTGCCAAAGTTAGCTTGTGTAGCTGGCGAACCTTCTGGTGATCTATTAGCAGCGCCAGTTCTAAGTGCGCTGAACCAAATACCAGACATGTCTGGCCTTGACGTCTATGGCATTGGCGGTCCCCGCATGCAGGCAGAGGGCATGCGCTCTGATTGGCCAATGGAAACCTTAAGTGTGAGAGGTTATGTTGAGGCTATTAAGCAACTTCCAGCGATCCTGAAGCTTCGCAAAGAACTCATTCAAAATCTCCTCAATGAAGGCAGGCCCGACGTCTATCTTGGAATTGATGCGCCTGACTTTAATTTAGGTGTTGAGTTGGAGTTGCGCAAGGCAGGTATTCCGACTTTGCATTTCGTATCTCCCTCGATCTGGGCTTGGCGGGCAGGACGCATTAAGAAGATCTCCCAAGCGGTAGAGCGCATGCTCTGCATCTTCCCCTTTGAAACAGAGATCTATGACAAAGCTGGTGTTGCTTCTACATATGTGGGGCACCCATTGGCCAGTGAGATTCCACTTGAGCCTAATACCCATCAAGCGCGAGAAAAATTAAGTCAACACCTCCAAATTCCTGCCGCATCACTTGAGGGATTAGTAATTTCTGTCCTCCCTGGAAGTCGTGGTTCCGAGATTGAATTGATTGCCCCGGTCTTTTTTGAAACGATGCAGCTATTGATTAAGAGACTAAAGGGCCAAAAGCTCAATTTCTTAATTCCTGTAGCTACCCCAAGACTACGTGAGCCTCTTGAGCAGCTTTTGCTCGAGGCAAAAAATAGTAATCCAGATATTCAGATTCATTTGCTTGATGGTATGGCTGATGAAGTACTTGAAGCTGCCGACGTAGTGTTGATTGCCAGCGGCACAGCTACTTTGCAGGCCGCATTATGGAAAAAGCCCATGGTAATTTCATATAAGGTGCCTTGGTTGACGGCTCAGATCATGAAGCGCCAAGGTTATCTACCATATGTAGGTTTGCCAAACATCCTTTGTGGCGAGTTTGTTGTTCCAGAACTTTTACAGCATGATGCTACGCCTGAAAAATTAGCCAGTGCCGTGCAAGAGTGGATAGAGCACCCAAGTAAAGTTGCCAAACTCAAAGAACGTTTTGCACAAATGCACGAAACGCTGCGTCGTCCCACCGGTTTATTAGTTGCCCAAGCCGTAGCGCAAACCATTGCCAATCAACGCAAGAATAAAAAAAGCGTATGAGTCTGATTTGGGTCTGTGGTGTTGATGAGGCAGGGCGCGGACCATTGGTTGGTGCAGTGGTTGCTGGTGCGGTAGTGCTCGATCCCAATAATCCAATTGAGGGTCTAAAAGACTCTAAGAAATTAACTGCTGCCCGTCGAGAATATCTTTATGAGCAGATCATGGAAAAGGCCAAAGCTTGGGGTGTTGGTGAAGCTAGTCCAGCTGAGATTGATGAGATTAATATTTTGCAGGCGACGATGTTGGCAATGCGTCGCGCAATAGAAGATCTCACTACTCGCTTGGGTGCTTGGCCTGATAAAGCATTGATTGATGGTAACCGTTGTCCAGAATTGCCGATCGCTGCAGAAGCGATTGTGAAGGGTGACTCTAAAGAGCCTGCAATTTCAGCTGCTTCGATCGTAGCTAAAGTAACGCGTGACCGACAGATGATGTCTTTGCATGATCTTCATCCAGAGTATGGCTTTGCTCAGCATATGGGTTATCCGACGGAAGCCCATTTTGTAGCTCTTAAACAATTTGGCGCCTGTGATCAACATAGAAGAAGCTTTTCGCCAGTGCGAAAAGTTCTAGAAAACCAAAACCACTAAGCCATGAACTTTGATCTCATTACCTCCAAAGAGAATCCGCTATTTAAGGAGATTCGCAACCTGCAAGCTACCGGCTCAAAAGGGCAGAAGGCTAGGCTGGCGAGCGGCCAAGCTTTGTTGGAAGGCATTCATCTAGTCCAAACTTGGGTGGGCGATCCAGCTTTAAGAATCCTTCTAAGCTCTGAAGTGGGCCTGAAGAATACAGAAATCTCTCAAGCCGTTTATGAGCACTTAGAGATTTGTCCGGACACCAAAGTATTTCAATTGGATAGTGCTCTGTGGGATCTGCTGAGTGATTTAGTCAATGCACCGCATATTGCTGGATTACTGGATTTACCAAAATCTACGATAGCCACACCCCAATCCATTGCAACCTTAGAAGGTGATGTCGTGATATTGGATCGCGTACAAGACGCGGGTAATGTGGGTTCTATCTTGCGCACTGCAGCTGCTGCTGGATTTACCCAAGTGATTGCTTTATCGGGTTGCGCTCACTTATGGTCTACCAAAGTATTGCGTGCAGGTATGGGTGCCCACAAACTGCTAGATTTATATGAAGGTTGGTCCAATCAACAGGTATTGAGCGCAGTCACCGCACGGCTATTAGCAACTACCGCAGATGCAGAACAAGATCTCTACTCCCTCAAAAAAGAACTATTGCATCCAGTTGCTTGGGTAATGGGTAGTGAAGGGCAGGGCGTATCCGAAGACCTGCTCGCTCAAGCCAAAGGTATCTCTATCCCCATTGATCCAAGAGTGGAATCGCTTAATGTATCCACGGCAGCGGCAGTATGTCTGTTTGAGACCCTGCGCGTAAGACGTACTTAAGACTTTAGTGTGAAACTTACCCTAGTATTGTTTTATCTGACTTAATTGCCTGTAGTACGGTGGTAGCAATTTCTTCGATGGACTTGCTGGTAGTGAGCACCCAAGGAATGGATTGTTTTTTCATCATTGCCGTTGCTTCATTAATTTCATAACGGCAGTTTTCTAGCTTGGCGTAATTGCTGCCTGGTCTGCGTTCATTTCGTATTTCTGAGAGACGCTCTGCATCAATCATCAGGCCAAAGATCTTCTGGCGATAAGGCACCAAATCTTTAGGTAGTTGCCCGCGCTCAAAGTCTTCGGGAATCAGGGGGTAATTTGCTGCCTTTAATCCGTACTGCATTGCTAAGTACAGACTGGTTGGTGTTTTACCCACCCGTGAGATTCCAATGAGGATAACGTCTGCTTCGGCTAAGTTTTGATTGGATTGGCCATCATCATGGGCCAAGGAATAGTTAATTGCCTCAATTCGGTTCTTATAGGCCTCAGTATCGGCGTTGTGGTGAAGGCGGTTCATGGCATGGGTCGATTTCATACCCAAAGCTGCTTCTAGTGGGGCCACAAAAGTCTGGAACATATCCAGGATTAGACCGTTTGCTTTCCCGACAATGGCGTTAAGCTCAGAATTCACCAAAGTGGTGAAAACGATGGGCTGGACACCATATTTATTAGCCGCCTGGTTAATGCTGCTAACGGCGTCATGGGCCTTATCGACACTATCCACAAAAGGCACCCGAATGTGCTTAAAAGTGGCCTCAAATTGAGCCAAAATCGACTGGCTGAAGTTCTCGGCGGTAATGCCGGTGCCGTCAGAGACAATAAAAACAATACGGGTTTCGTTAGACATGGATTTGGCTTAAAAGTCAGGGTCAGCACTACAATAGAATCATATTAAAGCATGCCCTGTTTAGGGTGGCCGCTATACCAGTTTCCTTATCTTTTGAGAGTATTTTATGTCCAACCAACAGCAACAAAATAGCAGTATGGCTAATGCCTATGTTTTGCCTTTTGAGCAACTTCGCATGACTGATGTTGAATCCGTCGGCGGTAAGAATGCTTCCTTAGGAGAGATGATTTCTCAGTTAGCGTCTACTGGGGTTCGTGTTCCTACAGGTTTTGCAACTACTGCATTGGCGTTCCGTGATTTTTTGAATCACAACAATCTGACTGAGCGCATTCAACAGCGTTTAGAAGGTTTGAATATTGATGATGTGCGTGCCTTAGCGCAAGCTGGTGCAGAAATTCGTAACTGGATCGAAACAGCCCCTTTTCAGCCAAAGTTAGACGAAGAGATTCGCAAAGCATTCGCAGTCTTGGACGACTCTGGAAAAGGCTCTTTTGCTGTGCGTTCTTCAGCAACCGCAGAAGACTTGCCAGACGCTTCCTTTGCAGGTCAACAAGAAACTTTCTTGAACGTCGAAGGCATTGATGATGTTCTGAAGAAGATTCGTGAAGTATTTGCTTCCCTATATAACGATCGCGCTATCTCCTACCGTGTTCACAAGGGCTTTGCCCACGCTGAAGTAGCCTTATCCGCTGGTATTCAGCGCATGGTGCGTTCTGATTTAGGCGCCGCTGGCGTAATGTTCACTTTGGATACCGAGTCTGGTTTCGAGGATGTCGTTTTCATTACCTCAAGCTATGGCTTAGGTGAGACTGTGGTGCAGGGTGCAGTAAACCCAGACGAGTTTTATGTTTTCAAAACCACTTTAGCCCAGGATAAGAAGGCAATCATTCGCCGCTCATTGGGTTCCAAGTTAATTCAGATGCAATTTGCTCCTAAGGGCTCTGCAGAAAAAGTGCAGACAGTCGATGTGTCTCCAGAAAAGCGGAATCGTTTTTCTTTGGAAGATGCGGATATCACTGAGTTGGCAAAATATGCAGTGATTATTGAGAAGCACTACGGTCGTCCAATGGATATCGAGTGGGGCAAAGATGGTCAAGACGGCCGCATCTATATCCTCCAAGCGCGTCCAGAAACTGTAAAGAGTCAGGCAGCTGGCCAAGTAGAAATGCGCTACAAGTTAAAGGGTAGCTCTAAGGTATTAGCAAAAGGTCGCGCAATTGGTCAAAAGATCGGTGCAGGCCCTGTGCGCATTATTCGTGACCCAAGCGAGATGGATCGTGTACAGCCAGGCGATGTATTGGTTGCTGACATGACTGATCCAAACTGGGAACCAGTAATGAAGCGCGCTTCTGCGATTGTGACTAATCGTGGCGGTCGTACTTGCCATGCGGCAATTATTGCCCGTGAGTTAGGTGTGCCAGCGGTCGTTGGTTGCGGTGACGCTACTGAGCATTTGCAAGACGGCATGATGGTGACAGTTTCTTGCGCAGAAGGTGACGAAGGTCATATCTACGATGGCTTGATTGAAACTGAAGTCACTGAGGTGTCTCGTGGTGTGTTGCCAGAGATTCCAGTGAAGATCACTATGAATATTGGCAATCCTCAGTTGGCATTTGATTTCTGTCAAATCCCAAATGCGGGCGTTGGCCTTGCCCGTCTCGAGTTCATCATCAATAACTATATCGGTGTGCATCCACGCGCTGTATTGGAGTATCCAAATATTGATCCTGACCTGAAACGTGCAGTGGAGAGCGTGGCCCGTGGCTATGCTAGCCCACGCCAGTTCTATGAGGACAAATTGGTTGAAGGCGTAGCAACGATTGCTGCTGCCTTCTATCCAAAGCCAGTCATCGTGCGCCTATCCGATTTCAAATCAAATGAGTACAAGAAACTCATTGGTGGTTCACGTTATGAGCCGGATGAAGAAAATCCAATGTTGGGCTTCCGTGGCGCATCACGTTACGTATCTGAAGATTTCGGTGAGGCTTTTGCTCTCGAGTGCGCAGCAATGAAGCGTGTACGTGAAGATATGGGCTTAGATAACGTAGAAATCATGGTGCCATTCGTGCGTACCATTAACCAGGCTAAGCGCGTGATCGACATGATGGAGAAGTTTGGCCTCAAGCGCGGCGTGAATGGTTTGCGCCTCATCATGATGTGCGAGATTCCATCGAATGCAATCTTGGCTGATCAGTTCCTTGAGTACTTCGATGGCTTCTCTATCGGCTCAAACGATATGACCCAGTTAACGCTTGGTCTAGATCGTGACTCTGGTATGGAATTGTTGGCAATAGACTTTGATGAACGTGATCCAGCAGTAGAGTTCATGATTGCCCGTTCAATTGATGCTTGCCGCAAACAAAATAAATACGTTGGCATTTGCGGTCAGGGCCCTTCAGACCACCCAGACTTTGCTCGTTGGTTAGTTGAGAAAGGCATCACCTCAATCTCATTGAACCCGGATAGCGTAGTGGCTACTTGGGAAATGTTAGGTAAGAACTTAAAAGCCTAATCAACATCGCAAGCACCAAAGCAAAAGGCCTAGATTCTTCTAGGCCTTTTTGTTTATGGATGCATCCAACGCGCGATTGCTAGAGGCTTACTTTTTCTTAGTAGCCACCTTCTTCGTTGCAACTTTCTTTACAGGAGTTGTCTTTGGTGCTCTTGCCTTTGATGGGGGATGATTAATCGGAACGATCCCCATTTTTTTAGCTGGTGTAGAAATGTCACTCGACTTATTCGCGCCACTCCAACTTGGTTCCGCTATTGAATTAAAAGCCTCGCGTAGCTTCTCACCCCATGCTTGGTGAATCATTGCGAAATAAGGGTTTGCATCATCTAGAGTGACTAGCTTGGTAGCTTTTAGAGAATTTTTTTCATAAACCAGCATATCCAAAGGTAGTCCAACTGAAATATTACTTTTCAGAGTGGAGTCCATGGAGATGAGGGCGCACTTGGTTGCCAGGTTGAGTGGCGTATTGAAATTCAGCACGCGGTCCAAGATTGGCTTTCCATATTTAGATTCGCCAATCTGGAAGTAACAGGTCTCCGGAGTGGCTTCAATAAAGTTTCCTGCCGAGTAAACATTGAATAAGCGAGGTTTTTCGCCTTTCACTTGGCCACCAAAAATCATATTGCAATTAAATTCGAGGCCAGCTTTTTCAAGGGCCAAATGATCTCGTTCATAAACTTGTTTAATAGCGTTACCCACAACGACCGCAGCTTCGTATGAGTTTTTAGCCTCCCACAGGTTCTTGCCTTTAAAAAGTTGGCCCTGAAGTAGGATTTCTTTAACGGACTGAGTAATAGCAAGATTGCCAGCACTCATTAATGTAAAGAAGCGATCCTTGTTTTGAAACAAGGTCATTTTTCTAAAGGTGCCAATTTGGTCTACACCAGCATTAGTGCGTGTATCCGATAAAAAAACAAGACCATCTTTAAGGCAAAGCCCAATGCAATACGTCATACCCAAACCCTCTTCATTATTTCTTGAGATTATCTCTTAAAAGACAGGTAGACCTAAGCAAGCTGCTGAATAGAGATGTTGGCGCTGAGCTCTTCTCCGCCGCCGCCGGTACGCACTCCCTTTACGGGGGCTGCAGAGTAGTAATCCCGGCCAATAGCAAGTCTGATATGGCGTGAATCTATCAGGCAAGCGTGAGTAATGTCCACACTAATCCAAATGCCCTTTTCAATATCACTGCAAAAGTCTATCCAAGCATGGCTTGCGAGGTTTGGGGATTCTTCGGCAAAGAAATAGCCGCTGACGTAACGAGCTGGGATATGCGATGCCCGGCAAAGACTCAGCATCACATGTGCGTGGTCTTGGCAAACACCCGATTTCATGGCAAAGGATTGAGCTGCAGTCGTAGCAAAGTTCGTTTGTCCTGGAGAGTACACAATTAAGCCCTGAACCGCCTCAGCAAGTCTAAGTACTTGATCAACAGAGTTTTTCTTTGGAAGGCTATAAGAAAAATAATCCAACATTTCTTCTGTTGACTCGGTCAGGTTAGTTTGCTGTAAAAGATAGTAGGGAGATACTGCCTTAGCATCATCAATAAACTCAAACGCATCTTGCGTACGGACCTCGCCTTCTGCCTCAATCATCATTGAGGTGTATGGAGTTTCTTGTACAAATACGCTACAGGCGTTACCGAATGTATCTATTGAATTAGAGGCTTTAATTGGAGTACTAATCTTCCACTTATCTATTTGCTGGCCTGCAATTGTCGGCGGAGTTAAGCGCAATTCCTGAATGGAGTAACGCACTGGCGCCTCATAGCGATACTCGGTGCGGTGACGAATCTTTAAGTGCATATAATTAATTTCTTAGGCAACGGCCAGTGGTATGAGGTAAGCGCTACTGAACTCATCAGCCACATGATTGATGCGCTCGAGGAAACTCTCAATAAATTCTTCTAGACCTTGTCCAAATACCTCATCAATATCTGAATAATCCAAGCTTGCCTTGAGTTTGCCAAGTAAGCGCTCAATTTCTTTAGATTGCTGATTCTTTACTTCTGAAATAAGAGGAATGAGTTCATTGACGCAACACACTAAGGAGCGTGGCATCTGCTTATTAAAGATCAGTAATTGTGCAACTTGTTTTGGAGTGACTTGATCAGAATAGATTTGACGATAGATCTCAAATGCTGACACAGAGCGTAGTAGGGCTGCCCAATGGTAAAAATCAAAGAACTCGCCATGGGTGCCATCATCCGAGGGCTTCTTGCCAGCTAAATCCTTCAGCGTAGCTTGATCCTCGTACTTAGTCTCCAAAATACGGGCGGTATTATCGGCGCGCTCGAGCAGTGTGCCAATGCTGATGAAGTCAAAGGATTCGTTTTTGAGCATCGTTCCATAAAGAACGCCCCTGAATAGATGGCAGCGGTGCTTCACCCACTCTAGTAGACGGCTAGGATCGGCTTGATGCCTTGCTTCTAAGATACGTTGCAGCTCAAGCCAAGTAGTGTTTTGGGTTTCCCAAACTTCAGAAGTAATCTTGCCGCGAATAACGCGCGCATTTTCTCGTGCCGCATATAAACAGGAGACGATGCTGGAGGGATTGCTAGTTTCATAAATCATGAAATCTAGAACATTCTCACGATTAACCACATCATATTTACTTAGAAAGGCTTCCTCTAACTTAGAAATCGTCAATAATTTTTTCCAGCTCTGCTCTAAAAACTCTGCAGGCTGTGGCAATAGTGATGTTTGATGATTTACATCGAGCATGCGGGCAGTATTCTCTGCGCGTTCGGTGTAACGGGCCATCCAATAAAGACAATCAGCGGTACGACTTAACATGTTTACTCTTCCCTTATTTCTCTAACACCCAGGTATCTTTAGTGCCGCCACCTTGGGAGGAGTTCACTACTAAAGAACCTTCTTTGAGTGCAACCCTGGTTAGCCCGCCAGGAACCATCTTGATGGTTTTCCCTGAAAGTACAAAGGGCCTTAAATCGATATGCCTTGGCGCAATTCCCGACTCTACAAAAGTAGGACAGGTGGAGAGCGCTAGGGTGGGCTGAGCAATATATTTATCTGGATTAGCTATCAGGTGTGTTCTAAATTCTTCAATCTCTGCTTTTGTGGATGCTGGACCAACCAACATGCCATAACCACCAGCACCATGAGTCAGTTTGACAACCAACTTATCTAAATTTGCTAAGGTGTAGGCTAGGTCATCAGTCTTGCGACACTGGAATGTGGGGACATTGTTGAGAATTGGTTTCTCACCAAGATAAAACTCGATCATCTCGGGAACGTATGGGTAGATGGATTTATCGTCAGCGATACCGGTGCCAATAGCATTGGCTAAGGTCACATTACCAGCGCGATGTGCTGACAATAATCCGGCAACTCCCAGGGTGGAATCGGAGCGGAATGCTAATGGATCTAAGAAATCATCATCAACACGACGGTAGATGACGTCTACACGCTCAGGCCCTTGGGTGGTACGCATAAAGACTTGTTCATTCTTGACAAATAAGTCTTTACCTTCAACAAGCTCAACACCCATTTGCTGTGCAAGATAGCTGTGTTCAAAGTAAGCGGAGTTGTACATACCAGGTGTGAGTACAACCACATTTGGTTTTTTAACATCATCTGGTTTTACAGACTTGAGGCACTCCAACAAAAGATCTGGATAGTGCTCTACAGGAGCAATGCGATATTTTTGAAAGAGGTCGGGGAAGAGGCGCATCATCATCTTGCGGTCTTCAACCATATAAGAAACGCCAGAAGGAACACGCAAGTTATCTTCTAATACATAGAACTCGCCTTCACCAGCGCGCACGATATCGATGCCGGCAATTTGTGCGTAGATGTCGCGAGGCACACTAACGTTGCGCATCTCAGGACGATATTGCGCATTGTTATAAATCTGTTCAGCTGGAACAATGCCCGCCTTAATAATTTCTTCATCGTGATACACGTCATAGATGAAGCGGTTAAGTGCTTTTACACGTTGACGTAATCCCGCTTCAAGCTGTTCCCATTCTTTGGCGGTAAAAATGCGAGGCACTTGATCAAAGGGGATGGTTCTTTCTGACCCCAGGTCATCTCCGTAGACGGCAAAGGTAATGCCCACCCGTCTAAAGATCAGGTCGGCTTCAGCGCGTTTGAGACCCATAAGGGTGTCGCTTTGCTGCTTCAGCCAATTGTGAAAAATTTCGTAGTGGGGGCGCGCTTTGCCTGCGGCGTCGAGCATTTCATCAAAAGGCAATTTCATAGTTACCAAACTAATGCCTTTATAAAAGCTGGAATGAATGATTTGAAGCGGCTTGGTGCTATATTGCACCATTAAAGTGCATAAATGCTCAAATAATTGGGTTAAGTGCGGTCTACCCCAGTTTTTAAGGGCTTAAGCGGGAAATTAGGCGTTTAGATCGCCTCTTGCAATACGTCCTTTTTGAACTTCCCATTCCCGCTCTTTGGTGGCTGCTCGCTTGTCATGCTGCTTTTTGCCTCTGGCAAGGCCAATTTCACATTTCACGTTGCCCTTAGAGAAGTGCAGGTTCAGTGGCACCAAGGTGTAACCCTTTTGCTCTACTTTGCCGATGAGCTTGCGGATTTCAATAGCATTGAGAAGAAGCTTTCTAGTACGGGTGTTGTCTGGAACGATATGGGTAGAGGCTGAGAGTAGTGGGGTGATGTGGCAGCCGATCAAAAATAGCTCCGCCTTGCGAATGACGACATACGCTTCTTTAATGTGCACGCGACCTGCGCGGATGGCTTTCACTTCCCAGCCTTCCAGCACAAGCCCTGCCTCAAAGCGTTCCTCGATAAAATAATCAAAGAAGGCTTTTTTGTTATCGACGATACTCATATTTATTTAGCTCTCAAGAACGATTATGGCAGACGTCTACAAGACCGTTTTAATTGGCCAATCAGCCGACCGTATGTACGGCCTAGTGACCGACGTCGCCCGTTATCCTGAGTTCCTGCCCTGGTGTGGCGGGGTAGAAATTTTTGAGCAGACCGAGACAGTGCTCGACGCCAAAATCAACATCAATTTCAAGGGTATTACCCAGTATTTCCATACGCGTAATGTCAATCACCGCCCAGAAACTATTGATATGGTCTTTGTGGATGGCCCGTTTAAGCATTTTTCTGGGCAGTGGAACTTTATCCCCTTGCGAGAAGATGCTTGCAAAGTAGAGTTCAAGCTTCACTGGGAGTTCAAGAGCGTCATTCTGGATAAGATTATTGGCCCAGTATTTGGCCATATCGCCGGCACCTTTGTTGATTGCTTTGTAAAGCGTGCCGAGGACCTCTATGGCTGAGCAATCACTTGAACTGATTCTCTGTGATGCTAGGTTGGGTGAGCCAAAGCTGCAGTCGTTCAAACTAGTTCTGGCTGCCGGGGAGTCGGCTACGGTGGGTTTGGCGCTGGTTAAGGCAGGCTTCGCCCTTGGCCCAGATGACCCTGTTTTGGATAGGAAAGGCTGCTTTGGGGTCTTTGGCAAACGCAAGGACTGGGATAGCCCTATTTATGCTGGAGACCGCTTAGAGCTGTATTCCTCGCTATTAATCGACCCTAAGACGGTTCGGCGCAAGAAGGCCAATCAGAACCAGGATGCCAAATTCCAGGCTGCCGCAGCTAAAAGAAAGGCCAGGAGGCTATAATCGATTTTTGCGACTAGGGGTTTTGCATGCGACTCATTCAAAAAGCACTCACTTTTGACGATGTGCTCCTCGTACCGGCCTATTCATCGGTACTCCCTCGAGATGCCAGCTTGGCAAGTAAGTTAACTCGAGATATTTCACTCAATACACCATTGGTGTCCGCAGCTATGGATACCGTCACCGAAGGTCGTTTGGCAATTGCCATGGCCAGCGAAGGTGGAATTGGCATTGTTCATAAAAACTTAAAGCCTGCCGAGCAAGCTCGTGAAGTGGCTAAGGTGAAGCGTTATGAATCTGGCGTACTACGTGATCCGATCACGATTAGTCCAGATGTCACTTTGCGTCAGGTGATTCAACTTTCTCGTGAACATGGTTTCTCAGGATTTCCAGTTCTCGTTGGCAAAGAGGTTGTCGGAATTATTACGAATCGCGATTTGCGTTTCGAAGAAGATTTAGATGCGCCAGTAAAAACGAAGATGACTCCACGTGAGCGTTTGATTACTGTGAAAGAGGGTTGTTCATTAGAAGAAGCAAAGCGTTTAATGAGTCAACATCGTCTTGAGCGCGTACTTGTTGTCAATGACAAGTTTGAGTTGCGCGGTCTCATTACCGTTAAGGACATTCTGAAAGCTACTGAGCATCCTAACGCTTGTAAAGATAGCGAAGGCAAGCTACGCGTGGGCGCAGCTGTTGGCGTAGGCCCTGATAACGATGAGCGTATTGAGTTGTTAGTACGTGCAGGTGTTGATGTGATCGTGGTGGATACTGCGCACGGCCATAGCCAAGGTGTACTGGATCGGGTGAAGTGGGTGAAGAAAAACTATCCTCACGTTCAAGTCATTGGCGGAAACATTGCTACTGGTGATGCTGCCAAGGCATTGGCTGATCATGGCGCTGATGGTGTCAAGGTAGGCATCGGTCCAGGCTCAATTTGTACGACTCGTATTGTTGCTGGTGTTGGCGTTCCACAAATCACAGCGATTGTGAATGTGGCTACCGCACTTAAGGGTACTGGTATTCCTTTGATTGCTGATGGTGGTGTGCGTTACTCGGGTGACGTTGCTAAAGCATTAGCAGCCGGTGCTAGTTCAGTCATGATGGGCGGTATGTTTGCTGGTACTGAAGAGGCTCCAGGTGAAGTGTTCTTGTATCAAGGACGTTCATACAAGAGCTATCGCGGCATGGGTTCTTTGGGCGCGATGGCTGATGGCTCTGCTGATCGTTACTTCCAGAGCGACATTGTTGCGAATGCAGAAAAACTGGTGCCAGAAGGCATTGAAGGTCAGGTACCTTACAAAGGTAGCGTATTGGCAATCTTGCATCAGCTTACTGGCGGTATTCGTTCTTCCATGGGTTACCTCGGCTGTAAGACTATCGCCGAACTCCATGAAAAAGCAAACTTTGTAGAGATTACATCTGCGGGTGTACGTGAGTCACACGTGCATGATGTGAAGATCACTAAAGAAGCGCCAAATTACCATATTGATTAACAACTAAAAAAAGCTGAAATAAAGGCTGATCTTTTCGTGCACGACAAAATACTGATTCTCGACTTTGGTTCACAAGTAACTCAACTCATTGCCAGGCGTGTGCGTGACGGGCGTGTGTATTCAGAGATCCATCCCTACGATTGCGACCCTGAATTCATTCGTAAGTTCATTCAAGAGCAGGGTGGCAAAGGCATCATTCTTTCTGGCGGCCCTAGTTCGGTAACTGAAGACGGTAGCCCACGTGCGCCACAAATTGTTTTTGAGCTTGGTGTACCTGTTTTGGGAATTTGCTACGGTATGCAAACCATGGCCACTCAATTGGGTGGTGCGGTAGCCTCCGCAGAATCATTGGGCAAGGCCCGTGAGTTTGGCTATTCAGAAGTGCGTGCACATGGTCACACCAATTTACTCAAAGGTATTCAGGACTTCTCTACCAGCGAAGGTCATGGCATCTTGAAGGTGTGGATGAGTCACGGTGACTCCGTCACTGCATTGCCGCCAACATTTAAGTTGATGGCCTCGACTGAGTCCTGCCCAATTGCCGGCATGGCCGATGAAGAGCGTCGCTTTTATGCATTTCAGTTTCACCCTGAGGTAACTCATACTATTCAAGGCACTGCAATCATTGAGCGTTTTGTCCATGAGATTTGCCATTGCAAGCCTGACTGGGTCATGGGCGATTACATTGCAGAAGCGGTTGAGAATATTCGTAGGCAAGTTGGGGATGAGGAAGTCATTCTTGGCTTGTCAGGTGGTGTTGACTCTAGCGTTGCCGCAGCCTTAATTCATCGCGCGATTGGTGATCAGCTCACCTGTGTATTTGTAGATCACGGTCTACTGCGCTTGAATGAAGGCGACATGGTGATGGAAATGTTCGCACGCAATTTGGGTGTGAAGGTGATCCGCGTTGATGCTAAAGAAAAATTCATGGGCGAGCTAGCTGGCGTGGCTGATCCTGAGGCAAAGCGTAAGATTATCGGCAAAGAATTCGTAGAAATTTTCCAAGCTGAATCTGGAAAAATTCAAAATGCCAAATGGCTTGCTCAAGGAACCATCTATCCAGACGTGATTGAGTCTGCGGGTAAAGGCAAGAAGGGTGCGCATACGATCAAGAGTCACCATAACGTAGGTGGCTTACCTGATGACATGCATCTCAAATTGCTTGAGCCACTACGTGAGCTTTTTAAAGACGAAGTACGTGAACTTGGTGTTGCCCTGGGTCTTCCGCGCGAGATGGTCTATCGTCATCCATTCCCAGGCCCAGGTCTTGGGGTTCGTATCTTAGGTGAAGTAAAAGCGGAATTTGCTAGCTTACTACAACGCGCTGATGCCATCTTTATCGAAGAATTGCGCAATACGATTGATGAAGCAACTCAGAAGTCTTGGTATGACCTCACGAGCCAAGCCTTTGCCGTTTTCTTGCCGGTCAAGTCTGTTGGTGTAATGGGCGATGGTAGAACCTATGAATATGTTGTTGCGCTCAGAGCAGTGCAAACCCAAGACTTCATGACGGCGCATTGGGCCCATTTGCCACATGAACTTCTTGGCAAGGTATCTAACCGCATCATCAATGAAGTGCGTGGTATTAACCGTGTCGTATACGACATTAGTGGAAAACCGCCTGCAACGATTGAGTGGGAATAAGGAATAGGCGATTTAAGCCTATCAACACCCATGCTTGAGTTACGCGAAGCTGCACTCGCAATCTTGGCAAGTGCTGATGCACAAGACAAAGTAAGTCGCTTACTCAAGTTGTTTGATGAATATCAGCAGCAACGAGTGGCCCTTGATGTTTCTCGCAAGCTTGAATCTCAAAACCTTATCCTTCCCGGTCGCCCAGTAAAGCCAGAGCTTGTACTTCCTAAGCTAGTTCCCAAAAGAAGAATGGATACGCCAGAAGGTAGGGCGGGTTTGTTGCACTCACTTGCCCATATTGAATTTAATGCTATGAATCTTGCATTAGATGCCATTTGGCGCTTTCCTGATATGCCTCAGGAATACTATGAGGATTGGCTAAAGGTTGCGAAAGAAGAGGCTTATCACTTCAGTTTAGTAAATGAGCATCTGCATACACTGGGTTTTTCTTATGGGGACTTTCCGGCTCACAATAGTTTGTGGGAGATGGTCGAGAGAACAACGGATTCAGTCATTGCCCGCATGGCGCTGGTACCCAGAACAATGGAGGCTCGGGGATTGGATGCTGTGCCTTCGATTCGGGATCGCTTTAAACAAATAAAAGAAGTTCGTGCGGTTGAAATTCTAGAGATTATTCTCAATGATGAAATCGGTCATGTACTGATTGGTAATCGCTGGTTTAACTTCTTATGTAGCAAAGATAATCTTTCCCCGATTTCTGCTTATCGAGAATTAGCCGCCCAATATCGTGCACCTGTTCTAAAGGGGCCATTTAATATGGAGGCACGTAAGCAAGCGGGTTTTTCAACAGAAGAGTTAGATCTTCTTGGGGCATAGCGAATGAGTATGAAGGTATTAAGCCTCATCCCACCTATGACTCAGCTGAATACGCCGTATCCTTCTACGGCGTACATCACAGGGTTTTTGAGATCACGCGGCATCGATGCTGTTCAAGAAGATCTCGCACTAGCTCTTGTACTCAGTTTTTTTACTCCAGAAGGTATGACCGAGATTCGAGCTGAGGCTCTTGGTGTTCCTGAAGAGGGTCGCAGTGCCAGCGTAAATTTTTTCTTAGATTATTTTGATTCTTATCAAGCTTCTATCTCACCAGTTATTCATTTCTTGCAGGGTCGTGACAGTACCTTAAGTCACCGTATTAATACCCGTGATTTTTTGCCTGAGGGTCCCCGCTTTGCTGCGCTCGATGTCTTTGACGATGAGGAAGCTGCTGATTCATTGGCTTGGGCCTTCGGCGCTCTTGGCTCACAGGATAGAGCCCGTCATTTAGCAACCCTGTATCTCAATGATTTGTCTGATGTGCTGCGTGATGCAGTGGATGATCGTTTTGAGTTCGTGCGCTATGCTGAATCTTTGGCTAGCAGCCAGCCTACATTTACCCCCCTGGCTGAGGCTCTTCAAGCAGAACCAACGCTCATGGATTTGCATTTACAGGCACTTGCCACTCAAGCAATTGATCGCCATCGACCAAACTTGGTACTTCTGTCCGTGCCTTTCCCGGGCGCAATGTACGCCGCTTTGCGAATAGCCCAAGTGATTAAGGGTGCTCACCCAGAAATCAAAATTGCCTTAGGCGGTGGATATGTCAATACAGAACTGAGGGAGTTATCTGATCCTCGTATTTTTGATTATGTTGATTTCATCACGCTAGATTCAGGTGAGAGGCCTTTGCTCGCTTTGCTTGAGCATCTCAATGGCAAGCGTTCTGCTGAGCGATTGGTGCGCACTTTTCTTCGTAATTCTAATACGCAGGTGCAATATCTAAATTGGCAAGAGCCGGATGTGCCTTTTGAGGAGGTGGGTACCGCTACTTGGGATGGCCTGCCACTAGATTCTTATCTATCGCTTCTGGATATGTTAAATCCAATGCATCGCTTGTGGAGTGATGGCCGCTGGAATAAGCTGACTGTTGCGCACGGATGTTATTGGAAAAAATGCAGCTTCTGCGATGTGTCGCTTGACTATATCTCTCGTTATGAGACTGCATCAGCCAGTTTATTGGTGGACCGCATTGAGCACATTGTTGCTGAGACTGGGCAGACAGGTTTTCATTTTGTAGATGAGGCCGCACCTCCGAAAATATTAAAGGCTTTGGCTGAGGAGCTTATTCGTCGTAAGGTGCTTATCTCTTGGTGGGGAAATATTCGCTTTGAGAAAACCTTTACCCCTGAATTAGCTGAGCTTTTAGCGCGGAGTGGTTGTATTGCTATGTCTGGCGGCCTTGAAGTTGCTTCCGATCGCCTCCTAAATCTAATGAAAAAAGGTGTATCCGTGGAGCAGGTGGCTCAAGTTACCAAAGGGTTCTCGGACGCTGGCATCTTAGTGCATGCCTATCTGATGTATGGCTTTCCTACTCAAACTGTACAGGAGACGGTGGATGCTTTGGAGTATGTGAGACAGCTTTTTGAGCATGGCTGCATTCAAAGTGGGTTCTTTCATCGCTTTACTTGTACCGTGCATTCTCCAGTAGGTCAGAACCCTCAAGAATATGGAATTGACTTGATTCCATTGCCAGAAATCACTTTTGCTAAAAATGATGTGCTCTTTATTGATCCCACCGGGGTTGATCATGACGCACTAGGGCAGGGTCTAAAGAAGGCTATCTATAACTATATGCATGGCGTAGGATTTGATATTAAGACCCAGTCCTGGTTTGATGACTTGGGTATTGCTATTCCCAAGACAAAAGTACCAAAGAATTTTATTGAAAACGCGTTATATCGATAGCGCTCAAGAATAAGTCAGATATACAATTATTTTGTATGGTTCTAAATTAACGTAGGAGCAACAAATGAATTTATCGCGACGCACATTCATAGCATCAGCTGCTTTAGCTCCAGTCGCATGTGGTGTACCGTTGGCATATCAACGCGGTACTCCCGTTGCTCAGCCAAACCCCGCTCCAACTATTAGGGCTCCTCAGGTAGGGCAGGAGTGGACCTACATTAAGCGTGACGTTTTTGATGGCAAGATTCGTGGCGTCATTACCGAGCGTGTTTCTAGTGTTGGTTCAACTATTGTGATTGAGCGCTCTGACGAAAATGGTGGCCAATTGGCCAGCGAGATACAGGGTCCTTGGGGTATGGTGCAGATTGATACTGCTTGGCCACGCTTACTGAGTTTTAAGCCGGCTATTCCGTTATGGCCGCAAGAATTATCTTCTAGCTGGAGCAAGCAGTTCACTACCAAATATAGCTTGGGTGGGTACTCTGATAACTCCTATAACTGGCAGGAATACATGAGTGCCCATGGTTGGGAGCAAATTACGGTGCCTGCTGGAACCTTTTTAACTTTACGTTATCAAAATCTCATTAACTACGAGAGTGAAGACGATAACAAAGTGAACTGCATACGCAAAGAGACTATTTGGTTTGCGCCTAGTATTGGTCGCTGGGTAGCCCGTGAGTCTTCTGGTTCCTACATGATCCAAGGTCAACTAGGTATGCCAAATTTAGAGGATAGTTTGCAATGGCAGCTCAGCTCTTACAAGTAATACGCACCTATAGTGTTGCATGTTTCTTAGCACCATTTTTTTTGGTGGGGTGTATAGCTACGCAGCCCTACCCCAAGGGTGTAGCAACCACTCAACCAATACCAACTCCTAATGTCAGAGCGCCTAAGGTAGGGCAAGAGTGGGTATATCAAGTTCGTAATGTATTTAATCAAGAGATAGTCGATACGATTACTGAAAAAGTTGTTTCAGTGGGTAGTGAAGTGCGTATAGCGCGCTCTGGAGTGAAAGCGGGACCGCTCCCTGATGAAATTCAATCAACCTGGGGTTTTGTGCAGCAAGATCCCCATTGGAACCCACCCCAGAAATTTTCAAAACCTATTCCTCTCTGGCCTCAACAATTGCAAGTGGGTTGGAATGGATTTTTCACAACCCAATATCAAGTGCCCACTTACCCAGATGGAAGTTATTACTGGGGTCTAGGGATGACCGCGACTCAATGGGAGCGCATAAAGACGCCAGCCGGGGAGTTTTTGGTATTGCAATTTCATAATGAAATACCAAATTTTGTAAGTAATGATGTATTTAGGGTCGGCAATGCTCGGCAAGAGGACCTCTGGTTTTCGCCTGAGGTGGGTCGTTGGGTGATTCGGAGAGGTTCTGGGCGCTACATCACCGCAGGCGTGTATTGGGTGAATGCCTACTGGGAGGATTACCTGGAGTGGGAGTTAATCTCCTGGAAATAGGCATTGCGCTTAAAATAGGTGCATTGTTATGTATACCGTAAAAGAACTATTCCCCACGCTCCAGGGCGAAGGTGCCCACGCTGGTAGAGCGGCAGTATTCTGCCGTTTTGCTGGATGTAATCTTTGGAGCGGGCGCGAAGAAGATCGTGCCACAGCCATTTGTCAGTTTTGCGATACCGATTTTGTGGGTAGCGATGGCTCTGGTGGTGGTAAGTTCGAAACCGCAATTTCACTTGCAGATGCAATCGAGACTTCATGGCGAAGCACCTCTGCCGGACCTCAACAGCGTTATGTGGTTTTCACTGGCGGAGAGCCGCTCTTGCAGCTGGATGATGAGTTAATTGACGCGCTTCATCAAAAAGGCTTTGAAGTGGCGATTGAAACCAACGGCACGATTAAAGTTCCTAAAGGGGTGGATTGGATTTGTGTAAGCCCTAAAGCTGGCGCTGAGTTGATTGTTCTTCAGGCAGATGAGTTAAAGCTCGTGATTCCACAAGCTAAGCATCAACCATTAGAAAAGCTCATGGCGCGTTTTGAGGGAATGGATTATCGCAATCGCTTCTTACAGCCTATGGATGGCCCAAACCTTAAAAGCAATACTGAATTAGCTGTAAGCTTGTGCCAAAAGCGCCCCCTGTGGAGATTAAGTTTGCAATCTCATAAGCTGATTGGGATTCGGTAAATTAGATAAGCGTTAGCTAAATGCAAATTCATTAAATAAGTATCCAATGACAAATAAACAACCAGCCATTTCCATTACTCGACGTCTTGAGTTTGACTCAGGACACCGCATTCCTAATCATGATGGTCAATGTCGTCATCTGCATGGACATCGTTATGCAATCGAAGTGACGCTCGCTGGAGAAGTGGCGGACCATCCTGGTAAGGCAGACGATGGAATGGTGCTTGACTTTGGGGATATCAAGCGCTTAACCAATCAATATGTTGTTGAGCCTTGGGATCACGCATTTTTGGTGGCTAAAGAGGATGAAGGTTTGGTAGCTTTCTTGGGAACTTTGCCCAACCATAAGACCGTCATCATGGAGCATGTGCCCACTGTAGAGAATTTGGCAAATGCTGCCTTTGCTATTTTGCAACCAGTCTTTAGTAAAGCATTTAGTGGTCGCTTGGAACTTGCTTCCATTCGTCTTTATGAGACGCCCAATTGCTGGGCAGATGTTCATTCTGCTTAAATGACCCAAGTAGAGCTTGACCAGCAATTTATGCGCATGGCAATTGAGCAAGCTCAGTTGGCAGCGCAATCAGGCGAGGTTCCTGTAGGTGCCGTGTTAGTTAAGGATGGTCAGGTGATTGCCAAGGCATTTAATAAGCCGATTGCTAATCATGATCCTAGTGCGCATGCCGAGATGTTGGCTATACGTGAGGCTTCCCTAGTTGAGGAAAATTACCGCATCCCTGGAAGTGCTCTATACGTTACCCTTGAGCCTTGTGCAATGTGCTCGGGTGCAATGCTTCATGCTAGGATTGATCGAGTTGTATATGGCGCGCCAGACCCTAAAACAGGGGCTGCTGGTAGCGTATTAGACCTATTTTCTTCTAAACAAATTAATCACCAGACGAGCGTCGAGGGTGGCATTATGAGCGAAGAGTGCGGTCAATTGCTACGTGATTTTTTTAAGGGGCGACGTTGAAATCCATTCACCTCATTGCTCCATCTGGAGCAAGCTTAGATAATAAAAGTCCTTTGGCTGGTATCGACTGGCTAGAGAGGCAATCTATAGCTGTCCAGAATCAGGATTGCGTTCAGCGAGTGTATGAGCGATTTGCGGGTAGTGACGAAGAACGTCTTGCTGAGCTAAACCATCTTTCTAAATTAGAGCCCCAGTCCTTAGTGATGGCTATGCGAGGTGGTTATGGCCTTCATCGCCTGCTTCCTGGTATTGAGTGGGATGCTGTTGCAAATGCAATTCAGAAGGGCCTGCAAGTATGCGGCCATAGCGACTTTACAGTCTTTCAGTTGGGATTATTGGCAAAAACAGGCGCTATTACATTAGCCGGTCCGATGCTTAACTATGACTTTGGGCGACTGGGTGATGATGGGGCAGCAGTGGTCCCTGATGAATTCATGTGGAAGCATTTCCAGGCTGCTGTTCAAGACCGCAAGCTCGATTGCAAAGTGTCAGATCCGCAATCTTTTTTAGGTAAAGAAAGCTCACGTTCTTTGAAGGGGCTATTGTGGGGTGGCAATTTAACGGTACTAGCTGGTTTAGTTGGCACGCCGTATCTACCTTCAGCCAAGCAAACGCATAGCGGTATCTTATTTCTGGAGGATGTGAATGAGCATCCTTATCGAATTGAAAGAATGTTGATGCAACTTTTGGATGCAGGCATTCTTTCCAATCAGGGCGCAATTTTATTAGGCGGCTTTTCTGCTTACCGTCTTTACGATAACGATAAAGGCTACTCGCTCGAACGGGCTATTGAGGCTATCCGCAAACATCTTCCAAAAGAAATTCCTATCCTCACTGGCTTACCCTTTGGTCATCAGGCAAATAAATTAACCTTACCCGTTGGCGCTCAAGCCGACTTAAATTTCAATTCAAGTGGATTTGAAATCAAAGCGCAGTGGTAATGTTTAGCGGCCATCGTTTAAGCCATTCTTTCTTGAAGGGCGCCCTCATTTCGATTGCGCTTACATTTGCGGGAGCATCAATGGCAACTGAAGAACCAAAATATTCCGTACTCGAAAAGGAACCCCCTTTTGAAGTCCGTGCTTATGCCTCCATGATTGTGGCCGAGGTACAAGTCGACGGTGATTTAGACGAGGCCTCTAGTCAGGGGTTTCGCTTGATTGCAGCCTATATTTTTGGCCAGAATCAAGTGAGCGAAAAAATTGCCATGACTGCCCCTGTGATGGTAGAGGATCAAAAACAAAAGAGTGCCAAGATCGCCATGACTGCCCCTGTTGGGATTGAATCCAATGCTGGCAAGTGGACTGTGTCATTTGTAATGCCTGCTGAGTACACCATGGAAACAATTCCGAAGCCAATCAATCCACAGGTGCAATTACGTCAAATTCCTGGAGTAAAAAAGGCGGTAATCAGTTTCACGGGTTTTTATAACCAGCAAAAAGTTGCTGAGAAAACGCTAGAACTCGAGCAGTGGATGAAAACCAGAAATCTTCAGGCTGCTGGAGCCCCTAATTTTTCACGATACAACCCGCCCTGGACTTTGCCCTTCATGCGGCGTAATGAGGTCATGCTTAACCTGCGTGACTAGTTCTTCGCTTCAAAGCTTTTTAATACAAATTGGCCACCACCATTTATGCCTAGGGCCTTGGTCAAAACCGGTAGAGCCTGCGCCAAGTGTTTTTCTAGAGTCCATGGCGGATTAATGATGAACATACCGCTTGCCTGCAAGCGACGCTCACCTGGTGCATTTTCAACACGCAACTCTGTATGCAGCCAAGAACGCTTATGAGCTGCTGCAATCTTTTTGAGACGATCAGGTAGGGCTGCAGATTCTCTTCTAGAGAGTACGGGGTACCACACCGCATAACAGCCGGTAGCAAAGCGTTGTAGAGCTTCTTCCATGGCAACTTCAAGGTAGCGATAGTCTTGCTTATCTTCGTAAGAGGGATCAATTAACACTAACCCACGTCTACTGGGGGGTGGGACCAAACCCTTCAGTCGTGCAAAACTATCCTCGGCATAAATATCGGTCTGCTTGGACTGTTTCAGTTCACGAATATTGTGGCGCAGAATATCAATCTCTTTAGGGTGTAGTTCAAATAGCTTGAGGCGGTCTTGAGGGCGTAATAAGCGCGCCAGAATAAACGGAGAGCCTGGGTAAGTGGAGAGCTGTCCCTCAACATTCTCGGCTTCAATGCATCCTAGATACTCTTGAATACTCTCTGGTACTGGCGTGTTAGCGTGCTTGCAAGTGTCGATATATTGCATCAAGCGAAAAATACCGCCATCAGCCTCTTTACTTACTGTGGAGAAACCATCCTGCAGGCTGTATATACCAGCGCCTGCATGGGTATCCACCATCGTGATTGCGCCAGGCTTCTCTTGGAGGTAATTCACCAAATGAATTAAGGTCAGATGCTTGAGAATGTCTGCGTGACTTCCAGCATGAAATGCGTGTCGATAGCTAAACATCTTTAATTACTGTGCCTTGCCAGGTGTTTGGGTAAATTGCGCCTTTATATAAAAGACGAGAGTAGTAGCCACAATGGCAATAGATAAATATTGCAATGGAAGATTGAGCTCTAAATCCATCACTTGAGTCAGGTGGGCATACATGGCCACAACACCACCAAGCGCAATCAGGTGCGCCCAAATCTTTCTTGGTCCTAGTTGGGCCTCCGGCAATTGGTTTGCTATTAAAGCCCCAATCATTCCGCACCAGATGCCAAAGCCTGCGCCCCCTAGAACATCAGTAAGCCAGTGAGCTCCTACAGCGCTGCGTGAAAGTCCCACTAATAATGCCAGTAAAAATAGCGGCAACAATAGTGTGCGCTTGCTCTTTTCAGTAGAAAAATAAAAGGCACTTGCAATAGCAAATACAGTCAGCGTATGGCCTGAGGGAAAGGCTTTATAGAAAAGTGCTTCACCAATGCGATAAAAGCTTCCATCGGTCAAAACACCGGCAGGTCTTGGTAGATCAAAAGCTCTTTTTAATAAGGCGCTCGATATAGCCGCTATCGCACCAGAAAAAATGCCTGCTGAAAGTAGGCGGGGGGCAATGAGCAACAGTGGGAAGGAAAGTGCAAACAATCCCCAGCCGTTACCAAAAAAAGTTAGCCAAGCCCAAACAGTGTCAGGTAGTAGTTGTGTAAAGCCATTAATAAATAAAAAACTACTACTTTGAAATTCGCCGAAGTAGATTAGAGAGGCGAGCGCAAGAGGGGCTAGTGGAATGAACCAAGCAAATGTAGGAATTGCTTTGTTACTCATCCAGTTTAACGAGCCTTCTCTTTATCAGCATCATCCAGTTGCTTAATTACCTTATCCAACACTTGTGTGACAGTAATAGCTTGCATGCACACATTGTCGTGACAAGGTGTTTTGCGATGATTTGCAGCGCTCACACAAGGTGAGCAGGCAAGGTTAGCCGTAATGGCGATGGAGTTGCCTACAGAACCATACAAAGCAGGAGTCTCAGGCCCAAACAGAACAACAGTTCTCAATGGTGTTACTGCTGAGAAGTGACCAGGACCAGAATCATTTGTCACCATGACATCTGAGAGGGTATAGAGCGGTGGCAACTCGCCAAAGCTGACCTGACCGGCAAAGTTCAATGCATTTTTAACATTCGCCACGGCACGAACTTTTTCTACGTACACAAATTCAGCAGGTGAGCCAGTGATCAAAATGAGATCCCTTGGATATTGCTGATGAATTGCTTGAATCAATTCAGAAAAGCGTTGTTGTGCCCAGCGACGCTGTGGAAGTAAGTCGCTTGCATTTGGATTGATCAGAATCAAACGATTTTTGCCGGGGGTGTAATCGATGCGAGCTTCCTTGGCCATTTTCTCAATGCGCTCACGCACCTTTTGTAGAGCCTCTGGATTAATGATGGCCTGCTCTAAACGCACCTCAGAATCTTTAATCTCAATCTTGCTAAAAGGAACTTCAATCTTTTGAGCAAAGGCTGCATGAATTAAAGACAGGAAATTCTTGGTGATATGAATGTGTGGGTTGTAATGCACCTTGCGGGTCAGCATGAACCCACGCCATAGGCCTTCACCGTGATAGATGTGATAGCCCACGCGACGACGTGCACCGCACATCCCGGTAAGTAAGGCGGTAAATCGGGAGAATAGTTCTAAGTCAATAACGGTATCAATACGGTGCTTACGAGCAAGAATCAAAAAGCGCAGCGTATCCTTAATGAGGCCACCCAAGCTCGATGAGTCAATGGTGAAAATATTTTCTGGCTTGACGGTATTGAGTAAAGTGAGGCTAGCGCGATTACTTTTGAAGATTAAGAAAAATAACTCTGCTCCGCGTGCTTTTGCATTACGCATTGCTGGGTCAACCAAAATGGCACTTCCCATTTCAGAGAGTTCAATAAAGAGTAATTTCTTTGGTGTCTCTGAGCTGCGACTGAAAATATTTTTTACGCCGTCAATAAGAGCGATAAATGGGCTGACGATGGCACAAAGAGGTACACCAACCCAGTGATCAATGGCGCGCATTGTGTTGACGCTAATAGTCATAGTTTTACTCTACAGAATTATTTTCGTTTTAATAAAAAATAGGCGCCAGGCAGAACTGACAAAACAGTAATTGCTCCATAGCTAATGGAGGCTAGTACTGTTAATGATGGGTTGACACCCCATAAGGCTAATACTGATGATAGGGTGGCTTCGCGTAATCCCCATCCTGAAATGCTAATGGGAAGCATCAGCAATAAACTCAAGGCAGGCAAGCCAATCATTAAACCTTCAATTGGTGCATCTACTCCGTAAGCTTTTAGACAAAACAGCAGAGTCAAAATGGTGAGAAAGTGAATACCAATTGCTAGGCATGCTTGAGCAATATTATTTGGCCACGCGAATGCAAGCTTGATACCAGGCATCGCATTATTCATATTGAAACGATCTAAGAATTTTTGCAGGAGTTGCTTGCTAGGATCCCAGGCTAAGATGAGGGCGATTGCTACGCCCGCCAATAACATTACCGCCATGACTGCATAGCCCAAGTCCTGGCCCCAGGTGGCTAAAGTGGCGCCGCCTAATATCAGGCCAATTCCGCCAAGTAAGTTATTGCCAGCCAAACCAAGAAGGCGGTCGACAAGCACCATCGAAAAACTTAAACGCAATTTAGGGGTAGCTTGCTCAAGATCTACTGAATGATGAAGTTCATCATCCAATTCTTTTGTTTCCGATAAATTACCGGTGCTGGTTAAATGCGTTGCAGTGATAGCACGATAACTATCGCCACCTAATGTACTTGGCAAACCTTGGTTAATCAGGCCGCCTGCAAAATAAAGACCAATGTATGAGCGAATGCGGCGTGGAAATCCTACCGCTTGCATAAATAATCCCCAACGATAGCCACCGCAAATAAATGCACACATCATGCTTGCCAAAGCCGCTAAGAACCAAAGGGGTTGCATCTGAATGTGGCTATCAAATAATGAGTGCCAATCAATTCCACTCGTGGCTTTCCAGAGTAGGGCGATGGATAGCAGAACACGAATTGTGGGCCAAGCTCGCTTGAGAATGGATTTCCACCCCGATTGGGTTTTGGGGGTGGACTGGGCTTGTGAACTCATAAGCGTAAGGATAATGCTTTGGGCGCCTAAGGTCTTGAATTTGGGGGAATTACTCCGTCCGGCTGGACCCCTGCCAATTACTGCATAGGCTAAAGTCAAATTTTGATAAAACTCGGCCAAAACGCTCAATCTCTAAGCTGCCTAAGGGCTCACAAGCCTCAAAAGCCGATTTATTACCCACCGGCACAGGGTGAGGCATACCCGACCAGTTAATAAGTAGCACATTTGCGCCTTTTGGCAGGTCTCCAAACCAAAGATCGAACTGATCTTGTCGCTGATCTAATACAAATACCGGGGTAGGGGCGGCATACCAGGCAGCGCGACTACCTAGCGTCCAGTTTTGAACAGCTATGCCATCGGCTTTGGTGGCCTTGCTTAGGGTCGCAGCTTTTTGGCCTGCTGCTTTCCAGCCATATAAATCTGCGATTGGATTGGATTTGATTGATGCTGAGCTAATGCCGCCAGACAATACATATCCAAAGCCAATGCAGCACAGAGCTAATTGCAAGATGAATAAGAAACGAATCCAACGACGATGCTGTGTAGCCCATGCTTTTGCTAAACCAATTCCAGCAAACGGCGCGAGACAAAACCATGCAGGTGAAGTCCAGTGAGGAAGTCCTCCTCCACCGGATAAGCTGACAAAGATTGCGAATGGAATCAAAAAGAATCCGAAGAGCGCAAGCAATGATATTTTTGTAGCGTGCATGCAGTCTTTTAGGAATACAAAAGACCCAAATATAAATAGTGGACCAAAGACGAGTATTTGGATTCCAATATAGGCACCTAACCTGCGCCATAGCCATTGGCTGCCGCCGCCGTGGGCCAGCTGGTATTTAAAGGAGATCCAATCATTTGTCCAATTCCAATACAGGACTGGGCTGATAAACACTAGGGCAACAAGTACCGCCAACCAAAAACCAACTTTAGTTAGCCATGATTTTTTGGGTGTACTCAGGAAAACAAATAAAAACGCTAATGCAGTAAAAGCAGCAGTGTATTTACTAAGGCCAGCTAGCCCCAGTAAGACGCCGGTAATCATCCAGTCATTAAAACTAAATTGATCTTTACTCAACCAGCGCAAAGCCATCAACATTAAACCCAAGCTTAAAGGCGCCAGCAGAGTATCAGGCAGCAAACCGATTGCCAGAATATGCAACATCGGTGCAGCGATAACAACCAAGACTGCCATCAATCCACATAAGTTCGCTGATGGTAAGGCACTGGTGAGATAGCCTGAATTTCGTCCGCGAATAAAGTGATGCAACTCAGTTGTGACTTGATAAACCAAATAACAAGCAATCATCCAGAGTAGTTCTGGAATAAAGCGAATGATTCCCTCGGATGAAGTAAGGGCTATTAGAGGCCACTGAATCCAGCCTACCAAAGGCGGGTGATCAAAATAGCTCCAGGCTAGATGTTGGGCATACAGTGCATAGTGAGCCTCATCAACCGAGAACTCTATTGAAAAGCCTAAAGCCAGATGCACTACTGCGGCAATAAAGACGCAGATCGCGGCCCAGCTAGAAGGTGATTGTTGGCGCATTGAGTGATTTTAGACTCACGGAGACCATTCTTTGGGACAATTGAGTTATGTTCAAGCGAGCCTCCTCATTTTTCATTCTCAGCACAGTCCTATTTCTAGCTGGGTGTGCTGGGCTAGGTGGCGATTCTGTGCAAAACGAAGCTGGACAGCCATTTAATGCGGATCAATTACCAGCCCAAGAAGAGCTGCCTAAATTCTCAGCGGAAACTGCGCGTGAGGGTATGCCCAATGGTTGGAATTTTTATCGCATCGCCCCATTTAAAAAGAATACGGTGTATCGCCTTGAAAGTTATCAAGGCAAAACAGTGCTCAGCGCAAACTCCAAAACATCTGCTTCTGGGTTGGCTGTCAAGTTACGCCCGCGCCAGGCAGCTAATTTATTTCTGCAATGGGAGTGGAAGGCGCTAAGCCCAATTACTAATGCTGATAATGCCGATGGTTATACAGACGATGCTCCGCTTCGCATCTTGGTAGCGTTTGATGGCAACAAATCCAAGCTCCCCTTAAAGGAAAAAATGACTTTTGAGATGGCCAATCTCATTAGTGGCCAAGAGATGCCTTATGCCACCTTGATGTATATCTGGTCTGGAAAATCACCTGTCGATACCATCATTACCAATGCGCATACCTCTCGAGTCAAAATGATTGTGGTGGATTCTGGTTGGGACAATTTAGGTCAGTGGCATAAACATCAACGTGATTTATCTGCGGACTATAAGCGTGCTTATGGCGAAGCGCCTGGTGAAATCATTGGCATTGCCCTCCTGACAGATACAGATAACACTAAGTCAGAAACACGTGCCTTTTACGGCGATATTGAATTGATTCGCAAGAACCAAAAGTAATCTCTATCTATTGATGCGTAGGGCGCCAACGTTTCAGCAGTAGTGCATTGCTGAGAACGCAAAAGCTCGATAGCGCCATAGCGCTTCCAGCCAGCATAGGTGAAAGATAGCCCAGTGCAGCCAGGGGGATGCCAGTAGCATTAAAGATAAATGCCCAGAATAAATTTTGCTGAATCTTTTTCCAGGTCCGCTTAGATATATCAATCGCATTTGCGACTAAATTGGGGTCACCTCTCATTAAGGTGATGCCAGCAGCTTGCATGGCTACATCAGTGCCGGTGGACATTGCCATGCCGACATCTGCGGTAGCCAGGGCAGGCGCATCGTTAACACCATCACCCACCATTGCCACAAATTGGCGTTTACCATTGTTGGATTGAAGTTTGCGAATAATGTCAGCCTTATCGCCCGGCATCACTTGCGCAAATACTTTTTCAATACCAATTGTTTTTGCAACACGATTGGCGGCTGCAGTATTGTCACCAGAGAGCATCACTGTACTAATATGGAGCTGATGCAAAGAGCTCATTGCTTGTTTGGCATCGTCTTTAAGTTCATCTCCAAAGGCAATGATGGCAATGGGTGTTGGGGACGCTAAGGATGAATCGTTGCTCATTAGCACGCTAACGGTTTGCCCACCATCAAAACAGGCTTGCGCTTTTTCTAGTATTTCAGAGTGATGAATACTGCTCTCCAAGGATGCGATGCTTTGTAGGCTAAGGCTTTGATCTGCGAAAATACCCGAGCTTGGTTTGCCACTAATACCAATACCAGGCAACGCTTTGCTGTCGGTTGGGGTGATCGGGCCCAAGCCTTTTTGTTTGGCAGCATCCAGCAGTGCTTTTGCAAGAGGATGTTCACTTCCGAGTTGCAGACCTGCAGCAGTTGCCAAGATGTCATCCTTGGTAACCATGCTCGAAAGAGGAATGATCTCTAGTAGTCGAGGTTTGCCAATGGTGAGTGTGCCCGTTTTATCAAAGGCAACTACGTTTAAGCGATGCGCTAACTCTAGAACCTGAGGGTCTTTTATAAGAATGCCAAAGCGTGCTGCTACTCCAGTACCAGCCATGATGGCTGCTGGTGTTGCAAGGCCTAAAGCACATGGACAGGCAATTACAAGAACAGAGACTGCTCTCAAAATGGCAAGCGATGCATCGTCTAAATAAAACCAGTTCGCTAATCCAGTGATGAGTGCAATCACAATCACACTCGGTACAAAAATAGCGCTGACTTGATCAACTAATTTTTGTATAGGAGCCTTTTGAGTCTGCGCATCCTCTACCATGGAAATAATTTTGGAGAGAACACTCTCCACCCCTACTGCTTGAGCCTCTATGACCAGTAACCCTTCGCCATTGAGGGCGCCGCCGATGACTTGTTCGCCAGCATGTTTTTTGACGGGATCACTTTCGCCGGTGAGGAGGGACTCATCAATATGACTGTTGCCAAGCAAGATAATTCCATCCACAGGGATGCGTTCACCAGGCAATACCAGTATGCGATCTTTTGGAAATACTTGGTCCAGAGGGAGATCGCGAAATTGGTCTAGTGGTGAGTCATCGGCAATGATGACATTTCGATTAATTACTTTGGCGTGCTCAGGCCAAAGTTTTTGTAGTGCGCGAATTGCTTCGCTAGTTTGCTGCTTTGCTCTAGCTTCCAACCATTTGCCAAGCATGACCATGCAAATGATGACTGCCGATCCTTCAAAATATAGTTCGTGACTTGCATGAGGAGATGCAATCATTTGATACACACTTAATCCATATGCTGCGCTCGTACCAAGTGCTACCAATAAATCCATATTGCCAACACCCGACATTAGAGATTTGAAGCCCGCCTTATAAAAGCGCCAACCTAAGAAGAATTGCACTGGTGTCGCAAGCAGGAGTTGCCATTTTGGTGACAGTGACCAATGAATGCCAAAAGGCATTAAGAACATGGGCAAAAAAAGTGGGGCGGAGAGAGCAAAGCCCAGAATGACTCGACCCAGGCCATCAGTCCCCCAAAACAATTTAGAGGGCGCTAATTCTGGAATGGCATGGGATTTGCTGATTTTGGCCGAATAACCCGTTTTTTCTACCAAAGCGATGATTTCATCGACTTTGACCCCGGAATCAGCTTTTAGGCGAATTTTGGCTTGTTCGGTGGCTAAATTCACGTTAGCCGCCTCAATCCCCGGAATTTTGTCTAATGCTTTCTCAACCCTGCCAACACATGAGGCGCAGGTCATGCCGCCGATATCTAGAGTAAAAAGCTCCGGATTAGTGTCTTTTTGGGGGTTCATATAGAAGATAATCTACTCCATGCAAGTCATATTCACATCTAAAAGGCCTATATGTTGAGTTTGAAAGTATCTGGTATGACCTGTGGAGGCTGTATTAATGCCGTAACTCGGGCAATTCAGGCAGAGGACCCGCAAGCAAAAGTGCAGGCGGATTTGGCGAGTCAGACTGTCACTCTTGAAACAACTCTATCTCCTGCTCAGGCAAGCAAGTTGGTAACAGACGCTGGATTTCCTGTAACAAATTTAGCCTAGAACGTACCGATATTGGCGCTGATAAGCAATTTTTTGCTGGCGCGGTTAATCTACCCGTTATTCACAATTAAGTAATTCATCATTCTGAGGCCATAGCCTCGGATTTGCACATCATAGGAGAAGGTAGTGTCAGTTACTGTAGAGGCTGTGCAAAGCGCACTCAAAAACTTAGTCGATCCCAATACGAAGATTGATTTTGTTACTGCAAAGAATATTAAAAATCTTCGCGTAGAAGATGGCAATATTTCTTTGGATATCGTGCTGGGCTATCCCGCCAAAAGTCAGTTTGACTCAATTCGTAAATCAGTGATCAATGCATTGCGTGAGTTACCAGGCGTAAAAAATGTTAGCGTCAATATCTCCAGTCAAGTTGTTGCGCATGCAGTGCAACGTGGCGTCAAGTTATTGCCTGGTGTCAAAAATATTATTGCGGTAGCCAGTGGCAAGGGTGGGGTAGGGAAGTCCACAACAGCTGTGAATCTGGCTCTAGCACTTGCGGCTGAAGGTGCGCAGGTCGGCATTTTAGATGCGGATATCTATGGACCCAGCCAGCCAATGATGTTGGGTATTACCGGTAGACCAGACTCAATTGAAGAAAATACGATTGAGCCAATGGAGGCTTATGGTTTGCAGGCAAGCTCAATTGGCTTCTTGATCGACGATGATGCACCGATGGTGTGGCGTGGTCCTATGGTGACCTCTGCGCTAGAGCAGCTGCTTCGTCAAACTCGTTGGCGTGATTTGGATTACCTCATTGTGGATATGCCGCCTGGTACAGGTGATATTCAGCTGACTTTAGCGCAAAAGGTTCCTGTTACTGGATCCGTCATTGTTACAACGCCGCAGGATATTGCCTTATTAGATGCTCGTAAGGGCCTGAAGATGTTTGAGAAGGTGGGCGTACCTATTATTGGCATCATTGAAAATATGAGCACTTACGTTTGTACAAAATGCGGGCACGAAGAGCACGTATTTGGCACTGGCGGTGGCGAAAAAATGTGTAAAGAGTATGCAGTGGATTTCTTAGGCTCTTTACCGCTCAATCTTTCAATTCGTGAACAGGCGGATGCAGGACGCCCGACGGTAGTTGCTGACCCAGATGGCGCCATTAGCGCCATTTATAAAGGCATTGCTAGACAGGTTGCTATCCGTGTTGCTACTCTATCTAAAGATATGAGCAGTAAATTTCCGAGCATTGTGGTTCAAAACACTTAAGGCCCTGAATATTTATGCGCTTTGCAGTTCTAATGCGTAAGCAAAATATTGATAACCCATGGGTCTCATACCGATGGGCACCTCAGGAAGTGTTACCTGATTTTGGGCAATTCAGTAGCAATCAAAGCAATTCCATCTCGGGTCAGTTTCTTGGGCGAGATGACGATGGAGAATCCTGGTTATTCACAGGCTATGAACTTGACCTATTCCCAGACGAGGCTGAGGGCTACTATCTCAATGTTTCTGCTAAATCTCCAAGTTGGTTTGTGATGTGGCGTCTAGAAGAAGACGTTGAGCGTTACGTTGATGAGGAGTCTATAGCTTTGGCTAAGACCGAAGCATCCTTTGCAGTTCCACATCGTATTTGCGTAAGCTACAACGAAGCTGCACGCTTGCTTGATGGTGGTGAGTCGGTTGATACCGTTCCCATGATTGACGAGCATGCTGCTTGGTTGCAAGAGTACGTCAATGACAACTATCGACCAGAACCCAAAAAACGTCATAAGCCTGCATCGTTCAAGGGTGCCGAGCGCCCTAGGGAGGAATAATGGCTGACGGATTTTTAGGTCGTTGGTCTAAGCGTAAGGCGGGCAAGGAAGTCAACGAAGTTGATCCGCCAGAAAAAAAATTAGATATTCCCAATGAATCTGCGCAGGCATCACCTGTTGAGATCGCTCCAAAAGAGGTTCCACCGCCTGCTACCTTGGAAGACGTAGCCAAGATCGATCGTCTTGACCCAGATTTTTCTGCTTTTATGAAACCAGACGTAGATCCAGCGGTTCAACAGGCCGCCCTAAAGAAGATGTTTACCGATCCTCACTTCAACATCATGGATGGATTGGATATCTATATTGATGACTACAGTAAGCCAGATCCATTGCCGCCGGGAATGCTTGAGAGAATGGTTCAGAGCGATATGCTCAATCTATTTCGTAAATCGAGCGAAGAGATTGCTCAGGATTCCCAGCAAAGCGCGAGCCAGGACCCTAATCCACAGCTAGAGGGTGACGCATTGGCGGCTCAACAGCAAAGTGATTTAACATCCACACAACAAATACCAGCTCCATTGGATGAAGTGCCGAATGAAGTACCGAACGAAGTACTCAGTGAGTCATCCATTCAGCCCAAACAGAAAAAAACCTAAGAAGATAGCGCATGAGTCAAAAATTAGTCTGTAACTGCAATGGCACTATGCCCTTAGATGCAAAAGAAATGGGTGTGCCAGTACATCAATCCTTATGCAGGCAGGAAGTGGGCTCTTTCTTAAAAGCGCTAGATGGTTCTGATTCATTGGTAATAGCATGTACTCAAGAGGGTGCACTGTTTAGTGAGTTGGCTGATCAAGCTGAAAAGCCTTTGGTTGCCCCATTACGTTTTGTGAACATTCGAGAGGTTGCTGGTTGGACGCAAGAAGCTAAAACATCCGGCCCGAAAATAGCTGCATTGCTGGCTTTGGCGGATATGCCTGAGGCTGAGCCTGTTCCAGTGGTTAATTATGAAAGCCAAGGCAGACTACTGATCGTTGGCGCTGGCTCCCAAGCGATTCCTTGGGCTGAAAAACTGAGTCAATCTTTAGACGTTTCTGTTTTATGTACTGAGCCAGGTGACTTGCCTCTTACTCGCAGCTATCCAATCTTTACTGGCGCAGTGACCAAGTTGGATGGTTATTTAGGAAACTTTTCGGTTAACTGGGACCTGCAAAATCCGATTGATCCAGAGATGTGCACTCGCTGCGGTGCTTGCGTTGAAGTCTGTCCTGAAGGTGCCATCGATCTTTCCTTTCAAATTGATTTAAGTAAATGTAAATCTCATCGTGATTGCGTAACAGCATGCGCCAGTATTGGTGCGATTTCTTTTGATCGAAAAGAGCGTGAGCGTAATTCAGAATTTGATCTCATTTTGGATTTAAGAGTAGATCCCAAAATGCGTATGAGCCAAACACCGAAAGGCTATTTCGCTCCTGGTATAGATCCCTTGGATCAAGCGCTGGCAGTAAATCAATTGTCAGAGATGGTGGGGGAGTTTGAGAAGCCTAAATATTTTGTCTATAACGAAAAAATTTGTGCGCATGGGCGTAATGGCAAGGTAGGCTGCAATGCTTGTATCGACGTTTGCTCAACTGGTGCCATTGGTTCAATCTTTAAAAATGGCCAAGGCACTGTAGAGGTCAATCCAAATCTTTGTATGGGTTGTGGGGCCTGCGCCACCACTTGCCCGTCCGGTGCAATGCGTTACAACTACCCAAGTGTTGCTCATCAAGGCAAAGAGCTGAAAACAGTTGCGAGTGTCTTTACCGCCGAAGCCAAAAAGATAAATAAAGCAATGGCTCCAAGCTTGCTTTTGCATACCCTCAAAGCCGGCACGCAAATGATTGATGGCCTGGGTAGGTCTTCACACATCATGCCAAAGCGCTTTGAAGGCCTTCCTTCATTTGTCATACCTTATGGCATTGAACACATCGCTTCAACAGGCTTGGACTTGTGGCTTGGTGCTCTGACATATGGTTTTGCCGAGGTGACCTTGCTATTAAGTGGTGATGAAGATCCTGCATATCGTGCTGCACTTGAAGAGCAGGCAGATTTAGCCAATAGCATTCTGAAGGCGTATGGCTTTGATGAGCGTATTCACTTGATCCTGGCGAGTTCTGCAGAAGATCTATCAACCCTATCAAAAGCAATGGGGGCGTTGCGTCAGCGCGGTTCACTTGCCCCTATCTGCACGCCTGCAAGCATTGGTTTATCGAATCAAAAACGAGAAACGCTAGAGGCAGCTTTAGAGCATTTGCAAAAACAGGCCAAGACTCCATTACCTGAAACAGGAGTAGCTCTTCCAAAGTCTTCCTTATTGGGCGGTCTGACAATCAATAAAGATGCTTGTACCTTGTGTATGTCTTGTGTCAGCGGCTGCCCTGAGGGCGCGCTTTTAGACAACCCTGATGAGCCCATACTTTCGTTTATTGAAAAACAGTGTGTTCAGTGTGGCATCTGTGTGCAAACCTGTCCTGAGAAGGCCTTAACCCTTGCCCCTCGTTTGCAAACAGTGGAGCAACGCAAGCAACGAACCACCTTAAATGAAACACAGGCCTTCCATTGCATTAGCTGTGGCAAGCCTTTTGGAACACTCAAGATGGTTGATCTCATGCTTACCAAACTAGGCGCGCATGGCGCATTTGCTGGTGCCGCAATGGATCGATTGAAGATGTGTAGTGATTGTCGGGTTGTAGATATGGTGAAAAAAGAAACATGAGTGAAATAGAAAAAGAGAATTTATCTGCAGAAGTAGGGGATGTTGGCTTACCAGAGGATCTAGCGCGCGCAGATTTGTATGGCTTGATCGCTCGTTTTTTTCAGATGCCTCCTGATCAAGAGCTTTTAGATCAAATTGCGGCGACCGCAGATCAATACGATGCCGCTGATGACGCGCCATTAGCTAAAGTCTGGATGGACGTAGTTGAGGTTGCTAAAAATAATCCCGCCAAGGCCTGGCATGATGAGTTTGATTTGAATTTCATTAGCGTTGGTAAGCCCAACGTCGTTTTGAATGGCTCCTTTTATATGGCGGGTCATTTAAACGAGAAGCCTTTAGTCAATATCCGCAAAGCTTTGGCTGAGTTTGGGCTTGAGGCTGCTCAAGAAATTACAGAAACCGAGGACCATATTTCTGCTCTTTCTGAGGTGATGCGATACCTGATTGCAGGTGATGATGTCGAGATCTCAAACCTTACAAATCAAAGGGTTTTTTTTAACCAACACATTCGCCCCTGGTATGACGAATTGTGCGATGCAATAGAAGGCATTCCGGAGATGCATCTTTACCACCCAATCGCCTCGCTAACTCGAGAATTCCTAGCGATTGAAGGGCAGGGCTTTGACATGATTTAATGTTGCATCGCAACATAGGGAATCCCTTAGATGCATTCTGTTACAACGATATGTCAAAAATGCAATAAACAATTACACTTGACCCGAATCAAGAAAAATCAAATAGGAGCATGCTATGAGCACTAAATCTACCGTCGCCTTAAGCGAAGAAAACAAGCCGTCGCGCCGTAAGTTCTTTATTGGTGCAGGCGCCGCTGTCGGTGCTGTCGCTGTCGTTAGTCAAACTCCAGTTGGTAAAGCAGTTATCCAGGAAATTACTGGCACCAAAACAGTGAAAGATGTTGGTCAAACCATGACCGCTCACATGCGCAAGTATTACGAAACTACTTTGATTTAACGATCTTTGTTTGCTTTAACTGTTACTCAATAAATACAAAAACTTTCTCAGGGACAACATATGAGTCTGACTCGTAAATCCAATACCCCACAAAGCAGTCGTTCAACATCACGCCTGATTGGCAGCTTGTCACGCGGCTTAAAAGCTGCCGTGCCAACGATGGATCGCCGCTCATTCCTTAAACGTTCAGGCGTAGGAGTTGGAGCCGGTATCGCTGCTAGTCAATTAAGCTTCGTGCAAAAAGCTTCTGCTGAGCAAAGCAAGGCAATGCTTGATGGCAAGGGCAAGATTGAAGTGAAGAGATCAATCTGCACCCACTGTTCAGTAGGCTGCGCGGTTGACGCTACAGTTGAAAATGGTGTTTGGGTTCGTCAGGATGCCGTGTTTGATTCCCCAATTAATATGGGTGCTCACTGCGCTAAAGGCGCCGCCTTGCGTGAGCACGGCCACGGTGATTACCGTTTACGTTATCCAATGAAGTTGGTTGATGGAAAGTACCAACGCATTTCTTGGGATCAAGCCTTAACTGAAATTACTGCGCAGATGAAGACTATTCGTGAGAAATATTCTCCGGATGCGATGTTCTTTATCGGCTCCTCTAAGCACAACAATGAACAGGCCTACTTACTCCGTAAGTGGGTCTCTTTCTTTGGCACAAACAATACAGACCATCAGGCTCGTATTTGTCACTCCACAACAGTTGCCGGTGTTGCTAACACCTGGGGCTATGGTGCGATGACCAATAGCTACAACGACATGATGAATTCCAAGGCTGCTTTGTACATCGGTTCAAATGCTGCTGAGGCTCACCCTGTTTCAATGTTGATGCTTTTGCACGCAAAAGAAAATGGTTGCAAAGTGATCGTGGTTGATCCGCGCTACACCCGTACTGCTGCTAAGTCAGACCAGTACATCCGTATTCGTTCTGGTACTGACATTCCATTCTTATTTGGCATGCTGTATCACATCTTTAAAAACGGCTGGGAAGACAAGAAGTACATCAACGACCGTGTTTATGGCATGGACGAGATTCGCAAAGAGGTGATGGAGAAGTGGACTCCTGCTGCAGTTGAAGAGGCATGTGGTGTTCCTGAAGCACAGGTTTACCAAGCAGCTAAAACGATGGCAATGAATCGTCCTAGTACAGTTGTTTGGTGTATGGGTCAAACCCAGCACACCATTGGTAACGCCATCGTACGCGCGTCCTGTATTTTGCAATTGGCCTTAGGTAACGTAGGTAAGTCTGGCGGCGGTACAAATATTTTCCGCGGACACGATAATGTTCAAGGCGCAACTGACGTAGGTCCTAACCCAGACTCATTGCCTGGCTACTATGGCTTGGCTGCCGGTTCATGGAAACACTTCTCAACTGTTTGGGGTGTTGACTACGAATGGATTAAAGGTCGCTATGCACCTGACATGATGGAGAAATCAGGTACTACTGTTTCTCGTTGGGTAGATGCGGTTCTTGAGAAGAATGACATGATTGACCAGCAAACAAACGTTAAAGGTTTGTTCTTCTGGGGTCATGCACCTAACTCACAAACTCGCGGCCTTGACATGAAGCGTGCGATGGATAAATTGGATCTCTTAGTTGTTGTTGATCCATACCCAAGTGCTACCGCTGCAATGGCTGCAATGCCTGCTGCAGAAGGTCAGGCAGTTAATAAGAATCGTAATGTGTATTTACTGCCAGCGGCAACGCAGTTTGAGACCTGTGGTTCTGCTACAGCATCAAACCGCTCATTGCAATGGCGTGAGAAAGTTATCGATCCATTGTTTGAGTCTGTTCCTGACCATGTGATCATGCAAGCATTTGCTGATCGCTTAGGTTTCGGCGAAGAGCTCTCCAAGAACTACAAGATGCTCAGTTCTAAATTTGCCGGTAAGCAATGGAAAGAGCCACAAATTGAAGACATCTTGCGCGAGATCAATCGCTCATGCTGGACCATTGGTTACACCGGTCAAACTCCTGAGCGCCTCAAAGCGCACATGAGAATGGTTGCTACATTTGATCCGAAGACTCTCAAGTCTCGCGGCGGCGTCGATCCAGTCACTGGATATGACACAACGGGCGACTACTATGGCTTGCCTTGGCCTTGCTACGGCACAGCAGCAATCAAGCATCCTGGTTCACCAAATCTGTATGACACCAGCAAGAGCGTCATGGAGGGTGGTGGTAACTTCCGCGCCAACTTCGGTGTTGAGCGTGAAGGTAAGAGCTTGTTGGCGGAAGACGGTTCCTACTCTAAGGGTTCAGCGATTACCACTGGTTACCCAGAGTTCGATCACGTATTAGTGAAGAAATTAGGTTGGTGGGATCAGTTAACCGACGACGAGAAAAAACTCGCTGAAGGAAAAAACTGGAAGACTGACTTATCCGGCGGTATTCAGCGCGTGGTAATGAAGAACGGTTGCCATCCATTTGGTAATGCAAAAGCACGTGCCGTAGTTTGGAACTTCCCTGATGCGATTCCAACTCACCGTGAAGCGCTTTACAGTACAAATGCGCCAATGATGCGTAAGTACCCAACTTCTGCTGATAAGAAGAATTTCTGGCGCTTGCCAACTCTCTATAAGACTGTTCAAGATCAAAACTTGAATCAGAAGTTATATGAGAAGTTCCCAATCATTCTGACCTCTGGGCGTTTGGTTGAGTACGAGGGTGGTGGTGATGAGACTCGTTCTAATCCATGGCTGGCAGAACTCCAACAAGAAAACTTTGTGGAGATCAATCCAAAGGCTGCAGCGGATCGCGGTATTAAGAACTGGGATTATGTTTGGGTGAAGTCGCCAACGGGTGCCAAGATTAAAGTTCGCGCAATGGTTACAGAGCGTGTTGATCAAGGAACTGCTTTCGTTCCATTCCACTTTGCTGGTTGGTGGCAGGGCGAAAACATCCGCAAATACTATCCAGAAGGTGCGGCCCCGGTAGTTCAGGGTGAGGCGGTGAATACTGCAACAACGTATGGTTACGACCAGGTCACGATGATGCAAGAAACCAAAACCACTATGTGCCAAATCGAAAAATTTGCCTAAGTCAAAAAATAAAGTCAGGAGAACACAATGGCAAGAATGAAATTTATTTGCGACACAGAGCGATGCATTGAATGCAACGGTTGTGTCACGGCCTGTAAAAATGATAATGAAGTGCCTTGGGGTGTTAATCGCCGCCGCGTTGTTACGGTAAACGATGGCATCATCGGTCAAGAAAAGTCAGTTTCAGTTGCATGTATGCACTGTAGTGACGCTCCTTGTATGGCGGTATGTCCAGTAGATTGTTTCTACCGCACAGATGAGGGTGTTGTACTGCACGATAAAGATATCTGTATCGGTTGTGGCTACTGCTCTTTCGCTTGCCCATTTGGCGCACCACAGTTCTTAAGCAAGGGTGCCTTTGGTTCCCGTAGCAAAATGGATAAGTGCACATTCTGTAGTGGCGGCCCTGAAGAAAATGGCAGCGTTGCAGAGTTTGAGAAGTATGGCCGTAATCGTTTGGCAGAAGGCAAGTTGCCACTCTGTGCTGAGATGTGTTCAACCAAGGCATTGATCGGTGGTGATAGCGATATTATTTCTGGCATCTTTAATAATCGTGTTGCGACACGTGAGAAGAATGGCAAGTACCCAGGATCCAAGGCTTTCGGTTGGAATACTGCGTACGGTGGACCAGATGCGCCAGCGCCTACACCAACACCTGCTGCAAAAATTCCAGGAGCTAAATAATGAAAGTGAATTTCAAAACTCTCGGTTTATGTTTTGCAGCAGCGACGTTGTTGGCCGCCTGCTCTGAGCCTCCAGAAATTGCTGCTAAAGCTGCTAAGCGTCCAGACGTAGCTCCTTATATGGGTGCTAATAATGGATTCGTGACTAAGGGTTGGACGCCAGGCAATCAGGCTAGCTGGACTGAGTCAGTTGACAAGCGCACTCAGGGTCAAAACGAATACAGTCGCGTTAAGTGATCAACTAAATAACAATAAATAAAACGAAAACGTTTAAGGACATGTGTATGAAACGATCATTTTCTAGAGTTCTACGCACTTTGGTGGTGGCTGCTGGTTTGTCGCTGACTATGGCAAGTGGAATCAGTTTCGCAGAGCGCGCGCCGATGTTGCCTTTGCCATCTGCTAGCGGAGTGGATATTCCGCCTTCGTCAGTGCCTGCAAATCCAAATGCTTTGGCTAACGGAACTCAAGCCCAGTCTCAGCCAGCAAACCCTTCTATCTTTACTACCGCAAACAGCGATCCATATAACTTCGTTAGCATTCCTGATAAAGAGGCTAGCGTTTTAATTCAGCGCTCAGGTCAAGAATGGCGCTTGATTCGCAATGGCGTTATTACTGTATATGGCGGCTGGTTATTGGCGATTGCCTTCTTTGGCATTATTGCGATGTACACAGTAAAGGGTTCAATCAAACTGCATGAGCCAATGTCAGGCATCAAAATCAAACGCTTTAGCGCCTTTGATCGCTTAGTGCACTGGTTGATGGCTTTTAGCTTTTTAGCCTTGGCCTTCACTGGTTTATTGATTCTTTACGGTAAGTACTTTGCTATGCCATTGATGGGCGGTGCAGCTTATGGCTCTTTCCTAATGGTTTGCAAAAACATCCATAACTTCACAGGTCCTTTATTTACCATTTGTATCGTGATCTTCTTCTTACTCTTTGCACATAAGAACTTGCCTGGCAAAGGTGACCTGCAATGGTATTTAACCTTTGGTGGAATGTTCAGCGGTAAGCACGTGCCAGCCGGCTTCTTTAATGGCGGTGAAAAGATCTGGTTCTGGTTTGGTATGACATTCTTGGGTCTGGTAATTTCAGCATCCGGATTTGTACTCGACATGATCGTGCCATTCATGACTATTGAATACACTCGTGGCACGATGCAGATTGCTAACATCATTCATAGCAGTGCTGCTATCTTGATGTCTGCGATGGCAATGGGTCACATCTATATCGGCACCATTGGTATGCAAGGTTCAATCGATGGCATGAAGACTGGTTACGTGGATGCTACTTGGGCTAAAGAGCACCATGAGCTCTGGTATGACGAAATCAACAAAAAGGGATAAGCCATGAAAAAAATCATTGCTTTTACATTCTGCGCATTTGCTGCATCTTCTGTATTTGCAGCTCTGCCGCCGTTGACTCCTGAGCAGGCAGAGGCAGCAGCTCTAACCAAAGCTAAAACTGCTTATGGCGATAGAGTTGGTGCATATCAGTTATGCCAAGCACAAAATCGCGTCGCGGATCGTTTTAAAGTAGCTGGGACTGCTGCACCTGCTGCATGTGTAGCGCCTCCACCATTTGTTCCGCCAGTAGTTGCTGCAGCGGCTGCTCCAGCAGCTCCTGCTGCTCCAGCAGCGGCAGCAACACCCGCAGCGCCAGCAGCTAAGTAATTAATCGCTGAGCAATTCTTGACGCAGGTAGCGTTTCGCTGCTTGTGTTTGAGGATCAGCAAAGAAGGGGCCTACGGGTCCCTTTTCTTTTATCTCACCTTGGTCAATAAAAATGATGTGCTCAGCAATTCTCTGTACTTGAGCGAGTTGGTGAGATGAAAAAATGACATTCGCCCCTTGTTGATCAAATTGACGGATGAGCTCTTCAACCTGTTCGGTAGTGCTCGGGTCTAGGTTAGCGGTAGGTTCATCTAACAAAACTAAGTTGGGTCTTTGAAGAATGGCTCTGCCAAGACAAAGCTTTTGTCTTTCACCTGCGGATAATTTATGTGCTGGACTATTGGCTAGCTTGCTTAAGCCAACTTGATTCATTACTCGGTCTAGATCGTCCTTGCCAATGGAGTGGTCTGCATCCCGCACCATTCCAAGATTAGTTGCGGCCGATGCTTTAATCATTGGGGTGTGATGCAACACTAATGCGCTCTTTGTTTTAAAGGAATAACTTACTGTTCCACTATCTGGTTTAATCAGGCCATCAAGAAGCTTCAAGAGGGTAGTTTTGCCGGCACCATTCGGCCCAATGCAAGCAGTAATTCTATCGGCCGGAATAATAGCGTGAGGGATATTGAGAATCGTTCTGCCATTACTCTTGACAACGATGTCTTTAAGTTCAATGAACTTTTCAAAAGTTTCTACTGAATTAACCATAGCGGCGCTCCGCAATTTGGCGAACTGCAAAAGTAAATAGATTGGCAAGCAGAACAATGGTTAACAGGACTATGCCAAGGGCGAGAGCCAAAGGCAAATCACCCTTGCTAGTCTCTAAGGCAATGGCGGTAGTCATCGTTCTGGTGGAGTGATCAATATTGCCGCCAACAATCATGACCGCTCCAACCTCGGATATTGCCCTTGCTAGACCAGCAAGGACCGCAATAGTAAGGGAGAAGCGGCAATCCCAAATAAGCCACTTAAATCGCGACAAGGGAGGAAGTCTGAGGCTCAGGAATGAGTCGCGGTGTATTTTCCAGGAGTCTTCCAGTATTTGCCGGCTGAGGGCGGCGATTAATGGGGTTGTGAGCAACGTTTGGGCAACGATCATGCCTTTGACTGTAAAAAGCCAGCCCCACATGCCAAGGGGGCCTGTGCGTGAGAGCATGAGATAAACCAAAACGCCAACAATGACCGTGGGGACACCCATTAGCGTATTGAGGGTCACAATAATGGTCTTTTTACCCGCAAATCGTTCGGTTGCCAGAAGGGCGCCGATCGGCAGACCCAGGAGTGTGCCTATTAGAAGGGCGGTCAGGCTAACCTGGAGGGAAACCAATACGATCCCCAGCACACCTGCATCTAGGTGAGCAAGAAGGGAAAGGGCATCCTGAAAAGCTTTCAACATGCGCTAGATTCTATCAAGGCAGTGGCAAAATGACTGTAATGAGATTGATTCCCCTATTTTTGACCTATGGCTGAAGCGGTTTGCCTCTGCAACGAGGTCCTCGACGTGGATTTGCGTGAGTATTTAGATACCCACCCGATAGACTCAATTGACGAGTTAAGAGAGCAGGCGTCAATTTGTAATAAATGTATGCAGTGCCAGGAGTTGGTTGAGGGTGAAATCTACTTAGCGCGTGTTCGACGACAGCGCGCAGCGGGACAGTTTTAATGAGCGTCAATAAAACGACCCGTTTTACAGTATTGAGCATGAATGTCCATAAAGGCTTATCACCGCTGCACCGACACGCCACTATTTATCAGCTGCGCCAAAAAATGCGCAGTCAACATCCAGACCTCCTTTTTTTACAAGAGCTGCAGCAAGAGCATCGAGGAAGAATTCGGCGTTTTAGCCAATGGCCCCTGACAGAGTTGACGCACTTTCTTTCTGAGGATTTTTGGCATGACTGGCATTACGGAAAAAATGTCGAGTATCGCGATGGTCATCATGGCAATGCCATCCTGTCCAAGCATCCTCAACAAAAGGGAAATAACTACGACATATCAGCATATCGTTTTGAAAATCGTGGACTACTTCATAGTGTGACAAAACTAGATGGTTTAGATCAACCTATTCATTGTTTTTGTGTGCATTTAGCACTCTTTGAGCGGGGGAGAGAGCGCCAGCTAGAAGCCATCATTGGGCATATTCAGGATTTAACTCAAAATGGCCCCACCATTGTGGCGGGGGACTTTAATGACTGGCGCAATCGTGTGAGTGCACCTATGAAGGCTGCTGGTTTTGATGAAGTCTTTGAGGTGCTGACCGGTTCACCGGCAAAAACATTCCCAAGCGTGAAGCCGTTGCTCGCTATGGACCGCATTTATGTTCGTGGATTAAAAATTCATTCTGCACAAATTTTGCATGAATGGTTAAAGCTATCAGATCATCTAGGCATTACAGCCGAATTGGAACTTAAATGAATGACTTATTAGGAATTTTTATTAATACGCAATCTGTGTTCAATTTGAGATTGATTTTATTAATTCATTTTTTAATGGTGACCTACTTTATTGGTGTAATCATTTCAGTTAGAAGACCAGTAGGAGTTGCATTTGCGTGGATTTTTATTGTGATGACTTTTCCACTATTGGGGATTTCTTTATATGTATTGATTGGTGAGCGCCCCGTAGGTCGTAGTTTGACGCGAAAAATTAAACGTATGAATCTAGAGTATGCGCAAATTACTCAACAGTTATGTAGAGAATTTGCGAGTGAAAGATCAAAATTGCCTGTAGAAGCTAGGGCCTTAAGTATCTTGGCTGAATCAAATAATGGCACTCCCGTTGTCGATGGCAACAAAGTTGAGCTTTACACAAAGTCACTCGACATTCTTCAGTTATTTATTGATGAGATTAATCAGGCTCAAAAGACTCTGAATATGGAGTTCTATATCTGGGCTTTGGGAGGAGATGCTGATCGGGTGGGGGAGGCTGTCATTGCTGCTTCAAAACGGGGCGTGGCTTGTCGTGTTCTATTGGATTCTCTCGGTAGCAAAGATTGGTTCAAGTCGTCATGGCCCTCTCGCTTCCGAAGTGCGGGCATTGACGTGACAGAAGCATTACCGATTCAGATTGGCCGCTTTCAGTTCCGCCGTGCAGATTTGCGTTTGCATCGGAAAATATTTATCGTGGATGGCTCGGTAGTGTGGACTGGCAGTATGAATTTGGTTGACCCTCGAACCTTTAAACAAGATTCAGGTGTTGGTGAATGGGTTGATGCGATGGTCCGTGTAGAAGGGCCTGTTGCAGCGCAGTTTGAATTAACTTTCTCCTTTGACTGGAGTGTTGATAATCCCAGGGTCACTCACTTTAATGACCGCTCCCCTCCACCTGCGCCAAGAGAGGGCGGGGTTATCGCACAGGAGTTCGCATCAGGACCGGTATATCGTGATGACATTTTGTATCAAGTGATGCTCTCAGCCATTATTGATGCACGTGAAGAGTTGACTATAACGACGCCTTACTTTGGTCCAGATGATGGCTTGCTTCAAGCACTCATGGCTTCCGCAAGGCGAGGTGTCAATGTCACCTTAATTGTGCCAAAACTGAATGACTCGACCTTAGTGGCGTGGAGTAGCAAAAGCTTCTATCAGGATTTAATGACCTCTGGGGTCAAGATTGCTGAGTTTAAAGGTGGGCTGTTGCATACCAAGAGTCTTTTGATTGATAAGCGCATTGCAATTTTTGGTTCAGTCAATTTTGACCAGCGTAGTTTGCGTTTGAACTTTGAAATTAGCTTGATTGTTTATGACAACGATTTCTGCGCCAACCTGGAGAGGTTAATTCAGTCCTACTTGGAGCAGTCGGACTATGTTGATCCTAAAGCTTGGGCAAAAAGACCAGCATGGCATCGCTATCTTGAGAACGCTGCCCATCTCACTTCGCCACTGCTTTAAATCGCTCCGCTTGCCCGCATATCTGCAATGTCAGACTCCGCTATTCCGAGTTCTTTCAGGATGGAGTCGGTATGCTCTCCAACAGCAGGAATGGGGTCCATGCGATAGTCGTAGCTGTCATTGAGGCCGGGTGGTAACAGGGCTGCAATAGCACCATTGGGTGTATCGACTTCGGTCCAGCGATTCCGCGCTTTCAGCTGCTCATGTTTCCAGAGGCCCTCCATATCATTGAGATGGGCATTTGCAATTTGTGCCTTCTCAAGTCTGGCGATTAGTTGTTCGGACGTAAGCTTGCTAAAGCAGGCATCAATAATTTCTAAAAGTTCAATCCGTTTTTCATTGCGCTTGAAGTTACGATCAAACCGCTCATCCTTTGCTAATGCTGAGTTCTCTAATACAAGCTCGCAAAACTGCACCCATTCACGTTCATTTTGAAGTCCCAGCATGACGGTCTTGCCATCACCTGCTTTGAATGGGCCATACGGATAAATAGTGGCATGAGATGCACCATTTCTTGGCGGTGGTTCTGCGCCCTTGTAGGCGTAGTACATTGGAAAGCTCATCCATTCGCCAAGGGATTCCAGCATGGAGATATCAATCACTGAGCCTTTACCTGTTTTTCCTCTTTGCAAAAGTGCCGCCAAGATATTGGTATAGGCATACATACCTGCAGCGATATCAGCAATAGAGTTACCGGCCTTGCTAGGTATTTCAGGGGTTCCGGTAACCGATAAGAATCCTGCTTCACTTTGAATGAGTAAGTCGTAAGCTTTTTTATCTCGATAGGGGCCGTCACTGCCGTAGCCTGAGATATCACACAGAATGAGTTGCGGATTATCCTTTTGTAAGACCTCTGCAGTCAGTCCCATGCGTGCAGCAGCGCCTGGCGCGAGATTTTGCACTAAGACATCAGCGGTCTTTAGTAAAGTCTTCAGTGTTGCAATGGCTGCTGGTTGCTTGAGATCTAAGGTCAAACTTTCCTTGGAGCGATTTACCCAAACAAAGTGAGAGCACAGTCCATCCACCTGCGTGTCATATCCTCTAGCAAAGTCACCCCCACCAGGGCGCTCCACCTTAATTACTCTTGCACCCAAGTCGGCTAATTGGCGAGTACAAAAAGGAGCTGCAATTGCATGCTCTAAAGAGACAACAGTAATCCCATCTAGTGGACGAATACTCATCAGAACATTCCCTTAGAAAGATCTTGGTAGGCCAAGAACGTGCTCGGCAATGTAGGAGTAAATCAAATTCGTTGAGATCGGTGCTACTTGATATAGGCGGGTTTCTCTGAACTTACGCTCTACATCGTATTCATTGGCAAAGCCAAATCCACCATGAGTTTGTAAACAGACATTGGCTGCTTCCCATGAAGCTTTGGCAGCTAGGTACTTAGCCATATTGGCTTCAGGCCCACAAGGCTGATGATTGTCAAATAATTCACAAGCCTTAAAGCGCATCAGATTAGCGGCTTCAGTTTCGATATAGCTATCCGCAATCGGAAATTGAATACCTTGATTTTTGCCGATAGGGCGATCAAATACTACGCGGTCATTGGCATAGCGACGAGCGCGATCAATAAACCAATAGGCATCGCCTATACATTCGGCTGCGATTAGTACGCGCTCTGCATTGAGGCCATCCAGAATGTATTTAAAGCCTTGCCCTTCAGTGCCAATGAGGTTCTCAGCGGGGATTTCAAGATTATCAAAAAACACTTCATTGGTTTCATGGTTGACCATATTGGCGATCGGTCTTACTTCCATGCCTTTACCAATAGCATCAGCTAAGTTCACGATAAAGATCGACATGCCCTCTGACTTGCGTTGCACTTCGCTTAGTGGGGTGGTGCGAGCTAGCAGGATCATGAGATCAGAATGCTGTATGCGTGAAATCCAAACCTTTTGACCATTCACTACATACTTATCACCCTTTTTTACTGCAGTAGTTTTGAGTTTGGTGGTGTCAGTTCCGGTAGTGGGTTCAGTAACAGCCATGCTTTGGAGGCGTAACTCACCAGATGCAATTTTCGGAAGGTACATTTTTTTCTGTGCTTCGGAGCCGTGACGCAATAAAGTACCCATGTTGTACATTTGCCCATGACATGAACCTGAGTTGCCGCCTGAAAAGTTAATTTCCTCCATGATCACGGAAGCCTCAGCTAAGCCCAAACCAGAGCCGCCATATTCTTCTGGAATTAAAGCGGCCAACCATCCAGCCTTAGTCATAGCATCTACAAAAGCCTCTGGATAGCCACGCTCGTGATCAATCTTTTGCCAGTAAGCAGAATCAAAAGATCCGCAGAGGTCGCGCAATGCTTCACGCATTTCTTGGTACTGGTCAGGTTTCGGAATAGGGTGATTCATGGAAGTCTCAATTTATAGGTTTTATGGCTTATTCACCATTTCAGGCATTAGTTTAAGCAAGATTTGAAATTCATGGAGATTGCCCAAAACAAGGCAAAATAGACTACATGTGCCCCAAAGAAACCCTCCTGTATGCCTGCAGCCTAAAGGTCATTACTTAATGGAGCATATGTTCGAGCATTTTTTTGGATGGTTTGAGATGCCATCGGTTGGTTTGCCGGCAGTCTTCATCAGCGCCTTTATTTCTGCGACCTTAATACCTGCCGGTTCGGAGCCCATCCTATTTGGTTACATCACCTTGAACCCGCACTTATTTTGGGTTGCCATTATGGTTGCCACTGTTGGCAATACCCTGGGTGGGATGGTGGATTGGTGGCTGGGAGTGCTGGCACGCAACCGTTTTAAGGCGATGGATGAGCCGAGCAACAGTCGACTTAAGGGTTGGCTTGGGGAGTGGGGCCCCAAGCTGCTGCTGCTATCTTGGCTGCCTGGATTAGGCGACCCCTTATGCCTGGCGGCAGGGTGGTTAAAGCTGCCTTGGCAGCCGTGCCTGATTTATATGTTCATTGGTAAGCTATTCCGTTTCATTGCGCTTACCTGGCTGCTTACATTAGTCCCTGATAGCTTTTGGCACCAGCTGGGACATTGGCTGCATCTGATTTAAACCGCGCAATACTTCTGCTGAATCTCATCATTGTTTAAAAGATTCTGTGCAGTGTCATGAAACACAATTTCACCCTGATCCAAGATGTAAGCACGGTCAGAAATCTTTAGGGCTTGTTGTACGTTCTGCTCTACTAGCAAAATTGTTAAACCTTGCTGCTTTAATTTAGCAAACAACTCAAACATCTCTTCAACCAAGACCGGCATGATACCCTCCGAGGGTTCGTCGAGCAGAATGACTTTAGGTTTCCCGATCATGGCCCTGGCAATGGCGAGCATCTGTTGTTCGCCACCCGACATGGAAGTGCCATCTTGGTGAAGTCGCTCTTTGAGTCTTGGGAAAGTTTCAGCAATCTCATCAACCAGTGCACTCATGTCGCCTGCTTTTTTCTTGGCAATTACTCCAAGCTCAAGGTTTTCCTTAACGGTAAGGCCAGGAACAATGCGACGATCCTCTGGAACATAAGCGAGACCTAAGTGAAAGCGTTCATGTGCGGGCAAATCTAAAAATGACGTGCCATCAATAGAGGCTTTACCTTGACGCTTGGATAATAGGCCCATTAATGAGCGCAAGGTAGTGGTTTTACCGGCACCATTGCGGCCCATTAAGGTCACAATTTCACCTTTATTCACTTCAAGTGAGACGCCTTGTAATACGTGACTACGGTCATACCACGCGTTTAAGTTTTCTACACGCAACATAGTTTGCTTTCTATTTAACCTTGACCCAGGTACACACGACGTACCTCAGCATTGTTTTGAATTTCCTCTGGAGTGCCTTCAGCCAAGAACTCGCCGTGATGCAGAACAATGATGCGTTTGCATAAACCCATAATGAGTTTCATCTTGTGCTCAACCAAAATCACCGTGCGCTCATTAGCGAGGGTGCGAATAAGCTCCATCATGACCAGCGTTTCTTCTGGCGACATACCGGCAGTCGGCTCATCTAGTAGCAAGAGGCTAGGGTTGCAGGCCAAAGCCATGGCAATTTCTAGTGCACGCTGTTGGCCATGGGCTAGGTCACCGGTTTTCTTATTTCGTAAGTGCTCTAGATTAACTCTGCGGAGTAATTCATCGGCAATCTCAATTGGCTTTGGATAACTTTGAGCATTACGGAAGAAGTTGTAGCGCGCTGTCTCCATCTGTGCAGCAACACGGACGTTCTCATGAACGCTCAGTTGTTTAAAGACATTCGTAATCTGAAAGCTTTTGGAGATCCCAATACGAGCGAACTCATGCTGCTGCATACCGGTTATGTCTTTGCCATTGAATAGGATTTGACCGCTTGTAGGGGGGAAAGCGCCACTCAAGACATTAAAGAAGGTACTTTTGCCTGCGCCATTCGGTCCAATGATTGCGGTCAGTGTTCCCGGCATAAAGCTAGTGGATACATCTTGCAATGCCTTGAACTTACCAAAGCTCTTGCTGACATGACGTGCTTCAAGAATAGGAGTGGTAGTTGTGCTATTCATTATTTCGAATCCTGATTAATCTGTAGCTTGCTCAGAATGGTGCCCCAGATACCTTTAGGGAAGAACAGCACAAAGAACATAAAGACTAAGCCAACAACTGCCATCCAGTGCTTAGTGAAGGTGGTGACGACATCTTCCAGATAGAGCATGACTGCAGCACCAATAAATGGACCAAAGAATGTACCCATACCGCCCAGAATACTCATCATGACTGCTTGACCAGACTGAAGGTAGTGCAGTGAATCAATTGGCACGATAGAGAGGTGAAGGGCGCGTAATGAGCCAGCTAAACCGCAAATCGCTGCAGACAATACGAACACCAATAGCTTGGTTCTCGCTACATCGAATCCACACGCTGCTGCACGTTTTTCGTTCTCACGAATTGCTTCCATCACTGCGCCTAATGGCGAGCTCAGAATACGAGAGATTAGCCAAATTGCAATGACTACAAAGAAAAGAATGATGTAGTACTTCACCAATGGATTTAAGAAGTCTACTGGGATGCCCAGGACGTTGAATTCATCTACACGGACACCACGTAAACCATTCTCGCCACCGGTAAGGCTCTCTGCCTTGTAGAAGATGTAATACACAATCTGACCAAGGGCTAAGGTCACCATGGAGAAGTAGATGCCACGAGTGCGAATGGCAAGGTAGCCCATGATGAGACCACCTATAGCCGCGCCAATAATGCCAATCAGAATTGCAGCTCCCCATGGCATGCCATAGTGAACAATGCCTATCCCAGTAAGGTAGCTACCAATACCTAAAAATGCTGCATGACCAAAGGATAGTAGGCCCATGTAACCAAACAGCAAGTTAAAGCCCATGGCAAACAAACCAAAGATCAAAATATTGATCGCCAAGGCTTCGTAGGGCATGATGAACGGAAATATTGCCAAGAACAGCGTGCTAGCTAGAACGCGATGACGTGCAATGAGTTGGAAAAATGAATTCATAAATATACGGAGCCTTAGCCCATCGCTCCTGCTTTACCAAATAAACCTTGTGGGCGAATTAACAGTACTACTGCCATCAAAACAAAAATGGAGAGCTCTGCTAAGTCAGGGAAGAAGAGGGAGGTCATACTGTAGACAATGCCTACCAATAAACCGGCAACGACTGCGCCTACTGGTGAACCCATACCGCCAACTACAGTCACCACAAAAGACTCTGCCAAAATGGGGATGCCCATTTCTGGGTTTACTGAGCGTGTTGGTGAGGCTAGGATTCCAGACAAGCCCGCAATTGCACAGCCCAATCCAAATACTAATAGCCAAACCTTGGCGATATCAACGCCAAGGACTTTGACGATTTCTTGATCGGCAGCACCGGCCTTGATGATGAGGCCGTAGCGCGTCTTCTGAATGAAGAACCAGACGCCCAAAATAATCACGGCGGTAGCGGCAATTAAGAAGAGGCGGTATTTAGGAAAATAGCCAATGCCTACGTTCATGGTTCCGCCAAGACCTTCTGGAGTAACTGAAGGCAGACCTTCAATGCCAAAAGTAACGCGCATGACTTCGATCAAAACATAAGAGAGACCAAAGGTCAGTAGCAGAGGGTAATCAAGGCCACGCCCATACAAAGGCCGTACCAAGAAGCGTTCAGTGACAAGACCTATGCCACCAGTGAGCAATGGCGTCAGCACCAAGCTAAACCAAAAGCTTCCAGTGACACCCAAAAAATACACGCCTAAAAATGCGCCCACCATAAAGAAGGCGCCATGGGCGAAGTTCACCACATTGAGCATGCCAAAAATAAGGCATAAGCCCAGGGCTAAAAGTGCATAAATACTGCCTAAGGCGATGCCTGTAAGCAGCTGCATGCAAAGAAGTTCAAATGAAAGACCGGTCATAAATGTACTCAGAAAAAACTCCCCTCAACCATATGGTGTTGGGGAGTGAATCAGGGTGAATGAGATATCCACCCTGAAATTTTTGGATTAGGCTTTATGGCCTAGCTCTGCGCAAGAGCGCATGTTTTTCTCAGTAGTAGGTTCAATCGTCAAAATATTGAAGACGTCATACTTGTCTTTCATATTCTTAGACTTAGACTCTACGATGATGACGGTTTGCACGGCCTGATGGTCGCACTTACGATAGTACTCAGGTCCTTTGTACCAGTCGTACTTCATATTCTCCATGGCTGCAACCACTTTTAGGGTGTCAGTAGATTTTGCAATCTTCACCCCAGCCAAGACGCTCTTCACACCAGCGTAGCCTAGTGCGCCGTAGTCAGATGGCACGGAGCCGTTATACATTTTGCGGAAAGCATCGTTAAATGTTTTGGCGGTTGGGATGCGATCTTCTAGACCCCAGTAATAAGAAGTGCCACCAATGATGCCTTCAAAGGCCTCTGGTCCACCAGCAAGACGTGATGTGTAGAGAAGCACTGGCGTAACAATCTTCATGCTAGATTTAAGGCCAAAGTCGGTACATTGTTTTGCTGCATTGACTAAGTCGCGACCAAAGTTACAGAGAACCAAAATATCTGGATTCAAAGCTTTGATGCGTGGCAAGAAAGCGGAGTAATCAGATGCGCCCAATGGATGACGGATGTCGGCCAAGGTAGTGGCACCCATTTCCTTGCCTGCACGCTCAAAAGCGCGAACCATTTCGTGGCCGTAAGCATAGTCAGCCGTGAGGAAAACAATTTTTTTACCAAAGCGAGGAATGGAGTAGCGCGCTACGGCACCAGCAGTCATAGTTGGGTTAAGCGCTTCGTGGAATGTATAAACACTCCAATCTTTTGCTTCGTTAATTGCATCAGATTGACTGATGGAGTTAAACAAAACTTTACGCTCTTTACATACGGCGTTAATTGAGAGTTGAGTTGCTGCAGAAAGTGAGCCAACTACAAAGTTGACTTTATCTTTTTCAATTAACTCTAAAGTGCGAGTAGCTGCTTCACCAGGGTTTAGTTTGTCATCACGCACCAAGAGTTCTGCTTTGCGACCATTAAATCCACCGGCATCGTTAAATTCTTTGATGGCTAATTCAGCTGCCTTTACTTGGTCCTGCGCCTCAGCAGAGAATGGACCTGTCAATGGGGTTGGAAAGCCAATCTTAATAGTGTCGGCTTGAGCGTTTGCAACATTTAGCCAAAGTGGTGTGCTTGCAGCTGCAGCTCCACCAATCAACATCTGTCGTCTTGTTTGATTCGTTACTTTTTGTTTCATGGTTGTCTCCTCCATATAAAACTTAGTTAAATAAGCATACTTTTTGTTTTTTAAATCTTAACTGAATGCGCCTTTTAATGTGCAGATTCAGGCACTGCTTTCCCTTGAGCTAATAGATCGCTGATATCAATCGCGGTTTCCGCCATGACAGTATCGGCGTTTCTTTTGAGCTTCTCGTTATCCCTATCGCCCTTGCTACCCTGGGCTTGCATATAGCGCCCCAAATATTGGGCCCTGGCAACTACTTGCTGACCTAATTTGAGTCGTTCCTCTCCATACGCATTGAGTGCATCTGGAGTAGCGCCGAGTGCAGCAATATGCTTTGCAATTGCAATAGCTTCATCACCAGCCTTAGTAACGCCCATCCCAACATGCGGCCTACCAACAAAGGCCGCATCACCCATTAACGCAATCCTGCCAAAGACAATCTGTTCGGAGCGAACGTCATAAATAGCCTGTAAAAATGGCATGGCTGTTTTTTCAAGAATCTCAGCATACTGAGGCGCCAAAATTTCTCGCGCTACTTTGCGCATGTGGGCAATATGCTTCCAGGAGACTTTCAGAGGTGGAATGCCGGTAGGGTAGTAATGTCCGTTGTCATCAGTTAAAAGGCTGACCAAATCTTCATGCTCTGACGCTGGTCGATACCAAACAAAGTTATAGCGACGCTTACCAGGGCGCGTGTCATTACCCGAACCCGCCACTGGGTAGCCGAGCATTTGCTCACCATTGGGCAGGCAAAAACCAAAGCGATTAAATAGGGTATCAAGTGTGTAGTTTGATAAGCAGGCCTCATCACATACGCCGCGCCAAGCTATATAGCCAGCGTATTCAGGCTGAATCTGTGGCGCAACTTGCGCTCGCACTGCAGAGCGAATGCCATCAGATGCAATCAGTAATTCAGCATCGTATTGGCTACCATCTTCACAAATCACCTGCACAGCGTCCGCATCTTGTGCAACCGACTTTACTGTCTTGCCTTGAAGATAGCGCTCACTCGGAAAGCTTTCCTTCAGCATCTGATACAGGCGACTCCAGGAGGTAAGTACTTGCGGTAACTCCATCTCACCCAGACTTTGCCCATCAGCGCCTAAAGTAATGCGCTTGGTAACGGGAACGCCCAATGTTTCATCAACGGTGACTCCGGCGGCTTTTAGCGCTTGGGCTAGAGCATCATGGGTCACAATGCCAGCGCCGCGTCCATCCAGAGATCCAACTGTCTTTTCTAGTAGGGTGACGTCATTGCCTTGGCGCAGCAAGATATTCGCTGCGAACAAGCCGCCAAGAGAGCCGCCAATGACTAGAATTTTTGCCATGAATGAGGCCTATGCTGCTTTCGCATCTAGGGCAGTTTTTTCGGATGCTGGATAGTTCAATTCAATGACAATGCCATTGGGATCATCCAAAAATATTTGATGGAGCCCTATTACTGGCACGGTTCGCTCGCGATAGGAAATCTTTAATTCTTTAAGCAAGTTAATCTTCTCTTCTAAGCCGGTTGCAAAAAAAGCAATGTGATCAACCGCGCCAGATCCGTATAGGGAGCTAGGATCGCGCTCCCCTAAATATTTTTTTAGTCCGTTTGGATCATTCTTATCAATAGCAATCAGGTGTAAGACTGCATTTGCCCAGCTACTCTCATCACCGTTGTAAAGCCAAACGCCTGGAAACGGAAACTCTGGTCTTGGGCCGACCGTTAGACCTAATAACTTGCTATAGAAGTCAGTAGTTTTTTCGATCTCGAGACTGCGAATAGAAAAGTGATTCAGGCTTAAATTAGACATGGTGACCTTTTAGATTAGGCAAATAGGGATTTAGCGGAATGAAGGTAAGACTGCACACGATCGCGAATGATTTCTTGTTCTGTATTGGGGCTCTCAGCGGCATAGATAGCTTGCCCATAGATCCAGCGCCTCATGCCGATATAGAAGACGCCGCCATGCAGGCCCATAAGAAATTCAAGTTCACGCTGGGTAGGCTTTGATGTATCAGGCCTGCCACAATACTTACGAGTTTCGCGAATGAGTCTTGGTAATAAGCGAGTACGTAAGAGTTCAAAGAAACGATCGCTAATGGAATGATCACTTAAACCAGAGAAAATCAAGATACGCACAAAGTCATAAGTGAGGACTGTGTTGGAATAATCCAAATAGAAAGCATTAAATTTTTCCTCTGGAGTGAGGGACTCATCGTCTAGTAACTCTTCCCACTCTGGCTTCCATCTGGATTCAAAGACTTCTTTGTAAACCTCTTGAATCAGCGCATCTTTGGTTGGGAAGTAGTGATAGAGCAGGGTATGGGTGATACCTAATTCTTTGGACAAATTCCTTAATTGACCATCGATGCCATTTCTGGCAAAAAACTGAATAGCGCTATCCAATATTTGGCGTTTACGCTCGGCGGTTCCCATTCTTTTTCGGATAGGCGCCATTGAGCCTTCTGAAATTTCAGCAGTATTTGGGCTGGTAACGCTATCTTCAGTAAAACGCATGGTTTCTCAGGGTTTATCCGAATTTGGACTTATTGACCAAAAGTTAAATAATGGTACATTGTTGAACAATTGGTAGATAAGACTCTATTCGTACAAACCCCAAGGAGATCAAATGGAATTAAATGGCGAGCAACTCATATCGGCTCCAATCCCTGAAGTGTGGAAGGGTTTGAACGATATTGACGTTCTAGCCAAGTCTATTCCAGGCTGCGAGGAAATTAGCCGCATCTCCCCAGAAGAGATTCATGCCAAGGTGATGTTCAAGATTGGGCCAGTTAGAGCGCGTTTTGCCGGGAAATTGTTCCTTAGCGATATCGTTCCAGACCAGTCCTGTTCTATGGCCTTTGAGGGATCAGGTGGGGCGGCAGGGTTTGCCAAAGGCAAGTCACGGGTAGAGCTAAAGCAGGCTGAAGGCGGTACTTTGGTTTCGTACACAACCGAAGCCTCCATTGGCGGCAAATTAGGTCAAATTGGTGGTCGCTTGATTAGCGCATCGGCAAAAAAGATTGCAGACGACTTTTTTCAGAAGTTTGCAAAGGAATTAGGCGGGGAGACAGAAGCGTTGGAGTCAGACGCTGGTAGTAAATAAAAGAGCAGTCATTAGGCTCTAAAAATAAGACTCAAAAATAAAACTATAAAAAGCAGTTGCAGTAAATAGGTAGTGCAAAAAAATAAATAGCTATCAACGCTAAATACATTGGTGGTGGAGGAGACGTAATGAAATCTGCAGCATTTGATTATGTAAAGCCTAAGGCATTACAAGAGGCCCTGTCTTTGCTTGAGCAGGGTGGCGATGATGCCCGCTTAATTGCAGGCGGACAGACTCTATTGGCTACATTGAATATGCGCTTGTCTGAACCTAGCGTATTAATTGACATCACTGATATAGCTGAGCTCAAAGGTATTTCTATTGTTGGTGACAACCTGCGTATCGGTGCGTTAGTAACGCATACCGAAATTGAAGATTCAGAATTAGTGGCAAAACATGCACCACTTTTAAAAGCAGCAGCTCCACACATTGCGCATCGTGCGATTCGAAATCTGGGTACATGGGGCGGGTCCTTGGCTTATGGTGATCCAGCGGCCGAATGGCCCGCTTGCAGCTTGACTTTGCGGGCGACAATGATCATTCATGGTCCTGCAGGCGAGCGCCGAATTTCAGCTCAAGATTTCTTTATTGATCTGTACACAACTTCATTAGAGCCTGATGAAATTTTGGTCGCTACTGAGATTCCTCTTGCAAGTAAGCAAGAGGTATTCTATTTTCATGAGCTTGCCAGACGTCATGGGGATTACGCGGTTGCAGGACTGGCAGCAGTTGCGCAAAAGCAGGGCGATGTTTTAACCCACTGCGCATTCACATTCTTTTCTGTTGGCGCTACACCAGTGATGGCAACAAAATCTCAAGAATTAGTGGATGGTCAAAAGTTAACGGATGAAGTCATTGCTAAAGCGGTGGCCGAAGCTCGCAATGAAATCGAAGCGATTGCGGATATCACCAATAGCGCAGAAGCTAAACAACATTTAATTGGTGTACTACTTGAGCGCGGACTCAAGCAGATGATTGCTTAAGCTCAATCAATAAAAGAATTCGGAGATCAGGATGAGTTTGAAGAAGAAAATTTCAATGACCGTGAATGGTCGACTTGTAAACGCAGAGATTGAGCCACGTAGACATCTAGTGGATTTTTTGCGTGAAGATCTTCACCTCAAGGGCCCTCATTTAGGCTGCGAGCAGGGTGCGTGCGGGGCCTGTACCGTCAAGGTGAATGGGCAAATCATTCGAGGCTGCCTCTTTTTAGCGGTTCAAGCCGATGGTGCTGTAGTTGAAACCGTCGAAGGCCTCACCAAAGACGGCACTTTAACTGACTTGCAAGAATCATTTATGCGCCATAACGCTATGCAGTGTGGTTTCTGCTCTTCCGGCATGTTGTTGGCTGCAGCAGAGTTGATTGAGAAGCAACCCAAAGCTACGCGCGAAGAAGTGCGCGAATGGATCTCTGGTAATTATTGTCGTTGCACTGGTTACCACTCCATTGTGGATGCGATTGTCGACGTATTGGATGCTCGCGCTAAGGGTCAAAAAATTAAACCTGTCCTTGCTAACGCCTAAGGTACTGAGGAAAACGCATTATGAATAAGCCAAGTGATTTAAAGGGAATGGTGCTTGATCCAGTAACAAACGATCAGCGTTATATCGGCCATAGCGAACCAAGACATGGAGCTCGCCGTCTGCTAGAAGGTCAGGGCACTTATATTGATGACATTCATTTGCCACGTATGGCCCATGTGGTTTTCTGGCGCTCTCCTGTAGCGCACATGAAGATTGGAAAAATACATACAGAGCACGCTAGCAAAATGCCTGGTGTATTAGCGGTTGTAGATGGTGTGCAAATGGCAACAATTTGTAAGCCATGGGTTGCAACCTTAGGTCACCTAGCTGGCATGAAGTCAGCGCCTCAGCATGCATTAGCAATTGATCGTGCATGTTGGCAGGGTGAGCCAGTGGTGGCGGTGGTTGCTGAAACTAGAGCGCAAGCGGAAGATGCCTTGCAGCATGTTGATGTTGAGTGGGAAGAATTGCCAGCCGTGGTTTCCATGGAAACTGCACTGGATGCAGATACCCCTGTAATTCACCCCGAACTTGGCGACAATTTATGCTTTACTCGCACCTTAGACGTCGGTAATGTAGATGAAGTATTTGCAACAGCAGATGTAGTTGCTGAAGCTACTTTTGGATTTGGGCGCCATACCGGGGTAACGCTTGAGCCACGCTGTCAAATTGCAGATTACAACCCAGGCGATCGTCGCTTGACGGTATATCACTCACAACAAGCGCCACACATGATGCAAGATTTATATTGCCGTCAGTTTGGGCTTTCAGAATCTGATGTGCATGTGATTTGTAAAGATGTAGGCGGCTCTTTTGGTATCAAAGTTCACGCGTATCCAGATGACTTTGCAACTGTGGGTCTGGCAATGATGCTTGAGCGCCCTGTAAAGTTTGTTGCAGATCGCCTGGAATCATTTACGAGCGATATTCATGCACGTGAGCACCGCATTAAAGGCCGTATTGCTGCCAATAAGGCAGGAGATATATTGGCCTTTGAGATTGATGACTTAACAGCCATCGGTCCTTACTCCATGTTCCCTAGAACCAGTGCTATTGAAGGCAACCAGGTTGTCAACTTGGTGGGTGGTCCATACAAACATCAGAACTATCGCGCTCAATTGAATGTGGTCTTCCAGAATAAAACGCCAACTTGTCAGTATCGTGGGGTAGGTCATCCTATTGCCTGCGCGGTTACTGAAGGCTTGGTCGACTTGGCTGCGCAAAAATTACAGATGGATCCACTTGAGTTCCGTAAACGTAACGTGATTCCAGATGATGCTTATCCATGCTCCGGAATCTCTGGTATTAAGTTAGAAGTTCTTTCTCATGAGCAATGCTTGCAAACCATCGAGAAAATGATGGACTATCCAGCATTGCGCAAAGAGCAGGCTGAGTTACGTAAGAAGGGTATTTATCGCGGCATTGGATTTGCAACTCTGATTGAATTAACCAATCCAAGCCCTGCCTTCTATGGAGTAGGTGGTGCTCGCATTGCTTCTCAGGATGGCGCTACAGTGCGTATGGATCCAAGTGGTGTGATCTCTGTATTAATTGGCGTAGGAGAGCAGGGTCAGGGTACTGAAGGTATTTATACCCAGATTGCAGCGGATGCGGTTGGTGTTCCAATTGATCAAGTTCGCATTGTTACCGGCGACACTGATGTCACTCCTTATGGTGGCGGTACTTGGGCATCGCGTGGCGCTGGCGTAGGTGGCGAGGCTGTTCTACTGGCTTCCCAAGCCCTGCAAGAAAACATTATTAAGCTTGCTGGCGCTATTTTGAATCGACCTGTTACAGAGCTCACTGCACGTCGTGGCTATATCTTGGATAAGGCTACCGGTGAACAGTTGATGCCGTTTAGTGAAGTGGGAAGAGTAGGTTATTTCCGTACCGATACTTTGCCAGCTGGTTTCTCTGCTGATCTGATGGTGACACGTCACTATACACAAAAAGAATATCCCTTCATCTTTACGAATGGCGTACAAGCTTCTTATGTTGAGGTTGACCCAGATACAGGCTTCGTCAAGTTACTCAAGCATTGGGCTGTAGAAGACTGTGGGCGTGTCATTAATCCTATGTTGGTAAATGAACAAGTGCGCGGCGCAATTGTTCAGGGTATTGGTGGCGTTCTATTCGAAGAGTGTCTCTATGATGAAAGTGGTTTGCTGCGCAATGGCAGTATGGCTGACTATCTAGTGCCTATGGCTAATGAGATGCCCGATATTGAAGTGGCTCACGTAGAGACTCCAACTCAATCCTCAAAATTGGGGGCCAAAGGAGCGGGGGAAGCTGGCACTGCAGGCGCGCCAGGCGCTGTTCAAAATGCAATCAACGATGCCTTAGCGCCATTTAACGCAACCGTCTTTGACCAGCCTATTACCTGCGAAAAGATCCTGCGGGCACTAAAGAAAATCTAATTTCTAGTGGCCTTGACCACCCTGGCGCATGACCTGCTGGGGTGGGTTAACACATCCTGTAACATCAAGTTTTGGGCAAAGCATTTGAAGAGCCCCTGGTTAACTTGATACGGTAAAAGATATGTCCACATTAAAAGGTAAAACAGCCTTAGTCACTGGCTCCACTAGTGGTATTGGCTTGGGAATGGCCATTGCATTGGCAAAGCAGGGCGTCAATATTATGGTGAATGGTTTTGGCGAAAAAGACGAAGCTATTGCCAAAATTAAAGCCTGTGGAGTGGAGGTGGATTATCACGGTGCAGATATGAGTAAGCCCGCTGAAATTGAAGATCTCATCAAGCAAACAGAAAAGCGATTTGGATCATTAGACATCCTTATTAATAATGCTGGCATTCAGTACACAGCCAATATTGAAGAGTTCCCAACGGATAAATGGGATGCCATCATTGCTATCAATTTAAGTTCAGCCTTTCATACGACACATCATGCATTGCCTGGTATGAAAAAACGCAACTGGGGCCGCATCATCAATATCGCTTCAGTCCATGGCTTGGTAGCATCTACACAGAAGGCGGCCTATGTTGCAGCTAAGCATGGCATTGTGGGTCTCACTAAAGTGACAGCCCTGGAAAATGCACGCACTGGTATTACTTGCAACGCAATCTGCCCAGGTTGGGTATTAACTCCACTGGTTCAAAAACAAGTGGACGCCCGCGCTGAGCGTGAAGGCATTTCTAATGAGGCGGCTAAGACTGCCTTGGTTTCAGAGAAGCAGCCATCAGGAGAATTTGTCACCCCAGAGCAATTGGCAGCCTTGGCAGTATTTCTGTGTGGCCCTGACGCTTCTGAAGTTCGTGGCGTGGCTTGGAACATGGATGGCGGTTGGACTGCACAATAAATCGAGCTAAGTCTCTATTTTTAGTAAGAATTCTGGATTTTGGGGTACACATACAAAATTACCAGAATCGTTTATAGTTAGACCCATCTTTACTCATAGGAGATCCTTTAATGGCATCAATCTTGACCTCTTTGGGACGCACCGTTTTGGCGGGCTTCGTTCTTCTCGTTTTAATTATTTTCGCTTTGGGCGGCAACTTTAGCTCTGCAGAGCTCCCATTTATTTTCCGTTGGTTGCACGTGATGTTTGGCGTGATGTGGATTGGCTTGCTTTGGTACTTTAACTTTGTGCAAATTCCTTCTATGCCAAAGATTCCTGATGAGCAAAAACCAGCTATCGGCAAAGTGATTGCTCCAGCAGCATTGTTCTGGTTCCGTTATGCAGCTTTGTTTACTGTGGTCACTGGTTTGATCGTTGCTGCATTAAATGGTTACTTGCATCAAGCTTTCACATTGCAAGCTCCATTCCGCGCAATCGGTTTGGGTATGTGGATTGCTTTGGTAATGGCCTTCAACGTTTGGTTCATCATTTGGCCAAATCAAAAACGTGCTCTTGGCATGGTTACTGTTGAGGCAGATGTAAAAGCAAAATCAGCTCGCGTTGCGATGTTGACCTCCCGCTTGAATACATTGCTATCAGTACCAATGTTGTTCTTGATGGTTGCACAATCACACAACACTACTTGGTTCGTGATCGTTTCTTAATCACTGCCTGCTGCATATATAAAAGGCCCGCATTGCGGGCCTTTTTGTTTCTTCCTTTCCCGTTGTAGGGTAGGGGGGGGGTGGGGGGATTTACTTAAGCCAGAATAGCAGGAAGCTCTTTGGTGAGGGTGCTACGTTGTGCTGTGGCAGCACCCATGAGTGCAAAGCCCAATAACTTTCCATCGTTGGACTCAAAACGCGCTTCTAGACCGCCTTCAACAGGTGTTGTGGTCCACTTACCTTCCGCGCCCTTAGCAGGAGGCGAAACGATTGTGGCCAATGCCGGTGTTTTAACCATTACAGGCATTGCGGGATAAGTTAATGCAGTGGTTTGCCCAATTAAGGTGGGCGCCAAAGCTCTTGCTGCTTGCATGATGGGCATCACGTAAGGCAAAACCAAACCATTAACCTCTGCACAATCTCCAATGGCAAAGATGTTCTTAAGATTGGTTTCGAGTTCGCGATTTACCTGAATACCAATATCAGTCTTGATGCCAGTAGCTTTTGCTAATTCAAGTCTGGGCTTTAGACCAACAGCAGATAAAAAGACATCACAAGAAATAGTATTGCCATTTGCAAGTGATACCTGAAGAGAGTCTCCCTGGCGATCAATTGCTTGAACGGTCGTTGAGAGGTGCCAACGCACACCAGCGGCACTTAATTTACTCTGCAGTTCAAGCGCTGCAGCTTCGGGAAGCAGTCGACCTAAGGCTTGTGGGGCTAGGTCAATCACATCTACTTCATAACCACCCAATACAAGATCATTTGCAAATTCACAACCAATGAGACCGGCACCTAGAATGGCTACCTTCTTTTTTCCAGAGATAGCATTACGGAAACGTGCGTAGTCCTCTAAATCATTGACCGTGATGACTTCGCTGGCAGCATTACCTTGAAGCGGCAAACGAATTTGATCGGCACCCAAAGCCATGATGAGCTTATCGTAAGAAACTTCACCTTTATTGGTTTGAATAGTTTTTTTGCTAGCATCAATTGAGCTGACATTACAGTCCGCTAAAACAGTTAACTCTAGTTGTGTTGCCATACCATCAGCTGGAGTAGAGATTAATTGCGCAGCTTCTTTCTTGCTAGCAAGTGCGGTAGAGAGCATAGGCTTGGAATAAAAATATCCAGGCTCCCGAGTGACCAAAGTAATGGGAACTGCTTTATCCAGTTTACGGATTTCACGAATGAGGGTGTAGCCAGCCAATCCGCTGCCAATGATGACAATTGCGGATTGGGATTGAGGGGTGGTTTGATCCAAAGCTGGGCTCTCCAAATAAGAAAAAAGTAAACGGTTGAAGTGGGTGGGGCTAAATGGGTCTTAGCTTACCTGAACCATTTCAAAGTCGGCCTTGGCAACGCCACAGTCTGGGCATTCCCAGTCTTCGGGCACATCAGCCCAAAGGGTTCCAGCAGGAATGCCATCTTCTGGGATACCTTTAGCTTCGTCATATATATAGCCGCATACGATACATTGATAAGTTTTCATCTTGATTCCTTAAATAGTGATTCGATTTTAAATTTAATTTCTAAATATTTCTGCGTTGCCCTTATTGAGCGGCAAATACCTTTGCCTTTTCCAAGGCCTGTTTGTAGTGGTTTGCATGGCGTTCTTCAACATTAGCCAACGCAGCGAAGCGTTTTGCTGCTTTAGCTAATACCGCCTGAAATTGCTCTGCGTGCTCTTTGGATTCTGCAATTTGCTCATCAATTTCTTGTATGGCAGCAGCGTTACCTTCCTCGACTGCCGTTTTACGAAACGAAGGGTACATTTCGGTGTACTCATAAGTTTCACCTTCAATGGCGATCTCTAATGCGCGTGCTGGGGTAATAGTGCCAGCAGGGTAGAGTAAGTCTAGGTGGCCAAAAGCATGCATGACTTCTTGGTCGGCAGTAGCCTCGAAAATCTTTGCAGTTTCCTCGTCGCCTGCAGCACGAGCCAATTTTGCAAAATAACGATACTTAATATGGGCCATGGATTCACCAGCAAAGGCGGATTCTAAGTTGTGGATGGTTTTGATTTCTGGGCGTGTCATTTTGATTCCTTTAATAAGACGTTCGGTTTGTTGAGTCATCTTTACTGCTTTCTCAACCATGAATGCAGTGTGCGCCTTATTTGTTTATCAGTCCAATGAATCATTATGATAGTATTAATCTAATTATTCGATAAAGGAGTGGTAATGGCCTATCTACCGTCTTTAAGACAACTAGGATATTTCGTTGCCCTGGCAAAAGAACTCAATTTCACACGCGCAGCCCAGGCCTGTTTCGTGGGTCAATCTACTTTAAGTGCTGGGCTAAAAGAATTAGAGGACGCTCTTGGGATCCATTTAGTCGAGCGTGACCGACAGAACGTTTCCCTCACCCCAATCGGGTTGGAGGTGCTTGAGCGCGCCAAAGTCATCTTGGCAGCATCAGAAGATTTAGTGGAGTATGCAGGCGCAACCGGCAAGCCCATGACCGCTACGATTCGATTAGGTGTCATTCCAACTATCGCACCATTTTTATTGCCTGCTGTTTTACCGGAAGTTCGTAAACGTTTTCCGGAACTGAAGATCACCCTTAGAGAAGATCTCACAGCAAATTTACTTTCCAGATTGGCCGAGCATAAATTGGATTTTGCTTTGATTGCGCTGCCATATGATGTAGATGGTCTTCTGGTGCAGGAGTTGTTTGACGATCATTTTTGGTTGGTTGCTAAAGAAGGTGATCCCGCCTTAAAAGGAAAAGAGGTAACTTTGCCGGCCAAGATGGCTGAGCGACTCTTATTGCTAGAGGAGGGGCATTGCTTGCGAGAACATAGCTTGCAAGCTTGTAAGCGCGCTGATATTCGTAAGGCTGAAGGCTTGGAGGCCACTAGCCTTCTAACCTTATTGCAAATGGTGGAGTCTGGCCTTGGAATTGCATTACTTCCTGGAATGGCAGTCAAAAGTAGTTTATTGAATAACTCTGCATTAGTAGCAAAAGAGTTGGCTGCACCAGCCCCCAAAAGGGTTATCGCATTAGTTGCAAGACCATCTACCGCGCATACTCAGGAATTTAGTGCGCTGGCCAACTGCATTCGTGAGCAATTTGGGGTAACTTAAATGCTTCCTTGAAGTGCTCTGCAAAATAGACAAATTCTTGTTACAGTCACCCATCTTATTTATTACTTAATAAAAGGCAGCAAATGTCAGGCAAAGAAATCATGTTCACTCCGGTAAGTCTCGGATCCATTCAATTAAAAAATCGTTTAGTAATGGCGCCTCTTACCAGGATGCGTGCAGTCGACGGAGATGTACCAAGCCCTCTGGCGAAAACGTATTACGCACAGCGAGCGAGTGCTGGACTCATTATTACCGAGGCTACACAAATTTCTGCTTTGGGTAAGGGTTACCCAGCGACACCTGGAATTTATTCTGCAGAACAAACTGCGGCCTGGAAAGAGATCGTTGCAGCAGTTCATGCTAAGGGCGGCGCAATTGTTGCTCAGCTGTGGCATGTGGGTCGCATCTCCCATTCTTCTTTGCATCCAGAGCAGGGTGTGCCTGAGGCACCTTCAGCAATTGCTGCGGCCGGTCAAACCTATGGCGCCGATTGGCAGCTGCATGACTATGAGACGCCAACGGCAATGACGACAGCAGACATTGCTCGTTTGCTTAAAGAGTTTGAGGCAGCTGCACAAAATGCCAAGACAGCCGGATTTGATGGTATTGAAATTCACTCGGCCAATGGTTATTTGTTAGATCAGTTCCTGCAGGACAAAACGAATCAACGTACTGATGAATATGGTGGCTCGATTGAGAACCGCCTGCGCTTATTGGGTCAAGTCATTGAGGCAGTTAGCAAGGTATTTCCAAGTGATAAGGTGGGGGTTCGTCTTTCGCCATACGGCACCTTTAACGATATGGGTGATAGTGATCCAGTCGCTTTATTCACTGCTGCAATTACTAAACTTAATAGCTATCACTTAGCTTACGTTCATATGATTGAGCCACGCTCAACCAGCGCTGGCGGTGGCGACCAGGTGCTTGAAGATGCTCCAATTACCTCTGAAATGTTCCGCGCAGCCTATCAAGGCAAGTTCATTACTGCTGGTGGCTATGACCAGGCGATGGGCGAGAAAGTATTGGAAGATGGTTTGGCTGATGCAGTTGCTTATGGACGACTCTATATTGCTAATCCAGATTTGGCAGAGAGATTCCAGCAGGGCGCTGCTCTCAATCCTTATAACCGCGCTACTTTTTATGGCGGTAAGGAAGTAGGTTACACAGACTATCCAAGTCTGTAATACAAACCCCAAATCTTGGGGTCCTTAATAGTAATCCCACCTAAGCAGGTGGGATTATTTTTTGTCTTCAGGATCTTTTAAAAGATCGTATTGATTAGCCACTAGTAGTAAGGCCAGAGATGCACAACCCATTGCAAAGAATTGCCACTGGTGCAGCATCGCAGTTCCCACGACAGTCATTAAGACTGTCCATCCTATTGCCATTTTGGCTTTTTTAGAGAGTGGCTTCATTTACTTATTACTCCAGCTTTAGTTTAGGCACGTACTTTATTCAACATACGACGAAGTGTATCGTCCTTGATGACGTAATGTTGCCACAAACCAGCTAAGGCATGGATACCAATTAAAAAGTAGAGTGAGTTTCCTAAAAACTCATGAATGCCTTCCACTACTTTTTTCATCTCTGGATTGGGGGTAACGAACTGAGGCCACACCAAGCCAAAGAAGTGGATTTCTTTGCCGCCATACTGAAAATACAAGAGGCCAAAGATGGGGGATATCAAAAGCAGGGCATAGAGCAGCCAATGCATTGCAGTTGCTAAGGAAACAAACAAGCGTTTTGGGTTTGTAGGCTTAGGAACGCCATAAGTGAAGCGCACTATCAGGCGCAGAGCCATGGCTAAAAAAATGAGCTGCCCGATTACGCCATGGATTGTTTTGCATAGCTCACGAGGCTCGCTCCCCTTTGGAAACTGTCCTTTGAGTTCAATGATTACAAAAGCAGCTATTACCAAGAGGAAAACAAACCAATGGAAGAATATGGAGACTGGGTGGTATTTAGTTCTTGTCATGGGCGCTAATGATTAAGTAGATTCATTATAAATGATAATGAATCTCATTAACATTAGCAATATTGGGGGTATTCCCCTCCAATATCCGTCAAATGTCAGTTATTCAGTCTTACCTTGGCGCTGAGCTCGTTGGCTGCTCCGCGTTTATCTACCTGGGAGAGTCTCAGGGCTTCAACTTCAAAGTCTAGCTGTCCAGGATGAAATTCTTCGTCATTTTGAAGGTGAATGACATAGGTCCAGACTAGCTCACGGCCACGGTTTTTAAAGACATCCACTACACGTTTCATCTGTACCGCCTTTATGGTGAAGCTTATTTATTGCTGATAGATGGGCTGCTTGCATCCATCTGTTGAGTTAAGTTAGCTTTTAATGCCACTAAGTTTCTAGCTTCAATGCGGATAATTCCGCCCCTGGGACTATCAATGTCAGCGATTAAAAAGAAGGACACTGAGATGACGAATGGGAAGATCATGAATAGACCGACATTCTTCTCAAAATTACGAGCACCAAATCCAACTAGGAGGTTAGCGCAGATGGCGATCGCTGCCATTAAGGCCCAAGCGGTCAAGGGAATGCGATTCCACCATGCTGCTTGAACATAACCCTGAGAATTCAGAACATCATTCATGCCAGAAGTAACTAGCGCCATGACGGGCGTGTCTTTCGTTTTAACGGCCGGTAGAATTTCATTCCAAAGGGCAGTTTGCAGCTGATCTGTTTTATTGCGAATCTCTTGAATTTTTTCCGGAGTCTGCTTTGAATAAAACAAAATACGTTGATCTGTATATTGCATGAGTAATACTTTTGTGGCCGCAGATGCCTTAGGGGGTAGTAGATCTGCCCTCAAGAATTCAGTGCCGATGGCATTTGCTTCACCCTCCTCAAATATCTCTCGCTGATCATGGCGATCAATAGCCATTGAGAAGGTAAACCCGATAATCAAGGCCAACAAGGTTAGGGTGGCAGTCTGAATGATGCCCAGGTCTGCAGAGGTCTCGGTATCTTTAGTGCGGTAACGGCTCAGTACGTCATGCCCAAACCAAACTGAGAACGCAAAGACTAGGAATGAGATTCCAAAAACGGCAAGAGGGTAATTTAAGAGATGAAAAATTTAAAAGGTTCCTGGATACAAAATATCTTTAGTCACATTCTGGATATCGCGATGGCCTGTAAATGCCATAGTGATATCTAGCTCATTGTGAATCAGCTCGAGACACTTAGTGACACCAGCCTCACCCATAGCGCCTAAGCCATAAAGGAATGGACGACCAATCATCGTACCGCGTGCACCAAGGGCCCATGCCTTGAGAACATCCTGCCCTGAACGAATACCGCCGTCCATCCAAACTTCAATGTCCTTGCCAACGGCATCCACAATTCCAGGTAAAGCTCGAATGCTAGAGATGGCACCATCTAATTGGCGACCGCCGTGGTTGGAGACAATCAATGCGTCAGCGCCTGAGTTTGCGGCTAAGCGAGCGTCTTCTTCATCTAGGATTCCTTTGATGATCAGCTTTCCGCCCCAAAGTTTTTTGATCCACTCCACATCACCCCAATTAAGGCCTGGATCAAACTGCTCTGCAGTCCAAGAGGATAGGGAAGACATGTTGCCTACGCCGGTAGCGTGCCCAACAATATTGCGAAATGTTCTACGCGGCGTCATTGCCATACCCAAACACCAGCGTGGCTTGGTTGCCATATTGATCATATTGGCAATGGTTAGTTTAGGAGGTGCCGAAAGACCGTTTTTTAAATCCTTGTGTCGTTGACCTAGGATTTGTAAATCTAATGTGAGTACTAGCGCAGAACATTTGGCTGCCTTAGCGCGTTCGATCAAGCGCTCAATAAAGCCGCGATCTTTCATAACATACAGTTGAAACCAAAATGGTTTTGTAGTGCGCTCCGCCACATCTTCAATTGAGCAAATGCTCATGGTAGATAAACAGAACGGCACGCCAAACTTTTCAGCAGCCTTGGCTGCCAAAATTTCACCATCAGCATGCTGCATTCCAGTCAGACCAGTAGGAGCGAGCGCAACTGGCATAGCCACTTCTTGGCCAACCATAGTGGTCTTGGTGGTGCGGTTGGTCATGTTGACCGCTACACGCTGGCGAAGCTTGATCTTTTGAAAATCGGATTCATTGGCGCGATAAGTTGACTCAGTCCATGATCCGGAGTCAGCATAGTCATAGAACATCTTGGGGGTGCGTTTTTGATGGAGGACCCGCAAGTCTTCTATATTGGTAATGATTGCCACAATGTTTCCTTCTATTTAATGCTATTTTGTTGAAGCAAAAGCTTAATTTAAGCTCTATCTTAGCAATACCGGGGATTTGTTTCTACAATGCTAGGGTATCCCTTGCTTTGAGACCTCAAATAACTACTTCCCCAATAAGCCCCTGAATGTATCAGCTGAATTTATCCACGATTTTCTCCTTGCTCACGGCTACGGCCTTGTGGGCGGGTAACGCAATTGCAGGGCGCGTATTGGTGGGTAGCATCTCTCCGATTACCTTAAGTGCCGTGCGTTGGGGATTGGCCGCTTTGTTATTGCTTCCTTTGGGTTGGCGTGTCTTTATGCCGGGAAGTGCCTTATGGCAAAACAAGAAGCGTTTTCTACTCTTGGGTTTATTTGGAGTTGGTAGCTACAACGTGCTGCTCTATCTCGCACTCCAAACCTCTACTGCTATTAATGTCACCTTGATTGGTGCCAGTATGCCGATTTGGATGTTATTTATTGGAGCGGTGTTTTATCAGGTAAAGCCAAGCATCTTGCAAATGATTGGGGCAGTAGTGAGCTTGCTAGGTGTTGGCATTGTGCTCACGCGAGGAGATCTGGCAGCCTTGCTGTCGATGGAGATGGTAGTAGGCGATCTTTTAATTATGTTGGCCACAATCTTGTGGGCTTTTTATAGTTGGATGTTAAGTCGTCCAGGTTCTAGTACGGAACGTCAATGGCCGTGGGCTGAATTTTTAATGGCGCAAGTAACAGTAGGTCTCTTGTGGACAGGTTTTTTTGACGGCTTTGAAATTGCTGCTGGACATGCCTTTTTGGATCTCAATTGGTGGACCGCATCTTTAATTATCTTTGTTGCAATTGGCCCCTCGCTCATCGCTTATCGTTGCTGGGGTTTAGGTGTGAACGGAGCGGGCCCTACGGTTGCTGCCTTTTTTGCTAATTTCATTCCCCTGTTTACTGCGCTTTTATCGGCCGCCATGCTGGGTGAGCCGCCACAACTATTTCATGGCATTGCCTTTACTCTGATTGTTGCGGGCATTGTGATCTCCTCCAAAAAGGGAGGGTGACACGTTAAAACAGGCAAAAATGCCGTTTTAAAGGGGGTTTTGGTCTTAAGACCCCAAAAAAAGTCTTAAATCGGTATCATTTAGGGCTAATCACTGAAATCCCTAGGAAATTACTATGCCAGGCTTACTTCCCAATGTTGATCCAGACGGATTATTAGAGTTCTCGGTCGTATACACCGACCGCTCTTTAAATCACATGTCTGAAGAGTTCAAACGCGTAATGGTTGATATTTCTAGCGTTCTTAAGGACGCTTACAACGCCAGCTCTGCAGTTATCGTTCCTGGGAGTGGTACTTTTGGTATGGAAGCAGTTGCCCGCCAATTTGCCACCAATAAGAAATGCCTGGTATTGCGTAATGGCTGGTTTAGCTATCGCTGGACACAAATCTTTGACATGGATAGTTCATTCAAAGATATCTCTATTTTAAAAGGTCGACAAGTAGACAACTCTGCTCAAGGCGCTTTTGAGCCTGCTCCGATTGAAGAGGTAGTTGCTTTTATTAAGAAGGAAAAGCCTGCGGTTGTTTTTGCACCGCATGTTGAAACTTCTGCGGGAATCATCCTTCCCGATGATTACATCAAGGCTGTTGGCGAAGCAGTCCGCTCTGTTGATGGCATCTTTGTATTGGACTGCATTGCCTCTGGTGCAATGTGGGTTGATATGAAGGCGTGTAATGTTGATGTATTGATTTCAGCGCCACAAAAAGGCTGGAGCAGTTCACCATGTTGCGCCTTAATTGCGTTGGGTGAAAGAGGTCGTGAACGTATTGACTCTACTCAAAGCACTAGCTTCTCGATGGATCTGAAAAAATGGTTACAGATCATGGAGGCTTATGAAAAGGGCGGTCATGTGTATCACACCACCATGCCTACTGATGCCTTAAAGATTTTGCGCAATGTGATGAAAGAAACTCAAGCCCTTGGCTTTGCAGCACTGAAAGCTAAGCAGATTGAGCTGGGCACCAAGGTCCGCGAACTCTTGGTCTCTAAAGGTTACCCATCTGTGGCGGTTAAAGGTTATCAATCTCCAGGCGTCATAGTGAGCTTCACTAAAGATCCGGATATTCAATCCGGCAAGAAGTTCATTGCTCTTGGTTTACAAACTGCTGCAGGCGTTCCTTTGCAGTGCGACGAGCGCTCTGATTTCCGTACGTTCCGCCTGGGATTGTTTGGTTTGGAAAAGTTAACGCATGTTGATCGCACCGTTGGACATCTCGCAACCGCATTAGAAAAGATTACTGAGGCTGAAGCGCAGCCTGCTTAATCAACTCAAGTAGTTCTGAGTTAAAAATAAAGGCCATCAATTGATGGCCTTTATTACATCAAGCGACATAAATTGATGCTTACTGGAGGCTTATCTAGCCAATGGATTGGGAGTGGCTTCACCAATCTTGTGGAGCACATTGTTATCTACGTGATGAAACAACTCCGCCTGATCTTTAATCTTCATGACAGTGTCTTGCTCATAAGACCAAGTGTCATCATCGTTAATAGAAACCTGAATACGAAACTCAACCGTTCTGAATGCGTAATTTAAGAATGGGTTAGATGAGATGCCGGCGCAAGGATCATTCTCCTTTGCGTGCAGCTCAAATTGTTTTGCATCCGGCGCCGCTTTTCCACTTGCCATCGTAATCATGCCGCGTGGTATGGAGAGTGTATGGATCACGCTACCAGTCGCAGGCTCCCATAACCAATAGCCCACTTGATCGTGATAGGTCTTTACTTGATCGGGCTTAGTAATGTGGGTGTGATATCTCAGGCCATAAAACAGTTGCGGCCCATTGGTCTGAGGGTCAATTGGCTGAAGCTCAATGCGTTCCACATAGGCTTGCTTCTTGGGCCCCTCTGCCTTGGGTTTGACGTCCAAGCCACGGATACCTTCCCAGATTCCGGCCATACCTGTCAAGGGGCCGAGCTGTTCTAGAGTGTTAACGGAATACCCTTGAGGTTCGGTAAAGATGTCACTCGGGAATTCACTCATAACCAACCTTTTAAAAATGAAGCATTAATATCAAATTTTTGAGTATTATCAAATTATCCACAAACTTTCTTGGAGAATCACATGATTTCACGTATTGCGCGCCTGAGCCTAGCCTCCCTTGTTTCTGCTGCTATCGGGATTACTCCAATTTCTGTGATGGCTGCTGACCCAGCTCCCGCAACAGCTCCAGCTGCTGCACCAGCTGCGGCTCCAATCGCTGTGCCTGCTTCAACTCCAGCTGAGAAATCTGCTGATAAGAAGGCGAAGAAAAAAGCAAAGAAAGAAAAGAAGGCTGAGAAAAAATCAAAAAAGAAATCTAAAAAGAAAGCCAAGGCAGCTGCCGACGCCGCAGCTCAGTAAGATAGATAAACGTCCCTCTTAATTGAGGGGTTCTGCACCATCAAAGTCATCAGATCTTTTTGTGTCTGGTGACTTTTTTGTTGGGGCATCATTGCGAACTAGTAGCCACATCGCTGCAATAACCAAAGTCATGCCGCTAATTTGCGTCCATGTAATAGGTTCTGACAACACTAAGTACCCCATGAAGATGGTTGATACGGGGCCCAGTATTCCTGCTTGAGCTACCAGTGGTGAGCCAATGCGATTAATGGCAATCATGATGAGTAGCATTGGAATGACAGTGCACAAACTTGCATTCAGAAGGCTAAACCAATAGATCTGCGGTACTTGTTCAAAAATAGCCGATGGATTATGAATGGTTGACTGCGTAATGCTCAAAATAGCAGAAGCTGAGCTGGCATAGACAACCAAACGTACGCTACCGATACGTTTCACCATCTCGCCAGCACCAATCATGTAGGCCGCATAGGAGCAGGCGCTTCCAAATACGAGAGCCATCCCTAGCCAGGCACTTATTCCAGTAGAGCTCGCATCTTGAATAAAGACAATAAAAACCCCGATGTAGCCAACGACTAGCGCGTACCACTGTAAGCGGGAGATAGGTTTCTTTAAAACAAAATAAGAGATCACCAAAACAATTGTCGGTGTGAGATACAAAACAATTCGCTCAAGACCAACCGAGATGTATTGAAGTCCTAAGAAGTCGATGTAGCTTGATAGGAAGTACCCTAAAAAGCCAAGGAAAAATAATTTACTGCGATCGAGCCAAGTAATGGGGCTCATTTTTTTGCGGCGGGATTCCCACCAGAAGATTCCCCAAAACAAGGGCAGGGCCATCAGCATGCGCAAGGCCAAAAGTGTTTCTGCGTTCGCTCCGTACCCAAATGCAAGCTTCACTAAAATGGCTTTTCCAGAGAAAAGCATAGAGCCTACCCCGGCCATCAAAATGCCATAGAGGTAGCGTCGATGATGGTGGGCTGCGCTTACGGAATGCATACCGATTTATAACAGTTTATTGAGGAGCGCCCGCATTTCTAAAATGGTCTCAGAAGGGGTTAGGCCAATAGGGCCAACTCCTTTGCCCACTAGGCTATCTGCAGCTTTGGCATGGAGCTCAACCGCAATCCCAGTGGCTTGCCATAGATCTAGCTTGTGGCGTATGCCTTGGCCGGCAATAGCAGCAATACTTCCAGTCAAAATATCTCCCATGCCGCCAGTGCCCATTCCGGGATTGCCTGCAAGGCATTGAACAGGTGAATGATGTGGTGAGGCAATGAGGGTGTGCTGCCCCTTGAGAACCACAATCGATTGCGTGAGCTCAATGAGTCCTTGTATTCCATCTACGCGATTGGCTTGAACTATTTCTGTCGTGGTCTTTAACAGCTTGGCTGCTTCGCCGGGATGAGGGGTTAGAACGGTAAGTCCTGGAAAATCAGCGTTATGTTTCTGTAAGCTGCTCAATAACTCCTTGGAATCTCCAATCAAATTGAGTGCATCTGCATCAATTACCATGGGAATGTTTGGGTATGAAAGTGAAGCGTGCAAGCATTGTCGCGCAAAGGTAGATTTGCCAAGGCCTGGACCTATGGCAATGACGTCAGGCTTTGAGGTAATGAGCGTTTCATGAATATTTTCGGTAGCAAGGCGAATCATCAACTCCGGTTGATTGGCGTCAGCATGCGCTGATGCAGGGTCAAGCATTTCTAGGATGGTCCAACCAGCCCCTAGGTGTAAGCAAGCATTCCCCGCCAAAATAAGAGCACCGGCCATGCCTGGTGCACCACCTATTAAGACGACTTTGCCAGCATTGCCTTTATGTTCTGCTGGCTCACGTTTTAGGCGCGCAGCGAGAGCAAGACTGTTGAGTGGGTTGAGGGGAGTCATAAGTACAGTATCGTACTAAATTGAGTGCCAACCCACTAATCTATGTGAATTTATTCGGCTACTTTTGCGCCTTGGATATTGTGTCGTTTCATGGCTTCAGCAATAAATCCAGATTGCTTTAATTCTGTGATGACATTGCTCAAATAAACATTTGTACTTTCGTAGTTAGGTCTAGCCTTCGGAATACCAATCGCTTGATTGATCACCATGAAACGTCCAGGAAGCATCCGCAGTCCTTCATAGCGCTTTGCATCACTTTCTAACTGTTGCTTTACGCCGGCCGCCACGTTGCCTTTGCCAGACATAAAGTCATCAATGACGGTTTGCGAGCTTACTGAACGTAATAGGGTGGCATTTTTAATCTCGCGCGTTAGATAAAGATCGTAGGCGCTTCCTTTGCCAACCACAATTTCATTGCCCGCAATATCTACCTCATCATTTCTTTTGAGGGGCGAGTTGGCTTTCGCCATATAAGCCCCTTCAATTTGTATGTATGCCGGTGTATAGCTAATATCGGCGCCTCGAACGGGATCAATTGCCACAAATACTAAGTCGATATCTCCTGTCTTCACTGCATCCACCGTTGCACTCGCAGTCTTAAATGGAATCAGTTGCACCGGCATTGAAATGCGTTTACCAATTTCATTGGCTATATCAATCGTCACACCATACACATTTTTTGAAGTGGAGTCTTCACTTGCAAGAATCGGATTTCCTAAATTAATGCCGACACGCAGAGTGCTGGTTGGCGCAAAAGAGGAAAGTGATTTTGAGTCTATAGTTTTCATAGCAGGAGATGACTGGCTATTAGCCAATTGAGGTAAACAGAGAAGTGCAAAAGATATGACTAGTGAAGAAATTGGTTTCATCAAAATATGGGGATAAAAAAACCGCGGAAGACCGCGGTTTTATATGCAAAAGAAGAAATTACTTCTTAGCGTCAGCCGCAGGAGCAGCAGCTGGAGCTACTGGAGCTGCTGGAGCTGCTGGAGCATCTTTCTTAGCTTCTTCCATGTGCGCAGCTTCTGCACCATGCTTTTCGCCACCCATGTCAATGTCGCCATCGCCTTTGAGGAGTAAGTAGGCTGTGGCACCAACTAATACTAGTACCATGATGATGATTGAACGGTTGCTCATTGCTTTTCCTTCGGTTTAGTTGAAATTACGCCAATATTAACTCGGGATAGGCCCTGGGTAAATCCCAACAATCCCTAGAGTCGCATATCTTTGGCCTAACTAGGTATTAACACTAATTTAGGGCACGAGTTAAGATGACCTCATATTCACCAAGAGGGTTGCAATATGAGTCCAAAACTCCCCGTTCATAACTCACAGACTATTACTGAGTTTTTGAATCTTCATCAAAGTCAAATATCAGAAGAGGATTCAGATGACTCTTATAAGTTTGCTTTTGACGATGAAGCCTTTTTGGCTCGTAGAGAAACAATGGGCATTCGCTTTGAATTAGAGTTGCTCAAGCCAGAAGTCCTGCTCAAAGAGCATGGCATCGAACATACGATTACCGTTTTTGGTTCAACCCGTTTTGTGAGTCATGAACAGGCAATGGAGTTGAAAGAGCGAGCTAAAACCCCGGAAGAGATTGCGCTTGCTAATAAGGCTTTACTGCATAGTGAGTATTACGAGTCTGCAAGACAGTTCGGTTCAGTAGTAGCTCATTACAACGCCACCCAAAAGAGTAACTCCAATAAGCTTCATATCTGTACAGGTGGTGGTCCTGGCATTATGGAGGCTGTCAATCGTGGAGCATTTGAAGCTGGCGATAAAACTATTGGTTTTAATATCAGCCTTCCTAGAGAGCAGCAACCCAATCAGTACATCAGTCCGGGGCTTAGCTTTCGTTTTCATTACTTTGCACTACGCAAGATGCACTTTATGTTGAGGGCTAGGGCAATCGTTGCCTATCCAGGGGGCTTTGGCTCCTTTGATGAGCTGTTTGAGGTCTTAACTCTGATTCAGACTAAAAAGGTTGTGCCAATTCCGGTGATATTAGTAGGTAAAAGCTATTGGAATGAGATGTTGAATTTCAAGCAGATGGTGGAATTTGGCGTGATCGATGAAGAGGATATGCAAAGTATTCACTTTTCAGAGACGGCCGAGGAGGCTTGGCAGGTCATTCAAGATTGGTATCGGTTAGGCTAAGAGCGCTAGCCCCTGTAAAATCAAAACATGAATCCCTCGCAAACTAGCCTGGCAACCTCTCTAGATCTTCCCGGTTATCTCCTGGGTGGTGCCATGCTTTTGTTGGTCATGGTTTTCCATGGCGTCGCATTGCTTCAGATTGCTAAGCGGTATGAAGTAAAAACCTTTCTGTACTTGGCTGAGAAGAAATACTCTGCTGTCGCACTCTGTTTTTATATTAGCGTCTTCTGCTTATTCTTGACACACATTGCTGAAATACTGATTTGGGGCATTGCCTTATATACATTCAAGTTACTGCCCGCATTAGGTCAAAGTATTTTGTTTAGTGGCAGTACGTACACCGCTATGGGTTTTATGGAAGACACTCTTCCGGATGGTTGGAAGATGCTTGCGGTCATCATCGCCTTTTCTGGAATGTTTTCCTTTGCATGGACTGCATCAGTCATGATCTCGATGACCAAGAGCTTCCGCCAAGCCTATACCAAGCTGCACATGAGAAAACTCAACATCTCATCTGACATCATTGATCGATTTGAGTAAATTATGAGTAAGCATGGGTAAAGTATGGGATGCCATCATTGTCGGTGGCGGTGCTGCAGGTCTATTCTGTGCCGGGGTTGCTGGCCAGTTGGGCAAGAAAGTACTCGTTCTGGATCATGCAGAAGTTTTAGGTGAGAAGATCCGTATTAGCGGGGGCGGCCGTTGTAACTTCACCAATCTTCATAGTAGCCCGGCAAATTTTCTCTCTCGCAATCAGCATTTTGTTAAGAGTGCGCTTGCCAGATACCCCTCCATGGAATTCATTAAGCTGGTAGCTTCCTATGGAATTAATTATCATGAGAAACATCAGGGCCAATTATTTTGTGATGACTCTGCTAAACAAATTATTGACTTACTCTTTGCTGAATGCGCCAAAGGAAACGTCACTATTCGTAATCCAGTCACCGTTCAGTCAATTGAGCAAGAGGGTGATCAATGGAGGGTTGCTACTAGTGCTGGTACTGAAAAGTCTAGGTCGGTAGTCATGGCAACGGGTGGTTTACCAGTGCCTGCGATTGGCGCCACTGCTTATTCCTTAGATATTGCCAAACAGTTTTCATTAAATGTGATTGATCCAAGGCCTGCTCTAGTACCGCTGTCTTTTACTGCAGATAATTTTGGTAATCTCAATGACTTAGCTGGCCTGAGCGTTCCAGTCAGAATTGCTTCTGGCTCAAAAGGCCATCGTTATGGTGCTTGTAGGTTTAACGAAGATCTCCTGCTTACCCATAAGGGACTGTCTGGTCCGGCAGTTCTTCAGGCTAGTAGCTATTGGGAAGAGGGCGAGCCGATTCATATTGATTGGCTTGGGGCTATCGAGCGCCCTGGCGGATTTAATTGCGACGAACTATTTAATAATGAAGAGAATCGTTTGAAATTAACCGAGACGATTCTGGCATCAGTTCTACCGCAGCGTTTAGCAAAAGCATTTGCAGATCAAAAAGGTTTAACCGGTCGCAAATGGGTTGAAGTTTCTAAAAAGGATCGTCAAGCCCTCAAGGAGCTCATTACGAACTGGTCAGTAAAGCCGGCAGGCACCTTGGGCTGGAAAAAGGCTGAGGTGATGCTAGGTGGTGTAGATACTAAAGAGCTTGATGGCCAAACTATGATGTCACGCAAACATCCAGGATTATTCTTTATTGGTGAATGCGTGGATGTTACTGGCCATTTAGGTGGACATAACTTCCAGTGGGCCTGGGCAAGCGGTTTTGCTTGCGCACAGGCCGTATAAAAACCAGCCCTTATCTGGTTTGCTTCTTCTTTTCTCGCGAGCGGATATTTAAAAGCTCGACTGATAGTGAAAACGCCATAGCGACGTAGACATATCCTTTGGGAATATGAACACCCATACCCTCAGCGATCAGCACTACACCCACAACCGTCAGAAAAGATAGGGCTAGCACTTTAATTGAAGGATGGCGATGCACAAAATCCCCAATGGGTTTTGCTGCAATCAACATAATCAGGACGGATGCTAGAACTGCAGCAATCATGACGCTAATCTGATCAACCATACCTACAGCAGTGATTACGCTATCTAGAGAGAAAATAATATCTAGCAGTCCAATTTGTAGAACAGAGCCAATAAATAAAGAGAGCATAGACTTGGCATTCTTTTTTCCGTTAGATTCGCCTTGCTCATCGCCATGTTCTCCAACTTCGACCTCTACATAAATTTCTTTAGATGCTTTCCAGATTAAGAAGAAGCCACCAAGTAGCAAGATTAAATCTCTACCGCTAATAGATTTCTCGGCAATACTAAAAAGCGGTTCTGTAAGGCCCATGACCCAGGAAAGACTGAGTAATAAAAGAATACGAGTGACTAAGGCAAAAATCAGACCAAAGCGACGAACCTTCTCGCGAATCTCTATGGGAAGTCTATTGGCGATAACGCTGATGAAAATGATGTTGTCGATGCCTAGAATAATCTCCAGGGCAGAGAGTGTCAGAAAAGCGATCCAAGCATTGGGGTCGCTTAGAAGTTGCATAAAACTTTCGATCATTTTTTACTTTGCAGTTGTGGCCTTAAGGTAAAGTGTATCCAAGTAAATGAAATGCATCTCTTAATATATAAGCCCATACAGAATATCGGGATATTGCTTGGGCTAATTACTAGTTTGGATGATTTCTCATCCAGTCAGCAGTATTGAAAAAGGATTCTTCTAGTTGCTTGGCAGCGCTGCCCTCAATGCAGCAATCTTCCATGGCCTTATACATGCAGGCTAGCCATTGATTGCGTTCTTTTAGGCCAATCTTAAATGGGAGATGGCGGGCTCTTAGCATTGGGTGACCATATTTGGGGGAGTAGATATCGGGGCCACCCATCCACCCAGTTAGGAAGAATTTGAGCTTCTCACGAGAGTTCGAAAGGTCTTGGGGGTGCATAGCTCGAAGATCCCCAAAATTCGGTTCTAGGACCATTAAATCATAAAAACGATCGACTAATTCGTCGACTTTATCGATGCCCCCAATAGCCTCATAAATGGATTGTCTGTCAGTCATTCCCTTATTTTAATGTGTTCAAGCGGGGGAATTGGCAGTTACACAAATTCGGTATAGAGTTGAACATCGAAGTTTCATTAACCCTTGCTTATAGGAGCGTAGAAATGGATGCTAAAGAATTACAAAAATGGCAACGTGAAAAGGCTAAAGAGCTTTTTGATTACTCACATACTCTTTTAGAGGCTGCCAAGAAATTGAGTGAACATCATTTGGCTGAGGTTGAATGGGGAGTCAAAAATGCCTTAGACAGCGCCAAGTCAGCTGCGAAAAATGATTTAGCTAAATTAAAAGACTTGCAGGAAGAAGCTGCCAAGGAAGCTGCTAAACGTGCGGCTGCCTATCAAAAGAAAGTGAAGTCAGTTTTGAAAGAGCTTGGTGATGGGGCTGCGGATGAAACTGAGAAGCATCTAGAAAAAGTGCGCAGTTCTTTAGTGGGCTGGCTTGAGGATGCTGAAAACAAAATACCGGCTCATGCCGATAAGCTCTCTAAAGTTGTTCATGAAATGTCTACTACAGGACAAAACATGTTTAAAGAGGGGCGCCGCATAGTTAATCAAGTGGCGGAGACTGCAGAAAAAAATATTGATGACTTGGTTAAAAAATCTGGAGCCAAAAAGAAGTCGGATGAATAGTAACCTTTACTGATGTGAAAACGAAAACCGCCTCATTACTGGGGCGGTTTTTTATTGCCAACCCTGTAGCCAAAGCTCACTATTGGTGAGGTCGCGCCAGGCGATTTGCGTGGTCTTCTTAGAAAAGACTGCCTCAATTTCTACAAACTCAATTTTTTCACTTGGAGGCTCGGGAAGAATGACTTTGCTGACTAAGAAATGCTTTTGTTTGGCAATGGGATTTACTGCTGTCCACTTAGTTAGGAGTAGCTTCTTGGGGCTTAATCGATTCATGATGAGTTTTTTCAGCAATTCTTATAAAGCAGTGCACTGAAACTCTTGTCCATGGATCAGTAGTAATCCAGAGGAGGGTGTAAATGTCGCGCTAGACTGAGTGGTTTGGCCTGGACACTGTTGATCAAAGAAGCTTTCATTACCCAAGCTGCCACAGTAATCCAATTTATCACCTTTAAATTCCATTTGGGCTTTGCGAAGCACCATGGGAATCTTTCCATCGCTAGTGGAGCTGCAATTCCAGCTGGTGTAGACCTCTCGCTCACAGGCGCACAAGCCCAGGAGGATGGCGAGGCAGGCCAGTAGGCGAATACAGGGAGTTATATGGATAAGAGGCATGTCCTAAGAATAGTGATTTTTTCAATATTCTGCCCAAGACCGGAGTTTGGTATTAATATTTACGGCAGATCGTTTAGAGAACGTATCGGCACTAATAAAACATTAATAAAAAGATTGAAGGAGACGCTGTGGATACAAATCGAAGAGATGCGCTGAAATTGGGCGCTACTGCTGCTATGAGTGGCATGTTTATTTCTAATGCCATTGCTGCGCCAGATGGCCAGCCACCGATCGTGGTCGAGCCTTTAACTGGCAAGGCTGGACTCAGGGTTGCTAACTACCTACCAAAAATGGGCGCTACTTCCAGATTAGGTTTAGTAACAAATGACGGCATGGTAGTGGATATTCCTGCTGAGGCTGCTCGTCAAAAAGTGCAATTGTCATTTGATCCGACTTCAATGATTTCTTTGGCTGGTTCAGGCAATAAAGGTTTGCTTGAGTTAGCGGCATTATTTAAGGGTCGCGGAACTAACTTACAGAACGTGAATCAAGTAATGTTGCTTTCGCCTATTCCTAAACCACAAAGCAATATTTATTGCGTGGGTTGGAATTATCTTGACCATTTTGAAGAGGGTCTTAAGCACCGCGCTGATACCGCTGTAAAAGAGTATCCAAAGGTCCCAGTGCTGTTTACTAAAGGCACTCAAACCATGAATGGCCCATTCGATAACATTCCTTATGATGCTGGCATCTCCACCATGATTGACTGGGAGGCTGAGCTAGCAGTGGTGATTGGTAAAAAAGGTAAGAATATCTCTGAAGATAACGCCATGGACTATGTCTTTGGCTACTCTGCTTACAACGACACTACAGCGCGTGACATTCAGCAAAAACGTCAGTCTGGACAATGGTTTAAAGGCAAGAGCTTGGATGGTCACGGCCCAATGGGTCCATGGGTTGTTACTGCCGGTGGCGTCAATTTGGATGACACTCGCATTATTTGTCGCGTGAATGGTGTTGAAAAGCAAAATGCTAGTTACAAGCAAATGTATTTCAAGATCCCAGCAATTATTGCTGAGCTATCGCGTGGCTTAACATTACTACCCGGCGATATCATTGCCACTGGCACCCCATCTGGTGTTGGCTCTGGAAGAACTCCTCAAGAGTTTATGAAGCCGGGTGACGTAATGGAAACCAACATCACCGGCATCGGCATCATTCGCAACAAGATTGCTTAACTAATTAACTCGGTTAGATTTACTGACAACAGCAAGGACTTAGAGGACCCAGAAGTGGTGGGTTCCGTCCTTGCCTAGTTGTTCTACTAAACCAAACTCCCAATCAAGATAAGCCTGCATTGCTGCGGGATCTACGCTAGTACCCTCATAAGGGCGCTTATAGCGATCCAGAGGAGGCGAGGCTAAATGACTTGGGCCTTTCTCTAGCTCCAGCCCTGCTTTTACCCAGGCCGCATTTCCACCTGCGAGAATCAACACCTCGGCATCGGTAAGCGTTTTCAGTTCTTGGGCAGCAAAGGAGCTGAGTTCACTTGGTGCGCTGGTGATGACATAGCGATCTACCTGAGGAATCTTTTTCAAAGCTTCAGCCAGTTGTGAGCGTAGGGCATACCAACTTCCAGGAATATGCCCCTTAACGTAGTTGGCGTGTGTACTGAAATCAATGGCAATCGTATTGCTATCTGATTTGAGCCAATTAGAAACCGTCTGAGCATCTACGGTTTCTATTGTTGGAAGAGTTGGTAGAGGCGTCTTCCAGACTCCTTTTTCGGTGAGGTCAGAAGTATTTGCTCCATCGAGCACGTAGACATCCCACGCCATTTGTGCCAACCATGAAGCAGGCATATTAGCTCGCACTCCACCACCGCTCGGGTCAACCAAAACAATGCGGGCGCCACGAACTGGGGCAACCATCTCTGTTTCTTGAACCAACTGTCCGCCAGGTACGGATCTAAATCCGGAAAGATGTCCAGCTTCATATTCTTCTGGGGTACGAGTATCAAAGAAGTAGGTAGTGCGATCGGATTGTGCTTTCCAAGTTTGGACATCACTAAGACTGGCGCGCTTGACGCCTGCTCTATCGGCAACACTGCGAGCACGCTCTGCTGCATCAGTCTTAGTAGCTTCACTTACTTCCTGAAATTTCCTACTTTGACCTTTATCTAGCTCTTGTCCTGCTAAGGTCCAGCCGATCGTACCGTTACGCAGTGCATTGACCTCATTAGGAATGCCAGCATTAATCAATGACTGAGTACCAATGATGCTACGTGTTCTGCCAGCGCAGTTCACAATGACTTTGGTCTTTGGGTTGGGGGCTAGCTCAGGAAGACGTAGGACGAGTTCAGCGCCTGGAACGCTAATCCCTGTCGGAATGCTCATGGTGTTGTATTCATCAAAGCGACGGACATCCACAACCACGACATCTTCTTTGTTATCAATTAACTGCTTTACTTCTTGAGCTGATAGGGAAGGGGTGTGACGTTTAGATTCAACAAATTCACCAAAAGACTTGCTAGGAACATTAACGTCTTTGAATACCTCGCCACCTGCAGCCTTCCATCCTTTTACGCCACCCTCAAATACAGAAACATCAGAATAGCCAAGATGAATTAAGCGTTCTGCAGCCAGCCTTGCAAATCCTTCGCCGTCATCTAGTGTGACGATGGGTACATTCTTCTTTGGCAGCTTGGCGTAAGCGTCGATCTCAATTCTGGAAAGAGGGAGGTTTGCAGCAAAGAGGGGATGTTCTTGTGCGTGAGGATCTTCTTCCCGGACATCTAATAATGCAATCTCTTCTTTGTTAAGAAGTTTATTGCGAACAAATGAATAATTTTTAGTCTCAATGCTCATGCTGTCTCTTAATTGTTTTTTAATATTTCTTTTATGAATCTATTGTATTTAATCTAACTTGGCACCAGACTTTTTAACTACTTCACCCCAGCGTGTAATTTCCTGATTGATGTAGGCAGCAAGTTCGGGGCGTGTCATCTTAGGAACAGTTGCTCCCATAGCCGCCCAGCGCTCTTTGATCTCAGGTGAGGCAAGCGCTATCTGCACTTCGGCGCTCATCTTATCGACGATATCCTTAGGCGTGCCTTTGATTGCCCACATGGCATACCAGCTCGAGACGATGAAATTACTGATTCCTAATTCTTGAGCAGTCGGCACATTTGGAAATGCATCAACTCTTTTGGAGGTGGCTACTGCAACCGCAATCAGTTGACCATTCTTAATGAAAGGCGCTGCGCCTGCTAGTGTGTCAAACATCATATCTACTTGGCCCGCCACGAGATCTTGCAGCGCTGGTCCAGTGCCGCGATAAGGAATGTGCGTAATGAACAGTTTGTTCTGCATCTTAAATAGCTCACCGGTTAAATGCTGTGATGTGCCATTGCCTGTAGATGCGTAGTTATATTTCCCTGGATTCTTGCGAATCTCTTCCATGATGGATTTCAAATCATTCTTTGGAAACTTAGTTGGATTCACAACGATGACATGGGGAACGCTACCAATGATCGCGATAGGTTCAAAATCTTTGGTGATGTCATATGACAGGTTGGTGTACATGCTTGGCGCAATCGAATGATGCACTGCACCAAGAAGCCAGGTATAGCCATCAGGAGCCATTTTTGCTGCAACTGCAGCGCCCAAGGTCCCGCCTGCGCCACCCCGGTTATCAACCACAATAGAGTCGTTTAATTGGACTGAAAGTTGCTTAGCTAGAGGGCGTCCAAAGGCGTCTACAGCACCGCCTGGTGGGAAAGGGTTAATAAAGGTAATTGGCTTGTTAGAAGCCGGCCAGGAGCTGGTTTGAGCGCTGGCTGAAAGTGTGATTAGTCCGCCAATCAACAGTAGAAGGACATTTCTGAGCATTTTGCGTGTCTCCAAGCTATTTATGAGGATGTGAATCTATTGTGGCTGAACACGCCAATATAAGAGTTATCCCTGATTTGGGGGGCGATTTTCTATGCTTTTTATGGGGATATACTGACTCCGCTGTCAGTATAAATATTCATTTGTTAACAGGAGACGAGATGTCACAACACGATACATTGTTAGCTGCTTTTGAAACTTACAAAGCTGAAAACGAAAAATTCATTGAAAAAGGTATTAAGGCATCTGCTGCTCGCGCACGTAAGGCCTTGCAAGAAATCGCTGGCGCCTGCAAAGAGCGTCGTAAAGAAATCACAGCCGCAAAAGAGGCGATGGAAGCTAAGAAGTAATTCTCACTCCAGACTGATTGATAAGCCTAGCTTTTACGAGCTAGGCTTTTTTCTTTCTAGAACGCTAGCTAATATTAAATTTAGATAGCTACGCTAAATAGAGTGAGCTTCATAGCTTTGCTACGAATAGGAACAAGTGCTTGGTACTCTGGACTATTTGCCCATGTGTGAGCATCCTGTGCGCTTGGAAACTCTAGTTCTACAAATGTTTTGAAGGGTGCAATCTTGAGTTCATTCCAGAATAGCTCGGAAATCGATCCTCGATTTTTGATTGAGCCCTTGTACAGCTCAACTGTTTGACCCACTTGGGAACGGTATTGCTCAAAAGCACCTTGATCTATCAGCTCCATCAGTCCAATTACCTTAACCATCGTGACTCCCCATATAGATTACTGAATCTCAGAGAGTATATCCAGGCTATAGTGATGGTATGGATACAGAGCAATTTTTACAGCTCCTTCATCAGGATGGGTTTCCTGAGCCGGTTGAGGTTCAGCAGCCTGTTAATGGATATCTAAATGATCATGAGCATCCTTTTGAGGTAAGGGCACTAGTTATTCAGGGCGGTATCACCATCATCACTAATGGTCAGAGTAAGGCTTACAAGGTTGGCGATATATTTCAGTTGAGTTTTAAGCAGCCTCATGCAGAATCGTATGGACCAGAGGGTGTTACATACTTGGCCTCCAGAAAACAATAAAACTAGGAACATTATGAAAATCGGATTTGTTGGACTTGGCAATATGGGTCTACCAATGGCCCTCAACTTAATCAAAGCAGGACATCAAGTCACTGGCTTTGATTTAGTAAAGAGTCAGCTCGATGCATTTGCTGCTGCAGGTGGCATCGTTGCAGTCGATGCAAACGCCACCGCAAAAGATGTTGATGTATTGATTAGCATGCTGCCTGCATCCCGCCATGTGGAGCGTTTGTACCTTGGCGATACCGGCTTGCTAGCAAATGCGAATCCAAAGACGCTCCTCATTGATTGCTCAACGATTTCACCAAAGGTGGCACAAACAGTTGCTGCTGCGGCCAAGGCAAAAAGTTTTGTCATGATCGATGCACCAGTCTCAGGCGGAACTGCTGGCGCGCAGGCAGGCACATTAACGTTTATGGTCGGTGGTGATGCGAGCGCTGTTGAGTGCGCGCGTCCATTGCTAGAGAAAATGGGTAAGAACATCTTTCATGCTGGCACCAATGGGGCGGGGCAGACCGTCAAAGTCTGCAACAACATGATGTTGGGTATTCAGATGCTGGGTACTAGTGAGGCATTACGATTAGGAATTGCCAATGGCATGGACCCTAAGGTGCTCTCCGACATCATGTCAAAAAGTTCTGGGCGCAATTGGGCTTTGGAGTTATATAACCCATGTCCGGGCGTTATGGAAAACGTGCCATCCTCAAAAGGTTATGCAGGTGGCTTTGGTGTCGACCTGATGCTCAAAGACTTAGGTCTGGCAGTGGAGAATGCGGAGAACCTAGATGCTAGCGTCCCACTAGGAAAGCTAGCCCAGCAACTGTATGAAACTCACAGCAAAGCAGGCAATGGTCAGCTGGATTTCTCGAGCGTATTTAATCTCAAGAAATAATCTAAGAAACCACCAAAGGTTTTTCTTGGCGCTTACTCATTTGACCAATGACGCGGGCACCCAAGAAGTGATGCTGATTGAAAATATCCAACACTTCTTTCACGCTGTCAGGACTACAGGACACCAATAAGCCGCCACTAGTTTGTGGATCGGTTAATAAGGCACGTTGAGCTGGTGTGAAGTCTGCGGGAATGCCGACTTCATCGCCGTAGCTGAGCCAGTTTCTATCTGAGGCGCCAGTAATAACGCCATCATCAGCAAGTTTTTGCACGTTTGATAGCAGGGGCACTTGGCTCCAATCAATATGCGCTGTGCAGTTGGATCCTCGTGCTAACTCTAAGGTATGGCCAGCCAATCCAAACCCAGTAACGTCAGTTAATGCATGGACACCAGCAAGCTTGGCTAAATCAGGGCCTGCAGAATTCAGCTTAGTGGTATTCGAGATCATCTCGCGATATCCGTCTGAGCCTAATAAATCTTTTTTCAGGGCAGCAGATAAAACACCAACACCCAATGGTTTTCCTAGGATAAGAACGTCACCTGGTTTAGCGCTAGCATTACTCTTCACACGCTTAGGATCAACGATACCTATTGCCACCAATCCATAGATAGGCTCTACTGAGTCAATGGTATGTCCACCAGCAATAGGGATACCGGCACTGCGACAAGCTTCGCTACCACCCTCTAAGATTCGAGCAATCGTTTGATTGGATAACACTTTAATCGGCATACCGACTAAAGCAAGCGCAAATAAAGGGGTGCCACCCATCGCATAAATATCACTAATCGCATTAGTAGCAGCAATTTTTCCAAAATCAAATGGATCATCAACAATCGGCATGAAAAAATCGGTTGTTGCTACGATCGCCTGAGATTCATTAATTTGATAAACAGCTGCATCGTCAGACGTCTCAATGCCAATCAGTAATTCTTTTGGGAAAGGTAGTTGTGGAACGTTCTTCAGGATTTCTGAAAGAACGCCCGGGGCAATTTTGCAACCGCAGCCACCGCCATGCGAGAGGGAGGTAAGACGAGGTTCGGTGGTTAATGTATCCATGATAAATATTCTAAACGCATGCTCATTAGCGGTTAAAGCTTCTTTTGGGTGGACTACTACGTTTTGCTGGAGCCTTCTTTGCTGGCGCTCCGCCTGATCCGGCGGGCCTTGGCTTTCTGGATTGCTGGTGTTGCTGACTACGTAACTGAATTGGCTGAGCCACGGCATTAGGATCTGGCTCAAAACCAGCGATCACTTCCTGCGGCAGCTTTTGCTTAATGAGTTTTTCGATATCTTTGAGCATTTGATGTTCATCAACGCACACCAACGATACGGCTACACCATTTGAACCTGCGCGACCTGTACGTCCAATACGATGAACATAGTCTTCAGACACATTCGGAAGGTCGTAGTTCACGACATGGGGGAGCTGGTCAATATCAATACCGCGTGCAGCAATATCAGTGGCAACTAAGGCGGTTAACTTACCTGCTTTGAAGTCAGCCAATGCTTTAGTTCGTGCAGATTGGCTTTTGTTGCCATGGATGGCCATGCTGGTAATGCCATCCTTTTCTAATTGAGTCACTAATTTATTAGCGCCATGCTTAGTGCGAGTAAAGACCAGTACCTGCTTCCAGTCATTACTCTGAATGAGATGGGCTAAGAGGGGGTGCTTCTTTGCTCTATCTACCGGGTGGATTAACTGGGCAATCGCCTCATTAGTGCTATTGCTGCGAGCCACTTCAATCAACTCAGGCGCATTTAATAAGCCGTCGGCTAAAGCCTTGATTTCTGTTGAGAAGGTTGCTGAGAATAATAAGTTCTGACGCTGCTTTGGAAGGACGGCCAAGATTTTCTTAATGTCACGCAAGAAGCCCATATCGAGCATGCGATCGGCTTCATCGAGAACCAAAATTTCAATATCCTTGAGGGATACACAATTTTGCGACATCAAATCCAATAAGCGACCTGGGGTAGCAACCAAAATATCTAATCCGCCAGCGATGGCTTTAATTTGGGGGTTGGCACCAACGCCACCAAAGATAACCGTGGACTTCAGACCGGTGTATTTGCCATAAGTCACTACCGACTCTTGCACTTGAGCTGCTAGCTCACGTGTAGGTGTCAGAATTAAGACGCGCAACAGACGTTTGCCTGAGCTTGCTTTGCTTGAAGTTAATCGTTGCAGAATCGGCAGGGTAAAGCCGGCAGTTTTGCCTGTGCCAGTTTGTGCTGCAGCTAAAAGATCGCCGCCTTTGAGAACGGCGGGAATCGATTTTGCTTGAATCGGGGTAGGGCTGGTGTAGCCTTCTTCAGCAATAGCACGAAGAATGGGTTCTGATAAACCAAGATCTGTAAATAACATAGGGACCAATAAAGTATTGACCCGTATTCAACGTATTTAAAAATCGACTATCCCGGTCAATGGGGTGAGCTGCTGCGCTAGCGCGTTTGCAGTAAGAGGATCTATTTTAAGTCATTGACCTCAAATACCAGAGAATTGCCCGATTAAGCTGGGTTCCAGAGATTTGGAACGACAGTATTTGCGTAACCAGACACAAAGGATTTTTCTACTCCAGTGACAGGATCAAAGACTGAGCGATGAATACGCCCGATATTGCCACCATACACATGAATGCTGATTGATGTCTGATCGCTTAGACTGTTCTCCACCACATGAATGTCATGGGTGCCTGGTGACACAGTGTCAACGTGCCCGGGAGGGCTGATACATGGATCTCCTGCCTTGAAGCTGCCATCGGTTTGGCGATAGTAAGGTGTGCCGGTTTCTTCACCACGCAGCTGGCCGATCATTCCCCAAACAGTGTGATTATGCAGAGGTGTTTTTTGCCCAGGACCCCATACGAAGCTCACGACAGAAAATCGATCCAACGGATCTGCATACAAGAGATATTGTTGGTAATACTGTGGATGGGGTTTGGTAAATTCTTCAGGCAACCAATCGTCTATTGCAATCAGTTGCTCCAGCATTTTTTTGCCGTCAGTAAAAACTACCTCTTCGCTTGGTTGCTTCTCAAGTAGGGCACTCAAGCCTTTAACAAAGGTCAGTAATTTTCCATCAGGCATATTTTGCTCCATTACATTACTCGTCCTGAAAGACGCAATCAGGCCAAGCTTTGGGTTTGAGTGTGTTGGTATCAACACAAACAATATGTAGTGTGGCGCTCGCAATGACTTGGAATTCTTCGCTGTCAGGAAGCTTTCTTTGTGCAGTTTGCTTAACGGTCACCTGTGTGCGGCCACGATGCTCAATCACTTGATCTATGTAAAGTAAGTCATCTAGGCGCCCTGGTTTATAGAAGTTCATTGTGAGCTCGCGCAAGGGCATAACCATTGTGAATTCATTCGCAAGCTTAGTGGGGCTCAGTCCTCGTTGGGCAAGCCACTCTGCACGACTACGTTCAAAAATCTCTAGATAGCGTCCGTGATAGACAAATCCAGCAGCATCAGTATCGGAATAGCAAACGCGATGTTTGTAAATAAAGGCAGGGGAGTTTGGATTGCTAGTAGTCATTGCTTATTAAATCAAATTTGGTAATAAAAGAATCATATTACGATGAGGAATGCCTGCCTCCTCATAGATAGAGCCCTGCGCCTGAAAGCCGAGTTTTTCATAGAAGGGGATAGCAATCACCTGAGAATGCAGGATGATGGATTTTGCCTCTTGCACTTTAGCTAGGGTAATCAACGTTTCTAGGATTTGCTTGCCTATTCCCTGATTTCTGAATGGGGCTAAAACCGCCATGCGGCCAATTTGAGCTTGTCCCTTACCCAAATCTACTAACCTACCTGTACCAATACAGCTTCCATCTAGGTAGGCGAGGGCATGGGCAGCCAATGGGTCGAATTCATCCAGCTCGAGTTCAGCTGGAACCCTTTGCTCCTGGATAAAAACCTCCTGGCGCACCAAAAAGGCACCTGTCTCAGCTTCTTTCCACGGTTTTATCTGTATTTCCAATGGGATGTAGTCTCGAAGGGCTATTAATAAGCTCAATTTACCAAAGAAGGGGATTGTCTGGGCTATATATATAGTTCGATGCCGCACAAAAAGGACCGCTTTCCGTGGTTACAATGAATTGTGGCTCTGAATCGAGCCCACCCAAAACCTTTTACTCAATTAGGAGTTATCTTGAAGAAATCTTTATTAGCTGGTTTGTTTGCTGCAGTTGGCATTACCTTTGCAAGCTCTGTTTTTGCACAACTTCCTGCAAAGATGTTGCCTTTAGCAGCTGACGTTGTAGTTTTGAGCGCAACCGTTGATTCAGTGGATGCCAAAAAGCGCATCGTTGTGTTGAAAGACGCTAATGGTAATTTGGTGCAAATGAATGTATCTAAATCTATCAATGATTTGGATAAAGTTAAAAAAGGCGACGTGTTCTTGGTTGAGCATGCACAAGCGATTGCAGTTGGCTTGACTGCTGTTGGTAAAGATCAAAAACCAGGCGTTTCTGGAGTGCGCTCTGTAGTTGTGGCCGGAAAAGGTTCTGCTAAGCCATTTGAAGAAACTACAGAAACGGTTTATGCCACTGTAAAGATTTCAACAATTGATCAAAAAACACGTATCGTTACTTTCACAATGCCAAGTGGCGAGAAGCAAAAAGTTAAAGTGGATCCAGCTGTTTTAGGTCTTGAGAAATTCAAAGCCGGCGATGATGTGATGGTTGAGTTCGTTGACGACACAGCTATTGGTTTCGTTACACCAAAGAAATAAGTATCAAATAGCATTCAATTGCCCGGGTAGTCTACCGGCAATAAAAAAGCCCGCATCTGCGGGCTTTTCTACTTATTGGGCATGCTATTTCTTGGCATTCGGAAAGAAAAGCTGCTCGCCATCAATCTTGTAGCTGGCAATCACATCTTGACCATTCTTAGAGATGAGCCAATCAATAAATTCTTGACCCTGTGCTTTTTTCACATGAGGGAATTTAGCGGGGTTTACTAACATCACGCCATACTGATTGAATAGTTTTGGATCACCTTGCACCAAGATGACGAGATCGCCGCGATTCTTAAAGCTTAACCAGGTACCACGGTCAGCCAAGATGTATCCGTTCATTGCGGAAGCGGTATTGAGAGCAGGGCCCATGCCAGAACCTGTTTCTTTATACCAAGCTTGGCCAGGGGGAACTGCAATGCCTGCGCCTTTCCAATAGCGAAGCTCAGCTGCATGTGTACCACTTTTGTCTGCGCGAGAAACAAATGGAGCTTGTGCCGCGGCAATTTTTTGAAGTGCAACTTGAATATCTTTACCACCAGCGATTTTTGCCGGATCGGACTTGGGCCCAATGAGAACGAAGTCGTTGTACATCACTTCGTAGCGTTTGGTTGAAAAGCCTTCTTCGACAAACTTTTCTTCTGCAGGTTTGTCATGTACAAACACCACATCAGCATCTCCACGGCGACCAATGTCCAATGCTTGACCAGTGCCTACGGCGACTACTTTGACTTCAATACCCGTCTTCATCTTGAAAATAGGCAGCATGTAATTGAAAAGTCCAGACTGCTCTGTGGAAGTGGTAGAAGACACCACAATACTTTTCTCTTGGGCATAAGCCTGTGTCATTGGCACAGAGAGCGTTAGTAGGGTGGCGAGGAGTAGTCTCTGAATTATTTTTTTCATGGCTGCACTCTAATTGGGGTTGATTAAAGTCTTATGATCGCATACATTAATACTTATTGAATATGCAAAAGATTACATATGCAGATTGAAGTACGCCCAACCCTGATAGTTAAAACCCAGTCCGACGGAAAGAGCTCTGTAGACCTGATCTGGCTATCCCAATTGCTCAAGGATATTGGCCGGGGCAGTTCTTTAGTGGTCGCCAGTAAAAAATCAGGCACTTCATATAGAGGCGCCTGGGGCAAAGTCAATCAGGTTGAAGATGCCTTGGGTATGCCTTTGATGATTCGTACCAAAGGCCACGGATCTGAGCTTACGGAATTTGGAACCTTTTTGATTCAGTTTATTGAGGATATGCAGGCAGGATATTTAAAGCATGACGCTCAATATCACGAGATTCTGCTAAAAGAAATTAAGAAAATCCAAAAGTCAGAAAGTCTCCGGTGGAAATTTTTCTCTAGTAGTGATTCAGTCATTCAAAAGGCGGCTGGAGAAGTGGCTGGAATAGATTTGAAAATTGCCGGCTCAGGAGAGTCTCTAGAGAGACTTTTAAATAATGAAGCGCATATCGCCGGATATCACGTCTCCGATCAAAGGAGTTCAAAAGCAATCTACCAGCGCCTCTCAAAAAATGACATTGAAATTTACCCGGTCATGAAGCGAATCCAGGGATTGATCGTGAAGAAGGGGAATCCCTTGCAGATTCGCTCGATTGAAGATTTGGTGGACAAAAAAGTCCGCTTCATTAATCGACAGATTGGGTCCGGCACTAGGCTCTTATTAGATACCTTGCTCATGGAGGAGGGTATTGATCCCTTAGAGATCAATGGTTATCTGGCTGAGGAATTTACACACTCGGCTATTGCCAATGCTATTTTGGCTGGTAAGGCAGACGTAGGTTTGGGCGTCAAGAATATCGCCCTAGAGAATGGCTTGGGTTTTGTGCCGCTTAAGGATGAAATTTTCTTTGTCGCCATGAGCAAAGAGATGGCTGCGCAATCAGAATCATCAAAGCTGATTCGAAAGATACGGAGTACTTCTGGAGAGACCCCGGGATACAAGGCAGTTAGCCTCAATCGGCAAATACAAGATTGGCTATAGCTTGTCGGTTGAGACATCAATGGTGAGCATATCCGCTAGAATGCATTTCATATGACTATACGTCTTGCCACTTTATTTACAGCACTTGTATTTTTTTCGGGCGGTGCATTTGCACAGGCTGCCACTGTTGCTGTTGCTGCCAATATGAAAGATGCCTTTGCGGAGATCTTGATGGCATCTCAATCTTCAGGCAAACCAGAGATGAAAGTAGTCTACGGCTCGTCCGGTAACTTTGCCACGCAAATTATGAATGGGGCACCATTTAGTTTATTTATTGCAGCTGATGAGAAATTCCCACTTGAGCTTTTTAATAAGGGCAGAACAATAGATGAGGGCACGGTATATGCCATTGGTAAGTTGGCCATCATCACTAAAAAATCATCTGGCATTGCTTCCTTAGATAGCAAATCAGATATAGCTAAAGCTATTACTGGGGCGAATAAAGTCGCCATTGCAAAACCTGACCTAGCTCCCTACGGTAAGGCAGCGGTGCAGTATTTAAAAGCAGAGGGCCTTTGGGATATCGCTAAAGATAAACTGGTTTATGCCGACAATATTGGGGCGGCCACTACTTATGTAGTTAGTGGCGCTGCTGACATTGGCTTTACTGCATTGTCATTGGCCAAGTCACCCGAGGTGGCAAAACAAACCAGCTTTTTGGTGGCCGATGCAAAACTATACGAACCTATTAAGCAACGCATGGTTCTTATGAAGGGCGCTCCGCCGCAGGCAGTTGATTTGTATCGCTTTATGCAAAGCCCTCAAGCCAAATTGATTCTGCAAAAATATGGCTACACCACTCCTTATTAGCTAGTTCTTGGGTGTCTTCATATATTGAAGCATTTCTTGTAAAGCTTCTTTTGGCGATTGGCGAAGCTTTTCGACAACCGCATCATAGTCGCCCGCAGGACGGTTTTGACTCAGTTTAAATTTCCCAACTAAGTGCTTGATGTCAATCTCGATGCCAATAATGACTTGGAGCATGGTTTGCACATAATCTTCGGGGGCATCTTCAAGTTTCCAGCTTGATTGATAGGTTGGCTCATGAATATTTGTCATTTGTGCGACGTGACTTCTAAGCCATTGAGGATCTTCGATCAACTTGATGGCACCCTGTGCATGAACTGCAGCATAGTTCCATGTGGGAACCACTTTGCCACTTTCTTTTTTAGATGGATACCATGAGGGGGTGACATAGGCATTGGGCCCATTAAAGATCGCCGTAACCGATGTATTGCTACTGCTCGCTACTTTGGTAAGCGGATTCATTCTGGCGACATGTCCGTAAAGCTTGGTTTTGTCAGTACTGAACATCAGCGGTAGATGGTTAATTTCAAAATGGCCATCTAGATTCGCAACGATAGTCGCTAGTGGATACTCTGAAATGAGTTGCGCCAATATCTCTGGATCTTCAACTGAAAAATGTTTTGGTAGGTACATGGACTAAATGGATTCAATAGGGTATGAATAAGTATCCATTAATCACCCCTTTTTTGTTTTACATCAAGCCCTGATGGGCCTATATGGCCCATTATTGCTAATTAAATACCCCTTTAAACGAATGATATTCATTCTCATTTGTCGTTATAATGGCCCCTACACCAGCTAAAAAGCATATTGCATGAATTTAGACCAAGTCGACTTAGGCAGTCTTTATCGCGTTAGTGACATTAATGCCCCCAAGGGTGCTCCTCAAATTAAGGGGCAGTTGGAAGATATTGGCTTTTTACCTGGTGAGCAAGTGACCGTATTGCGCAAAGGTCTTTTGGGAAAAGGGCCTTATATGGTTCGAGTAGGCGCCTCCACTTTTGCTTTACGTCAATCAGAAGCGCGCATGATTATGGTTGAATCTCTCCCGCATGTCTGAATCTAAGGTTCACTTTTATTCGAACGAGCCACTCGTTGCGTTATTGGGTAACCCCAATTGCGGTAAAACTGCTTTATTCAATTTACTCACTGGTAGTCGTCAAAAGGTAGCGAATTACTCTGGCGTCACTGTTGAGCGTAAAGAGGGGCGTTTAGCTCTCGAGTCCGGTAAAAACATTCGCGTTCTCGATTTACCGGGTGCATACAGTCTTTATCCACGATCGCTCGATGAAAAAGTTACTTGCAATGTATTGCTTGGCAGGGCTGAAGGAGAGAAGCGTCCCGACTTGGTGATCTGCATATTAAGTGCCATGAATTTACGCCGCAACCTGCGCTTGGTATTGGCTGCAAAGCGTCTCGGCTTACCCTGTATTGTGGTGTTGAATATGTTGGATATCGCCAAGCGCCAAGGTCTGCAGATCGATACTGCCGCCTTATCTAACGAGCTCGGGTTGCCAGTACTCACTAGCATTGGTATTCAATCTAATGGTGCTGATGAGATCAAAGAGTTTTTATCCAATCTGGATTGGCGCAATTTGAATGGCTTGCGCACAGGCACAAGCGATGCCACTCTTGAGAATGTTGCTGCTCATATTGCTCATACAGAAACCGATAACATTCAAGTCCAAAGAATTCTGCAAAGCCTCAAGCTCGATCGCATTATTCCTGATCAATTAAGCGATCGATTAGATGCAGTGCTATTGCACCCAGTATTTGGTCCGATTATTTTGGTGGTGCTACTCTTTTGCATATTCCAAGCAGTCTTTAGTTGGGCAACAGTGCCCATGGATCTGATTAAGAGTGCAGTGGAATACCTTGGTGGTCAGATCGTTGAGTTTTTGCCTAATGGTTGGTTGCGTAGCTTGCTAATCAATGGCATTTTGGCGGGCTTGGGTGGCGTGGTGATTTTCTTGCCGCAAATTTTGATTCTGTTTTTCTTTATTTTGCTGCTTGAAGAATCTGGTTATCTTCCAAGGGCTGCATATTTACTAGATAGGGTGATGGGATCAGTAGGACTCTCTGGTAGATCCTTTATTCCGCTGCTGTCTAGTTTTGCTTGCGCCATCCCTGGGATCATGGCCACTAGAAGCATTTCAAATGCTCGTGATCGCATGGTGACGATTTTGATTGCGCCCATGATGACGTGTTCCGCGCGACTTCCTGTTTATGCCTTGCTGATTTCTGCGTTTATTCCAGAACAAAAGCTATGGGCTGGTATTGATTTGCAAGGTCTCGTATTGTTCTTGCTCTATCTGGCGGGAATTTTGGGCGCCATGGTAGTTGCTTGGATTCTGAAGCGCTTTACTAGTGAGCAATTCAAGATGAATGCGCTGATGATGGAGTTGCCTAGCTATCACTTGCCACGCCTGGGTAACTTGGCTATCAGTCTGTGGCAAAGAGCAGAAATATTTTTACGTCGGGTTGGTGGAATTATTTTGCTGATGACAATTGGCTTATGGGTACTGTCTAGTTTTCCATTTCCGCCTGAAGGAGCTACGGGATCGCCGATTGAATATAGCTTTGCCGGAATGATTGGTCAGGCCTTAGCCCATGTGTTCTCGCCTATCGGCTTTAATTGGCAAATCAGCATTGCTTTAGTGCCTGGTATGGCAGCTCGCGAAGTGGTGGTGAGCTCTTTAGCAACGGTTTATGCGTTATCGAGCTCTGGCGTAGATGCGGCTGATGCACTGATTCCATTGATTTCTAGTGGATGGTCTTTGGCAACCGCACTTTCTTTGCTAGCTTGGTTTGTATTTGCACCGCAGTGTCTGTCTACTATTGCAGCAGTCAAGCGCGAGACTGGGGGCTGGAAAATCCCAGTCATCATGCTGAGTTATTTATTTGGCTTAGCCTATCTGGCTGCCTTCATTACCTATCAAATAGCTAGCGCCCTTGGCTTAGCTTAATTGCTTCTGATTTGCCGTAAAGCAGACATTTGTAATTTGAGATACATTCTTAAGCATTCATTCATTAAGAGGGTGCCCCAGTGCGCTTTAAGTCCTTTTTCTTCGCCTTGCCGATCTTGTTTTGCGCTGCATTTAGCCACTTAGCTAGCGCACAGTCAGGTGAGAACACCTATAAGCAAGTCTGCGCAAATTGTCATGGCGCAGGCGTTCTGAATGCTCCTAAATTTGGCGATAAAGCCAAATGGAAGCCATTGATTGCTGAGGGCCAAGTAGAGCTTACTGGACATGCATATTTTGGTGTGCGAGCAATGCCCCCTAAGGGCGGCAACCCCAACCTTAGCATCGAAGGTTTTGCAGATGCTTTGGTTTATATGGTGAATAACTCAGGTGGTAATTGGAAGTCGCCAGATGCTAAAACAATCGCTGCTATTAATAAAGAAGTCGAAGCACGTAAAGCAGGTTTGAAAAAATAACCACCCTTGCATGTACTCAACTTGAGGTAATGAGATTGGTGAGGCTATCTTTGCGTTGGAAGTGATTGAGAAATCGATTGGATGTTCATGTTGGCTTTTGAGTGAGCACGTCAAGAAATCCTAATCCTTGTTAAACTCACGCATCATGCAGATGCAAGCTCATCCCCTGAAGAAAGCGCTTATTAAGGGGTTGCTACTAACTACGCTCATTCTTTCGCCATCTGTCAGCATGGCAATACTGCAAGATGAAATTCAGGTTTACGACGATGAAATTAATGCCAAGGGAGAAGCTAGTCTTGAGGTGCATTTAAACAGTACTCCCAGAGGCATTCAAAGCCCCTCCTACCCAGGTGAGGTGATGAGCAATAATGGGGTGCGGGTGACCCCAGAGTTTGCTTATGGCTTAGGCCATGACCTCGAAGCAGGTTTGTACATCTCTTATGTGAACTATGACAATAAGTTTCAATATGCGGCAACGAAAATACGCATGAAATGGTTGCCAATTCGCGAAGATAAGGGTGACTCTTTTTTCGCAGGCGCAAATCTAGAGTTGTCTAACGTACAACCTCAGTTTGATGAATCCCGATATAACAGTGAAGTACGTTTCATTATCGGAAAGCATTTTGATGAGTGGCTTTTCTCATTTAATCCCATTGTGGATATGCCGCTCTCCCAACCCTATGTGCACCAGTCACCTTATTTCTCCACGGCAACACGTTTATCTAGGGAGGTAACTCCTGAATTGGCTCTTGGGGTGGAGTATTACTCCAACCTGAATCAACTTGGTCAGCCTATTAACTATCAAAATACACAGCAACTGGGTTTCTTGATGATGTACTACGATGGCAAACCACTTTCGTTTCAGGCTGGAGTAGGCAAAGGCTTTTCTAACAGCACAGATTCATTAACGCTTAAAGCGATCTTTTCCATTCCATTAAATTAGAGTCATCTGCCTTAGTCAGGCTTGATGTTGGCGTCTTTAATGACCTTGCTCCACATATTCATCTCTCGTGTAATCCGTTTGCTGGAATCTGCAGGCGAAAGGTAGTTCACATAAACACCAGCCGCTAGCATCCGCTCTTGAACGTCAGGACGTTGCAAGATGATCTTAATGTCTGCACTAAGCTTGTCGATGATTGGTTTAGGTGTTCCTGCAGGCGCCAAAATACCAAACATACTCACTACATCAAAGTTCGGTAAGCCAGTGGCTTCAGTGACTGTGGGTACATCAGGCAATTGGCTAATACGCTTTGCAGTTGTCACTGCAAGAGGTCTTAACTGACCAGACTGAATAAATTGCAATGCTGCAGGAACGGTCTCAGACATAGTCAAGACCTGGCCACCGACTAAATCAGTCATAGCAGGACCACTACCTTTGTATGGTACATGCAATAAATCTAAGCCAAGCTGGTAGCGAAACATTTCCATAGCAAGGCGTTGCGGGGCTCCGGCACCAGATGAGGCAAAGGTCAGTTTGCCTGGATTTGCTTTTGCATAGGCAATGAACTCTTTCATGTTCTTTACAGGAACTGAAGGATTTACTACAAATACCAGCGGCACTACGCCAACTACATCAACCGGTGTGAAATCTTTTTCTAAGTTGTATCGGATCTTGTCTTTATCAAGATTGGCATTTATGGAGTGCGATGTGAGCGCACCCATTAATAAGGTGTAGCCATCAGCCGGAGACTTTGCAACCATGTCAGCGCCGATATTGCCACTATCTCCAGCGCGATTGTCTGGAATTACTTGTTGATTCAGTGATTTGGATAGTTCTTGCGCCATGATGCGCCCAATGACATCTGTTGCTCCACCCGGTGGATAGGGAATGACCAGCTTAATGGGCTTGTCAGGGTAGCTTTTGATGGCGGCCGCATTAGTTTGGGCAAGCAGCGGGGCGCTGATTAAGCTGCTGCAAAGGAGTAGGCCTAGGCCTTTAATAATGTGTTGTCTCATTTTGTATTTTTAGTGGTGAGTTGAGTTACGATTTTCTATTATCTACAGTAATAAAATTCATGCGCTGCGTCAATGATTTGGCAATTTCCCTAACTACAATCGATAAATGACTCTAGAGCCCCACCACATCGAAATTATTGGCTATTGCGCTGCTTTTTTGACCACGATTGCCTTTTTGCCCCAGGCGATACAGTCCTGGCGATCCAGGGATCTCTCTGGAATTTCCTTGGGGATGTATTCCCTGTTTACGGCAGGAGTTGGTTTGTGGCTGGTTTATGGCCTCGTTATCGAAAAGTGGCCCCTCATCTTAGCCAATGCTCTCACCTTTGCCTTAGCACTTAGCATCCTGTTATTGAAATTGCGTCATACTTCTAGAAAACAGTAATAGTGTATTTACTTATCAAAATTCATAGAAAGGTTTTTTATGTCTTCAGCATTTGTGATTGATCCACCAGCAGTTATTTCGCTGCCGGTAACCGGCGATAGCCGTCGCTTTGCCGTTAATCGCATTTACTGCGTGGGACGTAACTATGCAGATCATGCGCGTGAGATGGGTCATGATCCCGATCGTGAGCCGCCATTCTTTTTTATGAAGCCCGCTAATTCGATTGTCACGGATGGTAAAGATATGGCATACCCAAATCTATCTAGCGATGTACATCACGAAATTGAAATGGTTGTTGCGATTGGTAAGGGTGGTGCAAATATTGCTGCTGATAAGGCTCTAGATCATGTCTATGGTTATGGGGTGGGTTTAGATATGACTAGACGTGATCTTCAGGGTGAAGCGAAAAAGATGGGACGTCCTTGGGATACAGGCAAGGCGTTTGATCAATCTGCACCCTGTGGTGAGATTACTCCAGTGGCTCAATGTGGTCATCCTGCTAAGGGCGCCGTTAAGCTATTAGTGAATGGGGAAGTTCGTCAAGAGGGCGACCTCAATCAGTTGATCTGGAATGTTCCAGACACAATCGCTTATCTATCAACCTTATTTACCTTAGAGCCGGGTGATTTGATTTTCTCGGGCACTCCAGCAGGAGTGGGTCCTGTGAAAAAGGGTGACGTACTTGAAGGTAGCGTTGCTGGCTTACCAAACTTAAAGACCAAAATTAGCTAAATGCAAAATAGGGTTGCTATCGGGAGTCTGTTTCAGAGATTAGCGTTGATAGGTGCTGCGATTGCCGTACCTATTCTCTTAGTTTCCTGTGCTAGCTCCGAGCAAGTAGCTTCAACTCCCTCAGCAAGTCTTTATGCCAATGCAAGTCCTTTGGATTTGCGCTTAAGTAAATGGCCTTACCCATACCCCGTAAAAGAATTTAAGACTTCTTTACAAGGGCAGCCAGCCAGCATGATGTATATGGATGTCGCTGCACTCGGTAAGCCAAAGGGTGTTGTGCTGTTGTTTCATGGAAAGAATTTTTCCAGTGATTATTGGGCGCCAACAATTGCAGGTCTTTCAAAGGCTGGTTATCGGGTTATAGCACCTGACCAGATTGGCTTTGGTAAATCCTCTAAGCCAGATGTTGAATATCACTTCGATGATTTAGCTGCCAACACACAAGCTTTGTTGAAGTCTCTCAATATTGCGCGAGTTTCAGTGATTGCCAATTCAATGGGCGGCATGGTGGGCATACGCTTTGCTCGTCTCTACCCACAGACTGTGCAAAAGCTCATACTTGAGAATCCATTAGGTCTGGAGGATTACAGTAAAGATATTCCTCCGCAGAAAAATGATGATTTACTGAAGCTAGAGATGGCCCAAACAGAAACGACTTATCGCCGTTTCCTGCAAACGTATTTTCCAAGCTGGCAACCGAGCTATGAAAAGTTCGTGGAGGTTTATGTACGCGTTCAAAAAGGCTCCGACTATCCAGCTTATGCAAAGACATCTGTTTTAACGTATCAAATGATTGCTGAAAAGCCAGTGGTAAATGATTTGCCACAGTTGAAAATGCCGGTCTTATTGGTCATCGGTCAAAAAGACCGTACGGTATTTGGTAGACGCTTTGCACCGCCTGAAGCTGTAAAGACCTTAGGTAATTTTCCTGAGCTAGGTAAGAAGGCGCAAGCGGCTATACCAAATGCAAAGCTTGTCCCCATTGATAACGTCGGTCATGTACCCCATGTTGAGGTGCCCGATCAGTTTGTGAAAATCGCAGTGGAGTTCTTAAACTCCAAGAGTTAGGGTTGGGTTTATTCCCCAGCCCACTTTGGCGAGCGACCCTCTAGAAAGGCGCTCACACCTTCTCTGAAGTCTTTGCTATTGTAGGTCTCACGCATGAGCTCAGTGCAGTCTGGAAGATTGCTTTGAAGTAAACGCGCTAGAGTCAGTTTGCTGGCTTTTTGAGTGATGGGTGCTAGAGCTGCTAACTTCTGCGCAAGTATATTAACGGCAACCTGAAGATCTGTCGCCTCTGCTGTTTCATAAAGGTAGCCAGACTCTAATAATTCTGGCGCTTTAATAAGTTCCGCTGTCAGCAGCATTTTTTTGACCGTTGGAATTCCGAGGTGAGCTGCAAGCCAGGATAGATTGCTTGGTGATAAACAGTTTCCCAAAGTCTTGGCTACTGGTATGCCGAAACGAGCATCCTTAGTTGAGATACGAAAGTCGCAAGCAGTCGCCATTAAAAGTCCACTACCTACAGCTAAACCTTCAATCATGGCAATGGTTGGCATGGGCAATTGCTGCAAAGAAGCAAAGATCTGATCAACAGCTATTTCATAAGCCTCATCCTTTTGAAGATCCACAAACTGTTGAATATCGCTCCCCGAAACAAATGCCTTATCTCCGGCCCCTCTAAAAATAACTACCCGAACCTCGGAATTGCTTGCTAGTGAGTCGCAGATCTTTTTGAGCTCTTCGTACATTGGCCAGGTCAGGGCATTACGAGCAGCAGGGTTATTGAATGTCACCCTGGCAATCTTTCCATCGATGTCTAAATCGATACAGGGCGTGGTAGAGCTTATGTTCATAGACCCATTCTAAACAAAAGACCTTTCTCTGGGCTCTGCATTTACAGAATTACCCCTATCGGGATAGTCCTGCGCTAGAATAATCTCATGTATATGTTTCTCCCTTTTCTGACGGCTTTTATCGGACTTGTTTTAGTCTGGTTTGAAAAACGTCTTGCGGGTTTGATAGTTTTGGCCATTACTGTCGGCATCCTGTTACTTTGGTTCCGGGTTCATGCAACCGACCATCTCAATATCAGCTTGTAATTGATCGTGAGTAGAAATTCTCCCCCTTCATTAGCAGCGCTAGGCAATCAACTGGCATTGTTGGCTGTTGTTGGCATGCTTTCTTATGCATTTGTAGATCAGCTTTATTTTGGCGAGTTACCTTGCCCTCTATGCCTAATGCAACGCATTGGGTTCGTGATTATTGGTTTTGCATTGGTTTTGAATATTCGTTGCGGTGCTCACTCTTCTCACTACGGATGGGGCATCATTGGCGGCCTAGTGGGCATGATGGTTTCTCTCCGTCAGGTGTTCTTACACATTCTGCCGGGTGACAAGGGATTTGGAAAAACATTTTTAGAGTTACATTTCTATACCTGGGCATATGTTGGTTACACAGGACTATTAATGGGTCTGGCAATTCTCTTAATGCTGCCCAATCGCGAAGTCCGCTCACGCTCTTGGTTTGCAAATATCTTGATCATTGCTTTCATTCTTTTGGTTTTCGGCAATCTTGTGTCTACACTTCTAGAGTGTGGCATTGGCCCCTGCGCTGATGATCCAGTGAAGTATGAGGGCTGGTTGTGGCTACGCTCTCGCTTTGGCTTTTAATCTAGACCACTTGGTCTAGCTCTGAGTTTTAATATGCCATTCTCCAAAGTTCTGAAGAGCTTCTTCATTGCAGCCGTCATGTGGTCTATTGGGATCTCGGCTCATGCACAAGTTACCCAGAAAAGTAATGCCTGGCCCAAGCAAGCCATACGCATTATTGTTACTTTTACCCCTGGTGGTGCCCCCGATATCCTGGCACGTGTTTTGGCGGAAAGCTGGCAACAAAGTTTAGGTGTGCCGGTACTAGTTGAGAATCGCCCTGGATATGGTGGCAATATTGGCGCTGATCTAGTTGCCAAGAGTGAGCCTGATGGTTATACCTTGCTGATTGGTACGGTGGGCATTCATGCAATTAATGGCGCGCTTTATGAAAAGATGTCTTTTGACCCCGTGAAGGATTTCACACCCATTAGTTTTTTAGCCAGCACGCCGAATGTATTGATCGTTAATAAAAAATTAGGCGTCACCAATCTCCATGAGTTAATTGAACTTGCAAAAGCAAAGCCTGGCCAATTCACTTTTGGTTCATCCGGTGTCGGCACTTCGCTGCATATGTCTGGTGAATTATTTAAAGAAATGGCAGGCGTGCAGATTCGACATATTCCGTATAAAGGGCGAGCACAATCATTGCCCGACCTTCTGAGTGGCCGCATCTCAATGTTGTTTGATAACCTTTCCTCTTCTTTAGCCCTGATTAAAGCTGGGGAGGTTCAGGCTTTGGGGGTCACCACCTTGAAGCGTTCACGTGCTGCCCCTGAAATTCCGACTTTAGCCGAGCAAGGTCTAACTGGTTTTGAGGCGATCTCCTGGTTTTCTTTAATGGCACCTGCAAATCTACCGCCCAATATTCAAAAACGCCTCAATCAGATGGTGCATCAAACCCTTAGCAACCCAGAGGTCAAGTCACGACTTTTGGCTAGCGGCTTAGATCCGGCTCCAGGCAGTCCGAAAGACCTATCTAGGCTGATTGCTAGCGAAGCAAGCAAATGGGGTAGGGTAGTGCAGCAATCGGGTGCTAAATTAGAGTAACAACGGATTTTCTTGTCAGCCCCAGCCTATTTTCAAGCGTTATAGATATGAGAACTATTTGCTTGAAATCACTTTCCACTCTTTATCTCATTTCCAAACCTCTAAATTTGCCTAAATTTTCAGCATTAGACTTTTCTAAATTCGGGACGACTTTAGTGGCTTGCTTGTTGGTGGGTTGCGCTACGCAAACCCAGCAAATCAAAATGAATGAGTCAAAGGAGCAGTTTAAGAATGGTGATCTGCAAAACACAGCAGCCGCTATTCAGGGGGCATTTAAAGATAAGAACACTTTGTACTACATGGAGATGGGTGAGGTCCAAAGATTACAAGGCCCCACTCAGATTCCAAGTAGCACACAAAACTTACTGGCAGCAGATCAATTGGTTAGTCGTTGGGAGGTGACTACTAGCGACAGGTTGAGGCGCTCTTTTTCAGGAGCCAGCTCCTATGTTCTGTCTGAAGGCTTTAGCAGCGAGTACGATCCCAAGCCTTATGAAGTGAGTATGTTGAGTCAGACCCTGGCGTTAAATCATATCTCTCAAGGTCGATGGAATGACGCTATGGTGGAAGCCAAAAAAATGGCGCAGCGTGAGAAAGTCATTGAAGAATTGATCCAAAGTCAGGTTGCTGCCGTATCCCAAGTGGAGCGTGAGCAACAAAATAATCCCAATACTCAGGGTGCCACAAGCCGTATTCAAAATATCAGTGGCTACCCCATTAATTTATTGGACGATGAAGAAACACGTAGCCTCAAGAATTCTTATCAGAACCCCGGTGCGTATTACCTATCAGGTTTTATTCATGAGTCTCAAGGGGAGGCTAGCCTGGCTGCTCCAGGATATCGCCTGGCAATTGAGTTAAGACCCCAGGTAAATTTCTTTAAAACCAGTATTGCTAAGCTTGACTCCAATATTGCAAATCAGAGTAAAAAATCCTTTGCTGATACTTTGATCATTATTGATACGGGATACATGCCTAAAATTATTCCTTATCAAATCAGCCAATCTTTTCCTATAAGCGGTAATCCAAAATTAATCACTTTAACTTTTCCAGTCATTGAAAGGTCTACAGAACGTTTTAGGCCTACCATGATTCAGTTAGGTGATCGGGTTGCCAGCCCCGAGCTGGTAGCAAACATCGATGCTATGGCTCGCAAGAACTTACGCGATGAAATGCCGGCCTATGTTTTAAGAGCTTCCTCTAGAGCATTAGTTTCCTTAGCCGCTCAATACGCTGCAGATCGCGCGGCACAACAAGCAGCCAATAGAAGGAATCAGAATAGCCAAAACAATGGCAACGCAGCTCTCATTGGCGCTATTGCCGGAATGATTACGGGTTACACCCTGCAAGCAATTAATGTGACCGATGTGCGCCACTGGTCAACTTTGCCTGCGCAGACCTATATGACCAGAATGGGTTTGCCAATAGGGCCTACTGTACTCAAATACACTTTGCCCTCTGGAGTGACAGCTTCGCAGACAGTCAATTTAGTAGGGGGCTATAACGTGGTTTATATCCGGATGTTCAGAAATCGAGCAACTGTACTTACTTCGAATGATCCGGCCGCACTTCCACCTAAGGCTCCAGTGCCATCGGCTCCCACAGCTGTCATCCCAGTAGCCGGCAATCCGATGCCTGCTCAAGCCACAAGCGTCTTACCTACCACCCTAGAGTCCAGGCCCCCTGAAGGTGCTTTTGCGGGCTTCAAGAAGTTATGGGGAGGTTTTCAGGATCCTCAAGCTGTCGAGCCTGCCCCAGTAGTGCCGGCGGCGATACAGATTGTCCCGGTCTCTAACCCCAATCCCGACCCCAGCAAGAGTCCTGCTAGCAGTAATATAGAAGAGGCAAAGCCTTACGAGCCACCCAATCTGCTGAATAGCTTTCAGCAGCTTTTTAATTAGGAAATATCCAGATGAAAAAATACTTTGCAATCCTAATGACCGCACTTGCTTTAGTAGCGTGCAGCTCAACCCCATCGATGAAAGATATGACGGTGCGTATGGGTGATACGGATAGCATTCAAATTACAGATATGCGAAGTCTAGTGCGCAATGGTGTGCTGACTGCGCAAGTGACCATTCAAAATGACAGTAAATCGAATCTCGTTTCTTATCGATTCAAGTGGCTTGGTAAGAATGGCATGACTGTGACAGATGAAGAGGCATGGAAGCCTGTGACAGTAGGGAAGGGGCAGTCGACCGTTATCATGGGTATTGCCCCAACGCCAGACGCTACCGACTTTCGCTTCGAGTTAAACCAATACAAGTAAATATCAACAAAGATTAAATTGCTATTTAATATACAAATGAATTTGAGCATATTAAGGATGATCATGAACACCAAAACTATTCGCTTATCTGCCATTGCATTATCAGTAGCAGCTCTTTCAGCTTGCTCTGGTCCACAAGTTCGTTATGGCGATGCTAAAGCTGTTGAAACAGTGAATGCCAACTATGGATCTACAGATCTGCAGATGATTGCCGAGTCAATGACGAGATCACTGCTGCAATCAAAAGCGATTTCTGGAAGTAAGGATGCGCCGATTGTGACGCTGGCGGATGTCAAGAACAAGACTTCTGAATATATCGATACCCGCGTTATTACCGATAAGATCCGTACGCAACTGATGAAGAGTGGCCAAGTACGGTTTGCGGTCAGTATTACTGAAATGCAAAACCAAACTGATGAGCTCAAGCGGCAGAACCAGTCAGGACTATATAAGAACAGCACGATTGCCAAGACTGGCAATATGCAAGGTGCGCAATATCGCATCGAGGGATCGATTGCATCCATTGTGAAGAGCACCAAGGATGTTAAAGATGTGTATTACGTCTTTAATTTGAACCTCATCAATAATGAATCTGGCTTACTCGAGTGGGCTGATGAAAAAGAGATTCGTAAGACTGCTACACGCTAATACGCTACTCAACACCATAAAGAATTGAGCAATACATGAAAAAAATCTTATTAGCTAGTGCAGGTGTGAGTCTCCTTTTCTTGGTTGGGTGTGCTTCTAAGCCACCTGCACCAGTGGAGTCTGTAATGGTGGGTCAAGTGCCAGCAGATCCGCCAAAGAACCCCGTGATTAGTGCAGAAGCACTGAAGGCGGATTCCAAATCAATCGCTGTTACAGATATCTACTTTAAAAAAGAAGGTAAGAACTTAACGTATATTGAAGAAACAAGGGTAACAACTGATAACAGTATTTCATCTACGATTACGCCTAAGACAATTGAGATTGATGCCGATAAGGCCAATGCTTCTGCCATTACCGGCGGTGCAAATTCTTCTGCGTTTCCAGTGAAGTTCACTGATTTATCGGATCCAAAGACAGCTAGCCCCGGCACAGCATCACCTCCTACACCCGCAGTGGATGCCACAACGCCGAGTAATAGCACTACAAGTGCCAATACCCAAAGCATGAAGAAGTCAGGCTATCAAAGCAATAATGAGTATGGTGAGTTGCGCTATCTAGCCAACCCGATTCGTGGCTTACTCATTAAGTCTGGTTATAAAGTGGTACAGGCTAAATCTACGCCTGCAGTCCCTAACCAAGGCGACGAGTACTTTGATATCGTGAAGCGCATTAAGGCTGGCGATTTTGGCGATGCTGATTATGTGTTGTATGGCGTTTTAGCTGAAATCTCTAGTGTCGATAATGTCGCGGATATTCCTGGAACTAAATCTACCTCGCAACAGGTCACCCTCGAAGTAACGGTGGACTTTAATATCGTCGATACCAAAACCACTCAAATTGTTGCCTCCTTTGTAGCATCAGGAGAAGGTAAAGATGTCCAAATTGATGGCAGAGATACGGCGCATAAGCCGAGCATGGCAAAGCTGATGAAGTTGGCCTCTTTAGATTTAGCAGAAGATGTTCGCAAGCACTTAGCTGATCAAAACTTTATTACCAACAATCCTGGCTCAGCAGGGCAGATGCGTAATCTCAAAAGACGCCTAGATGACGATGCATCTACATTGAAGGTGTATAAGTAACCAAAACTAGCAAGTAGTTTGGATCAAACCTCTACAGGCGGATGCGTTTTCTCATGGCGCTCCGCCGTTCTTCTAAAGAGGTAGAGCAAGAAGCACGCAGCTAAGCCTAGGCTTAAGCTATTACCAGCCCAAAAGCCATTGGCACCTTGTAAGAATGCAGGTGTATTGCCCAGTACATTAAAGCCCATCAGGTAGCCGCCACCAAGGCCTACGCCCCAGAGTGAGCCGGCATAAATCACCATAGGTAAAAACGCAATACGATAGGCCCGCAGAATAAATGCTGCAGTGATTTGCAGGGCATCAAAGACTTGGTAAAAAGCAATAAACAAAAACAGAGGAATAGAAAATGCTTTTACCTCTGCTGGCGGATCGTACAAATCAAGTAATTGAATTCTGAATATCCAGACGGCGATACCGATACTGATGCAAAGTGCCGTTGTAAAAAATACAGACGACCAACCAATCTCTTCTGCGCGCTCGGGTTTATTGGCGCCAATCGATTGCGACACTAAAGTCATGGTTGCAATGGAGAGTGATAGGGGAACCATATAAATGACAGTGCCCATATTAGCCACAATTTGATGACCAGCTAGTGCTGTAGTTCCGAGGCGAGCAATAAACAAAGACATAAAAGTGAACGAGGTCACTTCAATTAAGTAACTAAAGCCGATGGGTGCGCCTAGCTTGAGCAATGTCCAGATACGGTGCCAATCAGGTGCGCTAAAGCGGGCAAAGATCTTAAATGGCCTGTAAAAGCGATCAAACATCACAAAGCCAAGAGTCATTAACAGCCAAGACCAGTTAATGATGACGGTGGCAACAGCGCATCCTGGGCCGCCCATACCCTCGATGCCAAAGCCACCATAAATAAAGAGTAGGTTCAGGGGAAGCTTTAGCGCTAAACCAATAATCTGAACTACTGTAATAACAGTGGGGCGCGAGACAGCGTTATGCAGCGCCATTAATACACGCATTGCCATGCTGGCTGGTAAACCGATTGCTAAGATATTGAGATATAACTTCGCTTTGCCTTCGATAACATCACTCACTTGTGAGATGGCTAGCAAGCGATCGGCATTGAGCAAAATAAAGCAGCCCAATACAGTGAGTCCTAAAGCAAGCCACGTTGCTTGTCTAACTTCCTCGCCGATTTCTCCAAAGCGCTTGGCACCAAAGAGTTGGCCGGCGATTGGCGCTAGAGCCGAGATCACTCCTGTTAAGCCAACGTAAATACTAATGAAGATGGCTGAAGCCATTGCAAGCGCAGCAAGATCCTCGGCAGAATAGCGTGCAGTCATAGCGGTATCTAGCACGCCAAAGGCAATAACAGCGAGCTGACCAATTAATAAAGGTCCAGCTAGCTTTAGTAAAGAGGGGATATCCTCGCGTAGACGCGATAATTTAAAGTGCAGCACGATTTATTCTGGGATAACTTCGTAGAGGCGCAGGCGCTCATCACGATCAGCTGCGCGACGGTCTTCCCACAGCAGGGTCAGTTTTTTATTATTTAGCTGTGCGTATGCTTTTGCTTCTGATTGGCTATGTGTCAGCATCCAAGGGCAATTAGGATCATCGCGTAAGTTGAGTTTAGAGAAGTACTCAAAAGAGGCCAGCTGGGCAAAGCCTAAGTTGCTAGTATTGATGCAGCCCCCACCTGACGGGATTACTTGAGCCAAGCGTGCAGATACATGGCGATAGGTTTTCGCAAAGTTAATAGTTGGTAGCCATAAGCTCATGAGCAATACCCACATCAATGTAGTGCCCGATGCTGAGATGATGAGGCAGCGCCAAATTTCTTTAGGAGCGCGAGAAGTTCTCCAGCGCACTACCGCCAACCATATACCGGTAATCGCTAGTGCAACGATGAATCCCAATACATTGAATTGACTTTCGAAACCTGGGAGTAAGCGCGCAATATTTGCCGCAGTAGTCTCTGGATAGCCAGTCACTTTTGCTAACCAAATAATCCAAATAGCCAAGGCAATCAGCGTGAAGCTGAACATCGCAAACCAATCAATAAAGCTAATCACACTGCGCTTAAGTACAGGTAAGCTAAATGCAGCAATGATCGAAAGACTTGGAATCAAGATCATTAAGTCGTGTTCATTTGCCTCTAAGCGGAACAGAACATAAATTAAGCTGCCAATAAATAAACTTAATGGGATGGCTAGGTGTGGAGCGCGCCATGCACCTGCTTCCTTAACGCGACCCCAGTGTGCGAGCGAAACAATCGCGAGTGGCCAGACGGGCCAAGCGTATGCCCAAAAGTTCACACTTAAGAAACCCAATGATTCGATTGATGGGGTGGCGCGCATTTCTGGCATATTGCGCCAACCTTCTTCGGCAATGTGTCGCCATTGCACGGGTAGATCGGATACATACCAAATAAGAGGCCAAATCGCAAAACCAATTAAACCTAGAACAGTACTCGTCAGCGTCCACCGAAAGCGCAACTTGGCATTGCTAGCGATCACTGCAATGATGGTGGAGGTCACGATGATTAGGCTGAGTGTGAGGTTGGAGGATAGCGCCACAATAGCGATCCCAAGACCAGTCCATAAACCACCTTGCCACGGCTTATCTAAACCACGAACTGTGCCGTAAAGAACAATACTGATACCCATGAGCTGCGCCATCATGGGAGTAGTTTCATGAGCTCGCTGAGCAAGACCCACACATGCCAAGAAGATCAGTAGCGCACCATCTGCCAAGGTCATGCCGTAACTCTTTAGGTCTGGCTGACCGCCAACAGCCAATGCCATTGGCTGGACTTCGCGACGGCGCCCTAATAAATAGGTTGCATACCAAATTGCCAATGCGGCAGCGAAGAAGCAAATGGCTGCATATAAACGTGCTGCATTAGCAGCGCCAATGAATGGGCCAAACCATTTAATTAATGTGGCACCCATCCAATATGGCAGTGGTGTGCCAAGTGAGATGTCGCGGCCGGCCAGGTGCGGAACAACCCAGTCAATCGAGTTACCGCGAAAGAGGGCCCACATACCACCAAAGCCAATCGCGTCTTCATTCTTCCAGGGATCCCGAAAGAAGAGGCCAGCAAAACCATAAATCAAGGTCAACGCAAAAATAACAATGCGCGGAATGGATTTAGTGGCGGCAGCAGTAAGTTTGACCATGGGTGAAGTTCAAAATAAAAAAGGCAGCAAACGCTGCCTTGATTATCTCGCAGAGCAGGTATTTAACATACCCCGCGAATAGAAGTGGTTTAAGCCTTCTTCTTAGCTGGCTTTTCAGCAGCTTTAGCTTCTGCAGCAGCAGCTTTTTTCTCAGCTGTTTTAGCGGCGCCATCACCGGTAGCTTTAGCAACAGCTTTAGTACCGAATTTCTGACGGAATTTCTCAACACGACCAGCTGTATCCATGATTTTCTGGGTACCAGTGTAGAAAGGGTGTGATTCAGATGAAGTCTCGATCTTGGCCAATGGATATTCATTGCCATCTTCCCACTTGATTGTCTCTTTAGTAGACATAGTGGAGCGAGTCTTGAAGCTGAAGTTATTGGAAACGTCTACAAAGACGATTTCGCGATATTCGGGGTGAATGCCAGGTTTCATGTTGAGTCCTATGAGCGGGTAGCCGTTTTAGCCAAATTGACTGAAATACTTTCCCAGGTTTTAAAAGCAGCCACAGATGTAGCAAAAGAGAAATTATGCCATGAAATCAACAACAAAGCGCTGTTTAGGTGTGCAAAAGGGGCTAAAAAGCCCCCATTTGCAGTAAATCCCGATTTAGATGCCCTCTAGGGGCGCCTAAATTAGCCTCCGCGACGCATCAAGTCGAAGAATTCACCATTGTTTTTGGTGGATTTGAGCTTGTCTACGATGAAGTTCATTGCCTCGATATCGTCCATATCTGCCAGCAATTTACGCAATACCCAGATCTTCTGGAGGTTCTCGGCTTTAACCAAGAGCTCTTCACGACGGGTGCCAGACTTATTGAGGTTAATAGAAGGGTACACACGACGTTCAGCCAAGCGACGCTCAAGATGGACTTCCATATTGCCGGTGCCTTTGAACTCTTCATAAATGAGGTCATCCATACGACTACCGGTTTCAATCAAAGCAGTGGCGATGATGGTTAATGAGCCACCTTCTTCAATATTACGAGCGGCACCGAAGAAACGTTTTGGACGTTGCAATGCATTGGCATCCACACCACCAGAGAGTACTTTGCCTGAGGAAGGAACGACTGTGTTGTATGCACGTGCAAGGCGAGTAATCGAGTCAAGCAAGATGATGACATCTTTGCCCATCTCTACTAAACGCTTGGCTTTTTCAATTACCATCTCTGCAACTTGAACGTGACGCACTGCTGGCTCATCAAAAGTAGAGGCAACGACTTCACCACGAACAGAGCGTTGCATCTCGGTAACTTCTTCAGGGCGCTCATCTACGAGCAACACAATCAAAATCGCTTCAGGGTTGTTGGCCGCAATTGCGTGGGCAATGTGCTGCATCATCACGGTCTTACCGGATTTTGGTGAAGCCACGATCAAGCCACGTTGGCCGTAACCAATCGGGGAGATCATGTCGATGATGCGGCCAGTAAGGTTCTCTTCGGCCTTGATATCACGCTCTAAGCTGATTACACGATTTGGGTGTAATGGCGTTAAGTTCTCGAACATGATGCGGTTCTTGAGGGCCTCAGGAGCCAAACCGTTGATCTTGTCTACTTTGACTAATGCAAAGTAACGCTCGCCATCTTTAGGGGTACGTACTTCACCTTCAACGCTGTCACCAGTGTGTAAGTTAAAGCGGCGAATCTGCGCAGGGGAGATATAAATATCGTCAGGAGAAGCCATGTAAGAGGCCTCAGGGGAGCGCAAGAAGCCAAAGCCATCAGGCAATACTTCCAAGGTGCCGTCACCGAAAACAGTTTCACCAGCCTTCGCACGTTTTTTCAGAATGGCAAACATTAATTCTTGTTTGCGCATCCGTTGAGTATTTTCAATCTCCAAGCTAGCTGCCATTTCGAGCAGAGCGGATACGTGGAGGACTTTGAGTTCAGTTAATTGCATGTGGTTCTCGGGTGTTGATAAATATGAATATGGGAATTTGTTTTGGGGTATCGCTGCGCTGATTTAGATCACGCAGATGTGGAAAAACAGAATTTGGGATTTTGCTAAAAGATGGGGGAGGTAAATTGCTGAAAATCGGAGCACTGATTAGTGCGTTTGAGTAATACTACACCAAAAAATCAGTGTGACAAGCCTCTAGACCGGTAAAAGCCACAGGCTCAACTGGTGAACCTGTGGTTTGAGGCTATTTACAGATGACTATCAATGAATGCAGTTAACTGCGATTTGGCCAAAGCGCCTACTTTTTGAGCAGCTACTGTGCCATTTTTGAAGAGAATCAGGGTTGGAATGCCGCGAATATTGAACTGGGCAGGAACACCTTGGTTTTCATCCACGTTCATTTTTGCGATCTGTAGCTTGTCGCCGTACTCACCAGAGAGCTCTTCTAGGATTGGACCAATCATTTTGCAAGGACCGCACCACTCAGCCCAAAAATCGAGCAGAACAGGTTTATCGGACTTGAGGACGTCTTGTTCGAAAGAGGCGTCAGTTACATATTTAATGCCGGCAGACATGAAAATTCCTTATTTAGACTTATTTAGCGTATTTAGTTATTGCGTTACAACGCTTATATTAGCAATAAGCGGAACGTTCTGCTCAAAATAGATAAATTACCTCATTCATGTCCAAGCCGTTTCCCTCCCTTTCTGATCTAAAGCAGCCGCAACAGTGGGCGATTACGCCCAATGCTGGCGCGCTTGCCCAATTGGCAAAAGGGATCTGGGATTGTGCAGTGCAAACCAATCGGCGCCCCCTGGTGGTGCTGAGTACAGCGGGACCATTAATCGGGGTGAGAGCGGCTTTGGAGCAAAACCGACCAAAAGATCTGCCAAGCAATATCGCATTTTTACCTCAGGTAATCAGTTTTACGGATTGGTTAGAAGCTGCGCCTGGTGCATGGAAGTTCCCAAAGAAGCAAACGGATTTAGAGAGATGGTTATCCGTGTTTGTGAATTTACGCAAACACAAAACTTTGCAAACGTGGTTCAAAGCAGAAAGTGAAGCAGGGGCTTGGGGATTGGCACAGGCTGTTATTGACGCATGTGACTCATTATCTGAAGTCGTGGTTCCGCAATTACAAGGCGAGCTCAATGAATTGCTACAGACCCATTCATTTGATGTCGATATTTGGCTTAAAAAAGTAGAGCTCGTTTTAGATCAGGCTATTGCAAAAGCATATGTAGGTCTCTCACGCAATATTGTGGATGAAGAGTCAGCGGTCCTATTAACTTTCTGGCGCTATCTCACTGGCGTAGGCGATCCTATTATTCGCAAGCATTTGGCGATGGCTGCGCATATGCATCTTGCAAAGACAAATGCAAAAAATGATCGCAGCATGACGCGTCCATTTATCTGGGTGCAAACTGCAGACCCCAAACCTATTGATCAAGAATTAATTGATCAATACCTCATTGATTACGCTCAGTTCGCGCCAGTGCTGCGCGTAGACTTAGATTGGGAATCAGTCGCATTATGGCCGGAGGCGCTTTGTGGGCTTGATTCAAATGGTCATATAGCTCACGCCAATCCCGCAGAAGAATCTCAAGTGATTCACAATATTCAGATGAATCAACGCGAGGGCTGGCGTCTATTGGCCGCAAGGCGTTTTGAAGAATTGGCTTGGACTGCCACTAAATCTATAGAGTCCCATCTTATTGCCGGCAAGAAAAATATAGCCTTGGTTGCGCAAGATCGTTTGGCGGCCCGTAGGGCGCGAGCATTGCTTAGTCGCCTGGGTAGTTCGCTTCGTATTCGTGACGAAACAGGTTGGAAGCTTTCTACTACCAGAGCAGCAGCAGCTTTTGATAGTTGGCTTGAAGTTATTCGCGCTCCCAAAGAAGGGCCCAGCGCCAGCACTTTGCTGGAGTTTTTACAGAATCCTTATATTGATCTTGCCCACTGCCTTGATAAACCAGCGGAGTTATGTATCGGGCTAGTTGCTCAGCTTGAAGATATATTGATTGCTAGTCAAGCGAAGTCAGGCTGGGAAACTTTCATCATGGCTATTGAGCGGGCGAACAAGCACGCAGCAGCTAACGGCGGATCTCCTAACGAGCATTTAATTGATCTGATTAAGTTCATTAGGCGTTTGCATGCTTTCTGGCAGCAACTATCGGTAGATAGCACTAGCGCTTATGGGCTTTTGCAAAAAAATCTTATAGAAACAGGGATGGCAGGGCGCTTAGAGAAGGATGCTGCAGGCAAACAACTCTTAGAAGTGCTGAAGACTTTTGATCTTGGTGCTGGCGTCTATAAAGATGTCAAGATGCGCCTACCAGAATGGTTGAGCCTATTAAAAACCGTTATTGAAGAAGCGACCTATGAAGAAGCTGGTAAAGAGGCGCAGGCAACACTCAGTATTTTGCCGCTTAGCTCTACGCGCTTACGTCAGTTTGATGCGGTAGTGTTTGTTGGATGCGATGAGCAACAGCTCCCCGCATTCTCAGAACCGCCATTATTTTTCTCGGACACGCTAAATCGTTACCTCAAGTCCTCCACGATTGATGCTCAATACGTACAGCAGGCTAGAGATCTCTCCCAATTGCTAGTGTCTTGTAAGCACGTTGATCTGCTATGGCAAAGCAAAAGTAAGAGCGGCGAGCCTCTTAGACCATCGGCTTGGATTTTGCGACTGCAAATTCAATTAAAAGACTGGCGGGCAATTGATGTAAAGCCAGAAGTCTATGAGGGTCAATCACAGCCAATACAGATGTCAGTGAGCACCCCAGATAAAGATTTAGCTATTCCCGTAACGGTATCGCCCAGTGCTTATAAGGCTTTGCGAGATTGCCCTTATCGGTATTACGTGAGTAGCTTATTGGGTTTGCGTAAGGCAAAGGAATTCGAAGAAGGTTTTGATGCCTCCTTAGCAGGCCAGACATTACATGCCCTTCTCAAAACTTTTTTCCAAGCCCTCAAGACTGAGGAAGGAAAGCCCCATTCTCCAGTTCATCGAGGTGCCGAAGTACGTCGCCAGTGGATGATTGATCACCTTATGAAGTGTTCAGAACAAGAGTTCGAGCGCCTAATTGCTGGTGATGCAAGAGTGCTAGGGACCTTGAGAGATTGGCAGAAGCAGATCCCTAGCTTCATTGATTGGCAGTTGCACAGAGAAAACGAAGGTTGGCGTTATCACGATGCTGAGTTGACTGTTGGCTTTAGATTGAGCTTGAGTGATCCCGATGGTTTGGAGCATGAGATTCAGATTGCTGGGCGCGCTGACCGATTTGATATTCATCAATCTGATGGCACAGCAGCTGCAGTGATTGATTACAAGAATCAAAAGAGAAAAAAGATCGTGGATCGCGCCGAGAATATTTTGGATGATCCACAGCTTTTAATCTATGCTCGCGCAGCCAATGAAAATGCCATCGCCGCCCGCCTCCCAGGGCGTAGGATAGATCAGGCTGAGTGGGTGACACTCAAAGCAGATCTTGATAAGGCTGAGGATAAAAGTATTCGAGTTCATGCAGTGGAAGATATGCCAAATATGATGGAGCAATTTTCCGAGCAGATTGTGAATGATTTAAGTGAGCTTTGGGCGCGTAAGCCCATGCAAGCATTTGCACCTGATAGCGTTTGCCAATATTGCGAAGCTAGGGGCATTTGTAGAAAGGGGATGTGGTGAGCGAAGAGTTCAATTACCCCTTAGCTTGCAATCCTGAAAGATCGGTCATAGTTTCTGCTTGCGCGGGTAGTGGCAAAACCTGGTTATTGGTAGCTCGCATGATTAGGTTATTGCTGGCAGGTGCTAAGCCTCAGGAAATCTTGGCGCTGACTTTTACGCGTAAGGCTGCACAAGAAATGCGTGACCGTCTCTACGGCTTGCTCGAAGCGTTTTCAACGGCCGATGATGCAACGCTCATACGTGAACTAGAAATTAGGGGGCTAGCAAAAGAAGAGGCAGTGCAGTTGCTGCCTCAGGCCAGGGCTTTGTATATCAAGGTCTTATCGAGCCCACAGGCTATTGTGATTGATACTTTCCACGGCTGGTTTGGACGTTTGCTCGGCGCCGCGCCTGTATCAGCAGAGATTCAACCGGGCTTTAATCTGCGAGAGGATGCAAAGCGCCTGCAAGAAGAATGCATGGAAGATTGGTGGGGCAATCTACCTGAAGATTTAAAAAAACACTATGACGTATTACTGGCCGAGTTTGGTGCAAGTGAAACCCAAAAGTTTTTGATGGGTAACTACAGTCTCTTTAAGCAAAGGGGTGCATGGACATTCTTTCGTGAGGCCTGTGTCTCTAAAAACATCAAGCCAATTGATTATTTAGATAGGGTTTTGCCGTGCCTGAAACAGAAAAATCCACTAGAGGTATTTTGGGCGCGCCCTGAAACCCAAGAAAATCTTAAAACGCTCCATAAGTGTTTTGACAATGGCACACCAACACAAAAAGAGAAAGCCCCTTTTCTTGAGGAGGTGATAGCGCATCATGCAGCAGGCGGATCAGTGATGGATATTTCTGAGAAATTCCAATCCTATTTTCTGACTCAGTCCCGCAACCCCTTGGCAGATATTGCCAAAACTTCTGCTCCTATACTCAAATATCTCGAAAAATCGGGCGGTGATCCTAGGCAAATTACAGGCATTCGGAATGGTTGGGTACAGGCCTACCAGTCTTTTTTTGCTTGGCAAGGCGAGCACCTGATTCATGATCTTAATGAGGCTTGGCTGGCTATGAGTGAGGCAATGCTAAGTCATATGGAAAAAGCCAAAGAATCTATGCGAGTGCGTGACTTTGATGATCTGGAAATTGGCGTAAGTCAGCTGATGTCAAGCTCTGTCAATGCTTCTTATTTGCAAGCCCGTATAGATGCCAAGTACAAACATATCCTCATTGATGAGTTTCAGGACACCAATCCATTGCAATGGCAAATCTTGCGCGCATGGTTAGATGGTTATGGCGATGATAGTTCGATGCCAAGCGTCTTTATTGTGGGTGATCCTAAGCAATCGATTTATCGTTTCCGCCGCGCTGACCCAAGGCTCTTTGATAGCGCTAGAGAGTTCTTGGTTAACAAACTCAATGCCGCAGCTTTGTCTCAAAATAAAACCCGTCGAAATGCGCCAACAATTAATGATGCGGTTAATCAGCTGTTCTTGGCAGGTCATTTGCCAGAGAGTTATCAATACACCCGGCAAACAACTGCGTGGAAGCCTTTGCAGGAGGGCTTGCCAGTAGAGCTTTATGCATCCGAGGGTGAGGCCTATTTATTGCCACTAATTGAACGAGTAGAAAGTGAGCAGCCAGAGCGATGCGGTACAGCGTTAGATGCGGCGATTAAGGACTCCAATCAAACAAGCGATGTCCAGCAGCGCTATGAAGAGGGCAGGCAAATCAGTCGCTTAATTCATCACGTCATGGCAACGCGCCAAGTGATGGATAACAAAGAGGGTAAAGAGAATTGGCGTCCAGCAAGGGCGAGTGATTTCATCTTATTAGTCAAGCGGCGTAAATATTTGCCGCAGTTTGAGAGAGCTTTACGTGAAGCAGGGCTTGCATATGACAGCACCCGCCTAGGTGGCCTCCTAAATACTTTAGAAATTGACGACTTAATTGCATTGCTGACCGTCCTAGTTTCCCCGAGACACGATTTGCCATTAGCTCAAGTATTGCGTAGTCCAATCTTTGCTTTTACTGAGGCGCAGATGCAGGAGCTTAGTAAGAGCATTGGCAGTAGTGGACAAGGTTATCGCTCTTGGTGGGATGCATTGCAGGATAGTCAGAGTCCAGATATTCAGAGGGCCGCGCGTTACTTAGAGCATTGGCGTAGTCTAGGCGAGGCGCTACCGGTGCATGACTTACTGGATTTGATTTACCACGAGAGTAATTTGCGGGTGAATTATGCTGTTGCCGCGCAGAATCTTGCGCGAGCACAAGTCTTAGCAAACCTGGATGCATTTTTAGAACTCGCCTTAAATCAAGATGGCGGTCGCTATCCAAGCTTAAGTCGCTTCATCGATGACATGAATGCAATGCGTCGTGGCGAAGATGATGAGACACCCGATGAAGGTGATGTTGAGGCAGAGGCTGAGGCTACTGAAGATATTGGTGAAGTGGATGAGTCGGGCGAAATGTCGGATGAAGATAGGCATAAGCGTGTACGCTTAATGACTATTCATGGCGCCAAAGGATTGGAGTCGCCTTTTGTCATTGTGCTTGATGCTAATAATACGGAGTGGCGTGCGCCACATCGCGGCGTCCTATTGGACTGGTCTCCAGACCAGGCTAGCCCAACCCATCTTTCCCTGTATACAAAGAAGACTCTTACGGGTGAGCGCAATACTATTTTCGATAAAGAGAATGAAGTTAGCCAGAATGAAAATTGGAACTTGCTCTACGTTGCTATGACTAGAGCTAAACAGGGTCTATGGATGAGCGGCGCAGCTAGCAGTAGTAAGACGGGTATCAATGAGCGCTCATGGTTCGGTAGGGCACTGGCTGCAGGTATTCCGGTAGCAGATATCAGCGCCCTTGTGGATACCTCTACGCAACAAGCTAATATCAAACTTGAGTTAGGAAGTATCCCATTCAAAATAGATCACTTCAATATTGCATGGGATCAGGCTACGGCGCATCACCAAGAAAATCTTTCTAAGATCGAAAGTGGGGCACTAGCGCAAGAGCTCGCAGAAAAGTCTTTGGAGCAAGAACAAGAAGAGCTTGATCCAGAAATTTTAGAGGAAGGCACCAACTTCCATAAATTACTAGAATTCTTAACAACGGATTCCAATAATCCAACTAAGTCTGCAATGCCAAGTGAGCAAGAGCTCATGAATTGGCTCGGTCTGGAGCAGGAGCATGCGAAAACATTACTTGCTCGTGCCAAGACAGTGCTAGAAGCTGCAGATCTCAAGCCTTACCTCACTTCAGGTGAATGGCTTCAGGCATGGAATGAGTTAGATATTGCTAGTGAGGAGGGTAAAAGCTACCGCATGGACCGCTTAGTTGAGTTTGATGATCACTTGGCAATACTGGATTACAAACTCACCATCCCGCATTCGGGTAGTGAGAAGTATGAAAAGTATCGCAAGCAGTTACAGGGCTATCAGGCTGAGTTAACCCGCATTAGAAAAGACAAGCCGAATAAAGCATATTTGATCTCGTCTAAAGGTGAAATAGTGGAGGTGAAGTAAGCTATTAAGCAGCAACCTTAAATTTGTTGGTCAATATGGTTCCTTTGCTCAACTTCTTTTCAACAGTCGATATTGATTTGGATTCTCTTTTCACCTCACCAAGCACTTGATTGATAAAAGTTTGCCAGCCTTCACCTTTAGATTTATAAAAATCTAAAATATCTTTATCAATTCTTAGGGTAACCTGCTCTTTGGCTCCGCTACCTAAGGGCCTCCCTCTGCCCCGAACCACTCGGTGTTTAATTTCACTCCACTCTTCTTCTGTGATGGGCAGGTTGTCAGGATCGGATAGAGCTGCCTTGGTAATTGCAGCATCCTCTTCAGCACTCGGTCTAATTAGTTTTTTCTTCATAAAAATTTACCTCACGGGAATTTGCTTTTCTTAGGCTAATAATTCTGATTTCATTTTTTGATTCAACATAAACCACGCAATACACGCGTTGATTATTTGGAATCAGGGCAATGCGCCTTTCTTCACCATAATCTTTTCTTTGGTCAACCCAGCTATAGGCGGCACTCCAATCAAGCAGCTTTGCATCTGAGAGGGGAAGACCATGTTTTTCAATGTTTGAGTCATTTTTTGCCGAATCATAAATAAATTTCATCGGAAATATTGTAGTTACGTTAAATCATAACATCAATGAATTAATATAACTACAAAAATTAAGGGGATTCCAATAAGAACCTGCTTTTAAGGGGTATTAAGCGCTATCATTTAGGTATGGAACGCTTCCCCATCATCATCGAGCTAGTAGAAACTGTGCAGCCTTGGTTTTACCGAGCCAGCATTTATCTATCCAATGCTTTTCTGGATGATCCTGCGATTCTGGCATTTGCTTTTTGCTAAAACAGAAAGTAAGCGCCCAATAAAAAACCACCGATGCGGTGGTTTTTTATTTGAGACTAAAGAAAAAATCAAAGTAGAGGGCTTAAACCTTATTTAATCATTCCTGCATTCTTGGCATCATCCATGGCTTGAGCCGTTTTCTCTTTCATGAATGCTGGCATTTTTGCCAAAGGTACATCCACAATGACAAAGCCAGCATCTTCCAGCTTCTTCTTGGTTTCAGGATCAGCATTAAGTTGCGCAAAGTAATCAGACATCTTTTGTTGCAATACCAATGGTGTTGCTTTTGGCACCGCTACACCACGGTAAGCGCCGTCTACCCAGTTCAGGCCTAACTCTTTAAAAGTGGGCACGTCTGGTAGAGCGGGATTGCGTTTCTCAGTGGCGATTGCCAGGGTGCGTACCTTGCCTTTTTGCTGAATGGCTAAAGGTAGATAGCCCATAGCGCCATCAACGTGCATTCCAATCAAGGCAGTGATTAAATCGCCTGTACCTTTAAAGGGTACGTAATTGATTTTGACGCCCGCTAATTTATTGAGTCGCTCCACTGCCATATGGTTGGCAGAGAATTGCGCTGAGCCAGCTAAAGACATCTTGCCTGGCTCTTTTTTGGCTGCTGCAATAAATTCTTGATAGGTCTTATAGGGGCTGTCGGCCGATACCATCAAAGCGTCCGGAGTGAAGTGGTAGTAGTAGATCGCATTAATGTCTTCGGTTTTGTACTGGATACCTTCTTGTAGTGGCTGCAAGATCGTATGCGGGATATTGACACCCACTACCGTTGCGCCATCGGCGGGATAGGTATTCATGGAGCTCCAAACTAATGCACCACCAGCACCAGCTCGATTCATCACCACCATCGGTTGCTTAAACTTCTTGGCGGAAATATCAGCCTGATAGCGCGCCACTAAATCTGATTCGCCAGCAGCGGGGAAGGGGATGATGTACTGAATGGTTCTGTCCGGGAAGGGTTGAGCATTTGCACCTGATAGCAATCCGAATGAAATCAAGCACGCACCCAGTAGGACACTTAAAGACTTAGGTAATTTCAATAGCTTCATTTGGAGATCTCCTCAATCACTGCATTAGTAACGTCACTCATCATGGCTGTACCGCCTAAATCGCGAGTATGTAACTTTGGATTGGCTGTCACTTTTTCAATAGCTGCCATTAGCTTTGCTCCTAGCGCTTTCTCACCGAGGAAGTCGAGCATCATCACCGCTGACCAGAAGGTGCCAATCGGATTGGCGAGTCCTTTACCCATGATGTCAAAGGCAGAACCATGAATCGGCTCAAACATCGAGGGATAGCGACGCTCTGGATCTAGGTTGGCAGTTGGTGCAATACCTAGGCTGCCAGCCAATGCGGCTGCTAAATCACTGAGCACGTCGGCGTGTAAATTGGTGGCGACGATCGTGTCTAGTGATTCTGGGCGATTGACCATGCGCGCAGTAGCAGCATCAACCAATTCTTTATCCCAAGTTACATCTGGAAAGTCTTTAGCAACGATATTGGCAATCTCATCCCACATCACCATGCCATGGCGCTGTGCGTTGGATTTAGTAATCACAGTGAGATGCTTGCGAGGGCGTGACTGCGCTAGCTTAAAGGCGAAGCGCTGTACGCGCTCAACGCCAACGCGGGTCATGATGCTCATATCGGAAGCTACTTCAATAGGGTGGCCTTGGTGGGCTCTGCCGCCTACACCAGAGTATTCGCCTTCGGAGTTCTCACGCACAATCACCCAATCGAGTTGATCGGGCTTGCAATTACGTAGTGGAGTTTCGATACCAGGAAGAATGCGAGTAGGGCGTACGTTCGCATACTGATCAAAGCCTTGGCAGATTTTGAGGCGCAAGCCCCACAAAGTAATGTGATCCGGAATCTTGGGATCACCAGCTGAGCCGAACAAGATAGCGTCTTTAGAGCGCAAAGGCTCAAGACCATCTTCAGGCATCATGATGCCGTGCTTACGGTAGTAATCGCCACCCCAATCAAAGTGCTCGAATTGGAAAGCGACTTCAGGATGTTTTTTGCTTAAGGCATTCAATACCTTTTCGCATTCTGGGATAACTTCTTTACCAATGCCATCGCCCGGGACGGACGCGATCTTATACGTCTTCATGTGTCTCCTACTGTTCTTTTTATATGAGCTACTGAATCACTTCCGCAGTAGCTTCTAGGCCCATTATGCAATTCCTTAGGGGTCAATATGAGTAGGGTGAACTCGGGGTTTATGACTAGGGAGGGGTAGAAAAAAGAGGGGGCAGGAGGGGCTGATGGCCCCAAAACAACAAAAATAAGGCCATTTTTGCGGTTTTTACATATACTGTATAAACATACAGTATATTAATGACTATGACGCAAGTAATGAACCCCGCAAAAGTAACCCTGAGCCAAGCACCACAAGCCTTGGCAGGCCATTTTGCCGCTTATGAGCTCAAGCTCCTCAGTCATCGGATGTCAGCGGGATTCCCTAGTCCAGCGGCAGATTACGCCGAAGACGGCCTCGATCTGAATCATTACCTCGTCCAAAACAAGCCAGCTACCTTCATGTTCACTGTGAAGGGGGATTCGATGCTGGGTGCCGGAATTTGTGATGGCGACAAGGTCGTTGTTGATAAAGCGCTTAAGCCAAAACATAAAGACATCGTTGTGGCCGTTGTTGATAGCGAGTACACCATCAAGCGTCTTTATCAGTTGCGTGGCCGTATTGAGCTTCAACCAGAAAATCCCAACTATCAACCCATTACCTTTAATGAAGGCAGCGAGCTACAAATCTGGGGTGTAGTTGTCGGGGTAGTGCGTAAGTACAGTAATGCTAGCGGTCGGAATGGGAAGTGAGATGAACTCGAATTCACAAACCACCTCAACTCCACTCTTCGCGCTCGTAGACGTAAACAACTTCTATGTTTCTTGTGAGCGCGTATTTCAGCCAAAGTTAGAAGAGGTACCGATGGTGGTGCTTTCCAACAACGACGGATGTGCCGTAGCGCGTAGTGCTGAAGTCAAAGCGCTTGGTGTGAAGATGGGAACACCTTGGTTTCAGATGAAAGACTTGGCTAAGAAGCACGGCATTCAGGCTTATTCATCCAATTACACCTTGTATGGCGATATGAGTAGCCGCGTGGTCCAGGTGCTCAGAGAGTTCACACCAAACCTAGAGGTTTACAGCATCGACGAGAGCTTTTTGCAAATCGAGACTGTCCTCAAGCAATACCAAGACACTATTGAATTGGGTCAAAAGATCAAGCAGCAGGTTAAAGATACTACTGGCCTGCCAGTATGCGTGGGCATTGGCGCTAGCAAGACCTTAGCCAAACTAGCCAATCATTTGGCTAAGAAGCACAAGCAGTTCGTTGGCGTGTGTGATGTGAATGCTATGGCAAAAGAAGAGCTCTATCAGTGGATGAGCGAGACTGAAGTGGGCGAGGTTTGGGGTGTTGGTAAACAAATCGCCAAGAAACTCAAAGCCCAAAATATTCAGAGCGTATTTGATCTCTTACAAGCTTCACCACAAGCCATGCGTCAACAGTTTGGTGTAGTGATGGAGCGCCTCTGTTATGAGTTACGTGGCACATCTTGTTTACAACTAGAGGAAGTAGCGCCAGCCAAACAGCAAATCATCGCCTCACGTAGTTTTGGTAAGTTAGTTACCAGTCAAGTAGAGCTCGCTGAATCCGTTGCCACCCATGTGGCGCGCGCTGCTGAAAAACTCAGAACGCAAAACGGTACTACGGGCGCGCTCACGGTATTTATCCAAACCAATCCGTTTAAGCAAAACGAACCACAGCATCACCAGAGTGTCACGATTCCACTGGCAGACCCAACAGATAACACACTGACCTTAACCAATGCAGCGCTAGCGGGTCTCAAACAGATCTATCAAGCCAACTTCCGTTACAAGAAGGCGGGCGTCATCCTCAATCTGATTAGCGATAAGCCAACAGCTCAGCAATCCTTGTTTGAGGATATTGAGACCAGAGGTAAATCAGCGCATCTCATGAAAGCAGTGGACGAGATCAATACCCGCTTTGGAAATGCAGTGATCAGATCCGCGGCAGCAGGAACTAACGGCACTAAGGGAGAGTGGCAGATGAGATCAAACAATCGATCACCGAACTACACCACCAAGTGGGATGAGTTGCCGGTAGCGAGATAAAGAATTTAGCAATAAACCAATTAACTAGTAAATAGCACGTAATAACCCATAAAGGAGAAACAAATGAACACAATCAGCAACTTGATGAATAACTTTAACGGCATCTCATTGGCGGTGATCATGATCCTGTCTTACTGTGCAGTGCTGAAAAATACCAAGCGTAATGAAAATGAAACAAAGCAGGTATTTAATCGTCGTTATCAGTAAATAAACAATAAATAAAAAACAAGCAGTAGGCCTGGAAGGGGAATAAGGAAATCACGGATTCCTTATTCCCTTATTCTTTTTAGGCGGCCTTTAGTTCAAGCTTAATTCTCTTTCCCAGGGCAGTCGCTGCACTGGCTAGTGTAGTTAATGTAAGGCTGGTATCGCTTTCATCAAGCAAGCGATTTAAAGCTGCGCGACTAGTATGCATTTTCTTAGCCATAGAGGTCTTGGTAATTTGTTGTTTCTCCATTTCACGCTCAATTTGCCAGGCTATGACACGTTTTACTGCTACGGCAGTTGAGTGCTCAAGGAGGGATTCTTCTTTTAAGAATTCGTCAAAATTGCTACCAATATGCTTTTTCTTCATACAGATCTCCTTAACTGCTTTACTCTAATTTTTGCTAAATCTAAATCTTGCTTGGGTGTCTTTTGCTGTTTCTTCATAAATCCATGAATTAATATCATTGTGCTGTTCTCTAATACAAAAAGAATTCTCGCAATACCACCACTGAGTCTGCAGCGAATCTCCCAAATTTCGCCATCAATGTGTCTGACAAGGGGCATCCCAAGAGGCCAGCCAAATTGAACAGTTTTAATATCTTCACCTATGCGCTTTTTATCCTTAACAGTCTGCAATTGAAGCCAACTTCTAACGGGCTCATTATTTGTTTCTGTTTTAAAAAAGCACACGTCTAATATGGGGGTCTTCATCCATATAGCGTACCAATAATGATACACTTATTGCATCAGAAATTACTGAATTTGATGTAGGACTATTTAGCCTGCCTAATGGGCGGGTTGAGGGGGCGCTACAAGCCTTAATTACTTAGCTTCTAAAGCTTTACGCAAATAACCAGAGACATTGTCTTGGCGTAGTAGCCATTGCTTGTAATCACCAGGCACTTGGCTGATCAGCTCGCCCTTATGTTTTCCATAAGGCATCGTTGTTGGAATTCTGGCTTTCTCAGACATCTCCCATAAAGAATCCAAAGAAACGGGGTGTAACTTATCGATAATCTGAGTAACAATTTTTGAGCAGATCCATACATCAGCTAAGGCGCTATGCGCATTGCGCAGTTGATCTCTAGCAGTATCACGCTCAAAGTAATAAAGAAGGGCGCTTTGAGTATGACTATCTAATTCAGGCCACAGACTGCGCGCAAGTGCCAGCGTGCAGATGCGCTTCACATCTGGACTGCCAATGGCAACCCAATCAAAATCAATGTTGTGACCAATCAGATATTTAGTGCCGGCCGGTAATCTAAAAGAGCTGCTTGCTGGGCAATTGACTAATTCCTCATCCATGATGTGATGAGTGGCAAGTGCACCTAGGCTAATAGGCTTACCTGGGTTGTAACGCTGCACCCAGGGATTGCCCACTTCAAATGGATTGAGGGAGGTGACATCGAGTGAGGCTGCTTCAATAATCACTGCATCGTTCTTATCGGTCGCTTCTACGTCAAAAATAATGGCTTGGGGCATATGGGGGTCTGTTGGGATTGAGTCATTCTATTGTGCCTCGAATTCATTTCTTTCCATGGGCGTTAAATAAGAAGGTCCCATACCTCAAACGCCCTTTTTCTGAGATCATTAATGAATAGGCGGTGGTTTATCATGAATTCATCGCTTATTTACCCATATTCAATCCAAGGAAGCATCGTGAAATCATTGTTAGCAATCGTATTGGCATCCATTTTTTCCATGGCATTTGCTCAGCAAAAAATAGCCATCATCCAGACGGATCAGATGCAGCAGGCGGTTGCTCGCGGCGCGATTATTTGGGATGTACGCGATGAAAAAAGTTACTTAGATGGCCATATCCCGGGAGCAATCAATATTGGTGAGATCGGTAACGTGCTGCGTGACCCGAATAAGGAAGACTACATCCCTACAGAGCAAATACAAAAGATTTTTAACGCTGCTGGTTTAGATGTGAACAAAGATGTTGTAGTTTATGGCGCACGCGGAAATCCATATACTTATTTTGGCCTGTACACAATTAATTATTTTGGCGGGAAAGATGCGCAGATTTACCATGATGGTATTGACGGCTGGAAACAAGCTGGCCTGCCAATTCAAAAAGAGCGCCAAACCTTGCCACCAGTATCAGTAGTGTTAGTACCCCAGCCTCAATTGGTTGTTAGTAATGAGGAGATGCTCAAGCTTGCCCAATCCAAATCTGTACAAATTATTGATGCCAGAACACCTGATGAGTTTTCGGGTAAGGACGTGCGCACGATTCGGGGTGGTCATATTCCCAATGCTACTAATATTCCCTATGAGGACAATTGGCAAGATCCAGCAACTGCGATCAAGCTGGGCAAGAAACAGGTTGCCGATAACTCTGGCATGGCGCTTAAAAATCAAACGGATCTAAAAAAACTGTACGCCAATCTCGATCCTGATAAAGAAACTGTGGTCTATTGCCAAAGTGGTGTGCGGGCCGCTGAGACTGCAACGGTATTGAAGTCCTTGGGCTTTAAGAAGGTCAAGGTATATGACTCGTCATGGCTGGGTTGGGGTAACAACCTTAAGGCGCCAGTTGCTGATGAAACATTCTTAAATGTTGGCGCACTTAATGCGAAGATGACTGCGATGCAAAATAAAATCAGTCAGCTAGAAGAAGCTTTAAAAAATAAAAACAATTAAATGGATATGGGATGTAGGAGGACCTGATTCTTGGTTGCTCTTGTACTGCGCCAAGATTTCTTTCTTCTTACATCCAATTCATCCTTAATCTCTATGCATCGCCACATCGAACCTCTACGCTGAATATTTCTATTTAGAGGGGTCTGCCTTGCGAGTTTCTATTGAGTGCTCCCATAAGCATCTGCAGTTATTCAGAATCTCGCTAGACGCTCGAACCGTCCTAGTTTTGCTAATTATTTGGATGATTTGGGGGATTTTGAGGATTCTGAAGATATTCTGAATCACGCATTTTGATGGGGAAAGGGTGGATGAGCCAAACCCCCGGCACTGGCAGAAATTGGGTTTGGCTGCTTCGTTCCCGACCTGACCAGGTTATCCAACCCACCATGCGGGGAGGCCCATCCAATTCCATTTTAGCTTGTTAGAATGTAAGACATGACAGCATTGGCATTAGCCCGTTCGTGGCGCCCTAAAACCTTCTCTGAATTAGTAGGCCAAGACCATGTGGTTAAGGCCTTGACGCATGCTTTGGACCAAGGTCGCTTGCACCACGCATGGCTCTTTACAGGCACCCGTGGGGTAGGTAAGACAACAATTGCCCGGATTATGGCCAAAGCCCTCAATTGCACGGGATCCGATGGATCCGGCAAGATGACTTCAGAGCCTTGTGGAAAATGCCCGGCCTGTATGGAAATCGATGCAGGGCGTTTTGTTGACTATATAGAGATGGATGCTGCAAGTAATCGTGGTGTGGACGATATTGCCTCTCTCTTAGAAAAGGCTGCTTACGCACCAAGCAATGCACGCTACAAGGTCTACATGATTGATGAGGTGCACATGCTCACCAATCATGCCTTCAATGCCATGCTTAAAACTTTGGAAGAACCTCCAGAGCACGTTAAATTTATTCTAGCTACTACCGATCCACAAAAGATCCCAGTAACTATTCTGTCGCGTTGCTTGCAGTTCAACCTCAAGCAAATGCCAGTACCACTCATTGTTGAGCATTTAGAAAAAGTACTCGCTGCCGAGAAGGTGGAATGCGAAGTCAATGCCTTGCGCGTTCTCGCCAAGGCAGCACAAGGCTCCATGCGCGATGCCCTATCGCTGACTGATCAAGCTATTGCCTATGCGGCGGGCAAAGTGTCTGAAGAATCTGTACGTGGCATGCTTGGCACATTAGACGATGCTTATCTCATTCGTATTTTGGATTGCCTTATTGCTAAAGATGGCGCAAGCCTACTTGCAGTTGCAAATGAAATGGGTGAGCGCAGCATGTCTTTCTCATTAGCGCTGCAAGATCTCTCGAGCCTATTGCAAAAGATTGCAGCAGCACAAGTTGTTCCAGAGTCTGTTCTAGAGGATTGGCCAGAAGCAGGCGAGATTCGTCGCTTAGCTGGTCAACTTACAAAAGAAGAGGCGCAACTCTTTTATCAAATTACGATTACTAGTCGTCCAGATTTATCACTAGCTCCCGATGAACAAACTGGCTTTGCCATGACACTCTTGCGTATGTTGGCATTTCGCCCCGGTAGTGGTGGTGGAGGCAACTCCTCTCCGGCACCTTCATCGCCCTCGGCCCCACCAGTAAATACTGCTCGTCCAGTGCCCTCAATGCCAGCAGCTAGAACAGCTACTCCTGCGCCAGCAGCACCTGCCGCTAAAGCAGTAGCTACAGCACCGGCAGCTACGGTATCTGCCCCTACTGCTTTGGCTAGCTCAGCTGAGCGTCCAGACTGGCATGCATTGATGCGTCAGTTACCCGTTAAAGGGATGGTGCAGCAGTTAGCATTTCAGACAGAGTTACAGGATTGGAATGATTCAGCGGCTGGAGTGCGCGCAACGATTGTGACGCCAATGCCGCAGTTAGCTTCTGATGCATCTGTTGGTCGCTTAGCTGATGCACTTACTGCTCACTTTGGTAAGCCAGTAAAGATCGTGATTGAGAAGGGTGAAGTAGAGGGCAAGACGGTTGCTAAGGTTGATGCCCAGATTCATCAAGAGAAAAGAATGAATGCGGAGCAGATGATTGCTGCTGATCCATTTATTCAGCAACTGGAAAAAGAGTTTGGCGCCAAAGTAGTTGGTGGCTCAGTGAAACCTCTTTGATGCGGCCACTGCAATACAAGCCCTTTAAATAAATATTAATATTCAAAAGCACTAAGGAAATAAAGCGATGATGAAAGGTGGACTTGCTGGCCTCATGAAACAGGCTCAGCAGATGCAAGAGAAGATGAAAACTGCGCAAGCCGAACTGGCTGCGTTGGAAGTGACTGGCCAAGCAGCTGGTGGCTTAGTTAAAGTAAGTATCTCTGGCAAATACGAACTCAAGCGTGTGCAGATTGACCCAGGCGCAATGGATGATCGCGAGATGTTGGAAGACTTGATCGTGACTGCCTACACAGAAGCATTCAAACAGGTTGAGGCTGCGAGTGCACAGATGATGTCTGGCGCTACTGCTGGCATGCCTATGCCTCCTGGCTTCAAGTTGCCTTTTTAATTCAATAGACAGTTAACTATTTAATGGCCCGTATAGAAGCCCCTCAAGATGCGCTCGGTCGTTTGATCGAGGCATTACGCGTTCTGCCTGGGGTAGGGCCTAAGTCTGCTCAGCGCATGGCGTTCTATCTTCTGCAGCATGATCGCAATGGTGCAGCTGTACTCGCTCAATCATTAGGTGAGGCAGTTGAGACAGTAGGGCACTGTGCTCGTTGCAATACTTTTTCAGAAACACAGATTTGCGGTACGTGCTCTGATGGTCGTCGTGATCCATCGCTGCTGTGTATTGTGGAAACTCCTGCTGACCAAATCATGGTGGAGCAGACCTTAAGTTTCAAAGGCAATTACTTTGTATTAATGGGGCGCCTCTCACCACTTGATGGCATGGGCCCAAACGAAATTGGCTTTGATCGCTTACTCAATCGCATTGAGGCTCCCGATACCGGTATAGCTATACGAGAAGTTGTCCTTGCAACCAACTTTACTAGCGAAGGCGAAGCAACTGCTCATTACATCGGTGAAGTGCTTAAAGCCAAAGGCATCAAAGTCACCCGTATTGCACGGGGAATTCCAGTTGGCGGCGAACTCGAATATGTCGATGCTGGTACCTTGGCCCGCGCCTTAATGGACCGCCGTTAATCTTCTGATTGATCCGTGAGTTGTTTTCAGGGCACAAGCCTAGCCTAATCTAGCAGCGATCCTTTCCCGATCTGTCATCTTGTTGCCATAAAGACTAGGTAAATTGCCTCTTTTTGGGGATAATTTGGTCTGCACCACCCTTGAGCTTCAATCTCAAGCTGTGTTTGCCTAGTTTTCTCCATCGGCATGTTGCCATTGCATTGCACTGGCATCCCCATTAGAAATTGTGAATGACCTGCAAGATTTATCTACTTCTCCTGTTGAGCATTATGTGTACATTTTTCGGGGCAACTGCGTTCGCGCAGAAGGCGGGATCAGGCTCGGACCAAATCGCGAGTTTTGCTGAGGCTATTCATGGCTTGCCAACTGAGGGCGAGCTCTTTGGTTTGCCGGTAAACGTGCATGGCCAAACAACTTATATTAATCAGCGTTACAACAACTTTACCTCCAGCTATTCTGGTCAGAACAGTATGTCTTCGCTGAAGTCGATGAGCTATACCTGGTCTGGAACTTTATTCTTTGGCGCGCGCATAGCTCCGAATACTGATATTTATTTCAATCCTGAAGTGATTTCTGGCGTGCCATTTTCTGGTCTCACTGGACTTGGTGGATTTACGAATGGTGAAGCAACCAAAGCGAATGGTGCCCAAGCAAAGTTTTATTCTGCACGCGCATTCTTGCGCCAGACAATTAATCAAGAGGGTGACAAGATTGTTCTTGAAAATGAAGCCAATCAAATTACCCAAACAGTTAGCAGTAATCGCGTAGTAGTTACTGCAGGTCAGTTTTCTACTTTAGATATTTTTGACGACAGTCGTTACGCTAAAGATCCTCGCGTACAGTTCATGAACTGGGGCAATATGACCTATTTAGCCTATGACTATGCTGCCGATGCACGCGGCTACAGTACTGGCTTAGCGGGTGAATGGTATCTCGGTAATTGGGTTATGCGCGCCTCACGTATGTTGGCTCCAAAGGCTCCGAATGGCCGCGATCTCAATTGGCAAATTTTTAATGCGTATGGCGATCAAGTAGAAGTAGAGCGTCAGCATCAAATTGCTAACTTGCCTGGTAAGGTGAGTGTGCTGGCTTATCGCAACAGAATGATGCTAGCGCGTTTTCAAGATGCAACAAATTATGTTGTGGCAAATAATGCGCAAGGCACACAAGCCATTAATAATGTGCGTAATAACTACCAATATAAAACCGGTATTGGTCTTAACGCAGAGCAGGCCTTAACTAATGATCTTGGGATCTATGGACGCGCCTTTACATCTGATGGTCATACAGAGACGATGTCTTTTACTGAAGCTGATAACTCTTTATCAGTAGGTCTGGGTATGAATGGCACGAGCTGGAGTCGTCCAAAAGATAGTATCGGCATATCAATGATGCAAAACGGACTCTCTAGTTTTAGAAGAGGCTATCTACAGGCTGGCGGAGTGTCTTACTTTATTGGCGACTATGCTGGACCGGGTCAGGCGATTTCTTATCGTCCAGAGCGTATCGGCGAGCTGTATTACAACGCTACCGTGATTAAGAATGTACTGGCTGGATTGAACTTTCAACACATCAATAATCCGGCCTATAACGCAGCCCGTGGCCCTGTGAATATCCTGTCTTTTAGGATTCATGCCGAGTTTTAAGAGATTTGCCGGCTACAGATGCAATGAGTCTTAATTATTATCTTTAGAATCAATAACATAGAGATTCTCAATTATTCGACTTTTAGCTTTTGTCCCCTATAATCCTTAAAACCCCCTGAAATGGGTGTGGATAGGTTCTAAATCTGCTTCTGGGGCTATAAAAACAGCATTTTTGATTTAGAGGCAGCAGGATTTGTTGATTCTGGGTAAACACAAAACTAGCGTAGTTCAACCGTTCAATAGCGCGACTCCATTTGTAATGGCCGCTTTTGTTGTTTGCGCCCCCGTCTTTTCTGTTTCTGCGTTTGCTCAACCGGCGATGGACGTTGCTCCAGCAAGCGTGACTGTTCAGTCTGGTGATACATCATTAGCTGCACCGCCTTCGATTGGCTCACAACTTGGCGGAACCTCTAAAGCTACAGAAATGTTTGCTCCAGTAACAAAGGCAAATACTCCGAAGATCTATACCAAGCCTGTTTCATCCGGGCCAACAGAGATGGATTTGCGTCAACTGTGGAATGAGTTAAGGATTAACAATCCACAACTATCTTCCTTGCGTGAGTCTTACTTATCTGCCAAGGCTACTGTCCCACAAATTAATGCACCCGCTAATCCACAGGTTGGATTGGTATGGTCTGGTATGCCGGTGAATTCTCCGTTTGCATTAGGTGGAGCAAATGCCCCATCACAACAATACCCTGGTGGCATCAGTAGCAATAACGCGATTTCTGTAGCGCAACCTTTTCAGTTTCCAGGTAAGAAGAGTCTGGCAGCAGATATTGCTGATACCAATGCAGAGGCATTGTTAGCAAGTTCTGAATCTACCTATCTACAGTTAGGCGCCCAGCTCTCAACCCTGTACTACAACGCCCTTGCTGCTCAAAAGCAATTACAAGTTCTTAAAGAGTCTGTAATGCGCTTAGAGATGATTAAGAACGTAGCAAAGGCGCGATACGCTAATAATGCTGCAGCCTATGTAGAGTTCTTAAATGCTCAAGTGGCACAAAGTGCTGCACAGGCAGACCAATTTAATGTAGAGCGTCAACTCGATGTCGCCTTGAAAAACATTAATACTTTGGTCGGTCGCCACTCTCGTGACAAACTAATATTGCGTGCTGATGTCCGTCGTGCAATGAATGCTGTGCCAACTTTAATTGAATTAGAAGACTATGCAGAAACCAGTCATCCATCCCTAAAGAGTTCAGCATTGCAATTAGATGCTGCGCGTAAGGGTGTTGATTTGGCAAAGAAAGCATACTTGCCGGACTTTCAGGTGATCGGTTCATCTTTTACACCGCGCGGTCCATTTTCCGCAAACAATGGTGCGATGTTCTATCAATTTGAATTGGATCTGATTATTCCTTTGTACTTCTTTACTAAAGAAAAGTATGGGGTGGAGCAGGCGCAGCGCAATCAAGCAGCTGCTGAGGCCGGTAATATTTCTAATCGCCAGCAAATTGTGCTGGCCGTGAATACTGCTTATGCTGCTTATGAGCAAGCTAAGAACCAAACCCAGTTTTTGAGAGATCGCCAAGTACCTCAAGCAGATGCTGCCTATAAGGTTGGCTTAACGCAGTACTCAAATAACGGCCAAGGATTTAATGATTTGTTGACTGCGCAAACGCAATTGCGTAACTTGGAGATTGCATTGGCTCAAGCTGAGAGCAATCTTTTGCAGGCACAAGCGGTATTGATGGTTTCAGCGGGTAAAGAGCCCTTTTAAGGAGTAGTTTTGAAAGACAAAATTCTTTCGTTTCTGAAAAATATATCTGAAAAGGCAAAGCCGATTCTGCATAAGGGCGCACATCATGGTGCGCATCATGCAAAAGTAGCTGCTGCTGGGTTAGTAGGTTTGTATTGGAATCTCACTCCGCAGAATCGTCATCGAGTACGCTTGGCTGCATTTGCATTTGCGATTCTTTCGCTGGGCATTGTTGTGGGTCGTGTCACCAACGTGAATCGCGCAGTAAAGATTGAATCCTCCGACAAGGCTTTAAGGGTAGAGAAGAGTGGCGTATTAGAGTTGAGCCTTCCTGGCGTCACGTTGAATCCAGAGATTTATGTATTTCAATCGGCAGAAAAAGTGCAAGTACCAGTCAACATCAAAGTGCCTGGGCGTTTGGCGTTTAATGCCGAAAAATCAAAAGTACTCTCAGCCCGAGCTCCTGGTCGCGTAGAGCGTATTTATGCTTTCGATGGCGCTCAGGTAGACATTGGCTCACCTATTGTTGAGATGTATAGCCCAGAATTTTTATCTGCACAGCAAGAATACTTGCTTTCCTCTAAGACGGCTAAAGTGCTTGAGACAAGTAAAACAATGAGCGACTTACTGGGGGATGCACGTATTACCCAGCAGGCGGCAGCTAACCGAATGAGAAATCTCGGCGCTGGTGAAGGCGACATTAAGAGTATTGAAAATACTGGTAAAACGACTAGCAATTTAGTGATGCGCTCACCTTTGAAGGGTGTTGTCGTTAAGCGTAATGTAGAACCTGGCTCCGCCGTAAACGCTGGTGATGTGATTGCAACCTTAGCCGATCCAAAACAGCTTTGGTTCTTGGGTAATGTATTTGAGCAAGACTTTAGGATGATTAAGCAAGGTCAGAAAATGGTCTTGCGTCTTGAAGCTTATCCTGAAAAAGAATTTATTGCTTATGCAAACTATATTGCGCCAACTATTGATCCGCAGACACGCGCTTTATTAATTCGCGCTGATGTAGAAAATACTGATGATTTATTGCGGCCTGATATGTTCGCATCTGGTTTGCTTACGACTGGGAATACTGATGCTGTTGTTGTTCCTCAGACTGCTATCGTCAGAGTGCGTGAAAGCCGCTACGCGATTATTAAAGTTGGTCCAGAATCATATCGTCGCGTTCCTGTTAAAGGCTACGACCTCAATAGCAAGAGCTTTGCTATTACGGAGGGTGTGGAGCAGGGATGGAAAATACTAGCTCAAGGCGCTGTTTTGTTAAATGATCGCTTTGCTAAGCAGGAGGATTAATTGAGCATTTTTACCTCCTTTATTCGAGGGGTTGTTGAGAAGCGCGCGCTTGTCATATTTGCTTCGATCGTATTGCTTGGTTTAGGCGTATTCAGTCTAAGCAAATTGCCTATTCAGCCATATCCAGGTGTGGCTCCTTTAACCATTCAAGCAATTTCTCAATGGCCAGGTCGAAGTACTGCTGAAGTAGAGCAACAAGTTACTATTCCGGTCGAGAATGCCTTGGCCGGTATTCCGGGGTTGCAGGCTTTTCGTTCGGTATCGCTATTTGGTTTATCTGTGGTTACTCTGAAATTTACGGAGACTACGGATTCATTTAAAGCGCGACAAATATTTATTAGTAACTTAAATGGCGTGAATTTTCCGCCCGGTGTTACCTCCAGCATCAGCCCTGATTCAGATGCGATTGGTGAAATTATGCGTTATGAGGTGAGGTCTGACTATGCCTCATCCACGCAGTTAAAAACATTACAGAACTATGAGATCTATAAAGAGCTAAAGCAGACGCCTGGAGTGGCTGATGTTTCCTCTTTTGGCGGCAAAGTGCGTCAGTATCAAGTCGTCGTGAGTCCTGAGAGTCTTCAGGCAAAGGGCGTATCTGTTAATCAGTTGATTGATGCTTTAACGAACGCTAATAGCAATACTGGTGGGGGACTACTGCCGACCGGTGAACAGCAGTTTGTAGTACGTGGTGTCGGCCTCTTGAAAAATATTGACGATATCAAACAGGTAGTCATCACAATCAATAACGGCGTACCAATTCGTATAGGAGATGTGGCGAAAGTCGAAATTGGAAATGCTCCTCGCTTGGGAATGTTCCAATTCAATGACAACCCAGACTCCGTAGAGGGCATCATTTATTTACGCCGCGGTGAGAACGCTACAGAGGTTTTAGCTCGCGTGCGAACCACCATTGAAAATATTAATAAGCATGTATTGCCTCCTGGTATCGAAGTAAAGCCATTCTATGACCGACAAGCTTTGTTGGATATCACGATTGGTACCGTTAAACATACCTTACTCATCGGTATCTCACTGGTTCTAGTCGTCCTGTATTTATTCTTAGGCAATTTGCGCGCTGCAGCAGTAGTTGCGGCAATCATCCCTCTGTCACTATGCGTTTCATTTATACAGATGCACCTATGGAGTGTCCCAGCGAATTTGATTTCCTTGGGGGCAATTGACTTCGGCGTCATTGTTGATGCGGCAGTGATCTTATGTGAAAACGTGATGCGTCATTTGGAAGAGGGCGGTAAGCGCCTAAACCAAAGCATTATTCTTGCCACCAGTGAAGTACAGCGTGCCATGATTTATTCCACAGGAATCATCATCGTTGCTTATTCACCATTATTTTTTATGGGTGGCGTGGAGGGCATTATTTTTAGACCAATGGCTTTCACCATGGGTTTTGCCTTACTTGCCGCAATGGTATTGAGCTTAACCTTTTTACCGGCAATGGTTTCTTTGGTCTTTGGCGAAAATCTGCATCACAAGCCACCAGCATTTATTACGAAGTTAATTGCAGGCTACAAACCATTGTTGCGTAGGTTGATGGATCGTCCGCTAACCGTGTTTTCAGTTACCGTTTTTGTATTGGCTATTACGCTATTGAGTATGACCCGCCTTGGAACAGCGTTCTTACCTACGCTTGAAGAGAACAATATTTGGTTGCGCGTTACCCTACCCAATACAGTTGACTTGGATTATTCAATTAAGATCGCCAATCAATTGCGTCAAAACTTCATGGAGCGCCCTGAAATTGATCGGGTTGCCGCTCAGATTGGCCGTCCTGATGACGGCACTGATTCCACAGGAGTGTTTAATCAGGAGTATGGCCTTTACCTTAAGGGCCCAGACAAAATGCCTGCCGGTTCGTCCAAAAAGTCGTTGATTACTCAGCTGGAAAAAGAGCTCGATACCATTCCTGGGATTACTTATAGCTTCTCTCAATATATTGAAGATAACGTCAATGAGGCTTTATCAGGCGTTAAGGGAGAGAACTCCGTAAAGATTTATGGCTCAGATTTAGATATATTGGATCAGAAGGCACATGAAGTAGTTGCGCAGCTTAAAAAGGTCCGTGGTGTTGCAGATGAGGGCGTTCTTAAAGAGCTTGGTCAGCCTACCTTAAATATCCAGATTGATCGTGACCGTGCTGCACGTTATGGTATTAATGTTAATGACATCCAGACTGTGGTTGCCAATGCTATTGGCGGCGCTGCAGTAACAAACTTACTTGAAGATGAAAAGACCTTTGGTATTGCCATTCGCCTTAACGAGGGTAGTCGTAATGATGTGGCGGATATCGGCAATCTATTAGTCGACGCCCCAAGCGATACTAAGATTCCATTGTCTATGGTGGCGACAGTGAAGCTTACTGATGGACCATTTTTTATCTATCGTGAAGCAGGTAAGCGTTATATCGCTATTAAATTTAGCGTTCGTAATCGTGATTTAGGAAGCGCCGTGGAGGATGCTCAGTATCTGGTGGAGAAGAATATTACTTTGCCGCCAAATTACTCCATCAGTTGGGATGGCCAGTTTAATCAAATGAAGCAGGCACATAAAAAGCTGATGGTCATTGTTCCTTTGGCTCTAACTGGCATCTTCCTATTACTTGTTAGTGCATTTGGTAATTTCCGTGATGCCTTCATTGTGATGATTAACGTACCGTTTGCTGCCATTGGAGGTGTGATTGCATTGCATCTCGCAGGTGAGACTTTGAGTATTTCTGCTTTCTTTGGATTCTTGTCTCTCTTTGGTATAGCAATTCAGGATGGGGTGATTCTGATTTCCTTCATCAATAAAACTACCGCCAAAGAACATGGTGAAATGAAGGATGTGATGGTTGACGGTGCCGCTCTTCGGGTGCGACCTGTATTAATGACCGCAATCCTTGCGGGCTTAGGTCTTTTACCAGCCGCCCTGTCTCACTCAATAGGTTCTGAGGCGCAAAGACCTTTAGCGCTTGTCATTGTTGGCGGCATGGTCTCCACAATTATTTTGACATTGCTTGTATTGCCAGTGATTTATAGCTGGTTTAGAGGTCGCGCTCTAAATGCAATGCAAAATATCTAAAATTCAGAAAGCCAATTTTTATGAGCAATCGTCAACCTCACATCTTGGTTTCCAATGATGATGGCTATTTAGCTCCTGGCTTATTGGCTTTAGTAGAAGCGGTGCGTCCTTTGGGTCGTATTACTGTGATTGCTCCCGAGCAGAACCACAGTGGCGCATCCAACTCATTAACGCTTTCTAGGCCCCTCTCGATTCATCGCGTAGCTGGTGGTGAGCGTGATGGCTTTTTCTTCATCAATGGCACACCCACAGATTGTGTGCACGTTGCCATGACGGGTTTTTTGGATGAGAAGCCTGATCTTGTGATCTCCGGAATTAATCAAGGTGAGAATATGGGTGAAGATACGCTCTACTCTGGCACTGTTGCTGCTGCGGTGGAGGGTGTCATGTTTGGCGTGCCCGGTATTGCTTTCTCACAAATTGATCGTGGCTGGAATCGCATTGAAGATGCCGCTAAAGCTGCGCATGATGTTGTGGCTCAAATGCTGGTTTCTGCTTTAAGCAAAAATCATGCTGATGGGGTAGCAACACTACTCAATGTCAATATTCCCAATCGTCCCTATGCTGACTTATATCGTTGGCGGGTTACTCGCTTAGGTAATCGGCATCATTCACAGCCGGTAGTAGTGCAAGATAGCCCTCGCGGCGAGAAGATCTATTGGATTGGTGCTGCAGGTGATGTCAAAGAAGGTTCTGAAGGTACAGACTTTCATGCGATTGCGCAGGGGTGTATTTCTATTACTCCAATGCAGCTGGATTTAACACACCATGCACGCTTAGCTGCAATGCGTGCCAATGGTTGGGATCGCGGTTGAAGGCACCCACCGAACGCTTTGCTGCCTATCGGCAGGCCCTGGCTGCAAAAGTGCATGCTGGTGGCGTAAAGCACGGTAAAACTCTAGAGGCTATTGCCACAGTTCCTAGGCATGCATTTATGGACGCAGGTTTGCATCCACAAGCCTATGAAGACACTGCACTCCCCATTGGGCATGAGCAAACTATTTCTAAGCCATCCGTAGTGGCGCGCATGATTGAATTACTTCATAAGCCAAAACATAAACTCGGTAAGGTTTTGGAGATAGGTACTGGCTGTGGTTACCAAGCTGCCGTCTTGAGTTTATTGGCAGATGAGGTTTACTCCATCGAGCGTATTCGTCCGTTGCATGACATGGCTAGAGCGAAGTTGCGCCCATTTCGAATTAATAATCTACGCCTAATCTATGGTGATGGTATTTTGGGCTTACCTCAGGCAGCCCCATTTGATGGAATTATCTTGGCAGCGGCAGGTTTAGGTATTCCGGATGCTTTGTTAGATCAGTTATCGATTGGAGGGCGTTTGGTTGCGCCAGTCGCTAAAAATGAGAAAGAGCAGCAACTGGTGATGGTTGAGCGAATGAGCTCCCAGCGCTATCAAAGAACCGTGCTGGACGAGGTCTTTTTTGTCCCCTTACAATCAGGGGTAGTATGAGAATGATGGTGAATTCACTAATTCAGAACCCAATTTGATGTCACACACTTTATCTAAAAGCTTCTTCATTGTATTTATCTCGGCATCTTTGATGTTGCTGGTGGGGTGCTCGACACCACGCTCTAAGCCTGCAAGCGTCACTGATCGAAGCGGTGGTTCAGTTGAGCCAACGCCCGCTGGTTACTATCGGGTTAAAAAGGGCGATACCCTGGCCCGCATTGCTTTGGATAACGGACAAGCGCCACGCGATGTAGTTCAGTGGAATAAGGCAGCCAATCCGAGCTTCAATCCTAATGTCATCGAGGTTGGTGACTTGATCTTAATCAAGGCTCCCGCTGGTTCTAAGTCGGCGCAAGTGATTGAGAAAAAATCAGCTACTGATAAATTAGTTACACCAGTACAAACACAGGTGCCAGCAACCCCATCTACTCCTGAGATTGCAAAAACAGAAGTCGTTGCAGAGCCGGGCATTCGTTTATCTTGGCCCGCTAAAGGTAAGGTCACTGGCGAATTCAGTGAAACCAATAAAGGTATCGATATTGCGGGTAAGGTTGGAGAGTCCGTTATAGCGGCATCTGATGGCAAAGTAGTTTATGCGGGCAATAGTTTGCGTGGTTATGGCAATCTGGTGATTGTTAAGCATGACAATACCTACCTCACTGCTTATGCCCACAACAGCAAGCTCTTGGTAAAAGAGGGTGATGCCGTGCGTAAGGGTCAAAAAATTGCTGAGATGGGTGATACAGACGCCGCCTCACCTAGATTACATTTTGAGTTGCGCGTTAACGGTAAACCAGTTAATCCAACGCCATATCTGCAGTGATGCTGTAGTAAGTACGCATGGCCACTGTACTCGTATTCGACATTGAAACTATTCCAGATGTAGCGGGTTTGCGTCGCCTGGAAGACTATCCAGATTCCATGAGTGACTCCGAAGTAGCTGCAAAAGCTATGGCAGATCGAGCCGCTAAAACCGGTAGTGAATTTCTGCCCCTATTTCTACAAAAGATTGTTGCCATTTCTTGTGTCATTCGCAGAACAACCAAAGAGGGCTTGCCCCAAATTAAAGTTGGCACCCTAGGAACTCCACAAGATGACGAGAAGGTCTTAATACAAGCCTTCTTTGATCTGGTTGAAAAATATACCCCCCAACTGGTTTCTTGGAATGGAAGCGGCTTTGATTTGCCAGTTTTGCACTATCGCGCTTTGGCTAATCATGTGCAAGCGCCGCGTTATTGGGAGATGGGTGAGAGTCAAGACTCTGATAGCCGTGAATTTAAGTGGAACAACTACATCAGCCGTTATCACATGCGCCATCTCGATATGATGGACCTGCTAGCCAAATTTAATGGCCGAGCTAATGCACCATTGGATGGTTTAGCCAAGCTCTGTGGTTTCCCAGGCAAGATGGGTATGGATGGTAGCCAAGTATGGCCTGCTTATCAAGATGGCAAGATCAATGACATCCGTCGCTACTGCGAAACCGATGTGGTTAATACATATTTAATGTATTGCCGCTTTCAGTTGCTGCGTGGCGGCTTTTCTCTTGAGGAATATCAAGAGGAAATTGATTTTGTAAAAGCCTATCTCGAAACAGAATCCAAAGAACCCAATGGTGGTCAATGGCAAGAGTACCTTCAGGGTTTTGCAGCGGATGCGTAGAGGGGATAAGCCGGTCAACATTGAAGTTGCCGAGCCAATTAAAGTTGAAGCACTAGATTTAGATGCCCAGGGAATTGCTCGTCTAGCCCCTAATGAGGAAGAGGCCGCTCAAGGTCAAAGCGGTAAGGTCATCTTTATCAAAGGCGCATTGCCAACCGAGTTGGTGACTTACACCATCACCAGCGATAAAGCCCGTTTTAGCAAAGCTAAAGTACGTAGCATTCTTAAGCCCGCAGTATTTAGAGCGGAGCCGAAATGCAAAGCCTTTGGCGTTTGTGGTGGCTGCACGATGCAGCACTTAGATATTCGTGCTCAAGTGGCTATGAAGCAGCGTGTACTCGAAGATGACCTGCAACATATCGCGAAAGTAAAGCCGCAAGAAATTCTGCGCCCAATGGGAGGGCCCACTTGGGAGTACCGTCACCGCGCGCGCTTAAGTGCTGTAAATCGCTCCATTAAAAAAGGCACGGTACTCATCGGCTTTCATGAAGGCAAGAGTGGTTATGTGGCTGATATGCTGGCATGCGAGATCTTGCCCAAGCATGTATCGGATTTATTGCCAGAGATGCGTAAATTGGTAATGGGTTTATCCATTGTCGATCGCATGCCTCAGATTGAGATTGCGGTTGGTGAACCAGAAGACCCTAACTCTGATGACCCCAAGAAAAATAAGCCGGTTACCGCTTTAGTATTCCGGAATCTCAAGCCACTAACAGCAGAAGACGAACAGCTCTTGCGGGCATTTGCTGATGAGCATCAGGTTTGGATATGGCTGCAGCCCAAGGGCATAGAGACCGTAGCGCCGTTTTATCCAGAGACTGGCAAGCTCTGCTACCGCTTACCAGAATTTGAGATTGAGATGCCATTTAAGCCTGCGGATTTCACACAGGTAAATCACATGATGAATCGCGCGTTAGTGAGTAGGGCGATTCGCTTGCTAGAAGTGAAGTCAACGGATCGTGTGCTCGATTTATTTTGTGGCATTGGTAATTTCACACTACCCCTCGCGAGAAAAGCAAAACAAGTTTTAGGGATTGAAGGCTTAGAGAGTTTGACGACTCGAGCAAAAGCCAATGCAGAACATAATGGCTTGGTTGATAAAGCTAGCTTCATGCAAAGTGATTTATTTCTAGTCACAACAGAAACCATTGCGTCGTGGGGTAAAGCAGAGCGTTGGCTAATGGATCCACCGCGTGAAGGTGCGATGGAGATTTGCAAGGCACTTGCAGAATTGCATTTGCAGCAAAGTGATTTACTGCCGCAACGCATTGTGTACGTCTCTTGTAATCCCAAAACCTTAGCGAGAGATGTCGAGATCTTGTGCCACCAGGCGGGATATACCTTAAGCAGTGCAGGCATTATTAATATGTTTCCTCACACTTCCCATGTGGAGTCTATGGCGGTATTTGACCGTCAGTAATGCTGCAAATCCCTGATTTAGAATCGTTTTCTATAATTTCTGCCCAAAATAAGTGCATTAAGCATATTTAGAGTGCATGAGGTCGGAGTGCTTGTCTTACAGAAGAGTAGATTGAACTTGTAGGTAGAAGTTTCTTGAATGCCTACATATTCATTAACTACTAGGAGTGGATCATGAAAGCCTCAGATAGTTTTGCCCTCTTATTGATTTTGATGGCACTGTCTTATGCTGTGAGTATGTTTGTAGCGACCTAATTATTTAGCTATAAGCAGAAAAGAAAAAGGCGCCCGCAGGCGCCTTATGAGAACAACACACTAAAGATCTTAGTGTGTATTAATCCCTCTTAATCTCGATTACCACCAACAATGCCCAACAGAGCAAGTAAGTTGGTAAATACGTTATATACATCCAAATAGATAGCTAAAGTAGCCATGATGTAATTGGTTTCACCACCATTGATGACGCGTTGTACGTCAACCAAAATGAATGCTGAGAAGATGGCGATAGCCAAGACCATTACAGTCAACATCAAAGCAGGCAGCTGTAACCAGATGTTTGCCAGGGAAGCCACGATCAACAGCAGAACGCCAACCATCAACCATTTACCCATGCCGGCAAAATCACTTTTACTTACAGTAGCAATCGTTGCCATAGCGGCGAAGATTGCAGCTGTTCCGCCGAAGGACAGCATGATGAGGGTGGCACCGTTGCTATAGCTATTTAATGTGTAGCCAATTAAGCGAGACATCATGATGCCCATGAAGAAGGTAAAGCCCAGGAGTAAAAGTACGCCTACACCGGTATCTTTATTCTTTTCAATTGCCCAGAAGAAGCCAAACGCAACCGCCATAAATACGATAAAGCCAATAAATGGGCTACCGGAGAACAGGTCTAGCCCCATTGCAACCCCGAGCCAAGCACCGATCACAGTTGGAACCATGGAGAGCGCTAAAAGGGCGTAAGTATTGCGGAGTACGCGGTTGCGTACCTGGACGGTGCTAATTGAGCCGGTTTGGCCAAAGCCGTAAGAGTTCAGATCACTCATATTGACTCCTTCTTTTTCATTGTTATTACAAGAGCCCACAAAGGGCTGTTGAGAGTAAGTATAGACAAAATGCCCTAATTTCAAGTCTCCATAGAAAAGACCTACAAATTGAAGGCTTATGCCCTGTAAATTCAAGGGCTTAGCCCTACGGACATAGGGGTAAATACGGTCAAGCAATGTATAATTCGGGGGTCGCTGGAGTGGGGTGCTTTATTGACCTTTCCTGGCAAATACCTTTGAAATCACTATTGGAGTCTTGCATGGCAATTGAACGCACCCTTTCTATTATCAAACCTGATGCTGTCGCTAAAAACGTCATCGGCAAAATCTATGACCGTTTTGAGTCTGCTGGTTTGAAGATCATTGCTTCCAGAATGGCGCATTTGTCACAGAATGAAGCCGAGCAGTTCTATGGCGTTCATAAAGATCGTCCTTTCTTCAAAGACTTGGTGAGCTTCATGATCTCTGGTCCTGTAATGATTCAAGTGTTGCAAGGCGAAGGCGCTATTGCTAAGAATCGTGACTTGATGGGCGCTACCGATCCTAAGAAGGCAGAAAAAGGCACAATCCGTGCTGACTTCGCTGACAGCATCGATGCAAACGCAGTTCACGGTTCTGACGCTCCTGAAACAGCTGCTGTGGAAGTTGCTTTCTTCTTCCCTGGCATGAATGTTTTCAATCGTTAATCCACGATTGCTAACGAATAACCTATTTAATATATAAGTAGGCGCATTGACCTCCCCGCGCGTAAATCTCTTAGATTTTGACGCTGACCAAATGGCAGCGTATGTCGCGGGGTTGAATGAAAAGCCCTTCAGGGCGAAGCAACTCATGCAGTGGATACACCAACGCGGTGTAGGCAACATTAATGACATGAGTGATTTAGCTAAAAGCTTTAGAGCAACTTTGCTAGATAAAGCAGAAGTACTTTCTCTCCCCGTTATCAAAGATGAGCACGCCGCAGACGGTACCCGCAAGTGGTTGCTGGACGTAGGTGCTGGTAATGCGGTCGAGTCCGTTTTTATTCCTGAGGATGATAGAGGCACTCTGTGCATCTCTTCTCAGGCAGGCTGCGCAGTCAATTGTCGTTTTTGCTCAACTGGGCATCAAGGCTTCTCACGCAACCTGACTTCTGGTGAAATCATCGGACAACTTTGGTTTGCCGAACATCTTTTGCGCAATGACCCTCTGGCTATTCGCAGGATAGAAAAGTTTCCAACTCCAGGTTGGGAGCACACCGGTCGCGTCATCTCCAATGTGGTGATGATGGGTATGGGCGAACCGTTGCTGAACTACGACAACGTTGTTTCTGCATTGCGTTTGATGCTCGACGATAGGGCGTATGGTTTATCACGTCGTCGCGTAACGGTATCAACATCGGGCGTTGTACCGATGATTGATCGCCTTGCGCAAGATTGTCCAGTGGCACTAGCAGTATCTTTGCATGCACCGAATGATGCATTGCGTGATCAATTGGTACCACTCAATCAAAAATATCCTTTACGTGAATTACTAGATGCTTGTGAGCGTTACTTACCGTTTGCACCAAGAGATTTCTTAACCTTTGAATATTGCATGCTCGATGGCGTCAATGATTCTGATATTCAGGCTAAAGAGTTGGTTCGCTTGCTGAGAAATATTAAGTGCAAGATCAACCTCATTCCATTTAATCCATTTCCAGAATCTGGTCTAAAGCGTTCCTCAGCTCAGCGCGTAAATGCTTTCGCTGGCATCCTGTTAGATGCAGGTATGGTTGCCACAGTTCGTAAGACTCGCGGGGATGATATCGCTGCCGCCTGTGGTCAATTGGCGGGAGATGTAGTGGATCGCACTAGGGTTCGTGAGCGTGATGTCCATAGTGCTGAGATCGAAATCGAAGAAGTGGAATCCGATGAGCGGTCAAATGAGCACCCCATTGAGTGGCTCAAAAAATTAAACTAAAGATTAGATCCCGATTATTTCAATGAGCTCTAATAATTTATTACCACCTCTACCGTTAGGACCATCCCCTAAGCGAGCAACTCGCCAGGCAACTGTTGCATGGAAGACCAACATCATTACTGTTGGTGGTGATGCACCAGTTCGTGTGCAGTCAATGACCAATACCGATACGGCCGATGCTATTGGCACTGCAATTCAAGTAAAAGAATTAGCCCGTGCAGGTTCGGAGATGGTGCGTATTACTGTCAATACACCAGAGGCAGCCGCTGCCGTTCCTTATATTCGCGAACAGCTAGATAAGATGGACGTGTTGGTGCCCTTGATCGGCGACTTCCATTACAACGGTCACACCTTATTGAATGATTTTCCAGATTGCGCAAAAGCGCTCTCTAAGTATCGTATCAACCCAGGTAATGTTGGTAAGGGCGCCAAGCGCGACCCCCAATTTGCGCAAATGATTGAAGCTGCCTGCAGATATGACAAGCCCATTCGTATTGGTGTGAACTGGGGAAGCTTAGACCAAGAGCTCTTAGCGTCCATCATGGATAGCAATGCGGCCTTAGCAGTTCCAAAAACTGCGCAAGAGGTAATGATTGAAGCCTTAATTCAGTCAGCGTTGCAGTCCGCAGAAAAAGCAGTTGAGTTGGGAATGAATCCCGATCAAATTTTGCTTTCATGCAAGGTTAGTAATGTTCAAGATTTAGTGGCTGTGTATCGTGATCTCTCACGTCGCTCAGACTACCCATTGCATTTAGGTTTAACCGAAGCAGGCATGGGTAGCAAGGGAATTGTTTCCTCTACAGCAGCGATGGGTATCTTGTTGCAAGAAGGTATTGGCGATACGATTCGTGTTTCATTGACACCTGACCCAGGCGCTCCCCGTGAGAACGAAGTCATCGTCGCCCAAGAAATACTGCAAACCATGGGCTTACGCAATTTCACGCCAATGGTGATTGCTTGCCCTGGTTGTGGAAGAACCACCAGCACAACATTCCAGGAATTGGCAGCCAATATTCAATCGTATTTGCATCAACAAATGCCGGTTTGGAAGAAAACCCATCCTGGCGTTGAGAATATGAATGTTGCCGTGATGGGGTGCATCGTCAATGGCCCAGGTGAGAGTAAGCATGCCAATATTGGTATTTCATTGCCAGGAACAGGTGAAACTCCAGCTGCACCGGTATTTGTAGATGGAGTTAAAGTAAAAACACTGCGTGGTGAGAAAATTGCCGAAGAGTTTCAGGTAATCGTTGACGAGTACGTTAAGCAAAATTACGCCGCCAAGGGTTAAGTAAGTTTAAGAAAAGCAAAAGCAAAACAATAATAAAAATGACCGATCAAAATAAAGACATCAAAGCACAAGCGGGGCAAGCTAAGGTCCAGAAGATCAATGGCGTTCGCGGGATGAATGATTTGCTACCTGCGGATGCAGCGCAGTGGGCACATCTTGAGCATGTCCTGCGTGATCTAACGCGTGCTTATGGTTATGAATTTTTGAGAACGCCAATCGTTGAAGCAACTGCAGTATTTCAGCGTGGTATCGGCGAAGTCACCGATATCGTTGAAAAAGAAATGTATTCCTTTGAAGATCGCCTCAATGGTGAGCAACTCACCTTGCGTCCCGAAGGTACTGCTGCGTTAGTGCGATCCGTCATTGAAAACAATTTAATTTACGAAGGCCCTAAGCGCCTTTGGTACACCGGACCGATGTTCCGTCACGAGCGTCCACAGCGTGGTCGTTATCGTCAGTTTCACCAGTTTGGTGTTGAGGCCTTAGGTTTTGCCGGTCCTGATATCGATGCGGAAATCATTCTCATGGGCCAACGCCTCTGGGACGAATTGGGTTTGAAGGGCGTACGCTTGGAGATTAACTCTCTAGGTCAAGCTCCTGAGCGCGCTCAACATCGCGCTGCATTGGTGACTTACTTTGAGCAAAACAAATCACAACTCGATGAAGATTCACAGCGACGCCTAATCTCAAACCCATTACGTATTCTGGATTCTAAAAACCCAGAAATGCAGGCATTGATCGAAGGTGCGCCAAAGCTATTGGATTTCTTGGGTGAAGAGTCGCTCAAGCACTTCAATGCAGTACAGGCTTTAATCAAGGCAAATAACATCCCTTGCAAAATCAATCCTCGTTTAGTGCGTGGCTTGGATTATTACAACCTCACTGTATTTGAGTGGGTTACCGATGAATTAGGTGCTCAAGGCACGATTGCCGGCGGGGGACGTTATGACCCGTTAATTGAGCGCATGGGTGGCAAAGCAGCGCCTGCTTGTGGTTGGGCAATGGGCATGGAACGCGTGCTCGAGTTGATGAAGGTCTCTGGATCCTTGCCTGAAGCTCAGGCTCAATGCGATATCTTTGTTTTGCATCAAGGTGGCGAGACCTTAACTGCCGCCATGATTATTGCTGAGCGTCTCCGTAGTGCAGGTATTGATACCGTTCTTTTCTGTCCTCCAGATGGTCAATCAGCCAGCTTTAAGTCCCAAATGAAGAAGGCTGACAGCAGTGGGGCAGCCTTTGCAGTCATTATTGGCCCTGATGAATTGGCTGGGAATGAGGCAGCGCTCAAGGACTTACGTGGCACGGGGGAGCAGAAATCCGTTCCTTTGGACGATGTCTTGGGGGCAGTTATTGATGCCCTGGTTGGCGCCTCCGAATAGAATTAAGCAATTACTTATAAATTACCTTTTAATTACCCATTAGTGAGTTTGGATTGACATGCCTTTAGATCTAGAAGAACAAGAACAATTAGACCAATTCAAAGCGTTTTGGCAAAAGTACCGCAACATCATTACTGGGGTAGTAACAGCCGCCTTATTCGCTTACGCTGCTTACAGCGGATATCAGTGGTGGCGCAATAGTCAGTCACTTGAAGCTTCTAAGCTTTATGAAACGATGGTGGGTGCAATTGCAAAAGGCGATAAGGATCAGACTTTGCGCGCAACTGACGATTTGCAAAAAGACTTTGGACGCACTCCTTATGCGGCAATGTCTAGTTTGATCGCTGCGCGTATTGCATCGGATGCAGGCGATAGCGCAAAGGCTTTAGATTATTTACGTTGGGCCTCTAAGAATGCATCAAATGATGGCTATCTTGCTTTGGCTAAATTGCGCTTAGTGACTCAATTGATTGAACTGGGCTCTGAAAAAGATTTTGCAGAAGCCGATCAAATTTTGAAAGAAAAGCCTATTGCTGGTTTTGAGTCTTTATGGCTTGAGCGTCGTGGTGATTGGTATTTGGCGCAAAAGAAAAATGAACAAGCTAAAGAAAGTTATCAAGAGGCTTGGAAAAAGTTAGACCAAGCCAAGGAATTTCCTGAAGAGGCGCGCCGTCTCTTAAAGGTTAAATTGGATGCCGTTGGAGGAGTTGCTCAGTGATGACTAAAGTGATGACTAAAGAAATGAAGCGTTTGCCGATGCGCATAGGCACTGCCTTAGTGTTGGGTTCCGCGGTAATTGCTCTAGTTGCTTGCTCCGGTAGTTCAAAGGTCAGAAAGCCTGCTGAATTAGCGGCAGTTACCAATCAATTTGATCTTCGACCAGTATGGTCAAACAGCATTGGATCATCGGAAACCTTTAACTTTCATCCGATCGTTGCTGGCGATGCGGTATATGTAGCCTCCCACCGTGGGAACTTGGCTAGGATCGATTTAGTGTCAGGCAATAAAACGTGGGAAGTATCCGTGCCTGATCGCTTATCTGTTGGCCCTGGCTCGGATGGACGCACTACTGTTGCGGTGAGTACTAAAGGCATGGTTTATGCCTATGACGATACTGGCAAGCCTATTTGGAATGTGAGTGTTGGCAGTGAAGTATTAAGTGAGCCCGTAGTTGCTGCTGGAGTAGTAGTTGTGCGTGCACTTGACAATCGTTTCATTGGATTGGATGCGCAAACTGGCGCACGTAAGTGGACTTATCAGCGTCAGCAGTCTGCTTTGTCATTGCGCGTGGGCTATGGCATGTTAGCTATTAATAACGAAGTGATTGTCACTGGTTTTGCAGGCGGTCGTTTTGGCATGATTGCAATTGCGAATGGCGGCTTAGTTTGGGAAACCCCGGTGTCCTTTCCTAAAGGCTTTTCTGAAATCGAGCGCTTGAACGATGTCACTGCTAAACCTAGTATGGAAGGCGATATTATCTGTGCAGTTTCTTATCAGGGCCGTGTTGGTTGCGGCCAAGCCCGTACTGGCAGCCTTCTCTGGTTTAAGGATTATTCAAGTTATACCGGTACCTCACAAAGTTCCGATATGGTTTTCTCGGCAAACGACAAATCCTATGTCACTGCTTTTGCGACCAAAGACGGTACCCAAGTTTGGGAAAATACGCAGCTGACATTCCGTGATGTAGGTGAGTCACTTGCAGTTGGCAGAGTTTTGTTGATGGGTGACGCTCAAGGTTATATCCATGCATTTTCACAGGCGAATGGCGAGATGGTTGCGCGTATTCGTCACGACAGTAGTCCAATCTCGGCTGCCCCCATTGCGGTAGGTGGCCTCATCTTGGTTCAATCTCAAGGTGGAAAAATAGCGGCGTACAGTCCAAAATGAATCCAGTTATCACTATCGTCGGCCGTCCTAATGTGGGGAAGTCGACCCTCTTTAATCGCTTAACGCGTTCTCGTGATGCATTGGTGGCCGACTTTTCTGGTTTAACCAGAGATCGCCACTATGGCAAGGGCCGCATCGGCGAGCGCGCATTTATCTGCGTAGATACCGGCGGTTTTGAGCCAGTAGCGAAGACCGGCATCGTCGCCGAAATGGCAAAACAAACTAAGCAAGCAGTTGCCGAATCTGACATTGTGATTTTCTTGGTTGATGGTCGCTTAGGTATGGCGCCTCAGGATCGGGTGATTGCCGATTTCTTACGTAAGACTGGAAGACCAGTCATTCTGGCGGTAAATAAAACTGAGGGTATGCAGGCTGGCGTTGTCACTGCAGACTTTCATGAGCTTGGTTTGGGTGAACCTTTCCCAATTTCATCTGCGCATGGCGATGGTGTGCGTGGTCTGATTGATGACGCATTAGATTCTCTAGGCATTGCAGAGCCAGATGAAGACGAATTAGCCAACGATCCTAATCGCCCAATGAAGATTGCGGTAGTGGGTCGTCCAAACGTTGGTAAATCTACATTGATCAATAAGTTGATCGGTGAAGAGCGCGTGATTGCCTTTGACATGCCGGGCACTACACGTGATGCGATCGAAGTGCCCTTTGAGCGCAACGGCAAGCCCTATATCTTGGTTGACACTGCAGGCCTGCGTCGCCGCGGTAAAGTATTCGAAGCCATTGAGAAGTTCTCGGTGGTAAAAACATTGCAAGCAATTGCTGACTGTAATGTGGTGATTTTGATGCTGGATGCCCAGCAAGATATTTCCGAGCAAGATGCACACATTGCTGGATTTATCGTTGAGGCTGGGCGCGCATTAGTAGTTGCAGTGAATAAGTGGGATGGTCTAGATGCTTACGTTAAAGAGCGCGCTCGCTTAGAGATCGCACAAAAACTACGCTTTCTGGATTTTGCAAACGTTCATCCGATCTCCGCCAAAAAGGGTACAGGTCTTAAGGATCTCTTTAAGGATGTGGACTCTGCTTATGCCGCAGCGATGGCAAAGCTACCAACCCCACGTTTAACCCGAATCTTGCAAGAGGCTATCGAGCATCAGCAGCCAAAACGGGTTGGTATGGGCCGTCCAAAATTACGCTATGCCCACCAAGGGGGCATGAATCCCCCAATTGTGGTCATTCATGGCACATCCTTGAGTGGGGTGACTGATAGCTACAAGCGATACTTGGAAGGTCGCTTTAGGGATGTCTTTAAATTGCGCGGTACGCCTTTACGGATTCAGATGAATACCGCTAAAAACCCTTACGTTGATGACGATAAGGGTAAAAAGGGCAAAAAGCGCTAATTTGGGCTAAGCTTTCAAGCTCATGCCGAATTGGGCTTGATTTTTTAGAAAATCAGCCCAATATAGAGAGCTTGAAGAGTCGCTGGTTCCGGTAGTTTGCATTGAGCAGTATGTATTTAGTCATGTGCAGTGAAAATGAATATTGAATAAAAAAAGCAAGACTCCCAAAAAAAGTAGTTATCAAAAGATAAATAAGGAGCAGTATGAGTAATAGCAACCCCAACAAAATTCAATTGCTTCAGGATCCGTTCCTCAATGCTTTGCGCAAAGAGCATGTTCCTGTTTCGATCTATCTCGTAAATGGCATTAAGTTGCAAGGCAATATTGAATCTTTTGATCAATATGTTGTGCTCTTGCGTAATACGGTGACGCAGATGGTTTACAAACATGCAATCTCGACGATCGTTCCTGCTCGTGCGATTGATTTTCGTTTAGAAGAAGCTAGCCCTGTATAAAACCGGAGTAGATGCGGCACGCGCTGTTCTGGTTGGTGTAGACACGGGACGCGAAGACTTTGCAGATAGCATGGCCGAGCTCAGCCTGTTGGCTGATAGCGCAGGCTCTATACCCGCAGCCACTGTTATTGCCCGCAAGGGAAGAACTGACCCCGCTTTGTTTATCGGCTCAGGCAAGGCGAATGAACTCAAGCGAGTAATGGAAGAGCAGGGCGCAGAACTGGCCATCTTCAATCATCCACTCTCCCCAACTCAGCAACGCAATTTAGAGCGCCATATTGGTTTTCATGTGATGGACCGCACCGGTTTGATTTTGGATATCTTTAGCCAAAGAGCGCAAAGTCATATCGGTAAGACACAGGTTGAGCTGGCGCAAGTGCGCTATCGCATGTCTCGTTTGGTTAGAGCCTGGAGTCACTTAGAGAGACAACGTGGTGGTATTGGTGTGCGTGGCGGTCCTGGTGAAACTCAAATGGAGTTGGATCGCCGTATGCTAGCCACCAAAGCCAAGCGCTTAGAAAATGAGTTAGAAAAACTCCAGCGCCAACAAAGAACTCAAAGACGAGCCCGCAATCGCAAAGATGTTTTCTCGGTCTCTTTGGTTGGGTATACCAATGCCGGTAAATCGACCTTATTTAATGCCCTAACCAAAGCAGGGACTTATGCTGCTGATCAGCTGTTTGCCACCCTAGATACCACTTCTAGAAAAGTCCATCTGGACGGAGTTGGGTCGATTGTGGTCTCTGATACGGTGGGTTTTATCCGGGATTTGCCTCATCAGCTGGTGGAGGCCTTTAGGGCAACTTTGGACGAAACCATCCATGCGGACCTCATTTTGCATGTTATTGATGCCTGTAGCCCCGTCGCCAGGGAGCAAAAGGCTGAAGTTGAGGCTGTTTTGGAGGAAATTGGGGCTGATGACATCCCTCGTATCGAGATCATGAATAAGATCGACCAAATGCCCCAAACCTTCACCCGTGGGGCTGTTTTAGAGCGAGATGGGCAGGGCTTTCCAAGCCAGGTTTTCCTGTCAGCCAAGACGGGCTTAGGCCTTGATTTACTTCGCTCGGCCCTAGCCGAATGCTCTCAAATGACTGATAGAATAAGGGTCGAGCACAACCGTGCCAAGAAGCAATTGGCCCCGGATGAGTTTTTAGAACCTTTACCTGAACGACCAGAAACTTCTGAATTTAATCCGATTGCCAACCGAAGCTATTTATCTAATGACGCGTAAATTTCTAGACCTTTTTTCGGTGAATGATCCAGGTTGGGGCAATAGCCACAATTCTGGTGGATCCAAGGATGCCAAAGATGGGCAGGCAGAAGGTCAAGCTCCAAAAGTAGATCCAGAAACTAACCAGCCAGTAGATGCAAAACCAACAAACCCTGTAACCAAGCCAGATGGCCCGCCGGATTTGGATGAGTTGTGGCGTGATTTCAATGACAGAATTGCTGGCATCTTTGGTGGTAAGAAGAAGCCTGGCGCAACAAGTAACCCCGCTAGCAAGCCAGCGAATAAACCCAGTAGTACTGATATTCCGCCGCCTTCACAGCGCGGCAATGGTGGCGGTAGTGGCGGCGGTGGCAATGGTGGTATCAGCGCACCTAACTTTAATTTCAGCAATCCATTTGGCTCTAAGGCGAGCTTTCTGATTGCTGGAGCGGTTGTCTTCTTTATGTGGGTTTGCAGTGGCTTCTTCATTATTCAAGAAGGTCAAGCTGGCGTCATCCTTACTTTTGGTAAGTACGATTACACCGCTAAGCCAGGTATTAACTGGCGTATGCCTTGGCCGATTCAGTCTGAAGAGACTGTGAACCTATCAGGAGTTCGCTCTGTAGAAGTAGGGCGCCCTGTATTAATCAAGGCTACCAATCAAAAAGATTCTTCAATGCTTACTGAAGATGAAAACATCATCGACGTACGCTTTGCTGTGCAATATCGCTTGAAGGATCCTACTGATTATTTATTCAATAACCGCGATCCCGATGCGGCGGTAGTGCAAGCTGCCGAAACAGCAGTGCGTGAAATTGTTGCTCGTAGCAAGATGGATACCGTCTTATACGAAGGCCGTGAAAAAATTGGTATTGATTTAGCCAATTCAATACAAAAGATTTTGGACAGTTACAAAACGGGCATCTACGTAACTAGTGTGACCGTACAAAATGTTCAGCCCCCAGAACAGGTTCAGGCTGCGTTTGATGATGCTGTCAAAGCAGGGCAAGACCAAGAGCGTTTGAAGAGCGAAGGTCAGGCCTATGCCAACGATATTATTCCGCGCGCCAAAGGTACAGCAGCTCGCCTGATTCAAGAGGCGGAGGGTTATAAGGCCCGTGTAGTGGCTACCGCTGAGGGTGATGCCACACGCTTTAAGCAGATCTTGGTTGAATACTCTAAGGCGCCTCAAGTGACTCGTGATCGCATGTATATCGATAGCATGCGTGAGATGTACAACAACGTTACCAAGATCTTGGTTGATACCACCAAGAGCAATAGCTTGTTATATCTCCCGCTCGATAAGATCGTTGCGCAAGTCAGTGCGGAAAGCGCTCAAGCGGCCAGTGCACAAACAAGTTCTTCAGGCGCAACCACTCCAACTGGTAGCGTTACGGTTGGTGGTGCAACAGGTACAAATACAAATCCTGCAAGCTCGTCTTCTGCCTCTACCTCTGCTCCTGTAGCGCCAGTAACGAATAGCGCTGCAGATAAACGCGATGGTCTCCGTAGTCGTGATCGGGAGTCCAGATAATGAATGCTAATCGTTTAATTGCAGCTGGCATTGGCTTTATTGCGCTGATCTACGTTTTGTCTTCCAGCGTTTTTGTGGTGGATCAACGTAAGTTTGCTGTGGTGTTCTCATTCGGGCAGATTGTTCGCGTGATTGAGCAGCCGGGAATTCAGGTGAAGCTCCCAGCCCCATTTGAGAGTGTTCGCTTCTTTGACCGTCGTATTTTGACGATTGATAATCCGGAAGCAGAGCGCTTCATTACTGCTGAAAAGAAAAACTTATTAGTAGACTCTTATGTGAAATGGCGCATTGTCGATCCACGTAAGTTCTTTATTAGCTTTAAAGGTGATGAGCGTTTGGCGCAAGACCGCTTAACTCAGTTAGTTCGTTCAGCCCTGAATGAAGAGTTCACCAAGCGCACTGTTCGTGAGTTGATTTCTGATCAGCGCGAAGAAGTGATGCAGGGTATTCGCAAGAAAGTTGCTGATGATGCCTCTGACATCGGCGTTGAAATTGTTGATGTTCGCTTAAAGCGTGTTGACCTTTTAGCGGAGATCAGCGACTCTGTTTATCGTCGCATGGAAGCAGAGCGTAAACGTGTAGCCAATGAGTTGCGTTCTATGGGCGCAGCAGAGTCTGACAAGATTCGCGCAAATGCAGAACGTCAACGTGACACGATCTTGGCAGAAGCTTATCGTGATGCCCAAAAGATTAAAGGGGCAGGGGATGCTAAGGCCACTGCACTTTATGCAGAAGCATTCGGGCGCGATCCACAATTTGCTCAGTTCTATCAAAGCCTGGAAGCGTATAGAAGCTCCTTTAAGGATAAGAAGGACATCATGGTGGTTGAGCCGAATGGCGAGTTCTTCAAGTTCCTGCACAAAAAATAAGAAAGCAAATAGTTCACATCATGAATCGCTGGTTACTTCCTGAAGATATTGCAGATGTTTTGCCTGCTGAGGCTCGCAAGGTTGAGTCTTTGCGTCGTGCCGTCTTGGACTTGTATCAGTCTTATGGGTATGAGTTGGTTGCCCCGCCGATTCTGGAGTTCTTGGATTCTTTGTTGACTGGCACTGGCTCCGATCTCAATCTGCAAACATTCAAGCTGGTAGACCAGTTGTCTGGTCGCACATTAGGTTTACGTGCAGACATGACTCCGCAAGTGGCTCGCATCGATGCCCACCTATTAAATCGCGCTGGCGTTACCCGTCTTTGTTATGCCGGATCTGTGGCACACGCTCGCACCCCGGTTGGCAGCTCAGCGCGCGAAGAATTACAGCTTGGCGCCGAGATTTATGGGTGCGCAACCTGGGAAGCTGATCTTGAGGCAATTACCTTATTGCTAAAAACCCTTTCTATTGCTGGCATTAAGAAGGTGTATCTAGATTTGTCGCACGCTGGCATTCTGGCTGGAATCTTGGATGGTCAGAACTTAGATCAAGTAACTGTCGAAACTTTATATAGTCTCTTGCAAAGCAAGGATCGTCCTCGCCTGAGTCAATGGGCGACTTGCTTACCTCCAAAGGTTGCTCAAGCACTGATGGCATTGACTGAGCTCAATGGTCCTTGCTCTGAAGTATTGGCAAATGCTCAGAAAGTATTGCCTAAGCATGCAGCAATTGATCAGGCCTTGGCAGATCTTGGGCGTTTGGTTTCTGCTGTAGCGAAGTTATCTAGCACTTTAGAACTCAGTATTGATCTGGCTGATTTGCGTGGCTACCAGTATCACAGTGGTGTCATGTTTGCCGCTTATGTTGACCAGTTCCCACAACCAATCGCAAGAGGCGGACGCTATGACCATGTGGGCCAAGCCTTTGGTCGTCCACGTCCTGCAACGGGCTTTTCTTTAGATCTATTAACTCTAGCGAATTTATCGCCATTGAGTATCCGCAAGTTGGCTATCTTGGCGCCTTGGATTGAAGATGCTGAATTAAGTACGGTCATCGCAACCCTGAGAAGTAAGGGCGAGGTGGTTATACAGATTCCAGCGGGCACGACAGTGGAAGCTGCTGAATATGAATGCGATCGAGAGTTGATCAAGCAGGGTAACTCTTGGGAAGTAAAGAAGAAGTAAATTAAAAGTACAGCGGAAATAAAGCAATACATTTGGCATTAAGCAGTTAACTTATTTTGTAATTATCTTTTTGGATTTCACTATGTCTTCAAAGCAGCAAACTAAAGGTCGTAACGTAGTTGTCATTGGCACCCAGTGGGGTGATGAAGGCAAAGGTAAGGTAGTTGATTGGTTGACTGATCACGCGCAAGCGGTGGTTCGCTTCCAAGGTGGCCACAATGCAGGTCATACCCTCATCATTGGCGACAAGAAGACTATTCTGCGTTTGATTCCTTCTGGAATCATGCATAAAAATGTAATCTGCTACATCGGTAATGGCGTGGTTCTCTCGCCAGAGGCGCTCTTCAAAGAAATTGGTGAGCTTGAGTCTGCCGGTTTAGATGTGCAATCGCGATTGAAGATCTCAGAAGCAACCACTTTGATTCTTCCGTATCACGTGGCGATTGACCATGCGCGTGAGAAAAAGCGTGGCGAGGCAAAGATTGGCACTACTGGTCGCGGTATTGGGCCAGCATATGAAGACAAAGTAGCGCGCCGTGCATTGCGCGTTCAAGATTTGTTCTACCCAGAAAAATTTGCAGAGCAGTTGCGTGAAAACTTGGAATATCACAATTTCATGCTCACCAATTACTATGGCGCTGAACCAGTAAATTATGAAAAAACACTAGCTGAGGCAATGTCTTACGCTGAGCGCCTGAAGCCTATGGTGGTAGATGTCTCTAGCGCTTTATATGCTGCCGAGCAATCTGGCCAGAATTTGTTATTCGAAGGTGCGCAGGGAACATTGCTCGATATCGATCACGGTACTTATCCATATGTCACTTCCAGTAACTGCGTAGCAGGTAACGCTGCTGCTGGTTCAGGTGTTGGTCCAGACTCATTGCAATACATCTTGGGTATTACCAAAGCCTACTGCACACGCGTAGGCGCTGGCCCATTCCCAAGCGAACTCTACGATCATGACAATCCTGCTAAGCAGGATCCGGTTGGTGTTCGTTTGGCTGAAGTTGGTAAAGAGTTTGGTTCTGTTACCGGGCGACCACGCCGTACAGGCTGGTTGGATGCTGCTGCATTGAAACGCTCCATTCAGATCAACGGTTTATCTGGCCTTTGCATCACCAAGCTGGATGTTCTTGATGGTTTCGAAACGATTCGTTTATGCGTTGGCTACAACTTGGATGGTCAGAAGTTAGATGTATTGCCACGCGGTGCAGAATCCGTTGCTCGCTGCCAGCCAATCTATGAAGATTTCCCTGGCTGGAAGGGAACGACTTTTGGTATTCGTGAGTGGAACAAGCTTCCAGTCGAGGCACAAAACTTCCTACGCCGTATTGAGGAAGTTGCAGGCAAGCCAATCGCTATGGTATCTACAGGCCCAGAGCGTGATGAAACCATCCTCCTCCAGCATCCATTTCAGGATTGATGGAAAATAATCGATTCAGTATTTAACTACCCAATTTATTAACTTTTTGTTTACGAAGATATCAACATGACTGCGCGCACTACCTGCAATAGCCTCCAAGTGGCAACCCCTTTATATCGATTTATCGAAGACAAAGTACTTCCAGGCACCGGTATTAAGAGTGCCGATTTTTGGAAAGGCTTTGATGAGATTGTTAAGGACCTAACCCCTAAAAATGATGCATTGCTTGCTAAGCGTGATCGCATTCAATTGGATTTGGATAAGTGGCACCAAGCTAATCCAGGCCCAATCACAGATATGCCTGCATATCGTAAGTTCTTAAAGGAAATTGATTACTTGGTTGATGTCCCAGGAAAAATTACCGCTACAACTCAGAATGTAGATGATGAGTTGGCACTTCAAGCTGGCCCTCAATTAGTAGTTCCAGTATTGAATGCACGTTATGCGTTAAATGCTGCCAATGCACGCTGGGGTTCTTTGTACGATGCTCTCTACGGTACTGATGTCCTTTCTGAAGAGGATGGCGCTACCAAGGCAGGTGCCTACAACCCAATTCGTGGTGCAAAAGTAGTTGCTTATGCCCGTAATTTCTTAGATCAAGCGGCTCCATTGGCTAAAGGGTCACACCGTGATTCAGTAGCTTACTCAGTAGACGGCAATAAGTTGTCCGTCAAGTTAAAAGATGGCACTTCTACTGGTTTAGCTGATGAGAAGCAGTTTGTGGGTTACCAAGGTGATGCAGCAGCTCCAAGCTCTATCTTGTTGCGCAATAACGGCGTGCACATTGATATTGAAATCAACAAGAGCAAAACGATCGGTGCAAGTGATCCTGCTGGCATCAATGACGTAGTTCTTGAGGCAGCACTTTCTACGATCTTGGATTTGGAAGATTCTATTGCTGCAGTAGATGGTGATGACAAGGTTCTTGCTTATGAAAACTGGCTAGGAATTCTGAAGGGTACATTGGTTGAGGAAGTGAAGAAGGGCGACAAGACAATTACGCGCGCTCTTAACCCAGATCGTAAGTACAAAGCTGGCATCGGCGCTGTTGATGCAAAAGACGGCATCGTTACGTTGCATGGCCGTTCACTCTTGTTCCTCCGTAACGTTGGTCATTTGATGACTAACCCAGCCATCATTACTGGTGAAGGCAAAGAGATTTACGAAGGCATCTTAGATGCAGTAGTAACAGTATTGATTGCCTTGTATGACATCAATCGCCCAGCAAGCCAAGCGATTGGTAATACTCGCAAGGGTTCTGTATATATTGTGAAGCCAAAAATGCATAGCCCTGAAGAAGTGGCTTTTGCAGGTGAATTGTTTGGTCGCGTTGAGAAATTACTCGGCTTACCAGCTGATACCGTCAAGCTCGGCATCATGGATGAAGAGCGTCGTATGAGTGCCAACATCAAGGCAGCCATTGCTGCTGCAGGTGCACGTGTAGCCTTTATTAATACTGGCTTCTTGGATCGCACTGGCGATGAAATGCATACAGCAATGTATGCAGGTCCAATGATGCGCAAAGGCGATATGAAAACCAGCAAGTGGTTATCTGCTTATGAGCGTCGTAACGTTTTTGCAGGTTTGGATTGTGGCTTACGTGGTCGCGCTCAAATCGGTAAAGGGATGTGGGCAATGCCGGACATGATGAAGGCTATGGTTGAGCAGAAGATTGTTCATCCTAAAGCAGGTGCAAATACTGCATGGGTGCCATCACCAACGGCAGCTACCTTGCACGCGCTTCACTACCATCAAGTAAACGTAGCAGAGCTCCAAAAAGAAATGGAAAAGCTCGATACGCAGGCTGAAGCTGAAGCATTGATCAATGATTTACTGACTATTCCGGTAGTTGAAAAGGCCAACTGGTCTAAGGAAGAAATTCAGCAAGAGTTGGATAACAACTGCCAAGGTATCTTAGGATATGTAGTGCGTTGGATTGATCAAGGCGTTGGTTGTTCCAAGGTTCCTGATATTCATAACGTAGGTTTGATGGAAGACCGTGCGACTTTGCGTATCTCCAGCCAGCATATTGCTAACTGGTTGCTCAATGGCATTGTGACTGCTGATCAAGTAAACGAAACTTTGCAACGTATGGCTAAAGTGGTTGATGGTCAAAATGCTGGCGATTCTTTGTATCAACCAATGATGCCTAACTACAAAGATTCATATGCCTATAAAGCGGCTAGCGATCTGATTTTCAAAGGACTTGAGCAGCCTAACGGTTACACCGAGCCTTTGTTGCATGCTTGGCGTTTAGAGGTCAAGAAGGCGCACGCTAAGTAATTTAGCCAACGCCCTAGATAAAAATGGATTTGCCCACAAAGCAAATCCATTTTTTATTGGTCGCAACTTATTAACTATTGAGCATGTTCGGATTTCTAAACCCTTTCTCCAAAGCGCATTCCCAGTTTCCATTTCAATTGAATGATGGCGGCAGGGAGAAGGCTGGATTTAAAGGTGGAGCGGGGGATTGTGTTGTGAGATCCATTGCCATTGCTGCAGATCTTCCCTACATGCAGGTGTATGAAGATTTAAGGCTTGCAAATGAGAACTACGCCCAACTCAAGAATGATCGCTTAGCAAAGAGGCTTAGCGCTAAAGGTTCATCCCCCAGAAATGGCAACCATCGCAATGTATTTCACGACTATATTTTGGGCCTTGGTTTTGAATGGGTGCCCACCATGAAAGTAGGAGCAGGCTGCCAAGTTCACCTACGACCAGAGGAGCTACCCAAGGCAATACTGATTGCCAAGGTTTCCAAACATCTCACTGCAATTATTGATGGGGTAATTCATGACACGCATGATCCATCTAGGGGTGGCAGTCGTTGTGTCTATGGCTACTACATTAAGAAGCGCTAGGATCTTTCTGGTGATGCTTGATGTTCCAGGCTGCCTTAAAGGTGCCCGTCATTCCAATCATTGTGGAAGTAGTCCATGCGATTGAGAATAATCCCGAAAAAGAAATAAAGAAGGCAAGACTTTTCCAGCCAGTTGGCAGGATGTCTGAGACGAAGCCTACTGTGGTGTAGCAACTTCCAACGAAGAGCAGGGTTTGTAAACCATCATCAATTAATTTGAGTTGGGTGATATAAACGGTCCAGATGATAATTTCCGTAAGATGGATAAGGGCGATGATTAAAAAGGAGGAGTAGAAGTGATAAAAAACGCGGTCGTATTGCTTCTTCTTCAGATTTTGATTGGTTAATCTCTCAAAGCGAATCATGACGTAATTAATCAGGCCGCCATGAAAGGCAATGACCATAATGAGACCCAGCAACCCATAAAGCGCATCTCTTATGAGCGGCAGAAGTGGGATGCCAGCTATGGAGGACTGGATGATGACTTCAGTGGAGATAGGCATAAATTGGCTGGATCTTCAAAAGGATTAGATAGGCAAACATCTTCATCAGGGATGATAATGTCATATTGAATAGCCCATGTAAAGTAGCCCTTGATTAACACCACGCATGCCATCGAAACAAAGAAGAAAGAACGCTTCTTTTTGTTTTCATTGGCGGGTATTCAGTTCACCCATATCTTAGATTTCATGATCATGATGCCTTTGGGGCCTGAGTTCATTCGGGTGCTCAATATTAATACGCATCAATTTGGTTTATTGCTATCTTCTTATACTTTTGCTGCTGCAATCGCAGGCGTATTTGCTACCTATTACATTGATCGATTTGAACGGAGGCAATTGCTTCTTCGTTTATATGTTTGCTTCATTATTGCAACCATAGCCTGTGGGTTTGCCCAAAACTATCACATGCTATTTATTGCCCGTGCCTGCGCAGGTGCCTTCGGAGGCATCTTAGGATCATTAGTGCAGACGATTGTTGCTGATTCCATTCCTTTTGAACGTAGAGGGAAAGCGCTGGGTACAGTCATGGCTGCTTTCTCGGTTTCAACTGTTGCTGGCGTGCCTTTAAGTTTGTTTTTAGCAAACCACATTAGCTTTTTAGGTTGGCGTGCCCCTTTTATGTTTATTGGCCTCATCTCTATATTGATTTTGTTTATTGGATATCGCTATATCCCTAAAATTTCTGGACATTTGCATCACGTCCAGGAGGGTAGTCGCTTTAGACAAATCTATGACATTCTGATTGCACACAAACATGCGCGCGCATTTGTGTTTATGGGGCTAATTATGATCACTGGATTCTCAGTGATTCCCTATATTGCCCTGTTTCTCACTTCTAATATCGGCGTTGCCAATTCCTACATTTCTTTAATTTATCTATGTGGTGGCATTGCCACTCTAATGAGTTCAAGGTTAATAGGTCAAATGGCCGATAAATATGGCAAAGTGCGGGTATTTAGAATTCTGGCGATTGTCAGCTTAATACCTCTGATAGTGACAACCAATCTTGTGCCGGTTCCCCTTTGGGTTGTCTTGATTAATTCGACATCATTTTTTATCTTAATTTCAGGGCGCATGATCCCAGCCATGGCGATTGTGAGTCAGCTTGTGGAGCCAAAGATCCGGGGAACCTTTATGAGTCTAGTAGGCTCAACTCAGATGCTAGCTTCTGGAATTGCATCCGTTGTTGCGGGCCTGATCGTTACCATTACGCCGGATGGAAAGATGGAGCATTACAACTTGGTCGGCTATGGCGCAGCCATTTGTGGATTGCTGACATTCTGGCTGGTAGGATATATTCATTCTGATACGAAAAAAGCATAAGGAGTTCCTATGATTGAATTTAAAAGACCCGATGGGCAGTTATTAAATGGTTACTTGGCAGAGCCAAGCGATAAAGCAAACGCCCCTGGGGTGGTCGTTATTCAGGAGTGGTGGGGTCTCGATGAAGAAGTTAAAGCCGTTGCTGATCGGCTGGCTAAAGCGGGTTATCGCGCTCTAGTTCCAGATTTGTATCGCGGTAAGTTAGCCTTGGAGGCTAATGAGGCTGAGCATTTAATGGGTGATCTCAATTTTGGTGATGCCGCCGGACAAGATATTCGTGGTGCTGTTCAGTACTTAAAAGCTACTGGCAGCAAAAAGGTTGCTGTGACCGGCTTCTGCATGGGCGGTGCCTTAACTATTCTGGCGGCATGTAATGTGCCAGAGTTAGATGGCTCTATTGTTTGGTACGGCAACCCACCGCTTGATTACGTTAATGCTGAAGCCATCACTAAGCCGATGCTCGGGCATTGGGCCTTGCATGATGAGTTTTTCCCGATCGCAGGCGTAGATCAGCTTGAGGAAAAATTAAAAGCAGCAGGCGTCAATTATGAATTTCATCGCTACGATACGAAGCATGCCTTTGCAAACCCCAAGTCCGATTCTCGTGACTTGCCGCCACTGAAGTACAACGATGAAGCGGCCAAGCTCGCCTGGGATCGAACCCTCAATTTCTTGCAAAAATATATTAACAGCTAGATAAACCTTTTTGTCTGTAATTAACATAGCCATAACATCGCAATGCACTTATTTTCTGAAAACCTTGCAGTAGAAATTTCTAGTTATTACCGTAACTTAGCCTTGGGCCATGGCGTTGTTCCTAAGGTCTTTACCTTGGTCAATGCAGAGGGCGATCAATACCTTTTCTTTATTGATGATCTTCCTATGGGCAGTGATGACGAGAAGAATCAGTTTCTTGCATACATAGTACAAGCACATGAGGCAGTTTGCTATGCCCGCGGCACTTTGGTTATTGTGGAAAAGAATCAGCAGTTTATTGAGTTTGCAGTGATTGACCGAGATGATACGGATGCGATTGTCTGCTCTGCAGAGCTGACGAGGGACATGGACGATAAGCCGATTAGCCTGAGTGAATTTGATAAGACCCTAGTAAAGAAGGGCTCTATCATTTTTGGCGGCCTCTTCGAGCCAGTGCAGTTATCTGAAGAGAAGGTCGAGGATTTTGAAAGCCTCTGGTTAGAAATGAAATCGAAAATCTTGCACCGCTCAATGGGGCTTTAATTTCTTCCTGAGAAATTTACGGGAAGTTGCTTCAATAGCAAAAGATCCAACTAAAGCAATCGCTAAAGCGATTGCGCTATTAGGTGCTGTTTCGACCACGTTCAAAAATAAAGTAGCAAACAAGCCCAGATTAATGATGATTGCCGCCCAGAGTGGCCATAGCTTTGCGCCTGTTTGATTTCGCACACGAATATGTCCCCAAGTAATGGCAGCATAGACCAATAAAAAGGCAAGGCTAGCCATTTTTCCAACGACATCCAATGGAAATGCTAGTACTAAAGCAATCACCAAGATCGCTGATATGGTTAGCGCACGAAACTCAGTATTTAAGACCTCATCACCTAAGGCCTGTGAAACTGAGCTCTTGCGCGTCATATCGGCTGCAATATTCGATGCGGCAAAGATGGTGGCATTGAGTGCGGCCGCACAAGCTAGGAGTGCAGATGCACCAATCACAATAAAGCCTGTTTTGCCGGCTACGATTTGGGCTGCATCAGCCAATACATGACCGTTGTACACCGCCATTTGGGCGGGGGTAAATAGTAGGATGACTGCGCTACTAACAAGTACATAGGCAATCGTTACCAAAATCAGTGCCGAGAACATAGCGATTGGCAATTCTTTGTGGGGCGCATGCATAGCATCAGAGGAATTAGTTACAACCCCAAAGCCCTGGTAATTGATATACAAAATACCGGTAGCAATAGCTATTCCATTAATGGACCAGCTCGACATCTGGAACGCACCAACATCAGCCACATGAATGCCTCCAGCTGAAAACAGTAAAAGAGCAAGTGTCACAAATCCAATGGCTAGCGTTTCAGCTGTGCCAACAATATCGGTGCCAAGTAAATTAATACCAGCACAAAAAATAACTATGCCGGCACCTACAAGCTTAATTTCAAGCGGAGATAAATTTCCACCCAGCAAAGTATTGGCGTATTCGGAAAACCCAGCGGCATAGAGTGCTGCTGCAATCAGGTAGCCAATGTATTGAAATATATTAAGCCCACCAGAAATCACTCCAGGCCCAAAGCTCATTACCGTAAACGTAGCAGCACCTCCGCTGCTGGGAAATGTGGCGCCTAGTTTGGCGTATGAATAGACCGAGAATGAGGCGGCAATTGCGCCCAGTAAAAACGCCAAGGGGATGTGTGAGCCGGCATGAGCGCTTGCAGTGCCCAAAAGGGAAAATAACCCAGCACCCATCATTCCGCCAATGCCAAGGGCAGTAGCAGAAAACAGGCTAATGCCTTTGGCTTTCTTGCTCTCTTTTTTGAGTAGGGAGGGGTTTGATTGATTGGTCAAGGTTGCGGAAAGCTTACTTATTAGTGAGTACCCTATATTAAAGCTATTTAGGCTCAGTGAGGGCCATTAGACATAATGGAGAATCATTCGGCGCTGTTAAAATTCAGAATGAGCTTACCCATAAATTTCAAGGTCAAACCATGCGCCATTTAAATCGAATTCTCTTAGCAACCTTATTCTTATCTGCTCAATCTGCTATTGCAGCTGGCAACGCTGATGTCATTTTTTACGGTGGCGATATTGTCACTATGAATAAAGCCCAACCTGTAGCAGAAGCTGTAGCCATTCAGGGTGGAAAGATTATTCAGGTCGGCTCTTTGTTAAAGACAAAGTCTTTACAAGGTAAAGATACCAAGCTCATCAATCTAAATGGTCAAACTTTAATGCCTGGTTTCGTCGAGCCCCATGTGCATATCTTTGGTACGGCATTCTCAGAAGAACTTTGGCAAAACATGTCCAACTTCGAGATGCCACATGACACCTTAGACAGTTTGGTTGCAAAGCTGACAGCGTATAGTAAGAATGTTAAAGACGGAGAGTGGGTTACTGCATTCGGTGTAGACCCATCAAGGACTGATCCATTTATGGCTGAGTTGACGGCCGATATCTTGGACAAGGTATCTACAACTAAGCCAATCTTTGTCATGAACCAAAGTATGCATATTGCTTATGTAAACCATAAGGCTTTAGAGATGGCGGGGGTTACTGACTCCACTCCAGATCCTAAGGGCGGAAAATTGCTAAAAGATAGCAAGGGGCGTTTAACGGGCATAGTTTATGAGGTGCCATCTTTCTATTTGTTCTTAAAAAAGATGCCTGTACCTAACCAGGATTTAATTGAGCAAGCGGTTGCAAAAGTTGGTCAGAGAATGGTGCGCAAGGGCGTTACTACTTCAGCAGAAATTTCTCTCGGTGGTTACCTTGGCGTTGATAAGGAAAACGCTTTATTAAACGACATGACTCACGGCGGGAAGCTTCCTGTTCGCGTTAGGGGGTATATCTATTCAAATGCATATCCACTTACTAACAATAGCTATAAGCCAGGTCAGGGTGATGATATCTATAAGCTGATTGGCGTCAAGATTGTGTCTGATGGATCCGATCAAGGTCTCACTGGTGCAATGATTCAACCCTATGCATATCCTGCGGGGACTAAAAATACAGGCAACCTCAACTTTACTGAGCAAGAGCTCTATGATCTTGCTAAACCGAGATTTGATCAGGGTTGGCAAATCTCTGTGCATTCCAATGGCGATAGAGCAATTGAGCAAACTCTGAATGTTTTTCAGAAGCTAGTTACCAAGCCAAGTGACGCTAAGACTAGATTAAGGATTGAACATTTCACTGTTCCCACTGAGGCGCAGATTACAAAAGCAGCAAAATTAGGCGTTGTTCCTGGCTTTACTGTTGGTCATACGGATTATTGGGGTGAGGCATTTCACGATCATTTACTTGGACCTGAGAGAGCTAATCGTATTGACCCAAGCGCTAGCTTGATTAAGAATGGCATGCATTTTGCGTACCATAGCGACTCTCCAGTTTCTCCGATCCACCCATTGAAGTACGCTTCTGAGGGTGCCTCGAGGCTTTGGCAAGTAGCGCCGCAAAAGGTATTAAATGCCAATGAAAAGGTATCCGTTAATGATGCTTTAAAAGCGGTCACTATAGATGCTGCATATCAGGTGAAGATGGATGACAAGATTGGGTCTATTGAGGCTGGCAAGTACGCTGACTTCGCCATCGTTGATCAAAATCCTATGAAAACAGATGCCTATAAGATCAGAGATATTCAAGTCAACGAAACCTGGGTAAATGGTCAGCAGGTATATAAGAAAAACTAAAGATCTTTTGCTGGTAGTTTCAGATCTTTAAGCCGCCTTCGGGCGGTTTTTCTTTGGGGGCTGGAGCATCAGCCTATTGAAAATGAGAGCTACAGACCCCATATAGGTCTTTGTAGGTGTATTTGGTGCCCAGGAAGGGACTCGAACCCCCACAACCTTACGATCGCCAGCACCTGAAGCTGGTGCGTCTACCAATTTCGCCACCTGGGCATGCCTCTATTATAGGGGGATGGGCGTTTTTAGGCATTTTGAACCCCATTTTGGCTTTTTCCCTTCAGACTTGGTGGTTTGATACAGTAGCCTTATTCATAACAAAAATAGATATCACTAGATATATACAGGGCATGTATTGCCGAAGGAATTAAATGCGTAAAGCAAAAGACTTGATGCCACGTGAGGCTGACCGCTTAGGGACAGTTCAAGGGCATCGAGATGGATTTGGATTTGTTATTCCCGATGACGGTGGTGAGGATATCTTTTTATCAGAAAGAGAAATGTCACGTGTCATGCATGGTGACAGGGTCAACGTCAGAGTATTGGGAACAGATCGACGTGGTCGTCCAGAGGGGCAAATTGTCGAGGTGGTTCTGCACGCCAATAAGGTAGTGATCGGGCGCCTATTAAATGAAAACGGTGTTTTGATTGTTGCGCCTGAAGATAAGCGCATTGGTCATGACATCTTAATTCCGCCTAAAGGTCAAGGGCAAGCAAAGTTAGGCCAAGTAGTGAGTGTGGAGATTATTGATTACCCAGATAGCTATCGCCAAGCAGTTGGTCGAGTAGTTGAAGTCTTAGGTGAGATTGATGATCCTGGTATGGAAATAGAAATTGCTGTGCGCAAGTACGGCGTGCCACATGAGTTTTCTGCCGCTGCCATGAAAGAGGCGGCTGCATTGCCAGATACAGTGCAGCAGTCCGATCTGGAGGGTCGTGTTGACCTTCGTGACGTACCATTAGTTACTATTGATGGTGCTGATGCACGTGACTTTGATGATGCGGTTTATTGTGAGCCCGTCATGTACGGCCAGACTAAGGCCTGGCGCTTGATAGTGGCAATTGCTGACGTATCTCACTATGTGAAGCCAGGTCAGCCATTGGATGACGAAGGTTTGTTGCGCGCGACTTCTGTGTATTTCCCAAGACGCGTTATTCCGATGCTTCCTGAAAAGATCTCCAATGGTCTTTGCTCACTTAATCCAGGCGTAGATCGTCTGTGTATGGTGTGCGACTCGGTTGTCGATAACAACGGTATTGTTTTGGCTTACCAGTTTTATCCAGCGGTAATGCATTCAGCACAACGCTTTACTTACGATACTGTTTGGGAGATTCTCTCGAATAGCAAAGGTCCAGAAGCAACGCGTTTTGCACAGTTCCGTCCGTTGTTGGGTAACCTGTATTCACTTTATAAGATTCTGTTGGCTGCTCGTGAGAAGCGGGGCGCCATTGAGTTTGAAACAACCGAAACTCAAATCATTAGTAATGAGCTTGGTAAGATTTTGCGCATTGAGCCACGTCTTCGTAATGATGCCCATCGCTTAATTGAAGAGTGCATGCTCACGGCGAACGTTTGCGCTGCTGACTTTATTGAGAAAAATAAGCACCTTAGCCTGTATCGTGTTCACGGTGAGCCGTCAGAAGAGAAGTTGGTGACTTTGCGCCAAGTACTGAGAACTTCAGGCTTGTCATTGGGCGGTGGCGAGAAGCCAAAGCCACGTGATTACGCTAAGTTGATGCGTGAAATTAAAGAGCGACCTGATGCCAATATGTTGCAGTCGGTAGTATTGCGCTCTATGCAGCAGGCGATGTACCAGCCGGATAACGAAGGTCACTTTGGTTTAGCTTACCCAGCGTATTCTCATTTCACGAGCCCGATTCGCCGTTATCCAGATTTGCTGACGCATCGCGTGATTAAATCGATTCTCCAGAAAAAACCATACGTACCTGTATTGCCACCGAAGGTACCGCTCAATCTGACCTTGCCGCGTAAAGGCAAAGGTCGAGAGAATGCAGTCAATGCCAAGAAATCCCAAAGTGATGCCAAAGCAGGGGCAGCCAAAGGCACTAAGCCACCTAAGGGTGCTAATGCCGCATTGCCAATCTGGGGTCAGTTAGGTGTTCATTGCTCATCTAATGAGCGACGTGCTGATGAAGCATCTCGTGATGTAGAAGCCTGGTTGAAGTGTTACTACATGCGTGATCATTTAGGTCAAGAATACGCTGGTACAGTCACAGGCGTTGCTAACTTTGGCTTATTTATTCAATTGGAGAATCTATTCGTTGAGGGCATGGTGCACGTCACTGAGCTTGGCGGAGATTACTTCCAGTATGACGAAGCACGTCAAGAGTTGCGTGGAGAGCGCACCGGTATTCGCTATCGCTTAGGTGATCGAGTGCATGTATTGGTCAGTCGTGTTGACTTAGATGCACGCAAGATTGAATTTAGCCTTGTTAAATCCGTTGGCGCAGAGCCTGGCGGCTCTTCCAACCGTCGTCAGCTAATCTTAGCAACCGATACGGGCAGGCCTAATAAAAAGGCAGCTCCTCAAAGGGGTCGCTCTGATAATAGGGTTCCGCAAAAGCCCAGTGGTATCAATGTCAATGCAGCCAAATCCGCAGGAACTCTAGGGGCTAACCAATCAAAGAGTAAAGCCAGTAAAAATAGTAAGAACGGCAAGTCTGCCAACCCGGGTAGGTCTGTTGGCAAGCCGGCAGGTAGTAAGCCCCCAGTACGCAGCACTAAAGCACGCCGTAAATAAAGATTAATTAGAAAAATAACAAAAAAGTAAGTTCAAAAAATAAGATGAAGCAAACCAAATGAAGCAAATACTAGTAGGTTTTCATGCAGTGCAAGCGCGTTTACGAGTAGATCCAGATAGCTTGAAGTCTGTGTACTTTGACTCTGGTCGTCGTGATAGACGTATGGGGGATTTCTTAAAACAAGCCGAAGAGATTTTAGGTGAGCGTTTACATGCCGCTGATGCTGAGCGTTTGCATAAGCTGACAGGCCATGATCGTCACCAAGGTGTTGTTGCCTTAGCTGAAAAAATGACCGTTGCACGCACTATTACTGAAGTGGTTGAAGATGCCGAGAGTGCTCAGAAGAAGCCATTGTTCCTAGTGTTAGATGGTATTACTGATCCCCATAACTTTGGTGCTTGTCTACGTGTAGCGGATGGTTCTGGCGTAGATGCCGTAGTGGTTCCTAAAGATCGCTCAGCATCTATTAATGCCACTGTTAGTAAAGTGTCTAGCGGTGCATCAGAGGTGATTCCAGTCATTACGGTTACCAACCTCGTACGTAGTATGAAAGAGATGCAAGAAGCTGGTGTTTGGCTCATCGGTACCGATGACGAAGCCACCAAATCAATCTATGATCTCGACCTCACAGGCCCGATTGCGATTGTGATGGGTGCTGAAGGCGAGGGTATGCGCCGCCTAACAAAAGAAACCTGTGATGAGCTCGTCCGGATCCCAATGCAAGGTGCTGTCTCAAGTTTGAATGTATCCGTTGCAAGTGGCGTATGCTTATATGAGGCATTAAGACAGCGCCTAGCTAAAGAGAAAGAAAAAGCTGCCAAGTAAAACAAGGAGCTTCATATGAAATGCAATATCGGACACACTGATCGCGTTTTACGAATGACTGTCGGGATCACGCTGATGGGTCTTGCTGGCTTTGGTATTACAGGCCCTTGGGCTTGGATCGGCATCATTCCATTATTAACAGGAATGATCGGCAATTGCCCAGCTTATTCAATACTGGGTATTAATACTGCCAAGAAGTAGTTGAAAGGAATGCTACTGCTTAATCACTGAGCCAGTAGCACTTCCAATTTCTCTGTATCCACGCAGAAGTTCCGAATCCCTTCAGCCAATTTCTCTGTTGCCATAGCATCATTGTTCAATTGCAGGCGGAAACTAGATTCATCTAGTTTTAGCGGCGTAATACCTTCAGCCTGTAAAGCTGTTTGCGCATTAGCAGTATTCAGTTTTTTCTCAACAGCCGCATTGCTGCTTTGAAGTTCAGCCAATAGCTCTGGACTGATGGTCAAAAGGTCACAACCAGCGAGCTCTAGGATCTGGCTGGTATTGCGAAAGCTGGCCCCCATGATTTCAGTAGAGATGCCAAAGTACTTGTAGTAGTGAAAAATTCTCTTTACTGAGGTCACGCCAGGATCATTTGCTCCACCATTAGCACTATCACTCCAGTTAGCGCCTAACTTGGCTTTATTCCAATCGGTAATTCGACCCACAAATGGCGAAATGAGTTTTGCGCTAGCTGCGCCACATGCTGCTGCCTGAATTAAAGAGAAGAGCAGAGTCATATTGCAATGAATCCCTTGCGCCTCTAATTCTTTTGCGGCAGCAATACCTTCCCATGTGCCTGCCAGCTTAATCAAAATGCGCTTGCGATCAATACCATGAGATTCATATAAAGCAATTAAATGCTTGGCCTTAGTTACGGTACCTTTGGTATCGAAAGATAGTCTGGCATCTACCTCGGTAGAAACACGTCCCGGAACAATCTTCAGAATCTCTAAGCCAAAGGCAACCAAGATGTAATCTACCAATTCAGTGGGACTCATACCTGGGTGAGCTGCTTTAACTGAGTTCACCAAATCCTGGTAATTGCTTTGCTGGGCAGCCTTTAGGATCAAGGAGGGGTTGGTAGTCGCATCTTGCGGCTGAAACGCCTGCATACGCTCAAAATCGCCCGTATCGGCCACAACCGTGGTGAGTTTCTTCAGTTGTTCCAGTTGGCTTAGTGACGAAGGGGTGCTATTCATGGGCTTGCTCGCTGCTCTAGGGTAGTTTTCTGATAGATATCATATGATAGATGGATTAATTACTCAGTTCCAGTAAAGGCATTTGATAGCTATATGAATCAAGATCAATTAAAGCAAATGGTGGGCGAAGCAGCTAGAGACGAAGTACTTAAGCTGCCTGCCGGGCAGGTTTTGGGTATTGGCACAGGCTCGACTGCAAACTGCTTTATTGATGCGCTTGCTCCGTTTAAAGATCATTTTGTGGGCACGGTATCAAGCTCTAATGCGACTACCGAACGATTACTGAAGCATGGATTTAAAGTGCTAGACCCAAACGATGTGCAAGGACTTCCTGCATACGTAGACGGCGCTGATGAAATTGATCCTTTGGGCCATATGATTAAGGGCGGCGGCGGGGCGCTTACACGAGAAAAAATTATCGCCTCCATGGCTAAGCAATTTATATGTATCTGTGATTCATCCAAGCAAGTGCCGGTGCTGGGCAACTTTGCATTGCCAGTAGAGATCATTCCACTCTCACAGGGCGTAGTTAGTCGTGAGTTAGAAAAATTAGGTGGCAAGGTCAGTCTGCGTTTAGCAAAGAGTACAAGAGCTGATCTCAATCAAACGCCAAGCGAGCCCTTTGTAACCGATAACGGTGGCTGGATCTTGGATGTAGCGGGTTTGAAGATTGCTGATCCCTTAAAGATGGAAGTGCAAATCAATCAAATCGCTGGAGTGATTACCGTCGGTCTGTTCGCAAAAGAGAAAGCCAATATTTTGTTGGTTAGCAATTCTGCAGGCGTTGAGAGAATTGCACTTTAGATATTAAAAAACCCGACGGGGTATGCCCATCGGGTTTGTCTGCCATGGTATGCATGGCGCAGGCTCTCGGAAGGTATTTAGTTCCTTAGCCTATAAGTACATAGATGTACTTATTTGAAGTGGCTTTCGCCAATGTAGCGAAGCACTATAACTGCCTCACCACAACTTCATCCTACGCTTATCTTTGGCGGTGTCAACACCCCAAATCAATAATTAATTAAAAGCTAATGAATATTTATTCTGCTGGAGGCACATAACCTTGCGCCATGTCAGCTCCACCCTCAAAGAAGTACTTTTCTACCTGCTTTAAGAGGTACTGACGTGCGCGGGGGTCTGCCATATTGAGGCGGTTTTCATTAATCAACATCGTTTGGTGTTTTAACCAAGCCGCCCAAGCCTCTTTAGAAACCTGATTCCAAACCTTTTTACCTAGCTCGCCCGGAAGCGGGGCAAAATCCATTCCCTCAGCTTCTTTATTGAGTTTGATACATTGAACCATGCGTGCCATCTGTAATACCTTTCTAGTAATTCTTAAGTTGCTTGGATTGCTTATAGATCTTTAGTTAAAACCATGGACTTGCGATCCCAGTTATAAATTTGCTTTCTTTCTTCTGGCAGATCATCTACTGATGCTCGTTTAAAGCCACGCTTTAAGAACCAATGCTCGGTTCTAGTAGTAAGCACAAATAATTTTTTAATGCCTTCTTGTTTAGCGCGCATTTCAACACGCTTCAATAGACGCTCACCATCGCCAGATCCTTGAACATCTGGATCCACAGCAAGACAGGCTAATTCACCAACGCCATTTGGAAATGGGAAGAGGGCAGCACAACCAAAGAGAACACGGTCATGCTCAATGACTGAAAAGCGCTGAATATCACGCTCAATCACGTCTTGACCACGCGCTGCCAAGATACCTTCATCCTCTAGTGGCATAGTCAATTGCAAGATGCCACCAACGTCATCTTGATTGGCTTCCCGTAGGTTCTCAATATCGGATGAGGCAAGCATCATGCCAATACCATCATGGGTAAAGAGCTCTTCTAGGAGTGCGCCATCTTGATTACATGGCAGGAAGTGAACGCGGCTCACGCCCGCACGTATAGCTCTACCAGAGATATTCAGTAGGCTCTTCATACCCTGATCCATATCTTTGTTCTGCGACACATATTCATGCAGTTGCGGCATGGAGAGTTCGGTAATGAAATCACCCTCAGTATCTTTTAAACCTGCATACGGACTTAAGAAGATCAGCTTATCTGCTTTTAGAGCTGCAGCAGTAGATGCAGCTACATCTTCGTATGCCAGATTAAATGCTTGACCTGTTGGTGAGAAGCCTAAAGGCGACAACAACACAATCTTGTTGCTATCTAAAGACTGCCTAATGGAGCTAGAGTCAACCTTACGTACTAATCCAGTATGAATGTAATCGGTACCCTCTACAACACCTACAGGCATTGCGGTAATAAAGTTGCCAGAGATCACAGAAATGCGTGAGCCAGCCATTGGTGTATTTGGTAAGCCACGGCTAAATGCCGCCTCAATATCGAGACGCAATTCACCAGCAGCTTCTTTAACGCACTCTAGCGCAGCTGCATCGGTAATCCGATAGCTGTGTAGGGCGCTCTTACCAAACTTGCTTTTGATATTCCGGAGCATCAGTTGCTCTTCAATCTGTGGGCGGATACCATGAACCAGAACAATACGCATACCCATCGCATGGAGCATGGCGATATCTTCAATTAGGTTCTCAAGACCGATTTCTTGGACTAGTTCACCTGCAAACGCAATCACAAAGGTCTTCTCGCGGAAGCTATGAATGTAGGGCGCAACATCGCGCAACCACCCTACGAAAGGGAAGTTGGAGGTCGTTTCTGCGGCCATTAAGGCCTGGTTCGGTGCATTTGTTGGCATAGTGAGAAAATTATAGGGTGCAAGAGCCTATAAACCAACAAAAACCCAAAGCAATGTCACAGCCTGTGCCTGCTTCCAACACCCCACGTAGGCTGGAAATTCGGTTTCCGGAGGAATTACCGGTCTCAGGTCAGCGTCAGTTGATCAAGGATGCCTTGCAGAGCCACCAGGTGGTGATTGTGTGTGGAGAGACGGGATCAGGTAAGACTACCCAGCTGCCGAAGATCTGCCTGGATCTGGGGCGAGGCACGATTAATGGTGGCAAGCTGATCGGTCACACGCAGCCTCGCCGGATTGCAGCAACTGCCACCGCCAAGAGAATTGCCCAGGAGTTGGGCTCACCCATTGGTCAAGATGTGGGTTACCAAGTTCGCTTTGCTGACAAGACTAGCCATACCGCTTCTATCAAGCTAATGACAGACGGCATTCTTCTGGCAGAAACTCAGCGCGATCCTCAGTTACGTGCCTATGACACGCTCATCATTGATGAAGCGCACGAACGAAGTCTCAATATTGATTTCTTATTGGGGTATCTCAGACAACTACTTCCCAAGCGACCAGACCTCAAGCTGATCATCACGTCAGCAACGATTGATGCCCAGCGATTTGCTGAGCACTTTGCGATCAACGGCAAGATTGCCCCGGTAATCGAGGTGAGTGGCAGATTGTTTCCGGTAGAACAGCGTTACTCACCGCTAGAGCCAGACGCAAAGCCCGATGGTAAAAAAGAATCCAAAACTGCAAAAGAAATTCCAGATGCGGTCACCGAAGAGATTGCGAGTCTATGGCGTGAAGGCGCTGGTGGTGCCGGTGATGTATTGGTTTTTTTGCCGGGGGAGCGAGAGATACGTGATTGCGCTGAAGCGTTACGCAAGGACCATGTCCTGCAGCAACGTTTTCATCCGGAGATCCTCAGTTTATTTGCACGTCAATCAGTAGCTGAGCAGGAGAGAGTATTTAGCCCAGGCAATGGGCGACGTATTATTTTGACAACCAACGTTGCAGAGACATCGTTAACCGTTCCCAACATTCGATACGTCATTGATAGTGGCTTAGCGAGAGTTAAACGCTACTCCTATCGTAATAAGGTAGAGCAGCTTCAGATTGAGCCTATCTCCCAAGCGGCTGCCAATCAAAGGGCTGGGCGTTGCGGCCGTGTATCGGACGGTATCTGCGTGCGCTTGTATAGCGAGCAAGATTATCAAGGTCGCCCCAAATTTACTGATCCAGAAATCCTCCGCAGTTCATTAGCTGCCGTGTTATTGCGCATGAGTTCCTTGCGTTTGCCTAAGATCCAGCATTTCCCCTTCATTGATAAGCCCTTGGGTAGAGCGATTGCGGATGGTGTGCAACTACTTGACGAGTTAGGCGCTATTGAATTTGATGAATCGGAGCCAGCGGGTTCTAAGGATATTGGCAAGGACATCAACAACAGCTTCAAACTCACTGCGACTGGCAAGCAACTAGCAGACTTACCCCTGGATCCACGCATAGGCAGAATGTTGCTAGCAGCTAAAGAGCAGAATGCTTTAAAAGAAGTCACCATCATTGCTTCCGCTTTGGCCACACAAGATCCGCGTGATCGACCTATGGATCAAGCTGCTGCAGCTGATCAAGCGCATCTGCAGTTTGCGGACGAGCGCTCTGAGTTCCTCAGCTTTGTAAAGCTCTGGAATTGGTATCAAGATGCTTTAAAGCATAAGAGCAGCAATCGTCAGCTCGAAAATCTATGTAAGAGTAAATTTCTGTCACCGCGTCGTTTGCGAGAATGGCGTGATGTGCATGGCCAATTACATACCATGCTCGGCGAAAAGGGTTGGAAAGAAAATGGCATAGCCGCAACCTATGAAGAAGTTCACCTCTCTTTATTAACGGGCCTACTCGGATATGTAGCCAAAAAAGAAGAGGATGAAAAATCCCAAGATCGCAATAGCAAAACAGGTGGTTACGTTGGGGCGCGCGGCATTCGTCCATTCATCTGGCCGGGCTCTACTATCGGCAAAAAAGCAGGCGCTTGGATTTTGGCGGGCGAATTACAAGAAACCAACCGCATGTATGCTAGAACGATCGCTAAGATCGAGCCGCAATGGGTTGAGCGCGTCGCCGCACACCGCTTGATCAAGTCTTTAAGTGACCCGTTTTGGGATAACCGCCAAGGTGAGGTTATGGCATTTGAGCGAGGCACTTTGTATGGCTTGCCGATCTATCATGGTCGCAGGGTTCGCTATGAACCACATAATCCCGATGAAACAAGGGAACTATTTATTCGCCAAGCTTTGGTTCAGGAGGAAATGTTTGGGCGCATGGATACACCTGTGCTTCAACGCGAAACAGAAACCGATGCTAAAAAGAAATACCCTAATGTATTTGGATTCTTTTGGCATAACCGCCGCCTAATTAAAGAAATCGAAGCCTTAGAGCATCGCTCACGTCGACCGGATGTATTGGTAGACGATGATTTGCTTTTTGCTTTTTATGAGTCTCGCCTTCCCAAGGAAGTGCGTAGTCGAGAAAGTCTCAAGGCATGGCTAGCGAAAGATAAAGCCAAGGACAAAGATCTGGATGGCCAACTTCGCTTAGAAAAAGCAGATTTGATGCGCCATGAGGCGGCTGGCATTACCGTAGATCGCTACCCAAAAACCATGTTGGTCGGTGGTGCGCAGCTGAGTCTGACCTATCACTTCGAACCCGGTAGTCCGAAAGATGGAGTAACTCTAGTTGTTCCTTTGACTCAACTGAATCAAGTGGACGGACGCCGTTGCGAATGGCTCGTTCCTGGAATGTGCGAGGAGAAGGTGCTCTTACTTCTCAAATCATTGCCACAAAAACTCAGACGTCATTGTGTGCCATTGCCAGATTATGCAAAATCCTTCCTCGAGCGCAGGCTAGATGAAAAGCAGTTTGGCATTGGTGACTTTTTGGATAGCCTGATTGGTGATATTCGTAAGGAGCGTGGCCTTGAAATTAAACGCACGGATTTCAGACCTGAGGCCTTACCTTTGCATTCATCGATGAACTTCCGTTTGATTGATGAGCATGGGCGTCAGCTTGAGGTAGAGCGCAACTTAGCTCGCTTACGTTCCGAGTATGGGCAGACGGCCCGAAATGCCTTCCAAGCAATTGCTCAGGAGACTGCGCATATCGAGTTGGGTTTAGAGCCACCGGTAGGTGAATCAAAGCCCAACGCTAGTCATTCTGAAGCGACTCGAAAGGTTGAGCAGGGCGGTTACCGCGCTTGGGAGTTTGGTGAGCTACCAGAAACTTTAGAAATCCAAAAGGGCAATAAAACCTTATTTGGATATCCTGCTTTAGTGGATCGCGTTGACTATTGCGATCTTGAGGTATTTGATGATTTAGAAGAAGCCCGTAAACAGCATGCCTTAGGATTACGTCGCTTATTTGCCTTGAGCAATAAAGATACGCTCAAAGCATTACAAAAACAGCTGCCAGGTATCCGCGAATTAGGTTTGCTATTTATCAATGTGGGCTCAGTAGAGGGATTGATAGAGCAGATTCTTAATATCGCTCTTGAGCGTGCATTTATGGGTGAGCCACTGCCAGTCAATGCTGAGCAATTTGCAGAGCGTTTACATGCAGGAAAGCCGAGATTGGCACTGATCGCCCAAGAAATCTCTCGCCATGCCTTAAATGCATTACAAGCCCATGCGGATCTGCAGAAAAAAGTAGTTAGTGCAAAAGCCGCTTCACCGGCCGCCTATACCGATATTCAGACACAGATGCAGGGTCTGATATTTCCGAAGTTCGTTGCTGAAATACCATACGCCCAATTGGTTCATGTGCCTCGCTACTTAAAAGCGATTGCAATGCGGATCGATAAATTACGCTCCAACCCCAGCCGTGATGCTCAATGTCAAAAGGATTGGGAGTCGGTGGCGCGTCCATGGCAAAAGCTGGTCCAGGGCAATAAAGGGTCGGCCTCCTACGCGATGGCTGAAGATCCAGCTTTAGTGGATTTCCGTTGGCAGTTGGAAGAGTTGCGGGTTGCTTTATATGCCCAGGAGCTTAAAACGACCACCCCTATGTCCTTAAAGCGCCTTGAAAAGGTTTTGGCAAGCTTGCGCTAAGTCAAATCCACAGCCATATCAATTAGATTTGGAGGACTATTAAGTCTCCTCAATTGCTTACAATGGAGGTATGCACAAATTTATCAAGATTAGAGGTTTTCGCATTCTTGCGACCTCCGCTTTAATGGGTCTGCTGTTAGCCAATCAATATTCTTTGGCTCAGCCTAGCAATGCCGCTGCGTCTGCAACCTCTACCAATCAACCGAAGCTGGCTGTCATTCTGAATTCTGGATCTGCATCTGTAAGCCTCATTGATATGAATACTCGTGAGGTGATTAAAACAGTTCCCGTTGGCAAGGAACCTCATCACTTGATGATTACGCCTGATCAAAAAACACTCTTAATTGCCAATGCAGCGGGCAATGATGTTGTTTTGATGAATCCAACGACTGGCGAGTTGACTGGCAAGATCCCCAACATTATTGATCCCTACCAAATTGGTTACTCACCAAACCATAAATGGTTTGTAGCAAATGGTAATCGCCTAGATCGCGTAGATATCTATGCTGCTGATGGCGCTAATCTCAAATTGGCTAAGACGGTGAAGCTAGCCAAGACGCCAAGTCATATTGCTTTCACATCTGACAGCAAAACTGCATTCATCACTTTGCAGGATTCCAATGAGCTTGCCGCAATTGATCTAGAAACCCAAAACGTATTGTGGACCATGCCTACAGGAAAAGTTCCTGCTGGTTTGTGGATGACGCCTGGAGATCAATATCTCTTGGTTGGTATTACCGGCGACGATTATGTTCAGGTGATCGATTGGAAAACGCGTAAGGAAGTAAAGCGTATCCCTACAGGTAAGGGCGCCCATAATTTCCGCCCTTTGGGTGATAAAAAGCATGTATTCGTGAGTAACCGTATTGCTTCCACGATTAGCTTGCTGAATATGCAAACCCTCGAGAAGGTTGGCGATGTCACCGGACTGCCGGCGGGCCCTGATGATATGGAAATCACACCTGACGGTAAAACCTTGTGGGTGACTTTCCGCTTTTCCAAGAAGGTAGGGGTGATTGATATTCCAACGATGAAGTTGGTAACAGTCATTCCCGTAGGTAAATCTCCTCATGGCGTGTTCTTTACCCCGAGGGCTGGGTGGGAATAAGCATCACTATGAAGCTCATCAGTCCCAACGCATTTATTCGTATCGCATTCATCCGTACCGCAGCCGTGCTATTGCTCGGCTGTTTTTCATTAGGCGCTATTGCTCAAGCAGAATGCAGCAAGAAGATTTACCTCACCTTTGATACTGGCAATATGTCGGTAGCAGAAAAAGTTGCAGAGATTCTGAAACGCCAAAATGTGAAGGCAACTTTTTTTCTGGCCAATGAGAAAACCTTTCGTGGTGATTTTTCTTTAGATGATTCTTGGAAAGCGTATTGGCAGGAACGCGTTAAAGAAGGTCATCACTTTGGCAGCCACACCTATGACCATACTTATTTTATAAAAGATGGCCCTAAGGGTGAGGTCTTTGAGAGACCTCAGTTTGGTCCTAAAGCAGGCATGTCCATTTTGTATAACGAAGCAGCGATGTGTAAGGAGATCCGTCGGGTGGATCAGCGCTTTCAAGAACTCACCGACCATCCCATTCAAAAGATTTGGCGCGCTCCCGGCGGTAAAACTTCGCCTACTTTGATTCGGATGGGCGATATGTGTGGCTATCAGCACATTGGCTGGGCTCCTGCTGGCTTCCTGGGGGATGAATTGAATTCGGATAAGCACCCCAATACCAGTCTTCTAGATAAAGCGTCGAGAGACCTAAAGGATGGCGACATCACCATGGCCCACCTAGGGATTTGGTCAAGAAAAGACCCTTGGGCGCCAGCTGTTTTGGAGCAGCTGATTGTGAATCTCAAGGGGCGGGGGTTTTGCTTTGGGCTGTTGCCCAAAAATTCTGTAAATCCATCAAAATAAGGCATGGACTTCGGCATCTTTACCTCATTCATGACTAACGCCTATGCAGGCGTTCAAGAATTCATTTTTTCCAATGTAGTAGGTCCAATTCTGTATCAATTGGATTTAATGGCTTGGGCTGAGGATGTATTTGATGGCATTGATTGGTTTTTGTTTGGCTGCATTCAAATTTTCTTAATCATTGTTGTATTGAGAACATGGGAGCGATTGGCTCCAGCAGAATCGCAAGAGCGCTTTGCAAAAACGAGTAGAGCAGACGTTTTCTATACCCTGTTTCATCGATTAGGGATTTTTCATGGAATCATCTTTATTGCCCTGTCTGGATTCTTCTTTGAGATTGATTCGATCTTGCATGACTTTCGGTTTGACCGATTAAACGTAGAGTCTTGGTGGCCTGGAGTGAGTTCAATCCCAGTCGTTAGCTTCTTGATTTACTTGGTGCTATTGGACTTTGTTGACTATCTATACCATCGTGCCTCGCATACGTTTAACTGGTGGTGGCAGCTGCACTCTTTGCATCACAGTCAAACTGTCATGACCGCTTGGTCTGATAATCGCAATCACATCATCGATGACATCATGCGTGCCACCTTCATGGCCTTCTTTGCGTTGTTATTTGGCGTGTCTCCTGGCCAATTCATTATGCTGATAGCGCTCAGTCAATTTATTCAAAGTTGGCAGCATGCCAATATTAAGGTCCACCTAGGGTCTGCTAAATATTTACTGATTTCTCCGATGTTTCATCGCATGCACCATGCAGTCGGTTACGGTCATGAGGCCAAGGGCAAACCTGGAGTTTTAGGCGGCTGTAATTTTGGTATTTTGTTTCCGTGGTGGGATATGGTTTTTAGAACCGCCATCTTTCCTAAAGAGGTCTATCCTACGGGAGTAAGGAATTTAACAGTTTCACAAAATATCCTCACTCAGCAATGGCAGGGATTGGTGCGTGCCGTTAAAGAATTCAAGCCTAAGTAGACAGCAAGTCTGCAGGCAATAGGAGTTGTATGGTCGGATTACCGCAAGTATTTAAATCATTTGGAATGGCCTTGGTTGGGACCATGCATCCACGAATGTTGTGGCTGAGCTTAAGACCATTTTTAATCGTCTCGGTTTTATGGGGTTGCCTCATTTGGCTTACTTGGACGCCAGCGCTTGAGGCCTTGAGCGTTTTTCTGACGACTTCTATCTTTACCAGCTGGATACAGGAGGGTCTCATTTGGGCGGGCTTTGAAAATGCCAGAGCATGGATTGCGCCACTATTTTTTGTGATGTTGATTATTCCTTTGATCACAATCAGTTTGCTGGTGTTCGTTGCTTTTTCAACAGTGCCTTCGATTGTGAAGATTGCTGCTAGGCAGTCGCAGTTTCATGATCTGGAATGTAAGCGAGGCGGCGGCTTCTTTGGCAGCTTGGTTTACACCTTGTGGTCTGCACTGATTTGTTTGGCTTTAGTCATGTTGACCTTACCCGTCTGGTGGGTTCCACCATTAGTAGCTGTATTACCTCCGCTCCTCTGGGGTTGGTTAACTATGCGTCTCATGTCCTATGATGTTCTTGCTAAACATGCCAGCACTGAAGAACGCGATCTCCTGCTTGAAAAATATCGCTGGCCTTTACTCTGCATGGGGATTGCTTCGGGAATGTTGGGCGCAGTACCTACCTTCTTTTGGGCAACCTCTGCTTTAGCCTTAGTTTTATTTCCGATTGTGAGTTTTATCGCGCTCTGGATTTATTCTTTGATTTTCGTGTTTGCAGCCCTATGGTTTAGTTATTTTTTGTTAGATGCTCTCAAGCAGTTGAGGGAAGAAGAATTAGATCAAGCGCTCACAGTGCAATCACGTGTTGTTGATATGGAACTTCCTTACCATGGTTGATGCAATTAAAAAAGTTGAAATAGACAAGCCAGTAGACATGCCGACTGCGGCTAGGCGCTTTGGTTTAATTGTGATTGGTGATGAGATCTTGTCAGGGCGCCGCCAAGACAAGCACATGAGTAAGCTGATTGAGCTTCTCAATGAACGCGGGCTCAGTCTGTCTTGGGCTAAATATGTTGCCGATGATCCTGCGCAAATTACCGCTACCTTAAAAGAAAGTTTTGCGAGTGGGGATGTTGTGTTTAGTACCGGTGGTATTGGTGCAACCCCAGACGATCACACGCGTCAATGTGCAGCGCTTGCACTGGGCACTAAAACGCAATTGCATCCAACGGCTCAAGAATTGATTGCGGGACGCATTCAGTCGATGGCAGAGGGTGACCCCATTAAGGCGGATTTAAATACTCCCGAGAATCAACATCGCTTCAAGATGGGGGAGTTTCCGATTGGCAGTGAAATTATTCCCAATCCTTACAACCAAATACCTGGCTTTCGAATTCAAGAGCATCACTTTGTGCCTGGCTTCCCTGTAATGGCTGCGCCGATGATGGCATGGTGCCTAGATACTTATTACAAAGACCTATTTCATCAAGAGAACTGGGCTGAGCAGAGTTTTATCGTGCCAAAGGGTATTGAGTCGACTTTGACGCCCTTAATGGAGCGTATAGAAGCCAATTTTCCTGGCGTGAAGGTCTTTAGTCTCCCGTCAGTAGGTGATGCCGCAAGGGGTGGTGTGTACGCTCAGCGTCATATTGAATTGGGTATTAAAGGGAATGCCAACCTTCTAGAAAGCGCTTGGATTGCCCTCAGAGCGGGCACCCAAGAGTTGGGCTATGAAATCCACGACATAAGCTAACCCTATTTGCACTAAAAAGGTGCAAATAGGGTTATTTGAGCTTATACGAGGGGTATTTGGGCACTTAAACAGTGCAATAATGAGCGTTCCCATTTGTTTGCTTCAGTAAATTACATACATCCATTAGGCATGTTTGATGCCTGGAATAAACAAGGGTGTATGCCTTAAGTTTTGATTCCGAATTTAGTTAATAGAGGAGATTTGCATGACGAAGACCGTCGCTGATGTGATGAAGTTAGTTAAAGAGAAAGAATGTACTTTCGTTGATTTCCGCTTTGTGGATACAAAGGGTAAAGAACAGCACACGACAGTTCCTATCTCTGCTTTTGACGAAGACAAATTTGAGAGCGGTCATGCATTTGACGGTTCTTCTATTGCTGGTTGGAAGGGTATTGAAGCTTCTGACATGTTGCTTAGACCAGATCCAACAGCTGCCTACATCGATCCATTCTATGAAGAGCCAACTTTGGTTCTGACATGTGACGTTATCGAGCCAGCTGATGGCAAAGGTTACGATCGCGATCCACGTTCTATCGCTAAGCGCGCTGAAGCCTATTTGAAGAGCACTGGCTTAGGTGATGCTGCTTACTTTGGTCCAGAGCCAGAGTTCTTTATTTTTGATGGCGTTCGTTGGGGCGCTGACATGCAGGGTTGTTTCGTGAAGATTGATTCTGAAGAGGCTCCATGGTCTTCAGGCGCAGAAATCGAAGGCGGCAACACTGGCCACCGTCCAGGTAAAAAAGGCGGTTACTTCCCAGTTGCTCCAGTAGATACATTCCAGGATATGCGTTCTGAAATGTGTTTGATTCTTGAGTCATTAGGTATTCCAGTTGAAGTGCATCACCATGAAGTTGCTGGTCAAGGCCAAAACGAATTGGGTACTAAGTTCAGCACATTGGTACAACGCGCTGACTGGACTATCTGGCAGAAGTACGTTGTTCAAAACGTAGCTCATGCATACGGCAAGACAGCTACATTTATGCCTAAGCCTGTAGTTGGCGATAACGGTTCTGGTATGCACGTTCACCAATCTATTTGGAAAAACGGTGAGAACTTGTTTGCTGGTAACGGCTATGCAGGTTTGTCAGAGTTTGCATTGTTCTACATCGGCGGCATCATCAAGCACGCTAAAGCATTGAATGCGATTACTAACCCAGGCACAAACTCATACAAGCGTTTGGTTCCAGGTTTTGAGGCTCCGGTGAAGTTGGCTTACTCAGCACGTAACCGTTCTGCTTCTATTCGTATTCCACACGTTCCAAATCCTAAGGGTCGTCGTATTGAAACTCGTTTCCCAGATCCATTGGCTAACCCATACCTCTGCTTCTCAGCATTGATGATGGCTGGTTTGGATGGTGTTCAGAACAAGATTCATCCAGGCGAAGCTGCTGACAAGAACTTGTATGACTTGCCACCAGAAGAAGATGCAAAGATCCCAACCGTTTGCGCAAGCTTGGAAGAGGCGTTGGATGCATTGAAGAAAGATCACGAGTTCTTGACTCGCGGTGGTGTATTCACTGAGTCCATGATTGATGCATATATCAATTTGAAGATGGAAGATGTCACACGTTTCCGTATGACTACTCATCCTATCGAATTTGATATGTACTACTCCCTGTAAGCGAAGGAGAGAACTTGAGCGCAGGTCTGTTGCGCAATTCGTTCAAGGGAGCAGCTTCGGCTGCTCCTTTTTTTCCGACATTGCTTGATCAGATGCCCAATGCCATCGTGGTATTTGAGGCCGAGAACCAACAATTGGTGTACGTGAACCCAGCTGCTGAGTCAGCGCTGGATCTCTCGCGTAAATCGCTTGAGGGTCAGGCTGTGCACAATTTGTTTGGCGATAACGTTGCATTAAATGACATGATTTCTGAGGTGAAGTTAGGGCATGTCCTCGCGCAACGCCAAGAAATGATGTTGCATTCACTGCCAGGAAGCATTCATCAAGATTCCATTCCTGCGCACGTAGTGGTAGCAGCCCTAGAAGATCCCAACCTCATCATGATGGAGTGGTTTCCTATTGATCAACAGTTGCGAAGTGAGCGCGATGAACGCGTGACGCAGCAAGTTGAGGCAAACAAGCAATTGATGCGCAATTTAGCGCATGAGATTAAAAATCCATTGGGCGGTATTCGTGGGGCAGCTCAGTTGCTCGAGTTTGAATTGCCTGATAAGGGTCTACGTGAATATACCCAAGTCATTATTAAGGAATCTGATCGCCTCCAGACTTTAGTGGATCGCCTCTTGGCGCCACATCGTAAGGCACATGTGATGGAGTCCTTCAATGTGCATGAAGCCTTAGAGCGTGTGCGCAGTCTAGTCTTGGCCGAGTTTCCAAAAGGTCTGCGAATTATTCGTAACTACGACACGAGTCTTCCAGATGTGTTGGGGGATCGTGAGCAGTTGATTCAAGCAACCTTAAATATTGTTCATAACGCAGCACAAGCGCTTAGCGAAGAAATTAATAGCGGTGTTGCGCAAATTGAGTTGAAAACCCGCGTCGCGCGCTCAGTCACCATTGCAAAGCATCGCTATAAGTTGGCAATGGATCTGCATGTGATTGATAACGGCCCCGGCATTCCAGAAGAAATTATTGAGCGCATCTTCTTCCCGTTAGTTTCCGGCAGAGAAGGCGGCAGTGGGCTTGGTCTAACCTTAGCGCAAACCTTTGTTCAGCAGCACCAGGGCTTTATTGCTTGCAATAGTCGACCTGGACGTACCGATTTTCATATTCAAATTCCATACCGTAGGCAGGAGAAAGCATCATGAAACCAATTTGGATCGTCGACGATGATCAATCCATTCGTTGGGTCTTAGAAAAAGCATTGGCGCGTGAGAATATTCCGCATAGGAGCTTCTCAAACCCAAATGACGTACTGAATGCTTTGGAAAAAGAATCTCCACAGGTTTTGATTTCCGATATTCGCATGCCACGTGGCAATGGATTGGATCTGTTACAGCATGTGAAGGCGAGCCACCCGAATTTGCCAGTCATCATCATGACGGCCTACTCCGATTTAGATTCTGCGGTCTCTTCCTTCCAGGGCGGCGCCTTTGAGTACCTCACAAAACCTTTTGATGTAGAAAAAGCGATTGAGTTGATTCGTCGTGCGGTAGAGCAGGGCATTCGCAATGACTCTGGAGCAAAAGATCTCAGCGCTTGGAGGCAAGATGCCACCGAGATTATTGGTCAAGCACCAGCAATGCAGGAAATCTTCCGCGCCATTGGTCGCCTGGCTCAATCTAACGCCACAGTACTTATTACTGGCGAGTCTGGTACCGGCAAAGAGATGGTTGCGCATGCGCTGCACAAGCACAGTCCGTGCGCAAAGGGCCCATTTGTTTCTCTAAGCACTTCCGCTGTACCAAAGGACTTATTAGAGTCTGAATTATTTGGCCATGAGCGTGGCGCTTTCCCGGGAGCCCAAACCTTACGTCGTGGTCGCTTTGAGCAAGCTGATGGTGGTACTCTATTTCTAGGTGAGGTAGGCGATCTACCATTTGATCTGCAAACCCGTTTACTTCGCGTTTTGACTGATGGGCATTTTTATCGCATCGGCGGTCAAGATCCGATCAAGGCAAACGTTCGCATTATTGCCTCAACACATCAAAATCTGGATGCCAGAGTGGCAGCTGGATTCTTCCGCGAAGATTTATTGCATCGCTTGAATGTCATTCGTTTGCGTATGCCTTCATTGCGTGAGCGTAGTGAGGATATTCCGATGTTGGCAAGACATTTCATGTTGAGCTGCGCTAAATCATTGGGTGTTGAGCCTAAAAAATTGTCGGATGAAGTTTTAAAAGAAATGAGCGCAATGCCATTTTCAGGAAACGTTCGTCAATTAGAGAACTTATGTCACTGGTTAACGGTGATGACGTCTGCAAATGTGATTGGCGTAAGTGATCTTCCAGCTGACATCGTTGCAGAAGCAAGCGAGCAACCTATCGTTATTCATGGTGAGTCTTCTCCAAGCAATCCCGTTGCTACTAAGGTGGCTGTAGGTGATTGGGAGGGTGGACTAGGGCGTCTTGCTGTCAAGATGTTGCAGGATGGCGATAAAGAGGTTTTTGATGCTTTGACTGCACGCTTTGAAAAAGCAGTGCTACAAGCGGCGCTTGAGGTGACAAGGGGTAGAAGGGTGGAGGCTGCACAACGCCTTGGCATTGGGCGTAATACGATCACCCGTAAGCTGCAAGAGTTAGGTATTGATGACTGATTTTGTTCGAATAGCGGCGTGGAACGTGAACTCTTTAAAAGTTCGCCTTCCACAAGTCTTGCGTTGGCTGCAAGATCAGGAAAAAAAGAAACAGCCAATTGATGCGCTTTGTTTGCAAGAGTTAAAGCTCACGGATGATAAGTATCCCCATAAGGAACTCGAGGATGCTGGTTATTTAAGTTTGGCTGCTGGGCAAAAGACTTATAACGGTGTTGCGATCATATTGCGCAAAGCAGCGCTAGCACCAATTTCTTCTGATATCGAGACGGCGTTTCTCAAGCCCATCAGAAATATTCCAAACTACCTAGATGAGCAGCAGCGTATTCTTGCTGCGACAGTGTGTTTTGCCGGTACGCAACCAATGCGACTGGTGTCGGCCTATTTTCCCAATGGGCAATCGCCTGACAGCGATAAGTTCCAATATAAACTGGGCTGGTTGAGCGCATTACAAGCTTGGCTAACAGATGAGCTTCAACAGAACCAGCGATTGGCGCTCTTGGGGGATTTCAATATTGCTCCAGCGGATGAGGATGTCCATGACCCTAAAGCGTGGGAAGGGCAGAATTTGGTTTCTCCACCAGAGCGTGATGCGTTTCAAGAGCTCATTAAGCTTGGGTTTACGGATTCTTTCAGAATGTTTGAACAGGCACCCAAAACCTTTAGTTGGTGGGACTACCGCATGATGGGTTTTAGAAGGAACGCCGGAATGCGTATTGACCATATCTTGCTGAGTGAGACTCTCAAAGAGCAATGCTCCGCCAGCATGGTGGATAAGGAGCCTAGAACCTGGGAGCAGCCATCTGACCATGCTCCAGTGATTGCCCAGATCAAAAAGTCTTAATACGGCAGCTCCAGCCTTGCATTGGCCCGGCATTCTGAATCTTGCTTTATCCTTATGATAAATATCAATAATTTCTTGCCCTTAGGCCAAGTAATCCGTTTGAAAATAAAGCCCTTGAATGCTATTCACTAGAAACACGATTACACATGCATTAATCATTTCCGGCACTTTGATGCTTGCCGGTTGCATGATGGTTGGTCCTGATTATGCAAGACCTCCGGTTAAAGCTGCGAATGAATATAAATCAACCACTCAAACTGAATTTACAGAATCTTTGGGTGAAAACTCAAACAAGATTCTAGATCCCGTAGAGTGGTGGCAGAGCTTTAATGACCCAACGCTCGATATCCTATTAAAGCAAGCAACAGCTCAAAACCTGACGCTGCAGCAAACTGCCTTGCGGATATATCAATTGCAGGCCCAACTTGGAGTGAGCGATGCTACGTTATTGCCATCCGCCAATCTAACCGCCTCTTATTCGAATAGCCGCAATAGCGCAATTCAAGAGGCGATTAATGATTCTAATAATCTAGTCTCTAAAAATGCCTTAATTCAAATGAGTTGGGAGCTAGACTTTTGGGGAAAGAATCGCCGCGGCATTCAAAGTTCTTTGACTTCTTATTTATCTGGGGTTGCTGCCTACTATTCGGCTGATGTTTCTTTAACTGCAGACGTCGCTAATACCTATATCAATATTCGCAACTATGAAGAGCTAATTGAGGTTGCCAAAACCAATCTGGCTTTGCAAAAGGAAAGTTTACGTATTGCAGGCGCCCGTTTTAAATATGGCGCCACTTCGATGTTAGACCTGAGTCAAGCACAAGCCCAGTATGAACAGACAAAGGCCCAGATTCCAGCATTGATCGCGAATTTAAAGAAGAATCAGCATGCCATGAGTATTTTGCTTGGCGAGCCTCCTGAGTACTATGAAAAGACTTACGGAAACACCAAAGGAACTCTCAAGCCTCCAACTGCCCTGGGGGTCGGTATGCCAAGGGACTTGTTGCGTCGTCGCCCTGATGTACTTCAGGCTGAGTTCGATGCTGCTTCTAAATCTGCCTTAATTGGCGTAAGTAAGGCGCAACTATACCCATCATTTACCTTAACTGGCATCTTTGGTTATGCCACCTCAAATTACGGAACTTTGTCCTCTGCGAATTTATTTAGTTGGGGTAATAACTCTACTGGGGTAAATGCTGGAATTTCCTTACCGCTGTTTTATCGGGGGGCGATCGTGGATCAGGTCCGAGTACAGGATGCTATCTTTCAGCAGAGCCTTTTGGCCTATCAAAACCAAGTATTGAATGCACAGAAAGAGGTTGAAGATTCGCTCATTACTATCTCGACCACTAAAAGTTCAAAAGAAGATTTAGCCCGCGGCGTGATCGCAGCGCAAAGTGCTGCAGATTTAGCTCTTGAGCGTTACAAGGCGGGGCAGAATGATTACACCACGGTGATCACGGCACAGCAGAATCTATTGAATATCCAAAACTCTTTAGTCCAAACTTCATCTAATGAGCTCATCGGCTATGTGGGCGCTTTTAAAGCGCTTGGCGGCGGCTGGACTGCAGACATGGCTCCTCCTAAATTACCAGACCAGATGATTGCTGATATGACCGATCGAACCGATTGGGGTTCTGTCTTGACAAGAGCAGGTGACCCATTAACAGTTAAGGTTGGAAAATTTTTGGTAGATGCTCCGGATCCCTCAAAGCCTGCACAAACTGCAGTGCCAGCAAAATCGAACACACCCTCAAACACACCTATTACGCCGAATCAGGGAAGTACTGCGCCATGAAAGAACTATTAATAAAAGCCAAACTTTTGCTGATGCCCTTATGGGAGAAGCTTGTAATTCTATGGGGTTCGCTCTTAGGAAAGTGGAATACGTTCCTTGGAAAATTGAGTACGGTTGAAATTCCTATTCTCAAAAAGAAACTTTCACCTCGGACGATTGGCGTATCTTTCTGTGTTCTGATCGCCTTGATTGTGATTATTTGTTTGAAGTCCTGTGGCAAAGAAGTGAAGCAGATGCCAATTCCAGTGACCACTGCGCAACCGCTTTCTCAAGAGATTCGTAGCTTTGCAACTTTTGATGGTTTGGTAGACCCATACCTCACCGTAAACCTGGATGCACGGGTTAAGGGTTATCTCACTAAGATTGGTTTCGCTGACGGAGCGATGGTCAAGAAGGGCGATCTTCTATTTGTCATTGAGCAAGACCAATATATACAAGAGGTGAAATTAAAGCAGGCAATTTATACCGAAGCGAAGCTTGAGTATGGCCGACAGAAATCTTTGCTGAAAGAAAATGCAACCTCTCAGGCTGCCGTTGATAAAGCCTTATCCCAATTTCAGCAATCGGAAGCTAATTTAACCCTCGCAAAGATTAATTTGGGTTATACCGAAATCAGGGCACCATTTGATGGGCTTATGGGAAGACACTTATTGGATGTCGGCACCTATTTAGATAGCACTACCAAAGGCGTTCAACTCTCCACCATTCAGCAGATCTCACCAATTTATGTCTACTTCTCTATTAATGAGAGGGATTACTTAAAGTTTCAAAAGGGTCAAGATGCAAATGCAGAACGCAAGTCTGAAGTCAATACTTTGCCTATCTATGCAGGTCTGCAGGGTGAAGTTGGATATCCTTTTGAGGGCGTTTTGGATTACGCTGCCAATTTAATTTCAACCGATACTGGATCCTTGCAATTACGCGCAATCTTTAAAAACGAGAAGTATGAGTTGATCCCTGGATTGTATGCACGTGTCATGGCCCAGTATGGCCCCCCAAGACAAGCCTTGTTGTTACCCAAGACTGCTGTAATGACAGATCAAGTAGGTGACTATGTCTTTGTTTTAGATGAGGCAATGCGCGCTCAACGCCAAGACATTACTTTGGGCCAGCGCTTCGAAAAGAATGTTGAGATTACTAAAGGTCTAACGAATACTAGTAAGGTAGTTATTAATGGATTTATCAATCTCAGTATTAATCAGGTTGCTAAACCAACAGAGGTCACGCTTGAGGCAATGCCAGCCCGATAACTATGCTCTCTAAATTTTTTATTGAACGGCCGGTACTGGCCAATGTGATTGCTCTAGTCATGTTGTTGATTGGAGCTGTATCCATTAATGGCCTGCCGATTGCTCAGTATCCGAATATTGTTCCGCCTACGATTCAGGTAACCGCAAGATATCCAGGCGCAAGTGCTACGCTTGTTCAGCAATTGGTTGCTAGCAATATTGAAACTCAGGTCAATGGTGTGGATGGGATGCTCTATATGGAGTCTGCATCCACCAATGACGGAAACTACACGCTAACCGTTACCTTTAAGGTTGGAACAGACCCAAATTTAGCCCAGGTTAACGTACAAAATCGGGTGGCTATTGCGCTCCCCTCATTGCCTCAGGCAGTGCAAAAGCAGGGTGTTACTACGAAGACACAATCGACTGCCATTTTGCAGTTCGTTACCCTGACTTCATCCAATCCAAACCATGACGGCTTATTTTTAAGTAACTTGGCAAACCTCAAGCTGCAACAGCGCTTAGCCCGTATACCAGGTGTGGCTGCTGCTAACGTCTTTGGCGTCGGTAACTACAGTATGCGAGTTTGGCTTGATCCAGCCCAGCTCAAGATGCGCAATCTCACTCCAAGTGATGTTATTGCGGTCATTAATCGGCAAAACGTGCTGCTCACAGCCGGTCAAATTGGCGCCCCACCAACACCATTGGGCCAAGATTTTCAGCTGACACTCAATGTCACTAGCGCTATGACAACCCCTGAGCAGTTTGGCAGAATTGTTGTCAAGGCAGGCAATAAGGCGGAAATAACTTACTTAAGAGATATCGCCAGAATTGAAATGGGTAGTCAGAACTACAGTCAATTCTTCAAGATTGATGAACAGCCTGCAGGTGGTATTGCTATCTATCAAATGCCTGGCGCTAATGCCATTGCAACTGCACAAGCAGTTCAAGATGAAATGAAGAGTATCGCCAAGACACTTCCAAAAGAAGTTTCTTGGGCCATTCCATTTGATACCACGATGTTTGTGAAGGCCTCAATTCATGAGGTTTATAAAACGCTCTACGAGGCAGGCATCCTAGTTTTGCTAGTGATCATGATCTTCTTGCAGAACTGGCGTGCTACGCTGGTTCCTGCCACAACCGTGCCTGTCACGATTATTGGCGCATTTGCTTGTATGGCCGCTCTTGGCTTCTCAATCAACTTGCTTACCTTGTTTGCGATCGTGTTGTGTATCGGTATTGTGGTGGATGATGCGATTGTGGTCGTTGAGGCAGTATCTAAGAAGGTGGAAGAGGGCGAAGATCCTAAGCAAGGTGCGATTGATGCCATGACTGCTTTGATGGGTCCGATCATCGGTATTACCTTGGTATTAATGGCGGTGTTTATCCCCGCTTCATTTATTGCGGGTATTACCGGGCAAATGTATCGACAGTTTGCCTTGGTGATTGCAGCCACAGCTTTAATTAGCGGTATTAATGCGATCACTCTGAAGCCAACCCAGTCAGCCCAGTATTTAAAACCAATTGACCCTAATGCGGTTAAAAATAAGCTCTATCAAAAATTTGATTTGTATTTCAATCGCTTGGCAACTTGGTATGGGCACAAGATTGAAGGCTTGATGAAGAATCGAGCTAAGGCCTCAATGGTGGGTATTGGAATTATTGTTGCCTCTCTCATTGGTTTGATGTTTGTCCCAACAGGCTTTATTCCAAACGAAGACCAAGGCTATTTAGTCGTATCAACTACCTTGCCTGACGCAGCCTCTTTGCAGCGTACTGAAGAGGGCATGAAAAAAGCGGTTGAAGTGATTAAGAAGGTTCCTGGTGTTGATACAGTTGTGGTGATCGGCGGCATTAATTTACTGAACAACAGTAGCTCCCAGTCTAATGCTGGTGGCCTGTATGTCATTATGAAGAAGTGGGATGAGCGAGGCAAGGGTGAGGGCCTGCGTGATATCTATAACAATATGAATCAAGGGCTCAAGCAGGTTCAAGAACTTAAGTCGTTTGTGCTTCTGCCACCAGCTATTCCTGGTTTGGGTCTATCGGGTGGCTTTGAGTTGAGATTAATGCTGACGGATGGCAGTAATAACTTTGCAAAGTTAGATGCCGCTACTAAGGCTTTTATTGCTGAAGCACAAAAACATCCAGAGATCATGATGATCTTTACGCCATTCCAAAATAATGTGCCGCAGCTACAGCTGAGTTTTAATATAGGTAGAGCCGAAACTTTTGGTGTCGATATTGGCGATGCTTATGATGTATTGCAATCCTATCTAGGATCTTCCTACGTAAATCAATTCTTTAAATACGGCCAAACCTACCAAGTGTATGTGCAGGCCGATGGCAAATATCGTAATGCTATAGAGCAGATAAATCGTCTCTATGTCAAAAATAAGAGTGGCAACATGGTGCCACTGGGATCCTTTATTGATGTTAAAGACACTACTGGGCCTGCCTTTGCGTCACAGTTCCAGCTTTATCCGTCTGCTGCGGTCCTTGGAGCGGCCAATGATGGCTATAGCTCTGGACAGGCGATGAAGGCCCTGGAACAAGTAGCTAAAACTTTGCCAGATGGCGTCACCTACCAATGGGCCGGCATGTCCTATCAAGAAAATTTGGTAGGTAATACCGTCATCCTCATCTTTGCACTTTCGATCTTGTTGGTTTACTTGGTGCTTGCAGCCCAATATGAGACTTGGATAGCGCCGCTAGCTGTTTTAACGGCAGTTCCGCTTTCTTTATCGGGAACGGTCTTGGCTTTACTGCTTACTGGACTGCCAAATAATATTTACGTTCAGATTGGCCTAGTGCTAATGATTGCTCTTTCTTGTAAAAACTCGATTTTGATTGTTGAAGTCGCCATTGAGTGCAGACATAAGGGTATGAGTTTCGTAGATGCAGCTCTAGAGGCATCTAGAGAGCGCTTTAGACCAATCGTTATGACATCGATTGCATTTATTTTGGGTGTTATGCCCTTGCTAACATCTACTGGTGCTGGTGCAGCTGCACGTATATCTCTGGGTATTACGGTGTTTAGCGGCATGATCGCTTCAACCTGCCTTGCGGTCGCATTGGTCCCCATCTTCTATGTGGAGATTGAAACCTTCTTTGAAAACCGTGCCAATAAGAAAGCCAATAAGAGTGTTTAATGGCAGATCAATTCCCATTTAAGTAAAAATGCGTTTCAAGAAAAAGCCACTCAAAAAGTGGCTTTTTCTTTGTCATCAACTCTTAAGTTACTGCCATTATGAAAACCGCACCGAGTATCAATATCTTAATTAGTCTTCAGACTATCAAACATGCGCAAAGATTCTTGGAGTTTAAGGGGCTCCACTGGATTCCAGCCGCGGTAGGGTGACACACCGATAAATAGAAAGATGACTGCCGTCACAATACACAATGAGGCGATCGATAAAGACACTTTCATTGCCTTAATGCTTCCCAGGTGGACTATGCCGACCGACAACAGCAGCAAGAATGAGAAGACTGGTATCGATGGCCATTTTTTTAAGCTATCGTTGTCATATGCCAGTGATTGCCTAATTTGTCTGTCATGGCGCATGGTTCCGATGGCTGACAGTAGCTGATTCTCGACGCTGCTTCGTTGATTGGGTTGATAGGCGATATCACTAATAATTTTATTTAAAGCCATAAATTCAGGGGTCGCAATTTCCCGTTTACTAACATCTCTACTCTCCATAGCAGGCCATTCTTTTTCAATGACTGCAGATAAATAATTTTTAAGTCCTGAGTGGATCTCTATTTGATCTTTCTTAGGGAGGATAGTTGCCGTACTAATAATAGTTTCGATCGCATTTGATTCAGTGATTAAGTTTGAAATGGCTGACTGATGATGATCAAATGAATAGCCCGCTAAAGTCGAAATCGCAAGGCCAAAGATAAAGGAAGTGATTGATAGAAATGATGGCACAACCGCATCTGAATCATGAAGCCATCGAGCTATTGGCGAGTCATTGAGCGCCCAGTAAATCGCATAAGCAACACCAGCAGTTATGAGTGTTACTGCGACAATCAATATTAGTAATTCAGTAGTGAAGAGGCTCATTGAGTATGTATAGATCAGTTATTTAAGGGTTGAAACCATTCATCTTGTGGTTAGGTGAGCCCGCCATGACGTAGCAAAGCATCAATACTGGGCTCTCTGCCTCTAAAGGCTTTAAAGGATTCAGCAGCAGGGCGGCTGCCACCAACCTCTAAAATCTCTTCGCGATAACGAGTGCCTGTTTTTTCATCCAAGACGCTACCAGTGATTTTTGCCGCCTCTTCAAAGGCAGAGTAGACATCGGCAGATAGCACTTCGGCCCACTTATAACTGTAGTAACCAGCTGCATATCCACCAGCAAAGATATGGCTAAAAGTATTAATCCAGCGTGAGATCTTAGGTTGCGGAATAACGTTGAACTGATCAGCGATTGATCTAGATAGTTCCAGCACCGCTTGGCCTTGGGCATTCTTTGCATCAAAGCTCGCGTGCAGACGCCAATCCGTTAATGACATCACAATCTGACGCAGAGTCATATAGCCATTCTGGAAGTTCTTGGCTGCCAGGATCTTGTCAAACAATTCTCGAGGGAGTGGTTTGCCTGTCTCAGCATGCGCTGTCATCTTTTCTAAAACCTCCCATTCCCAGCAGAAGTTTTCCATAAACTGACTTGGTAACTCTACGGCATCCCACTCAACACCATTGATGCCGGATACACCTAAGGCACTAACTTGAGTCAAGAGGTGATGCAAACCATGACCACTCTCATGGAAGAGGGTAATCACATCATCATGAGTAATGGTGGGCTGGCGTAAAACACCGTCTACTTTAACTGGCGGTGCAAAGTTGCATACTAAGTACGCTACAGGGACCTGAATCTCGCCATTAGGCAGTACTCTACGACCACGGGCATCATCCATCCAGGCCCCACCACGCTTACCTGGACGTGCGTACGGGTCTAGGTAAAAATAAGCGACGATATTACCCCTGGCATTTTTCACTGAGAAGGATTGCACATCTGCATGCCATGTAGGCAAGTCAGCAGCTTCAATCTTCACGCCAAATAATGTCTGAATGACTTGGAAGAGTCCATCCAATACTTTAGGTAGTGGAAAATATTGCTTGAGCTCATTCTCAGAAAAAGAATAACGCTCTTGCTTCAATCTTTCTGACGCAAAGGCAACATCCCATGGTTCCAATCCATCGGTAATGGAGAGTTCAGTCTTGGCAAACTCAGAGAGCTCTTGCCAATCTTTTAATGCAAAGGGTTTTGCCTTCTGCGCAAAGTTAGTCAAGAAAGAATCTACTTCTTCAACGCTACTAGCCATCTTCGGCGCCAAACTTAGGGCTGCATAATTTTTGAAGCCAAGCATGCGTGCTTCTTCATCACGTAGTCTTAACTGCTCCAACATATTGTGAGTATTGTCCCAATCCAATTTGCCCTTGGCAAACTGGGGAGCCAGCTCTGAAGCCCGAGTTACATAGGCTTCATACAGGAGGCGACGTAGCGCGCGGTTCTCCGAGTACTGCATGACGGGGTAGTAGGAGGGGAAGTGCAGCGTAAAAGCCCAGCCCTGCAGATTCTTCTGCTGGGCAGTGTCGGCGGCAGCGGCAATCGCATCCTCAGGCAGGCCTATTAATTCAGATTTATCGGCGATCAGATGAACAAAACCATCAGTAGCATCTAATACATGATCCGAAAAGGCTTTGCCTAATGTTGCTTGCTCATCCTGAATTTGGGAAAAGCGAGGCTTATCAGCATCACTAAGCTCTGCGCCACCCAAACGAAAATCTCGCAGGGAGTTTTCAATTACCTTCTTCTGCGCTGAACTCAGCTTTGAAAAGTCAGGGGCCTTGCTCAATTCTTTAAACTTTTTGTAGAGCTCTAAATTTTGTCCAAGGCTTGAGAAGAAGGCTGTGACCTTAGGCAACATCTCACCATAGGCAGCACGCAACCCTGGTGTATCCGCAACACTATTGAGGTGAGAGATCACGCCCCAAGATCTGCCTAAAGATTCTGTAGCATCTTCCAGGGGTTCGGCTAAGTCATCCCAGGTAGATGGAGTGCTTGGATTAACAGCTAGATCAACCGCATCTTGCGCATGCTTGAGGAGGTATTCAATAGCAGGCGCAATATGCTCAGGCTTGACTTCTGAATACGCGGCAATACCACGCCCAAAAGTGGTTAGGGGGTTGTTTTGTAGTTCGGCGGGGAGGCTATTTGTGAGGGATGTAGTCATCCCTCTAGCTTAATGGACTGGGAGCAATTTTGCCAAAAGTCCCAGTAAATCCTTAGCGCCAAGTCGGTTAGTGCTTGGCGGCCTTTTCAGCAGCTTCCAGGGTGTTCATGAGCAGCATAGTGATGGTCATTGGACCAACACCGCCAGGAACAGGGGTAATCCAGCCAGCTACATATTTGGCCGCATCAAAATCGACGTCGCCACACAATTTGCCATCCGGCAGGCGGTTGATACCAACGTCAATGACAACGGCACCATTCTTCACCATATCACCGGAAATCATTTTAGGTTTGCCTGTTGCGACCACCAAAATATCGGCGTCTTTTGTATGGTGGGCTAAGTCACGTGTCTTGCTGTTGCAAATAGTGACAGTTGCACCAGCTTGCAGCAGCAGCATTGCCATAGGCTTGCCTACGATATTAGAGGCGCCAACAATTACCGCACGAGCGCCACGAATGGGGTATTCAATACTTTCCAGAATCTTCATGCATCCATAGGGAGTACAGGGTTTGAACTCTGGTTGGCCAACCATCAAGGCGCCAGCATTGGCAACGTGAAAGCCATCCACATCTTTTTCCGGGGCAATCGCCTCAAGAACACGCTCAGATGCAATATGTTCTGGTAAAGGGAGTTGTACCAAGATCCCGTGTATCGCAGGATCCGCGTTGAGGGTGGCAATACGAGCGAGTAATTCTTCTTCACCTAATTCAGCAGAGTAGCGCTCTAAAACAGAATGAAAGCCAACATCTTCACAGGCTTTTACTTTGTTACGCACATATACCGCGCTGGCAGGATTATCGCCAACCACAATCACTGCTAAACCAGGTCTTGTGCCTTTGGCGGTAACAATAGCGCCGCGTGCAGCAATCTCTGTGCGTAGTTTTTTAGAAAGGGCGTTTCCGTCTAATAATTGAGCTGGCATTGAGAACCCCAGTAATTAATTAGGCTGAGGATCAGATAAAGCCAAGCGGAGCAGGTCTGCAACCGTATTGACGTTGAGCTTTTCCATGATGTTGGCACGGTGTGCCTCAACAGTCTTAATAGAAATGCCAAGATCATCAGCAATTTGTTTATTTAAGCGACCAGCAACAATGCGCTCTAGAACTTGACGCTCACGTCCAGTCAACTTGCTGAGCAAGCTCTGGGTAATCTTGCGCTGACTAGCTTGTGAATAATCAATTCGTGCTTTAGCAAGCATACGGTCTACCAAACCACACAGATCATTTTCTTTGAAAGGTTTTTCAATGAAATCTACTGCACCACGTTTCATGGTGGAGACTGCCATGGAGACATCACCATGACCAGTAATGAAAGCAACTGGCATTGGTAAGTTTTCGCTCGTGAGGCGCTCTTGTAATTCGAGGCCAGACATACCAGGCATGCGCACATCCAAAATGGCGCAAGAGATAGTGGACTTATCAGTGCTTTGCAAAGACTGCAAGAAGCGTTCTGCGCTTGCATGGCAGCGGACAACGTAACCATTGCTTTCTAAGAGCCAAGTAAGCGAGTCTCTGACTGCTTCATCATCATCAACTACATAGACCACTTCAGCTTGGTTTGGTTTTGCAGCAGTGCTTAAGTTCATATCAGTTCTCGTGAGGTAAATCCGTTAAACATTGGCCTTGGGTTGCGTCGATTCCAGGGGTAGAAGTATTGTAAAGGTGCAGCCCGCCAGCTTAGTCTGTTCTGAGTCTTGGACGTTGGTAGCCCATAGCCTGCCATGGTGGGATTCAATAATAGAGCGGCAAATATTGAGTCCCATGCCCATTCCATCCGATTTTGTGCTGAAAAACGGCTCAAACATGCGTTCCAGTACGTTTTCAGAGATGCCGCCCCCGGTATCGGAGACTTGGATTCGGAGCATGGCCGGGAAAATGCTGGTGTCTAAATCTGCACTAATCCGCACTGGCGGAGCCGACCAACGGGAGGAGAGGGGGTATGCCTCACGAACGCTATCTAGTGCATTTTTGAGTAGATTGACTACAACCTGCAGGATCAGGACTGGGTCGAGATTGACTACCGGTAGATTTTCAGTAATTTCAGAGGCAATGGTTAAGCGATGGCGATGAGCTTCAATTTCCACCAAGCCAACGGCATCATTAATGATTTCGGCAATATTGGATTCTTTACGTTGAGGCTCGCTACGTTTTACAAAACCGCGAATACGTTGAATGATGGTGCCCGCTCGATGCGCCTGTTCAGAAGCCTTCTCGAGAGCGGGCAAGATTTCTTTATTCAATGCAGGCTCTAAGTTGCCCTCTAAACGTTTCGCAACACCCATGCAGTAGTTGGAAATGGCTGAAAGAGGTTGGTTTAATTCGTGAGCTAAAGAGGATGCCATTTCACCCATCGTAGTGAGACGGCTAGTGAACTGCATACGCTCCTGTTGTTGTAATGCCAAATCATCTGCTTCTTTGCGAGCGGTAATGTCGGTGGCAATTAATAATTGCGCAAGATGTCCGTCAACCCATGGGATAAAGCGACGTCTCACTTCAAACCATTGATTGCTATCGTCGTTGAGCTGAACTTCTTCCGATTCGGAATCTTGGTATAAGAATGATGTTGGAATTCCAGGTGGAGAGTCCTCTAGATCCTCGGCAATATCTCGCATCGTTGTGTTAGTTGAATCACTGCCGGCTAGCTGGTAATGACCTTTGGAGTCATCCCCAAAGCGCTCTCGATAAAAACGATTGGCAAATAGTAGGGCGTTAGTCTCCAATGAGACTACGGACACAGCTGCATCTAGACTTTCTAAAACAGTGGTGAAGCGTTCTTGAGAGGCAGCCAATTCTTCACGAATCTTTTTAGGCTCCGAAATATCAATCAGAGAGGTCACCCAACCAGTCTGCTTGTCCTTTTCATTAATCAGGGGAGCAATAAAAGTACGCGTCTGAATTAAGGTGCCGTCTCGCTTTAAGATCGCACCCTCAATGCCAACCCTCATCATGAGATTAATCTCTGATTTCATCGCCCGATTCATCTTCTCGACGAGCTCATCTCTTCTGCTATCAGGCCAAAATGGAAATGGCGGAGTAAGTCCTATTAGCTCTTCCGCGGTCCAGCCCGTCATTTCACAAAATGCTCGATTCACATAAGTGATGCGCTTTTGCATATCGTGCGCACGAATACCCACTGGAGTGGAGTTCTCCATGGCATTACGAAATCTTGTTTCTGCACGAAGACTCGCTTCGGCCTCTTGACGCACTTGCATCTGTTTGAGAACTGACCACAGACTCCAAACCACGAAGGCACTCAATCCGAGCACAACCCCAATCAACATCCTGAAGGTCAGATTGGTTGGCGGAGGGTAGGTATCAATACGTAAAGTGAGGTTGGGGCTTAAGACTCCAATATCCAAGCTTGTTTGATTGCTAAACGCTCTTTTCGGAGTGTTCTTGTCAGAAGAGATGCCCAATACTCTCTCATCATCAGTGAGTAGGGTGAAGCGGTAATTCGATTTCAGCTCTCCCGGAATGACATCTAATATGCCTTGCGTGGTGTAGAGGGCTGCTAAGAATCCAACTATTTCTCCGCCAACAATATTAGGAACTACTTGCCATAAAACGATTCTTCTCTCTGCAGAGATTAGTTCATAACCCGGGAGGTTTAAAGAGACAAATTGACTGAAAGCTGCCCGACTGGTGACGCGGCTCAGCTCGATTGTTGACGCAAGGCTGGAATTAATCAGTTGATCGTTTTGGGTTTTGCTAATCCAGTCGGATTTACCGCTTTCAACTGGAACAACCCATTCACGCTGTTGATTATTGTTTAACCAAATGATTTTGATAATTTCATGATTATTGACAACGAGATCTTCTGCTTGCTCTCGAGCAATTTGCCTTAACTTAACCCGATCTTCACTAGCTGCAACTTCTCGATTGATAGTGGTCAATGCATCAAGATTGCTAGCAAAGCGAGTTTGAATTCGTTGTTTGGCAAAAGAGAGCTCTCTAAATAGAGCGGCCTCTTGCTGGGTCTTTTCCTGCAAATGCAGTGTGCCCAAAATAATGCCCATTACTGCCGTAAACAGAACAATCGCAAGTAATGGTGTGTAAACAATCCTAAATCCGCGTATTTTGCGGAGCCATCTGATGGGACTGAGGATTAGTCCGGAAAAGGCCGTTTTTTTCATGAATGTGATGATTTTGCCTTATTTACCCACTCTGAACTGCAATCTTGCCTATTGAAGAGTCTCTTATTTGCAGCGCAATAAAATACCACATTATGAGAAATATTATCATTATGTGGAAAATTGCTTGTTTACACCCATATACCTTCCTAGAATATTGCCTATAGAGTTAATGACAAATTAAGCACTATTTAATGGAGACAAAAGATGGCAGCAGTTCCAGACCAAATATTAGGTAAACAGAACCCGCAGGATGCTGATCCGGGGGAGACTCAGGAATGGTTGCAAGCGCTCGACGGCGTCATTCGCAACGAGGGCCCTGAAAGAGCTGCCTATCTTATTGACCAACAAATTTCTCATGCACGTGTCAACGGAGTAGTGCAGCCTTTCCATGCTGAGACTCCTTACATCAACACCATTCCCGTTGAAAACCAAGCGCGTTTACCTGGTGATCAAAACGTAGAGCACCGCATTCGTTCCTACACTCGTTGGAATGCTATGGCGATGGTTCTGCGTGCAAACAAAGATACGAACGTTGGCGGACATATCTCTTCTTTTCAGTCGGCAGCTACTTTGTATGACGTGGGCTTTAATCATTTCTGGCATGCACCATCTCCTGAGCATGGCGGAGATTTAATATTTGTTCAGGGTCACTCAGCGCCAGGTGTGTATGCACGTGCATATATGTTGGGTCGCCTCGAAGAAGGTCAACTCAATAACTTCCGCCAAGAAGTAGGCGGTAAAGGCATCTCTAGTTATCCACATCCTTGGTTGATGCCAGACTTCTGGCAGTTCCCAACAGTGTCGATGGGCCTAGGCCCCATCATGGCGATTTATCAAGCTCGCTTTATGAAGTACCTCACTGATCGTGGCTTTATTCAGGAACAGGGTCGCAAGGTCTGGGCTTTCTTGGGTGACGGCGAAACCGACGAACCAGAATCATTGGGTGCGATTGGCATGGCCGGCCGTGAAAAACTCGATAACCTGATTTTCGTTATTAACTGCAACTTGCAACGCTTAGACGGACCGGTGCGCGGTAACGGCAGCATCATTCAGGAACTCGAGAGCGAGTTCCGCGGTGCAGGTTGGAACGTGATCAAGGTAGTGTGGGGCGGTCAGTGGGATGCTCTTTTTGCGCGCGACAAGAAGGGTATCTTGATGCAACGCCTGGGCGAGATCGTCGATGGCCAGTATCAGACTATGAAATCCAAGAACGGCAGCTACGTTCGCGAGACAGTATTTAACACTCCGGAATTAAAAGCTTTAGTAAGCGACTGGAGCGATGATGAGATTTGGCAGCTCAATCGCGGTGGTCATGACCCCCATAAAGTTTATGCAGCGTTCCACGCAGCGGTAAATCACAAGAAGCAACCTACGGTGATCCTAGCCCACACCATTAAAGGTTATGGCATGGGTGGCTCAGGTGAGGCGATGAATATTGCTCACCAAGCAAAGAAGATGAATGACGACGACGTACGTCGTTTCCGTGATCGCTTTGAGATTCCGGTAAAAGATGAGCAATTAGATGAAATGCCTTTGGTGAAGTTTGCTGAAGGTAGCCCCGAATTAGAGTATATGAAGGCGCGTCGCCAAGAGTTGGGTGGTTACTTGCCGCAGCGTCGCACTAAAGCCGAGAGCTTGCCGGTGCCTTCACTAGAAACTTTTGCTGCATTGCTTGAGGCAACTAGCGAGGGTCGTGAGATCTCCACAACCATGGCATTCGTGCGCATGCTCAATACGGTAGTACGCGATAAAGTCTTAGGTAAGCGCGTGGTTCCGATTGTTCCAGATGAGTCCCGTACCTTTGGTATGGAAGGCATGTTCCGTCAACTCGGCATTTGGAATCAATTAGGTCAGCTCTACACCCCAGAAGATCACGATCAATTGATGTTCTATAAAGAGGACAAGACTGGCCAAATTCTGCAAGAGGGTATTAACGAAGCGGGTGGTATGTGCGACTGGATCGCTGCTGCAACTTCATACTCTACGCATGGCGTACCGATGTTGCCTTTCTATATCTTCTACTCAATGTTTGGTTTCCAGCGAATTGGCGACTTAGCTTGGGCTGCAGGAGACATGCGTAGCCGTGGTTTCTTGCTAGGCGGTACAGCCGGTAGAACGACCTTAAACGGTGAAGGCTTGCAGCACGAAGATGGCCATAGTCATTTGTGGAGTGGCGCAATACCAAACTGCATCAGCTATGACCCAACCTTCTCATTTGAATTGGCAGTAGTGATTCAGGATGGTATGCGTCGCATGCTGGAAGTGCAGGAAGATGTTTATTACTACGTTACCTTAATGAATGAAAACTATTCACATCCGGCAATGCCTAAGGGTGCAGAGAAAGACATCATCAAGGGCATGTATAAGCTCAAGTCAGTTGGTGATGACAAGGCGAAGCTGCGTGTACAGCTCTTAGGTTCCGGAACTATCTTCCGTGAAGTGATTGAGGCAGCAGAAATTCTCCACAAAGACTGGGGCATTGCTTCTGACTTGTGGGGCTGCCCAAGCTTTACTGAGCTTGGACGCGATTGGACTGCGGTACACCGTAGCAATCTATTAAATCCAACTACTGCTCCAACTTTGTCTCATGTTGAAAAGTGCTTGAAAGATACTTCAGGCCCAATCGTTGCCGCTACTGACTATGTCCGCTTGTTTGCTGAGCAGATTCGTCCAGCGATTCAGCATATGGGTCGTCGCTATGAAGTCTTGGGCACTGATGGCTTTGGTCGTTCCGATACTCGTGAAAAACTTCGTGACTTCTTTGAAGTAGATCGCCGTTGGGTAGTTCTGACTGCATTGAGATCTTTGGTTGACTCTGGTCAGCTTGATCGTTCTAAGTTGGCTGAAGCGATTAAGAAGTACGACATCGATACTACTAAACCAAACCCAATGACGGTTTGATAAGAGACAAATACTATGAGTCAAATAATTGAAATCAAGGTCCCGGATATCGGCGACTATAAAGATGTGCCAGTCATTGAAGTATTGGTGAAGGTTGGTGACAAAGTTGAGAAAGAGCAATCCATTGTTGTGCTGGAGTCTGATAAAGCCACCATGGACGTTCCTTCATCCCACTCTGGCATTGTGAAAGAAGTCAAAGTCAAGATAGGCGACAACCTTTCTGAAGGATCTTTAGTAATCACTTTGGAAGAGGGTGCTGCAACTACAGCTGCAGCCCCAACTCCAACTGTAGTCAGTGCACCAGCACCTGCAAGCGCTGGCGGGGCTCCAATTGAAATCAAAGTCCCGGATATCGGTGATTACAAAGATGTGCCTGTAATCGAAGTTCTGGTTAAAGCTGGTGACAAAGTTGAGAAAGAGCAATCCATTGTTGTGCTGGAGTCTGATAAAGCCACCATGGACGTTCCTTCATCCCACTCTGGCATTGTGAAGGAAGTCAAAGTCAAGATAGGCGACAACCTTTCTGAAGGATCAGTAGTTGTGATCTTGGAAGGCGGAGCTTCAGGCTCTGCATCCGTATCAGCGGCACCAGCAGCCATGGCAGCACCGGCAGCTCGAGCAGCTAAGGCTGTTGAACCGCCAATCGCGCGCGCACCAGCACCCCCTCCTATCAGCAATACACCTCCACCAGTAGATGCTGCAGCTAGTCATGCAAGCCCATCCGTGCGTAAGTTTGCGCGTGAACTTGGTGTCACTATTAACCAGGTAAAGGGATCTGGCCCTAAAGGTCGCATCACCCAGGAAGATGTCCAGGCATTTGTGAAGGCCGCCATGAGTGGTGGCGCAGCTAGCCCTGCAGCCGCTTCAACTGGCGGTAGTTTAGGTGGCTTGAATTTAATTCCTTGGCCGAAAGTCGATTTCACAAAGTTTGGTGAGATTGAGCGTCAGCCGCTCAACCGGATTAAGAAACTCACTGCTGCTAATTTGGGGCGCAACTGGGTAATGATCCCAGCTGTGACTTATCACGAAGATGCTGATATCACCGACTTAGAGGCTTTCCGTGTTCTCACCAATAAAGAGAATGAGAAGAAGGGCGTCAAGATCACCATGCTCGCTTTCTTAATGAAAGCTGCAGTAGCTGCATTGAAAAAGTATCCAGAGTTCAATAGCTCTTTGGATGGAGATGATCTGATTTTGAAGAAATACTTCAATATTGGTTTTGCAGCAGATACTCCAACCGGATTGGTTGTGCCAGTTATTAAAGATGCTGATAAGAAAGGCATCTTTGAGTTGGCTAAAGAAACTTCTGATTTGGCGGCACTCGCTCGTGATGGCAAATTAAAGCCAGACCAGATGCAAGGTGCTAGCTTTACGATCTCCTCTCTAGGCGGTATCGGTGGTACGTATTTCTCACCTATCGTCAATGCTCCAGAGGTAGCCATTATGGGAGTGAGTAAGGCGGCTATGAAACCAGTTTGGGATGGCAAGCAATTTGCGCCACGCCTCATTTGCCCATTGTCTTTATCAGCGGATCATCGCGTGATTGATGGTGCCTTAGCTACGCGTTTTAACGTGTACATTGCTCAGCTCTTGGCCGACTTCCGTCGCGCTAGTCTGTAAGGGGGATCTATGGCAAAGCAAATGATCCTTGTTCCGGATATTGGGGACTATGCAGATGTGCCAGTGATTGAGGTGCTGGTTAAAGTGGGTGATGTGATTGAAAAAGAGCAGCCACTATTAGTTCTTGAGTCTGATAAAGCGACTATGGAAGTGCCGGCTGATGCTGCAGGCACTGTTACTAGCATCGCAGTTAAGCTAGGCGACAAAGTAAGCAAGGGTTCTGTGATTGCGGAGATTGAAGCTAGTGGTGCTGCACCTGCAGCTAAACCAGCTACGGCATCCACTCCGGCGCCAGCAACACCTTCACCAGCGATAGCACCCGCACCAGTAGCGGGGCAGTACAACGGCAAAGTAGATCATGAGTGCGAAGTATTGGTACTTGGCGCCGGCCCTGGTGGATATAGTGCAGCATTTCGAAGTGCTGACTTGGGTATGAATACCGTCTTAGTAGAGCGCTATCCAACACTGGGTGGTGTTTGCTTAAACGTGGGCTGCATCCCTTCAAAAGCATTGCTGCATACAACTTCAGTCATGGATGAAGTTAAAACCATGGCTAAGCATGGCATTACTTTTGGCGCACCCAAGATTGAGATTGATCAATTGCGTGGTTACAAAGAATCTGTGATTGCTAAATTGACTGGCGGTCTTGCTGGTATGGCAAAAGCTCGTAAAGTAAAAGTAGTACGCGGCCTAGGCAAATTTTTAGATGCAAACCATGTCGAAGTAGAGTTAACCGATGGCACTGGCCAGGATCTCACTGGCAAAAAAGAAGTAGTGCGCTTTCAGAAAGCCATCATTGCCGCTGGTAGTCAGCCTGTGAAGTTGCCTTTCTTGCCAGAGGACCCACGGATTGTGGATAGTACCGGCGCCTTATTACTCAAGAGTATTCCTAAGCGTATGCTCGTCATTGGTGGCGGCATTATTGGTTTAGAGATGGCAACTGTTTACAGCACGCTTGGTTCACGCATTGATATTGCCGAGATGATGGATGGTCTCATGGCTGGTGCTGACCGTGATTTAGAAAAAGTCTGGGAGAAATTTAATGCCGGACGTTTTGAAAAAATCATGCTCAAGACTCGTGCAGCCAAAGCAGAAGTAAAGCCCGATGGCATTCAGGTGAGCTTTGAAGGCGATAACGCACCGGCAGAACCGAAAACCTATGACTTAGTATTGGTTGCAGTAGGGCGCACTCCGAATGGCAAGAAGATTGATGCTGGTAAAGCGGGTGTTCAAGTAGATGAACGTGGCTTTATTTCTGTCGATAAACAAATGCGCACCAATGTCCCCAATATTTTTGCAATTGGTGACTTGGTTGGGCAGCCAATGTTGGCACATAAGGCGGTGCATGAAGGCCACGTTGCTGCAGAAGTTGCCGCTGGTGAAAAATCTTACTTTGATGCCAAACAAATTCCATCTGTTGCCTATACCGATCCTGAAGTAGCTTGGGCTGGTTTGACAGAAGAGCAGTGCAAGGCTCAAGGTATTGCGTATGAGAAGGGCTTGTTCCCTTGGGCTGCCAGTGGCCGTGCGATTGCCAATGGGCGCGATGAAGGTTTCACAAAACTCATTTTTGATGCCACAACTCATCGCATTATTGGTGGCGGCATTGTGGGTACGCACGCTGGTGATTTAATTGGTGAAGTGTGCTTGGCAATCGAGATGGGTGCTGATGCAGTAGATATCGGTAAAACGATTCATCCGCATCCAACGCTAGGTGAATCAGTTGGATTAGCCGCTGAAGCAGCGCACGGTCATTGCACCGACTTGCCGCCAGTGAAGAAGAGGTCTTAAGCAGCTTCAGGTGCACTAAAGAAAAAGCCCCGAGAGATCGGGGCTTTTTGCATTAAAGCTATTTTACGAGGGAGTGCTAAGAAATAAGATTGGCATTTAGCTCGCGAATGCGCTCATCGACATAGTAGCCCCCGCACTCTGTATATCGAAGGTACTTGCACCCACAATGCTTGCATTCATAAACATCAGACTTGTTGTATGGGTGATAGGAGATTGAGATAGGAGCATCTTGAGACCACATATTGGTTCCCATCGGGTGATCCTCCTCCCAACATTCCGGGGCATCTTCTACCCTAAGGGTGCCAATGCACTCTAGAGAATCTGTCATGAAGCCACCAGGGACACTTTCCCAGCCGCCACACTTCAGTGACTGGCAGTCAGGGCATTTATCTTTTGAATCAAAAGACTTCGTAATTAATAGTAAGTCGTCTCTATTGAGGCTTTTGGTCATTTCAATGGGTTTTTGTATAAAAATGCGCTGAGTAAGGTATATTTTTACTAAAGAATAGATCTTAGCCTATGCCTTATTCGGATAGGTGAATAAAGAGAGAATATAAATAATGAAGAGACAGCTATTTTTAGTAATGGGACTTTGCTTATTGCTATCGATGCAGAATGCAAAATCCCAGAGTGCCTACCCTTGCCCAACAGTTAAATTTGTTTCGCCTTACCCACCAGGGGGTACAACGGACATCTTGGCAAGAATGTTGGTCCCAGGATTGATTAAGCAACTTGGTACAAACGTGATTGTCGAAAACAAAGGTGGAGCTAGTAGCAATATTGGGACTGAGTATGTTGCAAATTCAGCTTCAGATGGTTGCACCTTATTGCTCGGTAATAACACTGGTGTCGTGATTAATCAAAACTTATATAAATTAAAGATCAATCCTTCAAAAGACTTGGCAGCTGTAGCTGAAGTTGCCTCAGTTCCATTAGTGCTTTATGTCAACTCTGCGGTACCAGCAAATACTGTGGGCGAACTGATTGAGTTGATTAAAAATAATCCAGGCAAATATAGCTATGCATCAGGTGGTAGTGGGAGCCCGCAACATCTCATGGGTGAAATGCTGAAGGTGGAAAAGCAGCTTGATCTCACCCATATTCCCTATAGAGGCCAGGGGCCAGCAATGGCAGATGTGCTCGCTGGCCAGGTGCCAATAGCATTTGAGACGACAACTGCAATTGCTGCACAAATATCCTCAGGCCGCATTCGGGTATTGGCAACAACGGGAGCAGTAAGGCCAAAAAACTTTCCTAACGTACCAACTATGAAAGAGCTTGGCTTTAGCGGTTTTGTGATTGAAAACTGGTATGGCGTTTTTGTGGCAGCCAAAACCCCCTCAGTTTTAATTGCGAGACTAAATAAAGCGATCAATGTGGTGATGAAAGAGCCTGAGGTAGCAACAAGTCTTAATAAGATGGGGTCAAGTGATGTTGCTGGTACGCCAGAGCAATTTACACAATTTATTAATAAAGAGATTCCTTACTGGGAATCCTTGGTTAAGCGCACGGGCGCAACAGTAGATTAAAAAATTTAACAGGAATGTATATGAATAATGGTTATGAAATCAACCCAAGAAAAGAAGCCTTTAAAGAGGGTATTGCAGCTTTAACTGGGCTAGCCACTTCAGTAGTGAGTGATGTGCTTGGGCGAACCATAGGCGCAGTGGGTATCTTGCCGGTAAATAAGTCACCAGTAGCTGTCTGTGGCAACGCAGTTACTGTTAGTGTTCGATCTGGCGATAACCTAATGCTCCATAAAGCACTGCAAATTCTGAAGCCGGGCGATGTATTGGTAGTAGACGGAGGTGGCGATATTTCACGGGCTCTGTTTGGCGAAATCATGATGACGGTTGCTAAATCCAGGGGGGCAATTGGCGCCGTATTGGATGCAGCAATACGAGATCTTGAGGCTTTTGAAAAACATCGCTTCCCATGCTGGGCTCGCGGTGTCAATATGCGCGGCCCCTTCAAGGATGGCCCGGGTAGCATTAATGTACCAGTCACAATCGGTGGGATGGTGATACACCCTGGCGATGTAATTTTGGGTGACTGTGATGGCATCATTGCGTTGTCTCCTGCTATAGCGCTGGAAGGTGCGCGACTAGGTAAGGAAAAAGAAGGTGTTGAGCGCAAAACAATCCAGTCTATTCATGATGGCAAATACGATGATGCATGGATAGATATAGCACTAAAGCAAAAGGGCGTCTTATGAAGTTTAGGGTAGCTCTTACGCTCTTGCTAGGCGCCTTAGCTTTAAATTCATTTGCTGCCTATCCTGATAAATCGATTAAGTTCTTGGTTCCCTGGCCTCCAGGTGGAGCAACGGATCAGGTTGCTCGTCTCTTGGTTCAGCCTCTAACAAAAGAGTTAGGTGTTTCGGTATTTGTCGAGAATAAAGGCGGCGCTGGAGGCAATATAGGCACCCAAGCATTTTTGCAAGATAAGCCAGATGGCTATTCAATTTTGATGGCAACCAGCTCTACGAATGCAGCGGGACCACACCTGTTTGCAAATCAGGGGTTCGATGCCTCTAAAGATTTCACGCCAGTAGTTTTGGTATGCACCATTCCAAATATCATGGTTGTTCCGGCTTCTTCGCCTTGGAATAGCCTAAAAGATTTAACGACTGATGCAAAACAAAACCCAGGCAAGTTCACTTATGGGTCTGCAGGCATTGGCGCCTCACAACATCTAGCGGGTGCCCAATTTAAAACGGTGACGGGTTTGGATATTCGTCATGTGCCATACAAGGGTAGCGGTCCTGCGGCAGTCGATCTGATGGCAGGCCATATCGACATGATGCTCGACACAGGTTCCATGGCAAATATCAAAGGCGGCAAACTAAAGGCTTTGGGTGTTGCTTCTGAGAAGCGTATTCCTGAGCTACCTAATGTGCCAACAATGAAAGAGGCTGGTGTACCGATGGTTGCTAATGCTTGGTATGGAGTGATGTTGCCAGCTGGTGCACCAAAGGATATTGCGGAAAAACTCAATGCGGCATTTAATAAGGTTTTGAAAGATCCTGAAGTTAGAAAGAGTCTTCAGGGTATCGGCGCTCAAGTCGATGGAGGGTCGGTCGCTGAATTTACAAAGTTCTCGCAGTCTGAAATTAAGCGCTATGAAGGCATTGTGAAAATGTCAGGGGCACCTAAAGAGTAATTTTGATGCATAAAATCATCTTTAGTTTTCTGGTTACCCTTAACTTGCTATTCTCCAGCAATGTTTTGGCGCAGGACTATCCAAATAAACCGATTAAATTTTTAGTGGGCTACGCCCCTGGCGGTGCTGTCGATTTAGTGGCTAGGACTTTGGGGCAAAGCTTGTCGGCTTCAGTGGGGCAGCCGGTACTGATTGAAAACAAACCAGGAGCGGGGACAAATATTGCGGTTAAGCAATTGATCGATAGTCCTCCCGATGGTTATACCTTGATGGTTGCTGCGAATGCTTTAGCGGCCAATATGTCTTTGTACAAACCGCAACCTTTTGATATTGATAAAGACATCACGCCAATCGCGCTAATTGGGCGGGTGCCAGTAGTGATTGCCACTTCTGCTGATAGTAAGTATCAAAAATTATCAGATTTGATTAAAGCAGCAAAAGCCAATCCTGACTTCATTACTTATGGAACGCCGGGAAATGGTGCTACGCCACACATGGCAATGAAATTTTTTGAGCAAGTAGCGGGAATTTCTTTAAAGCATGTGCCCTATAAGGGTGGTACCCCAGCAATTACAGATCTGATTGGGGGTCAGTTAGATTTGGTTGCCGTGAACATGTTAGAAGTGGCTCCCCACGTCAAAAGTGGCAAGTTAAAAATTGTTGCCGTTATGAGTTCTAAGCGCTCACCATTATTTCCGGATGTGCCTACGGTAGCGGAGTCAGGTTTTCCGGGTTTTGAAGCTTCTGTTTGGTATAGCTTAATTGCACCTGCTAAGACTCCTCCATCCATTGTGAAGATGCTTCATGCCCAGGTTGAGAAAGCATTGCAATCCAAAGAGATGATGGAGCGATTGGGTTCAGTAGGGGGTGAAGTTAGCCCAGGAACGACTGCACAATTTACGGCGTATTTGAATTCAGAGCGTAAGCGGTACGAGAAATTAGTACGTGAAGCTAATATTCAACCGGATTAACTTAAGGCTGTTCAATGGAATTAAAGGGAAATACTAGATGATTATTGATTGTCATGGCCACTACACTACAGCGCCAAAAGCCTTAAAAGCTTGGCGCGATGACCAGGTGGCTAACTTAAATACGCCTGAGTTGGGTCCTAAAGTATCGGATTTAAAAATAAGCGATGATGAAATTCGTGAATCAATTGAATTAAATCAGCTGGCTAGAATGAAAGAGCGGGGCATTGATGTCACGATCTTTTCGCCCCAAGCAAGCTTTATGACCCATCATATTGGTGACTTTAATACCTCGGCAACTTGGGCGGCTCTTTGCAATGAACTGGTCTATCGAGTAACGCAATTATTTCCCCAAAACTTTGTTGGTGCGGCAATGCTCCCTCAGTCACCAGGCGTTGATATCAGCACTTGCCTTCCTGAGATGCGTAAATGCATTAATGAGTATGGCTTTGTGGGGATTAATCTCAATCCCGATCCCTCTGGCGGACATTGGCGAGACCCGCCACTAAGCCACGAATACTGGCATCCGATCTACAAAGAAATGATCGCCTTGGATGTGCCTGCGATGATCCATGTGAGCACAAGCTGTAACGATTGTTTTCATACCACTGGTGCACATTATTTAAATGCTGATACGACAGCTTTTATGCAATGCTTAACCTCTGATTTGTTTGAGCAGTTTCCAGCCTTGCGATTCTTAATTCCACATGGGGGTGGGGCGGTGCCTTATCACTGGGGTCGATTCAGGGGTCTGGCAAAGGATATGGACATCCCAGACATTCACCAGAAGCTTCTTAATAATATTTATTTTGATACTTGTGTCTATCACCAGCCGGGTATCAACCTGCTGACAGAAGTTATTCCAGTTAAAAACATTCTATTTGCATCTGAAACCTTTGGGGCTGTCAAGGATATTGATCCCGACACCGGCTTCTTTTTTGATGATACCCGTCGTTATCTGAATGCTGTTGATAAATTAAGCGATAAAGAAAAACAAATGATTTTTGAAGGCAACGCTCGCAAGATATTTTCTAAAATTAACAACAGAATTCCAAATTGATTGAGGGCATGATGACATCTGAAGAGTTTGATCAACTTTATAGGCGGCGTTTAGAAAAACTAGCGACCTCCAATTTAAGTGATGCATTGGATAAGCTTGGAATCGCTGCTGCTGTGATTGGCATTGTTCCTCAATGGGGTAAAACTAAAGTAATTGGTAGAGCAATTACGATACGCATGATTGCCGCTGGTGCAGCGCAAAGCAATGCACATCTTGGGGTCGATGCCATATTTTCCGCGTCGCCTGGGGATGTCATTGTGATTGATAACCGTGGAGATCTGAACAATAACTGCTGGGGTGAAATTCTTTCAATGGGAGCTTTGAAAAACAAGATCTCTGGCGTGATAGTGGATGGTGCGGTTCGTGATGTAGATACCTGCGAAGAGTTTGGCTTTCCAGTTCACGCAAGGGGTACAGTCCCAATTACTGCTCGAGGTCGAATTGTTCAGGAGGCTTGGAACATTCCTATTAGAGTTGGGAATATACCGGTGCTACCTGGAGATGTCATTGTTGCTGATGTCAATGGTGTGGTAGCAATACCGGCGGGCAAGCTTTGTAATGTTTTGGATGAGGCAGAGGCAATTGCTGCAAAAGAGCTAGCAATGGTAGAGGCCTTAAGAGCAGGTCAATCCATTATTGAAGTCGATAAGCAGTTTAACTATGAGCAGATGCTAAAGAGCTAGGAGTTAGGAACCAGATATGAATACAACGTACATTCACAGAAGATTTTTGAAGATTCTTGGCCTAATCTGCTTTGGATTAGCTACTCCATTGGCTTATGCCCAGTATCCATGCCCTGTTATCAAAATCGTCTCTCCATATCCTCCGGGAGGGGCGAGTGATGTGCTTGCGAGAATGCTGGTCCCCGGACTCTCTAAGCAGCTGAATGTCAGTGTGATCGTTGAAAATAAAACAGGAGCTAGCGGCAACATTGGTACTGAATTTGTTAGCAGTGCTGCTGGTGATGGTTGCACTTTATTGCTTGGTAATAGCACCGGCATCGTTATTAATCGAAATCTGTACAAGCTTCGTAATGACCCAATTACTAATTTAAGGCCTGTAGCAGAGGTCGCTGCGGTACCGATGGTGCTCTATGTCAATTCATCAGTTCCTGCCAACTCTGTTGCAGAGTTGATTGCTTTAATTAAAAAGGAGCCTGGTAAATATAGTTTTGCTTCCCCTGGTAGCGGCAGCACTCATCATCTTTTAGGGGAACTTCTTAAGTTAGAACAAAAGCTTGATATGACTCACATACCGTACAGAGGATCTGGTCCGGCCATTGCTGATGTTCTGGCTGGACAAGTGCCTATGGCATTTGAATCCACTGGCGCAATGGTTCCTCATCTCAATAGTGGTAAGGTCAGGGCACTGGCCACAACCGGGGCAGTCAGGGCAAAAAATTTGCCAGATGTTCCTACAATGAAAGAGCTTGGCTACCCCAAATTTGTTGTAGAAAATTGGTATGGAATTTTTGCTCCAGCCAAAACACCAACAGCACTAGTTAACCAGTTAAATAAAGAGATCAACAAAACTTTATCGTCAGGCGATGTGGCCGAGAGCTTGTCTAAGATGGGATCGTTAAACGGCGAGCAAACGCCTGAGCAATTTGCTGCGTTCATTAAAAAGGAGATTCCTTACTGGGAGCTTCTGGTGAAACAATCTGGCGCCACTGCTGAATAAACTCAGATCTAGAATAGACTGACAGGAATAAAAAAGCCCCGATTTGTCGGGGCTTTTCGTTGACAGGTTTTCTGCAGTATTTATTTCTTATTTCTTCTTTTTTGCTTTGCTCGCTGTTTCGGCAGTCTTCAATACTGTTTCAGTGGCGCCACTCAGGTTGGTTTGCGCAACTTCTACTGCATGCTTTACTGCCTTTTGGCTGGTTTCAAATACATTGTTCGCAGAAGCAATTGCTTGCTTCATAGCTTGTACAGCAGCATCAGATCCAGCCGGAGCATTTTTTGTCCACTCCTCAACTAAAGAGTTGATTTTCTTTTGACCGTCTTGAAATTCTTTTTCAGCTGACTCGGTGAAGCTATTTTGTGTTTCATGCGCCAAATCGTAAAGATGACGGCTATAGGCCATAATTTTTTCTGCCATTGGCTGCACTGCTTCCGCCTGATGGGCGAGTAGTTGTTGAATGTCTTTTACTTCTAAGGCTTTCTTGGCGCTATTCATGCTATCGCTCAAGCTTTGCTTGGCAATCTGCATATTGAGCTCTACTAATTTTTCAATGCTTTGCAATGCTTGATTGGTTAATCCACTCAAGGTCTCTAAGTTTGCTTTTTGTGCTGCTGCAATTTGTTCTGGAGTTAAATTCATGTCCATCTCTTTTTTCTTTGACTAGTTTCTTTATTCTGATTGAAGGCTTTTGCTTAATGTACTCTCTTTGCACTATTGTATTGCATATATGTTGCGTTGCAGCATTCTATCCCTTGGATGCATCTGAGAAGTCTATTTGCGAAAAGAGCCTAAAATCGGGGGCGCAGTAAGAAATCTCAATATTTTCAGTAAGTTACCCATGAAGCTCTCGCTCGATAACGCCATTGCACCGATATTTGTACTCATTTGGAGTACAGGCTTTGTGATTGCGCGTTTAGCGATGCCATATGTTGAGCCTGCTACCTTTCTATTTTGGCGATTTGCAGGCGTTTTAGCTGCAATGGCAGCCCTGAGTCTGGTGTGGAGAATCACCTGGCCCAGTTGGTCACAAATCAAGCATATCGCCGTTGCTGGCATCTTGCTTCAGTTTGGCTATTTGCTGGGAGTTTGGTTTGCAGTTAGATTGGGGATGACAGCAGGGCTGGTAGCCATCATTGTTGGACTACAACCAATTGTCACGGCATGGTTTGCTGCTTGGATTTCAGAAAAGGTAACACCGCGTCAGTGGATAGGTCTGGGCTTTGGATTTGCAGGCGTTGCCTTGGTGGTGGCCGAGAAGATTGGTTTTGTACACATCCCTTTAGTGAGCTACGTATTGGCATTTATTGCGCTTCTATCTATTACGTTTGGAACGCTCTACCAAAAGAAATTCTGCCCTGTGTTTGATCTGCGTGCTGGATCCTCTATTCAGTTTGGTGTGTCGGCAGTGCTGTGCTTTATTTGTATGTATTTATTTGAGTCAGGAGAGATGGTCTGGAATCTTCCTGTCACCGGCGCCTTGCTTTGGGCCATCTTCCCTTTATCCATTGGATCGATTAGCTTGCTATTTATGATGATTCGAAAGGGAGCTGCCACTAAAGTGACTAGCTTTCTCTATTTAGTACCCCCGACAACTGCTGCAATGGCTTGGATGTTGTTTGATGAGCCGTTCACATTACTAATGGCGGTAGGCTTGTGCTTGACGATGACTGGTGTGGTGCTGGTAAATGCCCGCCAGACCAATACAGTAGCGACGATTGCCGAGTAGGGCATTTCTTTAGTGGGATGAATTACCTAGATTGGGGCTAATAAAACCGCCTTACCTTGGGAAATTAATTATCATTCCGTATGTTGAAAGTTTTGGAAGGTATTTTGGGATGCGTTTGAATCGATTTTGGGCTGCCGCCTTGGGGACACTTTTTGCTGTTGGCACCTTAGTAAGCGTACCCGCCATTGCTGCTAATAGCAAAGATAAGCAGACGAGCAAAACTACCAATAAAGTCGTTGTTAAGACAACTGCTAAGACTGCGAAGAAGCCTAAAACAGTTCGTGTAACAGTAACGCGTTCAGCTGAACCCATCATTCCGGCAAGACCATCTCTTGCAACTGCATTAGGTCTACGTGGCCAACACGATGAACTTAGTCTGAAATCAAGCGTAGCAATGGTGGTAAACCAAGACACTAAAGAAGTGTATTTTGAAAAAAATCCTTCAGTGAGCTTACCGATTGCCTCCATTACTAAATTAATGACAGCGATGGTGGTGTTGGATTCCAAATTACCTCTAGATGAAACACTCATTATTAATGCGGATGATGTGCATATTTATCGCACCTCACGCTTAGCTGGTGGTACCGTTTTAACTCGTGAAGAAGCTTTGTTGTTAGCTTTGATGTCCTCTGAGAACCGTGCGGCATATACCTTAGGCAGAAATTATCCAGGTGGCATTCCGGCATTTGTGGATGCAATGAACCGCAAAGCAAAAGAGTTGGGCATGGATCACTCCCATTTTGCAGATCCAACTGGACTCTTAAGTGAGAATGTTGCTTCAGCGGAAGATCTCACGCGCATGCTGAGCGCTGCATACCAGTACAAAACCATTCGTGAGTTCTCTACTTGGCCTGACTTAACGATGGTGATTGCAAAACGCCCACAGAAATTTTTGAACACCAATCGCTTAGTGCGCTCTGGTGATATGAATATCGGCCTTCAAAAAACGGGCTTTATTAATGCAGCTGGCAAATGCTTGGTAATGCAGGCTAGAGTAAATAACACGCCACTTTTATTGGTCTTCTTGGATTCCGTAGGAACACAATCGCGTTTTGCTGATGCTGTGCGTGTGCGTGATTGGTATGAGCGTATGCCTTCTGGTGGAGCTCACCCAATACGTCGCCTGATGTAACTGATTGAGTTATTGGCTTGCTGAGCCTGGCTCAGTAGACTTGGGTTTAAAACCCATCCCTTTGGATATCTGTAGGGCGGTTTCTTGTAAGGCGCGTAGCCAATCTGCCTGAATACGATCGGTTGGGGCACTCAAAGATAAGCCAGCAACCAGCTTTCCGGTGTCATCCAAAATAGCGGCAGCCAAGCAGCTTACACCCAGCTCTAATTCTTCATCATCACGAGCGCTGCCGACTTTGCGAACGTGATTGAGCTCAGTTTCGAGTTTGCCTAGTTCGGTAATGCTATTACGTGTGTGACCGGATAAACCAGTGCGAGTGACATAGGCGCGCACTTGACCTGGATCATCGCTAGCTAAAAAGAGTTTGCCAACAGATGTGAGATGCAATGGGGCACGGCCACCAATTGCACGTACTACTTGCATGCCTGAGCGTTCGCTATAGGCACGGTCAACGTAAACGATCTCATCACCTTGGCGCACAGATAGGTTCACAGTTTCACCGGTGAGCTTATGAAGGGTGCGCATTGGTAGTTGAGCAGCCTCACGAACCGAGAGACGTGCTTTGACTAGGTTACCAAGTTCTAAAAGCTTTAGACCTAGACGATAAGTTCCACCATCGCCACGCTCAACCAGGCGGCAGGCAACCATGTCGTTCAGAATTCGATGGGCGGTGGAAGGGTGTAAACCGGTGATCTCAGCCAGATTCTTCAGACTGCTAGAGTCCTCTTGATCGGCAAGCGCGTCCAGCAGATTCATCATACGCTCCACTACCTGAATGGCAGTTTTGCCAACTTCGCCAGTAGATCTAGGAGTTTTGACGGTTTTGCTGGTGTTCATAGCCCTTATTGTAGCGATTTCAGATGAAATTGCATAATATGAAATCCCATTTAATGGGGGCTATCCCAGCAATTAAGGGTACTTCTAAGGCTGTCCTAAGGCTGTATTAAGGCTGTCTTAAGGCCTTAGCGCACTCATTCACAAGATCTGGGCCGCGATAGATGAGGCCGCTATAGAGTTGGACCAGGCTGGCACCAGCCATGACCTTCTCACGGGCATCGGCGCCCGATAGGATGCCGCCAACGCCAATGATGGGTAGCGCATTACCTAATCTGGCTTTTAAAGCCTTAATCACTACGTTCGATGCAATGCGTACCGGTGCGCCTGATAGACCGCCAGCTTCAGTAGCAAATTCCATACCCTGAACTGCATCTCTCGAGATGGTTGTATTTGTTGCAATCACCGCATCTATTCCAAACTCCATCAGAAGATCGGCAATCAAGTTGATGTCGCCATGATCTAGGTCTGGTGCAATCTTCAGAAAGAGTGGCTTGCGAACTCCATAGCGATCGCTTAAACGTTTTCTAGCCTCATCCAGACTTCCCAATAATTCGCGAAGCATTTCTTCGCCTTGTAAGGCACGCAGATTTTGAGTGTTTGGAGAGGAGATATTAACGGTGATGTAAGTAGCAATTTCGTAGACTGCTTCCATTGCCAGAACATAATCACGCGATGCTTCTTCAATTGGTGTGCTGGCATTCTTGCCAATATTCATTCCAAGTACACCACCGTTCTGCCAGAACTTCGAGCGACGAACTCTGGCAACGCAGGCATCAACGCCATCATTATTGAAGCCCATGCGATTAATAATGGCCTGAGCTTCAGTTAGGCGAAACATGCGTGGCTTGGGATTTCCCGGTTGTGGTTTTGGGGTAACTGTACCGATTTCCAAGAACCCAAATCCCAGCGCAGCGAGTGCATCAATGTGTTTGCCGTCTTTATCTAATCCTGCAGCCAATCCAACAGGATTCGGAAATTGAATGCCACAGAGTACTTGTGGATCATTAATCGGCTTGCTAACCAGGCGCTCTAATAATCCCCAGCGCTGTAAGCGATCCATATTGCCCAGTGTGAGGTTATGTGCTTTTTCTGGGTCTATACAAAAAAGCCAGGGGCGTAGAAGGGAGTAGCGATCGATCATGGGTAGATATTATGACTCAGACAGCGGCTGCCAATGATCATCAATCAAACCCTCCATCGGCTGAAATTTCACCTTATATGACATCTTGTCGCTTTCCTTGATGTAGTAACCAAGATAAAGGTAAGGCAGGCCTAGTACGCGGGCTTGTTCAAGCTGCCACAAAATGCTGTAGCTGCCATAACTCGCAGATGGGATTGAAGTGTCATAAAAGGTATAAACCGAGGAGATGCCTTGCTCCAATATATCGATCATGCTCACCATACGCAATCGACCAGGATGGGAGTCGTGTGGACCATCGCGAAACTCGACAATGCGTGAGTTCACTCGACTTTGTAATAAAAACTGCATGTATTGATCTTGATCATCGCTATCCATATCGCCACCAGCATGCCGTTGAGTTTGATAGCTTTGATAGAGTTGGTAGTGCTCTTCTTGATAGCCTAGATTGAGAACAGAGGCTTCAAGGCCGGCATGTTTTTTCTGGGTGCGACGTTGACTACGAGAGGGCTCAAACTGATTTACCAGGAGACGTGTGGCAATACAGGCTTTACATTCATCACAGTAGGGTCGATAGGTATACAAACCACTGCGTCGAAATCCAGCATTGAGTAAATCATTGTAGACATCTGCATGAATGAGATGGGATGGCGTGGCTACCTGCGAGCGAGCGGTCTTATTTGGAAGATAACTACAAGCATATGGCGCAGTTGCGTAGAACTGCAGTGTGGTTAGAGGGAGTTCTTTAAGCTGGGTCATAGCCAGTGAAGCAAGATGGTTTTATTAAAAGTCCAGGATTGTTCAATATTAGTTTGATTTATGGATATTTGCAGTTGTTCTAAAAAAGCCTGCCTAGGGATTGGGGCTGCGCCCAACGAGAGGAGGTGGGCTGTTTCTTGCTGGCAGTCGATCATCCGAATATCAAGACTCAGACACCAAGCGCTGAGGGCGGCTAATGCTATTTTGGAGGCATTAGTCTTGTGGCTAAACATGGATTCACCAAAGACCATTCCTCCAAAAGATACGCAATAGAGGCCGCCAGTGAGTTGACCATCTTCTATTACAGCAATGCTATGAGCATTTCCTTGTTCATGAAGCGCAGTGTAGGCATCAATAATTTCGTGCGTAATCCAGGTGCCGTCTTGATCTTTGCGGGAGCTAGTAGCGCATGAGCGTATGACTGCGCCAAAGTCATCGTCTACCACTATCTGAGATTGGGAATCTTGACAAAAGGAGCGAATGATTTTCCGTAAAGAGTCGCTGCATTTAAATTCTTGAGGCTTTAACACCATTCTAGGATCTGGCGACCACCAGAGGATAGGTTGATTATCTGAGTACCAAGGAAAAATACCCTGCTGATAAGCGCGAGCAAGTTGCCCTGGATAAATATGTTCACTGACTGCAATTAAGCCAGGTACGCTAGGGTCAGGATCTGCCTCTAAGAGGGGGTTTGGAAAAGGATCCTGAGGTCCCAGCCAAGCAATCTGACTCATGCCGACTTAAATTCGTTCAGATGGCAAAATATCGCGACTGCGAACATGAAACTCTTTGCCTGAATCTAAGATGCCGGCAGCGCGATCTGCAAAGAACCATTCAAGTGTTTGCTTAACGGTGGGGAAGGCTAGCTTATCCCAAGGAATTTCATGTTCGTCAAAGAGCGCCACTTCTAAACTCTCTTCGCCAGCACAAAACTCCGGGGTTGGCATTTTAGCTAGATAGAACAAGTGAACCTGTTCTGCATGGGGCACATTGAGTAATGAGTAGAGTGGACCAATTTCCACGACTGCCCCGGCTTCTTCAAGGGTCTCGCGTGCAGCGCCGTGACTAGTGCTCTCACCCAACTCCATAAATCCAGCAGGCAAGGTCCAAAAGCCATGACGTGGTTCAATCGCTCGGCGACATAAAAGAATCTGTTTGCCATATACCGGAATGCTGCCGACTACATTACGAGGATTTTGATAATGAATGCTGCCGCAGGCTTCGCATACATGACGCTCGCGCGAATCATCCGCCGGAATTTTGATCGTTAATACAGAGGCGCAGTTGGAGCAATACTTCATACTGACTTTCTAAAAGTGGGCTTTAATGGCGCCACGCAGGGCATTGCTAAGAATAATCTCTTCTGCCATTGAAACATCTTTAATAGTCAGGTTGGCTTCACGGGCATTCAGAGAGGGGTCGGCAAGCAATGCTGCGCGCATCACCCCAGGCAGAAGGCCTGCTGAAACTGGCGGCGTGAGCCATTCAGAACTACCTGAATGTTTGATAAAAATGCTAGTCCTGCCACCTTCAGTAACAAGACCTTGTTCATTCACAAACAGGGCATCAAATCCACCTAGCTTCACGGCCTCTTGCCATGCGAGATCATAAAGAGTGCGATTGCTAATTTTGTGATGCAACAAAGCATCCCCAGAAAACATCGTTACATTCCCCGGAAGAATATCTTTCGCCCAGAAAATTTTGACAGGTTCTTTTGCTTGGTGAATAACAGCACTTGCAACGGAAAGCTCGCCATCAGGCGCCAGATCAAGTCTTAGTCGATATGACTGGTTTTTATCAAGTGATGTACAGGTGCTCGTAATCAAATTCTTTGCACTCTCTAAATTGAAAGCAATTCTCAGAGAGTGGGCGGAGTTTTGCATTCTCTGCAGATGCTCCTCAAGTCGCATTGCCTCACCCTGAGAGATCGCAATGGTTTCAAACAAGCCTGTAGTGCTCGGAAGATCCATCAGGAATGCAGCTTTAATGCGGCACTCTTGCCATTCCAGATCGGCAATGGAGTCGTTCGTAATGCCAGCACCAATGCCAAGTGTGAAATGAGATGCATGAGACTCTTCATCCTGATAAATCTCTACTGTCCGAATAGGAACGCTAAAGGCAAAATTGCCATTTGGGTCAAGCCAACCCAAGGCGCCACAGTAATAGCCACGATCTTCAGGCTCTAACTCTTGAATAATTTCCATGCTGCGTTTTTTGGGCGCACCTGTCACAGATCCACATGGAAACACCGCTTTAAAAATATCGAATAAGGAGGTTTCAGGTTTGATCTGACCCTGCACAGTGGAAGTCATTTGCAAAACATCGCCATGCCTTGCCACTTCAAATAAATTGGGTACAGTGACTGTGCCTGGCAAAGAGATGCGACTCAGATCATTGCGTAGGAGATCCACAATCATGACATTTTCTGCTTGATTCTTTGGGTCATCGGATAGGGCGCTTGCCACCGAAGATAAAGCACTGGCAGTGCCTTTCATTGGCATGGCTTTTAAGGTATCACCGTCCCTTGCAATAAACAGTTCTGGTGATTGGGATAGAAGAAAGCTTCCATCATGCTCTATAAACGCACCAAATCGTCCAGGCTGTCGATCTCTTAAACGGCTATACAGTGCAAGTGGAGCGCCGTAGGTTTTGCCTTTGATGCGATAGGTGTGATTGATCTGGTAGGTATCACCATTGCGAATGTACTCCTGTATCGCTGCAATATCACTAGAGAATTGCGCTTCATTCAGGGATTCCTGAATACCCATCACCCCAGCATTTCTCTGAGATTGATCAAGAGAAGCTAGCTTTTGTTTAATGCAGAGGTCTACATCTTGCTTTGATAATTTTTTGAAGTCTGCAAAAGACCAGGCCTCGATCAGCGGGTGGTGATTATCTGGCTGGTTGGCTCGTTGAGGTAGCTTATGAATTTGCCTACCTAATTCATAAGCAAAAGCAGCAACAACAAATTCACCCCTAGCCAATGCGGCTGATATTTCCTCTAAGCTAGTTTGGACTGCTGCTAAATCTTCATCTAGATTGTTGCTGGGAAGTACGCGCCAGCTATGAAGGGCCTTCTCATAAAGGCGGCTGGTAGGTGAGGCCGCGGTGCTTTGCGCATCATCGAGCAAAATCATCGCGGCTGACCTAGAGCGCTCTATTTACTTCAGAATCGTTGCAGATTCGATAGTGACAGTCTTGCTTGGAACATCAGCCATTCTGCCCATGCGCGGAGCAGGTGCAACCATGGTTGGTACTTTGCGGATGGCATCAATAGTTTGCGTGCCAGAGATCACCTTGCCAAATACGGTATATCCATTACCCATGGCGTTAGGGTAGTCCAGTGCAGCATTGTCTTTCACATTGATGAAGAACTGTGAAGTTGCTGAATCCGGATCAGATGTACGAGCCATCGCAATCGTATAAACATTGTTCTTCAGTCCGTTCTGCGCTTCAGAAACTACTGGAGCATCTGTTGGTTTCTGATTTAAGTCAGCAGTAAAGCCGCCGCCCTGAATCATGAAGCCATCAATCACGCGATGAAAGATAGTGCCGTTATAAAAACCACTCTTTACGTAATTCAAAAAGTTGGCCGTTGTCTTAGGTGCTTTTACATCATCGAGCTCTACTACGAAATTACCCATCGTGGTTTTAAATTCCACCTTTGGCCCTGCAAATGCTGCATGACTAGCAAAACAGGAAATGGTAACAACAAGGGCAGCAAATAGCTTACGCATTAGAACTCCTTAAACAAGATAAAAATAGGTGATATTTGATTGTATTGCTCAATAACGTAGGAAGGGTAAACCGTCTCAGGATCGTCAGATTAGTCCGTTAGGGACATTGCTGGCATAGGCATAAGAAGCCTCTTCAAACATGCCAGGTCTTGCAAGGTAGTCAAGAACCCAGTCAATGGTGTCTACACCCCAAAAGCAGTGTTGGTTGACAATTAAGGCAGGCACCCCAAAAGCACCATCGGCTTTGGCTTGATTGGTGTTGGCAATCAGCTTAGCTTTTACTTCTGGACTCTCAGGTTTAGGTGTATCTGTCGTTAAGCCTAAGTAAGTGCAAAATTCTGGCCAAGATAAATTGGGGTCTTTCCCCTCTACCCACACATAATCAAAGGCGCGCTCAACCATCGCCCAGTCGGCATTCTTTTCTACCATGAGGCGTTGGGCAGCAACAGTCATGAATGGATGGTGCTCAGGAAAGCGAAAAGGAATACCTAACTTTTCTGCTTGCCATACGCAGAACTGATAAGTATGTGGACGTTTAGCAGCCACTTCTCCTGGGCCCTTGTTCTCAGAGGCTCTAAGTAGGCCGCCCAGCAGAATGGGAACAGGCTTGATATCTAACTTACTCTCAAGAACTTGTCTTTGCTTAATGTAAAGATAGGCAAACGGCGAAACAATATCGTAATAGAAGGAGGCCGCAATCTTTGTGCTCATATTGTCTTCATTGTCATTTAGCAATGCATTGTTTATTTCTTCTTGTGCTCTTCATCGAGCTTTTTCAAGAAAGCCAATTTTTCCTTAATCTGCATCTCAAGTCCGCGCTCAACTGGCTCATACCAATGCGGTTCTTTCATGCCCTCTGGTAAATAGGATTCTCCAGCAGCATAGCCATGTGGCTCATCATGGGCATAGCGATACTCTTTGCCGTGGCCAAGCTCTTTCATGAGTTTGGTTGGTGCATTGCGTAGATGATTAGGAACAGGTTTAGATTGATCATTCGCCACATAAGCGCGAGCAGCATTAAAGGCGTTATAGCTGGCATTGCTCTTGGAGGCGACAGCAAGATAAACCACCGCTTGTCCAAGCGCCAGCTCACCCTCAGGAGAGCCCAGTCGTTCATAGGTTTGCGCTGCATCGTTGGCCAATTGCATTGCTCTTGGATCTGCCAAGCCAATGTCTTCCCACGCCATTCGAATAATGCGTCTGGCTAGATAACGGGGGTCAGCGCCACCATCGAGCATCCGGCAAAACCAATACAAGGCTGCATCTGGATTGGATCCTCGAACGGATTTATGTAGAGCAGATATTTGATCGTAAAAGTGATCGCCACCTTTATCAAAACGCCGCGCTTGAGCGCTCAGGGCATTTTCAATAAATGACTGATCAACTAATTTAACCTCAGCATTTGGCGTGAGGACTGCATTGCGTACCTGCTCAACCAGGTTGAGAAGGCGTCGCGCATCGCCATCCGCATTTGAAATAAGGATGTTGATTGCAGCGGCATCAAACTGCACATCGGGCATTGCATGTTGATGCGCACGTTCAAAGAGTAATTTCAGTTCTTCAGGGGTGAGCGACTTCAAGACATAGACCTGAGCACGCGATAGAAGTGCTGAGTTCACTTCAAATGAAGGATTCTCGGTAGTAGCGCCGATAAAGGTAAAGAGACCTGATTCCACATGGGGCAAGAGGGCATCTTGCTGGCTTTTATTAAAGCGATGAATCTCATCGACAAACAAAATCGTTTGTTTGCCATATTGGGCCATATTTTGTTGGGCCTGCTCAATGGATTCGCGGATTTCTTTAACGCCAGCTAAAACGGCAGAGATGGCTATGAACTCACGATCAAATGCTTTGGCTGAAAGACGGGCTAGAGTTGTTTTACCAACGCCTGGAGGCCCCCACAAAATCATGGAGTGAGGCTTGCCAGAGGCAAACGCTAGATTGAGTGGCTTACCACTTGCTAATAAATGCGTTTGTCCAATGACCTCTTCAATCGTTTTTGGGCGCAATGCTTCTGCTAAGGGTGGAGGCGGCGCGCTCTCAAAAAGATTACTCATTGCATCATGCTTGAATAAAGAGAATCACTAAAGACGCCCAGATTAGGCATCCGGCAGCAACATAAGTTAAGCGATTGCGCATCGTCATAAAAGCCAAGCGTGCGGCATCATCTGAAAAATAATATTGATAAGTGTTCTGATCAATATTGCGCTGAATGATTAATGTCGAGGCCAAAATGACCAAACCTACTGGAATATAAATATGGAGTGCTAACCAAGCCACCAAAGCTGGAATAACACCCCAGATCCAAGCGTTGCGGTCTTCCCACCGATCGCCAGCAGGTGCTTTGCCTAATAGGTGCAAATTAGCCCCCCAATGTAAGGCGCCCATAAAGGAAGTGATTACGGCACCATAACCCGCTAAAGATTCAGCGCTTAAGTAATTTAATGGGGTCGGAGCTAGCTGCACCATTAAAGCCAGTCCAATAAATGGAATCAGGCCGGCATAGCCAAGTTTACGTACTAAGGATGGAATGGGATTCACGATAGAAGTTTCTAGGTTAATAAGATATGAATCAAATTATTTGTCGTAGGTATAAACGCCGCGGCCGGTTTTGCGTCCGAGATATCCGGCAGCGACCATTTCACGAAGTAGTGGGCAAGGACGGTATTTGGAGTCACTGAAGTTTTCAAAATAGACTTCCATGACTGCTAAGCAAGTATCGAGTCCAATCAGGTCTGCCAAAGCGAGGGGGCCAATCGGTTGATTGCAGCCCAACTTCATACCAGCATCAATATCCTCTGGGCTAGCGAGCCCCTCTGATAAAACAAAGAACGCCTCGTTAATCATTGGCAACAAAATACGATTGACTACAAAGCCTGGAGAGTTTTTGACAGTGATGGGCTCTTTGCCAACACGCTTAGCCATATCAATAATGGCAGCGTGTGTAGCATCACTAGTTTGCAAGCCACGAATTACTTCCACCAAAGCCATTAGCGGCGGCGGATTAAAGAAGTGCATACCAATAAAGCGGGCAGGGTTAGAGTCCAATGCTGCCAGTTTAGTAATGGATAAGGATGATGTATTGGTTGCGATGATGGTCTCTTTGCTCACAATCTCATCGACTTGTTTGAGAATCTTTTCTTTGATTGCTTGATTCTCGGTAGCCGCTTCAATGACTAGACCCAATCCTTTAAAGTCGGCATAAGAGGTGCTGCCTTTAATGCGCTTGAGGGCAGCTTCCTTTGCGTCACTTGTTAGCGTCTCTTTCTTGACGAGGCGATCTAAGCTCTTGCTAATTTGCTCGAGACCACGTTGCACAGCAGCCTCGTTAATATCAACCATAACCACATCAAGGCCAGCAACCGCACACACTTGTGCAATTCCGTTGCCCATAGTGCCTGCACCGATAACGCCTACTGATTGAATACTCATCCTATTTCCTCTTTTGATACTGGGTGGAACCAAACAACTGCTCTCTAGCCTTGTCATCATGCAAAGGCTTGCGTAATGCCGTTAATACTTCGCAACCTCGTTTTACAGCTGGTCGCGCACTAATCTTTTCAAACCATTTTTTGAAATGCGGGTAGTCGTTGATGTCGATACCTTGATTCTTCCAATTACGCGTCCATGGGTAAATCGCAATATCAGCAATCGAGTAGGATTTGCCAGCAATATAGGGATTATCTTTCAGTTGACCATCCAATACCCCATAGAGGCGCTTGGCTTCATTGGTGTAGCGATTGATGGCGTATTCAATTTTCTCGGGTGCGTAGAGGCGGAAGTGGTGGTTTTGTCCAAGCATAGGGCCCAGGCCACCCATTTGGAACATCAACCACTGCAACACCTCATACTTGCCACGCGTATCTTGCGGTAAAAACTTCCCAGTTTTGCCTGCGAGATAGAGCAGAATGGCGCCAGACTCAAAAACATCGATAGGCTTACCGTCTGGCCCATTGGGATCAACAATGGCGGGAATCTTGTTATTGGGGCTGATTTTTAAAAACTCAGGCTTGAATTGATCTCCTGCACCAATATCAATCGGGTGGGCGATCCAGTCGCGTCCCAGACGATAGCCACATTCTTCAAGCATGATGTGAACCTTGTGACCATTTGGTGTTGGCCAACTGTAGACATCAATCACGCTATTGGATTTTGGGTTTGCCATCTTTTCCTCTATAAAGTTTGTAAGCGCTGGAGCGCATGCGCAAGAGTCTGCTCTTGCTTTGCAAAACAAAAACGAATGACGCCAGACTCGGTAGCTTGATCATAAAAAGCGGAGACTGGAATAGCAGCTACGCCAACTTCAGTAGTAAGCCATTTACAAAAATCAGCCTCGTTTAATTTGGCTTGAGGGATGCCCAGCGCGGAGTAATCAGCGCATTGAAAGTAACTCCCTGGAGTAGGAAGTAGTTTGAATTTGGTTGGATTCAACCCCGCCCTAAAAACATCTCGCTTAGCCTGATAAAAGGCTGGCAAATTTAAATACTGTTTTTCATCTGAAAGATAACTGGCTAGGCCGTATTGCATTGGCGTATTGACGGCAAATACGTTGAATTGATGTACCTTGCGAAACTCTTTTGTTAAGGAGGGTGGTGCGGCTACATAGCCTACTTTCCAACCGGTAACGTGAAAGGTTTTCCCAAAGCTAGAAACCAGGAAGCTCCTAGCTGCCAGCTCAGGGTGGGATGCAACGCTGTGATGCTTGGCACCGTCATAGACCATATGTTCATAGACTTCATCACTCAGAATTAATGCAGAAGTATTGCGAACTAAAGCTGCCAAACGATCAAGGTCTGCTTTATCCCAAACCATCCCAGTTGGATTGTGAGGGGTATTAATTAAAACGAGACGTGTTTTGTGATTGATGGCATTTGCCAGCAAATCCCATGGAATTTCATAGGCAGCAACTTGTCCAGCTTCATTGCGTACTACTTGCAAAGAAATCGAAATTGTTTTTCCTCCGGCCAAATCAATTGCGGGGCGGTAGCAGTCGAAAGCGGGTTCTATGATGATGACTTCATCGCCAGGACTAACGCAAGAAAGTACGGCTGTAAAAATAGCTTGTGTACCACCAGCGGTAATTGTGATTTCCGTATCAGGATCGTAGTGGTGACCGTACAAGGTTTCGATCTTCTTACTAATGCCATTGCGAAGCTCTGCAACCCCGGCCATGGGTGCGTATTGATTTCGATCTGCCAGCATCGCAGCATTTACTTCAGCAATCAGTTTGCGGTCACACGGAAAGTCCGGAAAACCTTGTCCGAGATTAATTGCTTGATGCTCTGCAGCAAGGGTGGACATTACCGTAAAGATCGTAGTCCCTACCTTTGGGAGGCGACTAGGAAAAGAAGGGGTCACTAATGGGTTCATGGAGTTAGGGGCAGTGACGGTCTTTTAAAGCGGATATATCCGGTAGTCGCTAGAATGGTAAAAATACATTAACAAATTGTGCCATGCTGATCGTTCTCTCACCCGCTAAATCTCTGGATTACAAGACCCCCGTAAAGGTCAAGGCACCAACCTTGCCTGAGTTTGTCTCAGAATCGGCCAAACTGATTGCAGATCTCAAGAAACTAGCGCCACAAGACGTTGCCAAATTGATGGGCTTGTCCGATCAGCTGGCCACTCTAAATGTCGGACGCTATCGAGACTGGTCCAAGAAGTTCACTGAAGAAAACAGTAAGCCAGCAATTTATGCTTTTGATGGGGATGTCTATGATGGGTTTGATGTCAAAACCCTTAATGCCAAAGCCGTGACGTTTGCTCAAGACCATATTCGCATTTTGTCGGGCCTATATGGCGCACTGAAGCCACTGGATTTGATGCAGCCTTACCGCTTGGAGATGGGTACGGCATTCAAAAACCCCAGAGGTAAGGATCTCTATGCCTTTTGGGGGAGTCGCGTAACTGATTCTATTAAGAAGGATCTAGAGAGGCAAAAGAAGCCTGCTCTCTTGAACTTAGCTTCGGAAGAGTATTTCAAGGTTCTCCAGCCCAAAGAGCTGGACTGCCAAGTGATCTCCCCGGTGTTTCAGGACGCCAAGGACGGCAAGTACAAGATTATTTCTTTTTACGCCAAGCGTGCACGCGGCTTAATGGCGCGCTACGTAGTTGAAAACCGAATTACTGATCCAGCAGAATTAAAAGGCTTTAATTTAGATGGGTATAAATACTATGCTGCAGAATCTACAGTAGATAAGCCAGTATTTAGAAGGGCAGAAAGAAAATAATGGCCGTGCATCGCACCAAATCATCGCAACGCAATTCTCCTGAAGTCGAGAAGTTAGTGGCAGACGCTATTTCCTTGGCAGCTTCTGGCAGTCAGGTTGAGGATCGTTTTTGGGAAGAGCGTTTGAATGTGCGTTTAATGCGTTTACTCAAAAGTCAAAATCAAAATGTCATTGATGCTGCTTTAGATCAGACCTTTCGCATTAATACCGTGGCTTTTGAAGTGCTCGCCGATATTGCTGAAACATTGGCTGAGTCATTGAGGGTTGAGCATGAAGGGCAAGAGTGGGATGTGTTGTTGCTCGCAATGCCTATCGTTGCCCACACGCGTTATCAGATTCCATCTGGACCATTGCCAGTGAATATCATTGAGTCAACTGCGCAGGCTTTGCATAGTGCTATTGCCTCAACGGATACGCGTATAGCCATTGTTCCTTGGCTTTATAGTATTGATCAAATGCCGCATTCGCATTGTCAAACTCGCATCCTGACTGAGGCCCTAGCAACTGCCGCAATCTCCGGAAAAGACGTCAAGCTTGAGTTGCGCGATATGTCAGAAACCATTGCCGTATTAGCAGACCCTCGTTTTATTATTGCCGCCTTAAGTGCGCCGAGTGGTTCGCCAATATTTCGTTGGCAAGCAGAGCCACCAGCGCGTCAAGAGCGTGGTGTCAGTTTGATTGGTTGGCAAAATGCCATGCAAGATCCGATTGCATCCTTATTGCCTGGTTGTGAGTTCGAATTGCTGCTACCAGAGGCCTACTTCACAAACTGTCGCTTAGCGGATAAACATGTTCGACCATTGAGCATTCGTGCGGCAGTCAATTTCCTAGAAAGTACTCTTGGCATAATGCCTGCGGGCTTGTCTTGTGTAGTGGGTGCTTTTGGCGAAGAGCAGGCAGATGAATACCGCATTTCTTTCAGCGCAAAGGGATCTTCTGAAGTGATGTACGGGGTTATTTGGCCCTTATATGACCGCGAGAGCGTGGCGAGCGATGCTTTAAATGATTTATCGGATGACGAAAGTCCGATTAAAAAGATTTGTGATGCCCTACATGATGCGGGAGTAGAGGATGTATTCCGTCATGCCATGCTCTTTGATCCTGAGCTCTGCGATGACTGTGGTGCCCCTTTGTTTCCGGATCGTTCTGGCGAGGCTGTGCATGCTGAAATGCCAGATGACGCACCATCACAACAGCCTTTGTTTCACTAGACCAAGATAGTTTAGATAACAAAAAAGCCGAGGATGCCTCGGCTTTTTTGTTTAATGCAGTTTCAGAAATTAATTCTGGACAAAAGGTTCCGTACCGGCAAACAAATGCGGCAACTTACCGGACTTCATCTCTGCTGTTTGGCAGAAATCGGCAAGACGAACACCTGCTTTAATGTTGAATAGCATCGCCTTATTACCCAGCACCACAAGGTCGAAACCAGAGTTCATATTTTTGTAACGTAAGCTTCCCGGTAGGGAAGTTTGGCGCTCTAAATCATATGTTTTTGATTCCCAAGTTAAGCGAACCTTTTCATTGACGCCAGAGGTTTTGAACTGCTTACCCTCTTGGCATGTCCATGTAAATGCTTCTTCATTAGCGCTCACGTTTGCTGCGCCCAAAAGGCTTGCAAGTGCGATGCTAATAGCGAGAAGATTTTTCTTCATCTGTTTTTCCTTATGAGAGCAAGTGCTTAACGCCAGCCTGCTCTTCGAGTAATTCATTCAATGTGTGTGTCATACGCTCACGAGAGAATTCGTCGATCTCTAAACCTTCGATCATTTTGTATTCGCCGTTTTCGCATACTACTGGGAAGCCATAAATGACTTCAGCAGGAATGTCGTATTCGCCCTTAGACGGAATACCCATGGTTACCCACTTGCCATTTGTGCCCAGCACCCAATCATGAATATGATCAATCGCTGCATTCGCTGCAGAGGCTGCAGAAGAAAGACCGCGAGCTTCAATGATGGCTGCGCCACGCTTACCAACGGTAGGAATGAAAACGTCTTTATTCCATGCTGCATCGTTGATGGAATCTTTAACTGATTTGCCATCGATTGTTGCGAAGCGATAGTCTGGATACATTGTTGGGCTGTGGTTACCCCAAACAACTAATTTCTCAATATCAGCAACTGGCTTATTCAATTTGTTGGCCAACTGTGAGAGCGCGCGGTTGTGATCGAGGCGCAACATTGCTGTGAAGTTTTTCGCAGGAATATCTGGAGCTGATTTCATGGCGATGTAAGCATTGGTGTTTGCTGGGTTACCAACAACCAATACTTTTACAGTTTTCTTAGCAACTGCATTCAATGCTTTGCCTTGAGCTGTGAAAATTTGTGCGTTAGCTGAGAGCAAATCTTTGCGCTCCATGCCAGGACCACGTGGACGTGCGCCAACCAAAAGGGCAACATCAATATCCTTAAAAGCAGTCATTGGGTCAGAGTGTGCTGTCATACCTGCCAAAAGCGGGAATGCGCAGTCTTCGAGCTCCATCATCACGCCAGTTAAGGCTTTTTGAGCTTTTTCATCAGGAATCTCAAGCAATTGCAGGATTACGGGCTGATCTTTGCCCAAAAGGTCGCCATTGGCGATACGGAATAAAAGGGAATATCCGATTTGACCGGCTGCACCGGTTACGGCGACACGCATTGGGGCTTTTGCCATTACTGAGAACTCCAAATGAAGGTTATGTGGGTTAAATAAAGAAAACTTTTCTATTATCCATTCAAGTGTAGGGACTTTAGCTTTACACTGTCAATGATGTCTTATATAAGACTAGAATTACCTAGAATTTTATCCAATTGACGCGGTCTGGAGTTAATTTGTCTGATTTGACTTTGCCCATTGCCTCATTTAGCCCTCTGTACGAGCAGATTAAAGCGATGATTTTGGCTAGCTTGCAAGCCTCGGAGTGGCTGCCAGGGGATGCTATTCCCAGTGAAATGGAGCTTGCAGCCCGTTATGCCGTTAGTCAAGGCACCGTTCGCAAGGCCATTGATGAGCTTGCAGCTCAAAATCTCTTAGTTCGAAGACAAGGGAAGGGCACCTTCGTAGCCACTCATCAAGAGGATGACTGGCAATACCGTTTTTTACGTTTGGCCCCGGATTCGGGTGAAAAGTTCCACCTCACCAATCAATTTTTATCCTGCGAAAAGACTAAAGCATCAGCCTATGTGGCCAATTTGCTTAAATTAAAGGCAGGTGACCCCATTATTCATATTGATCGTGTACAAAGCTTTGCAGGCAAACCCATTGTTTTTGAAGAGATTTTTCTGCCTGGCGTCCGTTTTAAGGGCCTGGATTTGGAGGCTCTTCATGCTTGGCATGGGCCGGTTTACGCATTTTATGAGGGTCACTACGCTACCCACATGGTTCGCGCGGAAGAAAAAATTAAGGCTGTGGCTGCTGATGAGGTGTTGTCCAAACATCTCCACCTGAAGGAAGGTGCCCCGCTCCTTTCGGTAGAGCGTGTGGCTTTTACCTACGGGAATAAACCAGTAGAAATTCGGCATGCAAGGTACGACACTTTAGAGCAGCATTACGAGAACAAATTGAACTAATTTATAGAAGATCTGCAGAAGAAGTACAGAGCAACTACAGAAGAGCAAAATCAGTAAAAACCAGTAATTCACCCCTTTAAACGCTAAAAAATCCCCACCACCCCTAAGGTTTCCAATAGAATATGTTGCGATACAACAAAACCACAATGAACCTCCACCTAAAGATAGAGATTACCCATGGTTGATTCACAGCAAAACGTAAAAAAAGATAGACCGGTCTACCGAAATATTGGTCTGGCCCAATTGATTAAATACCGCCTTCCTTGGGCTGGTAAGGTGTCAATTCTTCATCGTATTAGTGGGGCAGCGCTGTTTTTGATGTTGCCTTTCCTGCTTTATCTTTTAGATCAAAGCTTAGCCTCAGAAGTGAGCTATCAAACGTTCCAAGCAATTACCGGCCATGTGCTGGTGAAAATTATTTGCCTTGGATTAATTTGGTGTTTCTTGCACCATTTCTGCGCCGGCATTCGTTATCTCCTTTTGGATTTAGAGATTGGCGTTGAAAAAGTAGATGCAAATCGCTCAGCAATCTTTGTGTTTTTCTTGGGTCTGGCTTTGACCGCGGTTGTTGGTCTCAAATTATTCGGCGTGTACTAAGCGCACATCATTTAAGGAAATTTCATGCCTATTTATCAAATTGGACCAAAGCGCTTAGTTGTAGGCGCCCACTACGGCCTTAAAGAATGGATCATTCAACGCGTTACTGCGATCGTGATGGTGGTTTTCACAGTTGTGTTGTTGGTTGATTACTGCATTACTGGCAGCGCGACTTATGAAGGCTGGGCTGCTTTGTTTAGCAACCAATTCATGAAGTTACTGACGCTCTTGGCATTCATTAGCTTGTTCTATCACGCGTGGATTGGTATCCGTGACATTTGGATGGATTACATCAAACCCGTCAGCGTTCGTTTGACACTACAAGTGTTGACCGTTTTGTATCTCGTAGCCTGTGCGGCCTATGCCGTTCAAATTTTGTGGAAAGTGTAATTCGATGACTGCAATTCAAAAATCATTGCCACGCCGCCGTTTTGATGCGGTGATTATTGGTGCGGGCGGCTCAGGCATGCGTGCTTCATTGCAGTTGGCTGAAGCCGGCTTGAATGTTGCCGTGCTTACTAAGGTATTCCCAACACGCTCACACACTGTTGCTGCGCAAGGTGGTATCGGCGCTTCATTGGGTAATATGAGTGAAGACAATTGGCACTATCACTTCTATGACACCATCAAAGGTTCTGACTGGTTAGGTGACCAAGACGTGATCGAGTTCATGTGCCGCGAAGCTCCAAAAGTAGTTTATGAGTTAGAGCACTTTGGTATGCCTTTTGACCGTAATCCAGATGGCACGATTTATCAGCGTCCATTCGGTGGCCACACAGCAAACTATGGCGAGAAGCCAGTACAACGTGCTTGTGCTGCTGCTGACCGTACTGGTCATGCAATGTTGCACACTTTGTATCAGCGTAACGTGCGCGCAAAGACGAATTTCTTTGTTGAGTGGTTGGCGCTAGATTTGATTCGTGATGATGCTGGCGATGTAGTTGGTGTGACAGCACTCGAAATGGAAACCGGTCAGGTATACATCTTGGAAGCCAAGGTTGTGATGATGGCAACCGGTGGCGCAGGTCGTATTTGGGATGCATCTACTAACGCCTTTATTAATACTGGCGACGGTATGGGCTTGGCTGCTCGTGCAGGCATTCCATTGGAAGATATGGAATTCTGGCAATTCCACCCAACTGGCGTAGCTGGTGCGGGCGTATTGTTAACAGAAGGTTGCCGCGGCGAAGGCGGTATCTTGCGTAATAAGGATGGCGAGCGTTTCATGGAACGTTATGCGCCAACTTATAAAGATTTGGCACCACGCGATTTCGTATCACGCTGTATGGACCAAGAAATCAAAGAAGGGCGCGGTTGTGGCCCTAATGGTGACTATGTTGTGCTCGATTTGACGCACATTGGCGCTGAGACAATTATGAAGCGTTTGCCATCTGTGTATGAAATTGGCATTAACTTTGCAAACGTTGATGTAACCAAAGAACCCATTCCAGTAGTGCCAACTATTCACTATCAGATGGGTGGCATTCCTACGAACATCCATGGTCAGGTAGTTGTGCCAGCAAACGGCATTCATAATGAAATCGTGAATGGCTTGTATGCCATTGGTGAGTGTTCATGTGTATCTGTCCACGGCGCTAATCGCTTGGGCACGAACTCATTGCTCGACCTCTTGGTATTTGGCCGTGCCGCTGGTAACCATATCGTTAGCTTGAATCTGAAGGATCGCGAGTTCAAGGCCTTGCCTAAAAATGCTGGTCAGCAAACTTTGGAGCGTATTGCCAAGTTGGATAACTCCACTTCTGGTGAATATGCACAAGACGTTGCAAATGATATTCGTAAGTGCATGCAGAAATACGCTGGCGTATTCCGCAATCAAGAGTTGATGGACGAAGGTGTTCGTCAAATGGCTAAATTGACTGAGCGCGCTAAGCACTTATGGGTTAAGGACAAGTCTGAGATCTTCAATACAGCACGTATTGAGGCTTTGGAAGTGGCTAACTTGGTTGAGACTGCAAACGCAACCATGATTTCTGCAGCTGCTCGTAAAGAGAGTCGTGGTGCGCATTCGCATGATGACCATCAAGAGCGTGACGATGAGAATTGGATGAAGCATACCCTTTGGTATAGCGAGGGAAATAAGCTGACTTACAAGCCAGTGGTATTGAAGCCTTTAACTGTTGAGTCCTTCCCACCTAAAGAACGTACTTTCTAAGCGAAGAGAAATAGAAAATGAGTGATATCCGTATATTCGAAATTTACCGCTACGATCCAGATGTCGATGCTGCTCCACGCATGGAACGCTATGAGTTAGAACTCACTGGTGAGCGTATGTTGTTGGACGCTTTGATTTCTTTGAAGAAGCAAGATGAAACGATTTCTTATCGTCGTTCATGCCGTGAAGGTGTGTGCGGTTCAGATGCAATGAACATTAACGGTAAAAATGGTTTGGCTTGTTTGACCAATATGTTGACTTTGCCTAAGGTCATCACATTGCGCCCATTGCCTGGCTTGCCAGTAGTGCGCGACTTGATCGTCGACATGACATTGTTCTTCAAACAATATCTATCTATCAAGCCTTACTTGGTAAATGACAATCCAGCTCCTGAAAAAGAGCGTCTCCAAAGCCCAGAAGAGCGTGAAGAGTTGAACGGTTTGTACGAGTGCATCTTGTGCGCATCATGCTCAACTTCATGCCCATCATTTTGGTGGAATCCAGATAAGTTCGTTGGTCCGGCTGGCTTATTGCAGGCCTATCGCTTCATTGCAGATAGCCGTGATGAAGACACTAATCAGCGCTTGGATAACTTGGAAGACCCATACCGCTTGTTCCGTTGCCACACCATCATGAATTGCGTAGATGTATGTCCTAAGCACTTGAATCCAACCAAGGCAATTGGCAAGATCAAGGAGTTGATGGTTCGCAGGGCAGTATGACCCTCGGTAATGCAGAGTTATATCGTCTAAAGAGTGATGCTCGCAGGGGCTTACTAGAGAACGATTTAATTCTGCAGCGCTTCTTTGAGCGTTACGGCACTCAATTAAGTGTAGAAGACGGAAGGGTTTTGAGCCAGTTATTGGCCTTAGATGACAACGACTTAATGGACTTATTAATTGGTCGTAAAGACTCAGTAGCAAGTTTGGAGAAAGAGATGCAAGCCGACTCTTTCAAAATGATTTTACAAAGGCTGAGAGAGAAGTAATTCAGCGGTTGGGTGCAGTGGCTGTATAGACGCATGAACGAATAGTGTATTAATCATAATTTTGAATGACTAAGGATTAGAAATGATTGAATCGGACATCAAGGCAAAACTCTCGTTTTCGGATGGCACGCCAGATATTGATCTGCCAATTTACAAAGGGACAGTTGGTCCTGACGTAATCGACATTCGTAAGCTTTATGGTCAGACTGGTAAGTTCACCTACGATTCAGGCTTCTTATCTACGGCGTCTTGTAATAGCAAAATTACCTACATCGACGGCGATAAAGGTGAGTTGCTCTATCGCGGCTATCCAATTGAAGATTTGGCGCACAACTGCGACTTCTTGGAGACTTGCTACTTATTGATTAACGGTGAGTTGCCAAACGCTACCGAGAAAAAAGATTTTGAAAATATGGTCATGCACCACACCATGGTTCATGAGCAAATGCAGTTCTTCTTGCGTGGCTTCCGCCGTGATGCACATCCAATGTCTGTATTGACTGGCTTGGTTGGGGCAATGGCTGCCTTCTATCATGACGCGATTGATTACAGTCAGCCTAAGGCGCGCGAAATTGCGCAAATTCGTTTAATTGCGAAGATGCCTACTTTGGTTGCCATGGCATATAAATATTCCGTAGGACAACCATTTATCTATCCAGATAACTCTTTGTCATACACGGCAAACTTTATGCGCATGATGTTTGCAACACCATGTGAAGAGTACAAAGTAAACCCAGTATTGGTTCGCGCTTTGGATCGCATCTTCACATTGCATGCAGACCATGAGCAAAATGCTTCAACTTCAACTGTCCGCTTGTGCGGTTCATCAGGCACCAATCCATTTGCTGCTATCTCAGCTGGTATTGCTTGCCTATGGGGCCCAGCACACGGTGGTGCAAACGAAGCCTGCTTGCAGATGTTGAATGAGATCCAGGCTAACGGCGGCGTAGACAAGATTCATGAATTCATCGCTCAAGTAAAAGATAAGAACTCAAGCGTTCGCTTGATGGGCTTTGGTCATCGCGTTTACAAAAACTTTGACCCACGCGCGAAGTTGATGCGTGAAACTTGCTATGAAGTATTAAATGAGCTCGGTCTCCAAGATGATCCATTGTTCAAGCTTGCAATGACTCTTGAGAAGATCGCTTTGGAAGATGAATACTTTGTGAGTCGCAAACTCTATCCAAACGTAGACTTCTATTCAGGAATCGTGCAACGTGCACTTGGTATCCCAACAGAAATGTTCACCTGTATTTTTGCATTGGCAAGAACAGTAGGTTGGATTGCTCAGTGGGAAGAAATGATTACTGACCCTGAGTACAAGATTGGTCGTCCACGTCAGTTGTACGTTGGTGAAACAACCCGCAAGGTTCCAAACATCTCAGTTCGTAAATAAGGTAATTAAGGTCACTCATGTCTCGTACGCTTTATGAAAAATTGTGGGATGACCACGTTGTTTACTCTGAAGAAGATGGCACAGCCACGATTTATATCGACCGTCAGTTGCTTCATGAGGTAACCAGTCCTCAGGCATTTGAAGGATTGAATTTGGCTGGCCGTCCAGTTTGGCGCATATCCGCCAATTTGGCAGTTTCTGACCACAACGTACCAACAACAGATCGCTCAGAAGGAATCGCTGATCCAATTTCTAAGTTACAAGTAGATACCTTGGATCAGAACTGTGATGCCTTTGGTATTACTCAATACAAAATGAATGACACCCGCCAAGGGATTGTTCATGTCATCGGGCCGGAGCAGGGCGCCACTCTGCCTGGTATGACTGTCGTTTGTGGCGACTCCCATACAAGTACTCATGGCGCCTTTGGTGCCTTGGCTTTTGGTATTGGCACTTCTGAAGTCGAGCATGTATTGGCAACTCAAACCTTGCTCATGAAAAAGAGCAAGAACATGTTGGTGCGTGTTGATGGTCGTTTGCAACCAGGTTCAACCGCTAAAGATATCGTACTTGCTGTTATCGGCAAGATTGGTACTGCGGGCGGAACTGGCTACACCATTGAGTTTGCTGGTGAAGCGATTCGCAACCTTTCCATGGAAGGTCGCATGACAGTTTGCAATATGGCAATTGAAGCTGGCGCCCGCGCTGGTTTAGTTGCTGTAGATGAGACTACGATTGAATACATACAAGGTCGCCCATACGCACCTAAGGGCCCTGCGATGTTGCAAGCATTGCAATATTGGAGAACCTTGCATTCAGATGCTGATGCTAAGTTCGATGCAGTAGTAGAGTTGCGCGCAGAAGAAATTGCTCCACAAGTGACTTGGGGTACATCGCCTGAAATGGTACTTGCTATTAGCGAACGTGTTCCTGATCCAGAAAAAGAACGCGATCCAAACAAGCGCTCAGCAATGGAGCGTGCTTTGGAGTACATGAATCTCGTGCCCAATACACCGTTGAGCAGTATTGCAATTGATAAAGTATTTATTGGCTCTTGCACCAATAGCCGCATCGAAGATATGCGTGCTGCTGCTAAGGTAGTTGATCGCCTTGGTAAAAAAGTAGCGGCGAATGTCAAATTAGCATTAGTGGTACCTGGTTCTGGTTTGGTAAAAGCCCAGGCAGAACGTGAAGGTCTAGATCGTATCTTCAAAGCTGCTGGCTTTGAATGGCGTGAGCCTGGTTGTTCTATGTGTTTGGCGATGAATGCTGATCGCCTCGAGCCGGGTGAGCGCTGTGCCTCAACATCCAATCGTAATTTCGAGGGCCGTCAAGGCAACGGTGGTCGCACCCATTTGGTTAGTCCTGCTATGGCAGCTGCTGCTGCGATTGAAGGCCACTTTGTTGACGTTCGTAAGATTTCATAAGGAAACCGAGCAATGAAATTTTCTTCACTCTCTTTGATTTCTAGGTTGGCAATTATTGGCGCCGTTGGAGTCATTATTTCTGCCTGTAGTAGCACCATGGAAGGTGTTGGCAAAGACTTGCAGAATATGGGAACGTCCATGGGTGGATCGAGCAACACACAACAAAACAATCAATCACAAACCAAGGGTAAAGATGTTGTCATTACCCCTGTGAAGTAATTAATAAGTGCAAATAGAATAAAAGTCGAATCATGGAAAAATTTACGGTATACAAAGGTTTAGTTGCTCCGCTTAATCGCGAGAACGTGGATACCGATGCCATTATTCCGAAGCAGTTTCTAAAATCTATCAAGAAGACGGGCTTTGGTCAAAACCTCTTTGATGAATGGCGTTATCTTGATCATGGTGAGCCCGGTCAAGATTGCAGTACGCGTCCCATCAACCCCGACTTTGTTCTCAACCAACCACGCTATAAAGGCGCAGGGATTTTGTTGGCACGCAAAAACTTTGGCTGCGGTAGTTCGCGTGAACACGCCCCTTGGGCCTTGGATCAATTTGGCTTTAGAGCCGTAATTGCCCCTAGCTTTGCAGATATTTTCTACAACAACTGCTTCAAAAACGGTGTTTTACCGATCGTTTTGACTGAAATGCAGGTTGATCATCTTTTTAATGAAACCCAAGCTTTTAACGGCTATCAATTAACAATCGATTTAGACGCTCAGCAGGTGGTTACCCCTGATGGCACGGCTTATAGCTTTGAAGTGGCTCCCTTTAGGAAGTATTGCCTGCTCAACGGCTTAGACGATATTGGCTTAACTCTGCAACATGCAGATAAAATCAAGGCTTATGAAGCCGAGCGCATTCTCAAAATGCCTTGGCTTGCTACACAATTGCCGTAATTTCGTTGATTTAAAGGCCTTTCATGAAAATTGCAGTCCTACCGGGCGATGGTATCGGCCCGGAAATCGTTGCCCAAGCCGTTCGAGTGCTCCAAGCGCTTGGCCCTAAATTTGATTTAGAGGAAGCACCAGTTGGTGGTGCTGCTTATGACGTTGCTGGCCATCCTTTGCCACCAGCCACATTAGAGTTGGCTAAAAAAGCAGATGCTATTTTGTTTGGCGCAGTCGGTGATTGGAAATACGACACACTTGCACGCGAACTACGTCCTGAACAGGCCATTTTAGGTTTACGTAAGCATCTCCAACTATTTGCGAACTTCAGACCTGCTATTTGCTACCCAGAACTCACGGCTGCATCAAGTCTTAAACCAGAAATTATTGGCGGCTTGGACATTTTGATTGTGCGCGAGCTCAATGGTGATATTTACTTTGGTCAGCCACGTGGTATTCGTACTTCAGAGTTGCCTTTATTTAAGGGTGCGCGTGAAGGCTTTGACACCATGCATTACAGCGAACCAGAAGTAGAGCGCATTGGTCATGTTGCATTTGAAGCAGCGCGTAAGCGTGGCAAAAAAGTATGTAGCGTAGATAAAGCCAACGTTTTGGAAACTTCGCAGCTCTGGCGCGAGGTGATGATTCGCGTTTCTAAAGAGTACCCAGATGTTGAGTTATCTCATATGTATGTAGATAACGCTGCTATGCAATTGGTAAAAGCGCCTAAAGCATTTGATGTGGTAGTAACTGGCAATCTCTTTGGTGACATCTTGTCTGATGAGGCTGCTATGTTGACTGGCTCTATTGGTATGTTGCCATCTGCATCCCTAGATAAGAACAACAAAGGCTTATATGAGCCAAGTCATGGTTCAGCGCCTGACATTGCTGGCAAGGGTATTGCTAATCCATTGGCAACCATTTTGTCTGCTGCAATGATGTTGCGTTATTCCTTGGGCATGCCTGCAGAGGCAGATCGTATTGAAAAAGCGGTACAGAAAGTATTGGCGCAAGGATTACGTACTGCCGATATCTACACCGAAGGCACGAAAAAGGTATCAACGGTTGAAATGGGCGATGCTGTAGTTGCAGCGTTAGCTTAGTAGAAAAAGCGAAAACATTAATTCTTATTTAAGAAAACAAATTCACTAGATAGTTAATCATCATGGCAAATACAAATACACCTTTGGTTGGTTTAGTTGGCTGGCGCGGTATGGTTGGTAGCGTTCTCATGGAGCGCATGCTTGCCGAGAAAGATTTTGATCTCATCGAGCCTGTATTTTTTAGTACCAGCCAAGCGGGTGGTGAAGTGCCGCTCCTCAATGGTAAAAAAGTGACTAAGAGTGAAAGCACTTTGCAAAATGCCAATGACATTGCAGCATTGTCACGTTGCGACATCATTCTGACTTGCCAAGGTGGTGATTACACCAATGAGATCTTCCCTAAATTGCGTGCAGCAGGGTGGAATGGCCACTGGATTGATGCAGCTAGCGCATTGCGTATGAAAGATGATGCGGTATTGATTTTGGATCCTGTCAATCGTCCAGTAATTGATAAGGCTTTGGCTTCAGGTGGTAAGAATTGGATCGGCGCCAATTGCACTGTGAGTTTGATGATGATCGCTATGGGCGGTTTGGTTAAGGCTGACATGGTTGAGTGGATCAGCGCGATGACTTATCAAGCTGCTTCTGGTGCTGGTGCACAAAATATGCGCGAGCTATTGCTACAGATGGGTGCCTTGCGCGACAGCGTAGCTACTGAGTTGGCTGATCCATCCTCTTGGATATTAGATATTGATCGCAAAGTGACTGAGACATTGCGCTCAGCCGATTTTCCGAAAAAGAACTTCCGTAATACTGCATTAGCGGGTAGTTTGATTCCGTGGATCGACGTACCAGTTGAGAATGGTCAAACTAAAGAAGAGTGGAAGGGTGGCGCTGAGTTCAATAAGATTTTGGGTCGTCCGGCATTCCGCACTCCTGGCAGTATTCCAGTTGATGGTTTATGTGTACGCGTAGGCGCGATGCGCTGCCATTCACAAGGTTTAACTGTAAAGCTCAAAAAAGATATTCCGCTCAAAGAGATTGAGGCGATCTTGGCTGCTGATAATCAATGGGTCAAAGTGGTTCCGAATGATCGTGAAACTACTGAGCGTGATTTGTCGCCTGCAGCAGTAAGCGGTACATTAACTGTGCCTATCGGCCGTTTACACAAAATGGCAATGGGCCCAGAGTACTTAGGTGCTTTCACGGTTGGCGATCAACTCTTGTGGGGTGCTGCCGAGCCATTGCGCCGTATGCTGCGTATCTTGCTTGAGAAGTAATTCAACTTCTATGTCTCGTATTAGCCAGCTAGGCTTATTAAAGCTTCTTTGCTTTGTTTTGCTTAGTTGGTCTGCTGTAGCTGGCGCAATCACCCTAGGTGCTCCACAGCTACAGTCGCGTCCTGGTGAGCCACTACGCATAGAAATTCCGATTCGGGTGGGGACGGATGAGCAGAGTGCCTTATCTACTCTAAATGTAGCAATGCCCAATAAGCTAGCTTACGAGCGTTTAGGAATTTCTCAAAAGATTCTTGAGCTCAATCCACAGGCGATGGTTTACCGTAATCGCCAAGAGCAACTCATGGTGCTGGTTGAGACTGTGAATTCAGTTCCGATGACTGATGATCCATTCTTCGATGTGCTAGTGAACCTCAATTGGGCAAGCGGTAGCCTTACAAAAACATTTACATTGCTACTGGGTGACGTGCAGAAGGTAACGGTAAAGCCTGGTCAAACATTGTCTGAGATTGCCGCCATCATTGCACCTCAATTGGATGGCGCTACTTTAGATCAAACCATGATGGCTTTATACAAAGCCAACCCTGATGCCTTTGCCAGTGGCAGTATTAATCGTTTGGCTGCTGGCGCTGAACTAACAAAACCAAGCCAGGCTCTATTGCGTTCGATCAGTCCTGCAGAAGCAAATCAGTTTGTTGCCGATGCTAATGAGCAGTGGCGCAAAGAGCATGGTGATAAGGAGGCGGCTACAGGCTCTTCCAAATCCACTAACGCTAAATCTACCGAAGCTTCACCTAGGGACCGTCTCAAGATTGGTTCGAGCGCTGATGGTAACGAACAAGAGCGTCGCTATACAGAAGAGTTGGTAGCTCAGGAGAAAATGCTGGAGCAAACCAAAGCTCGCGTTGCTGAGCTAGAAAAGAATATCGCTGATCTACAAAAACTACTGGATAAATCTAAAGAGAAGAAAGCGGTAGACAATAATTTTGGCTTGAGCGGATTTGGTCCGGCCATACTGGCGATTGCGTTAATTGCATTGACTGGTTTATTGCTGTGGGGCTTAGCTCGCAATGCTCGACGCTCAGAGCTGCCAAGCTTTCACGCGGATGCTCACCCTGTAGCCAAAGATGAAAAGCTTGCAGTAGGTACTCATTTTGAAATGCCAGCTCGCGCAAAGGCATTGTTTGAAGGAATCGATCTCGATCTTACAAAACCTGCAAAAGAAGTGCCTGCAGCAGTAAGTATTCCTGTAGCCAATCCTTTGGCTGATACCTTACGTGTCAAGTTGAATTTAGCGCGCGCCTACATCACGATTGAGGACTTTTCTGCAGCTAAAAAGTCTTTGGATGAAGTGCTCCGAATGAGTAATTCGGTTGACCCTGCAATTACGATTGAAGCGCAGGGTTTGTTGGCAGAGATTTCGCATCGTAATACCTAGATTATGCGCATAGCCCTTGGCCTCCAGTACAACGGCAGCTTATATTCAGGCTGGCAAACGCAGGTCAATCACAATACGGTACAAGACCAATTAGAAAAAGCGATATCTGCTTTTGTAGGCGAGCAATCCAGTGCTCAATGTCCTATCCATACCATTACTGCTGGCAGAACCGATACTGGTGTGCATGCGCTAGGGCAGGTGGTGCACTTTGATACCAATGTAGAGCGCGAAGACTTTTCATGGGTGAGGGGAGTGAATTCTTTTCTGCCGTCATCGATTGTGGTGAACTGGGCAAAGCCAGTTAGTGATGAGTTCAGTGCGCGCTTTTCTGCTTATGAACGTGAATATATTTATGCCTTACAAGCAGGTCCTTGTCGTTCGCCAATGGCTGATTCACGTGCTGGCTATTTAATGTTGCCGCCAAATCAGTGGCTTAATGTTGAGGCGATGAAAAAATCAGCCGAGTGTTTAATTGGGCAGCATGACTTCAGCTCATTTAGATCATCGGAGTGCCAGAGCAAGACTCCGATTAAAACGATTTATTCGATTGAGATTATTTCTGAGCAGCCATGGCTGTATTTTCGGATTCGGGGTAATGCCTTCTTGCATCATATGATTCGTAATGTGGTTGGCTGTTTTTTACAGATAGGCCAAGATAGACAAAAGCCCGAATGGATGGCCGAAGTCTTGGCAGCAAAGAATAGGCAAATCGCAGCTCCTACATTTATGGCGGATGGTTTGTATTTGGCCAAAATCACCTACCCTGAGGAATTTGCCATTCCGCAGCCTTGGCTAGAAAACTCTTGGCTGCCAGCCCAGGTCATCGGAAAGCCAAATAAAGAGCAAAAGAAAGCGCAAGGGAAATAAAGGCCCTTGGCCTTATCATTCATTTATGGGTTTACTGACATACTCTCCGGACCGAACTAGGGTCAAAATCTGCGGTTTAAAGACGGCGGCAGATGTGGATTCTGCTGTTTCTGCAGGGGTGGATGCAGTTGGCTTTGTTTTTTACCCTCCTAGCGTACGCGCTGTAAGCCCTAATATCGCAGCCCAGCTCATCTCTAGACTCCCAGCAGGGGTAGATGCTGTTGGACTCGTTGTAAATGCCACAGATGAGCAATTTGCCGCGATACGGGCTGCTGCCTCGATTACCCTATGGCAGTTTCACGGGGATGAGACCCCAGAGCGCTGTGCCCAGCTTGCCGCAGGCGAGCCCTGGATGAAGGCTGCCCGTGTAGGCACTGGCTTCGCTTTTGATGATTTTTCCCTACAATATGGGGATGCAAACGCTTTTCTGCTGGATGCCCTCGTTGAGGGATATGGTGGCGGAGGCGTTCCTTTTGATTGGCAAGGAATTCCACAGACATGGGTAAGCGAAAACGCGCCTCGGGTCGTTTTGAGTGGTGGATTGAACACGCACAACGTGGGCGAGGCAATTGCACGCCTACATCCTTGCGCGGTTGACGTCAGCAGTGGCGTAGAAAGCAGCAGGGGTGTTAAAGATCCTGCGCTGATGACTGAGTTTGTAAAAGCAGTGCGCGCAGCAGATGCCAAAGCATCATCTCAATAATTTGCTGTAGATAAATCAAAAGAGGTAGCTATGTACGACAAGCCAGATGCACGAGGACACTTCGGTCCATACGGTGGCGTGTTTGTTTCTGAGACATTGATGTTTGCATTGAATGAGCTTAAAGAGGCTTATGCAAAATATCAAAATGATCCAGAATTCATTGAAGAGTTTCATTACGAGCTCAAACACTTCGTAGGTAGACCATCACCGGTCTATCACGCTAAGCGTTGGAGTGAAATGCTGGGTGGGGCGCAGATCTATCTCAAGCGTGAAGATTTAAATCACACTGGCGCACACAAGATTAATAACGTCATCGGTCAAGCCATGCTCGCTAAGCGCATGGGCAAGCCTCGCATCATTGCTGAAACAGGCGCTGGTCAACATGGGGTTGCTACAGCAACCATCTGTGCCCGCTTTGGCCTGGATTGCACGGTATATCAAGGATCTGTTGATGTGGCTCGTCAGGCGCAAAACGTATTCCGTATGAAATTACTTGGTGCCAAGGTGGTTCCAGTGGAGTCTGGCACTAAGACTTTGAAAGATGCTCTCAACGAGGCAATGCGTGATTGGGTTACCAACGTAGACAACACTTTCTACATCATCGGCACGGTTGCTGGTCCTCATCCTTATCCAATGATGGTGAGAGATTTCCAAAGCGTCATAGGTGAAGAGTGCAAGGTGCAAATGCCAGAGATGACTGGTCGTCAGCCTGACTATGTTTTAGCTTGTGTTGGTGGTGGTTCTAATGCGATGGGTATCTTCTATCCATACATTGATTTCCCAGAAGTGAAGCTCATTGGCGTTGAAGCAGCAGGTCACGGTCTAGGAAGTGGCTTACATTCTGCTGCTCTATGCGTAGGTAAACCAGGTGTATTGCATGGCAATCGTACTTATTTATTGCAAGATGAGAATGGTCAGATTTCGGAAACACATTCAGTCTCTGCTGGTATGGACTACCCAGGTGTTGGACCTGAGCATGCTTGGTTGAAAGATTCTGGTCGCGCAGATTATGTAGCAATTACGGATGAAGAAGCGCTCCAAGCATTCCATGATTGCTGTCAGATTGAAGGCATCATTCCGGCTCTTGAGTCCTCTCATGCCATTGCCTATGCCTGCAAGCTCGCTAAGACTTTGCCAAAAGATAAAACCATCTTGGTCAATCTATCTGGCCGTGGTGACAAAGACATGCATACCGTTGCACAGGCAACAGGCTCCGAAGGCTAAGCAGAAAATAATAAAAAAACAAAAATAGAAAAACGAATTAGCTATGTCAAAAATTACTGCGCTCTTTAAGGAGCTAAAAGCAACAGGTAAAAAAGGATTGATTCCTTTTATTACTGCTGGCGATCCAGATCCTAAACAAACGGTTGAGTTAATGCATGCATTAGTTCGCGGTGGTTCAAGCGTAATTGAATTGGGTGTGCCATTTTCAGATCCAATGGCTGATGGTCCTGTGATTCAAAGATCATCAGAGCGCGCATTGACCCAAGGTGTTACTTTGCGTAGTTGCCTAGAGATGGTGAAAGAGTTTCGTCAGAAGGACACCAATACACCGGTTGTTCTGATGGGCTATGCAAACCCTGTGGAACAAATGGGTGCGGAGCGTTTTGCAGCTGAAGCTAAGTCCGCTGGAGTCGATGGCGTTCTCGTGGTGGACTACCCACCAGAGGAGTGTGTGGACTTTGCAGCTCGTATGCGCGCTGCCGGTATTGATCCGATTTTCTTATTGGCACCAACCTCATCTCATGAGCGGATTAAAGACGCTGCGAAAATTGCATCTGGTTATATCTATTACGTCTCTATGCGAGGGGTTACTGGCGCCTCCAACCTTAACACTCAGGATGTGGCCAGCATTATTCCAAAAATTCGTGAAGAAACTGATATTCCCATCGCTGTTGGCTTTGGGATTAGTGATGCAGCCAGCGCCAAGGCGGTATCAGTGAGCGCTGATGCAGTCGTGATTGGCAGCCGCATTATTCGCCTTTTAGAAGATGCGCCCCCTGGGCAGGCAGTACAATCACTGGAAACCTTCATTCGTGAGATTCGCGACGCATTGGATAGTTAAAAACTAATGAGCTGGATAGATAAATTACTCCCACCCCAAATTCAACATACTGACCCTGCAAATCGCAAGTCAGTACCTGAGGGATTGTGGGTTAAGTGCCCGAGTTGCGAGACTGTTCTCTATAGCACTGACATTGAAGCGAATTTATCGGTATGTCCAAAATGCAGTCATCACATGCGCATTGGTGCGCGTCTGCGCTTAGATAGTTTGTTGGACGAAAAAGGGCGCTACGAAATTGGCGCTGACATCTATCCAACCGATCCTCTCAAATTTAAAGACTCCAAAAAATATCCAGATCGCATTAAAGAAGCAAACGATGCTTCTGGTGAATCTGAGGCCCTCATTGTGATGGGTGGCAAGATTGAAACTATTCCAGTGGTGACAGCTTGCTTTGAATTCCAATACATGGGTGGTTCGATGGGCTCTGTAGTGGGTGAGCGCTTTGCCCGCGGAGTACAAGAAGCAATTAATAAGAAGTGTGCTTTCATTTGTGTAACCGCTACTGGCGGTGCGCGTATGCAAGAGAGTTTGTTATCCCTTTTTCAGATGGCCAAGACCAACTCTATGTTGACCTTGTTGGCCAAAAAAGGCTTGCCTTATATCAGCGTGCTTACTGATCCAACGATGGGCGGTATCTCTGCTAGCTTTGCCTTCATGGGTGACGTTGTAATGGCGGAGCCAAAGGCTTTAATTGGCTTTGCTGGCCCGCGTGTGATTGAGCAGACTGTGCGTGAGAAATTACCAGAAGGATTTCAGCGTTCGGAATTCTTAATGCAAAAAGGCGGCATCGATATGATTGTTGATCGCCGTCAAATGCGCGGTGAAATTGCCCGTTTGTTGGCGCTACTACAAAAGCTTCCTGAGCCTGCAATAGCGGGTAGCGCAGCCGTTTAAGCGCTTGAGCTCAGCACACCAAGCCCCCGTATGTTTTCTAGCCTAGAGGCTTGGCTTAGCCACCTCGAAACTGCTCACCCTGTTGGTATCGACATGGGGTTGGAGCGCATCAATCGCGTCAAAGCCGCAATGGATCTACATTTTGAATGCCCAGTCATCACTGTTGCTGGTACAAATGGCAAAGGATCTACCTGCGCTTTCTTGGAGAGCATTCTCTTAGCCTCCGGTTATAGAGTGGGTTGCCATACCTCACCACATTTACTCAAATTTAATGAGCGTGCTCGCATCAACGGTGAGGATGTTAAAGACAATCTCTTGCTTGAGCATTTTGCTGCCGTTGAAAAAGCCCGTGTGAGTTTGGTAGATGCGCCAACCTTAACCTATTTTGAGTTCACTACTTTAGCCATCATGCATTTATTTGCGAAATCGAATTTAGATGCAGTTGTACTAGAGGTGGGAATGGGTGGCCGTTTAGATGCGGTCAATATCGTGGATGCAGATTGCGCCATCGTGACTAGCATCGACATCGATCATGCGGATTTCTTGGGCGGCACACGCGAAGCAATCGGTCTGGAGAAGGCGGGCATTTTCCGTCCGGGGCATATTGCAGTATGTGGTGACCCTGTGCCGCCACAATCACTCATTGACCATGCTGAAAAGCTGGGCTGTGATCTCTGGTTGCAGGGGCGCGATTACAACTTCCAGGGTGATAAGCAGCAATGGGGTTGGGCAGGGCGCAAAAAACGCTTTAGTGGACTTGGGTATCCAGCACTGCGTGGCGCCAATCAGATTCTGAATGCTTCAGCAGTCATAGCTGCTTTGATGGCGCTTCACCAGCGCTTACCAGTCAGTGCCCAAGATATTCGCAATGGCTTTGCGCTGGTTGAGTTGCCAGGACGCTTTCAGGTCTTGCCGGGTCAACCTACTATCGTATTAGATGTCGCCCACAACCCCCATGCCGCAGCTACTTTGGCCCAGGGGTTGGATAAGATGGGTTACCACCCCTATACCTATGCCATTTTTGGGGCAATGGCTGACAAGGATATTGAGGGCGTGATTAAACCTCTTCTCAATATCGTGGATTTCTGGTTTTGTACCGATTTGCCGACCTCTAGGGCTGCCAGCGCTAAGGTCTTGGCCGAGAAGCTCGAAGCTATGGGTGTAAAGCCTAAAAATGGGGCTGATGGCGGCATTGAATGCTTCCCAGAACCTGCTTTAGCGTATCAAAAAGCGCTATCTTTGGCAGGTGAGGGTGATAGAATTGTGACCTTCGGATCCTTCTATACCGTTGCAGGCGTAATGACTTACCGAAACAACCAGGCCCACTGATCCATGATTCGTTTACCAAGCTTTTTTAAGCGAAAAACCCAGTCTGATGACCTTGAATTAGGTTCAAGGGGTAGTCGCACCGCTAAACGAGCGGCCCCCCGTAGTTTTCAGCGCGCAGCTGAAGCCGAAGAGCTGGCCCTTACTGAAGATCCAGAACAACAAAGAGCGCGTCATCGTCTGATCGGCGCCGCTGTCTTGGTATTAATCGCCGTTGTTGGCTTGCCCCGTATTTTGGATAGCAAACCAAAGTCAGCGCCAAACGATATCGCTGTCAACATTGTGACCAGCTTGCCAATTCCTGGTACTGAAACCAAGCTAGAAGAAAAACCAAAAGCTGAGACTCCTGTTGAGTCTGCTAAAGAAGCTCCTAAAGCGGCAGTTGCACCTGCACCAGAAGCTAAAGCAGAAACTAAGGCTGACGTTAAAACAGAATCAAAATCAGAAACTAAACCAACACCACCTGTTGCAAATAAATCTGCAACACTAGGATTGGCGGCTGGTGAAGAAGTGGTTGCGGCAAGCACTCCTAAGGCAGACGCTAAGTCTAAGACAGAAGATACGCCTAAGCCTGCCGCTTCAAATGGTTCAGGTAAATACGTTATTCAGATTGGCGCCTTTGCATCCGAGGCTAATGTAAAGGCCTTGTCCGCGAGACTCAAAAATCAAAACATTCCAAGCTATACCTTGAATAAAGCGGGAGCTGATGGAGGCAAGATTTTCCTTGTGCGTGCAGGGCCCTTTACCGACAAAGATGCTGCAGAAACCGCAGAAAAGAAAATTAAGGCGATGGGTCTTACACCAAGACTCGTCGAATCCGGTAAGCAGTAATGGAATATTTATCCACCCTCAAGCTAACATCGGTGGATTACTTCACCTTAGTTGTGCTCTTGGTTTCTGCCTTGGTTGGCATTTCTCGTGGATTATTTAAAGAAGTTCTCGCTTTAGCCTCATGGTTCGCAGCTGCTTGGGTTGCTTACCACTATAGCAACTACCTCTCCACAGAATGGCTGTCTACATTTCATCTAGATGAGCTACTTAGCTTGGGCATCAGCTTCCTCATCCTCTTTATCCTGACTCTGATTGTTTGCGGTTTGTTTGGTGGAGTAGTGCAAAAAATTATTTTGTCGGTCGGTCTGAGTTTGACTGACCGTTTCTTGGGTTTGATCTTTGGCGTGATTCGTGGCGGCTTGATCGTGGTGGTGCTTGCGACTCTCGCTGCACTCACGCCCATTCCGCAAAGTATGGCCTGGAAGAATGCCATTACCAGGCCAGCAATTGATATGGCAACCGGTTTAATTAAAGGTTGGCTTCCTGCCGACTGGGCAAAGCAATTAGGTGATGCAATGCCTAAAGTTACCCCTACCATTACTCCTAAAATAACAATAGGAATCTAGAGATATGTGCGGCGTCGTCGGAACTGTTTCCCACTCACCAGTAAATCAACTTCTCTATGATGCCTTGTTGCTTTTGCAACATCGCGGTCAAGATGCTGCAGGCATTGCAACCATGAACGGTAATTCGTTCACGATGCATAAAGCCAATGGCTTAGTTAGAGACGTCTTTAGAACTCGCAATATGCGCAGCTTGGTAGGTAATGCTGGCATCGGCCAGGTGCGTTATCCAACTGCCGGCTCTGCAAGTAGCGAAGAAGAAGCGCAACCTTTTTATGTCAGCGCTCCTTACGGCATTATCTTGGCGCATAACGGCAACTTAACTAACGCACCAAGCTTGCGTGTAGAGATGGCCTATCGTGACCGTCGTCACATCAATACCAGTTCTGATACTGAAGTGCTGCTCAACGTATTAGCGGATGAGCTCCAAAAAGAAACGAATAGCGTAGCTCTCGACGAGGGCGCGATGTTTAATGCAGTAACTGCTGTAACCAATCGCGTTAAAGGTTCTTACGCAGTAGTTTCTTTAATAGCAGGCTATGGCTTATTGGCCTTCCGCGATCAGTATGGTATTCGTCCTCTTTGTATTGGTCGTATTGATACACCTCAAGGTCCCGAGTGGATGATTGCATCTGAGTCTGTAGCGCTTGAAGGTCTAGGATTTACATTCGTGCGCGATGTGAATCCAGGCGAAGCAATCTATATCGACTTAGACGGTAATTTCTATTCACGCCAATGCGTACCTAATGCCGTATTAACACCGTGTATCTTTGAATACGTCTACATGGCCCGCCCAGACTCCACGATTGATGGCGTCACTGTCTATAACGTGCGTATGCGTATGGGTGATTACTTGGCCGAGAAGATCCGCAAGGAGACTGATGTCTCTGAGATCGATGTAGTCATGCCAATTCCAGACTCAAGTCGTCCAGCAGCAATGCAGGTAGCAAAGAACTTGGGTGTGGATTACCGCGAAGGCTTCTTTAAGAACCGTTATATTGGCCGCACCTTCATCATGCCAGGACAGGCTGTTCGTAAGAAGTCTGTTCGTCAAAAACTCAATGCTATGCGTATTGAGTTCAAAGACAAGACGGTCTTAATTGTGGATGACTCGATTGTTCGTGGAACCACTTCCTTTGAGATTGTGCAGATGGCTCGTGAATCTGGTGCCAAGAAAGTGATCTTTGCTTCTGCTGCGCCGCCAGTGCGCTTCCCGAATGTCTACGGTATTGATATGCCAACCCGCAGCGAATTGGTTGCCTATGGCCGCACCGATGAAGAAATCAATAAGATGATTGGTGCCGATCAATTAATCTATCAAAGCATTGAAGATATGAAGCAGGCAGTTAGGGACGTGAATCCAGACATTAAGAACTTTGAGGCTTCTTGCTTTGATGGTTTCTATGTAACTGGTGACATCACCGAGTCCTATCTAGATGCTTTGGAAGCTGCCAGAAATACCTCGGCCGCTAAAGCAGATCGCCAAAAGGATTCGAGCGACTTTGCTCGTTCACAACTCCATCTGCATTTGGCTACCGAAGACTAAAAAGCCACAGGAATTTGCCTCACTCGAGGCAAATCTCCAATTCGGTGTCAAAATAGCAGGATGAAGAGTAAAACTACCCGCAAAAAACCAGATTTTTCTAAGCTAGCGCTTGAGACCTTAGCGGTTCGCGCCGGTACCCGTCGCACAGCTGAATACCAAGAACATTCAGAGGCGATGTTCCTCACTTCTAGTTTTTGCTTTGATAGTGCTGAACTAGCGGCTGATGGTTTTGCTCATGCTGACCAGGGCTTTATCTATTCACGCTTCACCAATCCTACAGTTAGCATGTTCCAGGATCGCTTGGCTGCTTTGGAAGGTGGCGAGGCTTGTATTGCGACTGCTTCCGGCATGTCCGCCATTCTCACAATGGCGATGGCTCATCTACAAGCGGGCGATCACGTGGTTTGCTCGCGTTCGGTGTTCGGTGCAACGATTCAGTTGTTCACTAACATCTTAGGCCGCTTCGGCATCACAACCACTTATGCAGATTTGGCTGATACCAAATCATGGCAGGCTGCAGTGCAGCCAAATACCAAACTCTTTTACCTGGAGACACCTTCCAACCCTTTAACTGAGATTGCTGATATCAAAGCCATTTCAAAGATAGCGAAGAAGGCAGGCGCATTATTTGCTGTTGACAACTGCTTCTGTACGCCGGCATTGCAAAAACCATTGGCACTCGGTGCTGATGTCGTGATTCATTCGGCTACCAAGTACTTGGATGGACAAGGCCGGGTAGTGGGTGGAGCAATTGTTGGTAGCAAAGATTTCATCATGGGCAAGGTATTTCCATATGTTCGTACCGCAGGACCAACGCTCTCCGCATTTAATGCTTGGGTATTCCTGAAGGGCTTAGAGACTTTAGAGCTTCGTATGAAGCAACAGAGTCAAAATGCACTCGCCTTGGCTCAATGGCTAGAGAAGCAGCCAGGTGTTGAACGTGTTTATCACCCAGGCCTCAAATCACACCCCCAACATGCTTTGGCAATGCGCCAGCAAAAAGAAGGTGGGGCAATTCTTTCCTTCACCTTGAAGGGTGGCAAGAAGGCTGCGTTCAAACTGATCAATCAAACCAAGCTTTGCTCGATTACTGCAAACTTGGGTGATACCCGCACGACCATTACTCATCCAGCCACAACAACGCATTGCCGCGTGACACCAGAGGCTCGTAAAGCTGCTGGTATTTCAGATGGCTTGGTGCGCATTGCAGTTGGACTTGAAAACATCAATGACTTAAAGAATGATCTCGTTGGTGGACTCAAAAAATAATCAAGTACACCAAGATAAGCCCATGGGTTTTTCTGATGCTACGCAATTTTGGAATGAGCGCTTTGATAAGGCAGAGTTCATCTTTGGCAAAGAGCCAAATGAATATCTGGTTGAGAAAACAAAGCAATACCTAAAGCCCCAAGACAAGGTTTTATGTATTGCTGACGGCGAAGGGCGCAATGGCGTCTGGCTTGCTAAGCAAGGCATGCAAGTAGTCGGCTTTGATGCATCGGATATTGCCCTAGCCAAGGCAAAGCAATTCGCGAAAGACAATCAAGTCGAGGTTGATTACTCCTTCTCTGATACGGACAGTTACGCTTGGTCCGAAAATACTTATGACGCAGTGATTGGTATCTTCATACAGTTCGCTGATCCAGTGATGCGAGCCAGAATCTTCCAGCAAGCATATAAGGCGACCAAGCCAGGCGGACTCTTCATTTTGCAGGGATACACCCCAAAGCAGCTCGAATACAAAACTGGTGGTCCAAGCCTAATAGAGCATCTGTACACAGAAGAGTTGATTAGAGATTTATCTAAAGAGTTTCAGATCCTGGAACTCGTTAGCTACGAGAAAGAGCTCTCTGAAGGTCCAAGACATACTGGTATGTCGGCTATTCTAGGTTTGGTTGTGCGCAAATAAATCAATATACTGATACTCTAGTGTTGTGAAGATAATAGAAATTAAAAATGCATGGCAGGGTAATAGCGACTGCAACGCATGCTCCATTCGAAGTTCGGCGCTCTTCGCTGAATTGAATGAGGAGGATTTTTCTAAGATTCATTCGCCCATTGATGATATGAGGTTTGAGGCTAATGCCAGTCTTTATACTCAAGGCGATGAAGCGGAATATCTGTATACCCTGCGTGAAGGGTACATCAAGCTGTTACATATCAATTCTGACGGCTCAAATAGAATAGTACGCTTGGTAATGCCTGGTGATTTATTTGGTATGGAGGCTTTGCTCGGTCAGACTTACTCCCATTCAGCTGCTGCTTTATCTAATGTGCATCTCTGCCGTATTCCTAAAGCAATTATCTCCAGCTTGGGGGAAGAGTCGCCACGCTTGCATAGGCAAATCGTCAAGAAATGGGGTGAGGCTTTAGCTCAATCAGAGTCCTGGTTCTCTGAAATCAATACTGGCAGAATTGAAATTCGCTTAGCTAGATTTTTCTTACGTATAGCCAAAGTTTCTGGCGATATGGCAGTTGCACCACTCTTTAAAAGAGAGGATATGGGCTTAATGATGGACGTCAAGTTTGAAACTATCAGTAGAGCCCTTGCTTCTATGGCGGAACAGGGCTTAATTTCCAATATCGGAAAGTTAAGTATTCAAATTCCGAGTATAAAAAAGCTTGAAAGCTTTTCTCAAGCTGGCGCTTAAAAATAAAAAAGACTGCCTTGGCAGTCTTTTTTAGTTATCGAAATGATTCGACTAAAACTAAATTGCTAACTTAAGCTTTCTTGGCGTAAGCAGAGCACCAACCTTTACCTGCAACCTTCTTTGTTCCAAATAATGAACAGCCACCAGTTGCATCGCCTGCTTTGCCTTGGAACAATGCACAGTTATCGCACTCTTGGCCGGCAGCGTATTTTGCATACTTTGCTTTATCAACGGTTGTTGCGTTAGCCTTGTAACCCAATGCAGCAGCTTGTGGATCAGTTTCTGCAACCATAGCTTGAGCTTGAACTTTACCGTTCAATGCAAGGGTGCAGGCACCAGCAGCAGACAAAATCATAAATTGGCGACGACTATTTTTCATAAGAGTTCCAGTGTTTGGGTAAATAAAAAATCTAAATAACTAGCTATACGGCATATTAAAGGGGATAGCTCCACCATCAATAGGGGTTTCTCAGTATTAAGTTTAGCCAGACTTGGGCTCACACTACGCAAATATGCATAAATGCGTATAGAAGCATTTAAAACAGGTGTTTATCCAAATTAAGGGGTTTTATGAAAAAGTTTCTTTCTCTTGGCCTGATGTTGTTTTCAGGTCTCGCCGCAGCGCAAACCAGTGCGCCAGCCAATCCAGAGTTGCTACAAATTATTGATAAGTCCACCAACTTCGTGGTTAAAACAGCCAAAGGTCCAGTTGAGATCACACGCGTAATGACACCTTGTGCGAAAAATAAAGGTTGGCTACAGCCTTTAATTCCAATTAAGGGTGTTGTGCCGGTTGATGAAATTGATGTTCTTAACGCATTAAATGACAAGGATTCGCTAGTAGTTGATATGCGAGTGGTCGATGATCGCGTTAAAGGCACTATCCCAGGCTCTATCGGTATTCCTTACACTGAAGTGGCTATGCGCATGGATGAATTAGGTTGCAAAAAGCCAGCGACTGGCTCCACTAAATGGGACTGCTCTAAGGCGAAGAAGGTTTATGCTTTCTGTAACGGTCCTGTTTGCCCACAAAGTCCTATGGCGATGGCTGCTATGACGCGTGATGGTTTTCCTGCTACTAAGATTTATTACTACCGTGGCGGCATGCTTGATTGGGATGCATTGGGTCTAACCACCATTAAAGGTGAGTTTTAAACTGAGCTTTATTGATATTGATGCGAAAAGGGGGCTTAGGCTCCCTTTTTTATTGCTCTCAAGCTGAATTTCATGATGTAGATCAAATATTTCATGCTATTTGGTTTCAATGTCTTGACTTTGTATTCAAGTTATATAGTATACAAATATATATATTATTAAATATTTAAATGAAATGAGAAAATATGGTTAACAAGGTAGAGCAGGTTAAACCGGCGCCGTATATGAACCCACTTTTAGCAGGAATCCTTCTTGGAATGGTTTTGTTAGCCACTTTTGTAGTTACTGGCCATGGGCTGGGAGCTACAGGCTTTACGACACGCTTAACAGCGTGGGTTGGAATGTACGTTGCGCCTGTGGCAACCAATGCAAATGATTATCTGGGTGGGATGATTGAAGAAGGTAAGCCACTAAATGCATGGATTACTTGGCAAGTCATTGGCGTAGCTCTTGGAGCGCTTATTTCTGCATTTTTTGCGCACAGAATTCAATTCAAGATGGATGGAGCAAAGTTTTTAGGTGGATCTAAGCGTCCATGGACAGCTCTTTTTGGTGGCGTGCTTGCAGGTTTTGGTGCAAGGATTGCAGCTGGCTGTACTAGCGGCCTTGGTTTATCTGGTGCGGCAGTTCTGAGTTTGGCCGGTTTTACTTTCCTAGGAACATTCTTTGCGGTAGGTTTATTGACAAGCCGCTTCTTGAAAGAGGTGAAATAAGATGAGTGAAATTCTCTCTGGGCTTCTATTGGGTGGTGCTTTTGGCTATGTCTTGGAACGCGCCGGATTCGGTAATCCTAATAAGTTGACTGGCCAATTTCGCTTAACAGATTGGTCTGTGTTTAAGGTGATGTTCACCGCCATTGTGTTTGCTGCTGTTGGCCTCTTATTTTTGGAGCGGGTGGGCTATGTAGATGCTGGTAATTTATTTGTACCACCTGCATTTTTAGGCGCTGCCGCTCTTGGTGGAGCATTTGTTGGTGCAGGCTTTGCAATTGGTGGATATTGCCCTGGAACCTCAGTCGTCGGTTTGATGTCTGGACGCATTGATGCGGCCATATTTTTGCTTGGCTTATTGTTAGGGACCGTATTGTTTGCTGGCATCTATCCAAGCATCGAGTTTTTGACGACTTTGGGTGAATATGCAAAAGCAGATTCATTGCCTGACGCATTCCACATATCCGGTATATCAATCGATGTTGGCTTGATTATTGCGGCCGTCGGAGTATTTATCTTGGGTTCTTGGATGGAGAAGAAGTCCAAAGGCCCGGTTAGTTCCCAGGTTTAATCAATTAAAAGGAAAGTTATGTCTAAGAAATCAACAGTAGCTGCGTTGGCAATGGCTTTAGCTGGTTTGGCGGCTGCGCCATTGGCACATTCAGCAGATGCCCCTGCTAATCCATCAGGCGCAGAGCAGAAGAACCCCTGCGGTCCTAAAAAAGAGTCGGCAAATCCTTGCGGCCCTGCAAAGAAAAAAGCAGCTAACCCATGTGGCCCTGCAAATCCTTGCGGCCCTAAAAAGCGTAAAGCTGCAGAGTAATTAAATATATATGCTTACTCAATCTAATCTCTGGTTGGCCGCACAAGCGCTAGCAAATATTCAGATGCGATATGCCGAAACCGGGCGCACCTTGAATGAGGCTGCTTTATGTGGCGCCAAGGATTTTATTGAGTGGCAGCACTATCCAAGTAATGATCTTGTGGATGAGCATAGTGGTTATGAGTTCTACTACCATGCGCATTCTGCAAATGAAATGCCTAATGGTGAGCATGGCCATTTTCATGTAATTAAACGTGATGCAAATGTCTTTCATCATCTTATTGGCATTTCTTTAGACCAGAAGGGTTTGCCAGTTCGCTTATTTACCACTAACCAGTGGGTTACCGGCGAAGAGATGGCTAATTCGGACATTGTCATCAAACTCGCTAAAGAGTTTCAAGTGACCACAAAAGGTCGTATGGCTCCAGTAAGCAATTGGATTAGCGCTTTAATTCAATTATTTGCTGCAGAGATTGAGGGTTTGCTTTTGGAGCGAGATCAAAAGATTGCTCGACTAGTGGAAGAGCAGGGCAATCGTGAGCTGGTATTGAACTCAAAAAAGCATCATGTTTTAACGGAATGCAAGATTGATTTGATGGGTCGTCTTTCAGACAATTTGTTGGTAGTAAATTCATAAGGGAGTAGAGATGAAAAAAATTAAATTGCTTTTGGCATTTGCCCTAACCGGCTTGGTGAGCCTAGTTCAGGCAATTACTTTGCCTAGTCCAGTAGTCAGTGCCGATTGGTTGTCTAATAATCTATCTGATGTGCAGGTAATTGAAGTCAGAACAGATTTGGCAAGCTACCTCAGAAACCCTGAATTTGATACCGACAAAAAGACTGGAAAGAAGTTCCTGGTAGAAGTTGGTGGCCATATTACTAATTCCACTCTCTTGGATTTTAAGAAGGTGCGTGTAGAGCGTCTGGTAGATGGAAAAAAGATTAAGTTTCTGATTCCAGAAAAAGCAGATTTTGAGAAGTTGGTTCAATCTTTAGGCATCAACTCTGATAAGCCGATTGTGCTCGTGCCTATTGGGCAGGATATGTCCGATATCGACGAGGCATTAAGAACCTATTGGTCATTCAAGGTGTATGGCGAAGATCAAGTAGCTGTATTAGATGGCGGAATTGCTGGTTGGCTTGGTGAGGGACGTGAATATGTAACTACCAATGCTCAAAAGGCAACTGGTAATTGGTCTGCGAAAGCATATCGCAAAGAATTAATCGCTAGTTCAGATGATGTGGCTGCTGCGTCTAAAGCAGGCAAGCCACAATTATTGGATGCGCGTCAGCCTGCCCAATACTTGGGCCTTGCAAAACGTCCGGATGTATTGACCTTTGGTCATATTGCTGGTTCAAAAGAGTTGGCACCCGAGTTATTGGCAAAGCCAAGCAATGGCGCATTGTATTTCTGGCAAAAGAATACTTACGATGCGTTGATGTCAGCCAATGGTTTAAGTGTTAATGGGTCAACAATTGCCTATTGCAATACCGGCCACTTAGCGGCTGGTGGTTGGTTTGTTATGTCAGAGTTGGTGGGCAATAAATCTACTAAGTTATACGATGGCTCTTTGTATCTTTGGACACTTGAAGGTCGCCCATTGGTCGGTGTTCCACTGAACTAAGAGCTCAAATCATGCCAGTTCTTAAAGCCAGTATTAATTTAAAGAAGATGCAGTCATCAGCAGACGACGCTTGTCGTTTGATGAAGGTGCTCTCAAATAGAGATCGTATGCTGTTGCTGTGCCAGATAAGTCAGAGGGAGATGTGCGTTGGTGAGCTCGAGGAATGTCTTGATATTCATCAGCCTACCTTATCTCAGCAACTCACCGTTCTTAGAAATGAAGAGCTGGTCCAAACCAGAAGAGATGGTAAGCAAATCTATTATTCACTTTCTAATCGGATTGCTTTGGAAGTGATGAATGTGCTTTATCAAAATTACTGCAGTAAATAACCAAAAGGGGTCTTAATATGAAATGCAATGTCGGTGGTGTTGATCGTATGTTACGTATGGTGGTTGGCTTAGTGTTAATTGGCCTAGCCGTAACCGGAACTGTTGGTGTATGGGGTTGGATTGGTGTTGTACCTCTCGCAACAGGTCTATTTAGATTTTGCCCAGCGTACCCACTCCTAGGAATCAATACTTGCGGTACTGATTCTTCATGTGGCGGCGGCGGTTGCTGTAAATAAGAGCGAAGCTATAACGCTGAAATCAGAAAGAGTTTGTAGATCTTGCATTACTCTTTCTGAAAATCTCTAGTTGCTATCAATAAATCGTCTAGGATCATTGATTGGTCGCAACGGCATGATGTGAATTTGATTGCCATCTAATTCAATATGCATTTGACTTCCAACTTCCATATTCAGTCTTCTCACTTCGGATGCCGATGCAACCCATTCAATTTTATGTACGCTATTTTGAATTTGTAGTTGGATCACCGCAATTTGACCCAAGACACTAATCTCTACGGCGATGGCGGGAGTGCTGGTCGGGGTTGGTGCGTTATGGACACTTAAACCATCTTGCGGAATCACCCAAGCCACTTGTGCATTTGGAGGAATTTTGCCTTTATCTGCCACGGTAAAGGTTTTATCGCAGCCATCCCAAGTGAGATTGCCTGCATTAAATATTCCATGAAATAAATTGCTGATACCAACCAACTCGGCTACACGCGAGTTTCTGGGTCTTTGAAATAGCACTTGGGGTGCAGCCGTTTGCAAGCTGATGCCGTTATCAATCACGGTAATGCGGTCGGCAAGTAAGTCGGCTTCACGTAAATCATGTGTAACCAACACTATCGGAATGTTTAAATCCTTGCGTAAATCGGCAAGAGTTTTATATAAACCTTGTCGCGTTGGCGCATCGACAGCGGAAAATGGTTCGTCTAACAACAAGATCTTTGGCTGTCGTGCCAATGCGCGAGCGAGTGCTACGCGTTGCTGTTGTCCGCCTGAGAGTTGGTGTGGAAAACGATGGGCAAGTTCAGCAATCCCCATACGACCAAGCCAGTCCCGAGCAATGGCTTTACGTTCAGCCACCTTATGTGCAGAATTCTGCAAAGGGATGAGGACATTCTCAAGTGCCGATAGATGCGGAAAAAGGGCGTATTGCTGAAATAAAAATCCGCAAGAACGTTGTGTGGGAGACAGGTTTTGTATTACTCCTGCAAGTTCGTTAGCCTCAAACCAGGTTTCACCATCACATTCAATTTTTCCAGTCTTCGCTTGGCTGAGTCCGGCAATCGTTCTCAGAGTGCTGGTTTTGCCGCTACCAGATGGTCCTACAAGCGCATGTAATTGACCAGCCGCACATTCCAGTGTGATCTGGAGAGGGTTGGGAAGGGCTTGGCTCATTTTGAGTTTAAGCATCAGCCTCTCCGATGGCGCTGTTGGGAGATGCTTTTGCCAAAAACACCATATGAAAGGGCAATTGCAATCAGGGATATGCCAAGTAGCAATAAGGCCAGTGCGCCGGCGCCTGAGGTATCAAAACTTTGCACTTTGTCGTAGATCGCAATCGATACCGTTTTGGTTTCCCCGGGGATCGCACCCCCAACCATGAGAATGACCCCAAATTCACCTAGGGTGTGAGCAAAAGTTAGTACTGCGGCACTGGTAATGCCTCTCCATGCCAGTGGAAGCTCAATCAAGCGAAAAATTTGCCAATTGGATAGACCGCTTACTTGGGCAGCCTCAATAATTTCTGGGTTAATGGCTTCAAATGCACGCTGAATCGGCTGTATTGCAAAAGGCAGGTTGACTATGAGGGAGGCAATAAGGATTCCGGCAAAGGAAAACACCAGCGGAATACCTAAAAAAGTCTTGCCGCCTAAGCCAATCAAAAGGTAGTAACCCAAAACCGTAGGGGGTAAAACGAGCGGCAAGGCTAGGGCAGCTTCAACCCAGGGTTTGCTTCTATTGAGCCCTAAGAGGCTATGAGCAACCCAAACTCCAAATGGAAGGATGAGGACCAGGGTCCAAAGCGCTAGCTTAAGCGAGAGAAGGATTGCATCCATGTCCATTGTTTGATTGTATTGCTAAGCAATATAGGGTATCTCACTATACCGATTTATCTACTTAGAGGGTCAAATATATGCGTATATATGCATATATTTAAAGGCTGGTGGAATTGAAAGCTAAAGTACAAAAAGCAACAAAAAACTTATCTCCAAAACAGATGGAGAAAGTATTTTCTCAGGTTGCAGCCTATTTCAATGTCCTGTCTGAGCCTGCTCGTCTGCGGATCATGTACGCGGTCTGCAGCGGTGAAAAATCCGTCTCTGAGGTTGTAGAGATGTGTGGCACGAGCCAGGCCAATGTTTCTAGACATTTATTGGCGCTTCATAAAGCTGGAATTTTAATGAGGCGAAAAGAGGGCGTTACGGTTTATTACTCGATTGCGGATAACGCAACCGTAGAGATGTGTCAGATAGTCTGTGCAAAGATTGCTGAAGGCATTCACTAAGAGTTGTTAATAAGTTTTGCAGTAAATCACTTTTCAAGTAGAGGTCAAATGACTAAGAAGCAAATTGAATTAAGTGCCGAGGATATCTCGGCGGTTGAGAAGCCGGCCAATAGAGCTCGCTTGGTGAAAGCGCCGGAGCACTTTATCTCACAAGAGTTAATTGCTGATATCAATTCAAATGGTCTGGATGAAACGCGCCGTGGTTTCTTGCGTAAAGGTTTTTTATCGGCTATTGGTGGTGCGGCTGCTGGCTTGGCTGCTCCAATGGCTTTTGCTGCTGGAGAGGGTGATCCCGCCATTCTGGAAAAGCAAGAATGGCAAACCACTCTCGGTAAAAACGTTGCCACCATGCCATATGGCGTTCCATCAATCTATGAATCTAATCTCATTCGCCGTGAATCTCCCGGCTTAACTCGCGTATCTGCTGCTTCAGTGGCATTTACGCCATTGCAGGGTTTGTTTGGAACTATCACTCCTAACGGCTTACATTTTGAGCGTCATCACCAGGGTTGGTACAACCTCAATCCTGAGACGCATCGCTTGATGGTGAATGGCATGGTCAAAAATGCCCGCGTATTCACGATGAATGATTTGATGAGATTGCCTTCAGTTTCTCGTACGCACTTTATTGAGTGTGGTGCCAATACTGGATTGGAGTGGGGTAATGTTGCAGTACCAACAGTACAGTACACCCACGGTATGCTGTCATGTTGCGAGTTTACGGGCGTGCCTCTCAAGGTGTTACTTGAAGAGTGCGGCGCTGATCTCAAAAAAGGTAAGTTCTTACTTGCTGAGGGTGGCGACGGTTCTGGTATGACTCGTACCATCAATCTGGAAAGCTGCTTAGAAGACACTATTGTTGCTTGGAGTATGAATGGCGAGATGTTGCGCCCGGAAAACGGCTTCCCATTGCGCCTAGTAGTTCCAGGCGTCCAGGGTGTTAGCTGGGTGAAGTGGTTGCGCCGTCTAGAGGTTGGCGATATGCCATGGAATGCCAAAGACGAGGCAGTTCATTACATTGAGTTGATGCCAGATGGCATGCATCGTCAATATGCATCGATTCAAGAATGCAAATCTGTTATTACCACTCCTTCTGGTGGTCAGCAATTGCTGGACAAAGGTTTCTACAACGTGAGCGGCATGGCTTGGTCGGGACGAGGCAAGATTAAACGTGTAGACGTCTCATTTGATGGCGGCAATAACTGGCGCCAAGCACGTTTGGAGACCCCGGTCCTTACTAAATCAATTACCCGCTTCAATATCGATTGGGTGTGGGACGGTTCGCCGGCAATACTGCAATCAAGAGCAGTGGATGACACTGGCTATATTCAGCCATCTATTAAAGTATTGCGTGATGCACGTGGAAATCGTTCCATTTATCACAACAATGCAATCCAATCATGGAAACTGGATTCAAATGGCGAGGTGAGCAATGTACAAGTTGGATAAATTATTTGCTCGCTTGACTGTTGTAGGCTTAGCAGCCTTATCAATTCAATGTGCTTATGCACAAAATACCCAAGGATCTGTAAAGTTTCCAGGTATTGGTCGTAATGCCACGCCTGCCGAAGTGATGGCTTGGGATATCGACGTACGCCCAGACTTTAAAGGCCTGCCAAAAGGATCTGGCTCTGTAGAGCAGGGCCAAGCGATTTGGGAATCTAAATGCGCCAGCTGTCATGGCGTCTTTGGTGAATCCAATGAGATCTTCACGCCAATTGCAGGTGGAACTACTGCCGACGATGTAAAAACAGGCAGAGTTGCTTCTTTGGGCGATCGCAAGCAACCTCAGCGCACCACTTTGATGAAAGTTCCAACCGTCTCGACTTTATGGGATTACATCTATCGCGCAATGCCTTGGAATGCACCAAGATCATTAACACCGGATGACACCTATGCTCTGGTTGCATTTATCTTGAGTTTGGGTGAAATTGTTCCGGATGACTTCGTGCTGAGCAATGCCAATATTGCGGAAGTGCAGAAGAAGATGCCGAATCGCAATGGCATGACGCGTAATCATGGTTTCTGGAGTGTGAACGGTAAACCGGATGTGAATGGATCCTCTTGCATGACTAATTGCGTGAAGTTTGTGCAAATTGGTTCTACGCTTCCAGACTTCGCCAGAAATGCCCATGGCAATATTGCGGAGCAAAATCGCCTATATGGCCCGTATCGTGGCTCAGACTCCACCAAGCCGCCACTGGATAAATTGCCTGGCTCTACAGGCGAAGGCCTGGCACATGCTGCTGATACCCATGCGGCCACTACAAAAGGCCCTGCCGCGCTATTTAAGAATGAGAACTGCTCTGCATGCCATGCACCAAACGCCAAATTGGTTGGGCCATCCATTGCCGATATTGCAGCGAAATACAAGGGGCAGAGCGGGGCTCAAGAAAAGCTCATGGCTAAGGTTAAAAATGGGGGTTCGGGGGTGTGGGGGGCGATTCCAATGCCACCACAAGCGCAGTTATCGGATGAGGACAGGGCGACTCTTGTGCGCTGGGTCCTTACTGGGCAATAGGTTTACAGAAGGTTTTTTGAAATACCGCTATATTTGATACTAAGAGTAGATTATTAAAGGAGTTTTTATGAATCAGCAGCGACGCAGTTTATTGAAATACTCAGCCGTTTTCGGCTTAATGGCATCTGCGGGTCTCATTAGCGTGGCCCAAGCACAAGAGTGGAATAAAGCCGCTTTTGAAGGCAAGAGCCTCGACGATGTATTCAAGATTTTAGGTGCAGGTAGTCCAGATAAGTCTGGAGCTGTTACTTTGAACGCCCCAGATATTGCAGAAAATGGTGCGGTAGTTCCAGTTGGCATTGTCACAACTCTCAAAGCAGAGCAAATGGCAATTTTGGTTGAGAAAAACCCAAGTGCCTTAGCTGCACAATTCTTTATTCCTGCCGGTACCGAACCATTTGTTACTACTCGTATCAAGATGGGTCAAACCTCCAACGTGTATGCCTTGGTAAAAGCTGATGGCAAGTGGAGTATGGCCGTTAAGGAAGTGAAAGTAACTTTAGGTGGTTGCGGCGGTTAATCAACCCCAATCCAAATAAATACCATTAATTAATTACTAGATTACAAGAGGAAAACATGGCTGATCCAATGCGCGTTAGAGCTGCTGAGAACGGTGGAATTGTGGATGTAAAGATTTTGATGAAGCACGATATGGAATCTGGTCAGCGTAAAGATGCTGCCGGCAAAACGATTCCTGCATGGTTCATTAGCACTATTAATGTCAAAGCCAATGGCAAAGATGTGTTGAATGGTCAGTTTGGTCCAGCGGTTTCTAAGGATCCATTCTTGAACTTCAAATACAAGGGTGCTAAAGGCGACAAGATTGTGGTGAGCTGGGTTGATAGCAAAGGCGACAAGCGTACTGACGAAGCAACTGCTTCTTAATCGCAGGTTGAATCAATACATCTTTACTATCTCATGGGTTTTGAAAGGGTTGCAAATGCAGCGTAAATTTACTTTAGGGCTAGCCTCCGGATTATTGGCTACCTTATTAACGGTGTCATCGTCAGTCTCAGCGCAAAATAGTGCTGCAGACGATATTGCAAAATATCGCGAGATGATTGCTGATGGCAATCCTTCAGAACTTTATGAGGCAGCTGGTGAGGAGCTTTGGAAAAAGCCTGCTGGCCCGAAGAATGCCACTCTAGAAAAGTGTGACTTAGGTTTAGGCCCAGGAGTAGTGAAGGGCGCTGCAGCGCAACTGCCGCGTTACTTCAAAGACACAAACAAGGTTCAAGATCTCGAATCCCGTTTAATGACTTGTATGCAAAAGCTACAAGGGCGTGATCCGCAAGAGATGATTGATGCGCCGTTTCAAAAAGGTCCCAAGAAAGATATGGAGGCTATTGTTGCTTACGTAGTCACCTTGTCTAAAGGCGAAAAAATTAAAGTTAGTACAGCACATCCAAAAGAAAAAGAAATGTATGAGCTTGGTAAGCGCACATTCTTTTTCCAAGGCGGCCCAATGGATTTCTCATGTGCCTCTTGTCATGCTGAAAATGGTAAACGCATTCGACTGCAAGATTTGCCTAATTTAACTGAGCAAAAGGGTGCTGCAATGGGTTGGGGTTACTGGCCTGCTTATCGTGTTTCGAGTGGACAGTTCTGGACGATGCAACAACGCTTAAACGATTGCTATCGTCAACAGCGTTTCCCGTTCCCAATCTACGGATCTGATGTCACGATTGCCTTGTCCATGTATATGTCCAAGACTGCAAATGGCGGCACAGTTGAAACTCCTGGTTTAAAGCGTTAAGAGATAAGAGACAAAGACATGAAAAATACCAATATCAAAAAGCTCTTAACTATTGCTGGATTTATCGTTGCTTCAAGCCTGCTGCAGAATGTTGCGGTAGCACAGCAAAAGAACGACCCAAAGTTTAATAAGATGATGACCGATAGCTTCAGAGCTGATGGTATCGCTGGCTTAGATCGCATCCAACAAGACGAAACTCAAAAGTTTTGTTCTGACCCTGTGTTTACTAGTAGCAAGCAAGGTGAAAAAATGCGTGAAAAGATTCAGAAAATGAATATGGATAGCATCAAACAACCATCTGATGGCAAGTACATTGGTGATTGGAAGAAAGGTGAGGCGATTGCGCAAAGTGGCCGTGGCGCTACTTGGACCGACAAGGCTGATACTGTTATTGGCGGCGGTTGCTATAACTGTCACCAGATTGATCCTAAAGAAATTTCCTATGGAAATATTGGCCCGTCATTAACTGGCTATGCAAAGTTGCGCGGTTATTCCCAGGAAGTGGTTACCTATACCTGGAATCGTATTAATAATTCAAAGGCATACAACGCATGTAGCAATATGCCGCGGTTTGCGCACTTCAAGCTCTTAAATGAGCAACAGATTCAGGATGTGATGGCTTTGCTGCTTGATCCTGCTTCACCAGTAAATCAATAAATAAGTAAAAACAGGCCGACAGGCCTGTTTTCATAAGGGGAAATTTATGTCTTTAAGTCGCCGCGATTTTTTGCAGGCATTGGCTATTGCATCTGCAGGTGGAATGAGCTTGCAATCAAACTTTGTGAATGCGCAAAGTACTGCACAAAAATTCTATGACATGCCTAAATTTGGTAATGTGCACTTTCTACATTTCACAGACTGCCATGCGCAATTACTACCAATTTATTTCCGTGAGCCGAATGTAAACCTCGGCATTGGCGCGCAAGAAGGTAAGACGCCGCACTTGGTTGGCGAATATTTCTTAAAAGCCAATGGTATTGCCCCGGGTACTCGTGATGCCCATGCATTTACCTATTTAGATTACGTGGCTGCCGCGCAGAACTACGGCAAGATGGGCGGCTTTGCTCATATGGCTACATTGATTAAGCAAATGAAAGCCAACCGTCCTGGCGCTTTGTTGCTTGATGGTGGTGATACCTGGCAAGGCTCTGGAACTGCGCTTTGGACTAATGGTCAAGACATGGTTGATGCCGCCCTAGCATTGGGTGTAGATGTCATGACACCACACTGGGAAATGACGCTGGGTGAAAAGCGCGTGATGGAAATCGTAAATGGTGATTTCAAGGGCAAAGTTTCTTTTATTGCCCAAAACATTAAGACATCCGACTTTGGGGATATGGTATTTAATCCATACGTTATGAAAGTCCAGAATGGCATTCAGGTTGCCATTATTGGACAGGCTTTCCCATACACGCCGATTGCGAATCCTCGCTATTTCACTCCCGATTGGACTTTTGGTATCCAAGAAGAGAATATGCAGAAAACAATTGATGAGGTCAGGTCAAAAGGGGCGAAGGTAGTGGTGCTTCTATCTCACAATGGCATGGATGTAGATTTAAAGATGGCTTCCCGTGTACGTGGCCTAGATGCCATTTTAGGTGGCCATACGCATGATGGCGTTCCCATTCCAGTGAAGGTAAAAAATGCTGGTGGTGTAACACTTGTTACCAATGCTGGATCAAATAGTAAGTTCCTTGGGGTGCTCGACTTTGATGTGAAGGGTGGCAAGCCCGTTGATTTCCGCTACAAGCTATTACCAATCTTTTCGAACATGATCCCTGCTGATCCGGCGATGAGTAAGTTGATCACCAGGGTCAGGGCACCATATGAAGCTAAGCTGAATGAAAAGCTTGCCACAAGCGAAGGCCTCCTATATCGCCGTGGTAATTTCAACGGTAGCTTCGATCAGTTAATCCTAGATGGGTTGATGGCGCAGAAGAATGCAGAGATTGCTTTCTCACCAGGCTTCCGTTGGGGAACCAGCCTGTTGCCAGGCCAAGCAATTACACGCGAGAATCTTTTGGATCAAACAGCGATAACCTATCCGTACACCACCGTTACTAATATGACTGGTGAAACAATTAAAACCATTCTTGAAGATGTAGCTGATAACTTATTCAACCCAGATCCGTATTACCAGCAGGGCGGTGATATGGTGCGCGTGGGGGGCATGCAATACACCATTGATCCAGTGCAAACTGCTGGTAAGCGAATTACCGATATGCGTTTGAATGGCAAGCCGATTGAGGCCAGCAAAACCTATAAGGTCGCTGGTTGGGCTCCGGTAAGTGAAGAGGCGAAAGATGCAGGTGGCGAAGCCATTTGGGATGTGATGGAGCGACACTTGCGCGATGTCAAAGTCGTTAAAGCGGTCAAGCTTAACGAACCGATTATTAAAGGGGTTTCCAATAACCCTGGCATGGCCCCAATTTAATTGGTTTTATATCTAACTACACGAGAATCAGTATGAAAAAAATACTATCCATCATTACTGCTGCGGCACTTGCATTTGGATTTGCTTCCATTGTTTCAGCTCAGACTAGTGGCAACACTAAAGTGGTTTATCACATCGATGATGCCGAGACTCAAGGTCTGAAAGGGTTGCGTAATATTCGTAACCATCTCGATACCTCTCCAAACACCACCATTATTGTGGTGACTCATGCTAATGGCGTAGATTTGCTAATGGAGGGCGCTAAGGACAAAAAGAATAATGTCGAATATGCGCCATTGGTCGGAGCTCTTAAATCTCGTGGTGTGAAGTTTGAAGTTTGCGAAATTACGCTAAAGAATCGCAATCTTAAAAAAGATCAGTTCACACTTGATGCGGATTTCACGCCATCAGGAGTCGTACGTGTAGCTGATCTGCAATACAAAGACGGCTTTGCATACATTAAACCCTAACTGGCCGTATGAATTGTCTTAAAAGTCTTCTTAGGATCCTTTTGGGATCCTTTGTCCTATGTGGCCTAGCCTTTGGACAAGTTAAGCCCGCTGATACAGTTCAGCTAAAGCCTATTCAGGTCGCGCCGCACACTTACTTTGTACGCGGATTTCCAGAATTGGGTAGCAGTGCTAACCAAAACTTTATCTCCAACGCAGGGTTTGTGATTACTCCTGCCGGAGTAGTGGTGGTAGATGCTTTGGGTTCACCCATTCTTGCCCAAAAGTTAATTGCCGAAATTAAGAAAATTACTCCCCAAAAAATCGTCGCCGTGATTGTCAGTCACTATCACGCTGATCATGTTTATGGTTTGCAAGAATTTAAAAAAATTGGTGCAAAGATTTATGCTCAGGGAGAAGGGCGAAACTATCTGTCTTCAGAAACTGCAAAACAGCGCTTGATTGCATCCAGAATAGATTTTGCTCCTTGGGTCAATGACAAAACACAACTCACCTCAGCAGATGTTTGGGTTGATCAAAAAACCAAGTTAACAGTTGGTGGCGTGGATTTCTTGATCAGTAGGGTGGGGCCTGCTCATGCGCCCGAAGATCTCATGGTGTATGTGCCCTCAGAGAAGGTTCTTTTTGCCGGTGACTTGGTCTTTAGAGGGCGCATCCCATTTGTCGGTAATGCCGATAGTAAAGGCTGGCTCGTTGCCCTGGATGAAATCGAAAAGCTCAATCCAAATATCGTGATTCCTGGGCATGGCAATTATTCAGTTAAGCCAGTTGAAGATATCGTCTTCACCAGGAACTACCTAAAATACCTGCGTGAATCCATGTCCAAATCGGCCATCAACATGGATCCGTTTGAGGATGCTTACAAACAGACTGACTGGTCAGAATACGAAGGGATGCCGCTATTTAGGGCTGCTAACCGTATGAATGCTTATAACGTCTACCTGTCCATCCAGGCCGAGTAGGGCAAATTTGGCCGTTGGGCCTTAAAATAGGGGATTAATGCTAAATCCTTGATTTTTAATCAAAATGACTTTTCTTAGAATCCTTTCTGCAATCTTGTTGAGCGCCCTAATCAGTGCGCCAGTGATCGCTGCTCCGGATTTGGCAAATGGCAAGATCATCGATCAGCAGAAATGCTACGCCTGTCATGCCAAGAAAACTGGCTTTGGTAATGGCGACATGATTTACACCCGCTCTGATGGCAAAGTGAAGTCACGTGCGGATTTAAAGAAGATGGTTGGCTTATGTAATACCGAGCTCCGTCTTGATTTATTTCCCGAGGATGAGGCAGACGTTACCGCCTTTCTCAATCAGCAGTTTTATAAATTTAAACCTTAATTTTTCAAGATACAGTCGCTATGGATGTTGTTGATATCAGCTCTTTAAGTCAGTCAGTTCTCTGGGCAACCTTTGCTATTACCTTTTTTCTTGGCGCAGTCATGCAAAAGACAGGTTTTTGTAGCATGGGTGCCGTATCTGATGTTTTCATTATGTCTAGCTGGGATCGCTTAAAGCAATGGTTCTTAGCGATTGGTGTTGCCATTATTGGATTTACAGTCATGTCTTATTTTGGATTGATTGATCCTCTCAAAAGCATGTATACCGGCAGTAAATTTTTATGGCTTTCCACTATTGTGGGCAGTATTTTGTTTGGTATCGGAATGGTTTTAGCCTCTGGTTGTGGCAGCAAAACATTAATTCGTATCGGTGGCGGTAATTTAAAGTCTATCGTTGTATTTATGGTGCTTGGTCTAACCGCCTACATGACGATGCGCGGATTCTTGGGTGTCATTCGCATCAATACACTGGATACTTTTTTCATCGCCTTTAATACCCCGCAGGACTTGCCTAGTCTTTTAAGTACCCCTCTTGGCATTGCGCGTCCTAACCTTCACTTGGCCCTGGGCTTAATTATTGGCGCTGCATTTATTACTTACGCCTTAGTGAGCAAAGCATTTTGGACTGCTGAAAACCTATTTGCTGGTATCGCAGTAGGTTTGGCGATATGCGCGGTGTGGTGGGTATCGGGAAACCTTGGTTATGTTGCTGAAGATCCAAATACACTAGAAGAAGTATTTTTAGTAACAAATTCAGGGCGCATGGAGAGCTTATCTTTTGTAGCCCCATATGCCTATTCCCTTGACTGGTTGATGATGTACAGCGACACCTCTAAAGTGTTAACGGTTGGCATTATGGCTGTTTTGGGAATGATCCTAGGATCAGCCGCAGTTTCTATTGCGACAAAAACATTTCGCTGGGAATCCTTCCGTAATACTGAAGACACTGCGAATCATTTGGTTGGTGCTGCATTGATGGGCTTTGGTGGCGTGACTGCTTTAGGTTGCACGGTAGGGCAGGGTTTAAGTGGTATTTCAACGTTGGCACTGGGTTCATTACTAGCGTTACCAGGATTTATTTTTGGAGCTTATTTAGGCTTGCGTTACCTGCAGGTACGTCTTGCCCCTAACCCTTGCAGCTAATTTTAAAGATTGCTTGAATAAATAATGCAAATTGATTGGATATCTTTCACCCCTTTGCCTTCGCTGCTTGGTGGGATGATTCTTGGGGTTGCTGCGGCTCTATATGTATTACTTCACGGACGCATTTTAGGTATCAGCGGTATTGTTTCTGGCTTGTTGCATCCAAAGTTGACGGATTTGGCATGGCGAGTCAGCTTGGTATTAGGCTTAGTCTCAGCGCCATTTCTTGCGGCAGTGTTTTTTGGGATATTTCCAATTGTAGAAATCGAATCCGATTGGATTGCTATTGTGATCGCCGGTCTTTTGGTTGGCTTTGGTGCTCACTATGGATCTGGTTGTACAAGTGGGCATGGCATCTGCGGACTTTCACGTTTGTCGCCACGCTCCCTTGTCGCCACCATCTCTTTTATGGGTGCAGGCTTCCTGACGGTTTTTATTCTTCGCCATTTGATCGGAGTCTGAGATGAAAAAACATTTTGGTCTTTTGAGTCAATACGCCATTGGTGTTCTATTTGGCTGGGGCTTAATCATCTCAGGCATGAGTAATCCCCAGAAGATATTGGGATTTTTAGATTTAGCAGGGAATTGGGATCCATCCTTAATATTTGTGATGTTGGGTGCAGTAATAGTCGGTCTTGGTGGGTTTTATATTGTTAGCAAAAGAACAGAAGCCTTTTTTGGTAACGCTTTGCATATCCCAACCCGCAGAGATATCTCGAAGCCCTTGATTGTTGGCAGCCTCATTTTTGGTGCAGGCTGGGGAATTGCTGGTTTTTGTCCTGGTCCAGCGCTAGTAGCCTTGGGTGCCGGTCACCTGAAAGCCTTAGTGTTTGTTGCCGCCATGCTTGTGGGTATGGAAATCTGCGAACGTTTCTTTACTGCCCATAAAGCCAACCCAAACACCTGAGTCAAGCCTGATTTAAAATCAACCCTATTGCTATTTATTGAATGTAGAGGGTTTCATGAGTCTTCCTATTTCTTGCCATAACGCTCAGTTTGGCACTCTCGGTCAGATCGACCCTAGCCATTTGGCTGAAATTGCGGTGCTAGGCTATAAGAGCGTAATCAATAACCGCCCTGACGGTGAGGGTGGTCCAAGCCAGCCCTTGAATGCCGCTATTCAGGCTGAAGCTGAAAAGCTTGGTTTAACTTATGTTTACTTGCCAGTGATTCCTGGTGCCTTTACTCAGGCCCAAGTCCAAGAAATGGCCCGCCTCTTAAAAACACTGCCTGGTCCTGTGCTTGCATTTTGTCGCTCAGGCGCGCGCTCTACAAACTTGTATCAACTTGCTTTGCAGCTTGGTTAATCAAAAGAGTATTCGCTAAAGCATGCGTATCGCCATTCCCGAAGAAAGAAAGCTGGTTCATGAAATGATCATGCCCATTCGTTGGGGTGATATGGATGCATATGGACACGTGAACAATACTATTTACTTTCGGTATATGGAGCAAGCACGTTGTGAGTGGATCACCTCTATGGGGTACGACGTTGCTCCTGGCCGCGAATCGATGTTGATGCTTAATGGCTTTTGTAATTTTTATCAACAACTGACCTTTCCAGGGGATTTAATTCTCAAGACTTCGATTGGTGCGATTGGAAGAACCAGTCTCGATCTCTACACCAGCATGGCATTGACCACCGCGCCTGAGATTGAGGCTGCTATCGGCGGCGCAACCATGGTTTGGGTGGATCTCACCACCAATAAGTCTGCTCCTTGGCCAGAACATGTATTAGAGAAGTTGCGCTAGTCGATCGTGCAACCTAGCAATCCATACATCCTAAGATCCGAACAATTTCTATCCGAGCTCGATAGCTTTGATGCCATCATTGATGTGAGATCGCCGGCGGAATTTGCGCTGGATCATATTCCAGGTGCAATGAATTTTCCGGTGCTCAGCAATGATGAGCGCGTAACCATCGGCACTTTATACAAACAAGAATCTCCCTTTGCCGCCAAAAAACTCGGTGCTGCATTGGTCTCAAGAAATATTGCTAATCACCTAGAAAATCATTTACTAGAAATGCCTCGTGAATGGCGTCCGTTAATTTATTGCTGGCGTGGCGGCGAGAGAAGTGGCGCATTTACCCACATTCTCAATCGCATTGGCTGGAAGGCTAGGCAACTTGAAGGCGGTTATCAGGGTTTTAGAAGGGCCGTCATTGATGGTTTGGACCAAATGGCCAACCAGTTTTCATTTCAGGTTATCTGTGGAATGACGGGTAGCGGCAAAACAAGAGTCCTGCAGGATATTGGTGCTCTCGGTGCTCAGATTCTAGATCTAGAGGGCTTGGCTGTGCACCGTGGCTCCGTATTGGGTAATGAGCCCAATATTGACCAGCCATCCCAAAAAGGCTTTGAGACTGCACTTTGGAATGCCTTGCGCTCGCTTGATCCCGCTAAGCCCGTGTATGTCGAGTCTGAAAGCAAAAAGGTGGGTGGCTTGCATGTGCCTGATGCCTTGATGGAAAAGATTCGCAATGGCGCTTGTATCGAACTAAGGTCGAGCACTCAGACCCGCGTTTCTTGGTTAATTCGTGAATACCATCACTTCTTAACAGATACCGACAATTTCAAACAGAAGTTAGCCTTGCTCACTGCGCATTATGGAAAAGTACAAATCTCCAAATGGAATGAGGCTATTGATGCAGGTAATTTTCCAGAGCTGGTTGAGGAGTTGCTCGTAAAGCATTATGACCCCTCATACCAATCATCGATTGTGCGTAATTTTCCTCAATACAAGATCGAGAATTTTGTGCAACTGGATGATGATAGTGACGAGGCCTTTGCTAAAGCAGCAAAGGCCATTGTGGCTAAATTAAATTAAATAAATTAAGCTAAGTTCTTAGTATTGGCTGGTTAACTAAACGCTTGAATACCAGTTTGCGCACGACCTAGAATGAGGGCATGGATATCGTGAGTACCTTCATAGGTGTTCACAACTTCTAAATTCAGCATGTGACGTACAACGCCATACTCATCAGAGATGCCATTGCCGCCGTGCATATCGCGCGCCATACGTGCAATGTCTAAGGACTTGCCGCAAGAGTTGCGCTTCATGATGGAGGTGATTTCAGGAGCGGCAATGCCTTCGTCTTTCATACGACCCAGACGCAAACATCCTTGGAGACCTAAAGTAATTTCAGTTTGCATGTCAGCTAGTTTCTTTTGAATCAACTGGTTGGCGGCCAGTGGCTTACCAAATTGCTTGCGGTCCATGGTGTACTGGCGAGCAGCATACCAGCACCATTCAGCTGCACCTAGCGCTCCCCAGGCAATGCCATAGCGAGCTGAATTTAGGCAGGTGAAGGGTCCTTTGAGGCCTTCAATTTCAGGGAATTCATTTTCTGCGGGGACAAATACTTCATCCATCACGATTTCGCCGGTAATAGACGCACGTAGACCCATTTTGCCGCTTATTTTTGGGGCGCTTAAGCCCTTCATGCCTTTTTCTAGGATGTAGCCGCGGATGATGCCTTCATCATTCTTCGCCCACACTACAAATACATCGGCAATCGGAGAGTTGGAGATCCACATCTTTGAACCCGTTAATGAAAATCCTCCAGGAACTTTCTTGGCGCGGGTGATCATGCCACCAGCATCGGATCCGTAATTTGGTTCTGTTAAGCCAAAGCAACCAATCCATTCGCCACTTGCTAATTTAGGCAGGTATTTTTGCTTTTGCGCTTCACTACCAAATTCATTAATAGGCACCATGACTAAAGAGGACTGAACACTCATCATCGAGCGGTAGCCAGAATCAACACGCTCAATCTCACGTGCAATTAAGCCGTAAGAAACATAATTCAAATTCGCTCCACCATACTGTTCAGGGATCGTGATACCCAAAAGACCAAGCTCACCCATTTCACGGAAGATTGCTGGGTCAGTTGTTTCATTGCGGTAAGCATCATGAATGCGTGGCATGAGGCGTCCTTGAGCATATTCAGCGGCTGCGTCACGGACCATGCGCTCTTCTTCAGTTAGCTGGGTATCGAGAAGCAGGGGATCTGCCCAGTTAAAGCTTGCCTTACTTTTGCTCATTGCCTTGTCATCCTATATTCGGTTTTATCGTTACTTTTGACCTGCTTCCTGCGAATTTTCAGGAATACAGATATTCTTAATTCTATTATCCATTTTTCTGCGCTTATGCACTCACCAAGACGCCATCACCGCTATTACGATCTCATTCTGGCTGCATTCGTAGTCGTTTTACTGTGCTCGAACTTTATCGGCGCTGGTAAGGCGGCGGTAGTGGATTTGCCGTACTTTGGAACCGTTCCATTTGGCGCGGGAATTCTATTTTTCCCAATCGCTTATTTCTTTGGTGACATCCTCACCGAGGTTTATGGGTACGCCTATGATCGCAGAGCAGTTTGGGCAGGTTTTGTTGCTCTCGCATTTGCGGCCATCATGGCGCAGATTGTCATCGCCTTGCCAGCCGCACCAGGCGAGTACATGGCCAACTACCAGAATGGCCTGGAAGCGGTTTTTGGAAACTCTTGGCGCATCGCCCTGGCCTCGATGTTCTCCTTTTGGTGCGGCAGTTTTGTGAATAGCTATGTTTTGGCCAAAATGAAAGTCTGGACTCAGGGGCGTCATTTGTGGATGCGGACTATAGGCTCCACTGCGGTAGGGGAGATGGTTGATTCCTCATTCTTTTATGTATTGGCTTTTTATGGCGTTTGGCCAACCCATGAAGTCATTCAGGTAGCGCTGGCCCAATATGTGCTCAAGACTGCCTGGGAGGCGCTGGCAACCCCCATGACCTATTGGGTTGTGAGCTTCCTCAAGCGCAAGGAAAACGAGGATTTTTACGATATTCATACGAATTTCACCCCATTTAGGGTCAAAGTCTGATTTAGATCACTGGCTTCCCGCCAATCCAAGCGTCTAAACCGTTAAAATAACGGTCTTTGCCCCCAAAGTCGGGGGTGACTATCCAATTGAATTTCAGAAAGCTAGAAAACATCCGTGCTGTCAGCATCTAATATCACTATGCAGTTTGGGGCGAAGCCTCTGTTTGAAAACATTTCCGTGAAGTTTGGCGGCGGTAATCGTTATGGCCTCATTGGCGCAAACGGTTGCGGTAAATCAACCTTCATGAAAATTTTAGGTGGTGAGCTTGAGCCAACTAGCGGTAATGTGAGTTTGGATCCTGGCATTCGTTTGGGTAAGTTACGTCAAGATCAATTTGCATATGAAGATGTGCGCGTACTCGATGTTGTGATGATGGGTCACGAAGAGATGTGGAAAGCCGCTGCTGAGCGCGATGCAATCTACGCCAATCCAGATGCTACTGATGAAGATTACATGAAGGCCGCTGAGCTTGAAGGTAAGTACGCTGAATACGGTGGTTATACGGCAGAAGCCAAGGCAGGTGAATTGCTTTTAGGTATTGGCATTCCTATCGAGCAACACAATGGACTGATGAGCAACGTTGCTCCAGGTTGGAAGTTGCGTGTGTTGCTTGCGCAAGCATTGTTCTCTGACCCAGATGTATTGTTGCTTGATGAGCCAACCAATAACTTGGATATTCACTCCATTCATTGGCTTGAGGATATCCTTAATCAAATCAAGAGCACCATCGTCATCATTTCTCACGATCGTCACTTCCTCAATGAAGTCTGTACGCATATGGCGGATATGGACTATGGAACATTGAAGGTCTATCCAGGTAACTACGACTCATACATGCTTGCTTCTGTGCAGGCAAGAACACAGCAACTCAGTAATAACGTAAAAGCTAAAGAAAAAATTGCCGAATTAGCAGCTTTCGTAGCCCGATTCTCTGCAAATGCTTCTAAAGCGCGTCAAGCTACTTCACGTCAGAGGCAGTTAGAGAAGATTGAGATTGTTGAAGTAAAGCCTTCTTCACGTCAGAACCCATTTATTCGTTTTGATACCGAGAAAAAATTACACAATATGGCGGTGGAGTGCAATGCACTTACTAAGGCTTATGACCGAGTTATCTTCAAGAATTTCAAATTAGGCGTGCGTGCTGGTGAGAAGATTGCAATTATTGGGCAAAACGGCGCTGGCAAGACAACACTTCTAAAGACTATTTTGAGCAAGCGCTTTGATGGCATTGCTGCGGATAGCGGTGATGTGAAATGGGCTGAGAATGCCAATGTTGGTGTGATGCCCCAAGACAATACTGAGATGTTTGCTAAAGATGAGCTACTCATGGATTGGATGAATTGGTGGCGTAACACTGGTGATGATGACCAAGTCATTCGTGGCACATTGGGTCGTCTCTTGTTCTCTGGTGATGACATTGGCAAGTCCGTCAAAGTGCTCTCTGGTGGTGAAAAGGGCCGCATGATTTGGGGCAAGCTGATGCTCCAAAAATATAACGTCCTAGCTATGGATGAGCCAACCAACCACATGGATATGGAATCTATTGAGAGCTTACAAATTGCCCTTGAGAAATTCGATGGCACTTTGATATTTGTTTCTCATGACCGCGAGTTTGTATCGGCATTGGCTAATCGCATCCTAGAAGTGAAGATGGATGGAACGGTTACGGATTACTCGGGTACTTACGAAGAGTATTTGCGTAGCCAAGCGTTAGAGGGCTAAGGCAATCCTTAGCAATTAAAAAATAAGCCCACAAATAAGCCCCTAAGTGGGCTTATTTTCTTTGGCTTGTCGTTGAAAGCGCATTGCAGTTCCTTCTGCTCGAATGCGCTGCCATACTGAATCTTTTTCTTCTTGAGAAAAGAATACCCAATTGCTGACTTCACCCAATGTTCGTCCGCAGCCTTGGCAGATCTCATCGTAAAGCGTGGTGCACACACCAATGCAAGGCGAGTCAGAGTCTGCATCTCCAGTGGACAGAGAATGCGAGCCGTCTTGCAGGGCTGGTTTGGTGTCTTCAGAATTCATGGCTGTACTTTAGACGATTTCAAGGGGCTGTGCTCGGCAAGCTCATCTACATAAGCCCCTATGCCTTGATGTTCACGATCTAAAAAGTGCTGTACTGCTTTAGCAAATTGGGGGTCAGCAATGAAGTGTGCTGATTGTATGGTCTTTGGCAAGAAGCCTCTGGCCATCTTATGCTCACCTTGTGCGCCGCCCTCAAACGTTTGAATCTGATGGGCAATGCAGTATTCGATCGCCTGGTAGTAGGCAGTTTCAAAGTGTAAGCAGGGGACATGTTCGATGGCGCCCCAATATCTGCCATAAGCCTTGGAAGTAGTAGGGTCAACTACGAGCAATGATGAGGCGATTGGGCTGCCATTGCGCTCAGCAATAATGAGGTGCAGATTATTGGGCATGCGCTGCGCCCATAGCTTAAAGAAAGTCACATTCAAATAAGGGCTCGAGCCATGCTCTAAATACGTGTTTGCATAGCACTTATAAAAGAGCTCCCAATCGGCATTCGTTGATGATTCTCCTGAAACATGCCTAAAGCTGATTAGCTCCCGTGCAACCTGCTCACGCTCACGCCGAATATTTTTACGGCGTTTCATGGTGAGGGCAGCTAAGAACTGCTCGAAATTCTCAAAGCCCTGGTTATGCCAATGAAACTGCACCGAATCGCGCATCATAAAACCTTGCTCCTTCAATGCCTCGGCCTCGGTTGCATAGGGAAATAAAACGTGCGCAGATGACAGATTGTTTTGTAGAACTAAAGCCTTTAAGCCTTCAATTAAACGGCGCTCAATTAATCCAGTGTCGATATTGCCGGCACTCAGAATTCTTGACCCTTGTACTGGGGTGAATGGAATGGCGCAGAGTGCTTTTGGAAAGTATTGCATTCCTTGTTGCTCATAAGCTTGCGCCCACGACCAATCAAATACAAATTCTCCATAAGAGTGTTGCTTAAGGTAGAGAGGCAGGGCGCCTATGAGCTTCTGATCATCTCTTAGAATGAGGTGGGCAATTTGCCATCCTGTATTACCACCAACGCAACCCGTCTCTTCTAAGGCGCTAAGAAATTCGTGGCGAAGAAAAGGCCCTGAATCTGCAGGAAGTAGGGCGTTCCACTCCTCCGAAGTAATATCGCTAAGGCGATCTACTATTTCTAATTGAAACGAATCGGGCTCTGCCACGATTAACGCTGAATGAGTTCTATTTTGTAACCATCTGGATCGGTAACAAAAGCGATGATGGTATCGCCGCCAGCTACAGGTCCAGCTTCACGGGTGACATTGCCTCCAGCTGCCTTGATGGCGGTACAAGCAACGTATGCATCAGGAACTTCAATCGCAATATGACCGTAGGCGGTACCCATCTCGTAGCTAGGAACACCATGGTTATAAGTCAGCTCAATCTCAGATTGGCCATCACCATTGCCCTTGCCAAAACCAACAAATGCAAGGGAATATTTTTGCTCAGGGCGTTCAGTGGTGCGCAGTAAATTCATGCCCAGTACTTTGGTGTAGAAATGAATAGAGCGATTGAGGTCGCCGACGCGAAGCATAGTGTGTAGGATCATCATGACTTGAATATAACGCTATTTATTTTTTCGTGTTGAGATGAAAAACCCCGGTATATAACCGGGGTTAGATGATGACATTTTCTTACATGGAAGCGTAGTTTGGGCCACCACCACCTTCTGGTGTTACCCAGACGATATTTTGAGTTGGATCTTTAATGTCACACGTTTTGCAATGCACGCAGTTTTGCGAATTGATTTGCAAGCGAGGCTTGCCATCTGTTTCCACGTACTCATACACACCTGCAGGGCAGTAGCGTTGCTCTGGACCAGCATAGGTTTTGAGATTGACATCCACAGGCACAGAGTCATTTTTTAGCGTTAAGTGAATCGGTTGATTCTCGGCGTGGTTGGTATTGGAGATAAATACAGAAGAGAGGCGGTCAAAGGTGATCTTGCCATCTGGTTTGGGGTAGTCAATTGGTTTATGTAGCGCTGCAGGCTCCAGACATTCATGATCGGCATGCTTCAAATGCACCGTCCATGGCATATTGCCCCCTAAAACCTTTTGCTCCAGTCCAACCATCAATGTGCCAAGGTAAAGCCCTTTAGACATCCATGGCTTAAAGTTGCGCGCTTGATTAAGTTCGGTATGTAGCCAACTATTTTGGAAAGCAGCTGGGTATGCGGATAGAACGTCTTCAGAGCGATTTTCGTTAATCGCAGCTACTGCAGCTTCAGCAGCAAGCATGCCAGTTTTAATTGCAGCATGACTCCCTTTGATGCGAGAGGCATTTAAATAACCAGCATCGCAACCAATCAGGGCGCCACCAGGGAAGACTGTTTTGGGTAGGCTATTTAAACCACCGGCAGTTAAGGCACGAGCGCCATAAGAAATGCGCTTTCCACCCTCAAATGTCTCGCGAATCTTCGGATGTAATTTGTAGCGTTGGAATTCTTCAAAAGGAGAGAGGTAAGGGTTCTTATAAGAAAGTCCAACCACCAATCCAACAGCAACCTTGTTATCGCCTAGGTGATAGAGAAATGAGCCGCCATAGGTATCGCTCTCCAATGGCCAGCCAGCCGTATGCACAACAAGCCCTGGTTTGCTCTTGGAGGGCTCTACTTCCCAAAGCTCTTTAATGCCAATGCCATAACTTTGTGGATCTGCATCTTTATCTAATGCAAATTTGGAAATAAGCTGCTTGCCAAGATGACCACGTGCGCCTTCGGCAAAGAGGGTGTACTTGCCACGCAATTCCATTCCAAGCTGAAACTGATCGGTTGGATTGCCTTCCTTATCTAAACCCATTGAGCCGGTAATGACCCCGCATACTGCACCTTGCCCGTTATAGAGAATTTCTGCAGCCGGAAAGCCGGGGAAAATTTCAACACCGAGATTCTCGGCTTGTTGTCCTAGCCAACGAGTGACATTAGCAAGACTCACAATATAGTTACCTTCATTTTTAAAACAGTGCGGCAACATCCAGTTTGGAACCTGGTAAGAGTTATCGCTTGTCAAAAATAAAAATTGATCTTGTGTTACCGGGGTATCGAGTGGGGCGCCTAGCTCTTTCCAGTCGGGAAACAATTCAGTGAGCGCCTTGGGATCCATTACTGCGCCGGATAGAATATGGGCTCCGATTTCAGAACCCTTTTCCAGGACGCAAACGCTGATTTCTTTTCCGGAGGCGTTGGCTAATTGCTTGGCTTTAATGGCAGCCGATAATCCTGCGGGACCACCCCCAACAATGACTAAGTCATAGTCCATGGAGTCTCTGGGTCCAAATTGCTCTACAAGCTCTGCAGAATTCATTCAATTTCTCCGAAATTTCATAAAAATGGGGTAATTAAGCCCTAATAGTTTAGTTCTAACTGACAAAATCCGATTTAGTGCCGTGGCCGCCTAGTTCCGGGTGTCATAAGCGTTATGATTGCTTTTTTACCCTTTTTGGCAATATTAGGACAAAAGTTATGAATAAAACTTACCCATCGGCAGTAGATGCCCTACGGGATATCTTAAAAGATGGACAAAAATTAGCAGTTGGCGGTTTTGGTCTATGCGGCATTCCTGAAGCCCTAATTCAAGCGGTTAAGGATTTGGGTGTCCAGAACCTCACTGCAATCGCTAATAATGCAGGCGTTGATGGTTTCGGTTTGGGCTTGTTGCTCAATTCACGTCAAGTAAAAAAGATGGTTGCCTCCTACGTTGGTGAGAACAAAGAATTCGAGCGCCAGTACTTAGCGGGTGAGTTGGAGTTGGAGTTCACGCCACAAGGTACTTTGGCTGAAAAACTCCGTGCAGGTGGCTGCGGTATCCCTGCCTTCTATACCAAAACCGGTGTGGGTACTTTGGTTGCTGAAGGTAAAGAGGAAAAAGAATTCGACGGCGAGAAATACATCATGGAGCGTTCAATCGTTTCTGATATCTCCTTAGTAAAAGCTTGGAAGGCAGACAGGTCAGGAAACTTAGTCTATCGCTATACAGCACGTAACTTCAATCCAGTGGTCGCAATGGCTGGCAAGATCACTGTTGCCGAAGTAGAGGAGATTGTTGAAAACGGTCACCTCCATCCAGATGAGATTCATACACCTGGTATTTATGTGCATCGTTTGGTGCTTCATAAGACGCCAGAGAAGCGCATTGAGCAGCGCACCATGACTGCAAAAGCGTAATTCCCTAAACACTAAAGCAATAGAGCAGCAATAAAACAGAACACTTAGGAAGATCGACATGCCTTGGACAAGAGATGAGATGGCAGCGCGCGCTGCAAAAGAATTAAAAGACGGTTACTACGTGAACTTAGGTATTGGTATGCCTACCTTGGTGGCTAACCACGTTCCTAAAGACATGGAAGTGTGGCTGCAGTCCGAAAATGGATTGTTGGGTATTGGCCCATTTCCAACCGAAGAAACAATTGACGCTGACTTAATCAATGCTGGTAAGCAAACGATTACGACCTTGCCTGGCTCATCTATTTTTTCTTCTGCTGATTCATTCGGAATGATTCGCGGTGGCAAAATCAATATTGCAATCTTGGGCGCAATGCAGGTTAGTGAGCATGGTGACTTAGCCAACTGGATGATTCCAGGAAAAATGGTTAAGGGTATGGGCGGTGCAATGGATTTAGTGGCTGGTGTTAAGCACGTCGTTGTATTGATGGAGCATGTCGCTAAGAAAAAAGACGGCACTGAAGAACTCAAAATTTTGCCGAAATGCACTTTGCCTTTGACTGGGGTTGGTGTGATTAGCCAGATCATCACCGATCTATGTGTTCTGAATATCACCCCTAAAGGATTGAAGTTGATTGAATTGGCCCCAGGCGTGACTAAAGAAGAAGTCATTACTAAGACAGGAGCCCCTGTTGATACAACAGGTTTCTAATCAGCCTCATCAATTAATGGAATAATGGGTTCACCATGTCGGGCTCCCATCATTTCCACTCGAAGCCATCTAAACCCCAGAATCAATCTGGGGCTGATCCTTCCTTACATGCCCATAAAAAGGGTGATGCGCAGCATACCCATAGCAAGCAAGTTTCCAATCAAAATCTTCTATTAATTGCCTTAGTACTGACTTTAGGCTTTTCAGGAGTTGAGGGCGCAGCAGCCTACTTCGCCAATTCGCTAGCTTTGATATCAGATGCCGGTCATATGGTGACCGATGCAGCAGCCTTAGGTCTGGCTTTATTGGCGCAAATCATTTCTCGTCGTCCACCATCTCCAAAACATTCCTTTGGTTTTGGGCGTGCCGAGGCGCTAGCTGCTTTTGTTAATAGTATTGCGATGCTCGCCTTAGTGGTTTGGATTGTGGTTGAGGCAGTTAGCCGCTTCTATGACCCCCATAAAGTTGATGGTTTCACGGTTACGGTTGTGGCTGCTATTGGCTTGCTAATGAATATCGTAGTGGCCTGGGTGTTATCGCGAGACAAGAAGAGTGTTAATACTCGCGCTGCCTTAGTCCATGTGATGGGTGATCTACTGGGCTCTGTAGCGGCCTTGATTGCTGGTGTCGTCATTCAGCTGACGGGCTGGATGCCAATCGATGCCATCCTCTCTATTTTGGTCTCACTCCTCATCCTGAAATCTACCATCTCCATTCTTCATGAGTCTTATCACTTCTTGATGGAGGGTGTACCTCTTCACATTGACTACTTACAAGTAGGCAGTGATTTAAAGAATACTCCTGGCGTGCTGGCAGTACATGATCTGCACGTGTGGGAAATGACTCCCAGCTTCCCAGCCTTGATTGGCCATATTGAAATCGCTGAAATGCAAGAGTGGCCAGAAATTATGGCCAGAATTAATGCGATGCTCTTGGATAAGCACGGTATTGATCATGTGACATTGCAGCCAGAAGAGGTTGGTGATGATCATGATCATAAGCATGATGAAGGCCACGAGATTCATCATCAAGCCCAGGCGGCAAATGTATTCCATGATGGGGATACGTTTTATGTTGACTGCGCTAGCGGTGACTCAACTCATCGAATGGCTTATCACGCCTGGGGAAATCCTGGCAATAAAGTACTGTTGTGTGTTCATGGTTTAACAAGACGGGGTAGTGACTTTAAGACGCTCGCAAAGGCGATGTGTAAAGACTATTACGTTGTGTGTCCAGATGTGGTTGGCAGGGGTGACTCTGATCGTTTGATGAACCCAATGCTGTACGCTGTGCCACAGTACGTTGCTGATATTGCTGCGCTGGTTAAGAAGCTAGGCGTTTCACAAGTCGACTGGCTTGGAACTTCCATGGGTGGTTTGATTGGCATGGTGTATGCCGCAATGCCGAACTCCCCAATTCGCAGAATGCTGATAAACGATGTAGGTCCTAAGATAGAGGCAGAGGCAATTAAACGCTTAGGTTCTTATGTCGGCCAGCCATTTAGTTTCTCAGATCGCGCTGAAGCGCTTGAGCGCCTGAATGAGATCTGCGCAACCTTTGGTGAACATACTCCAGAAGAGTGGGAAATTTATAACGGCCCCATGTTGATTCAGAAAGACGGTAAATGGATCATGCATTACGACCCGGATATTTCAGTGCCATTTGCCTCCGTTAATCCAATCATGGCAAAAGCCGGTGAGATGGCAATGTGGCACGCCTTCAAACAGATCCGTATTCCGATGCTAATCCTTCGTGGCGGTGATTCAGACCTGCTTTCCAGGGCTACTGTTGCCGAAATGTGCAAAGTCAATCCTTATGCACGCAGTATTGAGATCCCGAATGTGGGTCATGCGCCTGCATTCGTAAAGACAGAGCAAATTGCTTTAGCAAAAGAGTTTTTCGGTTAACTTTCCTTAATCATTCTTAGTTGCCAATGGCAAACGCTTCTCCTCAATCAGAAAAAGTCGCATTATTCCAAGACGCCTGGTATGGGGAGCCAGCCGAAGTGCATTCGGCAGGCGTTTCACAAATATTACAAGTCTTGAATCTAGATGAAGCGACATTAACTGCCGCTAGCAACATTGCACGCACCCACGGCAAAGAAGCGCTCATTAAGCTTATTGGCGAGGAGTCTGCAAAGTTACTTATTGGCTACCGTGGCTTACGTCAAGCACAAGGAAAGTTGGTGCGTGATGACGGTGGTTTAAGTGTCGCTGGGCAAGAAGAAATGTTGCGCAAAATGCTATTGGCATTTGGTGATGATCTAAGGGTAGTTCTTATCTATCTCGCTTCACGCTTACAGACCTTGCGCTGGGTTACCCAAGAAAAAATCGAGATGCCTGCTCCATGGGCGCAAGAGATTCTCAATATCGATGCCTCATTAGCCAATCGTTTGGGTATTTGGCAAATGAAGTGGGAAATGGAGGATTTAGCTTTTCGAGCGCTATCACCACAGACTTATCGCGAGATTGCCAAGATGCTTGATGCGAAACGCATTGAGCGCCAATCTTTTATCGATCAAGTTGTTTTGCAGTTGCAGGATGAACTTAAAGCAGCCCAGATCGAGGGCGAAGTGCTTGGTAGACCAAAACATATCTACAGTATCTGGAAAAAGATGGAAGGCAAATCACTAGACTTTGCCAATCTGTACGATGTCCGCGCATTTCGGGTGCTTGTCGATGATGTTAAATCTTGCTATGCCGTATTAGGTATCGTGCATAACGTTTGGCAGCCAGTGCCAAGAGAGTTTGACGATTACATTGCGCGTCCCAAGCCTAACGGCTATCAATCACTCCATACGGTCGTCATGAATGAGGATGGCACTGCATTTGAGATTCAGGTGCGTACGCAAGAGATGCATCAGCAAGCAGAATATGGATTAGCTGCGCATTGGCGCTATAAAGAAGGTGCATATGTTGGTATGGCCACGCCACCCAACCCCGCAAAGCCAAATAAACCGAGTAACAATCATCAACAAGGTACACATAGTGCAGAAGTTGCCTATGAGAGGCAAATTGCCTGGGCCCGTCAGCTTATCTCCTGGAAAGAGGATGCCTGGGAACAACTCAAGCACCATGAAATTGATGATCACATTTATGTTCTCACCCCCTTAGGAAAGGTGATTTCCTTGGAGAAGGGTTCTACGCCAATCGATTTTGCGTACGCCGTACATACCAATCTAGGTCATCGCTGTAGAGGTGCTCGTGTTGATGGCGCCATGGTACCTCTTGAGACCGCATTAAAAAATGGCCAGACCATCGAGATTATTGCCGTCAAACACGGTGGCCCATCAAGAGATTGGATTAGTCCCGATAAAAACTATGTTCGCTCGCAAAGAGCGCGTCAACGGGTGCGTGCTTGGTTTAATGCCCTGGATGATGAGGAAACTGGTCAGTCGACCAAGCTTCTTGATAGTAAAGCCGAGCCAAATCCGGAAATTAAGCCGACTACATCTCCACCAGAAATCGTCTTGCGCAGTAGCAGTCATAAAGCAGGGCGGGGTGGTGATGTTTTAGTGGTTGGGGTGGATTCATTGCTAACGCAGTTGGCACGTTGCTGCCGACCCGTACCTCCAGATTCCATTGCGGGATTTGTCACGCAGGGTAGAGGGGTTTCGATTCATCGTCGCACCTGCAAAACATTTAGGGGTCTTCTCGAAAGGGCGCCAGAGCGCGTAATACAAACTGCTTGGACAGCTTCGGCTGCTGATCCTGAGATTAATACGGACCAAAAGCGGGTATTTCCGGCGGACTTGGTTGTGACTGGATTGGATCGACCTGAGTTAATGAGAGAGCTTTTTGAGATTCTCACCAGGCAGGGCGTACATGTAATTGATCTACGAAAATCAGCCAAAAAAGGCCTTGCCCAGATCTTGTTAACGATTGAGGTGAAGGACTCTGAGATCCTTCGAATAGTGCAAAACAACTTGGAAGAAGTTAAGGGCGTCACCAACGTGCGCCGTAGGTAATTCGCCCTTTATCTTAAGCGCCAAGCAGGTGTGCTGGAGGCGTTATTTTTGCCTCTTGGCAGATTTTTAATTGCAGAGCTTTGATCTTGCGCGCGCTGTCATAAATGCTGCTACCCAATGTGTAGGATAAGCTGCCCCGCGGGTAAAACCATAAGCCTTCGAGATTTTCAATGGGTACAAGCCAAGTTAAACCTTCCATTTTGCTGCTGATATTAAATTCAACAAAGCTTAATGTGCGTAGATTTTTAAATTGGTTAAATGATGCAAGATCAAAAGTAGATTTCGCATACCAGCTGCCCGATGGTCCTGTTGCTTGTAGGTTGATCGATGGAAGAAGGTTTAAAGTTTTTAAGAGTGCTTTAGGCAAGGTGGCAGGCTGCTTGCCATCATCCTTCTCGGGGATGACTTCTAGGACATTAATATCAATTGTTAAATTGGGTATATGGATTAGGGCGCTAGCATTAGTGATCGATAGCGGCACCCCAACAAATTCTATGGAGTCACAGTGTTGCAGCCCCTCTAGGGATTTCAGTTGACTGCAGGAGTTGGCAATCACCTTCTTTACATTCTTAGGTAGATCACCTAATTCCACGAGTGACTTGCATTTTAGGATGGAAATAAGCTCTAGCTCATTACAATCCTTGATTCCATCAAGCTTAGTTAATGAATTGCTACCATCGCAAATTAAACTTTTCAGAGTCTTAGGTAGGTATCCAAGTGATTTGAGGAGTCCGCAATTTTTTAGGCTGATGGATGTCAAAGGGGGCGACCATGAATGCGGCATATCTTGTACGCTAGAGTCGCTTAAATCTAGCGTCTCTAATTTTTCCAAAGTGCCAAGGGGTTTTGCATCATGAAGCTCAGAGCAGCCATTCAAATAGATCGCAGTTAGATTGGGCATTGCTCCAATATCTTGCAAATTACTCAGTCCACTATTGGACGCAGTTAAGCTGGAAACATTGTTTAGGGTTCGAAGTCCCTGAAAATCTTTTAGGTTATTTGTGTATTCCAGTGATAGGCAGTTAATGGCGTCACCAATCGGTGGAAAGAAAGACAGCGACTTCAGTGATGAGCAGCCATCCAATGAGAAAATAATGCTATTTTGATAATCGCTTTTGCATTCAAGCGGAATATTTTCTAAACCTTCAAGGGAAACAAGGCCTTTGCAATTCTCCAGATCGATAGTTTTTAATAATTTGCACGCAGCAAGGGCTTTGATGGATGTTATGGCCTCACATCCATTTAAGTCCAAGGATTTCAGCGAGACGGCGCTCGATAGAACATCTATATTCGATAAATTTGTACAGCGTGTCAGATTGAGTTCAGTCAGATTGGGTGCACAAGCGCTGAGCCCATCTAGATTTTCAAGGGAATTATTTCCTTGTAAATCTAAGGATGTAATTTTGGGCGAATTATTCAGAGCAGATAGATCCTGTATGTAGATCGAGCTTAGGTCTACCTTATATAGGTTTGGAGCGTCCAGGCCATTGAGCGAGCTTAGCCCTCCAACCGCATTCCATCGACGCCCAGTAATATTCAGCGTGGTGAGGCTAGGCATCGGCCCAAAATTAGAGAGGTCAGGTGTTTTTTCATCTAACGGCGTAATTGAAAGTGACTCTAAGTTTTTTAGGCCCTCTAGATGGGGTGATTGCTCAGCAAGAGTCAAGTTCAATACTTTAATTTTCTCGCGCAATTTAGCAAAGGCGCTATTGGGATCGGCTCGCTGCATGAGGCCAAAGAGTGCAAAATCAAGATAGGGTTGAGCCGGCCCAGTACCGCTAAAGCGCTTTCCACGCACAAGCTCGCCATCTTTGACAGTTACATCTGCATATAAAATTTCTAAGCCTTCATCTACCCCACATGAAAGCTCAATTCCCATGAGTATGTCAGCGATATTTCTCGATGAGAGTAGCTTCCAGACCGACCCCACGTCTGATTTGAGGGGTTTCGCTGCCTTTGTTCGCGGCAAAAGACGGCGGTCATCAACGACTATGGCTTTAGGGTCTATGCCTGGTGGCAGGCTGTTGATGCGCTTGAGTGCTGGGCAGCTGCCTAATGAAAGCGCTTTTACTGGCGATTTCCACTCGCTTGGAAGTATTTCTAGCTTGTTGCACACCTGAATGGAAACGGAATGAAGATGTTCAAGTGCGCCTAAAGCGCTCGCATCTACCAGATTAGGGCAGACACTAATCTCCAATTTTTCAAGCAGCGTTAGGCCTGCTAATGCATTAAGGTCAGTGATTTGTGCCCCATGAATTTTTAGTTCTTTGAGGCTCTCCTTCGAGGCCTTCAGGCCATCAATATTTTTGAGCTTGAGAGCCTTATTGAATGCAAGCTCTGTTACATGGCTACTCAATGGTGGGAAGCCATCGAGAGTTGGGAGGGAAAGCAAGTTGTTTAGATGGATCGAGGGGTAGGGATCTTCGCCTGGTTCATCATTTGAATTCGCTAAGCTTTTAATGGGAAGCCCGCTAAGTGATTCAAGTTTTTCGCAACCACTAAAGTCGATCACTTCTAGGTGTTTCAGATTTTTGAGATCATCCAATTTGCTAATTTGAGTGCCGGACACTTCAAGGCGCACTAGCTTCTTGGCGTTTTGCAATGCTTTCAGAGAGCTGACGCCCTTGCAATAATCTAAACAGAGGTTCTGAAGCGAATTATTGCTAGATGTGAGTGCATCGATATTTTTGATATCTGAATTGCCCTTCAAGTCCACTGTGATGAGATTGGTGCAATTAGCTAGGGCGTCTACATTTTTCAATCCCATGAAAGGGGCTGAGAGGTCTTCCAACTTAGGTGCCTGCAATCCCTCCAGACTTTTCAATGTCGGCATTGCTTGCCCAAATGCAATATATTTATCAAGTTTCAGTATCTTCAGTTTGGCTAATAAACCTAGTGCCTGAAGATCTTGCCCTTCAAACTTGGTTGGAAATTTAAGTACAAGCTCTTCTAGTCCACCGAATGACTCTAGCGAAGGCACTACAGCAGCAATGCACGTCAGTTTTTTAATTGCCATCCGAGTTTGGTAAGCCGGAGTCCCTTTTTGGGCTAAACCCAATTGCTGTATCAGTAGGGTGTCTAGTAGAGGTTGACTCTTATCCGAGCCAGTAAAACGTTTCCCTTTGATGAGCTCCCCAGATGATGGGTCGATACTGACTTCATCAAGCAACCCCTCTAAGGGTTTTCCCAATGCAGCAGCCAGCCCTAAACCTTGCAAGAGCCCTTTGCCATCCTTTTCAAGGCAAAGCTTATAAATGCGGGATGCTTCTTGCTTTAAGGGCTTCAGGCGGCTTGCTGTGACTGGGGGCATGGGACCTCATTTAACGGGGGTAAGTGGTTTATCAGAAACTTGGGCTAACTTAGGATATCGCATTGGCCTCAATAGTTCTAATTTTGAGATAGATCTCGGCTTGTTGGCGCTAGAATTGAACCCATTCTTTATTAATCCAAGTGAGTCCATGCCATGGCCAAACCTATTATTGTTTCTATGTTGGGGAAGGATTATTCCTTTGCTCCCACGAAGGTAGATCGATCCAAAATTTATGGCAGCAAGAAGCGAGTGGCACTTGATCCGCAGGGACGCTTTTGTACGCGAGCAGCATTAAGTTCTGATGGAGCACATCTAGTCCTGACTGGCATGTCCGCACAAGGTTATTTTAGGACCAATGGTGTTATGGTGGGGCGCCAAGAAATGGTGGGCTTGGATCTCAATGGGAAAGTTGTGGAACCCATTCCATCTACCTTAGGCGTATCACAGGCTCTTGAAGGTCCTGTTAGCGGTTCTGAAATATTGGGATTAGATGTGGAGAGTTTGTACTATCTTGATCCCCTCGAGTCCGGTAGCGATTTGTTAACTAAGTTGCAAGCTGGCGAGATTTACAAATTTTCAATCAATTACACATCCGGCCTAGAGCTAGAGACTGCCTATCTGGTTTCCAATGACGAGGGGTGCTTTGCAATCGTTGGCAAGCCAGCTCTGCTGAACTGGATCGAGTCAGCCACATTATTTGAGTCGGTTGAGGTCAGTGAAGACGCTGATGATCTTGATTTTGAGTCAATGTAAGGAATAATAAAAAATGACTAACTCTATTCACATTGCAAACTCAAAGGGCAGAGATGCTACGGTTGGACTTTTGCATATTCAAGCTCCAGAAGGCCCTAAGATGGGCCTCCCTAATGAACGAATGAGCTTTCAGCGTTACTTGGCTGCGACTGAATCAACAACACACGATGCATTGACAAAGCAGTTTGGTGAAAACTACGCACAGCATCTTCTAGATGGCGACCCTGAGGTTGATATGGAGTCCGTAGGGTTGCGAATCGAGCATACCCAAACCGTATATTTGGACGGTGATCAAAAGTTACTCTATGTAGAGCCACAGTTCATTGATTTACTCTTAAATCCAGATGGCGCTGAAAAAGAGAGGCGCGCACCTATCGACGTTGATATGAATGTGGTTGCTGAGGTGCCAGTTCGTTTTTCAGGACGCTTAGTGCCCATACAAGATGCGGTGAGGCGCTTTGTCTTTAAGCGCAAACTTCAGTTGCACCATGTAGATGGTTTGACCTTTGATTTCTTGTATGAGATGGCAAAGGATTTAGAAGGGCAAAAGGCCTTGATGGTAATCGGTGCGGGAGATAAGGGTACACAACCACTTATTTTTCAAGCAAACGGTAAACCATATCGCGGCTTCTTGGAAGGCAAAACACAAGATAAAAGCTACCAGCTCGTGTTGCATCTGAGTGAGATGGAGTTAAAAAAGCCAGTCTCCTCAAAAAGTACCACTAGCGAGGGAGAGGCTTCATGAGTAATGCCTTAATTACTGGAGGCGATCCGTTCGGAGCGGGCCTTGCTAATGCCGTTTTGCAAGACTTGGATTTAATTGATCATCTGAGTTCTTATAAGAAGCGTATTGCCGGTAACTACCGCGCACTATTACCAGAGGATATTGGAACTCTGCCAAGCGGGGAGATTTTGGTGTCCACCAAAATTGATGGAGAAATGTGGTTTTTGATTTCTCACAAAGGAAGTGTATTTTTTTCTAATCCACACGGTAGGGTAATCGCTGGAAAGTTAGCAATACTAGAGTCTGCTGCTGGTTTGCCGGATAACACCATTATTGCCGGAGAGTTGCATGTCAAGGTTACTGAAGGGCGCTGTCGTGTTGGCGATTTATCTACTCTCATTGCACAGGGTAAAGATGCCGATTTAGACAGGCTGTGCTTTGGCGCATTTGATGTTGTCAAGTCGCAAGAGGCTGATACCCAAGCCGCTTACCCAGAGAGATTGGCTGTACTTCAAAAACTAATCAAACCCACTGGCAATGTATTTGTAGTTGATAGCGAGGAATTGGATCGTAAGGCAGTGTCTGAGAGATTTGACGCAGAAGTACTTTCAGGAAAAAGCGAAGGGCTCATTGCTCGATTAAATACTGGATTGGTTTATAAGCTAAAGCCAGCGATTACGATTGATGCTGTGATTATTGCCTTCACACCGAATGGTGACATGGTGAGATCAGTCCTATTGGGATTAATGACACCCGATGGCTTGATGCAAGTATTCGGGGGTTGTGGAAACTTAGGAAGCGACGAAAATCGTCGAGATCTTTTAAAGAAATTAGAAGCCCTAAAAGTAGCGTCACCTATTCGGTGGGCTAGTGAGACTGGTAGCTTATATTCATTTGTGAAGCCTCACATTGTTGCTGAGATCAAGTTAACTGATTTGCAGTCAGAGCATTCGGATGGAGCAGTGTCCAAGGCCATGCGTTTAATCTTTGAAGAAAATCAATGGAAAAACACAGGGATGGCAAGTTGTCCTCGACCTATTCATCCTGCATTAGTAAATTTGCGGGATGACAAGTCGGCCAACGTCACTGACATTCGAATGAGCCAGGTGGCGGAATATACAGCCGCTGAGGAGCTTAAGGTAGTCGGAGTCCAGATGCCCCCAAGCTCGATTATTCGTCGTGAAGTTTGGAGCAAAGAAACCAAGGGTGTTGTTGGGGTGAGAAAACTGCTTGTATGGAAAACGAATAAGCAAGATCTTGGCGCTGGATTTTCGGCCTATGTCGTTCACTGGACGGACTATAGTCCAGGAAGAGCGAGTCCATTAGATAGGGAAGTAAAGCTGGCGCCGGATGAAAAAACGGCCCTGGCTTTAGCGGACTCAATGGTGGAAGACAATATTAAAAAAGGCTGGGAAAAGTATTCTGGTGCTTAGGCTATTGCGAGCCCGATAATCCCCAATTAAGAATTCTGAAGTAATTATTCGAAAAGGTAATTTATGAGTGTCTACGGAGAAACATTAAACGCCCAGGATCTGGATGAGTTTTTGGTATATTTGCTCGACTCCAATCTTAAGAATGAGACGGAAACTGGCAATAGACCAACCCCTATTTGTATCTGGGGAAAACATGGTCTTGGTAAAACTGCTTCGGTAGTAGATTTTGCGAAGAAGCGTGGTTGGAAATTGGCCTACTGCGCTCCTGCTCAGTTTGAAGAGATGGGGGACTTTCATGGCCTGCCGATTAAATCTCAGAACACTAACGAGACAATCTATCTTCCGCCTGATTGGGTTCCCAAGGAGGAAGGTCCAGGAATCCTCCTGCTCGATGATATTAATCGTGCGGATGATCGAATTCTGCGTGGCCTCATGCAACTACTGCAAAACTTTGAAATGTTTTCATGGAAGTTACCAACAAAATGGCAGATAGTTTGTACTGCGAATCCAGAGGATGACGAATACTCCGTGACTTCGATGGACGAAGCGATGTTGACCCGGATGCTGCATACCAATATGGTCTTTGATGTAAAGGCATGGGCAGCATGGGCAGTGGCTAATAAAGTCGACTCCCGCGGTATTAATTTCGTTTTAACTTACCCTGAATCAGTCACAGGTAAGCGAACAACACCGCGCTCATTGGTTCAGGTGTTTTCGCAGCTTTCAGGAATAAGCGATTTAAAGCAAGAGATTAAGAAGGTGGGCACGATTGTTCGTAGTGGTCTTGATGAATCCACCGTCAGCTCATTCTTGGCTTTTGTTAATTCGGACTTAGAGTTTTTAGTCAGCGCCGAAGAAATACTAGAAGCTAGCTCATTTGATGAGGTGAGGCCGAAGGTGGTGGCTGCCTCTAAGGGTAAAGGGTCTACAGTGCGTCTAGATAGACTGTCTGTCATCTGCACGCGCCTGGTTTTAGCCATTGCTAGCGCGCAATACGCAAAACCTTCGGCTAAAAATAAAGCCAATATTGTGTCGTTCTTGATGATGCCGGAATTGCCGGCTGATCTCAGGTTCAGCGTGCACAGGGATATCGTGGCATTGCCGGACCAAAGGCCAACCCTAGTTCAAGACGCCGCTCTTGCAAAGTTAGTATTACAAACTGTCTAAGTCGTGGCAAAAGAATCAGTAAAAACAGGTCACGCAACCGCATCTAGTTTTGCGGACTTGTTGCCATTGGCACAAGCAGAGATTTCTAAGTGCACCGTTGATCTTATTCGGAATGAACCATTCTTTGGTCATATTCTGGGTGGTATGCAAAGGCATTTTACGGAGAGTATCGATACTCTAGCGGTTGGTATGCGTGGTGATGCCATTCAGTTAATGGTCAATCCACATTTTTTGCTAAAAGAGCTGACTAAAGGAGAGAATAGGGTTGCCGTCTTAAAGCACGAGGTGCTGCATATTGTTTTTAAGCATGTGTTCAGAAATAAAAACTTGTCGCACGATCCCATGCTTTGGAACTTGGCAACGGATCTTGTCGTTAATCAATATGTAGCACCATATCATTTGCCCGAAGGCGCCATATTATTAACAACCTTTCCTGATCTAGGGCTCAAGCCAGAAGATACGGCTGATAACTACTATGCTGCTTTGAAAAAGCTGCATGACGATAGCAATAAATCTAAGAAAAAATCCCAGGGGCAGAGTGGAGCCTCTGGTTCTGACTCATCTGGAAAATCCAAATCACCATTGAGCCAAAAAGCGCTGGAAGATATTATGGGCGGCCGCTCACCTAGCGATCATACTTTTTGGGCAGATTCGGATAGCCCAGATGTGGATGGAGAAAAAACGGGATCTAAAATTTCTAGCGCAATACGCGATGCCATTGAGCAAGTTTCAGAAGATCAAGTCATTAAATCTTTTGAGAGATCTCAATACAGTAAGTCGGCTGGCAAGACACCAAGCTGGTTAGAGCGATATATCAATGAGCTGATTGAAGCTCGTAAGCCAAAGTTAAATTGGCGCAATACGATTCGAATGTTTGCCGCGTCTAGCAGAAGAAGTCAGATGGTTGTCACTTCTCAAAGAGAGAGCAAGCGTTTTGAGGCATTGGATGGAATGCCACCCAATCCAGGTTTGAAGCTAAAGCGCTTTCAGAACATGGCTGTGGCAATAGATACCTCTGGCTCTATTGATCAAGATGCCATAGCAAGCTTCTTTGCTGAAATTCATGGCATGTACAAGCAAGGCGCAAACATCACTATTGTTGAATGCGATGCCGATATCAAGCGATCCTACCCTTATGTTGGAAAGATACCTTCCTTTGTTAAAGGTGGGGGAGGCACCAGCTTTGAGCCAGTCATGAAGTGGCTTAAGACCAAAGGTCAGCGATTTGATGGTTGCGTGTACCTGACTGATGGCGCTGCACCCGCCCCAGAAACGAGGCCTCCATGTCGATTGCTATGGGTGGTTGTCGGGGGTCCTGGTGGCGAGCATCTCAAGTTTGGACGTCAGATTGTGATTCAGTGATTAGCTGTACGGCTAATAAACGTCCTAAGTAGCGAATAAAATAAATGTTTTATTGAATAGAGTAGTATTTTTCATTCTTTCTGATTTCTAACGCGATAGTGCCGTCACCCAATGGGAAAATCCCCTGCATTCCTTGCCTGTAGAAAGTGCGATTCCGCTCAATTGGATCTGCATCGCATTTGCAAGACATGCGGCCCAGTAAATGGCCTATATCAGAGTAAACCCTTATTAGATGATGCTGAAGTTGAGATCATTTGCGAGAAATGCCACCACGCACTTGAATCTGACGGTCCGGTGCGGTTGCCACAAGCCTGTTTATATTGTGGTTCCACTGATTTAGGCTGGAGAGAACTTAAGACACTTCGGTGGGTCCAGAACCCCTCTGAGGCCGATATAGATGAATCCGATATCTGGATTAGTGGCGATTTTGATGGTAATTACAGCGGTTCTCTCAGAGGCGATTCTGGTGGGTTGTTAGACCAGTCACAAGCATTTTCCATACTCATTAATAACGGCAAGCTTTATAACCCTAAGCGCGTCAAGGGCCCACCTCTAAAAAGGCACTCTGGTGAAGTAAAACCTCTTTTTCAGAAAGAAGTTAATCCGGTTGAGATATGCGAGGGAGAGCCCAATTCACATTCGGTTAAGACTATATATATCGGTCAACTAGATGACTTTAGATTGCATGAATGGTCGAACCTGAGCGAAGAGGTTGATCGTGGCAAAGTCGAATCTTTGCTAGGTCGCATCTCTGGCACCGCTTACGCAAAACTAAAGTCACCGCGAGAAAAGCAAAAGACTGAGCCAGAAAATCATCAGCCCAATACCTCTCCTTTGTCTCCGCCTCCACCTTCTAGCAAGCAAGCGCTTGCGCAGAATCCTATTGGAACAATATGGAATAAGGTTGTTCAATTGGCCAAAGAGTCAAGCCAGGCAATGGTTTCAGGGAAACAGCAGCCTTTAACTGATCCTCAGTTGCCGCCAGTTCAAGCATGTAAAAAATGCAATTGGATACTGACGATCGGAGTATTTGTTTTGGTTTGGGTTGCCTGCTCTTTGAAGCATGCTGTTATAGCAATCATCCCGTTAATCGCTATTTGCTATCTAGTAGATAAATTAAATGAAGACCTAGCTCCATCACTGAGTTGGAGTGATCGTATTTCTAATTGGGTCAGTGGACTTTTTATATTGACCGCACTTGTCATTCTGATTTTCTTTGCGATTCCCGATGTTTCTCGTCAGGAGTGCAGTACTAACTTCCCATGGTGGTTATGGTCTATTGCATTGATACTGATTTTTACTAGTCTTTTGAAGCGTTGCTGGCCCTGGTTCTTGATGGTAGTTATTTGGGTATTTGCAATCTTGATTAATTACTCTGGCCCATGCTTTTCTCATGTGTCGACAGAAAAGACATCTGAAAAAACACCAATTGCGCAGGTTATTAAGCCCAAAGAGGACGAGACCAAAAAGCAAGAAACCGGGCCCAGCAAAACCCAGTCTATTTTGGACAATATTCAGCGCGTAACCGACCGGGTTGTGAAGAATATTGATGATAATATTAAGAATGTTACTTCTTCAGATGAAGATGGTAATTTAGTCGCTGACAGTAAAACCAAGAGGGCTGATTTGGATATGGCGGTAAATAATCCGAGCAAGTATTTTAGTTGTCCGGACAGCACTCATAAGGTTGATGTTTACGATATTTATATCGGTGGAGCGGCTTTATTCCCATTTAATGACGATCAATTGAGTCCAGATGCAAAGATTTATCTCGATAAGCTAAGGCAATTAATGGCACTAAGGCCGGATGCCAAAATTATCTTGACTGGCAATTCAGATATCACTGGATCGGAAGACGTGAAGTTTCAAAAAAGTTTGGGTCGCGCCAATGCCTTAGCAAATTGGCTAGTTGAAAATAATGTGACGACGATGGACAAAATACAAGTCAAAGGGGCTAGCGATTTAAATCTCTATGTTCAAAATCCTAAACCCGAAATGCAAGCATTAAACCGCAGGGTTGATTTGCGTATTGATTGCCCAGCAACGCGATGATTGAAGTAAAAAATAAATGTTCAGATTAAAAACTCCAACAATGCCATTTAGGGTATTTTCTGCGCCTAAGTTGCTAAGCGTGGAGTCGCTTTACTCAATTACCGTTCCCAAGAGTTTTTTGATTGCCAAGGTAAAGGTAGTGGGGTGGGGCGCATTACAGGTGCAGATCAGTAGCGAAAGCTCGTCTTGGAGTGAAAAACTCAGATTCTTTGGTGGATCACAAGAGTATGAGATTGTTATCCCAGTAAATTCAGTAATGATTTTCCACGTTGGAAATCTTTTTGGAATGAAGCAATCTAAATACATTGCTAAGCCTAATATTGATCAATATCCCGAGACTCAGCCTTTGCTTTCCCAGGAGATGGTAGGGCTCGATGACTTGGTAGGCTCAGTTCATCATGATTTGAATGCACTGCCGAAGGCAGAGATTCAAATTAATAGCAGCCCCCTGCGTTTTGAGCTTAATCATGAGGTACTCAAACCACAAATGATGAGATTTAATGTCGAATTAACTCAGGGTGCCATGGAGTCTCAGATTAATAGCAGTGCAATCAAAGTAATGTTGGAAGAATTTCAAGTGCCGCTACTAGATACGCAAAAAGTAGGGCGGCAAATGGATGCTGAATCAGAGCTGGCAAAAATGCCTCGATCGATTCGCTTGTAAAAAATTAATTATTTAAAGAATTTATATTCAGAAGGAGAATTTCATGGCTGTAGATAACAAATTAAAGTTAGGTGATTTGGACGACTATAACTATGAATTTGGCGAAGAGGCTCCTAATGATGCCGATACCTTCACACGATTCCGTTATTGGTTGCAAAACAAAGTGGAGGGTATTTTGTATTTTGCGGCTGGCGTTGATACACAACTACTTCAGAACTGCCCGCATTCAGATAGAGTCAAGGAGCAGTGCATCGGAGGTACTGTATTGGCAACCGCGGTACTGGCTTTCTTATCAAGCTCCTATGCCTTTTATATTGTCTTTTCTCCAAAAGTTTCTTTGGCTATCGAGACGGCTAAGGCACCAATTCACCTTTTCACTTGTGTCGCGGCCATTTTCTTCGGGTTAATTTGGGCGGCAATGATCTTTAACTTGGATCGATTTATTGTGTCCTCTACCGGCCATGGAAACGGCAAGGAGAGCATTGACCGATCTGAGATCTTTCAAGCAATGCCTCGTATTTTGATGGCCCTTCTCATTGCAGTAGTCCTTTCTAAGCCATTAGAGATCAAGATCATGGCTACCGAGATCGACAGCGAACTTCAGGATGAGCAAAAGGCCTGGATTGATAGCACTGAAAAAGAATATCGACATGTTTTTGATGAGCGCCAAAAAGCGATTGAGACAAGAAAATCTGAGTTAATAAAGCAACGCGATGAGAAAAAAGCTGAACTTACGCTTTCTGACGAGCGAATTATTCAGCAGCAACAAGAGTTGCAGTGTGAGATTGATGGTACTTGCGGTTCAAAGCAAAAAGATTTTGGGCCGGCTGCCAAGAATAAAAAAGACAGGCTAGAGTCACTCAAGCAAATTAGCGAAGCAAAGCATGCTTCCTTAGAGCCTGAAATCAAATCAACACAAGAGCAGTTAGATGGTCTTGAGGGTGAGTTGAAGTCTTTGGCTGCTGAGCGCAAAGCAAATAGAGATGTACTCACAGAACAAGCTGCCAAAAAGAATGGTCTCATTAAGCGTATTTTGACTGCACACGAGCATTATTTCTGGAGCGGGACCTTATTGTTTTTGTTGATGGCCTTTTTAGAGATTGCACCGATTCTCTTTAAGATGATGCTAAGACTCAGTCCATATGACTATATGCAGGAAAACATTAAGCAGAAAACACTGGCTGCTAAGGGTATTGATCTTAATGAGCAACTAGATAGTCCTGCGGACGGAAAAGATAAGAACATCGAATTGAAGGACGCAAAGTATTACGAAGCTGATTTGCTCAAAGAAAATCAAGTTGGCAAGCTAAAAATCGAGCAAGAATTAACTAAGGTTGCACAGCAGGAATTTTTAGAAAGAGTTAGGGCGGATATCAAAAATAACCCTAGCAAATATATCCGCCAGAACCCACTTGTTGAAGATGGAGCTACAGTTGCTAGCTCTTCTGATGCTACAGGCTGGAAAGGTATTCGTAACTCTGTAACTGAGTGCGCTGAATCCTTAAAGACGGAAAATGCTGGAAAGAGCTATAACTACGGTATTGGTGATTGCATGAAGTCTATCGCCGCTATGAAAGCAATCTCAGACAAGAATAAGTCAGCTTAAGAAGGGTATTTCTTGGCTTATAGACATCTAAGATGATGTTTAACGTCTTGTTCTTGCGATTCTTTGGGTATAGCCCAGCTACCCTTGAGTCTATGGATGAAAAATCTATAGACTCATTGGTGCTGAGCTATTGGTTAAGCTTGGGTTCTGCATTGTTAATGGCCTTATCAGGTGCATCTATTCCATTTTTAAGGCCCGCAATAGACACCTCTTCTATTCTGACCTCTATCGGTATTTTTCTAGTGGTATTCATCTTTGCAATAAGCATGCAAAGACTATTCGTCACAATGGGCGGGTATGCCCTTCATAATGATCCAGAAGAGATCAATAGTTGGCGCCATAAGCCATTGCGAATTGTTCTAATGCTAGTGATGGCGGTTGTATTTTCACAGCCCATTCTTTTATTTCTGAATGAACACTTTTCTTTCGGTGGCACATCCATACAGAAAAATATTGATTTGTACATGGATAAAAAGGTAGCACTTTTTGAATTTAATCAATATCAAGCTACTCAAGATCAAATTGATAATTTAATCCGGGATAAGGTTTTGCTTTCTGAGAGGTTGGAGCGCTTAACTGGTAAAAGATTTGGAAAGGCCTTGGCTGGCCAGGCTAATCCAGTAGTTGCTCCGATTACGACTCAGACCATAGATGTTGAGGTTAAAAGGAAGGCGCTTCTAATTGGCTCAAAGAGTTACACCAATGGGTTTACGCCTCTAGATAACACGCTTACTGATGTCCGAGCAATGGCTGAGTTGCTAACAAGCATGGGCTATGCCGTACTAACCTCGGAAGATGAGTCAAGTGATCTAATTCAGTTAAAAATTAATAGATATATAAAATCCCTACGCCCAGGCGATTACAGCATTATTTATTATGCAGGTCATGGATTTCAAAGTGATGGACATAACTACATCACCGCAAAAGATGCGAATGGAGAAGAAATTGCCAAGGGTATCAACCGGGCAATTAAGGTAACGCCAATTGTGGAGCAGGTTGCCAGCAGAAAGCCTGCGCTCAATGTCTTGCTACTGGATGCCTGTCAGAGCTGGATCTCGACTTTAAAGGGCGGCACCGGGGGCTTAGCTGGTCAGTACCAGGGTGAGAGTGGTGGAAGCTATTTCTTTAGTATGGCCGCCGCGCCCGGCAAAGGCTCAATTGATGGCATCAAAAGTTCTGGCAAGCATAGCCCATATACCTATGCGTTACTAAAGTATTTAAATGCTCCAGAAGATATCCAGACTGTATTTTCTAAGGTGATTAAAGAGGTTAAGGGTTTGACTGGTGGGGAACAAATACCAGATGTTCGAAATAACTTAGAGGGCCCATTTTATTTGGTTGAGCCAGGGGTTATTTTTAAGAATAAGTCTAAGACGACTCAAACACCAGTTGTAGAACTCCAAAGCGAGCCAGGGAAAAATATTCCATGTAGTCAGTATGTTGACACAGGTAATGAGGCAATGAATTCACCGCTCGCAGCTTGCTTGAAATTAGAAATTGACCTTGCGAAAAATAAGATAGCCTATCTTCAGGACAATATTGATCAAGATACCGCCAGCAAAGGCACTTGGTATAGATCTGAAATTACTGGTTCAGGACTCATTGCAGAAAAACTGCATCAAATGTGGCATAAGAAATTGACGCTTCTTTTGAATCTTACAATTACCATGCTGATCATTCTGCTCATGGTCTCAGGAGATCTGCTTCGTTATTTCTGGCCTGCTGCATACCTTGCCATCTCGAGCTATGAGCGCCTTAAAAATGATGGCCTAAGACGATATTTGAAAGCGGTTCATTATGATGTTGATAAGCAAGTAGAGAATGCGCTTGAAAAATATAAATCATTTGATTCTTCTAAGATCAGAAGATATCAGTGGTGGAATGCCGACACTGATTTTTATGATGTATTTCCAGTCGTAAAAAATCTTAGTGACGAGAATCTATCGAGTCAGTCTGCTTACAACAAATTCATTCGAAAGCTGGGTGAGGCATGAGTTTCTCTGTAGACTCCAGCCGCACTGAATCTATTTTCTCGCGCACAGAGAGAGTGCTTCTCTATTTGGCGGGTATTGATACTCAGATATTGGGTAGACATCGGAAGCATTTGGGCCCCGACTTAAGACAGTTTTATTCGGAAGGCTTGTGTGTTGCCATTCTCGTTATATTGGCAACATTATCCGGGGGCATCTTTTTCTATGAATTTCTGTCTCCTGGAAGATTGATTGATTTTGGGTCTGATTACCAAGCCTCTTTTTTTAGATGGCTAGCTATTATTGTGGGGGCGACATTAAGTGGTTTATATGTCATGAATTTACAAAAGTTCATCATATTTTGTCGAAATAGTCTCGCCAATAAGAAGACCTCTGGATTCAAGCAGTATGGAAGATGGGCTTTTGCAGTGATTTTCTCTGTGCTTTGTGGATTTATGATTGCTATCCCACTACAGGCTGCCTTATTTAAGTCTGAAATTCAAATTGCATACCATTATCAGTTACATCAAAAGCTAGATGTAGCGTTTGAGAGAATCTCAAATAGTTACCAACCTTATTTCCGAGAAGTCTTTCAGCGCGCATATGAAAATGGCCTAATTACCAGCACAACAAATCCTAAGGTAAACAGTCAAGACAAACCGGCCGAAAAGATCGAGAGCTCTACGAAGGATAGGGGGATCAAGGTTGAGAACTTAAGCATGAATATCTCAACCTTAAATCCTGCAACCGGAAAATATGAGTCACAGGTTAGCCCTACCAAGGACCCCGTATCGGATAACCCAAAAATAGTTTCCCCTGATAAGGTAAACAAAGAGCCTTCTCAGAAGATCATCAAGAATGAGGCCCAAGATCCTCCTGTAGTGATCAAATCAGATAAGACTGAAATCAAGAACAAAGATACAACTACTATTACTCCGCTTAATGAGACGAAAGTGGTGACCACTGTTGTAGTTGAAGCTCCAAAAAATAATGAGTCTCCAACTATTGTGGTTCCCGCAAACTCAGATCTCTTAAATATCCGTGGCCGAGATCTTGCTTGTTATAACGAAGCAGTTGCCCCCAATAGGTTATCCAATCTTGTGCTCTATAAAGATAGCATCTTGTCATGCGTAAAAGAGATAGATGACTTGTTGCAAGGAGTAAATACACAAATTACTGCTTTGGAAGCAAATAAGGGCGAGGCCATGACCCTGGTTAATCTCAGTGTAGATCAGTTAAATCTGCAGATGCAAAAAGAAAAGCTAAATGCTCTCTTAAGCGCTTCACCAACTCCAGGAATCATTAGGGCTAGTACGATTGCTTTTGAGGAGCTCAAACTTTTTTCATGGCTTCTGATTCTCAGCATTATCTTTATTCAAACGATGCCCATTTTGATGAAGGTATTTGGGTCTAGAAATGCATACGATTACCTAGTTGATGAGCGTATGAGGTTATCTCTGGCAAAGAATGCTGGAGTTGAATACCAAGCTTATGAGATCTTCGATGGAAGAGGTCGTCCTGTATATAAAACAATTTACCATCAAGTTATCTCCTTACGAGATGCTTTCATGGAGCATATAAGCCAGTTAAGGCGAGATTTGAATGAGTCTCGCATGGAAGTCATGCGCGCTAAATTCAATGCAATTCGTAAGTCCTCCAAAAGATAGTCTGACCATGTATAAATTTATCTACTACCTTCTGATTTTCTTGAGCCTTTTCGCAAAGACCGGGATTGCAAATGCTCAGACTAATCAAGAGGGATTTGGCGTCGTATTTGCCAGTCCCGAGCAGTTAAGTCGAGTCCCTGTTGCTGTCAAATACAGGGGTTACCTGCCGCCCAGTGCCGATCTGTCAAAGAGAATGCTCCCACCGGGCGCTCAGGGAGGGCAGTATTCTTGTGTGGCATGGGCTGTAGGGTATAGCGCTGAAAGTTACTATACAAACGCGTCTGAAAATAACACTGGGCGCTCAAGGTTTGTCGGCAGTCCTGCATTTATATACAACCAATTAACTCCTGATAAGTATTCCTGTAAATCTGGAACCGTTGTTACGGATGCGCTTGCGCTATTGAGGCAGCAAGGCATTCCAAGCATGAGTGAGTTTCCTTATAGAGAAGATTCGTGTTCTGCAATGCCAAGTGCGGAGGTTCGGGAATTTGCCTCTCTTCATCGCATTCATGACTTTCATCGCATTCAGAGTCGTGACATTGAGGCTGTTAAGTCGCAGGTTTACTCTGGCCATCCGGTGATATTTGCAATGAAAGTGCCTCAATCCTTTTTGGATCATCGTGGATCGGCTATCTATAGAGATATGAATAGCAGGGCGGTTGATGGGCATGCAATGGTTGTTGTCGGTTATGACGATAACAAGAGTGCGTTTAGGGTCATCAACTCCTGGGGAAGTTGGTGGGGTGATAAAGGTTACGCATGGGTTGATTATCAAACCCTAATGTATCGCAGTGAAGAATTCTATGTGATTGATCCTGGCTTCCAGGTTAAAAAAGCAGATGACTATATTGAGCCTCAAAACAATCCTCCACCAGTCGTGGTGACGCCTAATATTGTTCTTCCGGTGATTAAGGTAAATCCCGTCATTAAGCCTGTAGAGGTAATTCCGAAAGTTGTTGTAACGAATGCTGAGATAAAACAAAAAATCAATGAGATCGGCTCATCGTTACAGTGCTCCCATACGGAGACTACTGTCAGCGATGTCGGCGATGTTGTTATTTCAGGCTATGTGAAGGATATGGCGGATCTTAATAAACTAAGAATCCAGGCTAAAGCTATTCCTGGAGTCAACTCAGTCAGCACTAAGATTTCAATAAATCCCTGGCCTATCTGCGAGGTTAATCAAACACTAGGTAATGCGCGTGTGAGCACTGCTGGCGTGAAGGTGGAAATCCCAGATCATTCCAACGGGATCTTGAAAAAAGGTGAGCAAGTCAATATCCAGGTGAAAACGACAAAGGCTTCGGGCTATCTTTATCTAACCTACCTGCAAGCCAATGGAGAGGCTGTTGAGTTGATGTGGGGCCAAAAGGTTCCAGCTGATAGTTTGGTAAAGCTTGCTGGAAAGTTAGAAATATCTGAGCCGTTTGGTCAGGAAATGCTGATTGCCATTGTTTCGCCAAAACCGCTTTTCGCATCCAGTAATGGTGTTGTCACAGATAGGCGATTCCTAAGTTCGATACGAGAGACTTTGACTAAGCTAAACCAGGAAGATCAAAAGAAGGTGGTGGTCAATGTATTGCCCATTAAAACCCTAGAGCATTAGTGCATGGAAATTGCTTTTACGAACTTCTATCCACTAGAAAGATTGACGCCAATCATTCTGGATGGCTTTCTAGATAAACGCTGGAATCGTCAATATTCGTCAGTAAAGGTCGGTGGTAAGAACTATATTTATCCTGATGATCTAGGTTGTGGGCAAAATCTTGTTCCCCCAAAACTCTTGAATGAAAATCTTTTGCCCCCAGAAGTGCAAAGAGTCAGCCTTGATGTCCGTGGATTGATTTATGTTCTTACAAGCACGGCATACCCAATTCTATATGTGGGAATATCTTCTAAAAATTTGGGTGAGGGCTTATTTAACAGTGGTCGAATCTCTCACCATCTGCGTAAGCTCTTTGCGGTTCACAATAGCTCTACCAGCCATACCCAGGGCTGGCAATCACACGCTATTAATAGATATATAGATAGGGTTGCTATCTCAGCCAAAGCGGCTGCTGAAGGGCCATTCTCAGTTGGGATAAGTTCCGTTGGATCCGATCTTCAAATTGCTTTTGGTTATACATCAGAAGATGTATGGAATTGCGAGGATTTTGAGGGGACCGTATTTGACTACTTTGAAAAGAGATTGAAAGTATTTCATCCAAATCTTGTAGCTATGAATACAGGGAAAATGCAGCGTCACACAGCCAGCATTAGTGAGCCAAAAAATACTCTCGAGACGATTCAATCATTTTCATCAAGCGATCTTACGCAAATTGAACACTCACTCGACTTAAAAGCTGCGTGTGACTGGTATGGGTCCATGAAAGGCCAAAATAGCAACATCAACGCTATAGCTGCTTCTTTGTCGAAAGTTTTTAAAACCCTCTGGGACGATGGTTGGCGAGATACGCTTAACGATATGGCGGAAGAGTGGCAGGTTATTGATGATTGCGCCGAGATGATTCTTGATATTGCCTTGCAATCCTCAGTGAAACCTCAGTTCTTTAAAGAATATATTGAAATATTAGAAGTCTATAAAAAATCAACGAATATTCACATGCAGGATATAGACGGCCAAGGTGAATGGAAGTTGGATAAGATAAATCAGCTGATAGCGACTGCCAAAGGAGCTCTAGAGGAATGAGCGAACATGCCCGATTCAAAGAAAGACTAGCCTAGCAATTACCCGAAAGTAGGTTGATTACAGCTCCCATCCTTTACTCTCCAACCGGATTCTTAAACTCCGTTCTGGAGTTAACGATGTACCAGTCTGCCACCTCATCAAGGACTGATTGGCCGAGAGTCAGATAAAGGCCTTGCAGCCTTTCTTCTTTATTAATTTGATTGGCTTTGGCAACTGCATCATCAAGACTAATCAGCTCGTTGTGTATGTTTTGACTTTGTACATAGACGTGCAGCGAGGATTCGTATCGCTTGATCAGCACATCAAAAGCATTCATCTTGCAGTATCCCTTGGATAGAGCAAGGAAAATCAAGGCGGAGCCGCTAATAGCGTTTACTAGCTCCAATGGCAGGGGAAAGCCTTCTAATTTGCTGAAGATAAATTCACGCCCCAAAATGAAGAAGATGCCCGTGATCACACCTAGTGCCAGATTTAACTGATCAAATTTTTTGAGTTTGCGCTCAAAATCTGCAATTTTCTTGCTTAGGTACTTAATTTGATCCTTCACCCAAATAGCATCTAGATTCTGAATGCTACTAATTAAGGCTTGTTTAGAAGGGTTCTGGGTTTCAGTCGTGGCGATATCCATGAACCAGGCCGTTCTGAGAGCGCGCCTTACCCAAGAGTTGTCACCAATTTGAGTGGACAGGAAAAAATCGGCCGGTATCTTTTTAATTCCTGCTTGATGCCAGTACTCCTGAATACGAAGCGCTTCACTTAAGGCTCGATAACTCTCATAAATATCTTTATAGCCATTTTTCTTTGCAACGTACCAAACTGATAAGCCAATACCTGCAAATATATATTTTACGAATGGATTTTCTTCAAACCAGGAGAGATGCTCTAGAAGACCTTCAAATCCATGAAGTAGTCCAATCATGATGGACAGTATGAAGACCCAATTCAGGCAGCGTTTGTATTTTGCCTGAAAGTCAGACGCTAATTTATCGCTTGTTCCACGTAAATGCTGGGTATAAATATCGCCGCTAGAGAGGGAGGTTTTATTCTGGTGATCATAGATTTTATATAAGCTCTCTGTGGCCCAGTCGCGCTCAGGAATAGGGCCCCCGTTAGTCATCGAGGCCTTAAATGCAGAAATTAATTCTAGCGAGCGACTATTAAGCTCTTCTAGTTCACTAGCTACAGTGATGGATTGCTCGCCTGGTTGTACGTAGCTCTTAATCTTTTCAATGAGCCGCGTTTTCTTCTTCTCATGCGATAAGCCTAAGGCAACCCTGGCCTCTTCTGCATGATCTTTGTTGTTCACTATAGGGGTGATGTAGCAGGCGTCGTCTTTTTCATTCGGTGCCGGCAATTCCTTTTCATAACTACGCCTTACTCGAATTTCATAAAGCAAGCCTTCTTCAGCGCAACGGATATTGGAGTCGCTCACTTCTAGTAGATCAATGCATCCTCTTTTTCGAAACTCCAGAATTTCAGCAGTCCCACCCTTTTTTAGGGCTGGTTCAGTATTGCATAGGGCAAACAAGACATAGGAGTTGATAGCAACAAACTCCCCCACATCTCGATAGGCTTGGTTCTTCTCTTCTTCGGTGGGGCTTGCAATATCGCTATTAAGTACCACATGGTCAATGACTCTTTGGTGAGTGCTTAGGGCATCAAATTTTTCACGCCATTCAGGCCCAATCGATTTTTTATATTCCTCTAGAACATATGGATACACTACATGCAGATAGCAGCGCTCATCTTGCTCAAGAATCATTTCAGCTGCAATACAGTCGGCACCCTCTGCCAGTGGGGTGATCAGGACTATAGGTGTATTGGGATAGCGCTCTCGAAAGCTTTTGATCACTTTCTGGATGCATTCTTTGGCTCTAGCAATATCTTGGTCGACAATATCTCTATGCCCGGTGATGCCAAATGTAATCGGGGATAAATAGGTTTCAGGGCGGGATACAGTATTAGTCATCTTCGCGCATTTCTAAAGTTTCTATTGCGAAGTCGACCGCATTTTCAAGGCTAATGATTTCTTTGGCGCCAATAATGGTAAGTACATCGAAATGCATCGTGAATGATTTAGTTAATGAGAGGCAGGTTTTATCTTGATACCCGCAAAGTGCATAGAGGTTATCAGTCTTTTTCAGTTTGGAAGGATCTATATTTGGAACCCCGAGCGCATCTAGTAGTTTGGCGATCACCACTGGCACTTCTTTCTTGGCATTCTTGGGGGTGACTGTCTTAAGCTCTAATGGAGTCTTAAGGCCAATACGTTTACTCAGTATTTCGGGGCCGAGGGCTGCTACTTTTAGTTTCGAGAATTTAGTTTCAATAACGCCATCACAATCAATTTCTAGATTGAACCCGGGATATTCAGCTACATCAAAGTCATTAAATGGTAGGTTGCCCATTGCTTCAGAAATCACGTCGATATTCAACAGGTCGTAAAGCTTTAGCTTTTTCTTCAGCTTACTAATCTTAGGGTCAGAAGCCGTCCAGTCATCTGCCTTTTGGAAGAAGGAGAGAAGGGTGGCCCTTGCCATGGAATCTAGAGAGTCATCCTCAGGAATGGAGACAACGAAATTTACCAATACATGAAGGTTGTCATCATTCCAGCCATTCTCTTCATCTATAGAAAAGATCTCTTCATCTTGCGAATTTGGGTAGACCCGAACATCGCAATAGACTTCAGGAAAGCGCTTATCGAGTATTGCACCAATATTTTCCTGCAGGGCAGGGGTGATCTTGCGATCAATTAGGCGCTTCAATTCGATACTGATGCCTTCTAGACCAGGCCCAACCCTTTTAGCGTAGCTTTGATATGGCGTTCCATTGTCAGTCAGTATCTTGAGCCTTCTTGCTTTCTCTCTAGGACTGGCTGTACCGCGGTCTAATTCATAGATCTCAGAGTTGCTAACAGTTTCAACTGGCTTTTTCATTTCAATGGCTTGCTTTGAGGTTAGATAATTGGGTCTAAAACTGCTATAGTTTTTGGAATTAATTACATAATACAAGGGAATAAACATCCTGTATTTTGCTCGTATTTTCAATAGTTTGATCTAGTTTAGGTGGTGATATGGCAACCGAAAAGAAGGCCGCAGTAAAGCTAAATAAGGATGAGTCAAGTCTTTGGAAGTTGCTGTCATCTAGGGAGCTAGGGTCTATCCAGCAGGGCATTGATATTGCCTGCTCCTTGGGCGATGAGGTCTCTGGGCTTTTGTCGGGTGTCAGCATTAGGGAGGCGACTGGGGAGTTATTGCGCAACAGTCGCTTTTCTGGAACTGGGCCAGCGCAGCCATATCTCGACTTTGCACTATTGGCCATCTTATCGGGTGCTCCTGAGGGCAGCAAAGCAGCTGAACTCAAAACCAAGGTGCGAAAGTTGGTAATTACCATTCCAGGCGTTCCTCGATTGCAAGGTTTTACAGCCCTAGAGGATCTGCAAATAATGATTCAGGATGGTTGCCATTTGGAAGATCTCACTGCATTTGGCGCGTTTCCTGCTTTAACGCATCTTTCCATTTCGGGAGAGATGAAGACGAATTATGGAACCAAGAACTCAAGTCTCAACTCTCTAAAAGGCTTGGATGCGCCACAACTGACGGTTGTTAATCTAGCTGAATTAAAGCTACAGGATATTGGCAGCCTTGGTGAGGGCGGATGCCTCAAGGAATTAAACCTTCAAAAAAATGAAAACTTGCTCAGTATTGATTCTCTAGCCCCTTCGGCCTCAAGCTTGAGCTCTCTTAATTTGGCTGACTGTAAGCTCATTAAAAACATTGATGCTTTGAAGGGTGCCATCAATCTAGTGAATATTGATTTAAGCTCGTGCGAATCCTTGGAATCTATCACGGGTTTGAAAGAATCAGCAGCCCTCTCTACGATTGACTTGGTAGGGTGCGAGGCCTTAAGAAGCCTAGAAGGACTTGAGGGTAAAAAAATCCTCGCCAAAGATGAGTCTCAATATATTCATTCCAGCACTTTCTCGTTGCATGGTTGCAGTGCTTTAGTCAATCTTCAGTATTTCCCGGATCTTGATCCTGAGATAAGCACTTTGAAGCTGTCAAACATGGAAAGCTTAAAAGACCTTAGTGGAATTCCTGGGGCTCATTACATTACCGACCTTGATTTAAGTTGGTCCGGGGCGGAAGATATGGGTTCGATTGTTGAATTTATTAATCTGACTACCCTCGACTTAAGTAACGCCCCCTCCTTAGTGGATGCAAGCCCCCTAGGAAAGCTGAAGAATCTTACAAAACTAGAATTATCGTACTCAGAGGGGCTCAAGAAGCTTCCGAAAAGCTGGGATTCAGAATTAGTGGAGATTGGCTTAAATGGATGTAAATCCCTAGAATCGATCGAAGGTCTTCCTGCAACTTTAGGCGACGTATCTGGTCGATGGGGGGTGGATATCGATTTAGGTGGCTGCTCTAACTTAAAAGACATTGGTCCGCTAAAGCATACAAAGCTTATAGCCAAAAACAAAATTGATTTAAGTGAATGCGATCAGCTAAAGACGCTCGCGGGCTTAGACGCCTTCCATGACATCACCTTAATACAGCTTCCAGCATGCATAGAAGATGTTTCTTCTCTTCAGAAATTTAAAAGCCTCACCATTACCGTAGATCTTGAGGCGGAGAAGAAATTTCCAAAGTCACTTGCCAAGGCTTTAAGTCAGCTAGACGTAATTAACCTGGTTGTAAAAGGTTTTATGCTAGAAGATTGTTCAGCGTTATCTGTAGTGAATGGTTTAAGCACTTTGAATTTGGAGTCATGCAATGACGTGAAGTCCCTCAAATTCCTCGTAGGCCTTGGCTCTTTGGCGAGCCTTAGGATAAGTAAGGACGGCTCTGCGTTTGAGGAGGTGGGGTCTGCTCGATACGATAACCGGACACAAATCTCTAAGCTGCAGGACAAGATCTGTGAAAAATATAAGCTCGATAAGCCTATACAAAAAATATCTCCAGCTACTATTTCTAAACCCGCCATCAAGTCTGATTTATATAAAAAACTGAAGCCATTATTGGCCTCTAATAATCATATTGACGTCACTCAGGGTTTCAGCTTGCTAAATGGGTGCTCCGAGCCCTTTGTCTTTAATGAGCTAGTTGATGGCGTTAATGCAAGTAAGTTTTTTACTGGGAATAGTGACGATTTAGGAAAAACATTTAAAGCTACGCTTGCCGCAGATAGAGACTTTGCCCGATGGAAAATTCTGTACATCCTCTCCATTGCTCCTGTGGAGGCAACGGAAGCGATTCAATTACGCGAATCTATTCGCTCGATCACTTTTGACTGTAACGATAGCTACAATGATCTCCCTCCGCTCTCGCTACAAAGTTTCACCAACCTTGCTGAAATAGAGTTGGTCAGCTTTAGGGGGCAGGATCTTTCTATGTTGAGTGGTTTGTCTGGCCTTGAGAAGATTACGTTTAGAGATTGCCCAAATTTAAGCTCTTTAAATGGCCTTGAATGCGCCTCTCATTTGCGGAGCTTCCAAATTTATAGCTGGGATGGTGGAATGCCTCTAGCTAACGCAATTGCGCTAGCGAACAAGCCCAAGCTCTCAGCAGAGGATGGGAGTTTGGACCTGTCTTGTTGGGGTAATAGCCCCAGTTTTCTAGAGAGTATTGAATTTGTGACAAGCCTAAAGTCTGTAAATTCATTAACGGCAAATATTTCAGCATCGACAGACTTAAAACCTCTATTGGAGGTATCTTGGATGCATAAATTTTCACTCAAGTTTGATAGTCCAAAAATTGATATTCAACACCTCAAGAATGTGGTGGATTTGACTATTGAATTTCCCGATCAGGATGAGGCTCCCAAAAAGAAGAAAGATGCTCCTTTGCGTTGGAACTCCGTGTTTACTGAATTGACTTCACTGTATTTATCACATGGGGCACATGATTTTTCTCAATTCTCAGCCCCCAATATCCAGAGCGTAACCCTGAATAGTGCTGAGCTCAACAATTTAGAGGGTTTTAATGGGGCTATTGAATTAGATATAACGTACTGCTCTCTCCCAACTTTAGCGGGCATCGAACAATGCCAGTTAACGAAGTTTGACCTCTCTAATATTGATGAGACAACCAAGAATATTGAGTCCTTAAAAGAGATTGCGACCTTGGTTGAATTGACGATTAAGGAGTTGCGGTTTTATGACAAATCAATCCCAAATCAGTTGAAGAATTTTTCTCAGATTCAGAAGTTGAGAGCAACTCGCTTTGCTGGTTCACTTTCCTTCTTGGAGGGGTGGAAGAGCCTAGAGGTATTAGATTTGAAGCAATCCGGAGAGCTGACAGATCTCGAGATCTTAAATACATTACCTAAGCTGGAGAAGATCCGGCTTAATGGCGCTCAAATGAAGCGGGAATCATGGCCCGCCCATTTGCAAACCTTATTGGACTACAAGTCAAATGATTGGTAATGCTGCAAACATCCCGCGTTTAGGTGCGTTCTGCGCAGAGTGGATACATATCGGGGTATTGCGACTTAGCAACTTCACAAGCATGAACTTCACTATAGGCGTTTACATTGATACCCATTGATGAGCCGCTGCCATCAACGTTATAGGACATTGTGACTAAATAATTTTGCATATCCATGGTGTTCCTCTTACTTGTTGGTTAACAATCTGCACATTCTGATAATCAAAATATCCGCTGTCAATAAATATATTTTATATGCTGTGTGAGGGCAAAATTTAGCTGTTTTGGGGATCACCCGCCTTGGGGGGATTTAAATTTCAGGCGGCTATTCATGACATACCAATCAGAGTTTTCCTCAAGCACTGATACTCCAAGCATTTGGAAGAGGTCTCTGAAGCGCTTCATTGTTTCTGGTGCCATTGGGGCTTTATCCTTCAGAAGCTCTTGATAGACCCGATCAACTTGCTCAAAAATATGTTTTGAGGCCGTATAACGCTTTACTAATACTTCGTATGCCTGAATCTCAGTAAAACCTTTTGCAAGACCAAAAAGAAGAAAAAATAGTAAGTAGAAATTACCTAATTCCAAATGGGCATGAAGGTACTTGGCAATAAACTCATGACTCAAAATGTAGGAGCTAATGCCCAGAAATAAACATAAATAAGCAATTTTTCTAAGGATATGAAGTTTATTTTCAAAACCCTTGATGCGATCTTCGAAGAAGGTAATTTGATCGGCAATCCAGCCCCGTTGGATTGAATGAATGTTCTTCATCATTCGTTCGGCTGACATAGATTGATTGGCCTGGGCCAATGGGGTATCGAGTACTGCCACAGATCTTGCTGTTCGTCTTACCCAGGAGCTATCGCCAATTTGGGCAGCCAATAAGTAGTCGGCAGCAGACTCTTTTATACCCAGATCAACCCAATAGCCCTGAACCTTCATTGCTTCAGCTGCTGCGCGTGTAGATTCAAAGCGATGCTTATAGCGATTAATGAGCTCGCTAATTCCGATGATGAAAAGACTTGAGATCAGGGTGAATTTGATGATCTTTGTGACATGTTCTAGCGGAATCCCGCCAAGCAGTTCAATGTTAGTTTCGCCAACAAAAGAATCAAATGTTTCAAGTAGCGCAATAAGTATGGCGATAACAAAGGCTGGGTATAAATGAAATTTGGTGTAGGTATTTTTAAGAGAGGAGGCAATATTGTCCAATCTTTTGGCGTGCAGGGAAGAGTGATTTATATGTGAGTGAGCGCCCTCAAGAATTAATTCCTCATTATTGAGGGCCTTATTTAGTGCATTGGTTTCAAATGCAATGAGGTCTGGGTCATGAAGATGACTTTGTTGGTCAAGAATTGTCTCTAGTAGGTTTTTGAGCCAAGATTTTCCAATCCTATTGGAGTCTTTAACAATAGGATTTGCATTGATTTTGGACTCTAGATTATGGCGTTCATGCCTAGGAGTGCTATAGCAGTAGTCTATTTCCAAATCCTCATGAGGATGCTGCGTGCGCCTGACCCGTATCTCGTAGAGATAGCCTTCTTCAGCGCATCGAATATTGCTAATGCTCAGATCATGTGGATTGGTGCAGCCATTTCTGCGGAAATGAATAATATCGGCTGTACCGCCAACGAAGCGTTCCTTTGTACCCCAGTTGTCCTTGAGGGCGAACAACACATGTGAGTTAATTGCCACGAATTCGCCGGCCTTTTGATACATTCTTTCAATGCTTACATGGTTGGCAGCTGTTTCATCGGAAACAATAATTTCAGGTAGCCGCCTAGGCTGACTCATTAGTCTATCGAAGCGACTCTGCCATTCTTGGGAAATTGTTTCTCGATAGCGTATTGCCTCAAAAGGAAGTATTGGTAATAGATGTAAAAAGGGATCGTGTATTGAGATAGCTGCTTCTGCGGCTGTAATGTCAGCCCCTTCAGCGAGTGGGCATATAAATATGAATGGTGTATCTGTAAACCGCTGTCGATATCCCTTCAGCACTTCTTTAATTTTCTCAGCGCCACTTGCAAGATCTTCGGGGATGCAATCTCTATGACCGATGGAGCCAAAAATAAGAGGCACCTTGCCATCAATATCTAATAGGAATGCGCTGGCATCTAGCATTTGATTTAATTCCTATCGATGTTATTTGGAATATCCAAGTTTAAGGGAATATGAGCGGTTTTAGCTTGGTGATGACGGCTTGAGCCTTTTCGGGTTCAATTTTTCTCTCTCTTAACTCAACTAGACCATCAAAAATAACATCGTATTCTTCTTGGGTTAACTCTACTTCTGTAGTCTTATTTTTACCAATGTTTTTAATGATTCTGTACATGACAATTTGCTTTCAATGTAAGGTTACTTTTTTTGACTTAAAAAATTCTGATAAATTTCCCGCATCTCATTGCCTGTAATTTCTTCAGACTTCATTACCGCCGCTACTAGGTTTTCAACGAGTTGCCAGTTTTGACTTAGGGTATCCACAGTTGCCTTGTATTGGGATTTGAGGAGATCATCGATCTGCTTGCGCAGTTCATCGTTTCTCGATAAATCCGGCTCCCATGATACGAGAGAGCCATTTGGCCCAAAGCCACATGAGGTCAGCATATAGGCGGCTACATTGGTAGCGGATTCTAAATCTGAGCTTGGCCCAGTTGAAATGCCATCGGGCCCCATATGGATTTCTTCGGCAGCACGTCCACCCAGTTTGACGCGAATGGTCTCCAGGAGATTATTTTGGGTCTCATCTGGATCGTCTTCGTCAAAGCAATAGCTGGTGAATCCCAAATAATCATCTTTTGGCACCACCGATAGATAGGTGATGTTCTTTTGACCTCGGTTGGTTAGCAGCATCATTGCTGCATGTCCTGCCTCATGAAACGCCGTATCTCTAATTTTGTCTACCGGTAAGGTACGAGCAGAGTTGGTTGGGATTTCATAGATTTGATCAATCAGATCCATCAGAGTAATGGACTGATTTTTTCTGCGAGCCTGTCTTTTAGCGGACCTGACTATTTGTTCAGCTCTGGCTAATGAACCAACATAGCCTTGCGAGCTATTGGCTAATTGATCAAGCTCTGCCGAAGTTAGCTCGCAGTTCACCGCTTGAAGAAGCGGTTTGTATACCTCCTTCAAGATTCTTGCCGTCGGGTAGGGGATCTCAAACACCCTTTCAATGCGCTTTGCCCTAATAAGGCTGTCAGGCACTTTATTTTTATTGCGCGCCATCAGAATGAATACAGGCTCATCCTCATCAAAGCTATCAAATAGGAAGGGGGTGGAGTCTAGATCGGCTACGGCGGTATGAACATACAAAATGGCAGGCGAGAGTGTCTTGGCTTCTTTTAAGCGAGCTTTAAGGTAATCCTTAATATCTCCAGAGCTAAGTTCCTCGATGGAGCACTCAATGAGATGAATGCCTGACGCTTTAGCGACTGCCTTCGCAAAATCCAATTTCCCCATCCCATGCTTGCCGACCAGCAATATTCCGCGCTCAAGGTCGCCCCATTTCAGATTGGTTTTGCCTGCGAGGATCTCTTTAACATCCTTGCTCCAGTCAAAAGCCCAGTCTCGCGCCTCTCCAAAAGCATAAAGCTCTTCTAGATTGCGAGCATCCTTACATTGATACTTAGCCAATCGATGGCTAAGTGATTCGTGGATGTGGGGGAGCGGGGCATCCTTGACTTTGGCGTTGATTAAAAAGTCTTCTGGCGCCAGGAATCTGGACCATGCCAAATCTTCACTTTGATTTACTTGGTGTTTGAAGAATATCTGACATGCCTTTTGCAGGCTTGCTTGGGTAAATCGTGGAATGCTAATGATGCCAATAGCTAGATCTCGATATCTAGAATTAATGGCCTCGAGATCATGTTGAACAATAAAGACATCTTTCCCCTGGTTCACAAGACCGATGATTTCGTCAAAGTCTGGGGCAGTCTTACTATCAAATTCATTTTTATCTAACAGTTCGCTAAAAACATAGCCAGGGTATTTATCCTGCGCTGACTTGGATTCAAGTAGTTTTCTGGATAGATTTAGTAACTCCGCAAGAGCATCCGCAAACTCATGGTCAAAATTGGCAAATCTTGACTCAATTAAATAAAGCCCTGGTTTTCCAATAGACACCTTGTGTTGCTTGTAGCTAGCCGCAACTTCATCGGCAATATGCAGCGCTAAGGTCTTTTTGGTTACTGCCGGATCAGCAATCGCGGATTTGCAATTCTTGCAATAGGCCGCTCCAGCCCGATTTTCGTAGCCACATAACTGGCATGTACTCATAGTCTAGTTACCGTTTTCTGGATGTTCGTTGTTGGGTAAAGCAAGCATTAATCTTCAACATGATCAATCACATTGCCTTTGTCGTCTGCAGCAATGATGCGTACGACTTCACCTTTATCGTTGGATATTTGAATTGGTCCCCATACCCAAACTTCAGTTCTATCTAAAGTCCATCCCTTGGAATCTTCAAGGGAATAGGATCCATTCTTCTCAACTATTTTATGAAGACGTTTTTGGTCTGACTTACTCATGCTCTCTGGGTAGTCCATGTTGAGCCAGTGCCCACCATCCAGCATTGCAAAGAGCTCGCTCGACTTAATATTTCCAGTAAGGCAATTATTTAAATCAATACTATCTTTTTTGCCATCGCCGCCTGGGACAAGCCCAAATTCAAATTCAGGGGGATTCTGATCACTGGTGACGATATCGTATTCGCAGGAGCGAAAGCCTATGCCTACTACAAGCTCTCCTTCAATATCTTTGTGATAAAAGTATTCTATTTGCTCGCAGGATTTGCGGTAATACGTTTTTACTCGCCAGATAGCCATTAATTAACTCAATTTCTATAGTTTTTAGTTGATCCACTGCACATTTCGCTAACTTCAGAGTCAAAAGCTATTAAAAATGCTTTACTAGAATCTCCCTCTAATTTAGGATCTTACCTATGATTTTTAGAAGAATATCCAACTTGTTTTGGCTTGTCCATATGGGTTCGTATTCCATAAAAAGGGATAAAACAGAAAGAGCTAGGGGCGGTATATGCGTGTAAGTGGTCTAAGGAGTCTTTGTGGGTTAGCTTTATTGCTGCTACTAGCTTCTTGCGGCTCCCCTAGAAAACCGATTGACTATATTGACGGCGTCTATGCAACCAAGGTTGATCCCCAGCTAGCCTATAAGGCTGGTCAATGCCAGGCCATTACCGAAGGTAGCGTAAATGCTATGAAACGCTTGAGTCTTGAGGGTAAACGCTATGCCCATTATTGTAAAAACTGTATTTCGACTGAAGTTAGCGGACCCTTCAGGATTGAGCGGGTTGTTTATCAGCCCGTCACCAATATTTCCTGGTTCTTTAAGTTCAACTCAGGGGCTGGTCTAGATGCCGCCAACATCTATATTGAAACCTCGCCCGGTCATTTTTATAACCTTTCTAAATTAATTGGATGCCCGGCAACCAATATTTCGACTGAGTTAGTTTTAAAGCCATAAATTTAGCAAATAAGTTCTATATGATATTCATTTTTAAGACCACAAATGCGCATAGGAGAGTTACGTGACGGATCGATATAACTACGATGCAGATGGAAATTACACTGGTAAATCTTCGGATACCCCTCCTGGAAGTGGCTGCGGTGGACTTGTAGGCTTAATCATATTAGTGGTGATTGGTATGGCATTTTGCGGGAAGAGCAATGACTCAAGCACTTCAAATCCGCCTGCGACCCAAACTCAAACTCAAACGCAGACTCAAACTAGTTCACCCCCAGTTTCTGTGCCGACAACTCGACAGAATGACGCTGTACAACCTCAAAATGAGAACAACCCAAAATGGGAAATAAAAGACTAGCCCTTGCATGTATCGCGTCTCTCATTAGTGCGGGGGCTCTTGCTGATCAGTGCGCTTGGGTTGCGCCAAATGTTTCAGCGCGCATGGACCAATTAGCAGATTCAGGTCAATTTACCGGTAAGCGTTATGTGGAGTACTGCAAAACCTGTGGTGATAATGAGCCCCGAGGCCCCTTCAATGTTAGCGGTATAAAAAAGAAGCGGGTTGATGCTAATTACAGCGAATATTATTTCGTGACTAATGGTAAAGATAAGTCAGTCGACTTGGCTTACGTTTTTATTGAAACGCGTCCTGGAGTCTTTAGTAATGTTGGCATGATGACGAGCTGCCTATCAAATTTAGACACGTCTTCAGAGATTAGGCTTAAGTAGTTATTACTACCTTTATTTTCGTTAGCAGCACTCTTTTAAGATCGAATTTCATGTCAAATCGCTGGCTTCGCTTTGTTCTCGCATCATCGGCTGTATTCTTGTCTTCAAATGCTCTGGCTCAATGGGTTAAATACTCCGAGACTCCAGAAAATGTTAATTATTACCAGCCCTCTAAAGTTCAAATGCAGAATGGTTGGTTATATATATCCGCATTAAAGAACTATCAAAGCAATCAATCGATTACTGACAAGCAGGGCGTAAAGCAAAACTACCTTTCTGTAGCTATGACGGTCATTGTGAAATGTGCAAAGTCATCCTATGCAATATCTGACCTAGCCTACCATTCACAAGCCGATGGTCGTGGACAACTTGTGTATTGGGTTACTGAGAAGCCAGACAGTCTGCCTTGGAAAGAAAGTTCACCAACATCGGATATGGCGCCTCTTATTCAAGCAACTAAAAAACTCTGCATAAACTGATTAGTTTCTCGCTTTAAAAATACGATGTCATCCAGTGAGTCAGAGATCGATTCTGTCCTAGCCCAACATTATTACGACCTCAGCAATCAATTTCGTTTTGGGCGTGATGTCCAGCATGACCCCAAAAAGGTACTGGAATATCTAGAGCTTTCTTGTGAGGGTGCCAATCGCGATGCCCAATACGCCTTAGGCTTTTTGTATGAGATCGGACAATATGTCAGCGCTGATATTGACCGAGCTTTACATTTCTATGGGCTGAGCGCAGCACAGCAAAACCTAGATGCTATCTATGCATTGGGACGTTTACATTCAGCAGGCACTTTAGTTGAGCGAGATTTAGCTAAAGCCGCCCAGTATTTTTTGGTGGGCAGCCAGCTAGGCTCCGAAGAATGCTTAATTTCGATTGGTGATCTATTAGTTTCAGATAGAAATGCTCTGGGTTATCCCAGCAATCCTATTTGGTGGTACAAAAAAGCCGCTTACTTAGGTAGTAACTTTGCTCGAAATATACTGGGTGATCTCTATTTTGAGGGTGGGCTCGTTAGGCTTAACCTTAAAAGCGCATTTAGTTGGTATATGTTGGCGGCTAAGGATGCGAATTCGGATGGGCAATATATGGTTGGGCATTTATATCGCCATGGTATGGGCATTGAAAAAAACATGGAGCACGCAATTTATTGGCTGACACAGGCTGCCCATCAATTTGATGAGGAAGCCATGCTCGAGTTAAGTGATATTTATAGTGAAGGCAACATTCCTATCGATAAAGTGTTGTCGTATTGCTGGGCTGACATAGCGGGCAGTGAGTTTTATCGGGATGAGGTTAGACAAATAAAACGATCTCTTGCGGGAAATATGTCTAGAGTAGACATAAGGTTAGCTAAGCAGAAGAAAAGAGAGTTAATCTCTCAGTTCAATCGCCCGTATGACTAAAACCTGTTTTTGGTCTTAGTCTACCTTGGCTTGAATCTATCAAAAGCAGGGTCGTGATTGCCTATACCCACTAGCCAGCTTGATAAAGGACCTAGTCTCACACTAGAAAAAGAATATGGCACCTCATGCATGATGTCGTTTGGCCAAAGCTGATTAGCGCGCTCAGCATTTTGGTTGTATTGCAAAGAAAAAGTTGGATCGCTGTAAAGATCTATGGCGCCAAAGCAATGCAAGGTTTCATGTGCAATGGTTGAGGCAGTCTCGTAAGACCCTTCAAAAGTTTTGTAAACCAAAAATCCCTCAATATCTTTCGAGGAGGGTTCCGCATAGGATCGGCCAGATTTATTGGCATAGACGGCGACCAGTATCGAATCAAAGGCCACGTGATCTTGAGCCCATTTCTTAAACTGCCTATTGGATTTAAATCCGGATAGCTTGACGGCATCATTAACAATATTGCTGCTGTAGTTACCGTACCCTGGAATTTTTGCGACGATGACATCTCGACTGTTGATATTGCTTTCTTCAATGAAGGTAAGGGGCTTCCCAAGCTTTGCAGCGCGCTGAATAAGCCATTTATGGGCAAGCTCAGACTTTTTGAGCATGGACTTCTTCTCATTCATCTTCCAGGGGTTGCCAGGCTCCGCAATGAAAATGTTATAGACGAAAACGGTGCCAGTGAGGGTTCGGGCTGTCCCATAATCCCTCAATTGGGCATAGCAGCTACCTGCCCAAAGGCAAAGAAGCGCCGTCAAAAGAGAATACTTTTTCATGCTAATGAATTGTTAGGGGAACTATTGTGCTGGTAACCATTTCAATGCCGGGTGCAAGAAAGGTTGCGGTAGAGATAATGACTGCAGTAAATACCAGCGCTACTGCAATATTGCCATTCTCAATTTCGGCAATCTCATCTAGCTCTGCTGTAATTCTGGAATAAATTTCCAGTGAAATGATTAGACTCAAAATAGAGAGTACAAAAGAAACCAAAAACTGCAACCCAATTAAACCCATGGAAATGAGCACGTCAGCAAACTGTGGATCATCCGCATGAATAAAGGCTTGTAAATAAGTGATGCCCGATGACATGGAATTTTTCATCATGATCGTCATCGCCAAGATATATCCAACAAAGCAAATGGCGTTTGAAATGCTCCTGTTCTTAAGGCCATTGTTTAGATGAAATCTTTTGGAGCTAATGTTAGACATTACCCAACAGGTCATCATCAGTGCGGCTATGGAGACAATGAGGGATACGATGAGATAGACAGCTCCAGATGCTAATGCAAGGTAATCCATTGTTAAATCTCCATTCATAATTTGCGTGCCATCCAGTTTGGATGGGCTTAATAGTGAGCAGTGTATCCAAATCGTAAAGTTCCTGGAAGTAGAAAATCTTTATAAATTACCTATAGAATTCAGAAACAGTATTAAATACTAGGGTTTCCCCATGCAAAACCGCTCTATCCGCATCTTCTTATCTTCGACCTTTAGGGATTACGGGGAAGAGCGTGATTTATTGGTACGTAAAGTCTTTCCTAATTTGCGGGCTAAGCTTAAAGATCGCTTTGTCGAGTTGGTTGACGTTGATCTTCGCTGGGGCATTACAGTGCAGCAGGCAGAACGGGGTGAAGTGTTACCCATTTGTCTGGCGGAGATCGACAGGGCCAGACCTTTCTTTGTAGGGATGTTAGGTGATCGCTATGGCTGGATCCCTCCCAAAGATGCGTATGCTCCTGACTTGGTCGAGCGCCAACCTTGGTTAGATAGTCACCGTGGTGGCAAAAGTGTTACCGAACTCGAGATGCTCCATGGAGTTCTTAATAATCCCAAGATGGCTGGCAGGGCGCTGTTTTACTTCAGATCATCAAGCTATGCCAAGCAAAAGGGTGGGGTTTATTTACCTGAGTCGCCAGCAGATCACGAGCGCCAACAAAAGCTCAAAGCACGCATTAGTAAACACCGCTTCCCGGTAGTGCGCTATCAGAACCCAGAGGCCTTTGCCAAGCGCCTTGAAAAAGACCTCTGGAAACTATTGGATAAAGAGTTCCCTGCCAGCAGTGTTCCTGATGCCTATACCAGGGAAGGACTCAAGCATGAGTCATATGCTGCCCCCAGAAGAAGACTCTATCTTGGTGGCGAAAAATACCTCGCTGCACTTGGTAAAGCAGTTCAAAACAAAGAGAGCAAGATCCTCATTGTTGGCTCTTCAGGTGGCGGTAAGAGCGCGTTAATAGCCAACTGGCTGCAAAGCTACCGAGCTAAACACCCCAAACACCTGGTCTTTGAGTACTACTTAGGGGCTAGCACTGACTCAGCCGACCCAGCGGTATTAGTAAGACGCCTTATTGAGACCATTAAGCGCATTACTGGCAGTAATGAAGAAGTTGCAGGTGATCCCCAAAAACTGTATGACAGCTTGCCTGCTTGGCTGGCAGCAGCGAGCGCCTATGCTGGCAAGCGCAAGACGAGTTGGGTGATCGCACTGGACTCTTTAAATAGTCTGACGCAATTGCAGGATCTACGTTGGCTACCGCAACATCTACCGCCTCACATTACCTTGATGATCTCTACTCTTCCCGGGGAGGTGAATGCGGCATTGCTGACCAAGGTGGATAAAAAACAGCGTTGGCACACCATCCAAGTAAAGCCTCTAACAAGCGCCGAGCGTAAGAACCTTTTAGTTACTTACCTTGCTAAGTACAACAAAACCTTAGCCCCAGACTTGCTCAAACAAGCCTTAGCGCACCCCTTATCCAATAACCCACTGTTCATCCGAACCTTGGCTGAAGAGCTACGCTTGTTTGGAGTCCATGAAGAGTTGCAAAAGCGCTTAAAGCACTACCTCACCAGTAAAACCATTGATGATCTGTTCGAGCGGGTGCTCAAACGCGTTGAAGGTGATAGCGGCAAACAAGCAGTGCAACTTGCCATGCAATCGATCTGGGCTGCGCGAGCAGGTCTGACTGAAAAAGAAATCTTAGCCATCGTAGGACTCAAACCAGCAACCTGGGCTCCGATCCGCAATGCCCTAGATGAATGTCTTTTAGAGTCCAATGGCAAGATCACCTTTGCACATGACTACATGCGTATAGCAGTCAAAGACAGATTCCTCAAAACCAAGCAGCTCCAAAAACAAGCCCACATTGATTTAGCGAAGTACTTCCAAAAACAAATAGCAGACGCAAGAAGAGCAGAAGAAGAGCCCTACCAATGGCAGCGTGCAGAGGAGTGGGATAGTTTGAGGAAGTGTTTAGTTGATAAGGGCGTGTTCGATTACTTACTAAGGCGTAAAGATCGAAGTGAAATCTTGGCTTACTGGTTAGATGTCCAAAAGCAACTTGATTGCCGTATAGATGGTGAGATCAAAAAATTATTACGCAAATGGAAGCTGATCAAAGGTAGCGTAGATGATGCGAGGTTAATATATGGAGTGGCCGACTTTTTAAGGTATTCAAGTTTGCATGGAGTGGCCCTTCAATTTGGTGAGTTGGCACTCCAATTAATTCAGGAAACCCTGGGTGCCAAGCATCCGGAATACTTTAAGGCAGGTATATTAATTGGCGATCTCTTAATTGCAGAATCTCAGTACGACAAAGCACGGAAGTTCATTGAAAAACTTTTAAAGCAGGCTGAGAAAATATTTGGCAAAACAAGTCTGCAAGTAGCTGAGTTAACCAATTGCCTTAGCACTATGTATTACGGTGCAAGTGATTACATTAAAGCAAGTGCATTGACTAAGGCAACCATTGAAATGCGCAGCAAGCTATTGGGAAATTCTCATCCCGATACTGTAACGGCTAGAAATAATCTGGCCAACATACAAGAGGCTATGAGTGAGTTTGAGAGTGCCATAGCATTACATCAAGACTGTTTGGCGCGCTACCGTCAGATTTATGGTGCTCAGAGTTCTTGGTATGCATTAAGTTTGAATAATCTTGCTAGCGCTCTCGAGAAAGCAGGAAAACTTGATGAAGCGGTTCAGTATTTTAGGCAGTCCATTCAAATTTATGAGGATTTGCTAGGTCCATATTCTTCAGACATCTTGTTGCCTATTTCAAATCTTGGCTTATTACTGCCAAAGCTTGGCATGGAGAAGGAGGGTGTCGAGCTATGTCGCAGGGCATTGCAGATTTGCGAACGAGTTTTTGGTGAGAATAACGCAGAGACCGCGCGGCTACTCATCAATATTGCCTCACTTCTATATGATCCAGTTGAGAGAAAGCCGCTGATTTTACGCGCCTACCGTATATGTCAAGATATGCTGGGTGAGCATCGTATTACAGCAGTTTGCCTCTCCTTTTTAGCGTCAATCTATGATCAAGAGGATGATCTTGACCTAGCGGAAAAATATTACTTAGAGTCTCTTGAGATGGCGCAGCGGATCTACGGAGACGAGGGATATATTACCGCTGACTGTATGTTTAACGTCGGAAACTTCTACTCCAATAACTTTACGGATGTCACTGATACTGCCCTGAAATACTACAGGCGCGCTCTGGAAATTAAGCAAATTAGGGTGGGGGTCGATAGCCCTCATTTATGCCCCGTTATGTTTGCTATTGCCGATGCAGAAGAAAATTTAGAGCAATTCGAGCAAGCCAAAAAAATCTATCAGGAAATTTATAGAATCATTGAAAAGAACTTTGGTTTGGAGAGTATTCAGATCATTAATTGTCTAGCGCGTTTGGCTGACATTGATGAGAGAGATAAACAATATCAATCTGCCGAGGAGCTTTATTTAAGGGCTTATCGCTTATCTTCTTCGCACTATGGTGAGTCTGCTGATCTTACGGGAATTTTGAGTGAGCGACTTGGCAGGCTTTATCTAACTACACGCAGATTTGATCAATCTGAGAAATATCTCAACGAAGCCCTGAAAATTACCCAGAAATGCCATGGTAAGCATTCGGCTGAAAATATCAGCCCCCTGAAAAACCTGGCCAATCTCTTGATCATTCAAGGGAATGGCGTGGCGGCCCGACCGCTCCTGGATCAAGCCTTATTGCTAGCAAAAGCCAATGATTCGGACGATTTGCCTAAGCTTGAGAAGCTTGTTGAAAAATTAAACGCCTTAAACGGAAAATAGACGGTCTGAGTCTACGCTGCTAGTGATTATGAAAATCGCCAAATTTCATCAATAGGGTAAAATTCCGGCATTAGGCTCGTAGCTCAGCTGGTTAGAGCACCACCTTGACATGGTGGGGGTCGTTGGTTCGAGTCCAATCGAGCCTACCAACGAATAAGACCCAAAAGAAGCGCCGAGGTATTTATTCGGCTTTCAAAGAGGCGCGGATGCCCAAAAGCTACCGCGCTTTCTTTTTGGGGCGATGTATTAAGTGAAATGTAGTTAATAAGATGGAGTCGTCATGCTTGTAGTTACTCTGCCCGATGGATCAAAACGTGAGTTTGAGGCACCAGTTCGCGTAGCGGATGTTGCGCAAAGCATCGGTAGCGGTCTTGCGAAAGCCGCTTTAGGCGGCATAGTCGATGGCAAGATGGTCGATACCAGCTTTGTAATCGATAAAGATAGTCAACTCGCAATCATTACTGACAAGAGTCCAGAGGCGCTGGAGATTGTGCGTCACTCCACTGCTCACTTATTGGCTTACGCTGTAAAAGAATTATTTCCAGAAGCGCAAGTAACGATTGGCCCAGTGATCGAGAATGGTTTTTACTATGACTTCTCATATCACCGTCCATTTACTCCAGATGACTTAGTTGCTTTAGAAAAGAAAATGACTGAGCTCGCTAAAAAAGATGAGCCGGTAACCCGCACTGTGATGCCACGCGATGACGCGGTAGAGTTTTTCAAGAAGCAGGGCGAAAACTACAAAGCAGAATTGATTGCCAGTATTCCTCAGGATGAAGATGTGTCCTTATATGCAGAGGGCAAGTTCACTGATTTATGCCGTGGCCCACACGTGCCATCCACCGGCAAGCTCAAGGTATTCAAGCTGATGAAGCTTGCTGGGGCTTACTGGCGTGGCGATAGCAAGAATGAGATGTTACAGCGTATCTACGGTACTGCCTGGCTACGCAAAGAAGATCAAGACGCTTACTTGCATATGCTTGAAGAGTCTGAGAAGCGCGACCACCGTCGCCTTGGTAAGCAACTTGATTTATTCCATTTCCAGGAAGAGGCGCCAGGTTTAATTTTCTGGCATCCAAAGGGCTGGTCAATCTGGCAAGAGGTTGAACAATACATGCGTCGCGTGTATCAGCAAGAAGGCTATCAAGAAGTCAAGGCACCACAGATTTTGGATCGTGCGCTTTGGGAGAAGTCTGGCCACTGGGAAAACTACAAAGAGAATATGTTTACGACTGAGTCGGAGAATCGTGCTTATGCATTAAAGCCGATGAACTGCCCAGGACACGTACAAATTTATAACTCTGGTTTGCACAGTTATCGTGAGTTGCCATTACGTTTTGGTGAGTTTGGACAATGCCACCGCAATGAACCATCCGGTGCATTGCATGGTTTGATGCGTGTGCGCGGATTCACACAAGACGATGGTCATATTTTCTGTACAGAAGATCAAATTCAGTCTGAAGTCGCTAACTTTGATAAAGCAGTGCGTGCCGTTTATCAAGATTTTGGCTTTACCGAAGTGGCCGTCAAGCTGGCTTTGCGACCAGCCAAGCGCGTGGGCGATGATGCCATTTGGGATAAAGCAGAAGAAGCCCTTCGTGGCGCTTTAAAGGCATCCGGTCAGGAATGGGAAGAGTTACCAGGCGAAGGTGCTTTTTACGGTCCGAAGATCGAATACCACCTCAAGGACTCCATTGGGCGTACCTGGCAGTGCGGCACGATTCAGGTGGATTTCTCAATGCCTGCCCGTTTGGGTGCCGAATATGTGGCTGAAGACAATAGCCGTAAGACCCCGGTCATGCTCCATAGGGCAATTGTGGGCTCTTTAGAGCGTTTTATCGGTATTTTGATCGAAAATCATGCTGGAAACATGCCAGTTTGGCTGGCTCCAACCCAGGCTGTAGTGCTCAATATCTCCGGAAATTCTGCTGCATATGCACAACAAGTGCAGCAATTGCTGAAAAAACAAGGGTTTAGAGTCGAATCCGATTTGCGGAACGAGAAAATTACGTATAAAATACGCGAGCACGCATTACAGAAGATCCCATTTTTGCTAGTTGTAGGTGATAAAGAGTCTGAAAGTAATACGGTGGCCGTTCGTGCCCGTGGCGGAGTGGATTTAGGTGTAATGCCTCTTGATGCCTTCGTTGCCCGACTCCAGCAGGATATATCCCAAAAAGTCGGACCCGAGCCTAGCTAGGGTTAGAACGGTTTTTATTGTTTTTTTATAGGAATTAAGAAGATCGCTACTGAAAAATTGCAGCGCATTAACCGGGAAATTACTGCTCCTGAAGTGCGTTTGATTGGAATTGATGGAGAGCCCATCGGTGTAGTTAAGTTGAGTGAAGCCTTGGCTTTGGCAGAAGAGAAAGAAACCGACCTGGTTGAAATTGCTCCGACGGCTGTGCCACCTGTAGTCCGGATCATGGACTTCGGCAAATTCAAATACCAAGAAGCTAAGCGGATGCATGAAGCGAAGCTGAAGCAAAAAGTAATTCAGGTGAAGGAAGTAAAGTTCCGCCCTGGTACTGATGATGGTGACTACGGTGTGAAGTTACGCAATCTAATCCGCTTTTTAGAAGATGGCGATAAGACAAAGATTACGCTGCGGTTTCGGGGTCGTGAAATGGCTCACCAAGAAATCGGAGTCAGAATGTTGGAGCGTTTGAAGTTGGACCTCGTTGAGTTTGGTCAAGTCGAACAGTTTCCAAAGATGGAAGGCCGCCAGATGGTGATGGTATTGGCCCCCATCCGTAAGGCTAAGTAACTAGGTTCTACCTGGTTCTTATGTAGGGAGGCACTGAAAGGTGCCGGTAGTTTGAAGTGCTTCTAGGTACAGGAAGCGTAACCGTCGGTTACCACCTATGTTGCACAAGTAATTGAAGGGGTGCTTTATGCCCAAGATGAAGAGCAAGAGTAGCGCTAAAAAGCGCTTCACGGTTCGCGCAGGCGGAACGATTAAACGAGGACAGGCTTTCAAACGCCACATCCTCACTAAGAAGACCACAAAGAATAAGCGTCACCTCCGTGGTTCCACAGAAGTTGCGAAAGCTGACGTTAAGTCAATTCGCTCCATGCTTCCATACGCTTAACCTCAGACTAGATTAGGAGAATTAAATGCCAAGAGTCAAACGTGGGGTTACAGCAAGAGCCCGTCATAAGAAAATCACCGATGCCGCTACAGGTTACCGTGGCCGTCGTAAGAACGTATTCCGTATTGCTAAGCAAGCGGTTATGCGTGCTGGTCAATATGCATATCGTGACCGTCGCAATAAGAAACGTGTATTCCGCGCTTTGTGGATTGCTCGTATCAACGCGGCAGTACGTCAGCATGACATGACCTATAGCGTATTCATGAATGGTATGAAGAAAGCTGCGATCGAACTCGACCGCAAAGTGCTTTCTGATATGGCCATTGCTGACAAAGCGGCTTTTGCTGCTTTGGTTACTCGGATCAAATCCGTAGTAAACGCTGCAGCTTAATTAGTTTTCTAAACTAAGCTGCAATGGTTTCTCTCGACCACATTGTCGAGGATGCTAAACGTGATTTCCTCGGAGCTGCCGATGCGGCAGCTCTAGAGGACGCGAAAGCCAAGTATCTCGGTAAGTCAGGTGTTCTCACTGAGCGTTTAAAAGCGCTTGGTGGAATGTCGCCTGAGGAGCGCAAGAGTGCTGGCGCCCAAATTAATCAAATCAAAACTCAAGTAGAAGCTGCATTACAAGAGCGTCGCCAAGCTTTGGCTGATGCTGTGTTGATGCAACGTCTTGCGGCGGAGTCTATCGACGTTTCCTTGCCTGGCCGTGGCCAGATAGTAGGTAGTCTGCATCCTGTGATGCGCACCTGGGAGCGCGTAGAAGAGATCTTCCGCTCAATCGGTTTTGATGTAGCAGATGGCCCTGAAATTGAAACCGATTGGTTTAATTTCACCGCCTTAAACAGTCCTGAGAATCATCCCGCACGCTCAATGCAGGATACGTTTTATATCGATGGCAAAGATTCCAATGAGAAGCCTTTGCTATTACGTACGCATACCAGCCCGATTCAGGTTCGCTATGCGAGCGAGCATGTAAAGAAATATGCTGATGCCGATGTCATGCCGCCAATCAAAGTGATTGCGCCTGGCAGAACCTATCGTGTAGACAGCGATGCAACGCATTCGCCAATGTTCCATCAGGTTGAAGGTCTTTGGATTGCAGAAACAGTTTCTTTTGCTGATCTCAAAGGGGTCTACACCGATTTCTTGAGAACCTTCTTTGAAACGAATGAATTGCAAGTGCGTTTCCGTCCTTCCTATTTCCCATTCACTGAGCCATCAGCTGAGATTGATATGGCCTTTGGTAGCGGAAAGCTTGCTGGTCGTTGGTTAGAGATCTCTGGAGCAGGGCAGGTTCATCCAAATGTATTGCGTAACATGGGTATTGATCCAGAGCGCTACACCGGCTTTGCCTTTGGTTCTGGTTTAGAGCGTTTAACAATGTTGCGTTACGGTGTTGATGACTTACGCCTCTTCTTTGAAAACGATCTTCGTTTCTTAGCGCAGTTCCCTGCATAACATTATCAATACTTAATCTTAGATCGCGCTATGCAATTTTCTGAATCTTGGCTTCGTCAGTATGTAAACCCATCGCTTGATAGTGATGCGCTAGGTCATGCAATGACAATGGCCGGTTTAGAAGTTGAAGAGCAACATTCAGTGGCTCCAGCATTTACTAAGATAGTGATTGCGCAGATTCTTTCTGCTGAGCAACATCCCGACGCAGACCGTTTGCGTGTTTGCAAAGTAGATGCTGGTACAGGTCAAGAATTACAAATCGTTTGTGGTGCGCCTAATGCGCGTGCCGGCATTAAGATTCCTTGCGCCATGGTTGGGGCTGAGTTACCTCCTGCTGAAGCGGGCGGCAAGCCATTCATGATCAAGGTGGGCAAGCTGCGTGGCGTTGAAAGCCAAGGCATGTTGTGCTCAGGTCGCGAGCTAGGTCTCGGTGATGATCATGAAGGCATTCTCGAGCTACCTGCGGATGCCCCAGTTGGAAAAGATATTCGTGAATATCTAGATTTGGATGATCAAATCTTTGTTATTAAGTTAACGCCGAATAAAGCAGATTGCCTTTCATTAATGGGGATGGCAAGAGAAGTCTCTGCGATCACTGGGGCTGTACTCTGTGCTCCAAAGTGGACTCCACCAGCGGTAAGCATTCAAGATCAGCGCAAAGTGACTGTTGAAAGCAAAGAGCTTTGCGGTCGTTTCGCTGGTCGTGTGATTCGTGGCGTAAATCCACAAGCCAAAACGCCCGAATGGATCGTGCAACGTTTAAGTCGCGCAGGACAAAGAAGCATTTCCGCCTTGGTGGATCTTTCTAACTATGTGATGTTAGAGATGGGTCAACCTACCCACGTATTTGATATCGATAAGTTAAATGGCGATATCACCGTTCGCTGGGCTATATCAGGCGAAACGCTCGAATTATTAAATGGTCAGACTGTGACTTTGCAGGGTCCAGACTCTGCAGGCAAGATGCAAGATGCTGGTGTGGTTGCTGATCAAAATGGTCCAGTAGCACTTGCCGGCATCATGGGCGGAAATCACTGTGCTGTATCTGATGACACCAAGAATATCTATGTAGAGGCTGCTTATTGGTTGCCCTCCGCAATTCAGGGCCGTGCCCGTCGCTTTAACTTCAGCACAGATGCAGCGCATCGCTTTGAACGCGGCGTAGATCCACAAAATACGGTTAACTGCTTAGAGTATCTCAGCGCCTTAATTATTGAGATTTGCGGTGGTCAAGCAGGCCCAGTAGATGATCAGGTATTGAATGTTCCTGAGCGTAAGCCAGTCAAGATGCGCTTGGCTAGAGCGGAAAAAGTGATTGGTATTCCGCTCACAACCGAGATTGTTGGCGATGTTTTCAAGCGCCTTGGTTTTGAATTTAAGCAAGAGGGTGATACGTTTGTTGTTACGCCTCCAAGTTATCGCTTTGATATTGAAATTGAAGAAGATTTAATTGAAGAAGTCGCACGCATGTATGGCTTCGAGAATATTCCCGATCAACCGCCAGTAGCCTCACTCAAGATGAGCGCTAAAGCGGAAGCGAAGCGTGGCATTCATTTGCTACGTCAGCGCTTTGCTTTACAGGGTTATCAAGAAGCAGTGAACTTTGGCTTCACTGACCTCGAAAGTGAGCAGCGTCTCGCGGGCGCGCAAGAGCAGGACCTGATTAAGGTTCTGAACCCAATCGCAAATCAGTATGGCGTTATGCGCAGTACCTTATGGGGTGGCTTGCTAACTAACCTCAAGGCCAATTTGAACCGAGGTGCAGGGCGTGTGCGCCTGTTTGAGGCTGGTCGTGTATTCAAACGCGATACCCATGTCTTGGAAGAGGCTGGCAAAGTTGCTGGCTTTCATCAGCCCCAAAAAATTGGTGGTCTTGCTTATGGATCATTTGTGCCTGAGCAATGGGCTAATGCAACCCGTGCGGTAGATTTCTTTGATATCAAGGGTGATCTTGAGCGGGTGTTAGATCCACTACATTTTGTAACTGAAGCTGCACAGCATCCCGCGTTACATCCAGGCCGCTCAGCTCAAGTTTTATTAAAAGCTGGTAAGTCCAATATTGCAATTGGTTGGATTGGTGAATTGCATCCTGGTTTGCAACAAGCGTATGAGTTGCCACAAGCGCCAGTCCTATTTGAGTTGGATTTGGATCCGATTCGTGAGCTTGGCTTGCCTGTGCCTGAGGAATTGAGCAAATTCCCTGCGGTACAACGTGACTTAGCTTTAGTGGTGAAGCAAACCGTTTCTGCACAATCTTTATTGGATGCAATGGCTGCTAGCAAGCAAAATTTCGTGCGTAATATTGAACTCTTTGATGAGTTCAGGCCTAAAGCAGGTTCAAACAGTATGGCTGACGATGAGAAGAGTTTAGCTTTCCGAGTCACCCTCCTAAACCCTAATGAAACATTGCAGGATCCCCAAATTGACGCAGTAATGGCTGCTTTATTGGGCGCAGTTGAGAAAAAGTGCGCAGCCCGTTTGCGCTAGGTTTAATATTAGGCACAAATCAAATAATTAATTAGTTACCAAAGAGACAAGCAATGACTGAATTGATTTCTAACGACACCGTTACCAAGAATGAGCTATCCGAAGCTCTTTTTGATCAAGTCGGGCTTAATAAGCGCGAAGCAAAAGATATGATCGATGCATTCTTTGATCGTATTGGCCAATCTCTTGAGGCTGGTGTAGAAGTGAAGATCTCTGGTTTTGGTAATTTTCAATTGCGTAATAAATCGGCTCGTCCTGGCCGAAATCCAAAGACAGGTCAAATGATTCCGATTGCTGCTAGACGCGTAGTTACTTTTCACGCAAGTCAAAAGCTTAAAGATGTAGTGGAGTCACATGCTCGAGAAAACCGAGTTTGATGCCAGCTCGGCACTGCTGAGCTCTCAACTTCCCCCGATACCCGCTAAGCGTTATTTCACTATTGGTGAAGTTGCTGATCTTTGCGGCGTGCGTTCACACGTACTGCGTTATTGGGAGCAAGAGTTTTCACAACTCAGCCCACAAAAGCGTCGTGGTAACCGTCGTTATTACCAGCACCACGAAGTAGTCTTGATTAGAAAAATTCGCTCACTTCTTTATGAAGAGGGCTTTACGATCAGTGGTGCCCGCAATCGCCTTGAAGAGGCCCGTGGCGACCTACGTCTGCGTGAAGAATTGCAAGCCGTCCTGCAGATTCTCTCCAAATAGTTACTGATACAATTTTGTCTTTCGTCGGGGCGTAGCGCAGCCTGGTAGCGTACATGCATGGGGTGCATGTGGTCGGAGGTTCAAATCCTCTCGCCCCGACCATTCACTTTCATCCCATCCTCTCTAAAGCAATATCTCCATGACAAGCACTGATAAATCTATTGAATATTTTGGCCTCAAGATTCCTTTTCTGGCGCATTTGGGCGTCATTCCAGAGTACGCAAAAGATGGGAAGTCGCGCATTAGCCTAGAAATAAGGCCGGAGTATGAGAATAGCTTTGGCATCGCTCATGGCGGCGTCATCATGACATTATTGGACTTTGCGATGGGGGCAGCCGCCAGAAGTACCACAGACGTTCCTTTGGGTGCTATGACTATAGATATGACGGTGAGCTTCCTGCGACCTAGTATTGGCAAAATTGCTGTAGAAGGCAGCATCCTGAAGTCGGGAAAGACGATTAACTACTGCGAAGCAATTGTTTTGAATGAAGCGGGGGAGGTAACTGCTAAATCTAGTGGCACCTTTATGCTCAGAAAATCAAGCGCACCTTAATTAAGCATAATATTTATAAAGATTATCTCTTTTATTAACCTTAATGGATTTAGTACTAATAAATATAGGTTAATATCCTGACAATATATATTGCGAGTTTGATTAGTTTATATATAATCGAAACCTAATACAGTCAATATAGGCTGTATAAACTAACTTACTATTCGGAGATAGAAAACAATATGCCTTCTTATAAAGAGCTTCTAGCCCAACGTGAACAGTTGGATAAACAGATTAAAGAAGCAATTGCCCACGAAAAGGCAGATGGTATTGCCAAGGCAAAGGCCATTATTGAGCAATATGGATTAAGTGCATCAGACCTTTTCAGCCGTAAAGCGGGCGGTAAGAGTGCTGGTGGCAAGGTGGCTCCTAAATATCGCAATCCATCTACAGGTGAAACTTGGACTGGTCGCGGCAAGGCGCCAAAGTGGATCGAAGGCAGAGATCGTAGCAGCTATTTGATCTAAGTTACTGTTTTTATTGAATTCATTGCAAAGGCCGCTCTAAAGCGGCCTTTTGTTTAACCCCTTACCTTTTACTATGAGCACTTTCTAGCAAGCGCCTCTACAAAAAGAGGTTCTAATAGCCCGTGTCTGGATCCTTGAGTCCAGTTCCCCTCTGTCTCTGGGTTGGTGGCAGGATATCCAATTATGAGTGGGTTTAAATCAATTAGGCCATTTTCTAGTTCCTGCTTGATGCTTTCGCTAAAGGGATGTTTACCTCCAGAGTTTTCATCTGCTAGTGCAACTACGCCGGGGTGGAGCTTTATAAAACCCTCATCTACTAGGATAGGTATGCGCTGTGTGTCCTTGTTTTTACTAAGATAATGAATTAAATGAACCTGTTCAACCGGCGGTATAAGGGCATCTAAGAAGATAAGGTCTGGGGCAATCGAAACAGCCTTCATTAACCCCTCCAGGCTATCTACCGCCATTTCCATCTCTACCTTAAGTTGCCAATCTGCAATGGACTCCATTAATTCTTGACCATTTTCAGATCTTCTAAATATCCCCATGGCCACGCAATTTTGAGTGGTTTTTTGCCGCATAGCCCTTTTCCTGCGTTGCAATTGCTGATCTAAAGAACTTGCCAATATGCGTCTGTGTCCTCCACGGGTTTTCCAGGCGATGAGTTCGCCCAATTCCACCATTTTCTGAACAGTGCCCAGGGAAACCTGCAAAATCTTGGCGCTCTGGCGTGTGCTGAGGTATTCCGTTTCCGGGGTAATTGATTTCATATTTCCCTTGATTTCATTTAATTGTTTGAAGATTTAGAGAATAAAAATCAAAATCATTTGAATCTGTCGGCAAACCCTTAAAGCAAAGTAGGAAAGTTCTTATTAATTTCCATTAATAGGGAAATACCCCCAAATCCCTTGAAATCAGGGAAAGCCCTTTATGTATCTATGGCTATTCGTGTTAAATTACTGATGTAGCAACAGTATTCGCACAGATCAATTCGCCAAACGGTAGAGCCGTGTAACGAATGGTTTTAACCACAGTTTTTATTCGGGAAACCCGATGAAAGGTGAGCATCATGATGCAGGATCAAAGAGATAACTCCTATCTCTTCGGCGGAAACGCACCCTACGTAGAGGAACTCTACGAATCCTACTTGCACGATCCAGCTTCCGTAGCTGATCATTGGCGAGATTATTTCGATAACGTGAAACAAGTGCCCGCGGTTGATGGTTCATCTCGAACTGACATTGCCCATGCACCAATTGTTGCTTCATTTGCTGAGCGCGCTAAGCAGGGTCCTATCAGAACGATTTCTGATTCGGCTGACTCAGAGATGGGCCGCAAACGCGTTGCCGTCCAGCAACTAATCGCCGCGTATCGTAACGTTGGCAACCGCTGGGCAAATTTAGACCCATTGAAACGGACAGAGCGCCAGGATATTCCTGAGTTAGATCCCGCTTTCTATGGTTTCACTGACGGCGATATGGATATCGTCTTCAACACTAGCAATACATTCTTCGGTAGAAATGAAATGTCCTTGCGCGATTTGCTCCAAGCATTGCGCGAGACCTACTGCGGCACGATTGGTGTCGAGTTCATGTTTATTGCCGACCAGAAGATTAAGAAGTGGTGGCAAGAAAAGTTAGAGTCCATTCGCTCAACTCCACAATTTAATGTGGACGAGAAGCGTCATATCTTGGATCGTATTACTGCTTCTGAAGGATTGGAACGCTACCTTCAAGCTAAGTATGTTGGTCAAAAGCGCTTCTCTCTCGAGGGCGGTGAAAGCTTTATCGCCTGCATGGATGAGTTGATTCGTGACTCTGGTAACAAAGGTATTCAAGAGATTGTTATTGGTATGGCCCACCGTGGTCGTCTCAACGTATTGGTCAATACCTTGGGTAAGATGCCTAAAGACTTGTTTGCTGAGTTTGAGCATAAGGGCCCAGAAACACTACCTGCGGGTGACGTTAAATACCACCAAGGTTTCTCAAGTGATATTTCTACCCCTGGTGGTCCAGTCCACTTGTCATTGGCATTTAACCCATCCCATTTAGAAATCGTTAACCCAGTAGTTGAGGGCTCTGCACGTGCTCGTATGGAGCGTCGCGGCGATATGCTGGGTGAGCAGGTCATGCCCGTGCTGGTTCACGGTGATGCTGCGATCGCAGGTCAGGGCGTGATGCAAGAAACATTGGCGATGTCAGAGGTTCGTGGCTACTCCACTGGTGGCACGGTACACATTGTTATTAATAACCAAATCGGTTTCACAACGTCAGATCCACGCGATTTGCGCTCAAGCTTGTATTGCACGGACATCATGAAGATTGTGGATGCCCCTGTATTGCACGTAAACGGTGATGATCCTGAAGCGGTAGTGTTAGCAACTAAGCTGGCAGTTGAGTTCCGTATGAAGTTTCATAAAGATGTTGCGATCGACATCATTTGCTTCCGTAAGCTTGGCCATAACGAGCAAGATACGCCAGCAATGACTCAGCCATTGATGTACAAAATCATTGCTGCGCACCCAGGTACTCGTAAGTTATATGCTGATAAATTAGAAGCTCAAGGTGTATTACCTGCTGGCACAGGCGATCTGATGGTCAAAGAGTATCGCGCTGCCATGGATGAAGGTAAGCAAACTTCCGATCCGGTCTTGAGTAACTTCAAAGGTAAATTTGCGGTCGATTGGTCTCCATTCCTAAATAAGAAGTGGACGGATGAATCTGATACAGCGATTCCTTTAACTGAGTGGAAGCGCTTAGCTGAAAAGATTTCTACTATTCCAGAAGGTTTCAAGGCGCATCCATTAGTAGCTAAGGTATTTAATGACCGTGCTGCTATGGGTCGTGGTGAAATTAATGTCGACTGGGGTATGGGCGAGCACATGGCTTTCGCATCCTTGGTTGCCAGTGGTTACCCAGTACGTTTATCTGGTGAAGATAGCGGGCGAGGCACCTTTACTCACCGTCACGCGGTATTGCATGAGCAAAACCGTGAGAAATGGGATACCGGTACTTACATCGCGCTTCAGCATGTGACTAAAGATCAAGCGCCATTTGTGGTGATTGACTCCATTCTTTCTGAAGAGGCTGTACTTGGTTTTGAGTACGGTTATGCCGCAGCTGAACCAAACACCTTAACTATTTGGGAGGCTCAGTTTGGCGACTTTGCTAACGGTGCTCAAGTGGTTATTGATCAGTTCATCGCCTCCGGTGAAGTGAAGTGGGGTCGCGCTAACGGTTTGGTCATGATGTTGCCGCACGGTTACGAAGGTCAGGGCCCGGAGCATTCCTCTGCACGTCTTGAGCGTTTTATGCAGTTGTGCGCTGATACCAATATGCAGGTCATTCAGCCAACAACTGCAGCGCAAATCTTCCACGTGTTGCGTCGCCAGATGATTCGTCAGTTCCGTAAACCGCTGATCCTGATGACTCCAAAATCATTGTTGCGCAATAAAGAAGCAGCTTCCCCTTTGTCTGAGTTCACTAAAGGTGGTTTCCAAACCATTATTGGTGAGCGTGATGATTCAATCGACGCTAAACAAGTAACTCGTTTAGTAATGTGCTCTGGTAAGGTCTATTACGACCTAGTTAAACAACGTGCTGAGAAGAAGATTGGCGATGTTGCCATCATTCGCTTGGAGCAGTTGTATCCATTCCCGCACAAAGCATTGACTGCTGAGTTGAAGAAATATCCGAAATTGGAAGACATAGTCTGGTGTCAAGATGAGCCACAAAACCAAGGTGCCTGGTTCTTTGTACAGCACAACATCTTGGAAAACATGTCTGATGGCATGAAGTTGGGCTATGCAGGCCGCCCTGCATCAGCATCACCAGCTTGTGGTTATGCCCATCTCCACCAAGAACAGCAGAAGTCTTTATTGAATGCGGCGTTTGCCAAACTCAAAGGTTACGTGATCACGAAATAATCGTCTTCATAACTAAACATACACACATACATATAAACAGGATTAATCATGGCTATTTTCGAAGTTAAAGTTCCACAACTCTCAGAGTCAGTTGCCGAAGCAACTTTGTTGCAATGGAAAAAGAAGGTTGGCGATGCAGTAGGTCAAGACGAGATCTTGATTGAAATCGAAACCGATAAAGTGGTTCTCGAAGTTCCAGCGCCTTCAGCTGGCGTTTTGACAGAAATCATCGTTGCCGATGGTGGCACTGTCATTGCTGAACAGTTGATTGCAAAGATTGATAGCACTGCTGTTGCCGCTGCTGCTCCCGCTGCCGCCGCGCCTGCACCAGCTGCTGCGCCTGCAGCAGCTCCAGCCCCGGCTAAGGCAGCCGCTCCTGCTGCTAAAGCTGGCGCAGCCGCAGCACCTTCAGCTGCAAAAATTCTTGCTGAGAAAAATATCGATGCTGGTCAAGTTGCCGGCTCTGGTCGTGATGGCCGCATCACTAAAGGTGACGCATTGAATGCCTCTGCTGGTAGCGCTAAGTCAGCTGCATTGCCAAGTGCGCCTGTTCCAATGGGCGATCGCCCAGAAGAGCGCGTACCAATGAGTCGCTTACGTGCTCGTATTGCTGAGCGTTTACTTGAGTCTCAAGCTAATAACGCTATCTTGACTACATTTAACGAAGTCAACATGGCGCCAGTAATCGCTATGCGTAATAAGTACAAAGATCAGTTTGAAAAAGTACATGGTGTGAAGTTAGGCTTTATGTCTTTCTTCGTAAAAGCGGCTACTCATGCTTTGAAGAAGTTCCCACTCTTGAATGCTTCTGTTGATGGTAATGACATTGTTTACCACGGTTACTTTGATATCGGTATTGCCGTAAGTTCACCACGTGGTTTGGTAGTTCCAATTTTGCGTGATGTTGACCAAATGAATTTAGCGGACATCGAGAAGAAGATTGCTGAGTTTGGCGCTAAGGCTCGCGATGGCAAATTGTCTATTGAAGAATTGACTGGCGGCACATTCTCCATCTCTAACGGTGGTGTATTCGGCTCCATGCTCTCCACACCAATCATTAACCCACCACAATCTGCTATTTTGGGTATCCATGCAACTAAAGACCGCGCTGTAGTTGAAAATGGTCAAGTGGTTGTGCGCCCAATTAACTACTTAGCTTTGTCATACGATCACCGCATCATCGACGGTCGCGAGGCTGTGCTTGGTTTGGTTGCCATGAAGGATGCCTTAGAAGATCCTTCACGTCTTCTCCTTGATTTGTAAGAAGGGAAGATCATGAGCCAAGCTTTTGATGTAGTCGTAATTGGTGGTGGCCCTGGTGGCTATATTGCCGCAATTCGTGCAGCGCAACTTGGTTTTAAAGTTGCCTGTGCTGAATCTCAATCCTATGATGACCCAAAAGGTGAGCCCCGTTTGGGCGGTACTTGCTTAAACGTTGGTTGCATTCCTTCTAAGGCCTTGTTAGCTTCTTCTGAAGAGTTCGAGAAGATCAACCATCATGCCGCCGATCATGGCATTAAGGTGGGCGCTGTCAGCATCGACACCAACAAGATGATTGCTCGCAAAGATGACATCGTGACCAAGATGACTGGTGGTATTCAGTACTTGTTCCGCAAGAACAAAATCACTTTGCTAAAAGGTCATGCATCTTTTGAAGGCAAGGGTGCCGATGGTTATCAAGTCAAGATTGATGGCAAAGATAAAGAAACAGTTACTGCAAAGAATGTGATTATTGCTACTGGTTCTAAAGCCCGTCACCTCCCAGGTATTGCTGTAGACAATGTCTTAATCTGCGATAACGAAGGTGCGCTCAAGTTTGATTCCGCCCCTAAGAAATTAGGCGTAATCGGTGCTGGTGTCATCGGCTTAGAGTTGGGCTCTGTATGGCGCCGTCTCGGTGCCCAAGTGACTGTGCTTGAAGCAATGCCTTCATTCTTAGGCGCTTGCGACACCGGTATTGCTAAAGAAGCCCAAAAGCTTTTTGCTAAGCAAGGCCTAGATATTCATACTGGCGTGAAGATTGGTGATGTTAAGGCGGATAAAAAGGGTGTAGTGGTGAATTACACCGATAGCGCTGGTAAGGCGACTAAGCTGGAATGCGATCGCTTAATTGTTTCTGTTGGTCGCGTACCCAATACTGATAAATTAGGTTTAGACAAGATTGGCCTCAAAGTCGATGAGCGTGGCTTCATTCCAATCGATGATCACACTTGCGCAACTAGCGCGCCTGGCGTTTATGCCGTTGGTGACGTAGTACGTGGCCCAATGTTGGCACACAAAGCAGAGGACGAAGGTGTCTTAGTTGCTGAAGTGATTGCTGGCCAAAAACCACATATTGATTACAACTGCATTCCTTGGGTTATTTACACTGATCCTGAAATTGCATGGGTTGGCAAGACTGAACAAGCACTCAAAGAGGCTGGCATTGCTTATAAAGCGGGTCAGTTCCCATTTGCTGCTAATGGCCGTGCCTTAGGTATGGGTCGCGCTGATGGTTTTATCAAAGTGTTAGCGGATGCAAAGACTGATGAGGTTCTTGGCGTACATATTATCGGCGCCAATGCATCTGACTTAATTGCGGAAGCAGCGGTTGCAATGGAATTTAAAGCAGCAGCAGAAGATATTGCTCGTATCTGTCATGCACATCCAAGTTTGTCTGAAGTGATGCGCGAAGCAGCGTTGGCGACAGACTCACGTGCATTAAATATGTAATTGAAAACCATTGAGTTTTACCAGCAAGAGTTAAAGGCGCGCGGGTATCATAGCGATCCCGCGCAGCTTCGTGCTGTAGAGCGTCTTCAGGAATGCGAAGACGAATGGATTGCCTATAAAGAAATCCGTAGCAATTCCCTAAAGAAAAAGATATTTAAACCAACGTTGCCCCGTGGCATTTATCTGTGGGGCGGGGTGGGACGCGGTAAATCGTTCTTAATGGATTGCTTTTACGCTGCATCCCCATTAGAAAAGAAAATCCGCATTCATTTTCATGAGTTCATGCGGGAAGTGCACCGTGAATTGCATGAACTCTCAGGAATGTCAGATCCACTAGATGAGCTAGCAAAGCGGATTTCTAATCGCTATCGCCTCATATGCTTTGATGAGTTTCACATTAACGATATTGCTGATGCGATGATTTTGTATCGCCTGCTTGATGCGCTCTTTGTAGACCGTGTGCAATTTGTGATGACATCAAACTATCGCCCTGATCAACTCTATCCAAATGGCTTGCATCGCGATAGATTGGTTCCGGCTATCAAGTTATTGGAAGAGAAGCTCGATGTATTGAACGTAGACGCGGGCAATGATTATCGTCGTGTGCAGATGGCGCAAGTGGAAGCCTACCTCACTCCAGTGAATGCAGAAACACAAGCAACGCTTGGTCAAATGTTCCAAACGCTGATCGGCAATCAAAAAGAGACTCGCAATCCCGTCTTAAATATTGAGTCCCGCGAATTGCGTCCCTTGCATATGGCTGATGGTGTGGTGTGGTTTGACTTTAAGACCCTCTGTTGTGGTCCACGCTCTCAAAACGACTACCTGGAAATAGCCAACCAATTTCATACGGTGATTCTGTCGGGAGTGCCTTATATGCCCCCTAGAATGACCAATGAAGCCCGTCGCTTTATCTGGTTAATTGATGTCTTATACGACCATAAGATCAAGTTAATCATCTCTGCAGAGGTTCCGGCCCCGGATTTGTATACCGAGGGCCAAATTACAGCGGAATTCTCCAGAACCGTATCCCGTTTGATCGAGATGCAGTCTCGTGACTACCTAGATGCGCCGCGCCGGGTAATTGATACCAGCTTGACCTAAAATAGGGTCATGAGCAGCTTTTCACCCCTTAATGCCGATTTACATTGCCATTCAGTTATTTCTGATGGGACTTTGACGCCTGAGGAATTAGCTGAGCGCGCTAAAGCAAATGGTGTGCATTTGTGGGCGCTGACCGATCATGATGAGTTGGGCGGGCAAAAGCGTGCGCGAGAAGCAGCTAGCGCTTTAAATATAGATTATCTTGCTGGTGTAGAAATCTCTGTTACTTGGATGGGTGAGACGATTCATATCGTTGGTCTTGGTATTGATGCAGACCATATTGGGATTATTGAGGGTTTACGTCAAACGCGTGATGGTCGTGCAAATCGTGCGCAACTGATGGCAGAGCAATTGCTCAAAGTAGGTATTCCTGGAGCTTATGAGGGCGCATTGCATTTTGCCGGCAATCACGAGTTGATCTCCAGAACACATTTCGCTCGCTTCTTAGTGGAGCAGGGCGTGTGTCGCAATACAGAACATGTTTTTAAAAACTATTTGATTGAGGGAAAGCCAGGATATGTTCCTCATCAATGGGCCAGTCTGGATCACGCCGTTAGCTGGATTAAATCTGCAGGTGGCGTAGCGGTAATAGCTCACCCTGGTCGTTACAGCAGACTCAGTGCTATGCAAATGGATGAACTCTATAAGCACTTTAAGGATATTGGAGGCCTGGCAATTGAAGTGATTACTGGGAGTCATAGTCCAGACCAATACAAAACTTTTGCAAAGATTGCACAGCAGTATGGCTTTTTGGCTTCTCGTGGTTCGGACTTTCATGATCCGAACGAAAGCCATATTGATTTAGGGCATTTGCCTCACTTACCAGATCACCTCACTCCGGTGTGGTCTGCTTTTCATTAAGAGCCCAAGCTCACTACTAATTAACCACTAAGAAAAGAAAAAAGATGTTTGCTGAACGCGTTCTCTCTGGCATGCGACCAACCGGTAGTTTGCACCTCGGTCATTACCACGGTGTTTTAAAGAACTGGGTGCGCTTGCAGTCCGAATACCCTTGCTTCTTTTTTGTAGCAGATTGGCATGCTTTAACAACCCATTACGAGACTCCTGATGTGATCGAGCAATCCGTGTGGGATATGGTGATTGATTGGTTGGCAACTGGCGTAGATCCAAATCAGGCAACTTTGTTTATTCAAAGCAAAGTGCCTGAACATGCCGAACTCTTTTTATTGCTCTCTATGGGAACCCCGCTAGGCTGGCTGGAGAGGGTGCCTACTTATAAAGATCAAATCGAGAAGCTTAAGGAAAAGGACCTTCAAACCTATGGCTTCCTAGGCTATCCATTGCTACAAGCTGCAGATATTTTGATTTACCGTGCGCAATTTGTGCCGGTAGGTGAAGATCAGGTGCCGCACGTAGAGATGACTCGAGAGGTAGCACGTCGCTTTAATTATCTTTATGGCCGCGAGCCAGGCTTCGAAGAAAAAGCTTTAGAGGCAGTTAAGAAATTAGGTAGCAAGCGCGCCAAGATGTATGCCGAATTACGCGTAGCATTTCAGGAACGCGGAGACGATGAAGCGCTTGAGCAGGCTAAAGCCCTATTACAAGAGGCGCAAAGCCTATCGATGGCTGATCGTGAACGACTTTTTGGTTTCTTGGAAGGCTCTCGCAAAATTATTCTTCCCGAACCTCAAGCCTTACTAACAACTGCATCACGCATGCCTGGCATTGATGGGCAGAAGATGTCTAAGTCCTACGGCAACACGATTAGTATTCGTGAAAATCCGGAAGATGTGATTAAAAAGATTCGCACTATGCCAACTGATCCAGCCCGAGTTCGCAGAACGGATGCTGGAGATCCTGCGCGTTGTCCTGTATGGCAGTTGCATACCGTTTACTCAAATGAAGATACAAAACAATGGGTGGATAAGGGATGCAAATCAGCAGGCATTGGCTGTTTAGAGTGTAAGCAACCAGTGATTGATGCCATTTTGGCTGAGCAACAACCAATGTTTGAACGTGCTCAAAAGTATCTCGATGATCCGAGCCTTTTGCGCTCCATCATTGCTGATGGTTGCGATAAGGCACGCAAGGTCGCACAAGAAACGATGCGCGAGGTTCGTGAAGCGATGGGCCTGGCTTACGATTGAGGATTGATCTTGCCTAGTGCGCACGATGCGATTCTGAATGCTTCACCTTGGGTGAGGCGATTTGCACCACTGATTCCTCGGGGTGGGGTGGTTCTAGATCTAGCCTGTGGAGCAGGTCGACACTCTGAGTTGCTAGCCAACATGGGTTATCAGGTGATGGCAGTGGACCAGGATATTCAGGCCATTGAGATGTTAAACAACCCATCTATTACCCCTAAACGTCTTCACCTTGAAGAGGCCGAGTGGCCTTTAATAGGGGCTGAGTTCAGCGCTATTGTGGTGACAAACTACCTTTACCGTCCCCACCTCGATGAACTCCCCAAAATGCTCAGAAAAGAGGGCGTTTTGATCTATGAAACCTTCGCCCTGGGTAATGGCGATTTTGGCAAACCATCCAACCCCAATTTCCTTTTAAATCCAGGGGAATTGCTCGCTTTTGCCTCCCGCCATGACCTCAAAGTACTGGCTTATGAGGATATTTATGTGGATCAGCCCAAACCAGCCATGGTTCAGCGCCTATGTGCTGTAAAAGGTGAGCTAAAACAGCGCATTCCGTTACAATTTCAGGGTTAAGACAGCTAAAAATCGGTGCATATTCGGTGACAAATACAGCTCATTCCAAAGGCAGCAAAAAACCCATAGCCGGTAGCATGCCGGCTATTGTTACTCCGATGTTCGAGGACGGGAGTTTGGATTACGCTAGCTTGCGTTCTTTGCTGGATTGGCACGTGTCCGAAGGGACTGATGGCATTGTGATTGTTGGCACGAGTGGCGAATCTCCCACGGTTTCGGTTGAAGAGCATTGTGAGCTGATTCGCGTGACGGTAGAGCAGATTGCTGGTCGCATTCCAGTCATCGCAGGCACTGGTGGCAACTCCACAATTGAAGCGATTGAATTAACCAAATTTGCTAAGCAAGTTGGCGCTGATGCCAGCCTGCAAGTGGTTCCGTATTACAACAAGCCAACACAAGATGGCATGTTTGCCCACTTTAAAAAGATTGCAGAGTCCGTTGATCTGCCGGTCATTTTGTATAACGTTCCCGGTAGAACAGTAGCCGACTTGGCAGGTGATACTGTGGTTCGTTTAGCTGGTGTGCCAGGCATTATCGGTATAAAAGAAGCGACGGGTAGTTTAGAGCGCGGAACCTTATTGATTAATGACCTCAAGCGTGCTGGCCATCAAGACTTCTCAGTGTTTTCTGGTGATGATCTCACGGCAGCCATGTTGATGTTGATGGGTGGCAAGGGCAATATCTCTGTAACTGCGAATATTGCACCACGTTTAATGCATGAACTTTGTGTTGCAGCAATGTCAGATGATGTGAAGAGAACTCGTGAAATTCAATATCAATTGATTGCAGTTCATAAGGCGATGTTCACAGAGGCCAACCCAATCCCAGTGAAGTGGGCATTACACGAGATGGGCAAGATTACTGCTGGCATTCGTTTGCCATTAACACCTTTAAGCAATTCCTTGCGCGAGCCTTTGAAGGCAGCATTAAAACAGGCCAACTTATTATGATGAATTTGCTCCAATTATTGCGTCGATACTTATCGATATTTGCTCTGCTGTTAATGGCATCCGTTGCGCTAACAGCCTGTAAGTCAGTTACTAGTAACGATACCGTTGACTATAAGAGCTCTGGCGCTGTGCGCGGACCTAATTTGTCTTACCCTCCCGACCTTATTACTGCTCAAGCTGATCGCCGTTACATCGTTCAGGATGGAACAGCCACAATGTCTGAGTACAATGCCGCCGTTAAGAAATCAGTGCAAATGCGCAGTAATGTGATGACGGGCATTCCGGGTATGCGCATTGCGCGTGATGGCGAGCGTCGTTGGTTGGTGGTTGAAAAGCCAGCGCCTGAACTTTATCCACAAGTAAAAGATTTCTGGCAAGAGAATGGTTTTCTTTTGGTAGTGGATTCTCCATCTACTGGAATCATGGAAACAGACTGGGCAGAAAATCGTGCCAAGATTTCTCAAGATTGGATTCGATCAACTCTTGGTGGCGCTTTAGATACGCTGTATGACACAGGCGAGCGCGATAAATACAAGACGCGTTTAGAAGTTTCTAAGCCTGGTGAGACTGAGGTCTACATCACTCAACGTGGTGCCATTGAAAAGTGCACATCTGATTCCACTGGCAACTGTATCTCTACAGTCTGGACACCTCGTCCGAATGACCCCGAGTTAGAGGCGGTTTTCTTGGCGCGTTTGATGGAGCGCTTGGGTATGACTCAAGAGCAAGCCAAGGCGATGGTAGCGGTCCCGCTTGGCCCTAAAACCCCTAAGGCGAAGTTTGTTCAAGAGGGTACTAATCAAGCCTATATTCAGTTGAGCGCTGGTTTTGACCGCTCTTGGCGTGATGTTGGTCTAGCGCTTGATCGTTCAAACTTTACTGTTGAAGATCGCAATCGCTCTAATGGCGTTTACTACGTGCGTTACGTCAATCCAAAAGATTTGGGTGATACCAAAGGATTCTTCTCAAATCTCTTTAGTAGCAAAGATGATTCAAGCTTGAAGGCTAAGAAGTATCAAGTGGTTGTGAAGAGTACTGGTGAGAATTCTGCAAATGTGTATGTGCAGAATGCTGAGGGCAAGCCAGAAAATACGCCTGCTGGATTCCAGTTGTTGACCTTGTTAACGGATCAACTGTCTAAGTAAGTTTTTTACAGCCAATAAAAAAGCCGCTTTTCAGCGGCTTTTTTTCTTCATGAAGAAGATTACTTCTTAGCGTCAGCAGCTGGAGCAGCTGGAGCAGCAGCAGGAGCTTCAGCAGCTGGAGCAGCTGGAGCAGCAGCAGGAGCAGCTTCTACAGGTTTTGCTTCTTCTTTCTTACCGCAAGCGGCCAAGGCGATTGCTAACATAGCAGCGAATACGAGTGACTTCTTCATTTATAAATTCCTTTAAAAAATTAACAACAATTACCGGTAATTGTTTTCTGGATTTACCGAGGGATAATCCCTAAGTAGTTTCCAGTAATTATTATATCCATCTGGGAATTCAGGTCTGAAAAACCAGCCATCCAGCCAAATACGCCTCATAAAGACTGGATTTATCGAGATGCTTCGGCTTTTTACCCTTCAGGGCCTTCTGGGCGGAGAGGGTCTGCCAGGCGGAAATAATGTCTTGAGCTTGCCCCTTAGTCATAGTCTCCCCATTGCAATAAACCTGCTTTCCAAGGCTCAAAATACGGGTTTGGGGGTGGGGAACAAGGGGGGTCGCGCCCAATTGCTTTAAAAATTGCCCTGGGCTAAGAGGCTCTTCTGGACCGTCAAAAAAGGCTTGTTGTTTAGGCTCTGAAAGATAGGCAGTAATCCCTGGGAGAAAGCCATCAATTTGATCTAATTTCAACTCCTTCAATTTCGATCCAAGCTGTTTGATGAGTTCATCTGGTAACTGTTCGGCAAACTGAGTAGCGCTTTGTTTGGGGTCTGCAAACTTATCCTCTAGCCCAGGAATATCCTCCAAGGATTCGGCTAAGCGCCACAAACCTTCTTGTAGCAATTCTTTAAAGCTAGGCGAACGAAATCCTACAGACCATGTTTGACAGCCTGCATCAAGTGCGATTCCATCATGGGCTACATGTGGCGGTAAATACAGCATGTCACCTGGCTCCAATGTCCACTCTTGCTCAGACTTAAAGTTCTGCAGAATTTTTAGCGGGAGATTGGGGTTGAGGCTTAAATCATCTTGCTCAGAAATTCGCCACTGTCTTCGTCCGGACATTTGAATTAGGAAGACATCGTAAGAATCAAAGTGTGGGCCAACGCCGCCACCAATGCCAGCAATGCTGACCATCAAGTCATCAAGGCGAGCATCGGGGATAAAGCGAAACCAAGTCAGTATTTTGGCAGCTGCAGGATGATGCGCTTCCATTCCTTGGAGCAACAAAGTCCAATTGGGTTTATCAACTGAGGGAATTGCTTTTTTGGCAAATGGACCACTGCTAAAACTCCAGGGGTTAGATTTCACCAGGCGCGATTCAACCCCATCTTGCAGGGCAAATTTGAGTAATTCTTGCGTGGGAATAGGGCTATCAAGCTGCTCTCCAGAAAGTGCTGAGAGGGCAAATGCCGGTATTGCTCCACGGATAAGGAGAGGCTTTTTATGCCAGTAGCGTGCCATGAACTGATCTGGGCTAATACCCCCAAATAGGGCCCAGGGCTCGCCTAAGGGAAGTTTTGCTGGGGCCTGGGGAGGCTCATAGGGTTTGCTCAAGTAAAATGAGGTCATAAAGTAAAAGGTAAAAGCTTTTTTAGAAACTGATTAAAAACGAATGTTCGACAAATTCCGCATGAAGATTGAAAAAAATACCATCGTATCCCTTCGCTATAAGTTAACCGATGCGCAAAATAATGTCATCGAAGAACCAGATTCTCCGATGGTATACCTGCACGGTGGCTATGAAGGTACTTTTCCCAAAATTGAGACCCTGCTAGATGGCCAAGATATTGGTTATGAGGCCACGATTCAGCTTGAGCCAAATGAAGCCTTTGGTGAGTACGATCCTGAGCTATTGAAGATTGAGCCACGCACGCGTTTTCCTGAGCCCCTGGAAGTGGGTATGCAGTTTGAAGGCATCCCCGATACCGAAGAAGGCGCCAATACTGAGGATGTAGATGCTGATGATGAGCCTTTAATTTATACCGTTACCGATGTTGCCGACAATCAAGTGGTACTGGATGGCAATCATCCTTTGGCTGGCATGGCACTGCGTTTTTGGGTGCAAGTCGAAGATGTGCGAGTTGCTACTGATGATGAGATTGAAAATCGTCATCCAGAAGGTGGCGAGAGTTTTTCATTCGGCATGCCAAATGAAGAGAGTGATGATGACGGCGATGACGATGAATTTCCAGGCGGTGCTTTAGGTGGTGACAATGCTGGTCCACGCACACTGCATTAATTCAGAACTCCACTAAAGCAAAAAAGGAATAGCGCGCTATTCCTTTTTTACATCTATTGTGAGATCGTCCGAAGATCCTACTCTTTCAACCATTCCTTAATAGCATCTAGATCGCGCTTGGTATCGCTTGAGCCTTCTGCATTATGACCTGCAGGGGCGTTGCTTAATATAGCAAGTGCTTTCTCTAGCGCGGCAATTTTGGCTTCTTGCTCGATCGTCGCATCGATTAAACCCTTAAGAGCCATGGATACTGGATCATCTACATTCGGTGTAACGCCGTAAGCCGAAAAGTATTCTTTCGTTTTGCTATCTGGACTTTGCGGCAAGTCGGGATGCAAGATTCGCGCAGGTATACCAACAGCAGTAGCTCCCGCAGGAATCTCTTTAAGAACAACCGCATTAGAGCCAACACGTGCACCATCGCCTACGGTAAATCCGCCAAGTACTTTTGCACCAGCGCTAACCACTACGCCTTTACCAAGAGTAGGGTGACGTTTTACACCTTTATAAAGAGAAGTGCCGCCTAAAGTAACGCCTTGATAAATGGTGCAGTCATCGCCAATTTCAGTAGTCTCGCCAATCACAATACCAAGTCCATGATCTAGAAATACTCTGCGACCAATCTTTGCGCCAGGATGTATTTCAATACCCGTCAGAATGCGTGAAAACATGGAAAGCACTCGTGCAATCCATTTCAGCCCCAGATTCCATAAAAAATGGGAGACACGATGCAGCCAAACTGCATGTAAACCTTGGTAGCAAGTAATGACCTCGAGACGATTCCGGGCAGCTGGGTCTCTGGCAATGATGGAGTCGACTTGGTCGAAAAAAGGATTAGGCATGGGTTGATTTTAACGGGATGCGCTTATTTTCTCAGGAGCATCTGTTTTGCGATCCCCCGCAACAGGTCAATCTCTTCTTTATGTAGACGGCTGCGTGCAAATAGAGCCTGCAATCGGGGTATGAGCTTCTTGGGGTTGGCGGGATCTAAATAGCCAATTGCCTCAAGCCCTTCGCGCCAATGATCCAACATGGCAGCAACTGCAGCGGGATCGGCAAAATCAGCCATTTCTTCTCGATTTGCCAAAGAGTGAGGTTCTGCAGTATTCCGAATCAATGTTTCCCTAAGGGTATAGGCACACACCATTAACGCTTGGGCTAGGTTCAGCGAGGGATAAGCAGGATTGGCATCTAGCCAGACCCTGTGCGTACACAAGGCTAAATGATCATTATCCAATCCCGTTCTCTCTGGGCCAAAGAGGAGGGCAACCTTGCCACCGCTCAGAGTGGCATCTGCTATCAAGGAGCGGGCGCTTTCCCAGTCGAGGGCGGGAGGTCCAAACTCTCGATCTCGGCTAGTGAGACCCAAAACAAGCGAGCAACCTTCTACTGCAGACGCCAAGGAATCACTCTCCAAGGAGGTCTCCAGGATGTCTGCGGCACCGCTAGCTAGGGCGATAGCTTCAGTATTTGCCGCCACACCTTTGATCTTGGGATTAATGAGGCGCAAATCGCCAAATCCCATGGTTTTGAGGGCGCGAGCGGCTGAACCTACGTTTCCAGGGTGGCTAGTTTCAACTAAAACCCAGCGAAGGAGTTTGGATAAATCGATATTCATCAATGCGCTTTAGGGTAGTTTGAGAGGGGTTATTGGGGTGTTCTGGACGCTAATCGTTTAGAATCAATCTGTTAGCTTCGTATTGTCATGCAATTTACCCTAGTTGTAGACCTTACAAGGAGCTTGTTCTTATTTAATTTGTCCATCAATACTATGCATCCCATGTTAAATGTGGCCGTAAAGGCCGCCCGTCGCGCTGGAACAGTCATCAATCGTGCCTCCTTGAATTTGGAGCGACTACAAGTTGACCGTAAACAACATAACGATTTTGTAACCGAGGTGGACAAAGCCGCAGAAGCGGCCATCATTGAAACGCTGAGCGAAGCCTATCCAACCCACGGATTTTTGGCGGAAGAAACAGGCGAGCGCAATGCCGATGCAGAAAATGTGTGGATCATCGATCCTCTTGATGGCACAACCAATTTTATTCATGGCTTTCCGCAATATGCAGTGTCTATTGCACTTGCAGTGAATGGCGTAACTCAACAAGCCGTAGTCTATGACCCCACTCGTGATGAATTATTCACCGCGACACGAGGTGCTGGTGCCTACTTGGATCGTCGGCGTTTGCGCGTAGCTGCGCAAGATCGTCTGGCAAATTCTTTACTTGGTACGGGCTTTCCATATCGTGAAGACCAAGACTTAGAAAAATATTTAAAGATCTTCGCTGAGATGTCACGTCAATGCGCAGGATTGCGTCGTCCCGGCGCAGCATCATTAGATTTAGCTTATGTTGCAGCTGGTCGCTACGATGGTTTCTTTGAGAGCGATCTCAAGCCATGGGATATGGCAGCAGGCGCATTGCTCATTACTGAAGCGGGTGGATTGATAGGTAACTATCGTGGTGAAGAGGGCTTCCTGAAAAGTGGTGAATTGATGGCAGCAAACCCACGCATCTTCGCGCAGATGGTGCAATCGCTTTCTAAATATTCCGTTTCTTAATAGACATCACTCGACCTAATCAAGAGTACTTAACTCTTGATTAGGTCGAGATAGCGTGCTCCAGCATTATCGATAAACAAGGCGCTTGCCCTAGGAGGCAGGCTCTCCGGGTGATCAAGATCCCAATCCGATAACACCCATCGCTGCCAACTTTGAGTGCCCATAGATTCTTCATGATGGGCAGGCAAGTGGGTATGGCCATGAATTAATCTGTTTCCAGAATGATCCTTCATCACATCAGCGCAAGCTTGTTGTGTCACATCCATTTTGACTTGATGTGATGTTGAGCGTTGTTGAGTTTGATATTGATTATGGCTATTGCTGCGCAGATGTTGAGCTATACCCTTGCGCCAATTGAGCGGCAGTCCCAAGAATATTTTTTGAATCCAAGGCTTTCTGACCCAGCTGCGAAATGCTTGGTAAGCAATATCGGCAGTGCATAAAGCATCGCCATGGGCGAGCACCCATTTTTCTGAAGCAATCTGAACAGTGCAGGGGTCTGACAAAAGCGTCATCCCTGTTTTTTTAATAAAACTTTTACCGATTAGAAAATCTCGATTGCCATGCAAGTAATACGTTTTTACTTTGGTAGATAGATTGGCGATTGCGCGCTGAACTTCTTGTTGGAAGGGAGAGGATGCTGCTGCATCATCACCCACCCAGTATTCAAATAAGTCACCCAGAATAAAAACAGCTTCGACTTTTGGAGCTTCTTTTTCGCAGAAATCAAAAAAACGTTGCGCCGTCAAGGGCATTGACGGCGTCAGGTGTAGATCCGATATGAGCAGCGCGCTCGCGTATTGCGGAATCATTCCTCGAGAACGGTAGCCTTATCGATGACGACATCTTCTGATGGAACGTCTTGATGAAAACCAGAGCTTCCAGTCTTTACCTTGCGAATGGTGTCAACAACATCCATGCCGTCTGTGACTTTGCCAAATACGGCATAGCCCCAACCTTGAGCGTTAGGCGCTGTGTGATTCAGGAAGTCATTGTCGTTAACGTTGATAAAGAATTGAGCGGTAGCAGAATGTGGATCGCTAGTACGAGCCATAGCTACGGTGTAACGATCGTTCTTAAGGCCGTTATTCGCTTCGTTTTCAATTTCTGCGCCAGTTGACTTTTGCTTCATGCCAGCAGTCATACCGCCGCCTTGAACCATGAAGTTATCTATCACACGATGGAAAATCGTGCCATCGTAATGACCGCTTTTTACATACTGTAAAAAATTAGCAACGCTTTTAGGTGCCTTAACTGCATCAAGAGTCAGGGTGATATCACCCTGATTGGTTTTTAGGAGAACTTTCGCCATTATTAGATCTACTTTCTGGAAGGTTAGTTGGGTGGGTTGTTACTTGGCAGTGAATCCAAAGTGGGATTCACTGTAGGGTTGACTGTGGGATTGGGGGCACGACTTACGGGACGTTTCGCCGGAGGCTTCAAGATATCTAGGAGTGCTTTGGCACGATTAGAGTATTGGCGCTGATTCAATGTCGCATTCTTGCCAGCATCTTCATAAGCTTGGGCGCCAAGACGAATATAGATCTCACCTAAATTAGCAGAGGCAATGGCATAACTAGGGCGCAGTTTTAACGCAAGCTCTAAATAATCTCGCGCTTCAATCCATTGACCTTGGTTTGCTGCAATTGCGGCAAGATTGTTATACGGCTCGGGCAGCTCTGGGAACTGCTGAGTAATTTCAATCAAAGTCTTTTTAGCTTGATCAAATTGACGCATCTCGATTTGTAAGCGCGCCTTCACAAAACGCAACTGCACATTACGCGGAGTCTTTTTGAGATCCACATTAATCTGAGTGACCGCATCTTGATATTTACGCGCTTTAATGAGTTTCTCTACATCTGAAGGAACAGCATTCTTGGTGATAGGGTCTGGCTCAATAATCAAGAAGGACAAAAATGGAACACCAACGGTCTCAGAGAGTTCTGGGTTGAGAGGGTCATAGCCCATGTCTGCTGATAGTCTTGGCGGGTCAATGGGGCTATAGCCGCCTAAATAGGGTTGCGCTGGTGTTTGGGAGCCGCTTGCTCCTTGGGCATTCATTGCTGCTATTTCCGCATCAGCGCGCTGCTGGGCAGGGGTGCTGCAGCCTGATAAGAGTGCCAGGATTGCCAAAGCGGCAAAAGCTGGGGTAAAGACCTTATTGAGGACAGGACGTGGCGCTGGGGCGTTGTGGGGCATAGGGGAAGGGGTATGAAACGGGCTCATTCGATATACTCAGCGCTCAGTCTAACAAATTGGCGCTACTTGCCCCACCTTTATAGCCCTATGCTGCAAATCTATAACACCCTTAGCCGTTCAAAACAGGTCTTTAAGCCCATAGTCCCGGGTAAGGTGAAGATGTACGTCTGCGGGATGACGGTCTATGATTTTTGCCATATTGGTCATGCCAGAGTCATGATCGTCTTTGATATGGTGGTTCGTTGGCTCAGGGCTAGCGGCTATGAAGTGCTGTATGTCCGCAATATCACGGATATTGATGACAAGATTATCAAAAGGGCCATTGAAAATGGCGAGCCAATTTCTGCTTTAACGAATCGCTTTATTGATGCGATGCATGCCGACTCTGATGAGTTGGGTTTAATGCATCCTGATCAAGAACCGCGCGCTACGGATTACATCGCACAGATGCAAGGCATGATTGGCAAGCTGATTGAAAACGAATTGGCATACCAGGCCAATGATGGCGATGTCAATTTTGCTGTGCGCTTATTGCCGCGCTATGGTCAGCTATCGGGCAAGACATTAGATGAGTTAAATGCTGGTGAGCGTGTTGCAGTAGGTGACGGCAAGCGTGACCCTCTCGATTTTGTTTTATGGAAAAGCGCCAAAGCGGAAGAACCAGCAGATACCCGCTGGAAATCTCCTTGGGGTGAAGGCCGTCCAGGCTGGCACATTGAATGCTCAGCAATGTCATGTGATTTATTGGGCGAGCACTTTGACATTCATGGTGGTGGCGCAGACTTGCAGTTTCCGCACCACGAAAATGAAATCGCCCAAAGCGAAGGTGCCTTATACGGCAAAGATCGCAAAGAAGATGACACGCCATTTGTGAATTATTGGATGCATAACGGGCACATCCGTGTAAATGAAGAAAAGATGTCTAAGTCCTTGGGTAATTTCTTCTTAATCCGAGATGTCTTAAAAAGCTTTGATCCTGAGGTGCTGCGCTTCTTTATGTTGAAGGCCCATTACCGTAGTCCGATTAATTACAGTGATGCACAGCTTGAAGAGGCTCGTTCAGGGCTGGCGCGTTTATATACAGCCTTGGCGCATGGTCCTCAAGCCCAAGCAGTTGTGCTCGATGCACATAATCCATGGGCAAAGCGCTTTGCTGATGCCATGAATGATGACTTCAATACGCCTGAAGCAATTGCCGTGTTGTTTGATTTGGCAAGTGAAGTAAATCGCGCTCAAGGCCAAGAAAAGCAATTGCTCGCAAATACATTGAAAGCCCTTGGTGCTTCTTTGAATTTCCTGCAACGTGATCCAACTGCATTTTTGCAGGCAGGCTCTAAGGGTCAGGAAGGTTTAAGCGCTGATCAAATAGAAGAACAGATTACGGCACGGGTTGCAGCAAAACAAGCAAAAGACTTTGCTAAAGCAGACTTGATTCGTAAAACATTGCTAGAGCAAGGGATTGTTTTGGAAGACAAGCCTGGTGGCTTAACAGAATGGCGTAGGGCTTAATGACTGCAGTAAAAGCAAAAACAGATAAAGCAGAAAAAGTCGAATCAATCCTGGAAGAGGTGGCGCCTGATTATTGGGAGCAAGCTTGTAAAGAATTGATGAAGCAAGATCGTATTCTGAAAAAACTGATTCCTAAAATCGGGTCCGGATTTTTAGTGACACGTGGTGATTCATTTAATACTTTGGCAAGATCAATTGTTGGCCAGCAGATTTCAGTAGCTGCAGCACAATCCGTCTGGAACAAAGTAGTTGCTGCCAGTAAAAAGAAAGTTACCCCCAAAAATATCCTAGCCCTCTCCGTAGAAGAGTTGCGCGCTGCTGGTTTATCTGGACGCAAGGTCGAGTACATCCGAGATTTGGCAGATCACTTTGATTCTGGTCGGCTACATGCCAATCAGTGGAAAGACATGGATGATGAGAGCGTCATTAAGGAATTAAGCTCAATCCGGGGGATTGGTCGCTGGACAGCGGAAATGTTCTTGATTTTCAACATGATCCGCCCCGATATTCTGCCTTTGGACGATGTTGGCCTGATTAAGGCCATATCCCTCAATTACTTCAGCGGAGAGCCTGTCAGCCGTCATGAGGCCCGTGAGGTGGCGGCCAATTGGGCGCCGTGGCGTACGGTTGCGACCTGGTATATGTGGAGAAGTATCGACCCAATCCCAGTTGAATATTAAAATCAGGCTATGAAAACGACTTTCCTGGATTTTGAGCAGCAAATCGCCGAATTAGAGTCAAAGATTGAAGAGCTGCGTTTTGTGCAAGATGAGTCATCGGTAGATATCTCCGATGAGATCAAAACGCTTGCTGAAAAAAGTCAGCAGCTTACCAAAGACGTTTACGCTAATCTGACGCCTTGGCAGGTATCTCAAGTAGCGCGTCATCCGCAGCGTCCTTACACCTTAGATTATGTTGGCGCCTTATTTACCGACTTTCATGAGCTGCATGGTGATCGTACTTTTGCAGATGACCAATCGATCATCGGTGGTTTAGCCCGTTTTGAAAATCAACCTTGCGTGGTGATTGGCCATCAAAAGGGTCGTGATACCAAAGAGCGCGCACTAAGAAACTTTGGCATGAGTCGTCCCGAGGGTTATCGCAAAGCAATGCGCCTGATGCGCCTTGCAGAAAAGTTTGGTATTCCGGTATTTACCTTTGTTGATACGCCAGGTGCATTTCCTGGAATTGATGCAGAAGAGCGCAATCAGTCTGAGGCGATTGGTCGCAATTTATATGTTCAAGCAGAACTCGAAGTTCCAATCATCGCAACGATTATTGGCGAGGGTGGTTCCGGTGGTGCGCTAGCAATTGCTATGGGTGACGTAGTTCTGATGCTACAAAACTCCACTTACTCCGTAATCTCACCTGAAGGTTGCGCTTCCATTCTGTGGAAGACAGCTGATAAGGCTCCAGAAGCAGCTGAGCAGTTGGGCCTTACAGCACAGCGCTTAAAAGCATTGGGCCTCATTGACAAGATTGTGGCTGAGCCTATTGGTGGTGCCCATCGTGATTACGACAATATGATGAGCAATATGCGTAAAGCACTTGCTGAATCTTTAAAAACTTTTGATGGCATGAAGGTGGATGCATTACTTGAGCGTCGTCATGAGCGTTTGATGAGTTATGGCAAGTTCAAGGAAATCACAGCAAAGTCCTAATCCAGGAAAACGAATTGCGGTTGCCTTAAGTGGCGGCCTCGATTCGGTTGTGTTGCTCGACACTGTTTGCAAAGCTCAAGCTAAAGCAACAACACAAAACAAAAATCAAATCTATGCTTTTCATATTCATCATGGCTTACAAAAGCCTGCCGATGAATGGTTGATCTTTTGTGAGAAGCTGGCTAAAAAATACCAAATCCATTTTGATTTCAGGCTTCTTCATCTCAACACCGAAGAAGCTCAAGGCAACATCGAGGCTAGAGCAAGAGCGGGGCGTTATGAAGCACTTGTTGATCTATGCGAAGAATATGGCATTGAGGATTTGCTCCTAGCCCACCACCAAAATGATCAGGCGGAAACAGTTCTTCTTCAGCTCCTTCGAGGCTCGGGCGTGGCGGGCTTATCAGGCATGCCGGCAAGCAGGGGTGTCTCCTCCAAATCAAGCATCACGCTTTGGCGGCCACTCTTAAATCAAAGTAAACAAGAGCTTGAGGCTTATGCAAAAGAACATAAGCTCAAATGGATCGAAGATCCCAGCAATCAAGATACTAAATACCGTCGTAATGCGGTTCGCAAAAGAATCATTCCAGCGCTCGAAAAGATTCAGCCAGAGGCATTGGCCAATATGGCACGCAGTGCGCAGTTACTTGGAGAAGCGCAAACCTTACTGAATCGCTTGGCGCAACAGGATGGGAAAAGTATTCTGAGTAACGACCAGCTAAAAGTCATTCCCTTGCTAGCATTAGCTAAAGATGATCTACCAGCAGCCAATAATGTATTGCGTTTCTGGTTGCAAGCGCAACAATTAGCGATGCCATCTCAAGAGCGTTTACAAGCTTGGTGGCGCGACCTTGCCAAAGTCAAAGCAGATGCAAAACTGGAGTGGTTGCATGACGAGAGGAAAATCTACCTTTGGCGTGGAGCTCTCCAGGTTGCAAGCCCTGAAGAAGGGCAGTGGACTCTCAAAGTATTGCCAGCGAGCTCTAAACAGTTGGGATTTCCGGCTGACTGGGTAAAAACAGCCCAGGAGAATAATCAAATTACCCTTAGAGAGCGCCTAGGCTCCGAGAAGATTCAGATTAAGTCTAAGACACCCCGTAAAACCCTTAAAAACCTCTATCAGGAGGCCGATGTACCGCCCTGGGAGCGCCAGGCACCCTTGCTCTATATCAACGATGAATTGATCGCTGTAGCCGGAATTGGGTTGAGTTATCCGCATCTGACATCGACTGGCAGGCGAGTGATCCCGGAATGGGTGCAAAACCCTGTAAAATAAGCCCTTTTTAGACCTCCAAGGATTCATTTCCTTGTTACAGATAGTTAAATAGACGGTTTTTATGGCTCTTATCGTTCATAAGTATGGCGGCACCTCAATGGGCTCAACTGAGCGCATTGCCAACGTTGCTAAGCGCGTTGCCAAATGGATGCGTGCTGGTCACCAAGTGGTGGTTGTGCCTTCAGCTATGTCTGGCGAAACCAATCGTTTGCTCGGCCTTGCAAAAGAAATCAACCCCGAAGCAAGTCCACGCGAGTTAGATCAAATCGCATCTACTGGTGAACAGGTGAGTTCAGGTCTGTTGGCACTGGCACTCATGCGTGAAGGAATTGATGCGGTTAGCTATGCTGGTTGGCAAGTAACTGTACATACAGACTCCGCATTTACCAAAGCCCGTATTAAGAGCATTGAGAGCGACAAGATCCTCAATGATCTCAATGCTGGTCGTGCAGTTGTTGTTACTGGTTTTCAGGGCGTTGATCCTAACGGTAACATCACGACTCTAGGACGCGGCGGTTCTGATACTTCAGCAGTCGCGATGGCTGCAGCTTTAAAAGCCGACGAGTGCTTAATCTATACAGACGTTGATGGTGTTTATACAACCGACCCACGCGTTTGCGAAGATGCACGTCGCTTGGATAAGATTACTTTTGAAGAGATGCTAGAAATGGCAAGCTTAGGTTCAAAGGTATTACAGATTCGTTCAGTCGAGTTTGCAGGTAAGTACAAAGTTAAAACCCGGGTTCTGTCTTCTTTGACAGACCCATTGATGCCTTTAGACCAAGAGATGAAGTCGGGCACCTTGATTACATTTGAAGAGGACAGCACTATGGAAGCCGCAGTTATTTCCGGCATCGCCTTTGCGCGTGATGAAGCGAAGATTACCGTTCTTGGAGTTCCCGATCGTCCAGGCATCGCATATCAAATTCTTGGGCCGATTGCGGATGCCAATATTGATGTGGACATCATTATTCAGAATCAATCTGTGGAAGGTAAGACTGACTTCACATTTACAGTGCCACGCGCCGATTATCAAAAGGCCTTGGATATTCTGAAGAACACTGTGCAAGCGCACATCGAAGCAAAAGAAATTTCTGGCGATCCCAAAGTTTCTAAAGTTTCAGTTGTAGGCGTAGGCATGCGTTCACATGTTGGTATTGCCAGCAAGATGTTCCGCACTTTGTCAGAAGAGGGTATCAATATCTTGATGATCTCCACCAGTGAAATCAAGATCTCAGTGGTGATTGATGAGAAATACATGGAATTAGCTGTACGTGCCCTACACAAGGCATTTGAGCTAGACCAGAAGTAAGTCAAAAGCGTAATAAACCCCTCAGAAGCGGTTATCCGTTAAACTGTGGGGCGTTGTAATAGTAAGAAGTACGGAGACGTGGCCGAGCTGGTCGAAGGCACTCCCCTGCTAAGGGAGCATCGGGGCTAAAACTCTGATCGGAGGTTCGAATCCTCTCGTCTCCGCCAATAACTTTGGCAACCTACCTGCTTTTTACCTTATACAACAAAGACTTAGCCCCATAACTGGGGCTTTTTCTTTTTGAGGTAAATCAGTCTTGTACCATCCCATGTACCTTAAAGCAAAGCCCTAGATTCGGTCAAAAATTTTAGCCAGACCCTGGAGGGGCATTCAATCGGCAGGTGGGGTGCCTAATTTCTAAATAAGCTCCTTCATGAACAATTTATCTACTTAATTCAATAAATTAGAATTAGTATGAAAGTTAAATAAATGGAGTTGGTTAACGATGGTTAAAAAAGTACTTGCTGTCTATTTGGTGGCTTTATCTGCTGGCTGTGCGCAAAACATTACCTGGGATAAGCCTGGGGCAACGCAGCAACAATTTAATCAAGACAGTTACGCCTGTACTCAGGCATCACAACAATATCAAGCCCCAGTTTCAACGCCACAGCCCCAGGGTCAAATGGTTGGGAATCAATATGTTGCACCCGCTTGGTCACAACAACTTAATGCGGCTTTGGCTAACTCTCCAGGCGGTTATTCAACTAATAGAAATTTATATAACAGCTGCATGCAATCAAAGGGCTATGTGCCTAGAAGGTAATTATTTACCAGGAGATTGATATGAAAAAATTATTACTAACCTTATTGTTCTCTTTGGCAAGTTTTGCTGCTTCTGCTGCATGCACCTGCCAATGTGTAAATGGGCAGATGCAGCCAATTTGTAATAACTCCATGGATATGCCGCCAATGTGCCCACCTACGATGTGTCCCATGACACCTCCATCCGTCGCTCCAATATCTCCACCCACAATGCCTCCGCTAGGAACTTCGCAATGCTCAAATGAGCAAGTGCTTAATCAATACACTCGCCAATATGAGTGGAAGAGGATTTGTAGATAAAAAATGAAAAAATATTCCCTACTCTCAATCGCATTACTTTTTGTAAGTATTAATGGTTTTGCTCAATCAGGCACTGCACTAAATCTTATGTGCGTTGTTAATGGAGAAATTTCTTCTATGAGCGGAGGCGGAGTTACTAATGTGCCTATAAAAGACCTGCCCATGTCAGTTTTGGTTGAAAAAGGAGTAATTTCAATTAGCGACGGAAGTAATTATTTTTCAAATAAGATGGCTGCTTTAGTTGAAGAAAATAGAATTTTTGGTAGCGATACCTGGAAGCAGGGTGATAACGATGATAGAAAGCAGTACATAGAAATTAATAGAAATACTGGCATGGTTAAAGTTGTGAAAGATATTTCTTTTTCTAATCCAACCGTTATTTTGAAGGCCAGCGCCTCAGGGAACTGCGAAAAGCTAGCCAATAAGAAGAAGTTTTAGCCTGCGATTGGCACCCGCCAAATCTATCGTAAGCAAACATTTAACCTTTACGGACTGTCGTTAAGCCCCTTAAATACAGTCATAGCCTTTTCATCAATAAGAACCAATCTAACCAGCATTGGGCAAGGCTTTTCCCACGCCTTTAATCTGCTAATAATGATGCTAGCAGCCTCTTCAATTGGAAATCCATAAGAACCTGTTGAAATTGCTGGCAAAGCAATATCTTTGAACTGATGCTTATTTGCTAGCTCAAGAACTGAATCAATGGCTTTAGCCAAATTACCTCCAGGGTCAACATCATGGAAATATTTTGGTCCCAATACATGAATGACAGCAAAGTTAGGTAAGTTAAATCCTGGAGTGACAACTGCCTGACTTACCTCAATAGGGGCAAACTCTTCACAGGCTTTTTCAAGTTGGGGTCCAGCAGCCTTATGAATAGCTCCAGCAACACCTGCGCCTGGTAAAAGCATAGGATTAGCCGCATTCACAATTGCCCAGCAATCAACTTGCTTAGTTATATCGCCAATTACACATTCAATTTGCATTTAATATTCCGATGGCTTATTGATGTTTACTAATTGGCAAAATTCAAGCCATTCAGAGCCTTCCCTTTTGTCCTTGAATCTTGTACTTTGCCTAGCTGTTTCATTAATAAATTCAGAAATATCATCTTCAGTTGGAGTGTTATTAGTCAACTTCATTTTTATGGTCGCTTGAAGCTCTTGAGTATTTCGCCAAACGACATCAGGGAGTAGTTCTGAGCCAATCTTATTTTGGGTAACCAGAAGAACAAAAGCAGGGATGTGCCAATTCATAAAGCCAGAATACTGATTAGCCCCACCAAGTCTTCGGAACCAATCCTGCACATCATCTGCGCATCTGTATAGGCTGTTCATAGAGTTGAAATAAAGGTTGCCGATTGCATTACTACTTCCTTTTGCAGGCGTTTTTCATAATGAAGTGGTTGATAGTGGAGGGTGTAACAAAACTCCATTTTTCATTTGTTAAATCAATCTCTGAGAATTCACCTGAGCCTTTATTTCCTGAGTACAGTACCTGCTTTAATGTTTTTAACCTTTCATCCTTGCAGTCAAATTCCATGTACTCAATGTATGAATTGGCAGTGAAATAGCCATTTACTAATGGCTGCTTATAGTCAAACATTGTCCAAACCCTAGTATTGCCGCCTATTTTTTTAATTGAGTTCGTATCTATATAAGCAGTAGATTTATCCGTCTGTCCTATCAGTTGCCAGCTACTCTGAGCAAAGCAGCTAAGTGAGCTTAAAGCTATTGCGGAGAATATGATGAATTTTTTCATTACCAACCCTTCATTACAGGTGCTTGTGGAGCTTGTCTTGGGGTATTAATTGTTGTGTTCGGCTGCATCGGTGCTGGGGTGGCTGTATTGGTACCCTGGTACGCACCATTAGGGGAGTAGTAATTCGTCTGCCCATTATCAATTTGAGATGACCCAACACTTTGACCTTGAGAGTTGTAAGTTGTAGTTACACCGCTAGGTGATGTTTGGCTATAGCCCTTGTATTGACCATTAGCGTCATAGATGGCTTGAGCATAAATACCGACTGGTAAAAATATCAAAACTAAAAATAGTGTTTTCATTATTTACTCTTAAAACCTCGCCAAATCCATCGGCCTATAAAGAAAAGCAATAAGATTGCAACCAAAATAGCCCAGTAGCCGAAGATTATTGAAATGGCGTTATAAAGTCCACGAGTAGCCGTGTAATTACCCCACACCTCTTCATAGCTATTGCGGATATCCAGAATATCAACAAGCCCCGTTCGATTATTATTGACATGGTAGGCTCTCGCCTCGTTCCAAACTACAGCAAGGTCGGTGCATTTCTCAACACCCTTGCCTGACAGGCTTGTTATGTCAGGAGGATTTTTTGCAACAATAGCTTGGCATTCAGGAATATCCATTTGGCGAACGGCATTACTCATGACGCTGTAAAAATGAGTTTGGGTTGCATTACCATCACTAGCACCGTTGTAGTAGCCTACCAACCCCACAAAAATGGTTGAAACAATAAACAGACGAATTAGCCCTTTTTTAATGTTCATTTTTTTTCCACATCATTCTCTTCAAAGATACATACAACGCTAGAAGAATAAATAGCAAGACGCTAGCAGAGAAGCCAAATAACCCTGTCAGCCAACGCCAAACACCATTAATTACAGCGTCTTGGTCATATATGACTTCTAATGGTGGTGGGTAGTTCAGCAATTTAGATACCCATAAAGACAGCAAAATAAGCAAAAAAAGGCTTAAAGAGATTACAAAAGCTTTTTTAATATTCATGCTTATATGGCAATTTAGTTGCAAATCATCTGATTGCCAATTTGCTGGCAGCTTTTACCATTTGAGTAAATAGTCTGATTACCAATCTGTTGAGCAGAAACACCGTTGGAGTAGATGGTTTGATTCCCAATTTGCTGGGCAGAAGTGCCGTTTGAATAAATGGTTTGGTTACCTATTTGTTGAGCAGATGTGCCGTTTGAATAATAGGTCTGATTGCCAATCTGTTGTGAGGATGTGCCATTTTGGTAATACCTTTGATTACCAATCTGTTGATAGCTTTGTTGCCCATAAGCGAAGGTAGAAACTAGCAAAGCTATTGCAATAGATGAATTTTTAAGCAGTTTCATGGGTACACCCCTTTTATATTGAACTTCCTTTCTCTTATGATAGTCTGATATTTATGAAAATTATGAAGATATTGGCGATTGCTGGAATACTTATTTCTACGAGTGTTTTTGGACAGGCTGGGCCAGTCAAAATGAGCAAAACAGGTATCTGCCACGCTCCAAATACAACCTATTACAACCAAACAAAGCACTTCACCCAATACCCAACTTTAAAAGACTGCCTAAATGCTGGTGGAAGGATGCCTAAAAAATGAAGAAACTTATATTAATTTCAAGCCTTATATTTACCTCAACTGCCTTTGGTCAAGTTAATACCAAACTACTTAACTGTGTTGGCAAAACCTTCCCATTTACCGTCCAGTTTTCCGGCTCTTATGCAACCGCAACCTTCAAAGGTTACTCATATAAGATGCCTTATGATAGAACATGGGTAGGAAAGAATGGAGACACTTGGTTTGCATATACAAGTTCAGTACTTGAGGTAAGCATTACGCCTTACGATAACTATGTGGTCATGTGGAATTCACCAAGCAAACCCACTGGTGAAATGATTGCCAGCACCTTTTGCCAATAATTTACTCAAACCACAGATACTGTTTCTTGGTAGTTTGGTAGACCCTGTTACAGAAGGCTGCTTTAGATTCACCTTCCTGCCTAAAAAGACCTTCAGATTCACTCCATGTGCAATCCTTCCACCCCATATAGTAGATTTTGGTTGTTTCAGGCTTAAGCTTATTCGTTAGCTTTTGTAGGCGGCTTTTAAGGGTCATTTAGTACCCTCTAAATGGGCTAATTCGAGGTCTGTGAGCCGTCTTTCTATTTCGGTGACCTCGTATGCTTTAAGAATGTGAATGAGCATGTAGACGAGTTTTGTGCCGTTGCTGGGCAATATTTTGTTGCACCTCGTTTCTCGATAGACTTTAGCCATTTCCCTTCTTATATCTTCTGATGTTGCTAGATTGATACGAGGGGTAGGGTCATCAATAACTTCAGTATCTGTATGCATAGCTGGTCAATTTATTGTGCAGAGTGTTGTGCTAGATATGGTTGTGGGAAGGGATTAAAGCCTGCTACAGCCTTTTGCTAAAAACCATGACACGACCAAATCAAGCCAATGCCATTAACTCCTCTAATGCAATACAACGCTGTCGAATCCTGTCTTTAGAAGATAGTTGAGCCAACCTGCGTCTTGATAGGGTGCAATATGTATGTCGCCCTTAACCCAGTCCATCTTTCTATAGGCTTTGTTCAGCTCTCTTAATAGGTCATCCTTATTTAACTGGTCTTTACTACCGATAGCAAAGTGCAGGTGAGGGCGTTTTTCTGTTCCACCTATTTCCATGCAAAAAATGCCATTTAGCTTTGCACGGCCATATCGATATTGACGCTTAAATAAACCTTTGTTTACTAACGAAAGGTAGTGGCGTCCAGTCTGCTCAAATATTTGAGGAGTTATGTAGGTTTGGTAGTGAGGGTGGCGTTTTTTTAAGTTCATTGTTACTGCCCATTGAAATGGCCCTTGCCGCTGAAGAAAATTAACCCAATCCATAGCCGTTGAATTCATTAGTTAAGTCCATTCATCCATTGGTGAACTTCTTCAACTCTCCACGCTGTCATATTCGCACCGAGCTTTATTGGCTTGGGAAATGTACCTGCTTTTACCTTTCGCCAGAGCGTAGGTGCTGAAAATCCAAGAATACCCAAAAGCCGTTTTTGGCGAATAAATCCTTGATTTGAATCCACCTGAAATCTCCTGTTATTAAATGAGATTTCATTTGACATGGGACTAATTAAATTGTGAATTTAGTCCCAAGTTATTTTTGAATCTGTAGAAAATTTCTATGCTCTGCTTTGACTAATTCATTCCACTCATCATCTGATTTGCGGATATTTTTTACATATTTATAGGCGAATTCATCAGGTTTTTTCTTATAGATTTTCCTAAACTGGTCCTCGCTCTTTAAGATAAAGGTATTCCATAATGGCTCTTTCCCTAGCTCATGGATAGCTGCCTTGAGGGTTAATCCTCTAGCTCTTCTTGCATCTACTTCAACTTTAATCATCGCACCAAGTAAGCTGTTCCATTGCTGTTTCACACCTCTTTGGTGCTTACTTTTTAAAGTTTTGTGATATTTCTCAACTACACAAAATAGTAGCTCCCCAAGAGATGCTGTGCCAAACTCTATTACTAATTTTGAAAGAACATATTCTTCATATTCCTTTTGTTCCTGTATTTTTCTTCTGATTACATCCTTATTTCCACGGACATAGTCAGCTTGGGTGGGGGCTTCAGGTTTCTTAATCATGCTAATTTAGCCTTATTGATTAGCACTACATTCATGTCATTTGTCGTGACAGATACAAAAGGCCTATTCATGAAATTTGCCCAATCTTGCATAATGGCTCTGCGTCTCTCTAATCCGTCACTTCGTTGATAAGCCTTGTAAACGGAATCGCCAACCTCATGCATTAGACTTAATTCACCTAATTCTTGGCTGTAGTTTGTTTTTTCTAGTCGCCAAGTGCTAAAAGTTGACCTGAATCCATGCGGTACAGCTTTATCTGCAAATTCTTTATTTTTGTACATTTCACGCATCAATTTGCTGATAGTGCTATCGCTTAACTTTTTAAGGCCTGCTGATGGAAATACTAAATCAGTACCGTTGAAAGTTGGCATGCTTTTAAGTAGGGCAATAGCTTGTGTTAAAAGTGGAACTGTATGGTCACGCTTCTTGGTTTTAGTAAATATTTTAGGAACGGTCCAAACTTGTGCCTCAAAGTCTATTTGTTTCCATGTCGCTGACCGCACAGAATCAGAGCGTACTGAAGTCAAAATCAAAAACTCTAATGCTTTTGCACTGATTGAATTGTGTTTTCTTAATGCATTTAAAAACTCATAGAGTTTTGCATAGGGCAACGAATCCATATGCTCAACATCTTTTAACTTTTTAGGTGACTGGTATATCGAATCTAGAAAGCCATCCCAAATTGCTGGGTTTGCCTTTTCTCTATAGCCGCTAACAATGGCGTAATCAATAATTGATTTAATTCGACCTTGCACTCGTGATGCAGTTACTGTTTTAGATTTCCAAATTGGGTCTAGCACTGATTTAATATGAGCAATGCCAATATCTCCAACTAGCATTGAACCAATATGAGGATATGCATAAGTTTTTAATGTCGCTTCCCATTGTTTTCCGTGCTTTACATTACTAAAGGTGCGTGTTGCTAAAAACATTTTTGAGCAATCCTCAAAAGTCTTTGCCTTTGCTCGGTCTGCGATTAGGTTGCTTTTGATGGTTTTTTTGGCTTGAATGGGGTCAATTCCATTGCCGATTTCTGAATTTATCTGCCTTGCCTTTTCTATTGCTTGGGCTAGAGATACTGTTGGGTAGCCCCCCAAACCTATTTTTCTTCTCCCACCACCATAGGACACCCTAAATACCCAGCTTTTTGTTTCTGCCTTTGTAATGCTTAAGCATAGGCCTTTAACAGTACCCACAGCGTGAGAGCCAACCTTATTCAATCTTTTCACCTCTAGGGCTGAAAGTGGTTTTGCTATTTTTGGCATTTTGTACCAATCTTGTACCATAAAATTATGTAATTAGATGATACGGAATGATACGAAGTTAGTCAAAGACCTTAATAAATATATAGTTAAGATGGCAATTCATGAGTTTGGATGACATGGCTTGAAATATATATATGGCGGTTCTCGTCTCCGCCATATTATTAGGCAAAACAAGTGTTTGTAGAGATGCAATCTACTTGTTACCAAAAGTGTTACCAAAGCCATCCCTCGGGGTGGCTTTTTCGTTATTGGGTCAGGTGAGATCAAAAAGGGATATTGGCTTATTTTTGCTGCTTCGACTCTTCTATACTCTATAAAGAGTATCTCTTTCATTTGTTAAAAAGAAGCCCATTATGAAAATGTTTAAAAGCTATTTCACCGCATTTCTCTTTTTAACTTCAGCTCAAGTATTTGCCGATACTGCTACGGTGTATTTCAATGGCGATATCCTCACTATGGAGAGCGATAAACCTCAGTATGTTGAGGCAATTGTTATTAAGGACAAAAAAATTGCTTTTACTGGCAGCATGCGAGATGCTTTAACTCAGGCCGGCACCAATCCAGCGCTTCAGGATTTAAAAGGCAAAACTTTATTGCCCGGGTTTATAGATGGCTGGGGCCACTTTACTTTGATTGCCCAAAATACCCTGAGTGTCAATCTTGGTTATTTCTCAGATAAACCTCCTCATACAACTCAAGAGCTAATAGGCCGCTTGAAAACAGAGGCTCGACCATTTAATGGTTGGGTCATTGGCTCAGAGTATGCGGACGCTTTTCTGACTGATGGTCCTTTGACGATTGCGCAGTTAGACGAAGCATTTCCTAATCAGCCAGTATTTATCAATAATATTTCTACGCTAACTGGAATTGTTAACACGGCGGGCTTAAATAAGCTGGGTATTACTAAAGCTACTAAAGTTACGCAAGGAATGATTCCTGTTGATCCGAAAACCGGAAAACTCACCGGTGAATTGATTGGCAACCCAAATTTAGATGCAACAGCAAAAGTATTTGGTAAATATTCTCGCGACTTAATGATGGAAACTTATCGCAAGGCTGAAAAGATTTATGTATCCAATGGGTTTACTACAGCCCAAAGCTATGAAAGCACTATTCAAGATATCAGTAATATGCGCCAGGCAATAGATCGCAATGTGGTTAGCTTAGATCTGATAGCTTTGCCTACCTATGATGTAGTTGACCAGCTACTGATTACTAATCCAAAGTATCCATTTGGGATCTATACCAAGGGTGATGGAGGCTTTAAGGTTGCCGGAATATTGGTTTCAACGGATGGCGCACCGCAATTACGTTTGGCTTATTTCACTAAGCCTTATATTGACACCACAGGGTTCCCAAAGGATTGGCGCGGAATGGCTGTTGCCTCCCAGGATCTAGTGGATCGTTATGCAAAGTTAGCCTACGCAAAAAATATCCAATATTTCGGTTACTCAAATGGCGATGCTGGTATTGATATGACGCTTTCTGGGGTTGCAAAGGCAGTTCAAGAAACAGGGATTACGGAAGACCGTAGGACAGTTATTTCTCATTCATTTTTTATTCGTGATGATCAGATAGACCAATATAAGACTAATAAAATACTTGCCCAATTTATGCCTAACCACATCTGGATGTATGGCGATGTGTATAAGCAAATTCTAGGGGATGGAAGGGCTAGCAATATGGTGCCTCTAAATTTGGCCCAATCAAAAGGTCTTCAGTTCGGAATTCATAATGACACTCCATCCTCTGGCCCAAGCGCGCTATTTACGGTTTGGACTGCTGTAAATCGCAAGACGTACGGAGGGGATATCTTGGGCTCTGATCAACGAATCGATCCATACACAGCTCTGCGTAGCTTCACTTCAGTACCTGCTTATATGTATAAGGAAGAGGCAAATAAAGGCAGCATCACTCCTGGTAAGTTTGCCGATCTAGTGGTGCTCGATCGTAATCCATTGAAGGTAGACCCAATGGAAATTAAAGATATTCAAATCATGAAAACCATTAAGGACGGCAAGGTACTTTATGTTCGGCCATAGGTGACCCATGAGGTTCTTCCAGCTGTAAAAAAGGGGCTTACAGCCCCTTTGTTGATTTTAGATTCATCGATCGATCAATTAAATCCATTTACCGCCTGCATGTAACCTTGGATATATTGTGGCGGCACATAGAGTTCAGTCTTCATGCCATTCCTGGCGGATAGGGTGATGATGAAACCCTTCTTCATTTTGTCTTTGAGGAATGCTTCAGTCAATTGAATGGAAACGACTTCTCTAAAGATGCAGCCTCGATCGCCACAAGCACCAGCTTCTCTGCCAACTACTTTAAATGTTGTCGCAGGAGTGCCTTCCTGAGTTGCTGAATCGTAGTAGCGCCATTGAGCAAAATAGGTCAGTTGTGCGTTGAGCTCATAAGTCTTTGCACCTTGCTTAGTTTGCTCGGCTCTGAGGCTAAACATCTCATAAGTATTGGCTTCATCCATCGTATTGATAGGAGGGCCTTGATAGGTTTTTCCACCAGTTGCTGCATTAGGCGTAATGATGGTCGAGTGATAGACATCATTGATTTCCCAGCCACTAATTTTTTTATCATTCTGGTTGCAAGCAACTAGGCCGCTGATGGCTACTAATAGAAGAACTCGATAGATGATGCGGTGCATATAAAACTCCCTAAGAATCATCAAATCATACTATCCCTTGGGTTAGGGCTCTAAATCTCAGGTTTAGACGTATTTCCCGGTAAGCCCACCATCAACTACTAGTTCTGTGCCCGTAATGTAGGCAGCGGCATCGGAGACTAAAAAGGCGCAAGCATGGGCGATATCCCAGGCTGAACCTGAGTGACCCATCGGGACTTGGCGATCACGGGCAGCACGAGCTTCATCCAAGCCATTTTCAGAGAACATCTTTGCAACCGTATTGGCAATGCGAGGTGTATCGATTAATCCTGGTACTACAGTATTGGCACGTATGCCTTTATCCGCATATTGCTGGGCAATCATCCGAATAAATTGCGTATTGGCAGCCTTCGTCACGCTATAGGCTAGGTGAGGGTAGCCTAAGTAACGCATGCCCGCTACTGAAGAGATAGCAATAATATTGCCGGTACCGCGCGCCACCATTTCGGGTAAGACTTCTTGTGCTGCCAATAATAGGCTGCGCACATTTACCTTGTGAATGCGATCAAAGTCTTCAGCGCTAGTTTCCATTGGCCCACCAACTTTGCCAATCCCCACGTTGTGATGCAAAACATCAATGGGGCCAAACTGTATGCGAGCTTCACTAAAGAGTCTTTTAACTTCGTCTTCTTCAGAAACATCCCCAACAAAAGTGGCTGCAACACCACCTTCTTCCAAAATGAGCCTGGTGGTTTCTTCTGCGGAGACTTGGTCGCGATCGATCACACAGACTTTAGCGCCTAATCGGGCATAGGTCACACAAGAAGCTCGACCAATACTCCAACCGGGACCGGCCGATCCTCCGCCAGAAACAAAAATCACGCGATTAGTGAGATCAGTCGGTAAACCAGGAGGATACTTCCGTTCCATTTATTGACTCAGCCCAACCGTCATGCCGCCGCACACATAAATTGTCTGACCTGTAGTGAAGCCTGCGCGCTGATCTAGCAGCGAAGCAACGATATGTGCCACTTCCTCTGGTTGACCAATGCGACCTAGTGGAACACTATCTAAGATACGTTGTGTAGCTGGTGCACCAGGAGGATTGGCACTCTGAAAGAGTTCTGTAGCAATGGGGCCAGGCCCAATAGCATTAACCGTGATGCCATCGCTAGCGAGCTCTAAGGCCAAGGTGCGAGTTAAGCCTAGTAAGCCAGCTTTAGTAGTGGCATATACGATACGCTCTTCTTTGCCCAAGGCAGCGCGACTAGCAATATTGACGATACGTCCAAAATGAGCCGCTTTCATGCCGGGAAGGACAGCTTGCACGCAAATAATGGCCGCTGCAACATTCACGTTCATTACAGCCTGAAGATCGGCAATAGTAGTCTTTTCAATCGTTGCAGGGCGAACAATGCCTGCATTATTCACTAGGCGAGTAATTGAAAATGTCGAAGTCGCCTCCGCTAATGCGGCACGCAAAGTTTTTTCATTAGAGACATCTACTTCAAAAAAACTTTCATGTTCAGTTGCTTTGGCAGGAGACTCTTTATCAAAGTTGATGACATGCATACCATCAGCGATCAGTCTTTCTAAGATAGCCCGCCCAATGCCACGGCTAGCGCCAGTAACTAATACGGTTTCTCTAGTAGTTTTGATTTCAGAGCTCATGATTCACTTTTAGCCAATCTTATTGGCGCCATCCACAAACGGAATGGCATGTTCAATGGTGTCCCAAATAAAGCGACCGGATGGACTCTGTTGCTCTTCAACAATATGGGCTACTAAGCCAGCTGAGCGCGAGATCACGGCAAAGCCACGCATCACTGCAGTAGGAATACCGATTTCTCCAAGAAGGGCGGCAACAGCACCAGTAGCATTAATAGTAATGGGGCGGCCAGCAACTTCATCCACCGCCTTAGATAAAGTCTCAAGCGCGCGAATATGATCGCCTTTCAGTTCTTTCTCTGCGCGGCCCATTTCTAAGAGTTTGTAGGCTCTTGGATCTACCGGCTTATGCAAGTGGTGCCCAAAGCCAGGAACAGCGCCTTTAATGCTCTTGTAATGCTGCGCAATCGTAAGTGCTTCTGCATATTGATCTTTGGCAGCAATAATTCGGTCTAGCAAAGCTGAGCAGTTCTCCATCGTGCCAATAAAGGAGCTACCGACAGCGAGTAAGCCAGCTGATACGGCTCCTTGGAGGTTTTCTGGAGCGCTCATATAGATTAAGCGTGTAGCGATCGCGCTCGGCGTTAATCCATGCTCCATTAAAACAATGAGCACAACATCCGTAATGCGAATATCAACACCGCGAGGCTCTCTACCAAGAATTTGCATCAACATGACCTCAGTAAATGTCTTCTTGCCCATTAAGTCCTCCACTAAATCCGCATCACGGTAATGCAGGCTAGTGAGGGTGTGTGTACACAGGCTGGTAACGGGGGTCTTTTTGGTAGTCATAGTCTATGAATATTAAATATTGTCTAAGTAGGCGCTTGAAGTTTTTGAATGACGGCACTCTTGAGTAACTTGCCGACGTTAGAGCGAGGCAAGCTTTCATAAAAGTGAACGTGTTTTGGAGTTTGTACTGGACCTAGGAGGTTTCGTACAAAGGCAATAAGTTCCGCTTCATCAGCTTGCTTGCCTGGGTGTAATTGCACTGCAGCTTGAACAGTTTCACCCCATTTTTCATCGGGTAGACCGAATACAAGACATTCATGAACAGCGGGGTGCTGACTTAAGGCATTTTCAACATCAACTGGATAGACATTAAAGCCACCAGTAATCACGATGTCCTTGAGGCGATCCTTGAGATAGAGAAAGCCACGCTCATCAATCAACCCGCGGTCACCAGTGTGAAGCCAGCCATCAATAATCGTTTCAGCTGTTTTTTCAGGCATACGCCAATAGCCATTCATGAGCAGATCGCCGCGGGCAACCACTTCACCGATTTCACCAGTGGGCAATAGCTCTCCTTCGGGAGACATGATGGCCACGTCACTAAACCAAGTAGGTCTGCCAACCGCTGCCCAGTTATTATGATCTTCAAAATCCTCCGGGCGCATGACCGTTAGAATTTGTGGCGCTTCGGTTTGACCATATGTAGTGCCCAATACTGGACCAAAGAAGTCCCGTACCTTGCGTACTTGTTCTGGCGGCATTGGAGCACCGCCATAAATGAGTCTACGCAGTTTTGGATAATCATCTCTAGATGCATTAGGCAATGCCATCAACATGTATACAAGGGTTGGCGGCATGAAGCAAACAGTGCCGCGACGCTCACGAAAAGCAGTTCTCACCACTTCAGCGCCAGCGCCATCCAAAATGACATGACATCCACCTTGTGCCAAGATTGGAACGATATAAGTGGATGTGCCATGCGTAATTGGGGCTGCTACAACATAGCGCTCGTGCTCATCAAATCCCCAGACCTGAATTTGATTGCTGATATTAGCCATCCAAGCGCGATAAGGCTGCATTACACCCTTAGGGGCTCCAGTGGTGCCGCCAGTAAATTTAATCGCCTGAATTGCATCAAGGGGTAACTCAAAAGAAGGTTGTGGCGCATCCTCATGTAGATGAATTAATTCAGCCATGCTGCGGGCAGATACATCCGAATCAGTACCGGTATAAATCCAAGCGCCTGGCGCACCTTTGAGAAGCTCTTGATTAGCGGCATCTAAGATCACAATAGAAGGCTCGGTGACTTTGATAATGCGTTGAATCTCAGGATGTGTACTCTTGGGATTGAGTGGAATCCATACCTTGCCACAAGCCAAAATAGCTAGCAGGGCAGTGATGTGATCCGCGCTATTGCCTGCACAAATAGCAACGCGACTCTGCAGTGTTGGATCTAATGCAGTCAGACCAGCTGCCAGCGCTTTTACACGATGCGCTAAGGCTGCATAGTGAATAGGCCCTTGCGGTGTATCAATAGCAATACGATCAGGCCAGCGCTGTGCAGCCCGCCAAAAAAAATCAATTGGAAACATAAATAATTATTCAGCCTTTGCGCCAGAAGCTTTAACTACATCACGCCAGCGTTTGACTTCCGCAGCCTCAAATGCAACCATCTTTTCTGGGGTGCCAGGTTCAGGCGTTGCTGCTAACTCTTGCATACGCTGACGCACTTCAGGTGAGTTGAGTGCTTTATTCAGAGCGGCATTTAATTGCGAGATGATCGGTTTTGGAGTTCCGGCTGGCGCAACCAAAGCAAACCATGACTGGACGTCAAAACCTGGATAGCCTGATTCAGCAATAGTAGGTACGTCAGGTAAGAAAGGTGAGCGCTGAGCACTGGTCACTGCAATCGGGCGTAGTTTTCCAGCCTTAATATGCGGTAAGGCCGAAGGGGCGTTATCAAACATTGACTCTACTTGTCCGCCTAGCAAATCTGTTACGGCAGGTGCACTACCTTTGTAGGGGATATGCAGCATTTGGATTTTGGCCTGCATCTTAAACATTTCACCGGAGAGATGAATAGAAGAGCCGCTGCCTGAAGAGGCAAATGTAACGCCATCTTTTGAATCCTTAGCGTAGCGCACATAGTCGGCCACGGTCTTTACAGGAAGACTTGGATTAACAACCAAAATATTTGGAATCTTGGCAATCATGCCTATCGGTTCAAAATCTTTAATGGGGTCATAGCTCAGATTTGGATAGAGCGTAGCGTTGATCGTATTTGCAATTGAGAATGCATAGAGAGTGTAGCCATCAGCGGGAGAGCGAGCCACAATTTCAGCGCCGACGTTGCTATTGGCGCCAGGACGGTTTTCAACCACGATAGATTGGCCAAGCGTGTTACCCATGCTGACGGATACCAAGCGCGTCAGTACATCAGTAGCGCCACCAGCTGAATAGCCAACAACAATCTTAATTGGCTTAGTCGGCCATGCTGGTGATGATTGCGCTAAAGCGCTCAATGAAGTGCTCGCGAGCAAGGTTGCAACAACAGCCAACCAGCCTTTTTTAGACGTGAAATGTAAAGACATAGATCTTCTCCAATGTATAGGGTGCCTTAAGACAATCTTTAGAGGCCCCAATTTTTATTTATTCAGTATTTATAACACCAAAGTTCCCCAAACGCGTTCTTAGCTTCCGAGCCAGCCACTTCATTGCCAGGCTCTTTATTAGGGTATCTCACTAGTTAATTATTAAACTTCACAACTTCACAACTTCAGAAGTTGTGATATAGTACTGGAACTGGGAGATGAAATGAAGAGACAGATACCAAAAACACATCAAGCCTTGGAGTGGGTAGGGAAGGGCATGACTGCTGCTCAAGCAGCCAGAAAGATGCAGATTTCAGAATCCAGTGTGTATGCCGCCCTTAGAAAGACAAAGGCGAAAGAAGTGGGTTGTTGTCCAACATGTGGTCACAAAATAAGGAACTAAGATGAAAAAGACTCTATTAGCAGCTGTATCAATCTCCGTTGCTGCATTTGCGTATGCGAATACATCGCCGTCAGATTCTTCTGAGTTGATTAATCAGCAGTGCAAAATATCTGCTGAAGCGGTATCCACTTTGAAGGGCTTACGTTACGGCAACACTTCAATTCGCAAAGATGTAGCTACTCTAATCAACGCAAGCCTGAAGACCCCAGAGAATCGTGATCTGGCACAAAAGACGCTGAATCTGATGGTGGACGACAAAACCACTGATGTAAGAGGCTTAGAAGGAAAGTACTGCTCTTAAGGAGTTCAGTTTGAATTCATAAGTTGGCACATAACGCTGAATGTCCTGATTGTGGAAATGTGCGGGCATTGTTTAATCAATGTCCGCATTGTGGATCTGAACATTTGCCTATATTGAGCTCGGATACGATTGAGCTCAATATTAAGCAAGACGGTCCATATGTTGAAGAAGCCTTAGATCGGCTTACAGACTACCTTCGTAAATCGTTAGAGGTAGGCATTAAAGCCATCGTATTGATACATGGTTATGGCTCTAGCGGTGAGGGTGGTCGAATCAAATGGGCTATTCACGACGCACTAGAAAATAACCGCTACTCTGACCGTGTAGATGAATATCATTTTGGGGAAGATGTCGCCTACGGGAGCGTGGCCTATCATGCCTTGCTGAAGCGTCGGCCAGGACTAAAGCACTATCTCAAGCGTTTCAAGGAAGGCAATGCCGGCATGACGATTTTATTATTGGGATCTCAGGCTAGAAGTGCTTAGAATAGGGCTATTAGTTGTTTATGCCTTATCCAATAGGGGTACATTGATATGACCGCAAAGAAACTCGACCATTCAGCTTCACATGATGACAAGCAGACCGGAGCTGAAAGCCTCATAGGTGAATTCAAAGCCCTGATGGCTGATGCTGAGGCTTTGATTAAGGCAACGGAAGATCATCCAGGCGCTGCTGTTACATCCATTCGCAATAAAGCATTAGAAACACTTGCTGGTGCCAAAGAGAGCCTTTCAGGTGTTGAGGGCAAGCTGCTTGATAAAGCAAAGGTGGCAGCTGAAGGTGCGGATGATTTTGTTCATCGCAATCCTTGGGAGGCTGTAGGTGTTGCTGCTGGCTTAGGTTTGCTAATTGGTTTATTCATTGGACGTCGTTAAATCTATATGTCTCAAGAAAACCTACTTTCCTCTATCAAAGGCCTTGCTTCCACTGGAGCATCGATTGCTCAAACACGTTTAGAGCTTTTATCGCTGGATGTACAAATCGCTAGAGGAAAATTTATCAGCTTACTGGTGATGATCATTAGCGCTTTATTCTTTTTATTTTTCGGCTTAGTCATGTTGGCATTACTCATTGTGATCTATAGCTGGGAGACCGATCGAATCTTGGCCTTGGGTTTATTGACCGGAACCTTTTTGTCTATAGGCTTCATTCTGGCTTTTCTCATTACCCAGTCATTGCGCAAGATGCCTAGATTGTTTGAGGCGTCCATCACTGAGTTAGCAAAAGATCGTGAAGCTCTTTCAAAATGACTGAGCATTTAAAGGCTTTAGAGCGCCGTCAGCGCGAACTCATGATTCAGGCAAGTCTGGAGCGTGAGGAGTTTGCTGAACATTTTGAGGCTTGGGAGAAGCCGCTCTCCTGGGCTGATAAGGGGCTTGATGCTGTAAATTTCTTGAAGAGCAACCCGTTCTTATGGACAAGCGCATTTGCAGCGCTGGCGCATTACAAGCCTAAGCTCGCAAGCAAGGCCCTAGCTCTAGGTTGGGGCGCTATGAAAATAATGAAGAGCGCTAAAAAACTCGTCTAACTTTTCAATACCGACTGATGGCGAATGCCTGATTGATGTAAGAGCGCACCGCCATTTAAGAAAGTAATTTCTAGCAAGGTAATTGCACCACATACTTCAAATCCAGCGTCACGTATTAATGTATCGGCAGCAACCAAAGTGCCCCCGGTAGCTAGGACGTCATCTAAGAGCAGTACTCTGGCATCTTTGGGTAAAGTCGATTGCTGTATCTCTAATGAATCATTTCCATATTCCAGGCCATAAGCTTGGCGATGGCTAGCTAAGGGAAGTTTGTTGGGCTTTCTGGCTAGCGCCAGGCCCTTGTGTGCATGGTGGGCTAGGGCGGAGCCAAAGATAAAGCCGCGAGATTCAATGCCTAAAATGTGGGTGTAATCAAACTGCCGAGCAATTTCATCAAGTTGGCGGATAGCCTCTCTAAAAGCAGCTGGGTTGGCTAATAGTGGGGAGATGTCCCGAAAGAAAACACCGGGTTTTGGAAAGTCTGAAACTCCGGGTAGATAATCTAATAAATTCATCGCAAGCCAATATGAAAACAGAACTTCTTATTATTACCGCATTAGAGTCCGAGCTCAAGCGCGCATCTTTGCCAAGTGGTGTGGAGATTGTGTATTCAGGGATTGGCAAAATTAATGCCGCCATGACTAGCATCAAAGCGATTCACCAATACTCTCCCAAGAGAATATTGAACTTTGGTACCGCAGGAAAAATTAAGTCTGATCTGGAGGGTTTGCTCGAGATTGGCAAAGTTATTCAACGAGACATGGATGCCGAGCCATTGGCACCTCGCGGCAACACGCCTTTTTGCACAAGACCCCAAGAGTATCTATCTACCGGGCAATTTATCTGCGGCTCAGGCGATAGCTTTGTGACTGCAATTGACCCTTGGTTGAATAGTCAAAATGTCGATGTTGTCGATATGGAGTTATTTGCAATTGCTGCAATTGCACATGAACACCGCATTCCTTGGCAGTCTTTTAAATACATCACTGATGATGCTAATGAGAGCTCTGGTGAGGACTGGCAGGCAAAAGTCCATCATGGTCAAGACCTTTTCCTGGATCGCATCAAGGACTTATTACGTAATCCCATTTAATGGCATCATGATCCTTATGAATTCTTCAATCTAGCCAATATTTCTTGGTTAAAGTATTAGAAGGGGTAATAAATGAGCGTGGTATCGGCATCTGCTAATGAAGTATGGAGTGATAAGCGCTGGCTTTGGTTATTGAGCCCCTCAATACCATTTGCTTTTACGGCTTCAATCTTCGTTTTCTCTTTAACGGGGGAATGGCTCTATTTGCTTTTTGCTCCAGCCATTATTCATATCGCTATCCCAGTTTTAGATTTCACTTTTGGTGAAGACTTTAGTAATCCCCCAGAATCTGCTGTCGAAAGTCTAAACAAAGATTTTTTCTATCGCCTCATGGTTTGGCTTTATGTGCCGTTTCAGTTAATAGGTACAGTCTTTGGAACTTGGCTAGCGGTGACCCAATCATTGGACTGGTACGCCTATATCGCATTAGTATTTACCGTCGGATCTACCAATGGTATTGGTATTGGAACTGCCCATGAGCTTGGACATAAGCAAGAACCTCTAGACCGTTGGCTTTCTAAATTGGCTTTAGCTCCCAGCATGTATGGGCACTTCTTTGTAGAGCATAACCGTGGTCATCACAAGCGGGTAGCAACACCAGAAGATCCTGCTAGTGCTCGTATAGGAGAGGGATTCTGGTCTTTTCTGCTTCGTACAGTGTCAGGAAGTTTGATTTCTGCTTGGGACCTTGAGCGTGAGCGCTTAAGAAGAAAAGGTAAGGGCGTTTGGAGTGTTCATAATGAAAATCTCCAGGCATGGTCACTTAGCATTCTTTTGTACGGTGCATTGATCATCTGGTTGGGCTGGTCTGCTTTAATCTTCCTAGTACTGCAAGGCATCTATGCTGCCTCGATGTTAGAGGTTGTGAACTATGTTGAGCACTATGGGCTATTGCGTCAAAAAGAGAATGGCGAATACGTTCGCTGTGCTCCAGAGCATTCCTGGAATAGTAACCATATAGTAGGTAACATTCTGTTGTATCACCTACAACGCCATTCCGATCACCACGCTCATCCAACAAGGCGCTATCAAGCATTACGTCATTTTAGTGAGGCACCTCAATTGCCAGGTGGCTATGCATCCATGATTACCTTAGCGTATTGCCCGCCACTTTGGTTTGCCTTAATGGATCAGAAAGTAGTGCGTCATTACGCAGGAGATATGGGCAAAATGAATATACAACCCTCAGCAAGACAAAAGCTGATGAAGCGTTGGGAAAATTCATAATGCAGCCTCAGTACTTTGATTACATTGTTGTTGGTGGTGGGTCTGCTGGCAGTGTGATGGCCGGTCGACTCAGTGAGGATGCTGGCACAAGCGTTGCATTGCTTGAAGCAGGCGGTAAGGGTGACAGTTGGGTGGTTAACACCCCTGCAGCCGCAGTTGCTATGCTACCTACATCAATCAACAACTATGCATTCCAGACGGTACCTCAGAAGGGTTTACATGGTCGGCGAGGGTATCAGCCCAGAGGTAAGTGCTTGGGCGGCTCTTCGGCGATTAATGCCATGATTTACACCAGGGGCCATCGCTCTGATTACGATCACTGGGCTTCACTCGGTAATGCAGGCTGGTCATACGATGACCTGTTGCCGTACTTTAAAAAAAGTGAGAGCAACGCTACTTTCAAGAACCCATTCCACGGTAATGACGGCCCCTTATCTGTATCTAATCTACAGTCACATAATCCTTTTCAGCAAATCTATTTAAATGCTGCCAAAGAAACCGGCTTTCCAATTACCGATGACTTCAATGGAGCTGAACAAGAAGGCCTTGGAATTTACCAGGTCACACATAAAAACGGTGAGCGTTGGAGCGCTGCCCGCGGCTACTTAAATCCACACATGGGCAAGCGATCCAATCTGAATGTACAAACTGGTGTCCAGGTTGAGCGTATCTTGTTCGAGGGTAAGCGCGCCATTGGTGTGAGCTATATCCAAGGCGGGAAACAGCGCATTATTCGCGCCAATAAAGAAGTGATTTTATGTGCTGGCGCCTTCCACTCGCCACAATTGCTTATGGTTTCAGGGATTGGCCCTAAGGATCAATTAAGCCAGTTTGGAATACCGCAAATTCATGAGCTGCCAGGGGTTGGTCAAAACTTACAAGACCATCCAGACTTTATCTTTGGATACTCAGCAGATAGTCTTGATCTGATTGGGATATCTTTAGGCGGCACGGTTAAATTGACCAGTGAAATTATTAAGTACATCCGTTCACGCAAAGGGATGATCGCTACTAACTTTGCTGAAGCTGGCGGCTTTCTTAAAACAGATCCCAATCTTGAAGCTCCGGATGTGCAATTGCATTTTGTGGTGAGCCTAGTAGAGGATCATGCCCGTAAGTTGCATATGGCTCATGGCTATTCATGTCACGTTTGCGTACTGAGACCTAAGAGTCGAGGGCAAGTGACATTAGCCAGTGCCAGCATGAAGGATGCGCCATTAATCGATCCTGGCTTTTTAGAGGAAGATGAAGATCTAGAAACACTAGTTAAAGGGTATAAATTAACTAAAAAATTAATGGATGCCCCCACGTTTACGAAGATACGCAAGAAGGATGTATTTACACTCAACGTCAAGACAGATGACGACATACGGAACATCATTCGGGAGAGAGCCGATACCGTCTATCACCCCGTTGGCACCTGCAAAATGGGTAATGATCCAATGTCAGTAGTTGATGCAAACCTAAAAGTTCATGGTATTGAAGGGCTTAGAGTGGTTGATGGATCCATCATGCCGACTCTCATAGGCGGCAATACTAATGCCCCGATTATTGCCATTGCTGAAAAAGCGGTAGACCTTATCAAGGCCGGGCGTTAATCTAACCCCTCAAAATTGGGCGCACGCTTTTCTAAAAAGGAGGTCAAGGCCTCTTTGGCGGCTGGGCCATGGAGTCTATCGATGAAGAGCTTGCCTTCAATCTCAATTTGATTGAGTACAGCATTCTTCAGAGCGCCGTCTTTTAATAGGAATTTAGTTCTAATGACAGAGCCCGAGGATAGGGTGGTGAGTTTCTTAGCGCGTTGCTCTGCATAAGGCAATGCAGATGACTCTGAAATTACTTTATTTACGAATCCAAGTGTCTGAGCATCATCAGCGCTGATGGGTTCTCCGAACAGCAAGATCTCTGAAGCTCTTTGATGACCAACAAGCCTTGGCAGCAACAAGGAGGCTGCGCCCTCCGGAACCAATCCAAGCGAGACAAAAGGAAAGATGAAACGTGCATCCTTTTGGGCGTAAACCAAATCACAATGAAAAAGTAAGGTTGCACCGATGCCGACGGCAACCCCATCAACTGCTGCAATTAAGGGCTTGGTCAGCTGTGCAAGTGCCTTTAATAGATTAATGGGCGGGGCATCTTCATGAGTAATGGGGGATTTCATGAAATCTGCAATGTCATTACCTGCCGAAAAGGCATTACCAGCACCAGATATTAATATCACTTTCACTTCAGAGTTTTGATCGCCCTTAGACAATATCTGCGTAAGCTCCCGATACATTGCATTGGTAAATGCATTCTTTTTTTCAGGGCGGTTGAGCAATATCTTCAGAATGCCGTCTTCAATTTGACAATGGATCATATGGACTAAGTGGTTTCTTAAATTAGACCGTCTTTAATAAGTTGGCTTTAGTTTGATCGTATTCTGCTTTCAAACGACCCACCAATTGCGCAGTGGGAGTAACTGCCTTCACGGCCCCAATGCCTTGACCGCAGCCCCAGATATCTTTCCAGGCTTTTTGTGCTGCACCGCCAAAGTTCATTTTGCTTGGATCGCTTTCTGGAAGATTCTCGGGGTCTAATCCAGCATTGCGGATAGAAGGGGCTAAATAGTTGCCAGATACGCCGGTAAATAGGTTGCTTAAAACAATATCATCTGAGTTGCAGTCAACTACCGCTTGCTTGTAGGCATCACTTGCACGCGCCTCTTCTGTTGCAATGAACGCCGAGCCAATATAAGCATAATCAGCGCCCATAGCCTGAGCGGCCAATACAGCGCCACCAGTAGCAATCGAGCCACTCAGCACTAACGGACCTTTAAACCACTCCCGAATTTCTTGGATCAATGCAAAGGGACTCTTAATGCCCGCATGTCCGCCAGCGCCGGCTGCAACTGCGATTAAGCCATCAGCACCTTTTTCAATTGCTTTTTTGGCAAACGTATTATTGATGATGTCATGCAATACGATGCCACCATAACTATGTGCAGCGATATTGATTTCTTCTCGTGCGCCTAGAGAGGTAATGATGATGGGTACTTTATATTTGACGCATAAAGCCATGTCATGTTCAAGTCGATCATTGCTTTTATGTACTATTTGGTTAATAGCAAATGGGGCCGCTGGCTTATCGGGATGTTCTTGGTTGTATGCCTCTAAGGCAGTGGTAATTTCAATCAACCATTCTTCAAGTTGCTCAGCTGGCCTGGCATTGAGGGCTGGCATAGAGCCAATTACACCCGCTTTGCATTGGGCAATTACCAATTTAGGATTGCTAATAATGAAAAGAGGGGCCGCAATGACGGGTAAATTACCATCCGCCAAATGCTTGTGAAGAACTTCTGGAAGAGGTTGATTGCTCATATTATTTTTTTCAGTAGTAAAGATGTTTACTGTTCAGTCTTGTACCAAACTTGAGTGCGACCTAGTAGTGGGACGCCAATATAGCCACGAACATCCATTTTCTTACCATCTTCAGTCGTAATTTTGACTCGATAGATTTCACCTTCTTCAGGATCCAAGATTCTGCCATCTATCCAAACGCCTGGCTTATCGCGCTTTAGATCGGTCATGATCTTCATGCCGAGAATGGGCTTATCTTTTCGATCATCTTTGCATAGCGTGCAGTAGACCAAAGGCTTTTCATTGGGCTTTGGAAAGGTTTTAATGATGGTGCCTTCCAGTTTGCCGTTCACTTCATCAATCTTGATTAAAGAAGAGGGCTCATTGGTTTTGTCATCAATCGTCTTCCAAACTCCAATAGCTGGATCGGTAGCCTGAGCATAGGCATTGGCAGCAAGCAGACTAAGAAAGCAAGCCGATAGGATGAATTGTTTTTTTAACATTTTGTTGTCTCCTAATATTGTTTAAGGCGAATCAGCAACGCTCAAAAATTCCAGCAGCACCCATACCGGTGCCAACACACATTGTTACCATGGCGTGCTTGAGATTGCGTCTCTGTAATGCATGAATAGCTGTCGCAGCACGGATGGCGCCTGTTGCACCCAAGGGATGTCCTAGAGCAATAGCACTACCCAGAGGATTCACTTTGCTCTGATCCAATCCAAGGTCTCGAATAACTGCTAAAGACTGAGCGGCAAATGCCTCGTTCAATTCAATCCAATCTAAATCCTGCAAATGGAGTCCCGCCAATTTCAATGCAGCCGGAATGGCTTCTTTAGGACCAATACCCATAATTTCAGGCGGAACGCCTTTTACGGCAAAGCTTACAAAGCGTGCCAAAGGGGTGAGGCCGAAGGTCTTAATTGCTTTTTCGCTTGCCAAGATCAGTGCGCCAACGCCATCTGAGGTCTGGGAGCTATTGCCGGCAGTAACGCTACCTCCAGCGGCGAAAGGTGACTTGAGTCTTGCCAATCCCTCCAGTGATGTATCAATGCGCGGCCCTTCATCTTTTGAGAATTCACGCCACTGCACATCTACTTGTCCTTTTCCTAGATCCATAGAGCGTTGAGCGACTTTGACAGGGAAGATTTCAGAGTTAAATTCACCAGCTGCTTGCGCGGCCATGGCTTTTTGGTGAGATTGAAATGCAAAGGCATCTTGATCCTCGCGACTTATCTTCCATTGCTGTGCAACCTTCTCAGCCGTTAGTCCCATTCCATAAGCAATGCCAATATTTTCATCGCCCATAAAGATTTCTGGAGACATTGATGGGGAATTACCGCCCATGGGAACCATGCTCATCGATTCAACGCCACCAGCAATCATGACATCTGCTTCACCAACCCGAATACGGTCAGCTGCCATAGCAATAGCATTCAGTCCGGAAGAGCAAAAACGATTAACGGTAATGCCACCTACGGTATTAGGTAGGCCACCTAGGAGCAATCCTATGCGAGCCACATTTAAACCTTGCTGAGCTTCTGGCATGGCGCAGCCAATAATGGCATCCTCAATTGCTTTGGGGTCTAGGGTAGGGACTTGCGTCAGAACATGTTGCAAGGCATTGCCAAGCAAATCATCGGGTCGAGTATTTTTTAATGCACCCCGGCCAGACCTGCCAACAGCACTGCGTGTTGCAGCTACGATATAGGCGTCTTGAATATTTTTCATAGTGATATCTCGGTAAATTAGTTTCTAACAGGCTTGCCAGTTTGGAGAATCCCCATAATCCGTTCCATGGATTTAGGGTTACCAATGAGCTCAATAAAAGCTTGACGTTCGAGCTTGAGCAGCCATTCTTCGGTAACTAGTGTTCCAGCATCGACATCACCGCCAGTGATGATGTCGATAATCTTCTTGGCAATAAAGGCATCATGCTCAGAAATAAAGCCACCATCTCGCATATTGACTACTTGACCCATCACAGTTGCAGCAACAGAGCGGCCACCAACTGCAATTAAGGTTGGGATCGGTGGCCTATATCCGGCATAGCGCATCGCTTTGACTTGATTTTGTGCCTGCGCCAGTAATTCATAGACGTTAGCAACAATAATGTCACCTTTTTGTAGGTAAGCCATCTTCATCGCTTCTTGAGCGGATGAAGAAACTTTTGCCATTGCAGCATTCTCAAAAGACGCTTTAGTGAAATCCAAATAATTGGTATTACCAGCGAGTGCTACACCCTGAGCTGCACGAATGGCTGCCTCTTTGAGTCCACCACCAGCGGGTAATAAACCAACGCCAACTTCCACCAATCCTATGTAGCTCTCCATAGCAGCAACCCTGCGTGCAGACTGGAGAACTAATTCACAACCGCCGCCTAAGGCAATGCCGGAAACTGCGGCTACAACTGGCACTTGGGAGTATTTGATTTTCATCATCGTGTCTTGAAACTCTTTGACGAACGGCTCAACTCCAGCGGGGCCGCCTTTCATGACCATTGGCATCGCAGCTTCCAAGTTGGCGCCTGCAGAGAATGGTCCACCAGGTGTTCCTAGTTTTAATGAGGTTGGCTGCCAGATGACCAATCCCGCATAGCTTGCTTCTGCAATATCAACCGCTTTTTGTAGACCGCTTAATACGTCTGGACTAAAGGTATTCATCTTCGAGCGGAATGAAGCAATGAGGACCTCAGGTTGATTGGCGTCTACCCAGGCACGGAAGTCCGTATTTTCATAAATAGTGGTGCCTGCTGTTTTAGGATCCGGAGAGCCGTCTCCTAGTAGGGGTGCTCTAAATACTTGCTTTTGATAAACCGGCAAAGCAGAGCGGGGGATGTATTTGTTCTCAGAGGCAGACCATGACCCTTCAGGGGTATGGAAGGCTTGCTTATCAACAACCGGTCCGCTAAAGAGCCATGCAGGTAGAGGCTCTTTGCTTAATGTCTTACCAGCATCAATGTCTTCTTTAATCCAGTTAGCTACTTGAGTTACACCAGCAGCTTGCCAGTCCTCAAAGGGTCCCAAATTCCAACCATAACCCCAGCGCATTGCAAAATCAATCTCACGAGCGGATTGTGCAATGTCACCAAGGTGAATCGCGCAGTAATGGAAGATGTCGCGATAAATTGCCCACAAGAATTGCGCTTGAGGTTCATCGGTTTCGCGCAATAACTCAAGACGCTCAGCAATCGGCTTTTTCAGAATACGCTCAATCAGCGGTTCAATCGTTGCGGTAGAGGGCTTGTATTCACCAGTAGCAGCATCAAGCACCAGAACATTCTTACCCTCCTTGCGATAAAAGCCTGCTTTCGTTTTCTGACCTAAGGCGCCTTTTGCAATGAGCTGGCTAACCACCTCAGGGGTTTTAAACAGCGCAGAGAAAGAGTCGCCTTGCAATGCGTTTTCCATAGTCTTAATCACATGGGCCATGGTATCCAAGCCAACTACGTCACTGGTTCTGAAGGTGGCGGATTTAGCGCGACCTAACTTGCTGCCAGTAATGGCATCAACTTCATCAAAACCTAAGCCAAACTTTTGCGCTTCAGCAAACACGGCCAAAATTGAGAAAACACCCACGCGATTACCAATAAAGTTCGGCGTATCCTTAGCGCGCACAACCCCTTTACCCATCGTAGAAGTCATGAAGGTTTCTAGGGCATCCAAAACGACAGGATCAGTATCAGCTGCCGGAATGAGCTCTAGCAAATGCATATAACGCGGCGGATTGAAGAAGTGCACGCCGCAGAAGCGCTTCTTGAGATCACCAGAAAAACCTTTAGCTAGCTCTCCAATAGGAAGGCCAGAGGTATTCGTGGCAAACAGCGCATGTGCTGGAATATGTGGGGCCACTTTTTCATAAAGAGCATGCTTCCAGTCTAAACGCTCTGCAATGGCTTCAATGATGAGGTCGCAATCTGCTAAGAGACCAAGGTCATCCTCATAGTTCGCCGGAGTAATCAGGTTAGCTTCTGAAGACAAACCCAGTGGAGCAGGTTTTAGCTTCTTGAGGTTTTCAATTGCTTTCAGTGCGATCGCATTTTTACTAACGGGTTTGCCATCATCAGACTTGCTTGGTAAGTCAAATAAAACAACCGGTAGACCGACATTAATACATTGAGCAGCTATCTGAGCACCCATTACGCCAGCACCTAGGATGGCTACTTTTTTAATGATCTTGTTATCACTCATATTTTGTCTCTCAGAAAAAATCAGCAGGCATAGCCATTAAGGACTTAGAACCAGCGCGCGCTTGACGGATTAGCATGGCAGTCTCAGGAAGGAGTTTGTCAAAGTAGAAGCGGGCAGTAGCCAATTTCGCTTCATAAAAAGGATCTTTGCTAGCTTTATTGGCTAAAGCTATTTTTGCCATGCGAGCAAAGAGGTAGGAATAAATCAAGTGGCCCACAACACGCAAGTAAGGAACAGCGGCAGCGCCCACTTCTTCATGATTCATCATGGCTTTCATGCCAATTTCTTTGGTGAGCTTTTCAACCTTGACGGCGATATCCGAAAGCGGATCGATAAACCCCTGCATTTCTTTGCGAACACCTTCGTCTTCGATGAACTGCTCGATGATCTTGCCAAACTTGGTGAGCTTTTTACCCATGTCACCAAGCACTTTACGACCCAAGAGATCAAGGGATTGAATGGTGTTGGTGCCTTCATAAATCATATTGATACGGGCATCACGAACATATTGCTCCATACCCCATTCAGCAATGTAGCCGTGGCCACCAAATACTTGCATACCTTCATTCGTAGCAGTAAATGCGTTATCAGTTAAGAAGGCTTTAATAATGGGGGTGAGTAGGGCGACCATCTCGCCAGTTTCTTTGCGAACCTTTTCATCTGGATGATTAAGCTCTTTATCAATCATGAGTGCCACCCAGTAAGAGAAAGCTCTACCAGCTTCTGCATAGGCTCTTTGGGTTAGCAACATTCTACGAACATCTGGATGAACGATGATTGGATCAGCTGCCTTTTCTGGGGCCTTAGCGCCAGTTAAGCTACGCATCTGGAGACGCTCTTTGGCGTAAGCCGCAGAGTTTTGATAAGCCACTTCAGTTAAACCAAGACTTTGCATTCCTACGCCAAGACGGGCAGCATTCATCATCACAAACATCGCGTTCAGACCTTTGTGAGGCTCGCCAACGAGGGTGCCTATGGCACCATCAAAGTTCATGACACAAGTGGCGTTTCCATGAATACCCATCTTGTGCTCCAGCGATCCGCAAGACACGGCATTAGGTGCACCAATGGCACCATCAGCGCCAATCTTAAACTTCGGAACAGCAAATAAAGAGATCCCTTTGCTACCAACTGGCGAGTCAGGTAAACGCGCCAAGACAAGGTGCACAATATTTTCTGCAAGATCATGATCTCCACTAGAGATAAAAATCTTGGTTCCATTAATGGAGTAAGTGCCATCGGCTTGAGGCTCAGCTTTGGTTTTTAGTAAGCCAAGATCGGTTCCACAGTGGGGTTCAGTTAGACACATCGTGCCGGTCCATTGACCAGATACCAATTTCTCTAAGTATGTTTTTTTCTGTTCTTCAGTACCGTGCGCATGCAGACACTCATACGCGCCATGAGATAAACCTGGGTACATCGTCCAGGACTGATTGGCCGAGTTGAGGGTTTCATAAAGCACTGTGTTCAATAGCTGCGGTAATCCTTGCCCACCATACTCAGGGTCGCAAGATAGGGCAGGCCAACCTCCAGCAACATACTGCTCATACGCTTGCTTAAAGCCAGTAGGGGTCGTAACTGACCCATCCTCATGACGCTTACAACCTTCTTGATCGCCAATCTGATTCAAGGGGAAGGCGATCTCACTAGCAAACTTACCGGCCTCCTCAATAATCTGATTCATGGTGTCTTTATCAACATCCTGATATGCGGGAAGAGCAGCAAACTCTTTGCCGGCATCAAGCATTTCATGAATTACGAATTGAATATCACGTAGCGGTGGATTGTATTGAGGCATAGTTGTCTTCTATTAAGGTTATAGATAGGAATATTGGGCTGTTGATTAATTAGATTTATAGCTACTCAAAATTTCTTTAATTAACTTATTTGCATTCGCCAGGCATTTCGGATTATCTAAAAAACGGGAATCATGGTGTACGCCTAGAGCGATGCTATACAGCTGAAAGAGGAGGATCTCTACGTTCACGGATTTCTTAAGATGACCTGCTGCGATAGATTCCTGAATCCCACGGCGGATTGCAGAGCGCCAGTCTTCTACGCTGCGCACTAGTTCATCGCGCACAATACCCGGTTGATCATCAAACTCGACGGCGCCGGCAATAAAGAAGCAACTTGAGCTGTCATCACCAGTGCTCATCTTGATCCAAGATTGAATCATTTGATTTAAGCGTGGCAATCCTTTGGGCTTAAGAAGGGCTGGAGAAAAGATAAGGTCCTGAAAACGCTGGTAATACTCTCGCACTACAGCAACTTGGAGCTCTTCTCTAGAACCAAAGTGGGCAAAAACGCCACTCTTACTCATCTTGACTGCTTCTGCAATATTGCCAATGGTCAAGCCTTCAAGGCCAGATTTACTGGCGATTGTCAGAGCCGCTTCAATGATGGAGCGCTTTGTCTGAGCGCCTTTTTTAGGCTCAACAAGCTCTCTCTGTAAATCTCTAGATTCTTGTATGGACATTTAAATGCACGCAAAATGTTGTAAAAATAATACGATCGTTCGTTTATATTACAGCATTAATTAAATTCTGAAACTAGTTTCTAGGCCTCTGAAATACGGATTCCAATCCAAAGGCGTAATTAAATTGATGCAGCGCAAAATAAATAGAGGGAAAACCCGAGATACAAAAATCAAAGAAATTAAATAAGATTCATGTAGTTGTTACACACCATTAAAAAAAATTAACACAGGAAGACACATGAAAACAGTAAAGATTAGCGCTCTTGTTTTGGCAATGACAGGCGTATTGGCTGCAAACGCAAACGCACAGTCTACAAAAACGAATGCTTGGGAAGGTTTCTATGCAGAAGCTGCAGTAGGATATGCGGCATTCAGCCCAACTATTACTAGCGCAACATTAAAATCCGCACTAGGTACTTTGCCTGTTACAACGCAACAAAATGACGTCAACACTGCAACAAATAAAATTGGTATAGGTTACAACTATGGTATCAACGATAAGTACACTCTAGGCATTGCTGCAAGCTATGCTCTTGGAGCTTCATCTGCGGCAAGTGGGACTTTCACTGCTGCAGTTCCTGCTCAGTATGGCGGGCCTTCGACCAAGTGGTTTAACTATCAGCTGAAGAATATTTGGTCTGTAACTCTAAATCCTGGATATGCTATCGATAAAGATAGTTTAGTTTACGGAAAAGTAGGTGTAACAGGGACCACCATGGGTATCAATGGGCAAACCGCTAACTATCAAACCAGTAACCTCACTGGATATGTTCTTGGTTTGGGTTACAAGCAGATGGTAACTCAGTCGATATATGTGCTTGGAGAGGTGAACTATGCCGGTCTTAGTACCAAGACGGCAACCATTGCAACAAGCTCAGGCCCACTTACGGGTAACATAGGAGGCTCTGGCTATGACGTCCTCGTCGGCCTTGGGTATCGCTTCTAATTATTGCAAATATCAAAAGTCAAAGCCCTCTCATAGCAGAGGGCTTTTTCTTTAGATTTAGTGCCGTCATGTTTAGAATGATTCATGCAGATTTGATAATCTGACTACCAATAAAAATATATCGAGACTGGAAATAACTACATGGTTAATCCCGCAAAGCCCTGGCTAAAACACTATCCTGAGGGCGTTCCTCATGAAGTCGATATCACTGGCTATAACTCCTTGCTGGATATGTTTGAGGAAGCTTTTGAGCGCTATCCCAATCGCCGTGCTTGCGAGTACCTTGATAAGTTTTTAACTTACAGAGATCTTGATCAGCACTCAAAACATTTTGCTTCTTATTTGCAGAGTCTGGGTTTAGAACCAGGATCTCGCGTAGCAATTATGTTGCCTAACGTTTTACAGTTTCAGATTGCGATGATTGGCATTCTTCGTGCTGGTTTCGTAGTAGTCAACGTCAATCCACTTTATACCGCTCGTGAGTTAGAGCATCAATTAAAAGACAGCGGCGCTTCAGCACTAGTTATTCTAGAAAACTTTGCACATGTCTATCAGCATATCGCTGCTGAAGTGCCATTGAAGCAAACCATCGTCACTTCACTTGGCGAAATGATTGGTTTGAAAGGCTCGATAGTCAATTTCGTAGTTCGTAATGTTAAAAAACTCGTTCCTGCATGGGATATTCCTGGCCATATTACGTTCTTGGCAGCTCTAAGCGAGGGCAGTCTTCAACGGTGGAATAAACCTAATACTTCCTTGAGCGACATTGCATTCTTACAATACACCGGAGGTACTACTGGGTTATCTAAAGGCGCCATTCTTCTACATAGCAATATTCTGTCTAACGTCATTCAGACTGAGCTCTGGCTTGAGCCAGGATTAAAGCGCAAACAGGTTGATCAGCTGGTTTTTTTATGCGCTTTACCGATGTATCACATTTTTGCATTAACGGCCTGTGCGGTCTTGGGAATGCGTAAAGGTGGTCTATTGGTTTTGGTTCCCAATCCGCGGGATTTTGATGGATTCATAAAGTTGCTGAAGAAACACCCAAACATCAATATCTTCCCCGGAGTAAATACTTTATTTAATGCGCTGATGCATAAGCCCGAATTCGCCACAGTGAAGTTCCCGAATATTTTGGCAACGATTGGTGGCGGCATGGCAATGCAAAAGGTGGTGGCTGATCACTGGCAAGAAATGACTGGCGCTCCTATTGCTGAGGGATATGGGCTCTCTGAAACCTCTCCAGTCGCTTGTGTCAATTCTGCTTTGATTGAGAGTTTTACTGGGTATATTGGCTTCCCGGTACCAAGTACCGAGGTAGTGATCTTGGGTGATGATGGCATCGAGGTGCCTTTTGGCACTCCTGGTGAAATTTGTATTCGGGGTCCGCAGGTGATGGCTGGTTATTGGAATAAACCAGAAGAAACTAAAAATGTGATGACGGCAGACGGTTACTTTAAGTCGGGCGATATCGGCATCATGAATGCAGATGGCCTGACAAAAATCGTCGATCGTAAAAAGGATATGGTCCTAGTTTCAGGATTTAACGTTTATCCAAACGAAGTGGAGGAAGTCTTATCCTTAGTTCCTGGTGTTTTGGAGTGCGCAGTGATTGGTGTGCCTGATGAAGATTCTGGTGAGGCTGTTAAGGCATTCATTGTGAAACAGGATCCATCATTAACCGAGGAAACTATCTTGGCATTCTGCAAAGAAAATCTCACCAACTACAAGCGCCCCAAGCATATTGTTTTCCGTAAGGACTTACCTAAGACCAACGTTGGAAAAATCTTACGACGTGAATTAAGGGATTTATAAGCCATTCCAATACCCATCTTGTAAAGGCCAATCATTTAAAATACGTTTTTTAGCTCCTTATTTGTAAAATACTATCGTGATTCTTTGGCTTCGCTCCTTACTGTTCTATGCATTTGGTTTCACAACTGTCACCATTGTTGCAAGTGCAATTATTCTGGTCATCCCCTTTACCAGTCGAAGTACGCGTTACCAAATGGGGGTATTTTGGTGTCAATTAACTCAAAAAGCGCTCTTATTTTTTTGTGGAATTAACATCAAAATAAAAGGGTTCGAGAATATTCCTCAAGACCCTAAAAAATCACTGATCCTGTTGGGTAAGCATCAATCAGCATGGGAGACCTTTATCTACCCAGCCTTTTTTCCAAGACAACTTTGTTTTGTGTTTAAAAGAGAATTGTTATTTGTGCCGTTTTTTGGTTGGGCATTAGCTTCGCTAAAAATGATCCATATTAACCGTGGTGATCGCGAGAAGTCCCGTGCGGCAGTCAATGAACAGGGCAAGGTGGTATTGGCCCAGGGCAGTTGGATTGCTATTTACCCAGAAGGCACTCGCACCCCGCGGGGATTGTTTAAGCCCTACAGAAAAGGCGGTGTACGCCTTGCCATTAGTACTCATACAGACATACTCCCTGTAGCCCAGAACTCTGGAGCTATATGGCCCAGAAACACCTTCTTAAAGCGCCCAGGATTGATTACGCTCTCGATTGGGCCAGTGATTTCAATGCAAGGCAAGACCGAGGAACAGTTACAGCTAGAGGTGGAGGCTTGGATTGAGGGTGAGATGCGAAAACTGGATGCACCAGCGTATACCCAGTAATTCCTCAGTTTTTCTTTATCTTCTTGCGTATGTACAAGGTCTTAGTGATACGTGCCACAACATCACCTTCATGATCTTTGATATCGGCGACAAAGTCCCTTAGTATCTTATCTCCAGGTTCAGCAGCGCTGATGATTTCATCTAGTTGCTCTTGGGTAATTTCAAAGTTGGCGTGAACTTTACCTTTACCAGGCTTTAGAAATTCGATCTTGGCAGCTTGGTCCCAAACAATATAACTTTTGCCAATATTCTGCGACACCATCATCATGAAGAAGGGGTCGGTCATCGCAAAAAGACTACCGCCAAAATGTACCCCCACAATATTGCGGTTCAGTAGGCCATGCTTTAGGCGCACCTTGGCTTGACGAAAATCTTTAGCAATGTATTCAACAGTAATCCCAGCACCCAAGAACGGGGGCCATATATTCATGCCCCTTCGCAGTAGGTTTGCATTTATCACTGGTTAGATTTCTGCTGAGTTTCTATTTGGACTTCGGAGTCTTGCCAATCATCTTCGCTGCTCTCAAGAAATCAAAGTCGACGCCTTGATCTGCTTGAGTCACGGTATCCAAGAAAAGCTTCTTGTAGCCGCGTTCAGCAGTAGGTGAAGTAATGGGGTTATCTTTCATGCGCTTGGCGAGTTCTTCATCTGAAATCAGTAGGCTAATTTCACGATTCTTTACGCTCAAACGAATGCGATCACCATTCCGTACTTGCGCTAAGGGTCCACCAATAGCGGATTCAGGAGTGACGTGCAACACAATCGTGCCAAAGGCTGTACCGCTCATACGTCCATCAGAGATACGGACGATGTCTTTCACGCCAGCACGAGCTAATTTCATTGGGATGGGGATGTATCCAGCCTCTGGCATGCCAGGTGCGCCTTTAGGTCCAATATTTTTGAGTACCAAAATATCTTCAGCAGTGACATCTAAATCTGGACTGTCAATGCAGTTAGCTAAATCAGCAGCATCTTCAAACACAACTGCGCGACCTTCATGCTCCATGAGCTTTTCATTGGCGGCGGATTGCTTAATGATGGCGCCACCAGGGGCTAGATTGCCATGCAAGACAGCAATACTGCCACGTGGATAAATCGGTTTATCAAATGGGCGAACAACATCTTGTTTGAAGCTTGGAGGGGCAGCATCAATTTCTTCACCAAGGGTTCGGCCTGAAACGGTCATTGCATCGAGCTTCAATAGGGGCTTGAGCTCACGAAGCAGGGTGGTCATACCACCGGCATCATGGAAGTTCTCCATATAGTGATCACCTGAGGGTTTGAGATCAACCAGAACCGGAGTCTCATCGCCCATCTTATCAAGTGCATCTAAATCAATCTCTAGGCCCATACGGCCAGCGATGGCAGCTAAGTGAACAATGCCATTGGTTGATCCGCCAATAGCCAATAAAACACGCATCGCATTTTCAAATGCATCAGCAGTGAGAACTTTATCGATGGTCAAACCTTCTTTAGCCATCTTCACAGCGCACGTACCTGTTTCTTCTGCTACGCGGATGCGATCCGCAGTAACCGCTGGAGGAGTTGCGCCACCAGGAACTGTCATACCCAGCGCCTCAGAGATACAGGCCATGGTGCTTGCAGTGCCCATGACTGAACACGTACCTACGCTAGCCACCAGTTGATCATTCACCTCATCTTTTTCGACTTCATCAATTTCACCGGCGCGGAACTTGCCCCAGTAACGGCGACAGTCTGTACAAGCACCAACGCGTTCACTGCGATGTGAGCCAGTAAGCATGGAGCCGGTTATCAGTTGAATAGCTGGAATGCCAGCAGAAGCAGCGCCCATCATTTGGGCAGGAACGGTTTTATCGCAACCACCAATCATGACCACTGCATCCATTGGTTGCGCGCGCACCATCTCTTCAGTGTCCATAGACATTAAGTTGCGCAAGTACATGCTAGTAGGTGCTGCAAAACTTTCATGAATGGAAATCGTTGGAAATTCCATTGGCAAGCCACCAGCTAACATCACGCCGCGCTTCACTGCCTCAAGCAGTTGGGGCATATTGCCGTGGCAAGGGTTATAGGCACTTCCAGTATTAATAATGCCAATCACGGGGCGATCTAACGCGCTATTGGTATATCCAGCGCCCTTAATAAAGGCTTTGCGTAAAAATAATGAGAAGCCTTTGTCGCCATAGCTAGTTAAGCCTTTGCGTAAACCGCTCTCTGCAGGATCTTTTGGTTTATTGCTCATGAATGTCTCGAATCTCTTATAAGTGTTCTTTTGACCTTATTGTAGCGATGGAATAGCCAATTTACCTACAGACCACCACCCCAGCGGTACTGCCAAGAGATCCCCATTGCAGTGTAGTCAGTATTGGTGTTGGAATAAACGCCTTTGCTGCCAGTGAGGCGGATCGAATTGTGCTTATTGATAGGGTAAGAAAAAGTGCTGCCAAAGCGCCAATTTTCTTGTGAACCACTGATTGCGGTGCCGTTGACATATTTCTGGCCGCCCATAAAGTAGGTCGCGTCCGCAGAAATATAGGCCGTATTCTCAAAGTAATAGATCGCATGGGCTTCCGAAGAGTAGATCGGGTTTTGTGAGAGCGTATTACTTCCCAGAAAACTTGTATTGCTGGTGTAGATCGTGGCCATGCCTGCCAGCTCAAAACGCCATGGTCCGATGGCTTGAGATGCTCCGATAGCGGGCTGAATAAGAGAGCGATTAGCGCCTACGTTGAGCATTTGCTCGTTGTTGTACTTACCCCATGGAATAGATGCAGCAAGACTTGCGCCAATAATTAAGTCCTGCTGGTAATGCTTAAATTCCTCCAGTGAGAGTGCTGGTGCGCCGTACAGATTGGCAGAGATTTTTACAACGGGATCCGATAAACCTTCTGCGGAGGCATTCATATATTGAGCACCAACACTGCCGGTACCTGAAAGTTGAGCATAAGGGACTAAGAGGCTAATCCTGCCAGACTGTCCGAAGACGTCGATGATGCGGGTCAGGTTTGCCGCTTCAGTAGTGAGGGTGTAGGAACCGCTTTTGGCTTGTGCGATACCGCCAGTAATAAAGTTAATGCCAATGGGCGCATTGGAATAAGCGCGCGCTTCGATTTCTTGGGCATAAGCCTGTTGGCAAAAAAATCCCAACAGGCAAAGCCAAAAAACTCTCACGTAATACAAGTAAAGCAATTATTTTTTGGAGCCAAATAGGACTGCCAGAGTTTCGGTATTCCCCACAACCTTATTGAACCCGACAAAAATCAAGTACGGCCAAACAATTAGCCAATACACAATTGACATGGCCAATACTCTTAGTGGATCACCGCCTCCAAAAGCGGTCATAGAGGTAATAAATTCTTTTCCATGGATCAGGCCATCCACTCCTGCTTCAAGATAGTTCAGAGCAATCACAACAATAATATAAACAATAGACTCAATAAGCAGAGAGCCAACAATTCCATTTTTTTTATCTACCTTAATGGGATAAGCGGCCTGCGCAATCAGCATGAATTTCGCTGACAAACCCGCTTTGATTAATGCAAAACCAAATAAGGCTAGGGGAATGGGGCGCTCTTCGAGTGCGGTTGCAGCCATAAAGGTAATAGCGCAGAACCAAATGCCGAAATAAATCGATAAAGAAATTGCCTTCTTCATTTCCTCTTCGAGTTTGATTTTCAAGCCAGGTTTATTGGTGAGGTTCTTAGTGCTATTAGTCATGAAAATCTTTAGTGAGAGGAATCGGAGCGTTAGTCACCGCATGTAGAGCAAGAGCTAGAGGCGGCTACCTCAGCTGGTGCTGGCTCTTGTGTGTAACGTGCAATAAAGGCATGTTTTGTAGTCATCGGGATGTTGAGCCAAACAAAGTGACCAGAGCCAGGGGCTACGTCTATCGATTCGCCCTTCATATTCCACATTTCTGACAAAACAATATCTGTGTTTCCGTTTGGTTCGATGATCTCGATTTTGTCGCCAATAGAAAAGCGATTCTTGACATCTACCTTGACGCGGCCGGTTGCAGCATCGGTCTCCAGCGTTTCACCTACATACAAGCTACGTCCTGATAAGGAGTGGCCACGCATATAGAGTTGGTATTCTTTATCGTGGTGACGCTCATAAAACCCGTCGGTGTAACCACGATTAGCTAGGCCCTCTAATTGACCCAATAGAGCTGTGTTAAATGGTTTACCTGCAACAGCATCATTAATTGCGGCTCTGTAAGACTGCACAGTACGTGAAACGTAGTAGGGTGATTTGGTGCGACCTTCGATCTTGAAGGAGTCCACACCCATCTTAGTTAGGCGCTCAATATGCTCAACGGCTCGCAGATCCTTTGAGTTCATGATGTAAGTACCATGCTCATCTTCTTCCATCGGCATCAAATCATCAGGGCGACGGGCTTCCTGTAAAAGTACAACATCACCACTGGTGTTCTGTTGGCCAGGTTTGACCTTGTAATCCCAGCGGCAGGCATTGGTACATGCGCCTTGATTGGAGTCTCGATGAGACATATAGCCAGATAGTAAACAGCGGCCTGAGTAGGCGATACAGAGCGCGCCATGAACAAATACTTCAAGCTCCATCTCTGGGCAGTCTTGACGCACTTCTTCAATTTCATCAAAGGAGAGTTCACGAGACAAAATCACGCGACTAATACCAACCGAGCGCCAGAATTTAGCTGAAGCGCCATTCACGGTGTTGGCCTGAACAGATAAATGAATTGGCATATCTGGCCAAGCTTCACGAGCCATCATGATGAGGCCTGGATCAGACATGATTAAAGCATCTGGCTTTAATGCAATCACTGGATCCATATCTTTAATATAAGTACGTGTCTTACCGCCATGAGGCAATAAGTTGGAAACCAAATAAAACTTCTTACCCATTTCGTGGGCGGTATCGATGCCTTGCTTAAGGACTTCAATCTTGCCAAAGTCGTTATTGCGCACCCTCAGGGAGTAACGTGGCTGCCCCGCATAAATGGCATCGGCGCCAAAATCAAAGGCAGTACGCAGCATAGAGAGGCTGCCGGCTGGAGCGAGAAGTTCAGGAATCTTAGTCATGGGCTCTATTTTAGTGAATGCAGCCGATCTTGCTTGATTCTCTGCATTCCCTAGCCTTGGAGCAGGCTAAAAGCGTGTTTACAAAGGCCCGTCAAGTAAACCATGGGCCACAAGAGTATCCTGTCGGGTCTGTGGAGAGTATTGTAAGAATGAACGGGGAGCCTTCCCTTTGACTTTTCACCTTAAACCGAAGGCGCTTATTAAAGAATGCAATGTCAAAACTAACATCGAAACCCATCCTAAAAAAAGCCAGCGGTATTTTGGCCCAAGAGTTTGCAATACCTAAAGATATTGCCTGGGCATGGGTTACTTTATTGCTCTCGCAAGAGGAGCAGAAGCGCGATAGCGAAGAAAAGCGTTATAGCCGCATTGCAGAATTCGAAACCTGGATTGTGGAGCTAAATTTACCAACTGACCCAAAAAATCCTGTAGGCGGTGCAGTGAGTCCCGAAGCAGTAAAAAATTCCGCAAGAAATGTCTTTGAGTGGCCCCATGAATATATCTTTGAAGAGCCGGTAGCGCCAAATCATATGGATGCTAAGGTGACCTATAGCGATACGATCACCAAACCCATTTTGGATGCAGTGAAAGATGCGGGCGGATCAGATGATCGCCCAGCATTGATTGCCATATTAGAGGGTTACGCAAAAGAGGGTAAAGAGCCTTTTGCTAATGTCACGTCAGAAGGTATTGAGTGGAAAGGTAGCGCTTGGAAGGAAGGCGATAAATACAATCTTCTCACTATCAAGACTCTGAATAATCGCCTGGCTAATCTGCGAAAGAAGGGCTTGATCTAGTAGGTCAATTTACCTAGCCCTCAAAAGAAAAAGCCCCTAGATTTCTCTAGGGGCTTTACTTATTTGGCTCCTCGACCTGGGCTCGAACCAGGGACCTACGGATTAACAGTCCGGCGCTCTACCGACTGAGCTATCGAGGAATAAGCCGATATTATAGCAAGATGAAATCACTTCTTCCTACTTCTGTACAGATCCCCAAAGTACTGACCATTGCTGGGTCCGATAGTGGCGGCGGGGCGGGGCTGCAGGCCGATCTCAAGGTGATCACAGCTTTAGGCGGCTACGGGATGTCTGTCATCACAGCAATAACTGCCCAAAATACCCTGGGTGTCACGCGTATTCAGGATATAGATCTTGAAGTAGTTGAAGCCCAGATTGATGCTGTTTTAGTGGATATTGGTGCTGATATTGTCAAAATCGGCATGCTAGCAAGCCCAGAAATAGTCCGCACAGTTGCTAAATCTTTACGCAAGCACGGTGTGAAGCGCATCGTCCTAGACCCTGTTTTGCGCGCCACTTCTGGCGCAAGCTTAGGTGGTGACGACACCGCCCAAGCGATGATGGCTGAATTATTTCCCATCGCATCACTTATTACGCCCAACATGGATGAAGTTTCTTTGTTGCTAGGTCGCGATATTGGCGGCCCCAACGATTTCAAATTGGCTGCAGAAGAATTACTCGAGATGGGTCCACAAGCGGTGCTCATTAAAGGTGGGCACTTAGATAGCACGCATACGCAAATTACCGATTACTTAATGTGGCGCACTCTCGAAGATGGACTTGAAGTTATTCAAACAAAAGAATTCAAACACTATCGAGTAAATACGGTAAATACGCATGGCACTGGATGTTCTTTGGCATCTGCAATTGCTACATACCTTGCTGATGGTCATGACCTGGCTCATGCAGTTGCTAAGGCAATTGCCTATGTAGAATCAGGCTTAGAGGCGGGGCGCTTCTTAAGCATTGGTGAAGGCCCGGGCCCTTTGTGGCACATGCATGATTTTTATCCAACAGCATTACTGGATGAGAAAGATCAGAATTAAAGCTGGTACTGAAGAGGGAAAGAAGCAAAGAAGGTTCTAAGCCCGCATTAATTCTTGCAGATGCTTAACTGCTGCCTTGGGATCCTTGGCTTGTGTAATGGCCCTCACTACGGCCACTGAGCCAACACCACTCTTGCTAACCGCATGAATACTATCTTGATCAATGCCACCAATAGCAACTAGCGGGTAGTTACTCATTAGCTTGGCGTACTGATATAAGCGACCCAGGCCTTGTGGTGCAGTTGGCATCTTCTTTAAGTTCGTCGGAAAGACTGCGCCCATTGCAATGTAGCTTGGGCAAAAGCGATCTGCATGAGCAAGCTCAGCATAACCATGGGTGCTCAAGCCCAACCTTAATCCTGCTGAGCGTATTTCTTCAAGATTGGCATCTACCAGATCCTCTTGACCAAGATGCACGCCATAGGCACCGGCATCAATTGCTTCTTGCCAATAATCATTAATGAAGAGCAAGGTCTTGCTGTCTTTAACCGCTGCAACAGATTCTTTAATCTGTTTTCTGATCTTAGACTTTTCATCTGACTTAAAGCGCAGCTGTACAGTTGGTAATTGGGCATCCACCATGCGCTTGACCCAGTCAGCATCTGGCATGACGCCATATAAGCCCAAGCGCTTAGGACACTCTTTAAAGGCGTTGGGATTCATATTGCGAGTCCAGGGCAGTAAATCAAAATGCTCTGGTCTGTTGGGCCATTTAAAAGGATTAAAACCGCCATCTTGCAAAGTCATGCGTGACCAAGCCTTACCTAATACTTTTGCATCTGACTCGATAAACCCCATCTCAATACTGGCTAGAGCGCCTGCTAATTCGTAATGATCAACAGCAGCTTCGTTATCAATGAGCGGAGGAGGCGAGTTAAGACTAAAGGCCGGAATCGCAATGCATAAATCCTCATTGCGATGCGCGGCAACGATTTGGTCAGCAAGGTCTCGAATCAGGCTCATGAGTTCAGTGTACTTAACTTGGTTTAACTAAGTAGCTACGATTGGTGCCAAAATGGCGTGCCCACTAGAGGCGTGCTTGCTTGGGCTGATTCTTGGGGCTTCATGGCGCCTGATAAATAGGCTGCACGACCAGCATCAACAGCCATAGCAAAGGCTTTAGCCATCACTACTGGATCATCTGCCAAGGCTACTGCGGTATTGAGTAGTACGCCATCAAATCCCCATTCCATCACGCTACAGGCATGTGAAGGGAGGCCTAGACCGGCATCCACCAAAAGCGGCACCTTGAGACGATCGCGCAAGAGTTTCATGGCATACGGATTTAAAGGGCCTTGTCCCGTTCCAATAGGTGCAGCCCAAGGCATTACGGCTTGGCAACCCACATCAACCAAACGTTGGCACAAAATTAGATCTTCAGTGCAATACGGTAGTACCTTAAAACCATCTTTGATGAGTGTCTCTGCTGTCTGTACTAAACGCAAAACATCAGGTTGAAGTGTGTAGTCATCACCAATGAGTTCTAGCTTGATCCAATCCGTTTCAAAAACTTCACGTGCCATTTGCGCGGTGGTGATTGCTTCTTGTGGGCTATGACATCCAGCTGTATTTGGCAGAACCGGAACAGCCATCTTTTTTAGTAAATCCCAAAAGCCACTATGCGCTTCAGTAGTAGACGTACCCTGACGACGCAGACTCACGGTAATCATTGCAGGATTAGATGCCTGCACTGCGTTCTCTAAAACCTGTGGAGAAGGGTAGCGTGAGGTGCCCAATAGCAAGCGACTCGCAAAACTCTCGCCATATAGGACAAGGGTGTCAGCGCTATTCAGGTTGTTAGGCAAAGGTGCATTCATATCAAAATAGTTTGTTATTGATCAACCGCCAGTAACGGGGGCGATAACCTCAATTTGATCATTCTCGTTCAAGACAAAGTCAGCATGCTTGGTCTTCGGTACAAAATTCAGATTTACTGCAACAGCATAGGGCGGCTTGGCATTAATTAAAGCCAATGCATCACTCACCATGCTCTTGCTTGGTAGCTCGTAAATCACCTGATTAACGATTACGCGCATACCACCTCTACATGATTGCTCTCGTGAGTAAGGCTCAAGCCTAACTCCAATGCAGTTTTACTTGCCCCAGACCCCAAAAGCTCTAAGGCGCAATCCAGTACTGCTGGTGAAATCATAAAACCATGGCGATATAAGCCATTGATCAAGATCAAATCAGCAAGCCCTTTATCTTTTTGGGATCTAATTTCTGGAAGATTATTTTTTAAGGTCGGGCGACACTGTGTAGCCATTTCCAAAATACGAGCCTCTGCAAAACCACTATGCACGGTATAAACAGCGCTAAGCAACTCCATAGCGGAGCGCACACTCATTTCTGACAAGTCATCGGATTCAATTTCCGTTGCACCGACCACATAGATATCGTTTTCTTTTGGGGCAATGTAGATTGGATAGCGCGGATGTATTAAGCGTGTAGGGCGACGCAGCTTTACTTCTGGAGCATAGAGGCGAATCACTTCACCACGCACGCCACGCAAGCTATTGGGTGATTCACCAGAAGACCACGATTCCTTGGCGCCCGTACCGCGGCAATCAATTACCACCTTATAGCTTGTCTGTTTGCGCAGTTCCGATGGGTTAATCTCGGTATGCCAATGGCAATTTACCGTCGACAGCTTTAGCTCGCTAGCGAGAGCATCTAATAATTGGCGATTATCTAATTGACCTTCGTTGGGTAAATAAAGGCCTTGATTAAATCGATCAGCAACGCCAGGCTCAATTTCACGCAAAGCTTCGTTATCGAGTTTTTGCGGTGCACTTAGACCGGAATTAGAGCGACAGTTTTTCTCCAGATGCGCAGCAAAGCGCTCTGCATCACTGGCATCTTGGCGATGCCACAAAATCAAGGTACCTTCTTGCTGAAAATAAACCGGAGCAGTCAAACTAGCGATGATTTCTTTCCAGCGAGGCAGGCTATACAAGCCCATGCGAACAACGGAATCTTCGGTAATGGCAGATTCAGCTAAAGGAGCCAGCATTGCAGCTGCAATACGCGCAGCAGCATGCGCCCCATCAGGACCACCCTTATCAAACAGATCGACTTGAGCGCCACCTTTAGCAAGTGCAAGCGCTAGCAGGCGACCCATCAGGCCCCCGCCAACAATCGCGTACTTGCTATTAGAGAAGCTCGCGCTAGTCATCATTACCAACTCGACTTATTGTTTAAATAACTTACTGATAAATTTCACTACCGCGCTTACGGAACTCAGCAGACATTTCTTCCATGCCTTTAGAAGCATCAGTTACTTCAGTAATTGGAATCACTTTTGCTTTAGGGTTGCCATCGGCATCTAATGTTGCAGCGTAGTCACGAACTTCTTGAGTGATCTTCATGGAGCAGAACTTCGGACCACACATAGAACAGAAGTGCGCAATCTTGGCGCCTTCAGCAGGTAGTGTTGCATCGTGATATTCACGTGCGCGCTCAGGATCTAGACCAAGATTAAATTGGTCTTCCCAGCGGAACTCGAAACGCGCCTTAGATAGGGCGTTATCGCGTACTTGTGCACCAGGTAAACCTTTGGCCAAGTCAGCGCCATGGGCAGCAATCTTGTAAGTAATGATGCCTTCGCGCACATCCTCTTTATCCGGCAAGCCTAAGTGTTCTTTTGGCGTGACATAACAAAGCATTGCTGTGCCATACCAACCAATTTGCGCTGCACCAATACCGCTGGTGATGTGGTCATAGCCAGGGGCGATGTCAGTAATCAATGGTCCGAGGGTATAGAAAGGAGCTTCTAAGCAATGCTTTAACTCTTCAGTCATATTCTCTTCAATACGCTGCATTGGCACGTGACCAGGACCTTCAATCATGACTTGCACATCATGTTTCCAGGCCTTGGCAGTTAATTCACCAAGGGTATGGAGTTCGCCAAACTGAGCGGCATCATTGGAGTCAGCAATACAACCAGGACGCAAGCCATCGCCTAAGCTAAATGACACGTCATAGGCTTTCATGATCTCGCAGATCTCATCAAACTTCGTGTAGAGGAAGTTTTCTTTGTGATGAGCTAAGCACCATTTAGCCATAATCGAACCACCACGAGAAACAATGCCAGTAATACGATCAGCGGTTAAGGGTACATAGCGCAGTAACACACCCGCATGAATAGTGAAGTAATCAACACCTTGCTCGGCTTGTTCAATCAAAGTATCGCGAAACATTTCCCAGGTGAGGTCTTCTGCAATACCACCGGTTTTATCTAGTGCTTGATAGATTGGAACGGTGCCAATCGGAACTGGAGAGTTACGAATAATCCATTCACGTGTCTCATGAATATGCTTACCAGTAGACAGATCCATGATGGTGTCTGCACCCCAACGAATAGACCACACCATCTTTTCTACTTCTTCATTAATGGATGAGGTAACCGCAGAGTTGCCTAGGTTTCCGTTAATCTTCACGCGGAAGTTACGGCCAATAATCATCGGCTCCAATTCAGGGTGATTGATGTTCGCCGGAATAATTGCACGGCCCGCAGCAATTTCAGAGCGCACAAATTCACCAGTGATGATTTCGGGTAAGTTGGCACCATAGCCCTTACCAGGATGTTGCTTTAACAGCTGTTTATAAGCTGGATCTTTGCGAAGCTGCTCAAGGCCCATGGATTCACGCAAGGCGATGTATTCCATTTCAGGAGTAATGATTCCTTGACGGGCGTAATACATTTGACTTACGTTATGGCCGGATTTGGCTACGCGTGGCGCGCTGATGTGGGAAAAACGTAAATTTTGTGTCGCTTCGTCGTGTGAGCGAGCAACACCGTACTCGGAGCTAGGGCCTGCTAGTTGAATGGTGTCATTGCGTTCTGCAATCCAAGCATCACGCAGTCTGGGCAAACCTTTTTCAAGATTGATCACAACATCTGGATCACTATATGGGCCCGAAGTGTCATAGACCGGCACTGGTGGATTGGCAATCATCTCTTCGCCAACACGAGTAGGTAGCTGCTCAATCATGCGGATTGGCGCTTTAATATCGGGTCTAGAACCTTGGAGATACGTTTTTGTCGAGGCTGGATAGGCAAACTTTTGCCCGAAGTCGCGCTCCAAACTTTTTAAACTTGGAATCTCGTGTTTAGCGTTTTTAGTTGAGGTCTTACCTGTACTCATGTCCATCTCCTAGCTGTTTTAGATGGACGAAACCGGGTGTCGGTCTGATGTAACTCCCCACGCCAGCATTACCTGGATCGGGTTCTAGGGTCTTTCTCAGCGCCTTCAAGCTAAATCCGCTTTAAAGGGCACCCCTGTTTCATCCTTAATAAGGATTTAACCACGAATTGGCTGATTGGGGCATGACTTCAGTCAAACTGTTTCGAAAGGGCTCATTAAGCCCAAAGGACTCTATTTATTGCGACGCAATATAAAGTCAGCGGTAACAAAAGCAGCGTCGGAGGTAAATTCATCCGCAAGGATACGTGCGGCAGCCTCCGGCAAGGAAATCTCAATAAAACCGCTCACTTCACCATCGTGATTCGTTGGTACAAAGTTATCCGCTAGCTCTAAGTCATAAACATAGAGCTGTTCGTCATGAAAGCCTCGTCCGATGGATGGGCGGCGCATATGAATACGACCAACAGGCTCAATTTGATCTGCAATTTGTTCGGGCACACCAGCTTCTTCCCAAAGTTCGCGACGCGCGCTGACCCAAGGTGTCTCATCAGCTGTAATGCCGCCGGCAGCTAAGTTATCTAACTTGCCTGGATCGGTAGGCTTAGTTTCACTGCGCCTACCTAACCAAATCGTATTGCCTTGCGTATAGCCATTGATATGCGTTGCCATACTGCGAAAGCCAAAGGTGCGAAACGCAGCACGTTCCATACGAAAGTACTTGTGACCATTTTGATCTACCCAAGCAAAGTCTTCGTTACGCCAGCCTGGAATAAATCCACCCAACCTCATACGGTTGGCTAACTGATACAGGCTGTTTGATAAATCTCTAGGTTTGCCTAGCTGAATGGAGAGTTTGTCATGCCCCATTGAAATCATCGGGATGGATTCCTTTTGCAACGACTCTTGCAAGTAGGAGGTGAAATCTGGATTCAGGTGGCCAATGAGTTGTTCGCCCATTGCACCGCGGGATAAATAAATCGGTAAGTAATCCCCAGGGGCAGAACGCGCCGTGTTTTGGAGCATTTCTTCAAGGGCTGCCAGCGTACTGGTTGATAGGCTATTCATGACCCAAGTGTAAGGGAACTTGGCGTTCTTTGCCCTTATTGCTCAATGGCCTTAACACAAAATCTTATAGGAACTAGATTAAATATTCATAAGCAAACACGCAAAATAGGGCAAACCATTTTGCACACAAATTAAGCAAGCTAGGTCACCCTATACAAATCTGTGACTTACGAAAACTTTTGAGGATTTATCCACAAGGCCTGTGGATAAGTATGAAGAATTTATGGTCCCGCCGACAGGTAAACCTAGGAAAAATAGCGGCCTGGAACCCTTTGTGTTGTTGGGATCTTAAAATTTATATTAAATAAATCCGTATTCTTTTCGTACCTTTTGTGCTACATGATTGCCGTCAAGAATCCCCGCTAACTACTTATCAAGACTTTTATCTTTACTAAAGCAATATTTTACAAAGCGGCTATTTGCTGCCTTCACTAGGCGTAGCAGGAATATTTCCTGGAGTTAATTTAGCGTTGTCACCCCCACCATTTTGGTTGCTGGTTTGCTCAGCGTAGCTTTGGTTTAAGGAGCTATCTCGCCTAATAAACTTTGGATCCTCTTCGGGATGTCGCTGGTAATAGGTTCGGGCTAGTTCAGCTTGCTCCTGTTGCATTTCGTAGACCTCCTGCTGTCTTTGTCTATGTTCCTTTGAAACAAAGAGATCAAGGACAAACCCAAAGTCCACAAATGACAGTGCGAATATACAGACAATACCAACCACTAAGCCAGAGAGGATGCCTCTTAGCCAATGTGTTGAAGTTGATACGCCAACCCACAGACCGGATGCAATTTTTACAAAAATTCTCATGATTTCAGTTTAAATAGATTTTTAAAATTAATAGAATTAAAGTCAATAGGCGTTGACGCTAATACACTCAAGAGGAAGGTGAGAATAAATTTACCATCTGCTGCAAATCATATTAGAGGGTGTCACATAATGCAATTAATTGATTTTTGGATGCGGTTTGATCCCAATGCTTATCCCTATGTGCATCCATCAGATTCAAGTGTTATTGGCGATATTACGAAATCTAAGCATTTCAAGCTTTCGCCAATAAATTATGACAGTTATCTCGTTAGTGATAATTTTGGCTCACATTCAGATAGTCGTATGGACTTATCCTTATTGCCCATTCCATATGCTGGTGACATAAGTAACTCAAAAATTGTCATCCTGCTGCTGAACCCCGGGTTAAGTTATACCGATTATTACGGTGAATTTCTTAGGTCAGAATATCGTGAGAGGCTGATTAATAACTTACAACAAGATTTTTCTCAGACTGAATTTCCTTTTATGTGGCTTGATCCAAATCTGGCTTGGCATGGAGGATTTCAGTGGTGGGAGAAAAAATTAAGAGGTGTTATTTCAGAGGTAGCACGAGTCAAATTTGCAGGCTCTTACTATGAGGCTCTGAAGCACACATCTAAGAATATTTCTCAGATAGAGTTAATTCCATATCACTCCATAAATTTTAAATCTTCAGGAATAGTTAATAGGTTGGCATCAGCTCAAGAGGCTTTAAATTTTGTTAAAAATGTATTGGAGCCACAGACTATTTCTGGTGAAAAAAGCATTATCGTTACAAGGAAGGCAAGGGAGTGGGGGGTGGCTGAATCCGGAAATATTTGTGTTTATGATCGCAATCAAGCTCGCGGCGCAAGCTTGGGATTGGATCTAAAGGGCGGACAATTAATTCTTTCCAGACTTCTAGAGAATTAAGGGATGCATTAGAAAATAGATTGGTGCGCGGTTCGATTTACGGCAAATCAAAGTTGAGCTTATGCTCAGAGGTGTGCAGCTTTCAAATGTTTATATGGCAGTTTTAAATCTAAAGAAGAAAAGCCCCAGACATCTTCATAGGTGGGTGAGATGCCTAGAGCCTTACAGTTGACAATTTAATTTGGGCGAATTTCAGCACAGAATGACCCGTCGCTGTTTTCTATCCAATCTATTTCATAATCTACGCTGTAATCATCATCGTCTTCATGTTCAGCCGGATCTCCGAAGCAATTGTTTGAAGCTACTGCACAGGCATAGATGGCGCCATCATAAATTGAATAATCATCACCATCCATCTCACCGGATAAAAAGTTTTTAATCACCGATCTTAGTTGCTCAGAAGAAACATCATTACCAGTTTCTTCGGTTGCGGCTGCCAAGAGCGTATCTTCATCGATAAAGATTTTATTTTTTTGGTCGGCCTTGTAATCATCAATGATTTTGTCAATTAATTCTGCGAACATTATTTGAATCCTTTTTTCAAAAAGTTAAGAAGCTACCGCGTAAAGCAAATAATTAGTCTTTATAAGCCTATTTGATTGCCATATCAATAAATTTTTACTATTGACATTAATTCCAAAAACCGGTCCCAGAGAAGTTCTTTTTGGGTAGGATTGCTTAAGACACAAAAGTGACTGGCGAGTTTAATTGACCGACTTAGGGTCTAAAGAGTGGTGGTTGGTCCCGCCGACAGGAATCGAACCTGTATCCCACGCTTAGGAGGCATGTGCACTATCCATTGTGCTACGGCGAGTCGGATGTAAATCTAAAAATATGTTAGGGGGATTCTAATGAATTGCCTGCCAAGAGCTACCAACCACAAAGAGCCCACACTTGATTGGTAACAGCCACCATCATATCGGGTGCGAAGTACATCGAAAAAATAAATAGCAAAACAAGCAAAGCAAATCCATAGGAAACGATGCTCCATGGGAATGACCTTTTCTTAAGCATTAGCCACTCGATGAACTGCTCGTTCTTTTACAGGAAGGTTGACCAAGCAAGCAAAGACACCTAATCCAATTGCAATTTCCCAAACAATTAAATACGAACCTGTTTGATCAAACAAATAACCGCCGAGGAAAGCTCCACAGAAACTTCCTAGCTGATGCGAGAAAAAGATCAGACCTGAAAGCATTGTCAAATACTTCACGCCAAAAATTTGCGCAACGATGCCGTTAGTTAGTGGAATAGTGGACAGCCATAAGAATCCCATAATGGCTGCAAAGATGTAAGTGCTCATCGGTGTTGGTGGTAATAATAAAAATGCCGTAATGGCAATAGAGCGACCAATGTAGATTGCAGAGAGCAAATATCGCTTAGGAAAGCGTTGGCCCAGGATGCCCGAGCTATAGGTGCCAAAGATATTAAAGAGCCCAATCAAGGCCAGGGCAGTAGTGGCGACAACTGGAGCGCCAACGGCCGGATAGTTCGAAGAGAGGTCTTTCAGGTATGGAGCTAGATGAACCGCAATAAACACCACCTGAAAGCCGCAAACAAAATAACCTAAGGTGAGATAGCGAAAGCTGGGGTTGCCAATAGCTTCTTTTAAAGCCTGCTTGATAGTTTGATCGCCTAAATTATGGTTGTGTGTGAAATTCTTCTCACGCAACATAAAGGCAGTTGGAATCATCAAACTAGCCATCAATGCCAGCATGAGAAGTGCATCTTGTGTGCCAAGCATACTGAGCAAACCCTGCTCTGCTGGAATCATGAGGAACTGTCCAAATGAGCCAGCAGCTGCAGTAATACCCATTGCCCAAACCCGTTTTTCCGCTGATACGTTGCGACCCAAGATTCCATAGACTACGCTGTAGGTAGTTGCGGTTTGTGCCAAGCCAATGAGTAAGCCACCAGCTAGAGTGAAGTTCATGACGTCTGTGGAGACTGCCATGCCCGCTAAGCCTAAGGCATATAAAACTCCACCAGCCACCATGATTTTGAAAGCGCCATAACGATCAGCTAGTGCCCCAGTGACGGGCTGAACAGCGCCCCAGATGAGATTTTGCAGGGCGATAGTTAGTGCAAACGTTTCACGACCCCAGCCATTGGCTGAAGTGATGGGTAAATTAAAGAGTCCAAAGCCATGACGAATGCCCATGGATAAGGTGACCATGAGTCCGCCATAGATGAGGACTTCCTTCATCGAAAGTCCCGCTTTGGAGGTTTGCGTAGTCATAACTTTAGATGATTCCCTTGGTGCGCAGTGCTTCTATCGCTTGATCATCGAGCTGGAGACGCTCATGCAAGATCTCTTGGGTATGCTGACCAAGCGTTGGTGGGGCCATCCGAACTTCCGTCGGGGTTTTTGATAGACGCATCGGGCTGGCAACCAATTTCATGTTGCCGACTGTGGGGTGCGGAACATCAATCTGCACGCCACGATGAATGACTTGCTCGTTTTCAAAAACTTCCTTGAAGTTATTGATGGGGCCGCAAGGAACATTGGCTTTCTCAAGCAAGGTAATCCATTCGCCCTTGGTCATTTTGCGAGTCATCTTCTCTAGAAGGGGGATGAGATGCTTGCGATGCTCAACGCGCAAAGGGTTGGTGACATAGAGCGGGTTATCCGCTAAATGGGCTTCGCCACCAGCGGTTACAAAATGTCGGAATTGACCATCATTACCAGCGCCCACAATCATCCAGCCGTCAGATGTAGGGAAGGTTTGATAGGGAACAATGATCGGAGAGGCGTTACCCCAGCGCTTTGGGACCTCACCTGAAGTCAGATAAGCGCTTGATACATTGGCCATTACGGCTACTTGCGTATCTAGCAAGGACATATCAATATATTGACCCTCGCCGGTATGGTCACGATGGACTATGGCAGCCAAGATGGCAGTGCTGGCATACATGCCGGTAAAGATATCTGCAATGGCAACACCCGATTTTTGTGGGCTAGCACCTTCAAAGTCGTGTGCTTCTCCGGTCACACTCATGAAGCCGCCCATACCTTGAATAATGAAATCGTAACCAGGGCGGTGGGCATAAGGACCAGTTTGACCAAATCCAGTAATGGAGCAGTAGATCAAATTCTCTTTGACCTTCTTGAGACTTTCATAATCAAGACCGTATTTGGCGAGGTCGCCAACCTTATAGTTTTCAATGACGACATCGGACTCGGCGGCAAGCTTGCGGATGAGCTCTTGACCTTCAGGTTTGGCGATATCCACCGTAATGGAGCGTTTATTGCGATTAATGCAAATAAAATAGGCAGATTCATCGGTTTCCTTGCCATTTGCGTCTTTGGCAAAGGGAGGACCCCAATGGCGGGTATCGTCTCCAACCCCAGGCCTTTCGACTTTGATGACATCCGCACCCAAATCGGCAAGATTTTGAGCACACCAAGGACCAGCCAAGACTCGGCTAAGGTCTAAAACGCGAATATGACTTAAGGCTCCCATCCCTCGATTTTGGCATGGATGACAGGGCTATTCCTGAAAAATTCGGTCTAGACCTCAGACATGACTACAATTTGCGCGCATGGCTACCCGTAAAACTTCCGAATACAGCGAATCGTCGATTCAGGTCCTAAAAGGACTAGAACCAGTCCGTCAACGGCCTGGAATGTACACCCGTACTGACAATCCACTCCACATCATTCAAGAGGTGCTAGATAACGCATCCGATGAGGCTTTGGGTGGGTTTGGCAAGCAAATCATCGTCACTATGCATACCGATGGCAGCGTGAGCGTCGAAGATGATGGTCGTGGCATTCCAGTGGGCATGCATCCTACTGAAAAATTACCGGTAGTTGAGATCGTTTTTACCCAGCTACATGCTGGGGGTAAGTTTGAAAAAGGCACTGGTGGTGCATATGCCTTCTCTGGTGGTTTGCACGGAGTAGGTGTTTCTGTAACCAACGCCTTATCAAAAAGATTGGAAGTAACCGTTTGGCGTGATGGCCAAATGTCCACATTAACCTTTGCTGATGGCAAGGTGATTGAAAAGCTCAAAACAATAGCTTCTTCAAAAGAAGACAAGTCTCACGGTACTCGCGTACGTGCTTGGCCAGACGGCAAGTATTTTGATAGCTCGGTAATACCAATGCCTGAGCTTATTCGTCTATTGCGTTCCAAGGCAGTGTTATTGCCTGGCGTGAAGGTTACGCTGATTCAAGAAAAATCAGGCGATACCCAGACTTGGCAATATGCACAAGGCTTGCGCGGCTATCTGAATGAAGCAATTGCACAAGCCGGCCATGGCGCTGAAGTCATCCCCCCGTTCGAAGGCGAGCAATACGCTACCGGCACAGGCGAGGATGATTCTTTTGCTGAAGGCGAGGGCGCGGCTTGGGTTGTTTGCTGGACTGAAGATGGCGCGCCAGTACGTGAGAGTTATGTGAACTTGATTCCAACTCCTGCTGGTGGTACCCATGAAAGCGGTTTGCGTGAAGGCTTATTTAATGCCGTAAAAGGCTTTATTGAGATGCACGCATTGCAACCAAAGGGCGTGAAACTCATGCCCGAAGACGTGTTTGCACGCGCCTCATTTATTTTGTCTGCAAAGGTTTTGGATCCACAGTTCCAGGGGCAAATTAAAGAGCGCCTCAATTCACGTGATGCCGTACGTTTAGTTTCTGGTTACGTTAAATCCGCTTTAGAGCTCTGGCTCAATCAGCACGTTGACTACGGTCGTAAGTTAGCTGATTTGGTAATTAAGCAGGCACAAGCGAGAACGCGTGCTGGCCAAAAGGTTGAGAAGAAAAAATCCTCAGGCGTAGCGGTACTTCCTGGAAAGCTTACCGATTGTGAGAGTGAAGATATCGGCATGAACGAAATCTTCCTGGTAGAGGGTGATTCCGCTGGCGGTTCAGCCAAGATGGGTCGTAATAAAGAATATCAAGCCATCCTGCCATTGCGTGGCAAGGTATTAAATACCTGGGAAGCTGAGCGTGATCGCTTGTTTGCTAACAATGAAGTGCATGACATCGCAGTAGCAATTGGTGTTGATCCGCATGGTGCAAATGACAGTCCAGATCTATCTAATCTGCGCTACGGTAAGGTTTGCATTCTTTCTGATGCGGACGTCGATGGTGCCCATATTCAGGTATTGCTTTTAACCCTGTTCTATAAGCATTTCCCTAAACTCATTGAGTTAGGGCATATACATATTTCGAGACCACCTCTATTTAGGGTTGATGCCCCAGCACGCGGCAAGAAGCCAGCGCAAAAGATTTATGCCTTAGATGCTAATGAGCTCCAAGCGATCGAAGATAAGTTGCGTAAAGATGGTGTAAAAGAAACTGCCTGGCAGATCTCACGCTTTAAGGGCTTAGGAGAAATGAGTGCAGAACAGCTTTGGGACACCACTTTGAATCCAGATACCCGCCGTTTACTACCCGTAACGCTAGGCGCATGGACTGAAGACGAAACATTTAAAACAATGGATATGTTGATGGGTAAATCCGAATCTGGCGCACGTCGTGACTGGTTGGAAGAGCGCGGCAATGAAGTGGAGGCGGATATCTAATGGCAACTAAAAAGACTCCTGGAAAAAATGATCCAGCTGAACAAGCGGATTTGTTTTCTATTCCCTCTGTAGAGATGGAGGTAGTTGAGGTTGATGAGGCTCCAGCTGTAGCAACCGCTTCCGGTGGCGGAGCGGGCAACCATGATCCCAAAACCATTGACCTGAATGAAGATGGTAAAGATAGCTTAACCCTTGCAGTATATGCAGAGCGCGCCTATTTGGATTACGCCATTAGCGTTGTTAAGGGTCGCGCACTACCTGATGTATCTGATGGTCAGAAGCCTGTGCAGCGACGCATTCTGTTCTCCATGAGCGAAATGGGTTTGCGTGCTGATGCCAAGCCAGTGAAGAGTGCCCGCGTGGTTGGTGATGTGCTCGGTAAGTTTCATCCTCATGGTGACCAATCCGCATACGATGCTTTGGTTCGTTTGGCGCAAAGTTTCTCATTACGCTATCCATTAATTGATGGTCAAGGAAACTTCGGTTCACGTGATGGTGATGGCGCAGCAGCTATGCGTTACACCGAAGCGCGTTTAACCAAGATTGCAGGCTTGCTTTTAAGTGAGATTGATGAAGGTACGGTAGATTTTGCACCGAACTATGACGGCTCATTCCAAGAGCCTAAATTATTACCAGCACGCCTGCCATTCGTATTGCTCAATGGCGCTTCAGGTATTGCCGTTGGTATGGCAACTGAGATTCCTTCGCATAATTTACGTGAAGTCGCTACTGCTGCTGTTGCCCTAATGAAGTCTCCAAAAATGAGTACTTCAGAGTTGTTAGAAATCATGCCTGGCCCCGACTATCCAGGCGGCGGCCAAATTATTTCTTCTGCAGCAGAAATTGCGCAGATTTATGAAGCAGGGCGCGGCAGTATCAAGGTGCGCGCACGTTGGTCTGTTGAAGAATTGGCTCGTGGTCAATGGCAAATTGTTGTCAATGAGCTGCCGCCGGCTACTTCCTCGCAGCGCGTCTTACAGGAAATTGAAGAGATCACCAATCCAAAGGTCAAGGTTGGCAAGAAGACCCTCACTCCTGAGCAAAATAATCTCAAATCAACCATTCTGAATGTGCTTGATGGCGTGCGCGATGAATCTAGTAAAGATGCCGCAGTACGATTGGTATTTGAGCCTAAGAGCAAGAATATTGATGTCAATGAGTTCGTTAATCTCTTGCTAGCGCATACCTCACTAGAGTCCAATGCGCCAATGAATTTGGTGATGATCGGCAATGATGGTCGCCCACGTCAAAAAGGCTTAAAAGAAATTCTCTCAGAGTGGGTTGCATTTAGGGTTGCTACGGTGACTCGTAGAACGCAGCATCGCTTAGGCAAAGTCAAAGACCGCATGCATATTTTAGAAGGACGCTTAACCGTTCTTCTGAATATTGATAAGGTCATCAAGATTATTCGCAATAGCGATGAGCCTAAAGCGGATCTGATTAAAGAATTCAAGCTTAGCGATCGTCAGGCTGAAGATATTCTCGATATCCGTTTGCGTCAGTTGGCTCGCTTGGAAGGCATCAAGATTGAGCAAGAACTTAAAGAACTCAAAGCAGAACGTGATGACCTAGAAGGTCTATTGCAAAGCGATACCGTATTGCGAAAGCGCATCATCAAAGAAATCGAATCTGATATGAAGGATTTTGGCGATGACCGTCGCACCCTCATTCAGGAAGACAAACGCGCTGTAGCGGAGACCAAAATCATTGATGAGCCGGTCACGGTAATCGTCTCTCAAAAAGGTTGGGTACGTGTTCGCCAAGGCCATGAGCATGATGCAACTCAGTTTGCCTTCAAGGCGGGCGATGCTTTATATGCGACCTTCGAAGTGAGAACTGTTGATGTCATTCAGGGCTTCGGCAGTGATGGACGTGTGTACACAGTACCCGTCAGCGAATTACCAGGTGCTCGCGGCGATGGCTCACCATTGACCAGCTTTGTGAACTTGGCTGCTGGCTCACAGATGGTTGCGTATTACGCTGGCCAATCTGATGATTTGGTATTGCTCTCTACAAAAGCGGGCTTTGGTTTCTTAGCCAACGTTGCTGATATGACTACGCGTAACAAGGCGGGTAAATCATTCTTAAGTATGGATGCCAAGGTTCCTGGCGATGCACCTTTGGGTGCGGCCAAGGTTAAGGTCGGTATGAAGCAAGTCGCTTGTTTATCTGAAGCATCTAAATTATTGGTGTTCCCATTGGATGAGCTCAAACGTTTGCCAACAGGTGGCAAGGGCGTAATCCTGATGGGCTTAGATGATAAGGAGCACTTGGCTTCAGCCATTGCGGTTGGACCGGATGGCGCTACTTATTCAGGCGCAGGACGTGCTGGCAAGCCTACTGAACTGAGTTTGGATGCGAAAACCTTGAAGTCATTTGCAGGTAACCGTGCACGCAAGGGTCACTTTGTTGAACCGCGCTTAAAAGACGGCAAGTTAACAGCAAACTAAGTAAGGTATTTAGGTTTTCTTCGGAATACTGACGCCATATTTAACGGCAATCACTTCCGCCAGAATCGAAACAGCGATCTCTGGTGGGGTGAGAGCGCCAATATAGAGTCCAACAGGGCCATGTAACTTTTCAACTTGTTCTTGGCTGACATCAAACTCTAGTAAACGCTCTTTGCGTTTCTGGGTATTTTTACGACTTCCTAAAGCGCCAACATAAAAGGCGGGCGACTTCAGGGCCTCCATCAGTGCCATGTCGTCTAATTTGGGGTCATGAGTAAGCGCAACAACAGCCGTATGCGAATCAACGCCAATCTCTAGCAATACATCATCTGGCATGCCCTTTGAGAAAGTAATGTCTGAGCGATTAAGGCCCTCAGCATATTCTTCACGTGGATCGATCACAATCACTTCAAAGTCAGAGGCCAGAGCAAAATCTGCGGTGTATAAGGAAAGCTGACCAGCGCCAATAATGACCATACGCCAACGTGGGCCGTAAGTCGTTTGCATTGCTTGCTCGGAGCAGGCAAATTCATCACTGCGGTCACCTTGGCTGAGAGTGGATTTCCCAGTAGCTAAATTTACAGAGCGGCGGGTAATTTGATGAGAAGAAATATTTGCAAGTAATTTTTCCAGTACCGCTAATTCCGGCCTAGGCTCAACCAATAATCGTAAAGTCCCGCCACAAGGAAGACCAAAACGTGCGGCCTCCTGTTGGGTAACGCCATAAACAACCATTTCGGGGGCTTCGCGAGTGAGAATTTCAGTTTGGACTCGGCGTATAAGATCATCCTCAACGCAGCCTCCAGAAACGGACCCGGCGACTTGCCCGTCAGCCCGAATCGCAAGCCAAGAGCCTATTGGACGTGGTGCCGAGCCCCATGTCTGTACAACGGTCGCAATAGCAACGGATTGACCTGATTGGAGCCATTCAACGGCGGATTTGAGGACGCTTAAATCAGTGCTGTTCATGCGTTTTCTTCTTTTACGTGCTTTTATTAATAACTATTTATTATCACTCTAATGACCGTTTCTAGTGAACCTTCCAAAAACTCAACATTGCGCCTAGCCATCATCATATTGGCTGCGGGCCAGGGAAGTCGTTTGGGCGGATATCCCAAAGCCTTGTTAAAAAGGGGTGGGGACACTTTATTAACCCGCTTCATTCAAGCGGCACAAAGTTGTGATCCTCTCGAGACTTTGGTGGTCACTGGCGTTTACTCGGACAAAATTGAAGCGGAAATCAATTCATTAAAACCGACTATCCACAGTTCAATCACTCTAGTGAAAAATCCCAATCCAGATTTAGGTCAATCTTCTTCTGTGCGACTTGGTCTTGAGTCACTAAAGTCTGACTATGATGTTTTGTTAGTCGCGCTATGTGATCAGCCTAATATCGCTAGTGCTGAGATCGAGGCATTGCTAGAGCAATTTCATCGCAGAACCGAAAACCAGGAAATTGTGTTGCCGATGATTAACAATCAACGCGGCAATCCAGTCTTGTTTTCAAAGGGGGTAATTGAGAAAATCTTAGCAATCCCCGGCATGGTCTGTAGGCCCTATATGGATCAGCATCCAGAGCTAGTTAGATTATTTGTTACCGAAAACCAAGCCTACTTAATGGATGTCGATACGCCGGCTGATATCCAGAAACTAGGACTTGATCCTATTTAATTCGATTAAATTAAATCTCTGCGATTAATTCAATTTCTACGCAAGCCCCCAGCGGAATCTGTGCAACACCAAATGCGCTACGTGCATGTTTGCCAGCATCACCAAACACTTCGAACAGTAACTCTGAGCAGCCATTGATAACCAGGTGTTGCTCTGTATAGCTGTCAGTGGAGTTGACTAAGCCCATCACTTTAACGATGCGCTTTACTTTATCTAAAGAGCCTAAATGATTTTGTAAGGTGGCAATCAAATCAATTGCAATCGTACGCGCCGCCGCTTTGCCAGTCTCGGTGTCCATATCTTTGCCTAATTTTCCAACCCAAGGTTTGCCATCGCGTTTAGCAATATGACCAGAGAGAAAAACGGTGTTGCCAGTTGTAGCTGCCATGACATAGGCAGCAGCAGGGGGTCCTGGTGGAGGTAAATCAATGCCGAGGGTTTTAAGGCGTTCGCTGATGTTTGTAGTCATATTGAATATCGATTATTTAAATTGAAAAAGAGGGTTAAATTTGATTGGTTAAATCTTACTTGGAAAGTTGACGCATGGCACTTTCAAGGCCATTTAAGGTGACAGGGTACATACGATCTCTCATGAGGTTTTGCATAATATCGATCGATTGACGATATTGCCAAATGGATTCAGGTTCTGGATTGAGCCAGGCAAAGTGGGGGAAGTGATCGATAAGTCGATTAATCCAAACAGCGCCCGCCTCTTTGTTGTTGTATTCAACGGAGCCATTGGGGCTCAGTATTTCATAAGGAGACATGGTCGCATCTCCAACAAAGATCAATTTGTAGTCTGGCCCATATTTGTTAATGATGTCTTGCGTGGGTGTAGCTTGATCTCGCCGCCGGCGATTGCTCTGCCAGAGATTTTCATAGACACAGTTATGAAAGTAGTAATGCTCTAAATGCTTAAATTCAGCCTTGGCAGCAGAGAATAGCTCCGCAATACGCTGAATGTGATCATCCATCGAGCCACCAACATCCATGAGTAGCAACACTTTGACTTGATTGTGCCGCTCAGGCCGCATCTGAATATCAAGCATGCCAGCATTTGCAGCGGTTGAATGAATGGTCTTATCTAAATCAAGCTCCATCGTAGAGCCTTCTCGAGCAAAACGCCGCAAGCGTCGCAATGCCACTTTGATATTGCGGGTGCCTAAAGCTAAATCGCTGTCATAGTCTTTAAATTCACGGGCCTCCCAAACTTTGATAGCCGTTCTGTTCCCGGCACTTTCACCACCAATGCGAATGCCTTCCGGATGGTAGCCGCTATGCCCAAAAGGCGATGAGCCACCAGCGCCAATCCACTTGTTGCCACCCCCATGCCATTCTTTTTGTTCTTTTAAGAGCTCTTCGAGGCGCTTCTTCAAGGCATCTGGGCCACCCAACTTTTGGAGCGCCGCTTTTTCTTCTTCAGTCAGAACGCGTTGCAGTTTTTTTTCAAGCCAATCTAGCGGAATGTCTGGTGAGAGAGCAATGATTTGCTCAACACCATTAAAGTAAGCTCCAAAAACTTGGTCAAAGCGATCAAAGTGCTGCTCGTCTTTAACCAGCGTCATGCGCGAGAGTTGATAAAACTCATCAATTGATGGGTTAATAACACCTGATTTCAAAGCCTCCAAGAGAGTTAAAAATTCTCGGACTGAAACAGGTACCTTGGCCTCTTTCAGATTAAGGAAGAATTGAATCAACATGAAAATTCTATGCGCTAATAAATTGCTTTGTACTAACGATGATTGCGATTCATCATGACTAAACGTTCAAACAGGTGAATATCTTGTTCGTTCTTTAGAAGTGCACCATGTAACGGCGGAACCACTATCTTTTCATCGCTGCTATGAAGTGCTTCTGGTGGAATGTCTTCGGCCAGTAAAAGCTTGAGCCAGTCAATTAGCTCTGAGGTCGAAGGCTTCTTTTTAAGTCCTGGCAAAGAGCGTATTTGGTAAAAGGCCTTAAGGGCTGCATCCAGCAGATCTTGCTTAATATGGGGGTGATGGACATCCACGATGCTTTGCATGGTTTGCGCATCAGGAAAGGTGATGTAATGAAAGAAACAGCGACGTAAGAAAGCATCGGGCAATTCTTTTTCATTATTGGAGGTAATGATGACGAGCGGACGATGTTTTGCTTTAATTAATTCACGAGTTTCATAAACATAAAACTCCATACGATCAATTTCGCGTAACAAGTCATTCGGAAACTCAATATCGGCTTTATCGATTTCATCGATCAGTAACACTGTAGGCTCATCCGCTTCAAAGGCTTGCCACAGTACGCCCTTAACAATGTAGTTGCGAATGTCTTTTACTTTTTCATCCCCCAATTGCGAGTCGCGCAAGCGGCTGACAGCGTCATATTCATAAAGGCCTTGTTGTGCCTTTGTTGTTGACTTGATATGCCATTGCAGGAGCGGCATGTTCAGAGCGGCTGCCACTTCCTCGGCAAGCATGGTTTTGCCAGTGCCTGGCTCGCCCTTAATTAAGAGGGGTCGCTGGAGTGCAATGGCCGCATTCACTGCTAGCTTGAGATCATCAGTGGCAACATAGTTTTGGCTGCCGTCGAAGCGGTTTTGGGGTGAAGGAGGGTGTTTGCTCATCTTGTCGTCTAAAAAGTACTGTGTTAAGCGTTCCAGTATAGGTAAATGAGGCAAATTTTTCAGTATTTCTACTGTTTTTGGCCTCTGAAATGACGAGAAGGGCGTCTGTCCGCTATACTCTTGCCAATTGATCTAAATCAAACTCATTAATAATGATTTCTATGAAAAAACTCTCAATTCTTCCTCATTTGGCTGTTGTCGCAACCTTAGCTTTTGCTGGTTCTGTTGCTCAGGCTGATGAAGTAAAAGGTAACGCCGCTGCTGGTAATGCCAAGGTATGGCTATGTGTTGGCTGCCATTCCATCCCGGATTACCGTGCTGATTACCCCTTGGTATACAAAGTGCCTATGTTGGGTGGTCAGAATGGCGCTTACATTGCTAGCGCATTGGCTGCATACAAAAAGGGCGAAAGAAAGCATCCAACGATGCGCTCTGTTGCTGCAAGCTTGTCTGACCAAGATATGGCTGATATTGGTGAGTACTATGCTGCGCAAACTGCCAGCTCACCTAACAACCCATTGAAGTGATTCATTGATAAAGATACATAGAGATACTTTTATGAAATTCGCACTAATTACAGCAGTTTTGCTTTCAAGCATTGGTTTGGTAAACGTTGCAAATGCTGCTAACGTAGATAAAGGCATGGCTTTGGTTGAGAAGGCTAATTGCGCTTCTTGTCATGGCGCAGGACTAAATGCCCCAATTCTGCCTGTTTATCCAAAGTTGGCTGGCCAGTATGCTGATTACGTTTATTACGCACTGAAGGCATACAAGGTTGGTAACGGCAATCCACAGTTTGGACGCAACAACGCCATCATGGGTTCACAGGTTCAAAACTTTACCGATACTGATCTGCAAGATATTGCAGCTTATGTTGCTTCACTACCTGGTAACTTAGTCGTTAAAAAGTAAACCCAGCTTAGGCTACATATATTAAAGGCTTAGAATAATCTTCTAAGCCTTTATTTTTTATAGGTATTTCATAGTTTAACGAAGTGCCTCAAGGCCTTGTGCCAGGTGCTTGCGCATCGCTAATTCGGCTGCCTGTTCATCTCTCTTCAAGAGAGCCCTGAGTATTTCTCGATGCTCAACTAAGGAGTTCTGGAGCCTTCCAGTACTTGTTAGCGATTCTCTGCGATGTAATTTAAGGACTTTACGTAAGTCAGCTATCACGCCATTCATCCAGCGATTACCAGCAATTTCTTGTATTAATTCATGAAATTTGCCATTTACTTCAAAAAACTGCTCAATATCACGATCTGCAGCCGCTTTTTCTAGGCGGTGGTGCAAGTGGTCCAGCATGTTTAGCTCAGCTTCAGTGGCTTTAATGGCTGTTTCCTTAGCTGCCTGGCCCTCTAAAAGCGAGAGAATGGTAAAGATTTGCTCTAAATCTTTCCTGGCAACCTCAGTTACATAGGCGCCACGACGCATCTTGATGGTGACAAGGCCTTCAGAAGCCAAAACCTTAATTGCTTCTCGCATTGGTGTGCGGCTAATGCCAAATTGATCGGCCAATGATTGTTCGTCCAGCCAGCTTCCAGGCGCTAGCTGTTTGCTAAATATCTGCTCCCGAAGTCTATCGGCGACATCCTCATATAGGGGTCTATTATTCAGTTTTGTATTCATAATTATGAATACATTATGTAGACAAATGAATAATTGTCAAGCAGAATATAAGGACATTACGATGCAACGCAGCAAAAATTAATCAGGAGTTTTTGTGAGTTCTAAAGAAAACAATTCATGGCCATCATTTCCAGAAACCAATGTGGAGGCTTGGAAAAAGTCAGCGCAAAAATCTGCGCCTAACGGTGATGTTGATTCATTGGGCTGGCAAACACCAGATGGAATTCATTTAAAAGCGTTGTATACATCCTCAGATGTTGAAGGTCTTAATTACACAAATACTTTGCCAGGCTTCGAACCGTTTGTTCGCGGACCACAGGCCACTATGTATTCAGTCCGTCCATGGACTATTCGTCAGTACGCTGGTTTTTCCACCGCAGAAGAATCCAATGCTTTTTATCGCAAAGCATTAGATGCTGGCGGTCAAGGCGTGTCCGTTGCATTTGACTTAGCTACTCACCGTGGTTACGACTCAGATCATCCACGTGTTACAGGCGATGTTGGTAAGGCTGGTGTTGCAATCGATTCGGTAGAAGACATGAAGATTTTGTTTGATGGTATTCCATTGGACAAGGTATCTGTATCGATGACGATGAACGGCGCTGTATTGCCCGTGCTGGCTGGTTATATTGTTGCTGGTGAAGAGCAAGGTGTAAAGCAAGAGCAATTATCGGGAACGATTCAGAATGACATTCTGAAAGAGTTTATGGTGCGTAATACCTATATTTACCCGCCGGAGCCTTCTATTCGCATCATTGGCGACATTATTGAGTACACCGCCAAACATATGCCTAAGTTCAACTCGATTTCTATTTCGGGTTATCACATGCAAGAGGCTGGTGCCAATCAAGTATTGGAATTGGCTTTCACATTGGCTGACGGTAAAGAGTATGTAAAAACGGCGCTTGCAAAAGGACTCGACGTCGATGGCTTTGCAGGCCGTTTATCTTTCTTCTTTGCTATTGGCATGAACTTCTATCTTGAAGTTGCAAAGTTACGTGCCGCACGTTTGTTGTGGTGGCGCATTATGAAATCCTTCGAGCCCAAGAATCCAAAATCTCTGATGTTGCGAACACACTGCCAAACATCCGGCTGGTCTTTGACTGAGCAAGACCCATACAACAACGTGGTGAGAACAACCGTAGAAGCCATGGCAGCTGTATTTGGCGGTACACAATCATTGCATACCAATTCATTGGATGAGGCGATTGCTTTGCCATCCGAGTTCTCAAGCCGTATTGCTCGTAATACGCAATTGATTTTGCAGGAAGAGACTCATATTCCTAGTGTGATCGATCCATGGGCAGGCTCTTACATGATGGAGAGTCTTACTCAAGAGATGGCCGACAAAGCTTGGGAAATCATCCAAGAGGTAGAGGCGATGGGTGGCATGACGAAAGCAGTTGAAAGCGGCTGGGCTAAGCTCAAAATTGAAGCTGCAGCAGCTGAAAAGCAAGCCAAGATTGACTCAGGCTCCGATGTAATCGTAGGTGTAAATAAATACAAGCTCGGTAAAGAAGACCTGGTTGACGTATTAATGATCGATAACGATAAGGTTCGCGAAGGTCAGGTTGCACGTCTTAAAGATATTAAAGCTAAGCGTGATTCCAAAAAAGTAGAGGCTGCGTTAGAGGCATTAACCAAGGCTGCAGAAGATAACTCCGGTAACTTATTGGAGCTGTCTGTAAACGCAATTCGTTTGCGTGCAACTGTAGGTGAAGTTTCCGACGCTTTAGAAAAAGTTTACGGGCGCCATCGCGCCGATACTCAAAAGGTGACCGGTGTGTATGCAGCTGCTTATGATTCAGCCGAAGGCTGGGCAAAACTCCAAACAGAGATTGCCGACTTTGCGAAAGACTTTGGACGTCGTCCACGGGTAATGATTGCGAAGCTTGGTCAAGATGGTCATGACCGCGGTGCAAAAGTGGTTGCTACTGCTTTTGCCGACTTAGGGTTTGACGTGGATATCGGACCTTTATTCCAAACCCCTGAAGAGTGTGCTCGTCAAGCGATTGAGAACGACGTTCACGCATTGGGCGTTTCAACATTGGCAGCTGGTCATAAAACATTGGTACCGGCAATCATTGCTGAATTAAAGAAACAGGGCTCAGACGACATCATCGTGTTCGTTGGCGGTGTTATTCCTAGGCAGGATTATGAATTCCTTTACGAAGCCGGTGTAAAAGGTATTTACGGTCCGGGCACGCCAATTCCGGCTTCGGCCAAGGATGTGCTTGAGCAAATCCGCAAGTCTGTGAAACCAGCTTAATACGGATCATAGGCATGCTCGAAGCTGCTGATCAGGTTCTGGTGAATGATCTCACCGGTGCGCCTTCGCTTAAACAGCGACGCGCATTAGCAAAGATCATTACCTTGCTTGAATCGACTCGACTAGATCATCGCCATCGTGCAGATGATGTGCTCAACACTTTATTGCCTAAAACAGGCAAATCATTTCGTTTAGGAATCTCAGGAGTGCCTGGGGTTGGTAAATCAACTTTGATTGAAACTCTAGGCCTTTATTTAATCGAAAAAGGTCATCGAGTTGCTGTATTGGCGATTGATCCTTCTTCAAGCATCTCTGGTGGCTCCATTCTGGGTGATAAGACCCGTATGGAGCGCTTATCTGTTCTAGAAAATGCCTTTATTCGTCCAAGTCCATCGTCATGCACGCTGGGTGGCGTAGCAGAGAAGACACGAGAAGCCATGTTGGTTGCAGAGGCTGCTGGCTTTGACGTCATTATTGTTGAGACGGTCGGCGTAGGGCAAAGTGAAATCGCAGTTGCCGGTATGACAGATATGTTCCTGTTGTTGCAGCTGCCAAATGCTGGCGATGATCTGCAGGCCATTAAAAAGGGCGTGATGGAAATTGCTGATTTAATTGTGATTAATAAAGCAGATATTGATCCTGATGCCGCTATGCGTGCTCAATTATTCATTACGAGCTCATTACGTCTATTGGGCTTTCAGGGTAACCCTGATCATGCCACCCACATTAAAGAGGTATGGCATCCCCAAGTGATGAGCTTAAGCGCTTTAGAGGGCAAAGGTGTCCCAGAGATGTGGGATAAGGTTTCTCATTTCGCATCACTTCAGAAAGAAAATGGGAGATTTGATTCTCGTCGCAAAGAACAAGCTGGGGCATGGATGTGGGATCGCATCGATGCCGGATTAAAAAACGCATTTCGTAGCAATGTGGCAGTGCAAGAACTTCTACCAAGTTTAAGCGCCCAAGTAAACCAAGGAACTATGGCAGCTTCAGTAGCAGCAAGACGACTACTGGAAGCCATGGGGCATGAATTTTTCTAAGGAGTAGTAAATGAAGGACATCATTCAGCAACTGGAAGCCAAGCGTGAGCTCGCCCGATTGGGTGGCGGGCAAAAACGTATTCAAGCTCAGCATGCTAAGGGCAAATTAACTGCTCGTGAGCGGATTGAGCTCTTACTGGATGCTGGGACCTTCGAAGAGTGGGATATGTTTGTTGAGCATCGTTGTCATGACTTTGGCATGGCTGACCAAACTGTTCCTGGCGATGGCGTTGTTACCGGCTACGGCATGATTAACGGCCGCTTAGTGTTTGTTTTCTCACAAGATTTCACTGTTTTGGGCGGATCCTTGTCGGAAGCCCATGCTGAAAAGATTTGCAAGATCATGGACCAAGCGCTCAAAGTGGGTGCTCCTGTAATTGGTCTAAATGACTCTGGCGGCGCACGTATTCAAGAGGGCGTTGCATCTCTTGGTGGTTATGCAGAGATATTCCAACGCAATGTCACGGCATCAGGCGTAATTCCCCAAATTTCATTGATCATGGGGCCTTCAGCTGGTGGTGCGGTTTACTCCCCAGCATTGACCGATTTCATTTTTATGGTCAAAGACAGTTCTTATATGTTTGTTACAGGCCCTGAAGTTGTTAAGACCGTAACTCATGAGGATGTCACTGCCGAAGAATTGGGCGGTGCAGTGACTCACTCAACCGTATCCGGTGTTTGTGACCTGGCTTTTGATAATGATGTTGATGCCATCATGATGCTGCGTCGTTTCTTTAACTACTTACCCCTATCAAACCGTGAAAAACCACCTTTGATCAAGGGTGCGAATCGTACTGAAGAGCCGGATTTTTCTTTGGATACACTCGTTCCATCAAATCCAAATCAACCTTACGATATGAAAGAGTTGATTGAGAAGATCGTAGATGACGGCGAGTTCTTCGAATTGCAGCCTGACTACGCAAAGAATATTGTGATTGGCTTTGCTCGTATCGAAGGCCGCTCTATTGGTATTGTTGCTAATCAACCTTTAATTCTGGCTGGCTGTTTGGATATCAAGGCATCCATTAAAGCTGCACGTTTTGTGCGCTTCTGTGATGCCTTCAATATTCCTGTAGTGACTTTGGTTGACGTTCCTGGGTTTATGCCAGGTACTGCTCAGGAATACGGCGGCATCATTAAGCATGGAGCCAAGTTGCTTTATGCATACGCAGATTGCACTGTGCCTAAAGTGACCTTGATTACTCGCAAAGCTTATGGTGGCGCTTATGACGTGATGGCTTCCAAGCATTTACGAGGCGATGTGAACTTTGCATGGCCTTCAGCAGAAATTGCCGTAATGGGTCCTAAAGGCGCTGTAGAAATTATCTTCCGTGAAGAGAAATCAGATCCAGCAAAAATTGCTGCACGTGAAGCCGAATATAAATCCAAGTTCGCCAACCCCTTTGTTGCAGGGCGTCGCGGCTATATTGATGATGTCATTTTGCCGCACGAAACCCGTAAGCGTATTGCTCGATCACTAGCAATGCTTAAAGATAAAGACCTGAAGAATCCTGCACGTAAACACGGCAACATTCCTCTGTAAGGCGCTGACAAATGATGACTACGAAAATGTTTAAGAAAATTCTGATTGCTAACCGCGGTGAGATTGCTTGCCGTGTAATGATGACCGCCAAGAAAATGGGCATCAAAACTGTAGCTGTATATTCTGAAGCCGATAAAGAGGCGCGTCACGTGCAGCTAGCTGATGAGGCAGTTTGCATAGGACCAGCACCTTCACGCGAATCCTATTTAGTGATGGATCGAATTATTCAAGCCTGTAAGGAAACTGGTGCGGAAGCAGTTCACCCTGGATATGGCTTTCTATCTGAGAACGAGCAGTTTGCTAAACGCTGTGAGGAAGAGGGCATTGTTTTTATTGGCCCTAAGCATCAGTCTATCGCCGCAATGGGAGACAAGATTGCCTCTAAGAAGCTTGCTTTAGAAGCCAAGGTCAACACCATTCCGGGTTATAACGAGGCGATTGATACTACTGAAGAGGCGGTCAAGATTGCCCAGGGTATTGGTTACCCCGTCATGATTAAGGCCTCTGCAGGCGGTGGCGGCAAAGGTTTACGCGTTGCATTTAATGACAAAGAAGCGGCAGAAGGCTTTGCGGCTTGCAAAACCGAGGCAATGAATAGCTTTGGCGATGATCGAATCTTTATTGAGAAGTTCGTTGAAGGCCCACGCCATATTGAGATTCAGGTATTGGGCGATTCGCATGGCAATGTAGTTTATCTAAACGAGCGTGATTGCTCGATTCAGCGTCGTCATCAAAAAGTGATTGAAGAAGCGCCATCACCATTTATCGATCCCGCAACCCGAAAAGCTATGGGCGAACAAGCAGTTGCTTTGGCTAAGGCTGTGAACTATCAATCTGCTGGTACGGTTGAGTTTGTTGTTGGAAAAGATAAGTCTTTCTACTTCTTGGAAATGAATACCCGCTTACAGGTAGAGCATCCAGTAACAGAAAGCATTACCGGTCTCGACTTAGTTGAGCAAATGATTCGTGTTGCTGCTGGTGAAAAACTGGCATTTAAACAAGAAGATGTGAAGTTGGATGGTTGGTCAATGGAATGTCGTATTAATGCGGACGACCCATTTAGAAACTTCCTGCCTTCAACCGGCCGCCTTGTGAAATACCGTCCCCCAGAGGCTATCAACGGCGTACGTGTAGATACCGGCGTGTATGAGGGTGGCGAGATCCCAATGTATTACGACTCAATGATTGCCAAGTTGATCGTGCATGGCAAGGATCGTACAGAAGCGATAGAAAAAATGCGTGCTGCCTTAAATGATTTTGTGATTCGCGGTATTCATTCGAATATCCCATTTCAGGCGGCCTTATTGCAGCATCCACGCTTTGTAAATGGTGACTTTACTACCGGCTTTATTGCTGAGGAGTATCCAGAGGGTTTCAAAAAGGATTCTGTACAACCGGCGGATCCTAAGCGTTTGGCAGCCTTAGCTGCATTTATGCGCTATCGCTACCTTCAACATATTCAAATGATTGATGGTCAATTAGCCGGCCATGAAATGATTATTGGCAAGAATTTTGTTGTCGTGACTGGCAAAAAAACTGGCTCGATGGAAGATCCATATGAAGTGCCTATTCGGGTTGAACTTAAAGACGGTATTTATTCTGTCTATATTGATGAAACGGATGGCGTAAGTCGTTATGACATCGTCAGCGATTGGCGTCCGGGGCAAATTTGTCTATATGCCACCATCAATGGCACCCATAAAATCACTGCGCAAGTTGAGCGTCGAGGCGTGAGATACGGCCTGATTCTAGATGGCGTGCATTTTGAGTGTATGGTTCTAAGCCCATTAGGTGCTGAGCTCCAGCGACGTATGCCGGTCAAGCTACCGCCAGATACTTCTAAATTAGTCATGTCTCCAATGCCCGGTCTTTTGACGAAGATTGCCGTTAAAGTTGGAGAAGCAGTCACCGCTGGTCAAAAACTAGCCTCGATTGAGGCGATGAAAATGGAAAATACACTATCCGCAATGCAAGATGGTGTCGTTGCTGAAATCTGCGCGAAAGAGGGTGATAGTTTGGCGGTTGACCAATTGATCATTCGCTTTGAGTAACCTGGTTGTAAAAAGGGATTGATAACTATGAGCACAAAGCCATTTAAGGTTTTAGGTATTCAGCAAATTGCCATTGGTGGAGAAAATAAAGATCGACTCAAAAAGTTATGGGTTGATATGCTGGGATTTGAATACAAAAGTACTTTTGTCTCAGAGCGCGAAAACGTTGATGAGGATATTTGCGCTATTGGTTCTGGTGCGCACGAGATTGAAGTTGATTTGATGCAGCCTTTTGACATCGAAAAGAAGCCAGCTGTTCACCAGACACCACTCAACCATATCGGTCTATGGGTGGACGACTTACCAAAAGCTGTCGAATGGCTTTCCGCAAATGGACTGCGTTTTGCTCCTGGGGGCATCCGTAAGGGCGCTGCTGGCTATGACATTACCTTCGTTCACCCTAAGGGAAATGATGAGTTCCCGGTCAGTGGTGAGGGGGTTTTGATTGAGCTGGTTCAAGCTCCACCAGAAGTCATTGCTGGATTAAGTTCATAATTTGCTTTATTGATTAGTCAATTTACTAAGAAAATAACCAAATAAGGCATATCGTGGCAAATCTATTGGCCATCGACACCTCCTCAGCCTGGTGTTCGGTGGCTTTATCTTTAGGTGATCAAGCACCAGAGCTAAGACATGAAGCTATCTCAGCAGGTGCTAGCCAACTCCTTTTACCTTGGATTGAGACACTGTTAAGCAAGTCAAATATTTCTTTACAAGATCTGGATGCCATCGCGGTCGGAATTGGGCCCGGCGCTTTTACAGGCGTGAGGCTAGGCGTAGCAGCAGTCCAAGGCTTAGCTATATCAAATAATCTGCCAGTAATCTCTGTATCTAGTCTAGACGCAATAGCAGCTCAACTGATTAATACAAGTACTTTCAAAAAAACCAATCCACAGTATTTCATCATTGCTATTGATGCACGGATGGAAGAGATCTACTGGGCTAAATACGAAACCCAGTCAAATCTTTTGCCTAAACGCATTAGTGATATCCAGCTCACTAAGCCTGAGAATATTGATCTGGTGGATATCGGGCTCTTAGCTGGCAGTGCTATTAATGCTTATAGCGAGCGTTTACCAGTCTTTCAGGGTATCTTGGATTCGGAGATTTCCATATCCGCTATAGGAATCTTGGATTGTGCAAAGCAAGCATTTGCAAAGGGGTTGCAGCACGATGTTCGGCAACTGGAGCCTATGTATGTACGAAACAAAGTCGCATTAACTACTGCTGAACGTGAAGAGGCATTGAAGTAATGTCAGAGCATTCATCAGCTGGAGAAGAAGCAGAACTCTCTTTCATGCCAATGCAGGCTGCAGATCTTGATGAGGTTTTAAAGATTGAATCTGTCTCGCACATTCATCCTTGGACTAAAGGCAATTTTTCAGATTCTTTAGCTGCTGGGCATTGGGCTTATTGCATTCGCCCACAAGTTGATCAAATGGTGAAGGGATCGTATCTAGATCCAACTATCCTTTGGGCGTATTGCATTCTTTTTCCTGCAGTCGATGAGTTGCATCTACTCAACATTACGGTATCACCCCATTTACGTAAACTTGGCCTTGGAAAAAGAATGATGGCTGCAATTGAGGGGGTTGCTGCCCAGCAGAAAATGCCACGAATCATATTGGAAGTAAGACCCACAAATGCTGCAGCCTTGGCCCTTTATGAACAATTGGGATACGAGCAAATCGGTGTGCGCAAGAATTACTATCCAGCAAGTCCAGAGTCCGGTTCACGAGAAGACGCACTTGTTATGGCTAAATCCATTAAGCTAGAGTCATGACCAATAATCATTCAGCCTTTTTAAAAGAAATGGGCATTACAGAGTGGGCCTCACGCGACGCTGTCCAGGCTTCCACGGCTGTTTCGATTGCTAGTAGTGCACAGGCATCCACTACAGCGGGTGAAGCAACCCAGCGAGCTTCATATGGCGCTTGGTGGTTTTTCGGTAATGAGCCACAGGGCGATGCAAAAATCTTGCTTCAAAACATCATTCGCGTTTTGGGTTTGGCTAAGAATGAATGGTCTTGGAGAAAATCTACTGAGAATTTAAGCCAGTTATCCAGCCCTGAATCACCAGTGGTGGTAGTTGCTTTTGGTGGACCTACTGCCCAGAAAATTACTGGTGAAAGAGATCCATTACCCCAGCTTCGCGAAACAGTACTGGCCTTGAATACGGGCAATGAAGAAGAGATTCCAGTAATTGCTTCATTTGAGCTAAATCAAGTGCTCGTCAATCCAAAAGAGAAGGCCTTACTCTGGCAGGATTTGTTGCTTGCTAAATCCGTCCTGCAAAATAGCTAAAGACTAGGTCTTGATTTAGTGGTGACCAAGCTTAGTGCTTGTGTTCACCAATCAAATGCATGGAGTCATATTCTGCTTGGTTTCTAGCGTGACGCTTAATCACTAGCCACATGATGAGACTCACGGCCACACCAAAACCAATAATGACAATTTGAACTGGTATATCTAACCAGATCAGCAGCGAATAGATTAGTAGCATCATCAAAACAGAAATATTTTCATTAAAGTTCTGAACGGCAATGGAATGGCCTGCAGACATCAGTACGTGACCACGATGTTGTAGCAAGGCATTCATTGGCACTACAAAATAACCAGCCAACCATCCCACTAAGATTAATAAGAAATAAGCGGGCAATAAATTTAGAGTGACCTGCAATTTTCCGATAGAGAAAATGCTGGTATTCGGGAGCATGTCAGAGTTGTAGACCGCCATGACGCAGACAACCAGACCCATGGCAATGCCATAGGGTAGAACGTTCAAAGATTTACGAAGTGGAATCCGCCAAGCGGCATAGACTGCGCCACCGGCAACGCCAACTGCTGAGATTGCCTGCAGAATTGCGCCTTGCGATAGATTCATGTGCAGAGCTACTTGCGCCCACTTAATCACAATAAATTGAAGGGTGGCGCCAGCACCCCAAAACAAAGTAGTTACTGCCAAGGAGATCTGACCAAGGCGATCATTCCAAAGCGTCTTAAAGCAAATGGCAAAGTCTTTAACCAACTCTATTGGATTGGTTTTTTGAGAAACGTAACGAGCACCGGTATCTGGAATCTTGAGATTAATCAGTGCGGCAACAACGTAAATCATCATGATGATGAGGATGGCCGATTCTGCTGGAGTATCAATGCCAGTCTCAAATGTCGGCATATCCAATGCCAAAAGACTTTGAGATACGGTGCTGCTGATGAGAACGCCGCCCAAGACTGTGCCCAGAATGATCGAGCCAACTGTAAGGCCTTCAATCCAACCATTTGCGGCTACTAATTTTTCAGGAGGAAGCAGTTCAGTCAGAATGCCGTACTTTGCGGGAGAGTAGGCTGCAGCGCCAAGACCAACGATGGCATAAGACATCAATGGATGGCTACCGAATAACATGGCCACGCACCCAACAAACTTAATGGTATTGGTAATAAACATGACATTGCCCTTGGGCCGGGAGTCTGCAAAGGCCCCCACAAAGGCTGCTAAGAGAACATAGGACAATACAAAGAACAATTTGAGCAAAGGCGTCATCCAGGCCGGCGCGTGGAGCTGGGCCAAGAGGGCAATAGCTGCAATTAGGAGAGCATTATCAGCAAGCGACGAAAAAAATTGCGCCGCCATAATGATGTAAAAGCTACGGTTCATTCGTACAATCTAGTCATTAATACAATTAAAACATGAAAGGAGGGGTAAATATGGGTGAATCAGCTAATGACCTGATTAATAGGCCAATTTTGGCATCTATTCATACAGCTGCCTTTCAGCATAATTTAAACCGAGTTCGAGAATTGGCGCCAGAGTCCAAGATTTGGGCGGTGATCAAAGCCCGTGCTTACGGCCACTGTTTTGGTGCAGCACTCAAAGGATTGGCCTCCACTGATGGATTTGCCTTGCTGGATATTCAGGAGGCCGCCTGGTTAAGAGAACACGGCTGGCAAGGGCGTATCCTGCTTTTAGAGGGGTTTTTTCATGAAAATGAGCTAGCCAGGGCGGATGATTTGGCCTGCGACCTAGTGGTTCACTGTGATGCCCAGGTGGAGTGGCTGGAGCGCTTTAAGAGCAGTAACCATAAACCTTTTAATGTCTTTCTCAAAATGAATACCGGCATGAACCGTCTCGGATTTAAGCCAGAGGCTTATCGACTTGCCTTTCATCGCTTACATGCTGCTGGCTATCACATGCATCACATGACCCATTTTGCAAATGCTGATCAAGTTGATCGCTTACCGTCGGTTGGGTCGCAACAGGAATTATTTAACGAGACCATCAATGGTCTAGAGGGCCCTACATCCTTAGCAAACTCAGCTGCCATCTTATGGCATCGCAATGCCTTGGGTGATTGGGTGCGCCCTGGAATCATGCTGTATGGAGCTTCACCGACCGGGCAGCATGCCGATATAGAGCACGCCAACCTTCGGGCGGTCATGCATCTTCATAGTGAAATTATCGATATTCAGGAACTGCAAAAGGGTGATCGCATTGGTTATGGCGGACGCTTTGAAGCGCCTCATGCAATGCGCATCGGTATTGTTGCTTGTGGGTATGCTGACGGATATCCTCGTCACGCAAAAGATGGCACTCCAGTTTGGGTAAGCTCTGGTGACCATGGTGTTATTTGTCCATTGGTAGGCAGAGTTTCTATGGATATGTTGGCAATTGATTTGCATAACGCCCCTAACGCAGGGGTTGGTAGTGTTGTGCAGCTCTGGGGCGATAAGGTGCCAGTTGATGTTGTGGCACAAATGAGCGATACGATTGGTTATGAATTGCTTTGTGCTGTGGCGCCTAGGGTGCCGGTAGAAATCAAATAAAACATCCACACTGCGTATCGATACAAAAAATCCTCCAGTTCGGAGGATTTTTTATTGGATTGGATTTGAAGCTAAATCAGATTACTTATTCCAGAACTGCCACCATTTGCGTTCTTTTTTAACCCGCTCACCAGTAAGCAACATTTCGCTATCAGGGAAGTTCAATTTAAAGACACGCGCAGAATCATTGCTTAATTGAACCATGCCCAGCTTTTCATAAGACTTGGTCAGAATATAGAGCGCCTCTTCGACAGCAGGTGCACGGTCATAGTCGCGGATTACGAGCTGCGCACGATTGGCTGCTGCCAAGTAGGCACCACGCTGATAATAAAAGCGTGCAACGATGACATCAGCCTCTGCAAGGGAGTTCACGATATAGCGCATACGATCTAAAGCATCAGGAGCGTATTTACTATTTGGGAAGCGCTCTACAACTACCTTGAAGGATTCAAAAGCTTCTTTAGCAGCTTTAGGGTCACGTTCACTCAAATCTTGGCCGGTAAATTTACCCAACCAACCCAAGTCATCATTAAAAGTAATGAGGCCTTTTAAGTAGTAGGCGTAATCTAAGCTTGGACTTCCTTGGTGCAATTTAATAAAGCGATCAATGGCAACGAGAGCTTGAGTTTGTTCTTGGGCTTTCCAATAACAATAGGCAGCATTGATTTGAGCTTGTTGCGAGTAAGGGCTAAACGGAAAGCGCGCCTCTAACTTCTCAAAGTATTTGCCGCATTTAGCAAAATCAGCATCATTGAGTTTGTCAGTCGCCTCTGAGTAGAGTTTTGCCTCAGACCAAATATCGGTGTCATCTTTGCTGCCGTCACTACCTGCGCATCCACTTAAAAGCATTAATGCAAAGATCAGTGCAAAAAGTAGGGCGAACGGAGCGCTATAAAAGCGGCTGCTCTTTTTTTGTGGGGAAGAATTCCCAGCAAGCCTTAAACTGGCGTCTGATATTACGTCGGACATAACTGAAAGGCTCTCTAAGCGTGGCATTGCCGCAAACTCCTGAATCGAATCCCATTGATTATATCGATGATGAGGATTTCATCTCTTTGGATATCCCTTTGGAGATGGCTGGCGAGCGCTTGGACAAGGTGCTGGCAGGGTCTTTGCCTGATTATTCACGCAATCGCCTGAAGGCTTGGGTTGAGGCGGGGGCGGTTATGGTCGATGGAAAAGTAACGAAAGCCCGTTATTTGCTGCATGGCGGCGAGAGTATCAAGGTATTTCCGCAAGAAATGCCCGAACAATTTGCCTTTAGTCCTGAGGATATCCCCCTAGATGTGGTTTATGAGGATGATGACATCATCGTCATCAATAAGCCGCCTGGCTTAGTGGTTCACCCTGCTGCTGGCAATTGGTCGGGAACCCTATTAAATGGACTCTTATTTCGCTATCCCGAGCTCAAACTACTTCCCAGGGCTGGAATTGTTCATAGGCTAGATAAAGATACGTCCGGATTAATGGTTGTGGCAAGAACATCTCAGGCTCAGACCTCTTTGGTTCGCCAGCTTCAAGAACGAACGGTAGGGCGTCGTTACCTTGCATGGGTATGGGGCGATGCCCCAAGTCAGGGCAAAGTGATTGCATCAGTCGGGCGAGATCAACGAGATCGTCTGAAGATGGCAGCTGGTAGCCCCCAAGGAAAACCTGCCGCCACCTTGTTCCGTCGTCTAGGCAAAGGTTTGGTTGGGGAAGCGGCCGTTGCCCTTTTGGAATGTCGCCTGGAGACAGGGCGCACCCATCAAATCCGCGTTCATTTAGAGTCACTTGGCTTTCCCTTGGTTGGCGATCCGGTTTATCGCAAAAAAGCACCGGGTGCCGCCAAAAATCTTTCTTTTAACCGCCAAGCCTTACATGCTTTTGCTCTGAGTCTTCAGCATCCAGTGAAACAGGAGTTGATGACTTGGTTCCGTTTACCTCCACAAGACTTATTGGATTTATTGCCGCAGCTTGGCATGGATGAATCCATTCTTCCTAAAGAAGCGGTGGTACTAGCTTCAATTGAAAACGAATTGCGTGCATGAGTTTTATTACCCCTCAATGGCCGGCACCAAGATCCGTTCATGGGTTGGTAAGCACGCGTTCGGGAGGCGTCAGTAGGGCCCCCTTTGATTCTCTCAATCTAGGGGATCATGTTGGTGATGAAGACAAAGATGTTTCGCAGAACAGAGCCATCTTTTCTAAAGCGCTGCCATCAGAGCCCATTTGGCTGAAACAAATCCATGGCACTGTAGTTAGCACCCCGCAAAACCGACTCACAAATCCAAATGACTATATTGAGGCAGATGCTTCGGTGACCAATGTTCCAGGAGAGGTATTGGCCATCATGACGGCCGACTGTTTGCCAGTGCTATTCGCCAATACCGGTGGTACTGCAGTTGGCGCTGCTCATGCTGGATGGAGAGGGCTTTGCGCTGGTGTTTTAGAAAATACGATTGCAGAAATGCTGCAAATTTCTGAGGATAAAGATCCGAGTCACTTGATTGCTTGGTTTGGTCCGGCAATTGGCCCTGATTCATTTGAGGTTGGGGAGGATGTAGTCATCGCTTTTAAGGATTCTGGCTTACCTATTCCTTTGAATGCATTTAAGACTATGCCCCATAAGCCTGGAAAGTTTCTTGCGGATATCTACCAGTTGGCCAGAGCGCGTTTAAAGGCCTCCGGTTTGCAGATGATTTTTGGTGGTCAATATTGCACCGTCAAAGACCAAGATCAGTTTTTTTCTTATCGCCGCGATGGTGAAACCGGAAGATTTGCATCAGCCATCTGGATTGAAAAATAGATTTGTTAAGAAATATACGGGTTAGTACTAGCTTATCCTTTGGGCTAGGGTATTTGCGTATAACTCTATAGTGCTTAAGGGCGGAGAATGTCCTTAACCAATTGAAGAGACTAATATGTTTGCAGGCATGAATACCGGTGCAACGCCATCTTTGGCAGCGCACCATATGGCACTAATTCCGCCAGAGCGTTTATCTGAAATTCAAAAAGAATATTTCACAGAATTAGCGCATATTGCCACCAATCCTGAAGCGATTGAGGTTAAAGACCGACGTTTCGCAGGCCAAGCATGGCACTCTTCCTGGAGCAAAGTCATTGCCGCCACCTATCTACTCAATTCCAAGCATTTAATGGAATTGGCAAAAGCAGTTGAGACGGATGAAAAGTCAAAGCAAAAGATTTTATTTACAACCGAGCAGATGATTGATGCGCTTTCGCCATCAAACTTTATTGCCACCAATCCAGAAGTACTAGAAAGCATTATTAGCTCCCAAGGGCAATCCATTCAAAAGGGGATTGTGAATTTGTTGGGGGACATGAAAAAAGGCAAGGTCTCGCAAACAGATGAGTCCGCCTTTGAGGTCGGTAAAAATATTGCCACTACTGAAGGTCATGTCGTATTTCGTAACGAATTGTTTGAATTAATTCAATACACACCACTAACTGAGCAAGTGTTTGAGCGCCCCTATTTGATGGTGCCACCTTGCATCAATAAATATTACATTCTGGATTTACAGCCCGACAACTCAGTAGTGCGCCACATGGTAAGCCAGGGTCATACTGTGTTTTTAGTTTCCTGGAAAAACCCAGATACTTCTATGGCTCAAGTGAGTTGGGATGATTATGTAGGCAAGGGCGTAATCAAAGCGATTGATGTCGTTAAAGAGATCGGGGATACCAAGCAAATCAATATCTTGGGATTCTGCGTTGGCGGTACCTTAACCAGTTCAGCGTTGGCGGTACTGGCAGCAAGAGATGAACATCCTGCCGCAAGCTTGACGCTGTTGACGACACTGTTGGACTTTACTGATACCGGTATTTTGGACGTGTTTATCGACGAAGGTATGGTCGAGATGCGCGAGAGCTCTATTGGCGGCAAGGGTGGCAAGTACGGCATGATGTCGGGCTTGGATTTAGGGAATACCTTTTCATTCCTTCGTCCCAATGACTTAGTCTGGAACTACGTTGTGGAGAACTACCTTAAAGGTAATTCACCACCTCCATTTGATTTGTTGTATTGGAATGGTGATTCCACCAATCTGCCTGGAGCAATGTACTGCTGGTATCTGCGTCACACCTATCTGCAAAATGATTTAGTCAAGCCTGGCAAAGTCAAAATTTGTGGCGAGAAGATTGATCTCGGGAAAATTAAATGCCCCACCTATTTATATGCTTCCCAGGAGGACCATATCGTTCCTTGGAAGTCTGCCTACGAATCCACTCATCTTCTCAAAGGAAAAAATCGCTTTGTTCTGGGGGCATCTGGTCATATTGCAGGTGTTATTAATCCACCCGCTAAAAATAAGCGCTATTACTTTGAAAACAACAAGATTGCACCAACAGCTCAAGAGTGGCTAGATGATGCAAAACAAATTCAAGGTAGCTGGTGGCCTGACTACACCAAGTGGCTAGAGCAATTTGGTGGTGAGAAGAGGCAGGCAAGCGCTACCTTTGGTAATGCTAAGTACAAAAAAATGGAAGCCGCACCTGGTGTCTACGTAAAAGAAAAAGCAACGCCGGAAATTAAATAACAATTAACGAAGGTTTTTAAAAGGGGAATTCAATGTCTCAAAAAGTCGCATATGTAACTGGTGGTATGGGTGGTATTGGTACCGCTATTTGTCAACGTCTTGCTAAGGACGGTTTTAAGGTGATCGCTGGTTGCGGCCCGAATTCACCACGAAAAGATCGCTGGATCGGCGAGCAAAAAGCACTCGGCTATGACTTTATTGCTTCTGAGGGTAATGTTTCAGATTGGGATAGCACTGTGGCCGCCTTTGAAAAGGTGAAGGCAGAGGTAGGGCGTGTTGATGTTTTGGTAAACAATGCAGGTATTACCCGTGACAGCGTTTTCCGCAAAATGACGCCAGATGCCTGGAAGGCTGTGATTGATACCAACCTGAACTCCTTATTTAACGTTACCAAACAAGTAATTGATGGCATGGTTGAAAACAACTGGGGTCGAATCATCAATATCTCTTCTGTAAATGGTCAAAAGGGTCAGTTTGGCCAAGCTAACTATTCCACCGCTAAGGCAGGCTTACACGGGTTTACGATGGCTCTAGCCCAAGAAGTTGCCACCAAGGGCGTCACGGTAAATACGGTGTCTCCAGGCTATATCGGTACTGATATGGTTAAAGCGATCCGAGAGGATGTCCTGGAGAAGATTGTTTCTGGTATTCCAGTTAAACGCTTAGGTACCCCTGAAGAGATTGCTTCAATCTGCTGCTGGATTGCATCCGATGATGGTGGTTATGCCACTGGTGCAGACTTCTCATTAAACGGTGGTATTCACACTGGTTAATATTGCGCTGCAGCATTTATTGCAGTTCTTGTATCACGCAACTCGGCGTATTTACCTTTTGGTCAACTTAAGGCTAAACTACGCTGATGTTGCGATGCAGTAAAGAGTAAGGAAAATAAATGGTTACCCGCGCTAAACGAGCTGGCGAAGATCGGCTCATTAAGAAGTACCCTAATCGTCGTCTATACGATACGCAGACAAGTACGTATGTCACTTTGTCAGATATCAAGAACTTGGTCATGGCCAGCGAAGTCTTTAAGGTTGTTGATGCTAAAACCGAAGAAGATTTAACGCGCAATATCTTGCTGCAAATTATTCTTGAAGAAGAGGCTGGTGGCGCTCCAGTGTTCTCTACACAAATGCTCTCGCAAATCATTCGCTTCTATGGCAACTCCATGCAAGGTTTGATGGGCAACTATCTTGAGAAGACCATGCAGTCTTTTGTGGACATCCACAACAAGCTTGGTGATCAAACCAAAGGGTTGGGTGCGGGCAGCACTCCAGAAGCCTGGTCTCAGATGATGAATCTGCAAAATCCCCTCATGCAAGGTTTGATGGGTAATTACATGGAACAGAGCAAAGATCTTTTCATTAAAATGCAAGAGCAAGTACAAGGCTCGCAAAATATCTTTGGGAACTTTCCATTTTCACCACAGCCCAATAAAACTGAAAAAGAATAGTTGTGGCTGGAAAAATTGGATTTGTATCCTTAGGTTGCCCTAAGGCGCTTGTAGACTCTGAGCTAATCCTGACGCAACTGAGTGCAGAGGGATACGAGACAGCCAAAGATTATTCTGGCGCTGATCTTGTAGTAGTCAATACTTGTGGTTTTATCGATTCAGCAGTTGAGGAAAGTCTCTCGGCTATTGGTGAAGCCTTGTCTGAAAACGGCAAGGTGATTGTGACTGGCTGCCTAGGTGCCAGAAAAAATGCGGATGGCAGCGATCTCATTACTAGCATCCACCCTAAGGTGCTTGCTGTTACAGGTCCGCATGCCACCGCCGAGGTGATGCAAGCAATTCATTTGCATCTTCCTAAGCCGCATGATCCATTCATAGATTTAGTTCCTCCAGCTGGAGTGAAGCTCACACCAAAACATTACGCTTATCTCAAAATTAGTGAGGGATGCAATCATCGCTGTACTTTTTGCATCATCCCCAATATGCGTGGTGATTTAGTTTCGCGACCGATTGGTGAAGTGCTGCTTGAGGCCAAGCGCTTATTTGAATCGGGTGTAAAAGAGTTGCTAGTAGTTTCGCAGGACACGAGTGCCTATGGGGTTGATATTCAATACCGCACCGGTTTTTGGGATGGCAAACCAGTCAAAACCAAAATGTTTGATTTGGTAAATGCTTTAAATCAAATTGCGCGTGAACACCAGGCCTGGGTGAGACTTCACTATGTCTATCCTTATCCGCATGTGGATGATGTCTTGCCCTTAATGGCTGAGTTCTCAGAACATGGCTATGGTGTCCTGCCGTATTTGGATATTCCACTGCAACATGCTCATCCAGATGTTCTAAAGCGGATGAAGCGACCGGCTAGTGGCGAAAAGAATTTAGAGCGCATCTTGGCTTGGCGTGAAGCTTGTCCTGATCTAGTGATTCGCAGCACCTTTATTGCAGGCTTCCCTGGAGAGACTGAGGAAGAGTTTGAGTATCTCCTGAACTTCCTGGATGAGGCTCAAATCGATAGGGCCGGTTGCTTTGCCTACTCGCCTGTCGAGGGGGCTACCGCCAATCAATTAGATAATCCAGTGCCAAGTGAGCTGCGAGAAGATCGCCGCGCCAGATTTATGGCTAAGGCGGAAGATATTTCCATTAATCGACTTGCTAAAAAAATAGGCAAACGAATTCAGGTCATTATTGATCGAGTAGACGATTCTGGTGGAATTGGCAGAACCATTGGGGATGCCCCAGAAATTGATGGTCTGGTAAGGGTTCTGCCCGCAAGTAAGCCTTCTAAACGCTATCGCGCCGGCGATATCATCAAGGCCACTGTCATTAGCTCCCAAGGGCATGACCTAATAGCCGAAACTTGACGAATCGAATAAAACTGATAGTTGGAATATTCATTTAGTACTTATCTAGTGCTTATTTAGTGCAGTGTCAGCCCAATATTAGGGCTAAGTAAAGGGGATTGATATGAGTCGTGATGTCGTTGTCTTAAGTGCAGTTCGTTCCGCAATTGGCACCTTTAATGGCGCTCTCAGTAGCTTTGAACCATCTGAGCTCGGCGGTATCGTGATGAAAGAGGCGGTTGCACGTTCAGGTGTAGATCCTGCGCTCATTAATTACATTACTGTAGGCAACACTATTCCTACAGATAGTCGCTATGGTTATGTTGCACGTGTGGCATCAATCCAAGCTGGTTTGCCAATGGAATCAGTGGCCATGGCATTAAATCGTTTGTGCAGCTCGGGCTTACAAGCGATCGTAACAACAGCGCAGCAAATTATGTTGGGCGATTGTGATTACGGTATCGGCGGTGGCGTGGAAGTCATGTCTCGCGGCATGTATGGTTCCCCAGCGATGCGCAGTGGTGCTCGTATGGGCGATACCAAAATGATTGACTTGATGGTTGGTATTTTGACTGACCCGTTTGGTGTTGGCCACATGGGTGTTACAGCTGAAAATCTCGTTGAAAAATGGAAGCTAACACGCGATGAACAAGATGCCCTAGCGGTGGAATCTCATCGCCGTGCAGCACACGCCATTAAAGAAGGCCGTTTTAAATCTCAGATCGTGCCAATCACTATTAAAACTCGCAAGGGTGATGTAGTGTTTGATACCGATGAGCATGTCAAGCCTGAAACCACTATGGAAACACTTGCCAAGATGAAGGCTGTGTTCAAAAAAGAGGGCGGATCTGTGACTGCTGGTAATGCTTCTGGCATTAATGATGGCGCCGCGTTCTTTGTATTGGCTGATGCTGAAACTGCCAAGAAAGCTGGCCATAAGCCGATCGCTCGTTTGGTGTCTTATGCAGTAGCTGGTGTGCCAAACCACATTATGGGTGAAGGTCCAATTCCTGCAACCAAGATTGCTCTTGAGCGTGCCGGCCTCAAATTAGATCAAATGGATGTGATCGAATCTAACGAGGCTTTTGCTGCGCAAGCGTTAGCCGTTACTAAAGGTTTGGGATTAGATCCAGCCAAAACCAACGTGAATGGTGGTGCAATTGCCTTGGGACACCCAATTGGTTGTTCAGGTGCGGCGATTGCAACTAAAGCCATTCATGAATTACACCGCGTTCAAGGTAAATATGCTTTGGTAACGATGTGTATTGGTGGTGGCCAAGGTATTGCGACTATTTTTGAGCGTCTATAAGTCTTTATATAAACGCGTAATGATTACCTCGAACTCTTGGGTAAAAACTTAAGAGATCAGTAGTAAGGCAGCATCTAAGCCGACTCGGTCAAAAGCCGCGTCGGCTTTTTCTTTGACAACGGGTTTGGCTTGATAAGCAACGCTAATGCCTGAGCCGTTCATCATGATGAGGTCGTTTGCACCATCACCCATTGTGATCGCATTGGCCTTAGTGCATCCAAGGCGGGCACAAGCCTCATCTAGGTGAGCAGCTTTCGCTGCGCCATCGACAATATCGCCCAGCACTTGGCCAGTGAGCTTCCCATCAATGATTTCTAAGGTATTGGCTTGAGTTTGCTTAAAGCCCAATTGATGACGTAGTTTTTCGGTAAAGAAAGTAAATCCACCAGAGACAAGAAGCGTATAAATCCCTCGCTCATTAGCCCCAGCTAAAAGCTCTGCTGCACCAGGATTGAGGCGAAGGCGTTCGCGATAAACCGATTCCAAAGCGTCGGCATGAACGCCTTCAAGAAGGGCGACACGTCTTCTTAAGCTCTCTTTAAAGTCTTTAATCTCGCCGCGCATAGTGGCTTCGGTAATTTCTGCTACGGCGGATTTCTTTCCTGTGAAATCAGCGATCTCATCTATGCATTCGATATTAATGAGTGTGGAATCCATGTCCATGGCCAATACACGAATATCTTGCGGCAACAGATCGGGCTTTAGAAAGCAAAGGTCTGCATTGGCGCTAGCGGCTATAACTCGCAATTGTTCACGTTGGTTGATGTCTAAGTGAGAGTTAGATTCAAAGCGCTCGGCATAATAACTTCCATTGCTAGTTTGCCCGCCGACAGAATGCAAGGAGGTGCCAAATTTCAGGGCATGATCTTTTAATGAAAAGACTAGCTTCTCCACGATCGGTTCTCTAGATATTGCTACAAGGACTTGGTGTTTGGCCATGACTTAATCATAATCGGATTATTAACTTACTTTTGCAGTGCTTAGCACTGCAGAATCATTGAGTCGACGCAAGATATTTCGGATAGCGTCAAGACGTTGCTCTAGTTTCTCGAATTCACGGTCTTTCTGGGGCAATACTTTGAGCTTATCTTGACCATTGAGTTGGATAAATTTTGATGACTGAATAAGCTGAATGATCTTCATGGGATCAATTGGCGGATTTGGGATAAATTGAATTTGTATCGAAGCAGGAGTTGCGTCAATTTTCTTAATGCCAAACCCAGTCATTTCCAATCTCAGGCGATGAGTCTCATAAAAAGACTTGGCTTGATCAGGTAGATCACCAAAACGATCTACCAGCTCTTCGCGTAATCCCATGAGCTCTGAGAAATCATTTGTTCCAGCAAAGCGTTTATAAAGAGATAAGCGCTCATGAACATCAGGGCAATAATCCTCAGGAAATAAAGCGGGTACTCCCAGGTTAACGTCAGTGGTTGCTTGGAGTGGAGAAAGTAAATCTGGCTCTTTGCCGCTACGAAGCGATTTGACTGCGCGATTGAGCATCTCGGTATAAAGTTGAAAACCAATCTCATGGATTTCACCAGATTGTTTATCACCTAGCACTTCACCAGCGCCACGGATCTCTAAATCATGCATGGCCAAATAGAAGCCGGAACCAAGCTCTTCCATGGCTTGAATGGCATTAAGACGCAGCTGCGCTTGCTTGCTGAGCGCCTCAGGATCGGGAACCATTAAATAGGCATACGCCTGATGATGTGAACGACCAACTCGACCACGCAATTGATGTAGTTGGGCTAAACCAAATTTATCGGCGCGATGCATGATGATGGTGTTAGCTGTTGGTACGTCAATACCAGTTTCAATAATGGTGGTGCAGAGCAAAATATTAGTGCGTTGAGTAACAAACTCACGCATGACAGATTCCAGCTCGCGCTCATGCATTTGCCCGTGGGCAACGCTAATTCGAGCCTCAGGAATGAGTTCTTGTAGAGCGTGTTTACGATTTTGAATAGTTTCTACTTCGTTGTGTAAAAAGTAGACCTGACCGCCACGTTTAATCTCACGTAAGACGGCTTCACGAATAACCCCATCACCTTCTCGACGTACAAAGGTCTTAATGGCCAATCGTTTCTGTGGTGCGGTAGCAATGATCGATAGCTCCCGAAGGCCCTCCATGGCCATACCTAGTGTTCTTGGGATAGGGGTGGCTGTTAGCGTCAGGATATCGACTTCTGCACGCAATGCTTTCAGAGCATCTTTTTGTCTAACACCAAAGCGATGCTCTTCATCAACAATCACCAGGCCAAGATTGGCAAACTGAGTTTCTTTGGAAAGTAATTTATGCGTACCAATAATAATGTCTGCATCGCCTTTGGCAATGGCCTCTAGCGCGATATTAATTTCTTTGGTAGTTTTGAAACGCGAGAGTTCAACAATCCGTACTGGCCAATCTGCAAAGCGATCTTTCCAGGTGGCTACGTGCTGTTCTGCAAGCAGGGTGGTCGGAGCCAAAATAGCAACTTGCTTACCGCCCATTACTGCAACAAAACTTGCGCGCAATGCCACCTCTGTTTTTCCAAAACCAACATCACCACAAACCAGGCGATCCATCGGCGTGCCGCTAGTCATATCGCCAATGACAGCTGCAATCGCGTTGGCTTGATCTGGGGTTTCTTCGAAGCCAAAGCTTTCGGCAAAAGCAGCATAGTCATGAGCTGAAAATTCAAAAGCATGGCCCTTACGAATAGCTCTAGCCGCATACAGGCTCAATAGTTCTGCAGCCGTATCGCGAATTTGCTGGGCTGCTTTACGTTTCGCTTTATCCCACTGACCTGAGCCGAGTTGATGCAATGGCGCTGAATCAGGGTCAGAGCCTGCATAGCGGGTGACCATCTGTAGCTGTTGAACAGGAACATATAAGGTTGCTTCACCCGCATATTGCAGATGAAGAAACTCTTCAAAAATAGGAGCCTCTTTTGGAGGGGCTAGATTTAGTAGCACCAAGCCTTGGTATCGTCCAATACCATGTTCTGCATGTACTACAGGGTCACCGATCTTAAGTTCAGAAAGATCCTTAAACAACATGTCAGGATCAGCACTTTCATTGGCTTTACCTTTGCGCCTCTGCCTTGCTGTTGTGGTGAACAGCTCAGCTTCCGTGATGACGAGCAGATTTTCTGCTGTCCATGAAAATCCATTGAAGAGCGGGGCGGTTACTAAGCCAAATAAAGAATCGCTCTTTATAAACTCCGCAATACTTTCAAAGCCTTCTGGTTTGAGGGGGTAGAGTGGTTTGCCATCCTGCCCAGCAACCGAATTACTCTCATCAAAGAGTTGACGAATCGATTCTTTACGTCCGGCGCTATCACTGCAAACTAATATGCGAATCTTTTCAGAAGCGACTACTTTGCGAAGGAGGCTGATTGGGTCGGCATCTCGACGATGAACTGCAATATCGGGAACTGCATGAAACTGACTCTTCTCTGCGGCATCTTTTTCAAGGGTTAGTCGCGCATATGATTTAGAGGTAGTAAAAAATTCATCAACGTCTAGGAATAGTTCTTTTGGCGGAAGAATGGGTCGATCAAGATCGTGCTTGAGAAATTCATAACGAGAGAGCGTGTCTTTCCAGAAGCCTTTGATGGTTTCTTCTACATCGCCAATAGATACTAGCCAAACAGGGTCACCTGAGCGAGGAAAGTAATCAAAGAGATTGGATTGCTCTTCAAAAAAGAGGGGTAGGTAGGATTCAATACCTGCACTAGGTATTCCTAAATTAGCGTCTTTATAAATTGAGCATCGAGTGGGATCTCCCTCAAAGACCTCTCGCCATCGACCCCTAAAGGCAGTGCGCGATGCATCATCAAAAGGAAACTCATGTCCCGGGAGTAGACGCACTTCCTTTACAGGGTAGAGGCTGCGCTGGGTATCAGGATCAAATGCCCGAATTTGTTCAATTTCATCGCCAAACAAATCAAGGCGGTAAGGCAGGCTGGATCCCATAGGAAATAAATCAAACAGGCCACCACGAATACTGTATTCACCTGGGCGCATCACGGCACTCACAGGGTCATAGCCTGCTTGTTGGAGCTGCAGCTTTAATGCAGCCTCGTTCAGCTTGTCACCTTGTCTAAAGAAAAAGGTATGCCCGGATAAAAAGTTTGGAGGCCCTAATCTTTGCAAGGCAGTAGTAACTGGCACTAAAACAATGTCGCAACTGCCATTGAGTAACTCATAAAGTGTCGCAAGTCGCTCCGAGACTAAATCCTGATGAGGTGAAAAATGGTCATAAGGGAGAATCTCCCAATCAGGGAGTAATCTTGTTTTGAGTTGCGGGGCAAAAGCGGGAATTTCTTCTAGTAATCGCTGGGCTTCCTGGGCTTGAGCGCAGAAAATGACCATGACCGAAAACTGATTGCGGTAGCGTAAGGCGGTTTGGGCGATTAAAGCGGCATCTGCTGAGCCGATTAGCCCTGAAAAGGTAAAGCGCTGCCCAGCCCGGGGTGCGGGTATGGGGGGTACTAGATTTAATGCGTCAGACATCTTCGCTCATTATAGAATCAGGCATGGGTTCTGGAAAACATTCGAATAGAAAATGTCACACGCTTTTGCCAACGGCTGGCACAGGTTCACGCCTTGGCGGGGACTTGCCTAAGCAGTTTCAGCAACTAGCTGGAATGCCCATGGTTTCTTATGCGCTTGAAGCCTTTAAGGCGTCTGCCCAGATTCAATCTATTTGGATAGGCGTGAGCCCTAGTTTTATTGAAAACCCAATTTTACGAAGCATCGCTAATATCGGTGCAGATATCCATGTTGTACCAACTGGCGGCCCAACCCGACAGGAGACGGTCCGAAATACCTTAGCTGCAATGATGCAGTCCGGCATTCCTGAGGATGATTGGATATTGGTTCATGATGCAGCTCGGCCAGGAATCACGCCCACATTAATTAATAAGTTAATCGATGCAGTAAAAGAATCTCATGTTGGTGGGATATTGGCTGTGCCTTTAGCTGACACCCTAAAGCAGGCGGATCTAGACTCAGTTGTTGCCGGAAATATTCCGCACTCAGAGAGAACCATTCCACGCGAACATCTCTGGCAAGCACAAACACCGCAAATGTTTGGATTAAAGCAATTGCATGATGCGCTTGAAAATGCAATTCGTCTTGAGGCGGATGTGACGGATGAGGCTAGTGCCATAGAGTTGACCGGTGCTAAGCCTTTATTGATTGAAGGGGCTGCGCGCAATTTCAAGGTGACCCATCCTGCAGATTGGGAATTAATGCAGTTGCTTTTAACTTCAAGCGTTAATTAATCAGAGATCCAAAATGACTCAAAGCAATCCTCATATTCCACAGTTTCGTATTGGCCAGGGCTACGATGTTCACGCTTTAGTCGCCGATAGAAAACTTATTTTGGGCGGTGTTCATGTGCCTTTTGATAAAGGCCTTTTAGGGCATTCAGATGCTGATGCTCTCCTGCATGCCTTAACCGATGCCTTGCTTGGCGCTGCTGGATTGAATGATATTGGGCAGTTATTTCCGGATACAGACCCCCAATTTAAGGGTATGGATAGTCGAATTTTGCTCAGAGCTGCCCTACAGAAGGTCCAGGCGGCAGGTTTTCAGATCGGCAATGTGGATGCCACCATTATTTGTCAGAAGCCTAAATTGGCGGATTTTTTGCCGGAAATGGTCCGCAATATTGCCGCTGATTTGGCTGTAACCCCCAGCCACGTCAATCTCAAGGCTAAGACCAATGAATCCTTGGGTCATTTAGGTAGAGGCGAGGGCATTGCCGTCCATGCGGTAGCTTTGCTCTACAAGGCCTAAAAGATTCTCTAAAACCCTAGGCATTGTAGAATTACGGTCTTTAGAGTGAAGTCTAGGCTTGGCAGTTTGCGGAAATTCGCGAGGATGGCGAAATTGGTAGACGCACCAGGTTTAGGTCCTGACGCCAGAAATGGTGTGGGGGTTCGAGTCCCCCTCCTCGCACCACAAGATTGCTACTTGGCTTGGACTTCACATTTCCAGATCTTCAATTAAGAGACGAGAATGGCTGTGCAGATAGAAAATTTAGGTTCACTAGACCGCAAAATGACTTTGGAATTCGCTCGTGCCGATTTGGCAAAAGCGCGTGAAGCCCGTTTGGCTAAAGTTGGTAAGACCATGAAAATGGCTGGCTTCCGCCCAGGCAAGGTACCAAAGAACCTCGTTGAAAAACAACATGGCATGCAAGTGGACTTTGAACTCCAATTTGATAAGGCTGCCGAACTCTTTTATGAGCAAGCTCAAAAAGAAGGTGTTGCATTGGCTGGACAACCGCGTCTTGAGCCAAAGAGTGAAATTGATGCAGACAAAATCGTATTTGATGCTTTCTTTGAAGTATTGCCAGAAGTAAAGATTGGCGACTTTAGCAAAGCTGAAGTAACTAAGTACGCAACTGATATCGGCGAAGCAGAAATTGATCGCGCCTTAGATGTGTTGCGTAAGCAGCAGGTTCATTACCACCCACGTGGTGAGGCTGGCGCCCATGGCGATGGCGGCTCTAATACTGCAGCGCAAAACGGCGATCAAGTGGTTATTGATTTTGTTGGCAAGATTGATGGCGTTGAATTTGCTGGTGGCAAGGCAGAAAACTTTGAATATGTATTGGGTGAAGGTCGTATGCTTCCTGAGTTCGAGGCGGCCACTTTAGGTCTCAAAGCAGGTGAGAGCAAATCATTCCCATTAAGCTTCCCAGCGGATTACCACGGTAAAGATGTTGCAGGCAAAACAGCTGAGTTCACTATCACAGTGAAGTCTGTAAATTGGGCGCATTTGCCAGTAGTAGATGATGCATTTGCTTTATCTTTGGGTGTAGCTGAAGGTGGCGTTGCCAAAATGCGCGCTGAAGTGAAAGAGAATTTAGATCGCGAAGTGAAGCGTCGCATCACATCATTGATGAAAAATGAAGTGATGGATAAGCTCAATGATTTATGTGAACTGGATGTTCCTAAATCACTGGTTGCTTCAGAGCAAGAGCGTTTGGTTGAAACTGCTCGTCAAGATTTGATGCAGCGCGGTGTTCCAAACGCTAAAGATGCGCCAATTCCTGCTGAAATTTTTGTAGAACAAGCTACTAAGCGCGTACGCCTTGGTCTAATCTTGAGCGAGTTAGTAAAGAAGCAGAATTTGGCTGCTACTGCCGATCAAATCAAAGCTGAAATCGATGAGCAGGCTGCTACTTACGAAGATCCAAAAGAAGTAGTGCGCTGGTTCTACAGCAACCCAAGCCGCTTGAAAGACATCGAAAATGTTGTACTTGAAGACAATGTGATTAAGTATTTCACGTCACAGGCTAAGGTGAGCGATAAGGCGGTTACCTTCGAAGAGCTCAGCAAGCTAAACTAAGTTAATAACTAAGTCATCCATTTACCCATAAAAGGTTTCAAAATGATCCACAACCATTCTCAGTCTGAAAATTTAGAACCAAAAGGCTTGGGCTTAGTACCAATGGTGATTGAAACCTCTGGTAGAGGTGAGCGCGCTTACGATATCTACTCAAGATTGTTGCGTGAGCGCGTTGTGTTCTTGGTTGGCGAAGTAAATGATCAAACTGCTAACTTGGTTATTGCACAATTGCTATTTCTTGAGAGCGAGAATCCAGATAAAGAAATTTCTCTGTATATCAACTCACCAGGCGGTTCTGTTTCAGCTGGCCTAGCTATTTACGACACCATGCAATTTATCAAACCACATGTCAGCACATTGTGTATGGGTATGGCGGCAAGCATGGGTGCATTTTTATTATGTGCAGGCGAGAAAGGTAAGCGTTATGCCTTGCCAAACTCACGGGTGATGATTCATCAACCATTGGGTGGTGCTCGCGGTCAAGCATCTGATATTGAGATACAAGCTCGCGAGATTCTGTACTTGCGTGAACGCCTCAACAAAATTTTGGCTGATCGTACTGGTCAATCAATTGAAACCATTGCTAAAGATACCGATCGCGACAATTTCATGTCTGCAGATCAGGCGCGCGATTATGGCTTAATCGACAAGGTTATTGAGAAGCGTCCTTAAATCGTCATAGACATATATTGAGCATATTTTGAGCGATACCAATACTTCTAATTCAACAGATAAAGTTCTGCATTGCTCCTTTTGTGGCAAGAGCCAGCATGAAGTTAAAAAACTCATTGCTGGACCATCTGTATTTATTTGTGATGAGTGTATTGATCTCTGTACTGACATTATTCAAGAAGAAATTGCTAAGCTTCCTAAGGAAGAGGGCGATGACTCCTTGCCAACACCCCATCAAATTCGTGAGAACCTTGACCAATATGTGATTGGTCAGGATCACGCTAAGAAAACTCTAGCAGTTGCTGTTTATAACCATTACAAGCGCTTGCAGTATCTGCCTAAGCCTAAAAAAGAGAAGTTAGATAAAGAGGGCAAGCCAGTTGAGGCGGCGGATAAGAAAGAATCTAAGCTTCCGGCCAAGGCTATGGTTGATGGCGTAGAGCTTGCAAAGAGCAATATTCTATTAATCGGACCTACGGGTTCGGGTAAAACTTTGCTGGCTCAAACATTGGCTCGTATGTTGGATGTGCCATTTGTAATGGCTGACGCAACTACTCTCACTGAAGCTGGTTACGTCGGTGAGGATGTTGAAAATATTATTCAAAAGTTATTGCAAGCATGCGACTACAACGTAGAAAAAGCGCAACGCGGTATCGTTTATATTGATGAAATCGATAAGATTTCACGTAAGTCTGATAACCCATCCATTACTCGTGATGTATCGGGTGAGGGCGTTCAGCAAGCATTGCTAAAGCTGGTTGAAGGTACGATGGCTTCTGTGCCTCCACAAGGCGGTCGCAAGCATCCCAATCAAGATTTCTTGCAAGTGGATACAACTAATATTTTATTTATCTGTGGTGGAGCATTTGATGGCCTAGAAAAAGTCATTCAACAGCGCACTGCTAAAACAGGCATTGGTTTTAATGCAACCGTTCCTGGTAAAGATGATCGCGGTGTAAGTGACCTATTAATTGAAGTAGAGCCAGAGGACTTAATCAAGTTTGGTTTGATTCCGGAGTTGATAGGCCGCTTGCCAGTTGTGGCTACTTTGGCCCAACTGGATGAAGAGGCTTTAATACAGATTCTGACAGAGCCAAAAAATGCTCTAGTTAAACAGTATCAAGCACTGCTAAAGATGGAGGGCTCTGAGCTCGAAGTCCGCCGTGAAGCACTTTCAGCCATAGCTAAAAAAGCGATTGCCCGTAAAACCGGTGCTCGCGGACTCAGATCTATTCTTGAAGGTTCGCTGATGGACGTGATGTATGACTTGCCATCGCTTCAGAATGTCCAAAAAGTCGTTATCGACGAGACCAGCATTGCTGAGGGTGGAAAACCACTTTTGGTCTACAAGCAAGACGCCGAACAGGCTGATTTGAGCAAAAAAGCCTAAATTCCTAAGGTTTTTGCTGTTTTAGGGGCTTTTTTGCCCCTTTTTTGTCTTTATACCCCTTGTTTTTCTCTAATGCCTACCCATATAGGTAGTATGCTACTCATGAATAATGTCTGTATTTAGTGGCTAAAGATTTGATTGCCACTAAAAAGGATTTTTGAGGTTTGATTACTTTGGAGGATTTGCCCCATGCCTGGCCACTTATTACTACCCTCTGAACCCATTCAACTACCTTTGCTCCCATTGCGGGACGTAGTTGTATTTCCTCATATGGTGATCCCGTTGTTCGTGGGTCGCCCAAAATCGATTAAAGCCCTAGAGGCTGCTATGGAAACTGGCAAGAACGTCCTTTTGGTGGCCCAAAAAACAGCCGCTAAGGATGAGCCTGTCATAGAGGACCTCTATGAGGTCGGATGTATCGCCAATATCTTGCAGATGCTCAAATTGCCAGATGGTACTGTCAAAGTGCTTGTTGAAGGTGTGCAGCGCGCAGAAGTCAGTCAAATTGAAGATAGTCTTGGTTACTTCAATTGTGAAGCAACACCGACAGCTATCAATGCAATTGATGCACATGAAACTGAAGCCTTACGTCGCGCGATCATGGCCCAGTTTGATCAATACGTAAAGCTCAATAAAAAAGTTCCGCAGGAAATCTTGTCTTCCCTGGGTGGTATTGATGACCCAAGCCGCTTAGCCGATACTATTTGCGCACACTTGCCTGTGAAGCTTGAACAGAAACAACGTTTACTCGAAATGATGGACGTGGTTCAGCGCTTGGAGAGTTTGCTTGCCGACCTCGAAAGTGAGATCGATATTCTGCAAGTGGAGAAGCGTATTCGTGGACGTGTTAAGCGTCAAATGGAAAAGAGTCAACGTGAGTACTATCTGAACGAACAGGTAAAAGCAATTCAGAAAGAATTGGGTGAGGGCGAAGAGGGTGCGGATCTAGAAGAGCTAGAGAAGCGCATCAAAGCTGCACGCATGCCTAAAGAGGCTTTAAAGAAAGCCGAATCTGAGCTCAAGAAACTGAAATTGATGTCGCCTATGTCTGCAGAGGCTACGGTTATCCGAAACTTTATAGATACATTGGTGAATCTTCCTTGGAAGAAGAAAACCAAGATTAACAACGACCTTACCAACGCAGAAAAAGTATTGGATGAGGATCACTATGGCTTAGACAAAGTCAAAGAACGCATCTTGGAGTACCTCGCTGTTCAACAACGTGTTGATCGTGTAAAAGCTCCAATCCTTTGTTTAGTTGGCCCTCCCGGTGTTGGTAAGACCTCTTTAGGTCAATCCATTGCCCGCGCTACGAACAGAAAGTTTGTGCGCATGGCCTTAGGTGGTGTGCGAGATGAGTCTGAGATTCGCGGTCACCGTCGTACCTATATCGGTTCTATGCCTGGAAAGATTTTGAGCAGCCTCACTAAAGTGGGTGTCCGCAATCCTTTATTCCTCTTGGACGAAGTAGACAAGATGGGTATGGATTTCCGTGGAGATCCAGCTAGTGCCTTGTTGGAAGTTTTAGATCCAGAACAAAACCATACTTTCCAAGATCACTATGTTGAAGTGGACTTCGATCTTTCAGATGTGATGTTTGTGGCCACCTCGAATTCCTTGAATATTCCTGGCCCACTACTAGATCGTCTTGAGATTATTCGCTTGGCTGGTTACACAGAAGATGAAAAGACCAGTATTGCTGTGAATTATTTGATTCCAAAACAAATCAAAAATAATGGTCTGAAAAAAGACGAGCTCAAGATTGAAGACAGTGCTGTGCGAAATATGATTCGTTATTACACGCGTGAGGCTGGTGTCCGTTCTTTAGAGCGTGAAATTAGCAAGATCTGCCGTAAGGTAGTCAAGCTTTTGCTCTTGAAGAAAGAGGCTGCCCCTGTAGTTGTAAATGCAGATAACTTGGAGAAATTCCTTTCAGTGCGCATGTACGATTTTGGTTTGGCTGGTAAGGAAAACCAAGTTGGCCAAGTAACTGGTTTAGCGTGGACAGAGGTAGGCGGAGATCTGCTTACTATTGAAGCGGCAGTGATGCCAGGTAAGGGTGTGATAACTCGCACAGGCTCTATTGGTGATGTGATGAAGGAGTCGGTAGAGGCTGCGCGCACTGTTGTTCGCTCAAGATCCAAGCGACTTGGAATTACCGATGAAGCTTTTGAGAAGAAGGATATTCATATTCACTTCCCTGATGGTGCAACCCCTAAAGATGGCCCATCAGCTGGCATTGCAATCACAACAGCCCTGGTATCTGTTTTCACAGGCATACCAATTCGCTCAGATGTTGCTATGACTGGTGAAATTACTTTGCGTGGGGAAGTTCTTCCAATCGGGGGATTAAAAGAAAAGCTTTTAGCGGCCCATCGCGGCGGCATTAAGTTGGCCTTGATTCCGGAAGAGAACGTCAAGGATTTGATCGATATTCCAGATAACGTCAAAAATGCTATTGAGATCATCCCGGTTCGCTGGATTGATAAAGTTCTTGAATTGGCATTAGAGCGCATGCCGGAAGCATTGCCTGATCCAACCCCTGAAGAGCTTGCTAAAAAGGCCGCAGAAGCCAGCAAGGCAAACGAAAAGGGCGCAGCAGCAGACGTTCTTAAGCACTGAAAATAGGGTGATTTTCCGCTAAATGAGCCTCGTCTATTGAGCTCGGTTTAGCGGAAAATCCACCTGATATCCATGCTTAGGTTACAATCTCACCTGTAATAATTTGGGGCGCTTAGCTCAGTTGGTAGAGCGTCTGCCTTACACGCAGAATGTCGGGAGTTCGAGCCTCTCAGCGCCCACCAAACTATTACTCACCTTCCTAAGCCTACTCAGGCATTTCAATACCTTTTCGCTTCAGCCCTAGTAAACTCCTGGTATTGCCATTTTTTACTAGCGACCTTTTACATGTTTGATACCGTCCGTAAGCACCAACGAATTTTGCAGCTTGCACTAATGCTGTTGATTGTTCCGTCTTTTGCATTTTTTGGAATCTCAAGCTATTCCAGCTTTTTAGATAAAGAGACTGATCTCGTCAAAATTAATGGGAAACCTATTACCGCTCAAGAAGTTGACTCTGCTGCGAAACGTCAAGCAGAGCGTGTTGGTGGAAATGCTCAGATTGCGCAAAGTCTTCAATTTAGACAGGCCATCCTGAATGAGTTATTACAACAACGCATCCTAGGATTTGCTGTAAGCAATCTCCGATTGCAGGTTGGCAAAGAAGCTCTGATTAAAAGCTTGCAAAATATTCCGCAAATTCGTGCTCTGTATAAACAAGATGGCAGTTTTGATGACGCACGATTTAAACAGTTGTTAGCTAGCAATGGACTGAATGAAGAGCAGTTTTATGCAAGTCAGGCATTTGATTTAAAGATAGGTCAGCTTGTTAACTCTGTTGCTCGTACCGAAATTGGCAGTCCAAAATTATCCGAAATCGTATCAACCCTTTATGAAACTGAGCGTCAGGTTCAGGCGCTATCATTTGATGCGAAAGATTACTTAGCTAAGGTAAACCCATCACAAGAAGAGCTTCAAGCCTTTTATAACGCTAATGCCAAACTCTTCGAAAGTCCTGAGTACGTTGACGTTGAGTACATCGTTCTCAAAGCCGATCCAAAGGATGACGCTAAGGTATTTGGTGAAAAAGCCGATCAATTTGCCAATATGACATATGACCAGTCAGACAGTCTGAAGCCGGCTGCAGATAAATTAAAGCTCAATGTCCAAACCCAGAAGGGTGTTACTCGCTCTGGCGCAACAGGCGTTACAAAAGATCATCCATTAGCTAATCCTAAGGTGGTCCAGTCTTTATTTGGTGATGAAGCTGTTAAGAACAAACGTAATATTGAAGCAGTGCAAACATCCCCTGGTGTTTTTGTTTCAGCACGTGTTATCACTTTCCACCCAGCGCAAACTTTGCCATATAAAGATGTAGCAGCAGAAGTTAAACGTCAAGTGAGTCAGCGGATGGCCGAAAAGCTTGCTGTAAGCGCTGCTGCCGATCGTTATGCTGCATTAGGGAAGGATCCAAAAAGCGCATCTGGATTTGCTAGTCCAATTTGGGTTTCTCGCAATAAGCCTGGAAATTTAGTAGGCCCGGCACTGGATGATGTGATGTCTATTAACCCCGATAAGTTACCTGCACTTGTTTCTGTGCAAAACCCTGGTGTTGGTGCGATCTTGTATCGGGTTGATCAAGTACGCCAACCTAGTGGTGTTGATGCAAAGGTGCATAAAGCTCAAGCTCAACAGATTCAAGCCTTAGCTGCTCAGTCCGAATTTGCTGGTTTTATGGCTTATTGGCGTGATGTAGCAGGCGTTAAAGTGATTAATCCCCTGAAGCCACCATCTACTGGTGCAGGTAGTTAACTTAGATACCTAGTTATTCTTCAGCAGCATTTGATATGGGGCCATAGCGCCCCATACGTTTTTATAGAGAATCATTTGCGCCTTTTCATTAGGATGCATACGATCCGCTTGAAACAGTTTTGGGTCAGAGGCTATGCCCTCAAGAAAGAATGGTAGTAGCTGAATCTGCTCCTGACGAGCAAGCTTTGGAAATAAATCCTGAAATTGTTTGGTGTAATCCTGCCCATAGTTTGGTGGTATCTGCATACCAAACAAGAGTACTTTTGCCCCAGATTTTTTACTCAACTGAATCATCTTACGTAAATTATTCTCTGACTCTTGAATAGATAGTCCGCGCAATGCATCATTTGCGCCAAGCTCCAAAAGAACAATGCCCGGCCTCTTTTGATCTAACAATTTTGGCAATCTAGATAGTCCGCCTGAACTTGTTTCACCGCTAATGCTGGCATTAAAAATGACCCAAGGACTAGCTTCTTTACGTAGCTGATCCTCCAAAAGCCTTACCCAGCCGGTCCCACGTGTTAAGCCATACTCTGCCGACAGACTATCACCCATCACCAAAATGGTGTTGTTTGTCTGAGCCTGTGTGGCAATAGGAATAAACAGGCAAAATAGGGTGAATGCCATAAATATGGCCGACATTTTTTTACTCAAGAAGTTCAACCAAATCATTTGATTCATTTATGAGTATTCCAGCAAAGCTTCTTAGTGCGATTAACCTAGGTAAACAAGTTTTATCCAGTGATGGATCTTTAACCATTTTGCACGACATTAGCTTTGATGTCTGCGAAGGCGAAAGTGTTGCCATAACTGGTGCATCTGGATCAGGGAAAAGCACCTTGCTAGGACTCTTGGCAGGATTGGATACTCCGTCTAGTGGGCATGTTGAATTAGCAGGCCAAAATCTGAACCAGCTTGATGAGGATGGCCGTGCCAAGTTAAGAGGTCAAAAAGTAGGGTTTGTTTTTCAATCCTTTCAATTGCTTCCCCATCTAACAGCGCTTGAAAATATCATGCTTCCAGCCGAGCTAAATGGTCTAAAGTTGGCCAAAGAAAACGCCCTAACTTGCCTTGATCAAGTGGGCCTGAGCGCACGGGCCAATCATTTCCCCAAAACCCTATCTGGTGGGGAGCAACAACGAGTGGCGCTGGCCAGGGCTTTCATCATGAAACCAGCCGTGCTATTTGCGGATGAGCCTACTGGCAGCCTAGATGAGGTAAGCGGAAATCGCGTTATTGAGCTCCTTTTTGAGCTAAATCGGGCTAATCATTCGACCCTGGTTTTGGTGACCCATGACCAAGCCTTGGCTGATCGATGTCAGAGGCAGTTACATCTGCAAGGCGGTAGATTGCTGTAGGCAAAACCTTATAATCTAGGGATGTCTTTTTTCCACTTTTTGCCTGGCGCAGATGCGCTTTCCCCCTTCCGCCAACAGCGACTTTTAGCTACTTTGGCAGCCCAAGGGGTTGATCTCGAGTCTATTGAGGCTCAATACCTTCATTTCATTTGGTCCGAAAAAGAGCTTAGCTCTCAAAACCAAGAAATATTGGCTAGCCTATTAACTTATGGGCAAGCTTTTAGCTCCAAAATCAACCCAGGTAAATCTTGGTTTGGAAAAGATAAATCAGAAGGTCAGGGCGCTATTGTTATTCCCCGACTGGGAACGGTTTCTCCATGGGCAAGTAAGGCAACAGATATTGCCCGTCAATGCGGTTTAGATATTTTGCGACTTGAGCGCGGCGTTCAATTTGCTTGGAAGAGTAAAAAGGTGCTCACTACCGAGCAAAAGCAACTGGTTATCGCAGCGGTGCATGATCGAATGACTGAGGCCGTAATTGAATCAATCGATGCTGCAAATGCTCTGTATCAAACATTAGATGACAGACCATTGGCGCGCATTCCGGTAATGACAGAGGGCAGAGCTGCGCTAGACAAGGCTAATCAAGAATTAGGACTGGCTTTGTCTGATGATGAAGTGGCTTATCTTGCAGAAAACTTTACACGCCTGCAGCGCAATCCATCCGATGTTGAACTGATTATGTTTGCCCAGGCTAATAGCGAACATTGCCGCCACAAGATTTTTAATTCAAGCTGGACCATTGATGGCGACGACCAAGAACGTTCTTTGTTCGCCATGATTCGCAATACTCACCAATTGCAGCCGGCTGGCACGATTGTTGCTTACTCTGATAATTCAGCCGTGATGGTTGGCTGGGAAGCAGAAACTTGGGTACCCCAGGGCAGTAATCATCGCTATGAAAAAGATACTCGCTTAGTTCACACCTTGATGAAGGTGGAAACCCATAATCACCCAACTGCGATTGCTCCGTTTCCTGGCGCATCTACGGGCGCTGGTGGCGAGATTCGTGATGAGGGTGCAACTGGTATAGGTGGACGCCCTAAGGCAGGTCTTACTGGTTTCTCTGTGTCCAATCTCAATATTCCGGGCACTGATCTTCCTTGGGAGAGTGAGAGATACGGTAAGCCTGATCGCATAGCTACTCCGTTGCAGATCATGATTGATGGTCCGCTGGGAGGAGCTGCATTTAATAATGAATTTGGCCGTCCGATCTTGGGTGGATATTTCCGGGTCTTTGAGCAAACCTTGGATGGTACGCGCCGTGGTTATCACAAGCCGATCATGATTGCTGGTGGTATCGGGAGTATTGATGCGATCCACACTGAGAAAAAAGCCATTCAAGATGGGCATCTATTGATTCAACTTGGCGGCCCTGGAATGCGTATTGGAATGGGTGGTGCCACTGGTAGCTCCGTTGCTACCGGTACAAATACCGCCGACCTTGATTTTGACTCTGTTCAACGCGGCAATCCAGAAATGGAAAGACGCGCACAAGAAGTGATTAATGCCTGTCGCGCCTTAGGTGAAAACAACCCAATCGTCTCTATTCATGATGTCGGAGCAGGTGGTTTATCAAACGCATTCCCGGAGCTAGCTGATGGGGCAGGTTTAGGTGCTGCTTTTAAATTACGTAGCGTACCGCTTGAAGAAAGTGGTATGAGTCCTGCAGAAATTTGGTGCAATGAATCTCAAGAGCGCTATGTATTGGCAATCGATAAAAAAGATTTGGATCTCTTTAAATCCTTCTGCGAGCGTGAACGTTGCCCTTATGCTGTAGTGGGTGAAGCTACTGCAGAACGTCAATTGCAATTAAGCGATTCCAAGCAAGCTCCTAATGCTGATGCAGCATTACCAATCAATATGCCTATGGAAGTATTGTTAGGCAAACCTCCGAAGATGCACCGTAATGTCACCAGAGTGGCTCAAGAGTTTAAAGAGCTAGATGTTACCGATGCTGATCTTGCGCAATCCGTTGCTTGGGTATTACAGCAGCCAACCGTGGCAAGCAAATCATTCCTAATTACGATTGGTGATAGAACTGTTGGGGGGCTTAATGCTCGGGATCAGTTTGTTGGCCCATGGCAGGTGCCTGTAGCAGACTGTGCTGTCACCATGATGGATTACAAGGGTTATTGCGGTGAAGCGATGTCTATGGGCGAAAGAACCCCATTAGCCGTAATAGATGCGCCTGCGGCTGCACGAATGGCTGTTGGTGAAGCCATTACCAATCTTTTGGCTGCAGATATTTTGAGCCTGGAAAGCGTAAAACTTTCTGCAAACTGGATGGCAGCCTGTGGAGCCCCCGGTGAAGATGCAAAATTGTATGACTCTGTAAAAGCTATCGGCATGGAACTATGCCCAGCACTAGGCATCTCAATTCCGGTTGGAAAAGATTCATTATCGATGTCTACTTCTTGGCAAGATGGCTCTGAATCGAAGAAAGTGGTTGCGCCAGTTTCTTTAATTATTTCAGCTTTTGCAGCAATTCAAGATGCTCGAAAAACGCTGACACCTCTGCTTCAGCTAAAAGATAAGAATGGATCCACACAAGAGACTGAGCTAATCTTGATTGACTTAGGTCGTGGTAAGAACCGCATGGCTGGCAGTATTTTGGCTCAAGTGCTTGACCAATCTGGCAAAGAAGCGCCGGATGTCGATCACCCTGAAGATCTTAAATCTTTAGCTGCTGCAATTATTGAGTTGCGTAATGCAAATAAATTATTGGCATACCATGATCGTTCAGATGGTGGCTTGTTGGCCTGTGTAGCTGAAATGGCCTTTGCTTCTCATTGCGGCATTTCCCTGAATGTCGATATGATCGCTATGGATGCCGGTCAGGAACCAGATTACGGCGATGCGAAAAATTGGGCACAACAAATCTCCGGCCGTCGCCATGAGCAAACTATGCGCGCACTCTTCAATGAAGAGCTTGGAGCTGTTGTCCAAGTTCGCAAAGAAGATCGTGACGCTGTATTTGCCGTATTAAGAAAGCTAGGATTAAGTGCTTATAGCCATGTGATTGGCAAACCCAATACAAATGGTCGTATTGAAATATGGCGTGATGCAAAAAATATCTTTGCTGAGCCACGCGAAGTACTGCAGAAGATATGGACCAATACAAGTTATCAGATTGCTCGTCTACGCGATAATCCAGCTTGTGCCGATAGCGAGTTCGGACTCCTGGATAACATCTCTGATGCAGGTATGAGCCCCAAGCTCACCTTTGATGCTTCTGATGATATTGCTGCCCCTTTCATTTCAAAAAATATAAGACCCAAAGTGGCTATTTTGCGAGAGCAGGGCGTTAACTCACATGTTGAAATGGCCTATTCTGTAAATTGGGCAGGCTTTGACAGTTATGACGTTCATATGTCTGATTTACTTAGCGGTAAAGCTAAGCTTGAAGACTTTAGGGGTTTAATTGCCTGTGGTGGATTTAGTTACGGTGACGTTTTGGGTGCTGGAGAAGGTTGGGCTAAGACAATCTTGTTTAACCAACAATTGCGTGACCAGTTCTCAACATTTTTTAATCGTCAAGATAGCTTTGCATTAGGTGTCTGCAATGGTTGCCAAATGATGAGCAATCTTTCTGGGATTATTCCGGGTGCGGAAGCTTGGCCTAAATTTACACGTAATCAATCAGAGCAATACGAAGCTCGCTTGGTAATGGCCGAGGTAATGGCTTCACCATCCATATTCACACAAGGCATGGAAGGGAGTCAGATTCCGATTGCCATTGCCCACGGCGAAGGATTTGCCAACTTTAGTCAACAAGGTAATTTAGAGCAGATTCAAAAGCAGGGCTTAGCTTCGTTCCGATTTGTCGATCACCAAGGTAACCCCACCGAAACTTATCCCATGAATCCAAATGGATCACCTGACGGTTTGACTGGCGTTACAACGACAGATGGTCGCTTTATGGTCATGATGCCCCATCCAGAACGGGTATTCAGGGCTGCACAGATGAGCTGGTGTCCACCAGAATGGTTGGAAACTCCGGATGGTGCTAGCCCATGGTTAAGACTCTTCCGAAACGCGCGTCGTTGGGCGAACTAAGTTGTCATCTGAACACCTAATGGAGCCAGTCACTTTTTCAGAAAGTGGTGGTGTGCGCTACTTGCATTTTGGAACTGAATCTATTCAGGGGGCAATGCGCTTACGCGACCCCGATGAGATTTATCTTGAGTACAACCAGCAAATGATGGCTTGGTTACTTTTTCTCGAGACAAAGCCTGGTATGCGTATTGCGCAGCTAGGGTTAGGAACTGGTGCACTAACCAAATTTCAGCACCGCTATTGTCCAGCGGTTAAAACCACGGTTGTAGAGTTCAATCCCGCGGTAATTGTTTCTGCAAGATCGATGTTTTTTACGCCCAATGATGATCGCAGGCTTGAGACCTTACAAGCTGATGCCAAACTTTTTGTTCAAGACAAAAAAAATATGGGTCGGTTTGATGCAGTGCAGGTGGATTTGTATGATGCAATCTGTGACGGCCCCTCTGTAAGCTCCTTGGATTTCTACAAAGGGTGCCACAGTATCCTCAAGGGCCCAGGAGTGATGACGGTCAATCTTTTTTCAAGACATAAAAGTTTTGATATAAATCTTAAGAATATCTGCGAGGCTTTTGACAATAGAGTGCTCTTATTCCCGGAATCTCACGATTGCAATGTTGTGGCGATTGCATTTAAGGGCCCCAAGCTCGAGGCCGAATGGAGTGATGTAACAAAGCGTGCGAAGCTTATTCTTGAGAAGACCGGCCTGCCAACCAACAAGTGGGCATCAGGCATCAGTCGGGAGAATGCTAGGCAAGAGAGCAAGCTTTCAATCTAAGTTAAGTTGAAGGTTAGATAAAGAAAAAGGCGATCAATTGATCGCCTTTTTAATTTCCCAGTCCTGAAAAGGGCTGGGGTTAATGGTCAATTAAACCGTTACGGTGTCTGCAACATCACTAAATGACTTGAGCTTATCAAAACTCATGTATTTATAAACGTCACCAGCTTTAGCATCGAGCGCCTTTACTTGCTCTAAATACTCAGCAGGCGTAGGCAGTCGACCTAGAAGGGCTGCTACAGAAGCCAATTCAGCGGAAGCCAAATAAACGCGAGTATCAATACCAAGACGGTTAGGGAAGTTCCGCGTAGAGGTTGAAACAGCAGTTGAACCCTTGCGGATCTGAGCTTGGTTGCCCATACATAGTGAGCAGCCCGGGCTTTCCATACGGGCACCAGCAGCGCCCAACATGCCGTAGTAGCCTTCTTCCATCAAAACCATGGCGTCCATCTTGGTCGGAGGCGCTACCCATAAACGGGTTGGCATATCTTTTTTGCCTTGCAATACCTGACCAGCCGCACGGAAGTGGCCGATATTGGTCATGCATGAACCAATAAACACTTCATCAATCTTATCGCCAGCTACTTCGGACAATATTTTGACGTCATCTGGATCGTTGGGGCATGCAAGGATTGGTTCTTTGATTTCATCGATGTTGATTTCGATGATCTCTGCATAGTCAGCATTCGCATCCGCTTTTAGAAGTTGTGGATTAGCAATCCAAGCTTCCATGGCTTTAATACGGCGGCCAAGAGTGCGCTTATCGTCATAACCATTGGCAATCATCCACTTCATCAAAGTGATGTTTGACGTCATGTATTCAATAATTGGCTCTTTATTTAGGTGAACGGTACAGCCACCAGCAGAGCGCTCAGCAGAAGCATCTGATAATTCAAATGCTTGCTCAACCTTTAGATCAGGTAGACCTTCGATTTCTAGAATGCGGCCAGAGAAAATATTTTTCTTGCCCTGTTTCTCAACAGTCAACAATCCTTTTTTGATTGCATATAAAGGAATTGCATTGACTAGATCACGTAAAGTGATGCCAGGTTGCATCTTGCCCTTAAAGCGCACCAATACAGACTCCGGCATATCCAATGGCATCACACCAGTAGCTGCTGCGAAAGCAACTAAGCCGGAACCTGCAGGGAAGGAGATGCCGATTGGGAAGCGTGTATGACTGTCTCCACCAGTTCCACAGGTATCTGGAAGTAGCAGGCGGTTCAGCCAGCTGTGGATAACGCCATCACCTGGACGCAGTGCAACTCCACCACGATTAGTCATAAATGGCGGCAACTCATGTTGAGTGCGAATGTCTACAGGTTTTGGATAAGCAGATGTGTGGCAGAAAGACTGCATTACGAGATCAGAAGAGAAGCCTAGGCAAGCTAAGTCTTTCAGTTCATCACGAGTCATAGGTCCAGTAGTGTCTTGTGACCCAACTGTAGTCATATGTGGCTCACAGTAAGTTCCAGGGCGAACACCTTGGCCTTCTGCTAAGCCGCATGCGCGACCAACCATTTTCTGTGCCAAGCTAAAGCCTTTTTTACTATCGACTGGATTTACTGGTAAACGGAACTCAGTAGAAGCAGGTAATCCAAGGGCAGCACGCGCTTTAGCGGTTAATCCACGTCCAATGATCAAAGGAATGCGACCACCCGCACGTACCTCGTCCAAAATCACAGGCGACTTTAATGAGAAGCTCGTAATCTCAGCACCATTTTTAAATACTTTGCCTTCGTATGGGCGAAGCTCAATCTCATCACCCATATTCATTTGAGAAACATCTAATTCGATTGGTAGTGCACCTGAATCTTCCATTGTGTTGAAGAAGATTGGGGCAATATTAGTGCCTAAGCACACACCACCAAAACGCTTGTTAGGTACAAAAGGAATATCTTGACCTGTCCACCAAAGAACGGAGTTCGTAGCAGATTTACGTGAAGAGCCTGTACCAACTACGTCACCAACGTAAGCAATTTGATTGCCTTTTTTCTGGAGGGCGGCAATTTGTTTCATTGGGCCACGAACGCCAGTCTCATCAGGCTCAATACCTGGACGTGGATTCTTTAACATGATCGTTGCATGCAGTGGAATATCCGGGCGACTCCATGCGTCTGGAGCTGGGGAGAGATCATCAGTATTGGTTTCACCAGTAACCTTGAAAACTGTGAGCTTCATGCTTTCTGGCACTGCAGGACGGCTAGTAAACCACTCAGCATTGGCCCAGCTTTGCATAACCGCTTTAGCGTTTGCATTACCTTTTTCTGCAAGCTCTTGCACGTCATTAAAGTAATCAAACATCAAGAGTGTTTTCTTGAGAGCTTCAGCTGCTGCTGCGCCACATTCTGTGTCGGAAAGCAATTCAACTAAAGGCTTAATGTTGTAACCACCCAGCATCGTGCCCAAAAGTTCAGTGGCACGTACACGGGAAATTAATGGAGATTTTTCTGTGCCTTTGGCAATGGCATCTAAAAATTCAGCTTTTACTTTTGCTGCTTCATCAACGCCAGCGGGAACGCGGTTAGTGATTAATTCAACTAGTTCGGCTTCAGCACCAGCGGGTGGATTTTTCAGCAATTTCACCAAATCAGCAGTTTGGTCTTTGGTCAGGGGTAGAGCTGGAATTCCAAGGGCTGCACGTTCGGCAACTTGGGCGTTATAGGCTTCTAACATTGTGTTTCCTATGAGGTAAAAGTGGTCAATAGAAAGGCCAAAAGGGAATTTTCTCCCGATTGGACCAATTATAGTTGCTTATTTAAGTCTTATATAAGAGTTTAAAGCCCTAATTTCACTCAAAAATGGGCTATTCAGCAAAATATTAGGGTTTTTACGCAATATTTCATATAGAAAAGGTGAGCCAGACAGCCTTACAGAGCCTGTTCATCCTTCATTGCCCAAACAAGGGCCACAACCCAACCTATAAGAGACCAGCCTAAAAAGAGATTTAGGGCAAAAATGGCCCCAGAATTAACCCTTTTCTTGTTAAAAGCAATCGCAAATGGCAGGAAATAGAAGAGGGAAAGAAGCGTAAGAAGAATGGCAAATACTAGGCGCATATGGTCTGAATTAGGTCAATTGAATGGATGTCCCTGTCATATTACCCAATTTGAAATTAATTGTTTACGCCCCTGTGTCGTTATAATTACTTTTTCCAACAGAGCTTAAGCGATGACCAAATACGTTTTTGTCACTGGTGGTGTGGTTTCTTCTTTAGGGAAAGGAATCGCAGCTGCCTCGCTTGCCGCGATTCTCGAATCCCGCGGCCTGAAAGTCACCCTCCTAAAATTAGACCCTTATATCAACGTTGACCCGGGCACTATGAGTCCGCTACAGCACGGTGAGGTTTTTGTAACCGAAGATGGTGCCGAAACTGATCTGGACTTAGGTCACTACGAGCGCTTCGTTTCCGCGAAGATGCGTAAAAGCAATAACTTCACTACTGGTCAGATTTACGAATCTGTAATCAGTAAAGAGCGTCGCGGTGAATACCTGGGTAAAACGGTTCAAGTTATCCCGCACATTACAAATGAAATACAGGCTTTTGTAGAGCGGGGCGCTAAAGCAAGTCATGATGGCAAAGCTGATGTTGCCATTTGCGAAATTGGTGGCACAGTAGGTGACATCGAATCACTTCCATTTCTAGAGGCTGCAAGGCAGATGAGCTTGCGCCTTCCTTTGCACGATTGCGCTTTTGTTCACCTGACTCTGGTGCCATATATCAACAGTGCTGGCGAGTTAAAAACTAAACCTACTCAGCACTCAGTACAAAAGCTTCGCGAGATTGGCATCATGCCAACCGTACTACTCTGTCGTGCTGACCGACCCATTCCAGAGGATGAGCGCGCAAAGATTTCTCTCTTCTCAAACGTCCGTGAAGAAGCAGTTATTTCCGTGTGGGATGTAGACACAATTTATAAGATTCCTGAAATGCTGCATGCACAGGGCATGGATGATTTGATTTGCCGTGAACTAGACCTTAAAGCTAAACCAGCAGATTTATCTGTATGGGCTAATCTAGTTTATGAAATGGCAAATCCACAACATGAAGTGACCATTGGCATGGTCGGAAAATATGTTGAGTTAACCGAGTCCTACAAGTCACTTATTGAGGCATTGCGTCACGCCGGCATTCATACGCATACTCGCGTCAATATTAATTACATTGATTCCGAAGTCATTGAAAAAGATGGTGTTGATTGCTTGCATAAATTAGATGCTATTTTGGTCCCAGGCGGCTTTGGTAAGCGTGGTACGGAGGGCAAGATTGCCGCAATTCGCTATGCCCGCGAGAACAATGTGCCTTACTTGGGTATTTGCTTGGGTATGCAATTGGCTGTTATTGAATTTGCTCGTCACGTCGCCAATCTTTCAAAAGCTAATAGCACTGAGTTTGATCCACAAGGTGAACAACCTGTAGTGGCCTTAATTACCGAGTGGCTAGATAGAGAAGGTAACGTAGAGAAGCGCTCAAATGACTCTGATTTGGGTGGAACAATGCGTCTTGGCTCACAACGCTGCCCAGTAAAGGCCGGCACCTTAGCCCATCGCATTTACGGCCCCGAAGTTAACGAGCGCCATCGGCACCGCTATGAAGTAAATAATACTTATGTGCCTCAATTGGAGAAGTCTGGCTTAATTATTTCTGCCCGAACCCCAAATGAAGAATTGCCAGAGATGATGGAGTTGCCCGCATCGATGCATCCTTGGTTCTTTGGTGTGCAATTTCACCCAGAATTTACTTCAACACCACGTGATGGCCACCCCTTGTTCTCCGCATTTATTAGCGCCGCACTTGAGCATCAACATGCTGCTGAGAAGCAGGCTGCTTAAAGGAAGAACATGAGTACATTCAAATTATGTGGTTTTGATGTTGGTTTAGATCACCGCTTTTTTTTGATTGCTGGCCCTTGCGTTATTGAATCAGAGCAGTCTGCTATTGATATCGCTGGCCAGTTAAAAGAAATCACTGCTGCTTTAAAGATACCCTTTATCTACAAGTCTTCCTTTGATAAAGCGAATCGTTCTTCAGGCACATCTTTTCGTGGCCTAGGAATGGATAAGGGCTTAGAGATTTTGGCTAAAGTCAAAAAGCAAGTTGATGTTTCCGTGCTAACCGATGTTCACGACATAAGTGAAATCACTGCTGTCGCTAGCGTTGTAGATGTATTGCAGACCCCGGCATTTTTATGCCGGCAAACTGATTTTATAAGAGCCTGCGCACAAAGTGGCAAGCCCGTGAATTTCAAAAAAGGTCAGTTTCTTTCTCCGCATGAAATGCTTAACGTGATTGAAAAAGCACGCGCTGCTGCTACTGAAAAAGGTTTCGCCGATCAATTTATGGTTTGCGAGCGCGGAGCATCATTTGGTTATAACAATCTAGTTTCAGATATGCGCAGTTTGGCAATTTTGCGCGAGTCAAAAGCACCCGTAGTTTTTGATGCAACTCATTCTGTTCAGTTGCCAGGCGGCCAAGGCAGCTCTAGTGGCGGTCAACGCGAATTTGTTCCTGTTTTAGCGCGTGCAGCTGTAGCGGTAGGAATTAGCGGACTCTTTATGGAAACCCATCCAGACCCAGCTAAAGCGCTATCAGATGGGCCAAATGCTGTTCCATTGGATCGTATGAAGCAGCTGCTCGAGTCATTGTTGGCAATAGATAGCGTTGTTAAGTCTACGGACTCATTTTTAGAAGACAGTTTTAAGTAACTTTAAGCAAACCAGTTAAACCCATTTCATATTGTTTTAAGGAGAAGGTGCATGAGCGCCATTGTTGACATCATCGGTAGAGAAGTTCTGGATTCACGAGGCAACCCAACAGTTGAATGTGACGTTTTGCTTGAGTCAGGGGTTATGGGTCGCGCAGCCGTGCCATCTGGAGCATCTACAGGGTCGCGTGAAGCGATTGAATTACGTGATGGCGACAAGTCCCGCTATCTTGGTAAAGGGGTCCTGAAAGCTGTTCAAAACATCAATATTGAAATTGCAGAATCTATTCTAGGATTAGATGCCAGCGAACAGGCCTTCTTAGATCGCACTCTGATTGAATTAGATGGCACGCACAACAAAGCACGTTTAGGAGCGAATGCTACCTTAGCGGTGTCAATGGCAGTTGCTAGGGCGGCAGCCGAAGAAGCCGGTTTGCCTTTGTATCGTTACTTTGGAGGCTCAGGCGGTATGCAGCTACCAGTGCCAATGATGAATATCGTTAATGGTGGCGCGCACGCTAATAACAGCTTAGATATACAAGAGTTCATGGTGATGCCTGTAGGTGCAGAAAACTTCCGCGATGCATTGCGTTGCGGCGCTGAAATTTTTCATGAACTAAAGAAGATTTTGGGTGCCCAAGGTATGCCAACGACTGTTGGTGATGAAGGTGGCTTTGCTCCTAACTTTAAGAGCAATCACGAGTGCTTGCAGACCATTATGAAAGCTATTGAAGGCGCCGGCTATCAGGCTGGTGAAGACGTAGTGCTGGCTTTAGATTGTGCTGCTAGCGAGTTCTATAAAGACGGTAAATACCACTTATCAGGCGAAGGCCTGCAACTAAGCTCAAGTGAGTTTTCTGATTACCTTGGTAATTTAGCGGACCAGTTCCCAATCGTTTCAATTGAGGATGGCATGCATGAAGGTGATTGGGATGGTTGGGCTGATATCACTAAAAAACTTGGTAAGAACATTCAGTTAGTTGGGGATGATTTATTTGTTACCAATACTCGCATCCTTAAAGAAGGAATTGATAAGGGAATTGCTAACTCAATTTTGATTAAGATTAACCAGATTGGTACCTTGACGGAAACGTTTGCTGCTATTGAGATGGCTAAACGAGCAAATTACACTGCGGTGATCTCACATCGTTCCGGCGAAACAGAAGACAGCACTATTGCTGATATTGCCGTTGGGACAAATGCAGGTCAAATCAAGACTGGTTCCTTATCTCGCTCTGACCGTATTGCTAAGTACAACCAACTCTTGCGCATTGAAGAAGATTTAGGCGATGTTGCTACGTACCCAGGCAAGTCTGTTTTTTATAATCTCAAGCGCTAATTCTAAGTTGCTACTGAGTTATATTTAATAGCATATGCGGATCGTCATCTACTCTATGTTGGTATTGCTAATAGCAATCCAGTACCCACTTTGGCTGGGCAAGGGTGGATGGCTCAAGGTTTATGAGATGGAGCGTCAAGTGGAGCTCCAAGAGGCTAAGAATAGTCTCCTAGCTCTGCGTAATGCCAAGCTCTCTGGAGATGTAAAAGACCTAAAAGACGGCACGCGAGCAATCGAGGAGAGAGCCCGGGTTGAGCACGGTTTAATTAAAGAGGGCGAGTTTTTTGTTCAAATCCTGCCTGTGGATAAATCATCCGACACACAAGCTACAAAGCAATGATTTTCTAATGGCCGCTGGATGGTGGTCTTGTGGCATCGATTAACAAATCCGTCTTGAACACTTGCAGGCAATCAACCGCATCAAAGCGATAGGGCTTTGCACAGAAATCACAAACAGTCTCAACGGCACCTTGTTCTGCCAATATGCTTTGCACCTCTTCCTCGCCAAGCATTCGTAAAATATCAGCGACCTTAGTGCGAGAACAGCGGCATGCAAAGCGAATAGGTCTGGCAGGGAAGCTCCTCACCCCATTCTCGGTGGACTCCTCTAAAAAAAGCCTTCTTAAGATGATTTCTGGAGGGAGGGTAAGCAATTCCTCATTCGTAATTGTTTCTCCTAGCGTTTGAATGCGTGACCAACCTTCAGCTGCAATCTGAGGGTCTAAATGAGCGTGTCCACCTGAATTTGGTAGGCGCTGTAACAATAAGCCACCAACATGAGTGTCGCTTGAGGCAAGCCATATGCGCGTATCTAGTTGCTCAGAATTTTGCATATAGAGTGCTATTGCTTCAGCAGCACTAGTAACAGGCTTTATTACAGACCCTTGGTGGTCCTGAAGGGCAACGATTCCTTGGTAGGGTGCTTGACCTGGTTCACGATCAGCGGGATCTAGGGTGATAACCAATCTCCCGCTATTGCTCACATCCAATAGGTCAGCTAGAGTTGCGTCGGTTTCTATTTCTGCGGGGTCAACTGAAAGCTTAACGGTCGCACGCATGGATAAATCCGACTTACATTCCACCACGAGCAGTTGAATTGGGCCCTTGCTTTGGGCCTGAATAATCAGAGTCCCATCAAATTTCAGGCTCGCGCTCAAAAGGGTGGCTGCTCCCACAAAGTCACCCAGAATGCGGCGTATGGCAGGGGGGTCATTACGACGTTCCAAAACGGCCTGCCAAGCGCTGCCGATTGACACAATTTCACCGCGCACCGGGGCGCCATCGCACATAAAGACTAGTAATTCGTTCATAGGTCAAAGTATCCACTTTTTTTCAGTTTTAGTCCCATCATTCCCGACCTGAGATAATGTTATTTATGCATATTCGTACACGATTCGCCCCTAGTCCCACGGGCTTTATTCATCTGGGAAACCTACGCAGCGCCCTCTACCCATGGGCATTTGCTCGCCATAATAAAGGTGACTTTATTCTGCGAATCGAGGATACCGATCTAGAGAGATCTACCCAAGAGGCTGTTGATGTCATCATCGAAGGTATGGCGTGGCTTGGACTTGATTTAGATGAGGGTCCTATCTATCAAATGCAACGCATTGATAGATATCGTGAAGTCGTAAAACAAATGCTCGATGCTGGATTGGCCTATCCCTGTTACATGAGTGAAGAAGAGCTTAATCAGTTGCGCGATCAACAGATGGCCAATAAAGAAAAGCCTCGCTATAACGGCTTATGGAGACCGGAGCCAGGCAAAACATTGCCTCCGATTCCCGAGGGAGTGAATCCGGTGATTCGCTTTAAGAATCCTATTGGTGGATCAGTCATCTGGAATGACGCAGTCAAAGGTCAAATAGAAATCAGCAATGATGAGCTTGATGACCTGGTGATTGCCAGACCAGATGGAACGCCTACCTATAACTTCTGCGTTGTGATAGATGACATGGATATGAATATTACCCATGTCATTCGGGGTGATGATCACGTGAACAATACGCCTAGGCAAATCAATATCATGAAGGCGCTTGGTGGAACACCGCCTGTATATGCCCATTTGCCAACAGTGCTAAATGATTCTGGCGAAAAGATGAGTAAGCGTAATGGTGCAATGAGTGTGCGTGATTATCAAAAGGCAGGATACCTACCTGAGGCTATTCTCAATTATCTGGCACGCCTCGGTTGGTCTCATGGTGATGCTGAAGTATTTACCAAAGAACAATTTGTGGATTGGTTTGATCTAGAAAGTTTAGGGCGCTCACCAGCGCAACACAATCCAGAAAAGTTACTCTGGCTTAACCATCAATATATACAAAATGCAGATCCGGTTAAATTAGCTGCTGCTACAAGACCATTTGCGCATGAGCTTGGCATCGATACTGAAACTGGCCCAGACTTTGTGCAGGTAGTTGAATTGCTAAAAGACCGCGCTAATACATTGATTGAAATTGCAGAGGGGGCGAAGTTATTTTATTTACCCGCACCCAATTTGAGTGCCGAACAAATCAAAGACAATATCGCTGAGGCTGTGACTCCCGCACTAAGGGATTTAGCGGAGGCAATCTCCACAGCCGAGCCTACTAAAGAGGCATATGCTGCGGTTTTCAAGCAAGTGCTAGCGAAATATCAAATTAAAATGCCTGCTTTGGCAATGCCTGTCAGATACGCATTATTTGCCACCACACAGACTCCAGCCATTGATTCTGTATTGGTTGTTTTGGGTAAGGAAGAGGCTGTAAAGAGGCTCTCTAAGGTGATCCAGTAAGGAATTTGCGCACCTGCACAAAAATAGGATAAAATCTTGGATTGTTTTGAGTGTCTTGTAGTTTTATCGCGAGATTTCGGGGGTATAGCTCAGCTGGGAGAGCGCTTGCATGGCATGCAAGAGGTCAGCGGTTCGATCCCGCTTATCTCCACCAAGCATTTAAAATAGATGTTTTAGTAGTCCAGGTCCCCATCGTCTAGAGGCCTAGGACATCACCCTTTCACGGTGAGTACGGGGGTTCGAATCCCCCTGGGGACGCCAGATTCTTCTGGTAGCAGTAAAGATGTATGATGTTGCGTTACGCGATGTATTTGGAGCGGTAGTTCAGTTGGTTAGAATATCGGCCTGTCACGCCGAGGGTCGCGGGTTCGAGTCCCGTCCGTTCCGCCAAGACAATTAAAAAGCCCCCTTAATAGGGGGCTTTTTTTTATTCTTTCTTCATCGAAGAAGCATCCCGGATGCCTTCTAAATAGATGATTATTTTGAGGCGGTAGGGGCTGGCGTAAGGTAATTGCTACTTAAATCGCTTGGGCCACCAAAGTTAGCGCCAGAACCAACGGAGCTATTGCTCGAAGGATAAGTAGGGGTGACCTGCATTGACTTTGATGCTGGGTTAGAAGAGCTGTTGGCTATGCTACTTCCACTAGAGCCAGTGTTATTGGTTGAGGTAGATTGTGTTGAAGTCTTTGTGCTTGAAGTAGCCATAGCGTTTGTAGGCTTCGCAGCAGCAGTACTTGTAGAGCTTACTGAAGCTGTTTTACTTAGCGTTACTGGCATAGTTTTTGCTACAGCAGTAGAAGTGGCTGACTTTTGTGCAGCGGCAGCAGCAGCCTTTTGTGCAGCAGCAGCCTTTTGTGCAGCAGCAGCCTTTTGTGCAGCAGCGGCAGCAGCGATATTCTGAGCGGCAATATCAGTGGTAGTTGTGTTTGTTGCAGCTGAAGCAGGAATGGGCGAGAGACCGCATAAATAACCCGCAGTCATGAGTGATAACAATCTGTAATATTTCATGGCAATTTCAATTCAGGTTGGGTATATCAAAATGACCGCTAAGGCGTTTTAAAAGTATAAGTGTTTTTGCATGTACTGTGCGCGCATCAAAAAGCTCATATTCTGCCTCTCTGAGCTCTAAAACAGACTTTAGGCCAACACTCTTAGAAGTTTTAGCCATGCTATAGGCGATATTGGCTTTTTCTAGACGTTCTTTTGCGGCTTCATATTGCAAATAGGTTTGATTTATCTCAGTAATCACTTTGGTTTTAGTGGCTACTAAGTTCACCTCTTGCTCTGCAATCGAATTTGATCCTGCGATGACATCAGAGTCGATCATGAATCCATTGCCTATTGGTATGGACAACAAAAAACTAAATGATTTTTGCGCACCATAATCTAGCCCGCTTGTAGAGTAAGCGGGCGTTTCTGTGTAGTAGATGCCAGGCATAAGATCGATGCCCTTATTGGCTTTAATAGCTTCTAAATTAGCAGTAGCCGATTCTATCGAGGCTTTTCCTTGGTGGATATCTATTCTTTTTTCTAACCCCTCGGAAATTAGCATTTTCACATTAAAATTTTCAGGTGGAATGTTAAGTGTGCCCAAAGGTAATGGAAGCTCCTTTTCGGTATCGCCGACAAAACTTACCAATGTGTATGAATAAAATTTAAGGTCATTACTGAGAACGCCTTGAGCAGCTTTAAACTCCGCATTATTTCTTATGGCTTCATCGGATGCAAAAGGCTTGAGACGATCAATTGCAGCTTGATACGACTGCCATAGTAATTTGGTACGCAAGGCATCAATGTAGGCAAAAATAGCCTGGGTTTCAACTGATTTAGCTTCTGTTAAGGCTTCAGCCATTTGACGATTCAGGTCTGCTTGGGCTTGGGCTTGTCTGGCTGAGCGTTTACCCCATCCCTCGACCGTAATTGAGGCGCCATAAGTATTTGAAGAGGGATTTGCATAGCCGACATACGGTGTTTGCGTATACATACTTCCGCGCACATAGGTCAGGATTGGGCTTAAATATGGGCGACCGGCTTGTTTTGCAGCTGAGGAAGCAGAATCAGTCCCAAGTTTTTTTACTTTGATAGTTGGATTATCTAAATTCACTTCGCCAATATAAGTGGAGAGCGAAATTGGCCTATATTTTGTATTGCTCGAAGTGAAGGCAGGAAGTGTCTGCGCAAGACATTGCGAGCTTGATAGTAGCGCTAGGAAAAAAGAGGTAAATAATTTTGAGGAAATTTGCATTGCTTAACTCTCATTACGGTTTCTAATAATTAAGCTAGATGTATTGAGATTTGACTCCCTTAATATTTCTTGTTTTTTGATGGATTGCATTATGAAGTTAACGGTTTCATTGGCTACTATCTCGCGCTCGTTATCAACGGTAATGATGTGATATGAGTTTCCAAGCCAAATCGTGCGTCTAGTCTCAGAAGAGACGGAGTCAAGAATTAAATCCGGATTCTTTGGGGATGCCGTCTCATCATCAATAGCATGAATTATTAAAATATCTGTATTAACCGAAGGCAGCTCTTTTTTGGTTTCTTCGATTAATTTTAAAGACTCAATTAAGTGTCTTGCAGGTAAATGAGCAGCTCCAAGCTCGCTAACGCTGTTACTTTCTACCGCCTTCTTGATGCGTTTTCTCATCTCTAAGTTTTTAACGCCAAAGGGTGCCGTTTCTTTGTGGTGCCAATTGCGAAATCCAAGCAGATAGATCGCTTTAAGCAGGGGTTGGTACCAGGGAACGGACCAGCCATCAAAAATAAGCACTGGTGAAAGCACGCTCAAACTTTGGATCTTTGCATTGCGAGCCGCAACTGCCAATGACAAAGTTGCCCCCATACTGAGACCTACAAGTGATATTGATGAATGAGTTTGCATTAAATCAATAACAAACTGCTCCACATCATCGATCCAGTTTTTGTAGGATGTAATTCCTGTATGAGCAGAGTAGCCCTTAATCCGAGGAATTGCGTAGCTGAAACCAGACTGTTTTAGCAGTCTGGGGATGACGCCCATTTCCAGCTCGGATCCACATAGACCGGGGAGCAGAATGACAGCATGATCATTGATTCCCTGGTGAAATACAAGGCAGTGCTCTGAATTTAGTATTGCGTCAGACATTTGACAATATTCTTTTTTAATAAATTGTTGTTATATTATTAACTATGAAAATTAATAACGCTAAGCGCTGGTCAAAGTCCGGTCTTGAAGGCTATTTTGCTGCTTTTTGCGGTGTTTGTATTGCTTTTGCAATCAGGTTTACCCTGCATCCTTTTTTGCTAGGCAATTTGCCCATGACGTTTTTCATTCTCAACACTATTATTATTGCCCTGTTTTATGGCTACCGCGCTAGCGTTTTCACCATTCTTATATCTATCCCGCTTGCATTCTTTTTCTTTGTTCCGCCGTTTGATTCCTTTGATACTCCAACTGCACAAGATTCATTTGTATTTGGCTCCTATATTCTTATCGCTTTTATAGCCGTAGGGGTTGTTGAATGGCTCCAACGAGAGCGGTATAGGGCCGTCCTCATTTCCAGGGTAAGCAATAGTAATTTTCAAATGCTCAGCCAGGCCAGCGCTTATCTCAAAAAGGAGCGCGAATCCACCCAAAAACCTGCCTCCTAGCTGTCTTTTATAGGGGTGGGTGGGCGCCCCTGACCATAAATCGCTAATTTGTGTGACAATCCTAGATGGATGTATATCAAATTATTAATCTCTCTTTTGGGTCTCGCCCTTTCTTTCACTGCATCTGGTGCGGGGTTGGGATTTAACCCCTTTCAAAAGCCAACATCACCAACTTCTCCAGGCGGAACAAGTCAGAAGCCTCCCCCTGTGACCGCTCCAGTACCTACTTCTCAACCTAGTAAGTCGACTGCACCTGTTTTGGCCCCTGCTTCTAAACCAGAGAAGCAATCAAAAAAATAACTTTGCATTTCACGTCTGATTTAGATTGTTGTGAAATGCATCTAGTTAGTGAGAAAAACTACTTCTTTGCTGGGGTGGTAATTGATGCAGCCATTGCATCAAAGTAAATCACCTTCACTTGCTCCCCCACATTGATATCAGCTAAGAGGGCGGGGTTCTTAACGGTCACGGTTGTGATCTTGCCGCTGGGACCTTTAACGGAAACCAGTTTTTTCTCGCGATTCACCTCAACAATGTCTGCAACGATAGCGGTCTTGTTCGTAATTGTTTCAGAGGGCTTTTCATCTGCCTTAGACTTCGTTACGGTATTAGTTTCGACTTTGCTGCGAACGCCATCACTTTTAGTTTTGATCAATTCAATGGCAACAGCCAATTCATAACTTACATTAACGCGGTCGCCTTTTTTAATCTGTGCAAAGTTGGTGATCTCAGGACCGGCAACAAATTTAGTTTCACCTTCTTTGTTTTTAAAAGTAATGGTGCGCGTCTTTTTATCAATCTTTACTACTTCGCCCTCGTATAGCTGATAGCGGTTGTCAGTTACAGCGGCATCGATCACAACAGGCTTAGCTGATCCTGTTGCCGGAATAGATTGGGCATTTGCCAATGATGCGCCTGCAAGAGCTACTGTAAGCGCTAGAGCGATAGGGCTATATTTGATATTCATTATTTTCCTTATATATAAAATCCACTAAATTCAATCTTAGCCTATTTTTATTGCCAAAAATGGCCTATTACCGTGATATTTCATTACAAGGCTTAAATAGACAACTTTTGTTAAGATCTGCAATCCCATTAGATTTACTTGCCTTCTTAAAAGGATTTGAAATGCCAAAGTTTGCAGCTAACCTCACTATGCTCTTTAATGAGCATCCATTTATGGAGCGTTTTGAAAGAGCTGCAAAAGCTGGGTTTCAGGCCGTTGAATTTCTTTTCCCTTACCCATTTTCAGCAAATGATATTCGTCACGAACTAGACAGGCATCAGCTTCAACTGGTGCTTCATAATTTGCCAGCAGGAGACTGGGACGCTGGAGAGCGTGGAATTGCTTGTTTACCCGATCGTATTGAAGAGTTCCGGGCGGGCGTTAGCAAGGCAATCGAATATGCAAAAGTGCTGGGCGTAAATCAGATTAATTGCCTGGCAGGAAAAGCTCCTAGTGGAGTGGCACCAGATTTATTGCATAAAACCTTTGTCGATAATTTACGTTATGCAGCTTCTGAGCTGAAAAAAGTTAACATCAAGCTGCTCATCGAACCAATCAATACTTTTGATATCCCTGGATTTTATTTATCTAAAACTGAGCAGGCTCTTAATATTTTGAATGAGGTTGGCTCAGATAATTTGTTTATTCAATACGACATTTACCATGCGCAACGTATGGAAGGTGAGCTTAGTAAAAATTTAGAAGCTAACCTTTCAAAAATTGCTCACATTCAATTGGCTGATAATCCTGGTCGCAACGAACCAGGAACTGGTGAAATTAATTACGCTCACCTTTTTAAATTCATTGATAGCATTGGCTATACAGGTTGGATTGGTTGCGAATATAAACCCGCTGCTGGTACTGAAGTCGGCTTGGGCTGGATTAAATCATTAAATTAAAAAATAGATACGGAGACATAATGAGTAAGCAATTAAAGTTGGGTTTTATCGGTCTAGGCATCATGGGTGCCCCAATGGCAGGGCATCTAGTGAATGCAGGTCATGAGGTTTTTATTAATACTCGCAGCAAGGTTCCAGAGAGCTTGGCTTCTACCTCTGCGGTGCAATGTAATTCACCCCAAGAAGTGGCTAATAAGGCCGACATTATTTTCATCATGGTTCCAGATACGCCTGATGTAGAGAAAGTGCTTTTTGACGACAAAGGAATTGCTTCGGGCTTATCTAAGGGCAAAGTCGTTGTAGATATGAGCTCTATATCTCCTATTGCTACAAAAGAATTTGCTCTAAAAATTAACGCTTTGGGCTGTGACTATCTTGATGCACCAGTATCTGGCGGAGAGGTTGGGGCTAAGAATGCAACGCTTTCTATTATGGTTGGCGGCGATGATCAAGTCTTTGAAAAGGTCAAGCCCATCTTTGAGTTAATGGGTAAAAATATTAATCTTGTTGGTGCTAATGGTGATGGTCAGACAGCAAAGGTTGCCAACCAAATTATTGTTGCCTTAAATATTGAGGCGGTTGCTGAAGCACTCTTATTCGCTTCTAAAGCTGGTGCGGATCCTGCAAAGGTACGTCAGGCTTTAATGGGTGGATTTGCAGGCTCTAAAATTTTAGAGGTTCACGGCGAGAGAATGGTTAAGAGAACGTTTGATCCCGGCTTTAGGATTGAATTACACCAAAAAGACTTAAATCTAGCTCTAAATAGTGCAAGAGCCCTTGGTGTTTCGCTTCCAAATACTGCTACTGCTCAGGAGTTATTTAACTCATGTGCTGCTCACGGCGGCAAAGCCTGGGATCACTCAGCCATGGTGCGTGCGCTTGAGAAGTTAGCAAACTTTGAAATTGGCCAGAAGGCTTAAGTACCCTCTATGCCCACAACCTTGGTCGTCTATCTTCACGGTTTTCGCTCCTCACCCCGGTCAAGTAAAGCAGTCATGACAGGGGAAGCTATTAATGCACTGTCTACTCAGGAAAATCCGATCGAATGGTATTGCCCACAATTATTGGCTTCTCCAAAAGAAAGTATGGGCATGGTAGAAAAGCATATTGAAGATTCAAAACACGATCGCCTGGTTTTGATTGGATCCTCTTTGGGTGGTTACTATGCAAATTACCTTACCGAGAAGTATGGCTGCAAAGGGGTGGCGCTAAATCCTGCAGTGAGGGCCCCAAGAGAATTAGCTTCTCACGTAGGCATGTTGACTTCTTACGATACCGACGAGCCATATGATTTTCGGTCAGAATATATTGACCAATTGAGAGATCTTCAAGTCGAGGCTATTAGCAACCCTTCTCGCTATTTTTTAATGGCGGCAAAAGGGGATGAGCTGCTTGACTGGCATGAAATGGTTGAGTTCTATAAAGGCTCAGAGCAGTTAGTTCTTGAGGGTAGCGACCATGGGATTTCAGAGTATTCTGATTACTTACCCAAGGTCATGCGATTCATCTTTGGCTAGGTGATTGATTGCCACCATCTTCTTCTGTAAGATGGTCCTAGCGATGTTCCTAGGTTAGGACGTCTAGAAAGGAGAGATTGTGCTTAGCATCTTGAAATTAGACGCAGGTGGAATTCCCCAGGGCTGGGTTAACGCTGAAGAGGCCACTAAACAGTATGCCGACAGTAGTGTGTTGTGGACTTTAGGCGACCCTATTTTCCAGATGCGTGGTGGCATCTCTCGCTCCACAGGCAAACAATCTCTCATCGAGCTTCACTCCATCATCGCAGTGAAGGGTAGCGCCAAGATTAATCTTTTTGATGTGGTCCCTATCATTACGAAACATAAACTCTATAAGCGCGACAGAGGTCTTTGCGCTTATTGTGGCGATGCAATTTATGAAAACCAAGCAGAAGCAGAGCACATCATTCCCAATAGTCGTGGCGGCAAATATAGCTGGATGAATCTGGTGATTTCATGCAGGCCTTGCAACCAACGCAAAGGTAATCGGACGCCAGAGCAGGCCGGCATGGGCTTGTTGTACGCCCCTTATTTGCCAAGTCTTTATGAGGATATGATTCTGAAGGGGCGCAACATCTTATCTGACCAGATGGATTTTCTAGCTGCAAATCTTCCCAAGAACAGCCGTCTTTTAGAGGCTTTACCCTGAGCCAGAAAATAGGGCGGGAACATTCATTTCAACTGCCTAAAGTAAATTCCCTGAGAATTATTCTTGCTGCTTTGTGCCTATCAGTAGCAGGGCATTTGTTTTTATTTTTTGGCATCCCGTTTATTTCATATGCTGATGCTCCACCCATTGCAGATGATTTAATCATTAGAACTGAGTTAAAAACGGAGCCGCCAAAAAAAATTCAGATGGCGAAATCTCCAAACAAGACACCTAAGAAAACATCATTAAGCAATCTTTCTGAAGATCTTAAGTCTAATATTGCTGGGGAGCAGGGCGGATCCAATAATCAATCTGGGGCTCCATTTAAACTTCCGCAGTCAGGAATCATTTATTACGATGCATATCTTGACGGACAAAAGCTCCAAACCGGCGAGATTGATTGGATTGCTGAGGGTAATAACTATCGTCTCTACGTCAATATCCCTTATGCATTTGTAGGTCCGTTTGTTTTTGAATCGCGCGGAACGGTTGATTCCTATGGAATTGCGCCCAGCATTTATTGGACGCAGCGCGGTACAAAGCCACCCCGTTATTCACGTTTTGATCGAAATGAAAAAGGAGAAGGGCAGATGTTTTTCTCTGAGAAGCCTGAATTCACACCCGCATTACTTCCAGGAACCCAAGACCGTTTTAGCCTGATGTTCCAATTGGCGTCTTTATTGAACGGCGATAGCAAAATGGATGATGCCGGAAGTATCCGAGCCATTCCGGTGGTTGACTACAACACCCTAGAAATGTGGAACTTTAAGAGTTACGGCGAGACAGTCTCGGAGGATATTCCTAGTCTCGGCAGAACATTAAATCGACACTACGCATTAATGCAGCGTGAAAACGACCCTTATAAGCGTCAAGTCGATATCTGGCTAGCAAAAGACCTGGAATGGCTCCCAGGCCGGATTCGGTCCCTGGAGGCGAATGGTAGGGTGCTTGAGCTGATTTTTAAGCAGAAGAACCCTTTACCAGCTGGATTAAAGCCCTAGATTTAAAATCCAGAGCCTGATTTAGGGTTCTGATTTTGATTGTTATGCCCCAAAAGCGCACCCATCATGGTGTAAAGGGCTGCGCCAGACATTGACACGGCAAAAATTCCTGAAAAAGAGATGATGATGGGAAGAATTCGCCATTGTTCTGAAAGTTTGTAATCGCCGTATCCAACGGTTGTATACATTTCACCTGCAAAGTAGAAGGTCTGTGGATTTGTTGGGAAAACCTTCAGGGCCACACAGATGTATGCCCAAATAACTATTTCCGTTAAATGTATTGCGATCACTAAAAGTATGGCAATAAAGTACGAGAGAAAGCTTGCACCAAATATTCGCTTCCTAGTCATGACGTCATCGATGGCATGAAATGCGCCGGCAATACCCAAAACGACTACGGCATGGACTGCTAGCATGAGGCACGCAGATACAACCATTATCCAGATCTGACCGTTACCCATATCTGTATTGATCTCACTAAAGAGGGTTGCAAAGCTAGGTAGGTCTGTATTGTGAAATAGGCTAAACATGGTCTGGGTTATATGAGTAGGATTACAGAAATATCTTATTTGACATAATAATGATTATACGCAGATAGGTATGTCAGGATTTAGATTGGCCAAGACCTTTAGGACCTACGTATGGCTTCTTATAAAGCTTTAACCAACGAGCACTAAGGCCTTCTGCAATCCATGGTTTCTCATAAATATAGGCTATATCAATGGCAGTGAGTCCAAGCGAGTTACGCAATTGAAGATCAGCGCCTTTGTCCAAAAGGAGCTTAACGAGTTGTTCATTACCAGATTGAACTGCCATCATTAAGGGTGTCGTATTGCTTGGGCTTACTGAATCAATAATTGCGCCGTTGGTGATTAAGTATTGAGCAATCTCTAAATTGCCCTTAGCGCAGGCGTAATGCAATGGCGTCCATCCTATGTGGTCTATCTTGGCTTTCCTGCCTTGAACTAAGGCCTTCACGACGGGTAAATTCCCGTCAATGGATGCAATCATGAGCGGTGTTTCGCCAAATTTATTGGAGATATCAACGTCAGTAGCATTATTTGTCAGCAAAAACAAAATAACGTCATTGGACTTATCTCTAATTGCTAAATTGAGCATTAATTCGCCCTTTTGATCCGTAATATTCGGATTTACGCCCTTAGCAACAAGCGCTTTAACGGTTGAAACGTCATTAAATTTGGCTGCTTTTGCAAAATCTGCAATCTGCTCATCAGACTGAGCCAGTATTGGGCCCGAGAAGCCTGATGAGATAGCCATTATCAATACAAATTGATTAAATACTTTTCTCATGAGTATTGTCTATCTATATGAAAACATTCATAAAAGTTATTTGAAGTCTGGTTTGCAAGAGTCTCAATTGATACCCCTTTTAGATCAGCTACAAATTCAGCTACCTTTGAAACCCAAGCCGGCTCATTTGTCTTGCCGCGATAAGGAATTGGAGCCAAGTAAGGCGAATCGGTCTCAATCAGCATTCGATCCAAGGGCACCTGCCTGCAAGTTTCCTGCAGGTCTTTGGCGCTCTTAAAGGTCACTATTCCTGAAAATGAGATGAAAAACCCTAATTCCATGGCTGCCTTGGCAACTTCGTATGATTCGGTAAAGCAATGCATTACCCCACCAATTTGCTGCGCGCCCTCCTCTTTAAGGATTTTGATCGTATCCTCAGAGGCTGAGCGGGTGTGAATGATTAAGGGCTTCTTGGATGCAATAGAGGCTCGTATATGGGTTCTAAAACGCTCTCGTTGCCACTCCATGGACTCGTAACTACGGTCGCCCATTCTGTAGTAATCCAGGCCTGTTTCCCCTATAGCAACAATTTTGGGGTGTTTTAAGGCAGTTTCTACTAGAAACTCAAGCGTTGGCTCTGGAGTATCTTCGTAATCGGGATGGACGCCCACAGATGCGTATAGATTTGGATGATCTTGGGCTAGTTTCAATACATTTGGAAAGTCAGGTAAGTCCACTGACACGCACAAAGCGTGGCTCACTTTGGCGGAGTGCATATTGCCCAATATCTCTGGTAGGCGAGATTGAAATTCAGGGAAGTCGAGATGGCAATGGGAGTCTATGAACATGACTCGCTATTTTAGACTGCCTATGTGAGTTTTATGCTCCAAAAATCTGCTGATACTGAGAAAGCAATGCCTCCAACTGGATTCTGTTGGCTAAAGGGTGATTTTCGTGACGACGGGCCTGAATAAGCGACTTCCAAAACTGGAGCAATCTTTGAAGATTGGCCATTTTGGATAAGTCCCGAAGGGTTGATGAGTGCTTGGGGTAATAACGGGGATTGCCGCCTTGAGTTACTGATTGCAAATCCGAAATCCAACGCTGCATACTGGCCAATAAAAATGCGTATTGCGCTTTATGGGTTTTCTCAGCCGTTTCGAGCCAATTAATTCTGACGCCCTGCGCCATAGATTGAAGTAAATAGCGTGAAGCTTGGATTGATAGGGTCAACTCATCCTTATCATCCTTGTTATGTCTAGCAACCAGAGAATCGAGAACTGAAAAAGGAGCCCCGCCCTGCTCATCGTAGATAGTCTCAATATCAGCATCACTCGCTTTTAGTCCGCTAACTTTATTCAATTGATCCTTCAACCAAGTTAATCCTTGGTCGCGATCTGGGCGAGGGGCAGTCAATAGGCGGCAGCGTGACCGTATTGTTGGCAATACACGATCCACTCGATCAGCCAACAAAATAAAGATAGTATTTGCGGGGGGTTCTTCAAGGGACTTTAATAATGTATTGGCAGAGTCTGAGCGAAGCATTTCTAATGGGTAAATCAGAATGACGCGATTACCACCGCGATGCGAACCAATGGAGAGATTTTCTATTGCGTGGCGAGTTTCTTCAATCGAGATATTTTTCTTCTCTTTTTTTTCGCTTGATTCACCATCATCGTCGCGCGCAGATTTTCCTTTTTTAGGTGAGTCGTCACTCTCATAGTCTGCATGAGGCAACAGTTTGCGATGTGTTTCTGGCACTAGAGATATAAAGTCAGGATGGTTGCCGGTATCAAACCAGTGGCAGGCCTCACAGTGCTTACATGGCTTTATCTCATTGCTAGCATTTTCACAGAGCAGAGCCTTAGCAAGCTCTACGGAAAAGGCAAACTTCCCAATTCCGGACTGTCCATGCAACAAGATAGCGTTTGGGAAGTTAGCAAAGTCCAACCCCTTCCATAAGGGCTCAAGCCATGGAGCTATCTGGTTGTCCTGTTTCACTTAAAGCGCAATCTGAATCAATTTCAAGCCATTCCATATGGCCTCAGGGGTCTGCGTAGCATCGACCAGATGAAAACGTTCAGAGTCAGCTCTTGCTCGACGCAAGTATTCTTGACGAACCCTTTCAAAAAAGTCTAAATCCATCTTTTCAAATTTATCCGGAGCGCGAACCTTTGAGCGTCGTGCCTCTGCAATCTCTCCCGGCAAGTCGAATAATATCGTTAAGTTAGGTTGTAAAAGTGAGCCATCGGGTCGCCCCTGCACCCAGCGCTCTAAGTCATTCAATTTATCCAAGCTCAAGCCGCTACCACCACCTTGATAGGCAAAGCTTGCATCTGTAAAGCGATCAGAAATCACAATTTTTCCCGCTGCAAGTGCTGGCTCGATAACCTGGGCAATGTGCTCACGACGCGTGGCAAACATTAATAACGCCTCTGTTTCTAAATTCATGGGCGCCTCTAAAAGTAGATTGCGCAATTGTTCGCCAAGAGCAGTGCCACCAGGCTCTCGAGTCATGACGACTTCTTTATCTGGGTAACGATCTTGTATCAGGTTACGAAATGCATCTACATGCGTACTTTTGCCAGCACCATCGATACCTTCGAAGCTAATGAAATAACCGGTTTTATTTGATGTCATATTCAAATGAATTTAGTTTGCGCTATTTTTAGGCGCGATTTTGCGTTGATATCGATCCACTGCTGTTTCATGTTCTTTTAGGCTTTGAGAAAAATGGCTACTACCATCACCTTTAGCAACAAAGAATAAAGCATTGCTTTTGGCAGGATGAGCGGCTGCCAAAATGGATTCCTTACTGGGCATAGCTATTGGGCTGGGGGGCAAACCTTTATGCATATAGGTATTGTAGGGAGTGTCCTTGCGCAAATCCGCTTTCCGCAAATTACCGTCAAATTTAGGCCCAATTCCATAAATAACCGTAGGATCGGTTTGAAGAGGCATCCCCCTATCAAGACGATTAGCAAATACGGCTGCCACCATGTCTCGATCACTTGCACGCCCAGTTTCTTTTTCTACGATAGAGGCCAATATTAATAATTCATAAGGTGTTTTGAGGGGGAGCCCCCCTCCCCTTTGACCCCATACTTGGGAAAGCTGTTTTTGCATGCCTTGCGCTGCCTTACGATAAATATTGATATCGGGTTCATCTGGATCAAATACGTAGGTATCGGGTAGAAAAATTCCCTCATCACTGGGATAGCTCAGATTTAGACTCCGCAACAATTCTTTATTGCTCATACCTTTAGTTTGATGAATGAGTGCCGAATGAGAATCAACAATTCCTCGAAGCTGCCAAATAGTCATTCCCGGAATGATGGCGATACTTTCCCTCACTCGATCACCGCGTGCAATTTGCAGGAGAATCTTCCCAAGACTCCCGCCACTAGGAAGCAAATAAGTCCCCGGTTTTAACTTTGAACCAACAAATAAGGCTCGGGCCCCTAAATGCAAGAAAAAGGAATTGATTGCTACACCTTGGTTGCTTAATTGATTAGCAATGCTGGATAAGCTCGATTGCGGATTAATTTTCACCTTGTATAGGGCGGCATTGTCAATATTGGACTGATTAGGAACTACTGGTATTAAAAAAATACCTCCATAAATAAGACCCAGAAACACTGACAAAAGCGATAGCCAATACTTCAGACCTTGATCCTTAGGCTTCTTCCTAGTAAATAGCGACCTGCTCTGAATTTTTCTGCTCATCAGGCTATGATAAAAGGGTGATGACAAATACTCCGCAAATTCAGCAAAACTGGCTGAATAACCCCACATCCCTGTCTTGCGATTTACCGCAATGGGGCTTAATCCTGGTTGAGGGTCCCGATGCTGCTAGCTTTTTACAGAATCAATTAACGAATTCTGTTCTAGGGCTTAATCGTGTATTGCCGGGAAGCATTGCCCAAGGTAGCAATGGGGTTCGTTTGGTCGGTTATTGCAATCCCAAGGGTAGGTTATTGGCAAGTGCTTGGGCCGGACTATTTCCTTTAAGTGCAGAGGCTGAAGAGCGCTATGCCTTATTCATATCCAAGGATATAGCTGCCAGCACTGCCAAGCGTTTGTCGATGTATGTATTGCGCTCAAAAGTAAAGGTAATCGATCTTTCTTCGGACTGGAACATTGCTGGGCTATTTGGAGCAAGTAATCAAATTTCAGATTTCAAATTTAGCGATAGATGCATTGCTTTAAAGATGCCGGATGTTTTTGTGGAGAGTCAATCTGTTGCTCGCCTACTTGTAGCCAGCCCAAAAGATTGTTCCCTGAACTCACTCAGCGCCAATGAAACTTTAGAAGCCTGGAATTCGCTAGAAGTCTTCAGTGCAATACCCAGAATCGTTCAGGCTACCCAGGAACAGTTTGTCCCACAAATGATTAATTTCGAATCCGTTGCTGGCGTTGATTTTAAAAAAGGTTGTTACCCCGGCCAGGAAATCGTTGCTCGCAGCCAATACCGAGGCGCTATTAAGCGACGACTGCAGCTGGCCCATCTCGTTACCAATAAACTAGTCGACAGTCTTGTTCTGCCTGGTGCGGAACTCTTCAACTCAAAAGATCCTAACCAGCCAGCAGGAATGGTAGTTCTATCAGCAAAAAATCTAAGCGAGCCAGACCGAATTGATTTACAAATTGAATGCAAGCTAGAAGCGCTTGAGGACGGAGAAATTCATGTTGGTAGCGCCCAGGGACCTGTGTTAAAAATAGATTTATTACCCTACCCTTTAATCGAAATTTAAGCGCCTCTTATGTGCCTCATCCTTTTCGCATGGAACTCTCACCCAGACTATTCGCTGGTGGTGGCCGCGAATCGCGACGAGTTTTACGAGCGTAATACCGAGGGTGTTGCTTGGTGGCCAGAACATCCTCACGTATTAGCGGGAAGAGATCGAGCTGATGTCTTGGGCAGCCCTGGTACATGGCTTGGTTTTACAAAGACTGGAAAATTTGCGGCCTTAACAAATGTTCGCGCACCCAGTGAAAAAAATCCTGATTCCAGAACCCGGGGCGAGCTATCTTTAATGTACCTGACCGGCAAAGACAGGCCCACTGATTTCATTCAAGATAACGCAAAACGTTTTCAGCAATACAACGGATTCAATCTTTTAATGGCCGATCTAAGTAATCCAGAAAATGCTGAAATGCATTGGGTTAGCAATCGCATGATGATGGGACAAAGCGTTCGTCCGCGTAAGGTTTTCCCGCAGCAAGCACTAGAACCTGGAGTGTATGGCTTATCAAATGCAATGCTAGACACCCCATGGCCCAAAGTAAATCATCGCGTTGCTGCTTTTGCCCAAGTATTAGCCATGGATCAGGGCCAACTTAAGAATGCCGATCAGTACTTAAAGTTGTTGTCCGATAGTCATCATGCCAGTGATAATGAACTTCCTAGCACCGGCGTGAGTAAAGAATGGGAAAAGGCTCTCTCCCCTGCTTTTGTAAAAACAGCCGCCTATGGAACGCGTTCAAGTACTGTTTTGAGGGTTCGCAAAGATGGTCAATTTGAGCTAGTGGAGCGTAGGTTTGATGCATCAGGCACGGTTGGTCACGATGTTGTGACTGGAGCCCTTAGTTCAGCTTCTGGCTCTAACTTATCTGTTTAGGATTAGACGGTACGCCCGTCATCATTGACTACGCGTTCGCCATCAGCATTGCGAGTTGCTATTCGCTTCAGATATTTGAAGGTACCTGTAGCCATACAACAAACTTCACCTTGATCGTTGTATAGCTTAGCCTCACAAAAAGCCATTGTTGCCGTTCTTCGCACAGTATCCGCCTTAACCCTCAGCACTCCGGTTGCAGCTTGCATGAAATTATTCTTCATTTCGATCGTGACAACGCTACGGTCACTAGGATCACCAGATCGAGCAGCAACAGCCATAGCCACATCCATAAGCGTTAATAAAACACCACCATGTGCAACCTCCCAGGTGTTGTTGTGCTCAGGTTTGAGGGCTAGCAAAATTTCACCCTTTCCCATTTCCGCGCTTAAGCAGCGAACACCTAAAAGCTTTAAAAAAGGAACATTTAATTCCTCGCCTAAATTGGCTAGTTGGGTCTGTGGATTAATTTGGACTTGTTTTTTCATGGGTTAATTTTAGGGGCATGCACGCAATTTGGGAAATCCTCCTAGAATAGCCCTCATGGCCTTTACTTTAAGCGGCGATGACGTCTGTCAAGCAACCCTACCAACTCCTGTACCAGACCCCTATTGGGTTGCATTTTCAACCTCGTCTGCAAAACTAGCGGGTATCCCCCTTGATGACAACAACCTGCCCGCTGATAAAGCCTGGTTAGAGGTCTTGTCAGGAAATCAATTAGATGCTGGCGACCATCATTTCTCTAACCCCATTGCAACTGTCTATAGCGGTCATCAATTTGGGGCATGGGCTGGACAATTGGGCGATGGCCGTGCAATTTTGCTCGGAGATATTGCTGGCCAAGAGTTACAACTTAAAGGCGCGGGAAAGACACGCTTCTCTCGTATGGGTGATGGACGAGCTGTTCTACGATCCTCTATTAGGGAGTTCTTAGCTAGCGAGGCAATGCATGGATTGGGAATACCCACAACCCGAGCATTATCAATTGTTGGATCAGATTTACCCGTAAGAAGAGAGACTCTGGAGACTGCCGCAGTTTGTGCGCGGATAGCGCCAAGTTTTATACGGGTTGGACATTTTGAGCATTTTGCCTCACTACAAAAACATGAGCGTTTGAAAGAGCTTGCTGATTTACTGATCCAAGATCATTACCCGGAATGCCTTCAAACTAAAGATACCTACTTAGATCTGTTTAAAAGAATCTGCAAACGTAATGCGAAATTGGTAGCGCAATGGCAGGCAGTTGGCTTTTGCCACGGCGTTCTCAATAGCGACAATATCAGCGTGCTAGGCTTAACTATTGACTATGGCCCGTTTGGATTTTTGGATCAATTTCAAATAGACCACATTTGCAATCATAGTGATCAAGGCGGTCGCTATGCCTATCATCGCCAGCCTCAAGTCATGCACTGGAATATGGCTTGCTTGGCCAGCGCAATGATTCCATTGGTAGAACTCCAATGCAATGAAAGTGAAGCTCAAGAACAGCTGCGTAAGGCACTTGAGGAGTTTCCGATAAGCTACGCGCAGGCTTGGCAATCTTTGTTTCGTAAAAAACTAGGATTTACTACGGAGCAGGATGGAGATATTGCTCTGCTAGAGCGCCTATTACAGGCTATGCATGACTCAAAAGTAGATTTCACCAACTTCTTTCGGCGTCTTGGTGGGCTGAAGATGAATGCTCCAGTAGACCAGATTGAAATGCGGGATGATTTTGTTGACCGTAATGCAATTGATCAATGGTTTTCTGATTACCTAGCGCGTCTAGGGGACGAATTTAGCAATGATCTAGTACGTCAAAATTCCATGAATCAAGTAAATCCTAAATATGTCTTGCGAAATCATCTGGCGCAAGTTGCTATTGAGTTGGCTCAGAAAAAAGACTTTTCTGAGGTGGGAAAGCTTCTCAATATATTGACTAAGCCTTTTGATGAACAGCCAGAACATGAGTCTTACGCTTTAGCGCCGCATCCTAATCTAGATTCAATCGAAGTAAGTTGTTCATCGTAATTTCTAGATGAGCGAAATTTTTCCTGAGGTAAATATGAAGAAAACAGATCAAGATTACAAACTGTCATTGAGCGACATTGAGTATCGCGTTACACGTGAGGCCGCAACAGAGCGCCCTTTTACTGGCAAGTATTGGGATCATTGGGACAAAGGGCGATATAAGTGCATTTGCTGTGATACCCCGTTATTTCTCTCGGAGACTAAGTTTGATGCAGGATGTGGGTGGCCTAGTTATAACGCTCCAGAAGTTGAATCCGCTATTAAAGAAATTCGAGATACCACTCATGGCATGGTTCGGACAGAAGTCCGATGCGCCAATTGCGATGCGCATTTAGGACATGTATTTGAAGATGGGCCTAAGCCGACTGGACTGCGTTACTGCATAAACTCCGCGTCTCTGAGTTTTGAGCCCGGAACCAATGCCATACCGACAAAAACAGAGAAATAAGTAAATAGCTGGATAATCTCTTTATGAAATTCTTATTTGACCTGTTCCCCATTATCTTGTTTTTTATCGCCTTTAAGTTTGGCGATATCTATACCGCAACCATAGTTGCCATGGTCGCAACCATCGGTCAAATCCTATGGGTTTACTATCGCCATCGCAAAATTGACGCAATGCAATGGGTAAGCCTGGTAATGATTCTTGTTTTTGGTAGCCTCACCATCTTCTTGCATGACAAAACATTTATTCAACTAAAGCCAACTGCCTTGTATTGGCTCTTTTCAGGCGCTCTTTTTATTAGCGCTCAGTTCTTCCAAAAAAACTGGATAAAAGTGTTGATGGGCAAGCAGGTAACCCTTAAAGAGAAAAGTGCCAATACTGCTTGGCATAGTCTAAACATGGCTTGGGCTATTTTCTTTTTCTTTATGGGTGCGCTCAATCTATATATAGCATTCGAATATTCTGAAGAAACCTGGGTTAACTTTAAATTATTTGGCAGCACAGGCTTGTTATTGGTATTTGTCATTGCTCAGGGAATTTGGCTCTCAAAGCATATGGAGCATCCAGTCGAATGAGTATTAATCAGGAACGCATAGCCGCATTTGACGAAGACCTTCGTAAATCTTTTCAAGTTCATGTCTTAAAAATTGTGGACGAAAGCCATCTTCATGCCGGTCATGCTGGCGCAGCCAGTGGCGGAGGCCACTTTCGCTTAGAAATAGTCGCCCCAGAATTTAAGGGTTTGAACCTAGTTGCCCGTCATCGCGCTATTTACGCAGCCTTAAATAGGCATATCCCTAAAGAAATACATGCCCTTACTATTAATGCTCTAGCCCCTGATGAAGTGATTAACTAGGTCTACCTTAAAATAAACCCATCTTTTTATTTAATTATTTAATTACCATGTTCAATAAACGTCAAATTTTCTCAATGAGCATTCTTAGCGCTGCGATTTTCTCTGCAAATGTGATGGCGCAAAATGCGGTAATCGTGAATGGAAAATCTATTCCAAAAGCGCAATTAGATAAGCTGGTGCAACGCTCCGGTCAACCCGATAACCCACAAGTGCGCGATCAAGCTCGTGAGATGCTGGTAACGCGCGAATTAGTTTTGCAAGAGGCTGACAAGCGTGGAGTGATACAAAAAGAAATGGTTCGCGAGCAACTTGAACAAGCGCGAATGGGTGTTTTGATTGCCGCTGTATTTGAAGACTATGTTGAAAAAGAAGGTGTTGCAGAGGCCGACCTAAAAGCTGCCTATGAATCAGTTAAGGCGCAATACACAGGCAAGGAATATCACGTAGAACATATCTTGGTAGAAAAAGAGTCTGATGCCAAGGCGATTACCGCACAACTAAAGGCTGGCGCAAACTTTGAAGATATCGCAAAAGCAAAATCACTTGATCCTGGTTCAGCCAAAAATGGTGGTGATCTTGGCTGGGTTAGCGATAAAGCACTGGTTCCAGAGTTCTCCAAGGCAATGGTTCAGCTGAAGAATGGGCAAATCACTGATAAGCCTGTGAAATCGCAGTTTGGCTGGCACATCATCAAAATGATTGATTCACGTGATGTTAAAGCCCCAAGCATGGAAGAGTTGAAGGATCAATTAAAGCAAATGATCATGTCTGACAAGAACTGGCAAAAAGCGAAGTTCTCTGAAATGATGCAAAAACTGCGTGCTAAGGCAAAGATTCAATAAGAAGGAATAAAGGTTTTATCTGGCGGGATAACGTCGCGGTCTTAGTTTTTGGATTGCCATCCCCGCCAGTCCGCATGCAAATGCTGACATTACGAAGACATCTCTTGGTTGGGATGCTTCCCATATCCAGCCAGCACATAATCCACCAAGCGTACCACCTAGGCCATATGAAATGGTAGCCATTAAAGCCTGACCTCTGGCTTGCAAGGGCCCGGTGAACCAACGTTGAAGAAGCTTTGTAGCCGCACTATGGTGGGCGGCAAACGTACCGGCATGCATGAGTTGCGCCACAATTAATACGGAAGTAATTGGTAAAAAAGCAATTAAAACAAAACGCACCACGCCCACTCCAAAAGCGGCCTGCAATATGACCTCTGCATCCAACTTACTCAGAACTCTGCTCTGAAAGTAAAAGAAAATGACTTCAGCCATGACACCTAAAGCCCAAAAGAGGCCAATCTGAAATTTATCGTAGCCTAGATCAGCAAGATATAAAGAATAGAAAACGTACAAAGCAGCATGCGCAAAGATCATAAAGAATCCAGATAATAAGAACCAACGCACATCTGGATTAAAGAGCACAACCATAAGCTCACCCTTCACCATTTTGCGACGCTCCATCTTTGGCTCGTGCAAGCAAAAAGTAATAAAGGCTAAAGTTAGCAAAACAATGCTACCTACAATCGGATAAAGTTCAATAGACTTTCTCTGAAATAATTCGCCCGCAGCAAGAACCATAACAATAAAACCAATGGAGCCCCAAAGGCGTAAACGACCATAGTGTTTATCGAAAGAGTTATCTTTATAAAGCGCATGAATCGTAGCAGATTCACCAAGCGGCATTAAGCTGCTGAGGATGGTATGTAATACAAACATCCAGATAAAAAAGCCAATATAACTTTGCAGAAAATAGATGCATAAGAAAACAGCTGCAGCAAGACAGGCGCAGAATCGGATAATGCTAATGCGATTAGAAAGATAGTCTGATAGCCAACCCCAAGAAAATGGCCCAATAATTCTGGTTATCTGCAACATAGACATCAATGCAGCAATCTCAATGACGTTAAAACCTCTGTCTAAAAAAAAGAGGCTGGCGTATGGAGACACCAATCCAACATAAGCGAAATATAAAAAGAAAAAGGACCCGAAGGCCCAGCGAAGCAAAGGCGTCATCTAATAACCTAGTTAATCGCGGTAAGCACTAGGTTGAGCCGCTGGAATGGAGGCTGACTCAGGCACATCGGCGCACTGAGCGCGATGACGTAAGGCGTGGTCCATTACAACAAGCGCCAACATAGCTTCAGCTATCGGAGTAGCGCGAATACCAACACAAGGATCATGTCGACCCTTGGTCTGAACGGTAATAGGTTTTCCGTCCAGATCAATGGACTGCTTTGGGCTCATGATGCTCGAGGTTGGTTTGATGGCTATTGAGACGCGTAAATCTTGACCACTGCTAATGCCACCAAGGGTGCCCCCTGAGTTATTCGAAGCAAAGCCATCAGGATGAAGTTCATCACCATGCTCGCTGCCACGTTGCGCTACCGATTTAAAGCCGGCCCCAATCTCCACCCCTTTAACTGCATTGATACCCATCATGGCATGTGCAATATCGGCATCCAGCTTATCAAACAAAGGCTCACCTAATCCGGCAGGAACATTGCGAGCTCGAACCTCGATACGGGCCCCACAAGAATCCCCTGCTTTACGTAATTCATCCATGTAGCTTTCTAGCTGAGGAATGATTTCCGCGTTTGCAGCAAAGAATGGGTTTTGTTCAATATGAGATTCATCTTTAAAAGGAATTTCAAGCTTGCCCAATTGGCTCATGTAGCCATAAAACTCTGTGCCATATTTCTCGTGTAGCCATTTTTTTGCAATCGCTGCGGCTGCAACAACAGGAGCTGTTAAACGAGCAGATGAGCGGCCACCACCACGTGGATCACGAATTCCATATTTATTTTGGTATGCATAGTCAGCGTGACCTGGCCGGAACGTTTGCAATATATCGCCGTAGTCTTGACTACGTTGATCGGTATTACGAATCAGCAGTGCAATAGGCGTTCCAGTCGTCTTGCCTTCAAATACTCCGGAAAGAATCTCTACCCTATCTTCTTCCTTGCGCTGCGTAACGTGACGCGAGGTGCCAGGTTTACGGCGATCCAAATCAAGCTGGATATCAGCTTCAGACAATTGCATGCCTGGCGGGCAGCCATCGACTACGGCGCCGATTGCTGGACCGTGGGATTCACCAAAAGTGGTAACAGTAAAAAGGAGGCCTAAAGTATTTCCTGACATACCAACATTATGTCATTGGTCAGCAAATGATGGCTAGAACGGCCTAAGAAGCGGCTTTTTCGGTATCTTCCGGCCAATCGCGGATGTAGGCCTTGAGCATTGTATTTTCAAAGTCTTGAGCCTCTACCACCGATTTTGCAACGTCGTAGAAAGAAATAACACCCATCAGCATTTTTTGGTCCACTACCGGTAAATAACGGGCGTGGTCAACCAACATCATGCGGCGGACTTCATCAATCTCGGTTTCCATATTGCACGTCAAAGGCTTTTGATTCATTACTGAACTGACCTGAAGGCCCTCTAGCTTGCCGTGATGTTTGGCTAAGGCGGCGATAACTTCACGGAAAGTCAGAATGCCAACCAGCTTGTCATACTCCATAACAACTAGAGAACCGATGTCGTGCTCACTCATCACAAGAACTGCCGTTTGCAGCGCGGTATCAGGGGCTACTGTAAAAAGGGTGCTTCCCTTAACGCGTAATATGTCGCGAACTTTCATTTGGTCTCCGTAAAACAAAGCATTTATGACCCCAATATAGACTCAAGACCTCTATGAATCAATAGCCTGGATTGAACTTTTAGTAACGAATAACCCTAATGACACCGCTGCGGATATCCGGCAAATTGGCCACTAGGACTGCTCCGGTCAAGGTAATCCACCAGGTTAAGTAGATCCACATTAATCCCAGAGGGAAGATGGCAAAAGCGCCATAAACTGTTTTGTAGAAGGCGGTATGGCTTAAAAAAATAGCAAAACCGAATTTCATTAACTCAAAGGCTAGCGCTGCAACTAGAGCACCGGCAAACGCATCGCGCCATAAAATCTTTGCATATGGAAGGATTTTGTAGACCACGGCATAAACAAGAATGGCTAAGCAGATTGGAGCAATCGTTGCCACCAATTGAAAACCAAAGGATACGGCACTAATCCAGCCTTCTGAAGCGCTAAACAACACTCCACTTAGATAGATGCCAACACCCAAAAGTATTGGCCCCAAGATTGTCGCCGCGCTATAAATCGCAACCTTCTTATATAAAGGTCGACTTGTAGTGACCTTAAATATTTGATTGAAGGCGCCCTCAATCACTGCTAGCGTCATGATGGTTGTGATGATTAGGCCAGCCAAACCCACGAAAGTTAAACCTCTTGCCTGGGAGGAGAATTGATCCAAATATATGAAGACCTGCTGATTTATGCCGCCTGGCATGTAGGTATCCAAAAGCCATGCCTTAAAGGCATTTTTGATTTGGATGACGCTTGGAAGATAGCCAATCAAGATGGTGGCAATTGTTACCATGGGAACCATCGATAAAGTGGTCGTAAAAGCTAAGCTGGCTGCAATTTGCTTCAAATTTTGACCCCGATTACGCTCCCAGATCTCTTTAGCCAGAGAGAGCCATAATTGGGGGTTACGAATAATGCGCATCGCCGTATCATAAGAGATCAATATGAGCCAACACGATATTTTAGTTTTGTACTACTCCCGTTATGGTGCAACCAAGGATTTGGCGCGCCTGATTGCTGAGGGCGTTGAAAGCGTTCCTGGGGCCAATGCACGCTTGAGAACCGTTCCGCCTATATCTGCTGTTTGCGAAGCTACGGAGGCTGCCATACCTCAAGATGGCGCTCCATATGCTGAATATTCCGATTTGCAAGAATGCATTGGCCTTGCATTAGGCTCCCCAACCCGCTTTGGCAATATGGCCGCTCCAATGAAATATTTTTGGGATGGCAGTTCTTCTGAGTGGCTCAATGGCGCTCTGATAGGAAAACCTGCTTGCGTCTTTACAAGTACCGGCAGCATGCATGGCGGGCAAGAAAGCACCCTTTTAACCATGATGATTCCCCTGCTTCATCATGGTATGTTTCTGATGGGCATCCCGTATAGCGAACCCGATCTGATGTCTTCCAATACAGGCGGTAGTCCTTATGGAGTGACTCATCTTGCCCATGCGGATGGACGAGCACCTATTAGCCCAGAAGAGCAGCGTCTAGCGAAAGCCCAAGGTAAGCGTCTAGCAGAAACTGCATTAGCGCTCCATCTAAACAAAAGGTAATGCATTTAGCGTTCATCATGATTAAAAAGATTCTAGAAAAAAATCCTTACCAACTCATAGCTACAGCTGCCTTTATTGATTTATTTATTCTATGCGTCTGCTGGGAGTGGTTCATTTCACCCTTACGTCCTGGCGGATCTTGGTTGATTCTTAAAGGAATACCTTTGCTATTTGCTATTCCAGGGATATGGAAAGGGAAGGTTTACACAATGCAGTGGGCCTCAATGTTGATTTTGCTTTATGCACTTGAAGGCTTGGTTCGCATTCTGGAGACAGGTGCAAACTTTTGGCTTGCAGCTCTCGAAACCCTTCTCTCAACAATAGGCTTCATCTGCTTGCTAATGTATTTGAAGCCAATCAAAAAAGAGGCTAAGGCCTTAAAGAAGCTCTCGGCAGAGTAAGCATGAAAAACTTCATCAATCAACTTTCTGTAGTTTTGGATCCAAAATATATTCTCATCACAGATGAGGATAAAGCGCCCTACTTAACTGACTGGCGCAAACGCTATACCGGAAAAGCATCAGCAGTTCTGTTGCCATCCAACAGTTCAGAAGTGTCCAATATCGTCAAGCTCTGCGCCCAGAATCAAATTTCTATAGTTCCTCAAGGCGGTCATACCGGCTTTTGTGGTGGAGCTACGCCTGATAACAGTGGCAATCAAGTGATACTGAATTTCAAGCGCATGAATCAAGTTCGTGAGATCGATGTTGCCAATCAAACTATGACGCTCGAAGCAGGATGTATTTTGCAAACGGCACAAGAAAAAGCAGCTGAACAAGGCTTTTTATTTCCGCTCAGTCTGGGTGCCGAAGGTAGCTGCATGATTGGGGGAAACTTGGCTACCAATGCGGGAGGTACAAATGTTCTCCGCTATGGCAATGCACGAGACCTTTGCTTGGGTTTGGAGGTGGTAACAGCCAAAGGTGAAATCTGGAATGGCCTCAAAGGATTGCGCAAAGATAACACTGGTTACGATTTACGCGACTTATTTGTTGGATCTGAAGGAACTCTTGGAATCATTACTGCTGCAGTTATGAAGTTATATCCATTGCCGATATCACAATGGACTACGTTAGTTGCATGTGAGTCTGTTTCCTCTTCTATTGCTCTCTTAAATTTATTTCAAAGACGTGCAACTTCTTTATTGACCGGTTTTGAAATGATGACCCAAGAGTCTTTAGAACTGAATGAAAAGCACTTTCCGCAAATGGCAAATCCTCTACAGGGAAAGCCGCCCTTTACGATTCTGATTGAACTGTCAGACCACGAAAGCGAGAATCACGTTAGACAACTTCTTGAAGTAATTTTGGAAGAAGCTTTTGAATCCAAGCTGATTAACGACGCTGTAATTGCTAGCAATTTAAGTCAGGCAAATGCTTTTTGGCATATGCGCGAACACATCACACTGGCGCAGGCAGAAGAAGGTGCCAATCTAAAACACGACATCACCATCCCACTCTCGTCCCTGGATAGTTTTATCGAAGAAACGGATGCATTGATGAGAAGTCAATATCCGGGCGTGAGAATCATTAATTTTGGCCATTTAGGTGATGGAAATCTGCACTACAACATCGCCCCGCCCCCAGGTGTAGATGCCAAGATCTTTAATGAAAGTTATGAAAAGCCGATTCACGAGCTTGTCTATGCTCAGGTAGAGCGATGCAATGGGTCAATATCGGCAGAGCATGGGGTTGGGCAGCTTAAATTGGATGGCCTTAGGGCTCATAAGGGGGAAGTAGCCCACGACCTCATGAGGGCCTTAAAAAGAGCTCTAGACCCCCAAAACATACTCAACCCCCATAAAGTCGTCTCAATTTAAGTAAATCAATCGTTTTTTGTAATTATTTTGTAATTTGTGTCATCTCTGCTCTATTTCCATGCGTTGTATGCTCATGGAGGTGGCAAATATGTCAACAAGACTCAAACGTTGGGCCCGCGCAATTCAACAGATCGACTTGTCCAAAAGGACGCCTGAAGTGGCTATTGGCTATTTAGATAGCAAATATCGTGATATTGCTTGGCGTTACATTCGCATCTTAGGCTTTGAGCGCACCATTAGCTTCATGGCTAGCAACAATTTTCACCCTGAGTGATAGTTAAAAACCCTAAATAATTGATTTATTTAGGGTTTTTTGTTTTATCCGCAATAAAACAGCAGGTTTAGCTAAAAAATTCCTTAGCCTCTGCTATCAGCAGCTCTGGAAGCTCTTCGGGGATGTAGTGTCCGCTAGGAACCGCCCTTCCAGAGACCTCTGTAGAAACTTCTTTCCAGTCATCTATTGGCTTAAAGCATTTATTTACCAAGCCATGCTCGCCCCAAAGCACTTTTAGAGGCACCTTCAATTTCTTGCCAGACATGCGATCTGCTCGATCATGAATGAGGTCAATTGTTGAGGCTGCACGATAGTCCTCGCACATCGCATGCATGCTTAGAGGGTTACTAGCTCCAGATAAGTATTCGGCCCATCGCTCAGGTGTAAATATCCCCGTTCCCGCATGCCGGCCCATATGATTTTTGAGCCAAAATTCAGGATTGGCGCCAATCAATGTTTCAGGGACTGGTTCAGGTTGGATCAAGAAGAACCAATGCCAATAACCTTTCGCAAACTCCATCGTGGTGTTCTCATACATCTGAAATGTTGGTGAAATATCCAACACCATTAAACGCAAGACACTTTCAGGAAAGTCCATTGCTAGGCGATGAGAAACTCTTCCACCTCTATCGTGACCCAGCAAGAAGAATTGATCGAAACCTAGGCTCATCATTAAAGATTGCTGATCTGCCGCCATAGATCTTTTTGAATACGTAGAGTGGTCTGGTTTTCCGTGAGGCTTAGATGAGGCACCATAACCACGAAGATCTGCAGCCACAACTGTGAATTGTTTTGCCAACTCTGGAGCCACCAAACTCCAGATTGCCTTGGTTTGCGGAAATCCATGGAGCAAAAGTAATGGAGGACCATTGCCGCCTATAAGATAGGAGATCTCAATGGACCCATCTTCAGATTCGGTAGAAAACGTTTTAGATTGAAAACCAGGAAAAGAAACAGTCATCATTCGCTCAGTAAAAAAGACTATCTGTTGGCCATAGCCTGAATTTCAGCCACAGTCACATATCCTTTATTTGTAGAGTCGATGTAACTAAAGTGGTCATAGATCCTGGGCATACATCCTTTAGCCTCTTCCTTAGTCAACTTGCCATCGCGATTAGTGTCGCATTTAGCAAAACGCTCGGCAATCTCTTTATCGCGTGAAGCATCATCTGCAAAGGCAATGAGCGGAACAAGCATAAGCGAATTTAAGCCAACAAGGATAATGAGCTTAGAAAGTAATTTCATAGAATTTCTTATTTGCCTGTTGGTGTTGGGTTTGCTGATGTCTCCAATGCGGAGCGAACTACTTTCTTGGCCATTGCAACAAATGAATCAGCAGATCCCGAATTGGTTCTAAATGACTCGCCTTGAACAGTGATAAGGCCCTCGCCTAGCAATTGTTTTGATTGGCTATCCGTAATCTTACTTTCCACCAAAAGAGCTGGAGTCTTAGAGTTCACACCACCTGCATAAGCAGCTGCATTCATTGCCAAACCTATTGGCGTGAAATTCCAAGGTTGCAAACTATCTGTAGAACTTTCAGCACCGGTAATGCCAACCGAAATACGAGCCACACCAGGACCAGGCTGAGTAACAATCCTGATAGTTCCGCGCGCATTGACTGCCTCAACCATAGAAGCCTGTAAGGCAGCCTTGGCTTTATTAATCACATCAAGACTCACATCTTTAGTTGCATTCTGATTTAAATAAATCGGATCAAGGATGACAGATGTATAGACGCCGGGGTTTACGCCAGAAATACGATACCTCCAAATACGCACATCTTTATCGTTAGTTGCCATTGGAACTAAAAGATTGTAGTCAGGCAAAAATCCTGATCTAGGCATTGACTCTGTCGCTAACTTAGGCGCATTACTACACGCTGCCAAAGTAAGCGCAGCAATTAAAGAGGCCAGCAATAAGTGCATTTTTTTCATAGCGATTCCGAGTATTTGTTTGATTTAGTTAAAGGGCTGGCTGTAGTAAAGGTCATCATACCCACATCTAGCTAGTCTGGTGCTGGACATGGCAATGTTCCGCCAGTCTTTTTGTGAATCTGAGGTTTGCAGTCACCTTGTGCAGAGGCAGATTTAGCCGAGCTCGAGCTCGAAGATACTGGCTTTGTCGCATTTGATGGGGTTGTCGTTACAGAAGTTCCGCCTGATGTTGCTGATGTAAAAGATGCTGAATTATTAATGGCGTTAACAGGTTTTGCTGGGGCCAAGCCTACTTCTCTGTAAAACGCTTTATCCGAACCAGGACAAGGCATTAAAGCCCCCGTTTTTGGGTTCACAATATCTTTACATTGGGGGTTGGCTTCTAGACGGGCTTCTAGCTGCGCAACAGAGCAAGCAGAAACTAGGGAAAGAGTGCAAAGCACTAGATAGCTAAGCCTGACTAATTTGATATTCATCACTGCATTCTAAGTCAAAGAAAGCGATGAAAATAAGCGTATGGCTATTAAATGGGGCACACCAGAGAAGGGGAAATTGGCCTGCCCAGCACGATTCGAACGTGCGACCTACGCCTTAGAAGGGCGTTGCTCTATCCAGCTGAGCTATAGGCAGTGAGTACTGGGACTGAAAACTTAAAACAAAGAGAAAGTGGTCGGAGTACAAGGATTCGAACCTTGGACCCCCTGCTCCCAAAGCAGGTGCGCTACCAGGCTGCGCTACACTCCGACGGAACCGATATTCTACACCGAGAGAGCGATTCCAGGCAAATCCTGTAAGATTCGTGCCATGGTTGCCTATTTTTCAAGCAGATTTACAAAGCAAATTCAGACCGCATTGACAGCGGCCTTGCTGGTATTTTGCTTGCTAGGAACCCACTGGATAGGCCTTTCCCATAGCATTTCACATGCGGGCATACAAGGCCAATCTTTAGAAGCAAGCAAATCAACTATTGCCGATAAAAGTTTTAGTCACAGCTCTGATATCTGCCATTTGTTTGATGCGCTTTCGCTTGCCGGCTTTATTACTAGCGACCAATCTAAAGCCGACTTAATTCACCAAAGCACAATTGATCAAAAGAATACAAACAATCCATTTTTAAGAAATGCAATAGGTAGCGACTACCAGTCCCGCGCTCCCCCAACTTTCATCCTTTAAAACATTAGCGCCGCATCGCGTGCACCCGTTTTAATGAATCACCATCACTTGGTGAATTTGGATGAATATGAATTACCGCCTTACACAATTTACTTACTTGCCAATACTGGCAGTCATTTCCTTTTTAATAAGCGACCCCGCTTGGTCGCAAAATCAAGTTGAAACTTTGCCGCAACTCGATGTCACTGGTGTGCGAGAAGGCGGTCAAGGATTTTTATCGCCAAATAAAGTATTGGCTGGAGATGAGTTGCAAAACAAACTCTCCGGAACACTCGGCGCAACTTTAGCAAACGAATTAGGAGTATCTGCAACTGGTTATGGTGCAGGCTCATCAAGGCCCGTTATTCGTGGACTTGAAGGTGCGCGCGTTCAAATTTTACAAAATGGCTTATCTGCTGGTGATGTCTCCAGCATTTCTGCAGATCATGCAGTAGCAAGCCCAATGCAAAATACCCACCAGATTGAAATCCTACGGGGTGCTTCTGCCCTGCAATATGGTTCTGGCTCAAGCGGTGGCTTAATTAACGTCGTAAATGATCGAATTGTTACAACGATGCCTGACACAATATCTGGCGCAATCAATACCAGCTATGAAACAGTGAATCAAGGAAAGACTGCCAATATAGAGCTCGATGCACCAGCCGGCCCCCTTGCATTGCATTTTGATTCAGCTATTAGTAATTCAAATAACTATCGTATTCCTGGCTTTGCCGAACAAGGTGGCCCAAATGCCAATTGGGCTATTAATCCTGGGCAGCCAGTTAACGTTCCTTATAGCGGTAAATTGCCCTTCTCTTTTAGCAATCAGAATAGTATGGGCTTGGGTGCAAGTTATGTTCGTTCGGATGGGTATACCGGCGTCTCTTTAGAGCGAATGAACCATAACTACGGGATACCAACTTCAGAAGGTGGTTTTATACAGCAGTCACAGAATCGCTACGATATTGCACACCAGACCAATGATCCTTTTGATGGCTTTAGCTCTGTAAAGCTTAGCGCTGCAAATACAAACTATCAACATACTGAATTTACCAATAACGGCATTGCTTCTACTAAATGGAACAACACAGCAACCGAAGCAAGGCTGGAATTAGCGCATAAAGAATTGTTGGGATCCAAAGGGGTTTTAGGCGTTCAAGTTATTGGATCTACCCTTAACGCAACTGATTTATCGACCAATAACTACGCAATAGTTCCGCAGACAAAATCAAACTCTAGCGCCCTTTTCTTAGTTGAAGAAGGTCGTTACGGACTTTTAAAAACTAGTCTTGGCGCTAGATACAACTATACAAGTCAAAATCCAAATTCTGGTACCCAGTTTCCTAGCGCTAGCAGCCAAGAATTTGTGCCAAGCACTTATGGCCCTCCCTCACTTCAAAGTCGTCAATTTAACCTGATGTCCTATTCTGCAGGAGGTCTTCTAGACGTGGCCAAAGGTTATGGCGTGGGCCTTGCTTACACAGTTTCTCAAAGATCGCCATCAGCCCAAGAGCTTTACTCATATGGACCCCATGATTCGACGGCAACCTTTGATATTGGAAATTCCAATTTAGGTGTTGAAACTTCACACAATCTTGAGTTGAGTTTCCAAAAGACCATAGGTTTGGTCCGCAGTAAAGCCAGTATTTATAAGAACCAGTTTAATAATTTCATATATGGTTACTACACTGGCGCCTATAGCCAGGCCAACCAGAATTTCTCAGTTGTTCAGGCTTCTCAAGCAAACGCATCCATTCAGGGCGCAGAAGCTGAGCTCACTTACAACTGGAATGAGACCGGTATTGGTGGCCGTCTATTTGGTGATGTCTCTCAAGGGAGGTTCACTGCCGGCGGAAACCTTCCATTGCAACCAGCCCCGCGTCTAGGGACGGAATTGGCTTACCAGCGAAATGGCTGGTTAACCAGTGCAACTTATATTTATAGCTATCAACAAAATAAATTGGCTAGCTGGGAAATTGGCCCCACACCAAGCTATAACTTAGTGAACGCCAATCTCTCATACACAGAGCGTATTGGTAAAGTCAATTGGACGGGTTACGTAATACTCAAGAATTTGCTAAATGAAGAGATTAGATACTCCACATCACCCATGGCAGTCAGGTTGTATGCACCTCAGCCCGGCAGGAGTTTGATGGTTGGTATTAGAGCAGCGTTTTAGTGCCCTTTGGTAACGCCTTAAGCAATTGGCACTAAATCAGCAATACTCTTAGCTGCTTTCATCGCAATATCAGCGTCTTGAGTTTCAACCATTACGCGCAATAAGGGCTCGGTGCCTGAGGCGCGTATTAAGAGACGGCCAATGTTTGCAAGGTCAGACTCTACCTTTGATATTTGCTTCATTAGAACAGCATCAGATTTCCAGTCGTAACCTGGCTTGAATCTCACATTCACGAGAACTTGCGGGAAAATTTTGACAGAGTCCAATAATTGCGCGAGACTCTTTTTGTTTTGGCTCATTGCCGCAAGCACTTGAAGAGCTGCAATCGTTCCGTCTCCTGTGGAGTGTTGGTCCAGGCAAAGTAAGTGCCCCGAACCTTCGCCGCCAATAATCCAATCATTGAGTTTTAGTAACTCAAGTACATAACGGTCACCAACGTTGGCACGCTCAAATCCAATACCCAAATCCTTAATAGCATTTTCTACTGCAAGATTAGTCATTAAAGTGCCGACGACTCCGCCAAGATTCTGCCCACGGTCTAATCGATCTTTAGCCAGTACATAAAGCAGTTCATCGCCGTTAAATAGACGTCCAGAAGCATCAACCATCTGAAGGCGGTCGGCATCACCATCTAGAGCGATACCTAGATCAGCATTCTCTGCTTTAACTTTTGCGATTAAAGCCGCGGGTGCAGTTGCACCAAAGCCATCATTAATGTTTCGACCATCGGGGCTCACGCCAATAGAAATTACTTCGGCGCCTAGCTCATGAAAAACATGAGGTGCAGTGTGATACGCAGCGCCATTAGCGCAGTCAACTACGAGCTTTAAGCCTTTAAGATTAAGCTCCCCTGGAAAAGTTGACTTACAAAATTCAATGTAACGTCCTGCAGCATCATCCAGTCGAAAAGCTTTACCAAGCTCTTTTGAATTCACACACCCCATAGGCTTTTCTAACTCAGCCTCAATATCCAACTCAAATTGATCGGATAACTTATCGCCTTTGGCAGAGAAAAACTTGATGCCGTTATCTTGATAGGGGTTATGGGAAGCAGAAATTACAAGACCTGCTGACAGCCTTAAAGCCTTGGTGAGATAGGCGACTCCTGGCGTCGGAATGGGTCCGCAAAGCATCACATCTACTCCAGCAGCAGCAAAACCAGCCTCTAATGCAGCCTCTAGTAAGTAACCTGAAACCCTGGTATCTTTACCGATCAAAATCTTACAACGCTCACCTGGTTTAGCATCACGCGTCAATACTTTGCCGGCTGCATAACCTAGGCGGGTCATAAATTCCGGAACAATCGGAAACTGCCCCACTTCACCTCGAATGCCGTCAGTACCAAAATATTGTTTTTTCATAGATGTCATTATAAAACTTAGATGCGTTTCTAAGTATTTACTGCCTCCCAGAGCTTAAGAGCATCTACCGTCTCAACCACGTCATGAACCCGTACAATTTTGGCGCCACGATCAGCCGCCATAACAGCCGCAGCAACACTGGCCGCTACACGCTCATTTGTATCTTTGCCTGTAATTTTTCCTAGCATCGACTTACGGGAGATGCCTGCCAGAACCGGAGCACCCAAAGAAGAAAACTGAGCAAAGTTGGCCAGCATTTGAAGATTGTGCTCTAGGGTTTTGCCAAACCCAAAGCCAGGATCAATAGCGATTCGATCTCTACCAATACCCTTAGCAATCAATAACTCAACTTGCGTTTTTAGAAACTGCTTCACATCAACTATCACGTCCTGATAGTCAGGATTAAATTGCATAGTGAGCGGATCGCGTTGCATATGCATGAGCACAATGCCGCAATCTTTATCCTCTAATACAGCATCAATAGAGCCATGCTGTCTAAGTGCCCAAATATCATTCACGCAATCTACACCAGCCCGGAGTGCTTGCCGCATTGTTTCGGATTTATAGGTATCGATTGATAAAGGTACTCCGCAATCTTTAAGCGCCTCAATTACCGGGAGCACTCTATCTAGCTCTTCTTGGAGTTCAACCGGCTCAGCGCCAGGCCTTGTTGACTCGCCGCCAATATCAATGAGATCCACGCCATCAGCAATCATCCGTTCTGCTTGGGCGATCGCATCTTTTGGGGTTCTGAATTTACCGCCATCAGAAAAAGAATCTGGCGTGGCATTGAGGATGCCCATCACAATTGGGCGCTTACGATTACTAAAGTCAAAAAGAAAACGCCCACAACGCCAAGTTGTGGGCATATCTATGTGACCTTGAATAGGTATCAAAGCAAAGCCATCAAGTGTACTTATGCAGTAGCAGGAGCGCTACCAGTCGCTGGGCCAGGTGTTCCCGCAGAATTGCCGAACTGAGTTGCAGGTGGAGCCTTAGGCGCTCTTGGAGGGCGACCTTCCATGATGTCATTAATTTGCTCTGCATCAATGGTTTCCCATTCAAGCAATGCTGCAACCATAGCTTCAACCTTGTCGCGATTTTGCTCTAGGATCGATCTTGCCAAAGCATACTGACTATCAACCAATGCACGAATCTCTGCATCGACCTTTTGCTGGGTTAACTCAGAAACAGTTTTAGTGCTGTTGCGACCAAAAATACTCTCTGATTCAGTATCAACATAAACCATCGTACCTAGGCTGTCACTCATTCCGTAGCGTGTCACCATATCGCGAGCCATCTTAGTCGCACGCTCAAAGTCATTGGAAGCACCGGTACTCATAGAATGCAAGAACACCTCTTCCGCAGCACGACCACCAAATAAAATAGCCAACTCTTCCATCATGCGATCTTTATACAAGTTCACACGATCAAACTCTGGTAACTGCCAAGTCACACCCAAAGCCATGCCACGGGGCATGATCGTGACTTTATGCACAGGATCGGCCTTAGGAAGTACTTTTGCTACAACAGCATGGCCAGATTCGTGATACGCAGTATTACGACGCTCCTCTTCACGCATTACAGCCGACTTGCGTTCTGGCCCCATGTAGATCTTGTCTTTTGCATCTTCAAAATCTTTCATGTCAACTGCACGCTTATTACGACGTGCAGCAAACAATGCAGACTCGTTTACTAAGTTTGCCAAATCTGCGCCAGAGAAACCTGGGGTACCGCGAGCTAAAACAGCGGCATTTACATCAGGGTCAATGGGCACCTTGCGCATATGTACTTGCAAAATTTGCTCACGGCCGCGAATATCTGGCAATCCCACATGCACTTGTCGATCGAAGCGACCTGGGCGTAATAAAGCCTTATCTAATACATCAGAGCGGTTGGTCGCAGCAACTACGATGACGCCGCTATTGCTTTCAAAACCATCCATCTCAACTAACATTTGATTGAGTGTTTGTTCACGCTCATCATTGCCGCCACCCATGCCGGCACCGCGGTGACGTCCTACAGCATCAATTTCATCAATAAAGATGATGCAAGGAGAATTTTTCTTGGCGTTCTCGAACATATCGCGTACGCGAGATGCACCAACACCAACAAACATCTCAACGAAGTCAGAACCGGAGATCGAAAAGAATGGCACTTTCGCCTCACCCGCAATAGCACGCGCCAAAAGGGTCTTACCGGTGCCTGGTGGGCCTACTAGCAATACGCCATGTGGAATGCGGCCACCTAGTTTTTGAAACTTCTGTGGATCTTTTAAGAAATCAACAATCTCAAAGACCTCTTCCTTGGCCTCATCGCATCCAGCAACATCAGCAAAAGTAACGGTGTTGCTATTTTCATCAATTAGACGTGCCTTAGATTTTCCAAAGGAGAAAGCTCCACCTTTGCCGCCACCTTGCATTTGACGCATCATGAAAAACCAAAAACCAATAATCAATAGTGTTGGTCCAAGATAGTACAAAGCAGAAACCAGCATGTTGGGTTCATCATCAGCTTTACCGGTGACTTGAACACCGTATTTCATGAGATCGCCAACCATCCAGATATCCCTTGGAGAGATGATGGAATATTTATTACCGTCAGCAGGCGTAACTTGCAATGTACGACCTTGCACATCCACACGTTTGACTTTGCCGGCTTTGGCATCGTCCATAAATTGAGAATAGGTAACTTGTGTTTGATCCTTAGGCTTATCGAACTGTTTAAAAACAGTAAAAAGCACCAAGCCCACAATGAGCCACACACCGATTTTTTGGAACATATTGCTGTTCAAAATGAGTCCTTTTCTGGATTAATCCAGGAGTTAAAGCGAATCGCTACCTAAGTATTTGATTCTACTACCACCCTTTTTCAAGGGCTAATGGCGTATTTATTTAATAAAACCCTACTAATTTGGGGTTATTTAGCCTTTTGAGGGCTTATTTTGTAGGTTTTAGGTTTCTACCCAATAGAAAGATCTCAGAAGACTTTGCCCTTGATGCCTTGGGTTTGCGAGAGGCAACTGTTTTAAAGACCTTTTTGAAAGACTCCACGATCTGGCTGTAGCCACTACCGTTAAAGCACTTAATCAACAATGCACCTTCAGGCTTAAGATGTGCGGTGGCAAAGTCTAGAGCTATCTCAGCTAAAAAAGCCATCCTGGCCGCGTCAGCTACGCCAACTCCAGAAAGATTGGGCGCCATGTCAGATAGAACCAAGTCCACCTTACCTTCGGCCTCTTTGGGAAGTAAAGCCTCAAGCGCAGCCAGACCCTCATCTTCGCGGAAGTCTCCTTGAATAAAGCTCACATCTGCAATATCTTCCATCGGCAAAATATCAATCGCAATAATCTGCCCATCAGGTTTACCCGATTCAATCTTAGGATTGGTTTTACCAAGCTCAGTTAAGCGATTACGGACGTACTGGGACCAGCTCCCAGGGGCGCTTCCTAAGTCCACAATAGTCATGCCTGCTTTGATGAGGTGATCTTGCTCGTCAATTTCACTGAGCTTGTAAACCGCCCTCGCTCGATAACCCTCTTTTTGAGCCATCTTTACGTAGGGATCAGTTAAGTGATCCTGCAACCAACTTTTATTAAATTTATTCTTTGCCACAACTTACCCACTTTCGCCTTCCATTTTCCTAGTTTCCGCCCTCTAAAGCAAAAGGAATTACGGAATATATCGTTAAATTTGCTGTAATGAGCTGAATTGGACGTTGAATGCTCTATCATCAAGCCCATGACCGCACTAATCCTTACCCCCGCACAACGTAAATCCCTCAAAGCCGATGCTCATGACTTAAGTCCTGTGGTGATGGTTGGTGGCGATGGTTTGACTCCCTCCGTGATTAAAGAAGCTAAATTGGCGATTGGTCACCATGGCTTAATCAAGATACGTGTTTTTGGCGATGATCGTGAAGCTCGCATTGCCATTTATGAAGAGCTCTGCGACAAATTAGGTGCTGCTCCAGTTCAACACATTGGCAAGTTGCTGGTGCTATGGAAACCAAAAGATGCTGTTGAGGAAGCATTCAGCAATCTAGGTCGCTCTAGCAAGCAAACTAAAAAAACGCTGCAAGCACCACGCACTAAACGTCAACCTAATCGCACAGTAACAAAAACAGGTGTTCGCACAAGCACATCCGAAAGATCTGATCGTCGCTCCGCTTCTAATAAGTCTCCTTTTGAGCGAGCTGCAGCAGTGAAGTCAGCAACCCCCAAGAAGCGGGTATTACGTTCAGAAGCAGCTGAATCCAAGATTGGCTGGTCTTCTCCTGGTTATAGAAAAGCTACAGCCGCACCAGCACCAATTAAGAAACGTAAGGTAAGAATGAGTAGCACCAAGAAAAAATCATTGGGGTCTTAATAGACTTTAGATAGGTCCTAGATACAAACATAAACGCTGCTAGTCAGCGTTTTTTGTTGCCCGCCAAACAAGCGCAAGTCCGAGCAAGGACTGGATCATAAATAAAATGCTAGAGGCGCCATGCAGGCGACTAAATAAAACAGCATAAGATGATTCACGCACAGAAAGACCTGAATATAGAGCCTGGTCCCTTAGGGAGTTCATCCAGGGTATTAGAATAAATGCAGCGCCTACTACGCAAGCCAACATACCTAACAATATCCAGCGCATTAGCCGGTAATGCGCCAACTCATGACGTACCAGAAAGCTTGCCATCAACATTAATAGTAAGGAGATAACAACGCCAGAGTAGGCGGTGACTTTAAAAAGATTCGCGGCCACCATGCCGGCGACTTGCCTATCACCCAAGCTTGAAAAAAGAATGGGCACAACTAAAAAGCCAATCGTAATAAAGCTACCAACCCAGAGTCCTGATATCAGGCTAAATATTCTCTGGGTTCGGATGGGATGCATTAGACGTAACGCACTGCCAAGATTTCAACTTCGCGATTACCGCCTGGGGCTTGAACTGCAACTACATCGCCCTCTTCTTTACTGATCAACGCACGAGCAATTGGTGAGCTAATAGAAATTTTATTGAACTCAATATCAGCTTCATCGTCACCAACTATCTGATAGGTTAATTTAGTGCCATCCTCTAGATCTTCCAAATCAACGGTAGCGCCAAAAACGACACGGCCAGTCACATCCAATGAAGCGGGATCAATAATTTGGGCGGCTGAAAGCTTACCCTCTAACTCTTGAATGCGCCCTTCAATGAAGCCTTGTTTTTCTTTAGCGGCATCATATTCAGCATTCTCTGATAAGTCGCCTTGAGCGCGAGCTTCGGAGATGGCAATAATCACTGAGGGGCGTTCTACATGCTTAAGGCGGTGCAATTCCTCTTTGAGAAGTTCTGCACCGCGCTTGGTAATCGGAATTGTGCTCATGCTGCTAACCTAACTTAAATTCTTGCGCAAAATTACGCGTATAAAAGTTAATTTTAGATTAAATGAGCGCCCGATGTAAGTTTTGTAATGAATAGACCTCAAGTGACTCAAGCTTGCCATTTTGTGAGGCTAGCAGCCCATCCATAACAGCACGTGCTGCACTAATCGTCGTGTAGTACGTCACACCGTTAGCTTGTGCGCTAGTTCGAATCGACCTTGAGTCGGCAATTGCAGTCCGAGTTTCATCCACTGTAGTAAATACGAGTGAAATTTCCCCGTTTTTAATGAAATCCACAATATGTGGACGTCCGTCTTTGACCTTGTTCACAACCCTGACCGGCAAACCAGCTGCCTCAATTGCTGCAGCAGTGCCTTTAGTGGCTACCATTGGGAAGCCGAGTTGATGCAACAACCTGGCAACCTCAATCGCTTTTGGTTTATCGCTATCTTTTACTGTCAGAAGCACAGTTCCACTCTTAGGCAACTTAATGCCAGCCCCCAATTGAGACTTAAATAAGGCTTCACCAAAAGTCTTGCCTACACCCATCACTTCACCAGTAGAACGCATCTCTGGCCCAAGAATTGGGTCAATGCCAGGGAATTTATTGAATGGGAATACAGCCTCTTTTACAGAGAAGTATGGCGGCTTGACTTCAGTTGTAATGCCTTGCTGTCCTAAAGTCTGTCCAACCATGCAGCGAGCTGCAATCTTAGCAAGCTGTAAGCCAGTAGCCTTTGATACAAATGGAACAGTACGTGATGCACGCGGATTAACCTCAAGCACATAGATCACATCTTTGCCATCAACGTTCTGAATAGCAAATTGCACATTCATTAGGCCAATGACATTAAGGCCTTTAGCCATCGCGGCTGTCTGGCGTTTAATTTCTTCTACAGTTGCATCTGATAAGGAATATGGAGGCAGTGAACAAGCTGAGTCACCAGAGTGAACACCGGCCTGCTCAATATGTTCCATAACTCCACCAATAAATACAGTTTCACCATCACTAATGCAATCCACATCACACTCAATTGCATCGTTCAAGAAGCGATCAAGCAGAACTGGTGAATCGTGTGAAACCTTGACAGCTTCACGCATATAGCGCTCTAGATCACGCCCATCATGAACGATTTCCATTGCGCGACCACCTAAAACATAAGAAGGACGAACTACTAATGGGTAGCCAATTTCCTCGGCGAGCTTGAGAGCCTCTTCCTCGGCACGTGCTGTACGGTTAGGCGGTTGACGCAAACCAAGGTCCTGAAGCAGCTTTTGGAAACGCTCACGGTCTTCTGCAGCATCGATCATGTCAGGCGAAGTGCCAATGATTGGCACACCATTGCGCTCTAGATCTAGAGCCAATTTCAAAGGAGTTTGACCGCCGTACTGAACGATCACGCCCTTTGGTTTCTCTTTGGCAACGATTTCCAGAACATCTTCAAGTGTTAGTGGCTCAAAGTACAAACGATCAGAAGTGTCATAGTCAGTTGAGACTGTTTCCGGATTGCAATTGACCATAATGGTTTCGTAACCATCATCACGCATTGCCAAGGCAGCGTGTACACAGCAATAGTCAAACTCAATACCTTGACCAATTCGGTTCGGACCTCCGCCCAAAACCATAATCTTCTCTTTATTAGTCGGCTGTGACTCGCACTCACCATGCTCCGCTTCATATGTTGAATACAAGTAAGCGGTATTTGTTGAAAATTCTGCGGCACAGGTATCCACACGCTTATAAACGGGAACTACTTTTAAGCGATGACGTGCGGCACGAACTGAGGCAGCATCAACTTTCAGCAACTTGGCCAAGCGGCGATCAGAAAAACCTTTTTGCTTTACAAAGCGCAACTCTGGAGCTGACAAGCTATCAATCTTGCGCTGTTTAAGCTCAGTTTCAATCGTAATAAGCTCTTCAATTTGTTCCAAGAACCAAGGATCAACCTTCGTTTCAGCGTAAATCTCATCAAGACCCATTCCCATACGGAAAGCGTCTGCAAGATACCAAATACGATCAGGACCTGGCTCATTGATTTCATTGATAATGTCATCCAGGTCTGTAGAAAACTCGTCAAGACCATCAACACCAACTTCTAAACCACGCAGCGCCTTTTGGAAAGACTCTTGGAAAGTGCGGCCAATTGCCATCACTTCACCAACAGACTTCATCTGGGTAGTTAAACGAGAATCAGCTTGCGGGAATTTCTCAAACGCAAAGCGTGGAATCTTCGTAACCACGTAATCGATGGACGGCTCAAATGAAGCTGGTGTAGCTCCGCCGGTAATGTCATTCTTGAGTTCATCGAGCGTATAACCAACAGCCAATTTAGCGGCAATCTTGGCAATCGGGAAACCCGTTGCTTTAGACGCCAATGCCGATGAGCGGGAAACCCGGGGATTCATCTCAATAACGATCATACGACCATCTATTGGATTAATAGAGAACTGTACGTTGGATCCACCGGTATCAACACCGATTTCTCTCAGAACAGCAATCGATGCATTACGCATGATTTGATACTCTTTATCCGTCAAAGTTTGAGCAGGTGCCACGGTAATGGAGTCACCGGTATGAACACCCATCGGATCTAAGTTTTCGATCGAGCAAACAATAATGCAATTGTCACTGCGATCACGTACGACTTCCATCTCGAACTCTTTCCAACCAAGGAGAGACTCTTCAATCAAGAGCTCACGTGTTGGCGATAAATCGAGACCACGTTTACAAATTTCTTCAAACTCTTCACGGTTATAGGCAATACCGCCACCCGATCCACCCATCGTGAATGATGGACGAATAACTACCGGGAAACCTGAGCTACCAGTCTCCTTCATAATTTGTTGCTGAACTTCATGCGCCTCATCCATTGAGTGCGCAATGCCTGACTTTGCAGAGCCTAGACCAATTTTGGTCATCGCCTCTTTAAATTTCTGGCGATCTTCTGCTTTATCAATTGCTTCTGGTGAAGCGCCAATTAATTCACAACCGTATTTTTCTAATACACCATGACGATGCAGATCTAATGCGCAGTTCAAAGCAGTTTGGCCACCCATGGTCGGCAAAATTGCATCAGGTTTTTCCGTGGCGATAATGCGCTCAACCACTTCCCAAGTAATTGGCTCAATGTAAGTCACATCGGCCATCTCTGGGTCGGTCATGATGGTTGCAGGATTGCTGTTTACCAAAATAACTTTGTAGCCCTCATCACGTAAGGCCTTACAGGCCTGCGCTCCGGAATAGTCAAACTCACAGGCTTGACCAATCACAATTGGACCTGCACCAATAATCAGGATGCTCTTAATGTCGCTACGCTTAGGCATTATTTGCCCTCCTTCTTGCTGGCAGCATTCATGAGCTCCACAAATCGATCAAATAAATAGGCGATGTCATGAGGACCAGGTGAGGCCTCAGGATGTCCCTGGAAACAGAGTGCCGGCTTATCTTTCCAAGCCAAACCTTGTAAAGATCCGTCGAACAAGGAAACATGAGTAACGCGAATATTGTCTGGCAGAGTATTCGCATCAACAGCAAAGCCGTGATTCTGCGAAGTGATTGCAACACGACCAGTATCCAAATCCTTCACTGGATGATTGGCGCCATGGTGACCGAACTTCATCTTCAAAGTTTTTGCGCCAGCAGCTAACCCCATGATTTGATGACCTAAACAGATACCAAAGGTCGGGACGCCCTGTTCAATAATTTCTTTTGCAGCAGCGATTGCGTAATCGCATGGACCGGGATCGCCAGGACCGTTTGAAAAGAACACACCATCAGGATTCATAGCCAATACCTCGGCTGCACTAGTTTGCGCAGGCACAACCGTAAGCTGACAACCGCGCTCAGTGAGCATGCGCAAAATATTGCGCTTCACACCAAAGTCATAGGCAACTACTTTCTTAACCGGCTTTCCAGTATCCAAAGTTCTGTAAGCTGGTTTGCCATTTGGACCATGCAGATCCCATTCAGCTTCACGCCACTCGTATGATTTCTGGGTAGTCACAACCTTCGCAAGGTCTAAGCCAGACATACCAGGAAAAGCCTTGGCAAGCTCAAGCGCTTTCGCACCCAGTGCTTCATAGCTATCACCTACCTTGCCGGCAACAATCGCACCCGATTGGGCGCCTTTATCTCGGAGAATTCTGGTGAGCTTGCGAGTATCTATTCCTGCAATGCCCAATATGCCAGCTTTAGTGAGATAGTCATCCAAAGAACCTTCTGCGCGGAAGTTAGATACGCGCTTTGGCAGATCCTTAATGACCAGGCCTGCAGCATGAATCTGATCGGACTCAGCATCCTGAGTATTCACACCAACATTACCAATGTGCGGGTAGGTCAATGTCACAATTTGACGTGAGTAACTAGGATCAGTAATGATCTCTTGGTATCCAGTCAATGCGGTATTGAAAACGACTTCGCCGGTAGTTTCGCCTGGGGCGCCAATACTAAATCCGGGAAATAAGGTGCCGTCGGCTAAAGCCAACACGGCGGGGGGAAAAGAAGGAAGCAAGGGTGACAAACCATCTCCAGTCCCTGCTCCATCCGACGCTCAAAACCCTCAAATAGACCAACCCGAGGATGTTTTTGCGGGAGGTGAGTGTCTTTAAGCGCTAGGGTATTTAATAAGTTTCGAACCCTACAATCATACCATTTTTGCTCGTAAACCCTTGGATATCCTGCCAAATGGGGCTTTGGAAGGAAAAAGCTCCTCCAGCCTAATAACCGGAGGAGCTTTTTGTCCTAAATAAGCAGTTTTAAGCCTTAGCGCTTTGCTCAATAATGGTCTTAATTTGAGCCAAAACTGACTGATCGTCCATGGTGCTGATATCACCAGGATCACGACCTTCGGCTACCGCCTGTAATGCACGACGAACAATCTTGCCAGAGCGGGTCTTGGGTAAGGCAGTGACGATATAAACACGCCCAGGACGTGCAATCGCACCCAAGGTTGTGTCTACAGTCTTCATGCATTCCGCTTCTAAAGTTGCGGTGTTGGATGCATCCTTAGGAATCACAAATGCGATAGCAGCCTGTCCTTTGAGCTTATCTTCAATACCAACTACGGCAACCTCAGAAACATTGGGGTGACTAGAAATACTTTCTTCGATCTCGCGTGTTCCAAGGCGATGTCCGGCAACGTTAATCACGTCGTCAGTACGCCCCAAGATAAAGAAGTAGCCATCTTTATCTTTAATGCCCCAGTCAAAGGTTGAGTAAATCAACTTACCAGGAATGGTTTCCCAATAGGTGCTGACAAAGCGCTTGTCATCACCCCAAACCGTTTGCATGCAACCAGGTGGCAATGGACCTTCGATGGCAATGACACCTTTTTGATCTGGGCCCAACTCCTCAGAGGTAGCATCGTCGAGCAATTTCATGTTGTAACCAAATGAAGGCACGCCTGGCGAGCCAAACTTATGCGGCATCACCTCAACGCCGCGTTGAATAGCTAGCATTGGCCAGCCAGTCTCAGTCTGCCAGTAGTTATCCACAATTGGTTTATTGATTGCTCCATGAATCCAGCTTGCAGTTGGTTCATCTAAAGGCTCGCCTGCTAAGAACAAGGCGCGTAATTTTGAAAGGTCGTACTTTGTTAAGAATGCAGGATCTTGCTTCTTAAGTACTCGCACAGCCGTTGGAGCCGAGAACATCACAGAGACTTTATATTTATCTACCAACTCCCACCAAATACCGGCATCAGGACGCAATGGCGTACCTTCATACATGATGGTAGCCATGCCAGAAAGCAAGGGCGCATAAATAATATAGCTGTGACCTACAACCCAGCCAATGTCTGATGTACAGAACATTGTTTCGCCAGGATTGCCGGTAAAGATATGCTTCATAGAGGCTGCTAGCGCCACAGCATAACCACCCGTGTCGCGTTGAACGCCTTTGGGCTTACCAGTTGTACCAGAGGTATACAAAATATAAGAAGGATGAGTTGCATCAACCCACTCAACCGGCACCACATCATTCAGATGTTTTTGACGCTCGTTTGCGTAATCTAAATCACGGCCCGCTACAGTCGTAAATTCAGTTAGACCACGATTCACAATCAAGACTTTTTCTGGCTTGTATTCAGCTAGAGTAATTGCCTCATCCAATAATGGTTTGTAAGGAACAGCTTTACCGCCGCGAGCACCAGCCTCAGCAGACACAATCAGTTTTGGCTTTGCATCATCGATGCGAGATGCGAGACTATGAGATGCGAAGCCGCCAAACACAACAGAGTGAATTGCGCCAATGCGCGCACAAGCCAGCATTGCAAAACAAGCTTCAGCAATCATTGGCATATAGATGAGGACTCGATCGCCCTTTTTAACGCCGTTGGCTTTATAGATAGCAGCCATACGATTAACCTCTTCGTATAGCTCTTTAAATGTGTATGCCTTCTCTTGGTTGGTTTCTGTAGACACCGCCACTAAAGCGATTTGATCTGGGCGATCTTTTAAGTGACGGTCAACTGCGTTGTAGCAAAGATTTGTTAAGCCACCCTCAAACCATTTTGCAAATGGCGGGTTGTTGTAATTAAGTACTTTATCGAATGGCTTTTCCCAGTGAATCAATTCCGCTTGCTCCCCCCAAAATCCATCTGGGTCTTTAATTGAGCGTTCGTGATGTGCTTTATAGGACATGGTCAACCTGATTTCTTAAAAAAGTTACTTAAATTACTGGCTTTTGCTCACCCCTTTACTGCCGCTATTAGCGCTAGAGGTGGCTGAACTACCATTTTTCGCAGATTTTGCAAGCCCTGTCGATGCGGATTTATGCTGAGATGCAGCATTTTTATCTGAAGAATTACCCTTAGAAGCACTCTTTTCGGCTGTTTTTGAGGTGCTCACCGGAGGGCACTTAGCAGGCTTAGCCCCTTTTGCCCCTTTTACAGGCTTTGGACACTTTGACGCAGGTGGGGCTGGTTTTTCTAGACTCAGACTGGCGTTGTCTGCCATGGCAGACGATACATCTCCAGGACGTCGGCTGGTCTTAGGGATCAAAACCGTTGAGCCGGCTCGGATACGCATGCCTCTAGGTATGCCATTTATCTCTCTTAACGTTTCGACATCGACACCTAAGCTTTTTGCTGCCTGGTCAACGCTTTCTGTTTTAGCAACCTGAACAGCCGTCCATGAAGAAAGTGGCTTGGTGTATTGCTTCAGGTTGTCTTGAAAGATTTCTGCATGCGCGAACGGCAACAGAATTTGCTGGTTAGCATTGCTCAAAACAACGGGTTTATTGAAAGATGGATTCAAACTATGAAATTCATCTGATGGTATTTCAGCCAACTTAATCACCAATGCCACATCAATATCGCTACCAACATCTACCGCAACAAAGTATGGATGATTTTCGAGATCAGGCAAAACTATTCCGTAAGCCTGTGGATCTAAAACAATTTGACGATACGCCATTAACTTGGGGACGTAATTGCGGGTTTCGCGCGGCAAGGTCAAACTTTCATAATCCGTTGGTAGGCCAGCGGCAGCATTGCGCTTCTGAGCCTTGGAAATGTTTCCAGCACCCCAGTTATATGCTGCTAGTGCTAGCTCCCAACTACCAAATTGATTATTGAGGCGCTGCAAGTAATCCAGCGCTGCATCAGTTGACTGCACAACATCCCGACGCTCATCTCTAAATACGTTTTGCGTTAAGCGAAAGTCTTTCCCAGTAGCAGGCATAAATTGCCATAAGCCTACTGCTTTAGCACTGGACTTGGCATTAGTAACGAATGCACTCTCAACAAATGGAAGAAGCGCAATTTCTGTTGGCATATTGCGCGCGTTAACTTCTTGAACGATATAAAATAAATAGCGTGAAGAACGCGTCATAGAACGATTGACGTAATCAGGTCTAGCAGACAGCCAACGAACCTGCTCTATCTCCAGCGGAGTGTTCATTGGCTCCATCTGAAAGCCGTCACGTATTCTTATCCACAAATTGTCAGAAGGCGCATAGACCTTGCTCACAGACTGATTTTTGAGATTAACCCGTGTAGCCTTGGATGCCTTTGAATTTGCTTTTGTCGGAGTGTCTGAAGACCAATCTCCAGTACTTGCACACCCACTCAAAAAAGCAATAATGAATATTGCCGCATACATCAAGCGCATTAGAAGCGATCTTTCCATGCGCGAATCACTGCCAAGACATGCGCAGGTGTCGGTAATGATGCCTGACCTGAAACCTCCTTAGCCATCGCAATCACTTCCGCTTGATCGCAGCGCATGAAAGGATTCGCTTGGAGCTCTTGCCCAATAGTTGTTGGAAGGGTCGGCAAACCTTGCTCTCGTAGAGATTTAGCCTGCTCCGCCCAAGAAAGTAGATTGAGATTGTTGGGCTCTACTGCTAAGGCAAAACGAATGTTAGATAAGGTGTACTCATGGGTGCAATAAACCAAAGTATTTTTTGGTAAGGCTGCAAACTTTCCGAGAGACTCTGACATTTGAGTTGGGGTGCCTTCAAATAGCCTGCCACAACCCGATGCAAATAAAGTGTCGCCACAAAAAAGCATAGGCTCGACAACGTTGGCCTGCATATTTGCAAAGTACGCAATATGACTTAGGGTATGTCCAGGCACTTCAAATACCTTGAGGCTAATTCGAGGAGCAGGAATTTCTATCTTGTCATCCTGCATTACGACAACAGTTCGACCGGGAATGTTGTCGCCCACTGGACCCCATACAGGAATGTCAGTCCCAAGGTTTTGCAGCAGATTCAAAATGCCGCCCGTGTGATCAGCGTGGTGATGGGTAATTAAAATACCCTTGAGGTTTAGTTTGCTCGCCCTCAAATACTCTAAGACTGGCTCAGAATCGCCTGGGTCAACCACCAAAGCAGAGCTGCCATCGTGAATGCACCATATATAGTTATCATCAAAAGCCGGTATGGGCCAGACCTGCAATAAAGTATTCTTATCCATAGACCGATGATACCAACCCCTCCCATCCCCTCTCAGATGCCTGCACCTCCCTGGAGCTCTTGGGAAAAATGGCTCCAATCACCTCCTGGGCGCTATGTCCTAGCGTGGGAGCAGCACTGTTTTGACCAAATTGTTGCCGATGTCTTTGGCTTTCATGCTGTCCAGGTTGGCTTACCCCAAATTAACACCTTGAGCGAAAATCGGATGCCTCTGCATGCCATCTTGATTCACTCTAACGATAGTCGTTCTCATGCCACTAATTACAACTGGCATTTAATTGAAGGTGACTCTACAGAACTCCCTTTTGCCAGCGAAAGTCTAGATCTCATTGTTCTACCCCATGTTTTGGAGTTCGCTACAGATCCCCATCAAATATTGCGTGAAGTCGACCGAGTACTTAGGCCAGAAGGACGTTTAATTATTTCCGGCTTTAACCCAGCAAGTCTTTGGGGTGCTAGACAATATCTCAGTAGATTGGTTGGAACGCCCTACCTTCCTAGAGATGGTCAATTTATTAGCCTCATCCGCATAAAAGATTGGTTAGAGTTGCTTAACTTTTCTTTAGATCGCGGCCACTTTGGTTGTTATAAATTCCCATTACAAGGTGAATCCGTGATGGGCAAGATGAATTTTCTAGAGAAAATGGGTAACCGTTGGTGGCCAATATTCGGGGCAGTTTTTTTAGTTTCCGCCATTAAGCGCCAGCAAGGTATGCGTCTCATCGGCCCAGCAACACTTGTCCGCATACCCGCTATCAAGCAGTTGAGTCCTGCTGCTGAACGCAGCAATATCCAAACACACCTCAAAAACAGCAATTCCAAGTAAATTACTGCCATGTCGCATTCGAAATCCCATCCCCATCACCCCCATATCGTGATCTACACCGATGGTGCCTGTAAAGGCAATCCTGGACCCGGGGGCTGGGGAGCTGTTTTGAGATCTGGCGGCCATGAAAAGCACATCCATGGAGGTGAAAAGCTCACCACCAATAACCGAATGGAGATTTGCGCGGTTATTTTTGCCCTAAAAGCCTTAAAACAGCGCAGCACCGTAGAGCTGTGGACTGACTCCCAATATGTCCAAAAAGGCGTTACAGAATGGCTTGAGGGTTGGAAAAAAAGGGGTTGGAAAACGGCTAGCAAAGATCCAGTTAAAAATTCCGATCTTTGGCAAGAGCTAGACGCCCTGCTCCCGGACCATGAAATCTCCTGGCATTGGGTTAGAGGCCATAACGGACACCCCGGCAATGAGCTGGCTGATCAGCTTGCCAACAAAGGCGTAGAAGAATTCTTGCCCTAAAGCTAGACCTCTCCTGCAGGCACCTTTTAAGCCATCTTATGAGAGAATGGTTATGCCCTAAAAAGAGCCAAAAACAGCTTACAACCTTTATAAAACCAAGAAAAACGAGACTGTGTCAAAAATAGAATCCTCACTCGATAAGGCTGTCGCCAAACTCGTGCAATTTAAAAATACAGGCAAAACACGCCTCTGCACACTTTGGCAAAAGTCTTCTCCGCTACTTGGACGACTTAAGCAAGTGGATTACGCCACGCTTAAATCCTTTGTAGTTAAATTTAAATGGCGCATCCTATTAGTCCTGATCATTCTTTATGCAGGCTCTAAAGCGTATGACTACTTCTTTCCAGCATCGGAAAAAGCTGGTGGGCCTGTAACTATCACTTCTGTTGTTGTTGAGAAGAAAGATGTACCCCTGATCATTGAAGCCACTGGCACGATTGTTTCTAATAGCATTGTTGATATCAGGCCAATGGTTACCAATACCGTAGCAAAAATTGAAGTCAAGGATGGTCAAGAAGTTAAAGCAGGCGATTTACTTTTCACCCTTGATGATCGTAATGACAAGGCGAACTACGAGAAGCTTAAAGCCCTTGCAGACGATGCTCAAAAGCAGTACTTACGTGCTAAGGAGCTTGTAGCGAAAAACTTTATTTCCAAGGCTGGTTTAGAGACTAGTCTCGCCAATGCTAAGTCTGCCCAAGCTGCCGCCCGCTCTGCCGAGGTGCAGCTTTCATTTGACTACATTAAATCCCCAATTGATGGTCGCGCCGGCATTGTGAATGTATTCCCTGGATCCTTGGTTCAAGCTAGCAATATCGTTTCTACAGCTACTAGCTCTACTGCGACCTCTAGCGTTGGTTCAATGGTGACCATAACGCAATTGAATCCAATCAATGTGCAGTTTGTAATACCTGAAAAAGATATTCCTATCATGTTGGAAAATCAACTTGATGGAGAAGCCATGACTGTTAAGGTGGTGGTTGGTGATAGCGGCAAAAAAACATACGAAGGAAAAGTCTTGGTAATTGATAACCAAGTGGATCCCTCAATTGCAGCTGTCCGAGTGAAGGCGCAAATCCCCAATAACGACAAAACCTTATTACCAGGCCAATTTGCTCGCGTATCCCTGGTGGCCAATACATTAAAGGATGCCCTGGCGATTCCTTCACAGGCAGTCATCATCAATGCACGCGGCAAGATGGTTTATGTTGTGGATAAGGATGGTAAAGCCGTTTCTAAACCCATCAAAGTGGTTTATGAATACCTAGGGTCAACGGTTGTTACTGGCATTGAGCCTGGTGACAGAGTGGTCGTTGAAGGTAAGCAAAACTTGCGTCCAGGAAGTAAGGTTCGTGAGTCCAAGAACGCAACCCCTCCAGCAAGCCCGAGTGCATCTGCCCCTGCAACACCTCCTGCCCCAGAGAAGAAATGACACTTTCCGAGCTATGTATTCGGCGTCCGGTAATGACGGTGCTGCTCTCAGTAGCAACCGTCATAGCAGGAGCAGTCGCATACGTCAAAATTCCAGTAGCGGCACTTCCGAGCTTCAATACTCCGGTTATTTCTGTAAGCGCCTCTTTGCCAGGAGCGTCACCGGAAAACATGGCATCCGCAGTTGCATTGCCTCTCGAGAAAGAGTTCTCAACTATTGACGGCATTAACGTCATTAGCTCTACCAACTCATTAGGTAGTACCAGCATTACTCTGGAATTTAATAACGACCGAGATATTGATAAGGCTGCTGTTGATGTTCAGGCAGCATTATTGCGCGCACAAAAGCGGCTTCCTATTGAAATGACAGTCCCGCCTTCGTATCGCAAAATTAATCCTGCCGATACACCGGTCCTAGTAGTTCGCATGAGCTCACCCTCCATCAGTCTCTCTGATATTAATCAGTACGCTGAAAATCTTGTCTCACCCAACTTATCAACCATTAGTGGCGTTGCTCAAGTGCTTGTATACGGCGCCAAGCGCTACGCCGTTCGTGTACGCGTTCATCCAGATGCGCTGGCCAATCGCAACCTAACGGTTGATGACATTGCTTTGGCGATTAATAAAGCCAATTCGAATAGTCCAGTGGGTGTATTAGATGGCCCACGCCAAGCAATTACTATTTACGCAAATCCCCAGTTAGTCAGGCCAGAAGAATTTGCCAATTTAATTGTGAGTCAGAAGAATGGCTTACCTATTTATCTCAAGGATGTTGCAGACGTTATTGAAAGCTACGAGGATGTCAAAACCCTTGCGAGCTCAAATGGCGAACGCTCAATTGCGGTTGCAGTATTAAGACAACCTGGAGCCAATACTGTTGATGTAGTCAAGTCAGTAAAAGAGTTGCTCCCTCAGCTGCAAAAGCAAATGCCTGAGTCAATTCGACTACAGCTCCTCAATGACCGCTCCCTCTCCATTATCGAAGCGATTCATGACGTTAATCTCACACTGGCGTTAACAGTCTTGCTGGTCATCTTAGTGATCTTTTTATTCCTAAAGCACATCTCAGCAACCATTATTCCCTCCATCAGCCTTCCAATTTCGCTGATAGGCGCATTTTTCCTTCTGTATTTCATGGGATACAGCCTAGATAACATTTCCCTCCTAGGTATTACATTGGCTGTGGGCCTAGTAGTAGATGATGCAATCGTGGTTCTTGAAAACATCATGCGCTACATCGAACAAGGCATGGATCCACTCAAGGCATCACTGAAAGGCAGCAAAGAAGTTGGCTTCACCATCATCTCCATTTCCATTTCGTTAGTAGCGGTCTTTATTCCACTCTTCTTTATGCCTGGTCCAATTGGGCTTCTGTTTAGAGAATTTGCTGTAGTTGTATCACTTTCTATTTTGGTATCCGCAGTGGTTTCGCTCACTGTTGTACCAATGCTCTGCAGCCGCTTCTTACCAAAGCCAGGTCAACACGCAAAAGAATATGCAATCAATAAGAAATTTGATCGAATTTTTGATTGGATGCTCAAAACGTATATTCACTATTTAGACCTTGCTTTAAAGAATCGCAAGATTGTTCTTTGGGGCGCAGTTTCCACGTTCGTGATTACGGTAGTACTCTTTGTAAATAGTCCAAAAGGATTCTTTCCAGAGGAAGATATTGGGCAAATCCAGGCAACAACCGAAGCCTCCGAAGATATTTCCTTCAGAGCGATGTTGGCATTGCAAGATCAGGCGGCTGAACTAGTAAATTCCGACCCTAATGTGGCTAATTCAATCTCGGTAATTGGCGGTGGAGCAAGCTCTGGCTATAACACTGGGCGTATTTTTATTATTCTCAAGCCTAAGGGTGATCGTCAGAAAATGGCCAAGGTCATGGAAGGCTTGCGCACCAAGTTTAAAGAGATACCAGGACTTCAAGTCTATATGCGCCCCGTACAGAATTTACAGCTTGGTGGAAAAAGCAGTAAGAGTCGCTATCAATTTACCTTGCAGAGTGTTGGTTTTGAAGGCGTAAACGAGTGGGCCGATAAACTCATGCAAAAAATGCGTGCCGACCCAATGTTTAGGGATGTCACCAGCGACTCTCAAATGAAGGGGCTTAACGTCAAGATCGATATTGATCGAGAAAAGGCCGCAAGTGCTGGCGTTAACATTGCTGATATACGTTCTGCTCTTTACAACGCATTCGGGGAGAAACAAGTCTCCACAATTTACACCCCTGTAAATACTTATTACGTGATTCTTGAGGCGGCTGTTGAAGACCGGCAATATGAAACCGACCTTAATAAAATCTTCGTTCGTGGTCGCGCTACTGACAAGCTAATTCCGCTGTCTAGCCTTGCCACCTTTACACGTACCGTAGGACCAACAGCAGTCAACCATCAAGGTCAGATCCCTGCGGTTACCCTATCCTTCAACTTGGCGCCGGATGTTTTCTTAGGTGACGCTACGAAACAGATTGAATCCTTTACCAAGGCCGTTGATCTTCCGCCTTCTATCATTACCAGTTATGGTGGTGACGCTGCTGTATTTAAAAGCAATCAGTCCGGTCAGTTAATTCTTATCTTCTCAGCCCTTGGCGTGATCTATATTTTGCTAGGTGTTTTATATGAGAGTTACATTCATCCGCTGACTATTTTGGCTGGACTGCCATCTGCAGCAATTGGCGCAATCTTGGCATTGCGCATCTTCGGATTTGAGTTAACCATCATTGCGTCTATCGGCATCTTGTTGCTCATTGGTATTGTGAAGAAGAATGCGATTCTGATGATCGACTTTGCTTTGGATGCGCAACGCAATCAAGGTATGACTCCCGAGAAAGCCATTCGTGAAGCTTGTATCTTGCGTTTCAGACCAATCATGATGACGACTTTTGCAGCGCTAATGGGCGCCATTCCAATTGCCTTCGGCTTAGGGGCTGGAGCCGAGTTACGCCAACCGCTTGGCATAAGCGTAGCTGGTGGACTCATTTTTTCCCAATTCGTAACCCTGATTATTACTCCGGTGATTTATCTTTATTTAGATAAATATGCTGGTAATGGTCCGATGGATATTCCACCAGCCGTTCTAGAGGGAACCTAATGCGTCAAGTTATTCTCGATACTGAAACTACTGGATTAAATCCGGCTACAGGCGATCGCATTATTGAGATTGGTTGCGTTGAAATGGTTGGACGCCGCTTAACCGATAGAACCTTTCATTACTACATCAATCCAGAGCGTGACATTGATGCTGGCGCTTTCGCAGTACATGGATTATCTAGAGAGTTTTTATCTGACAAACCAGTTTTTGCAAATATTGTTGAACAACTTATTGAGTTTGTAGATGGCGCTGAAATTGTGATTCATAACGCAGCATTTGACTTGGGATTTTTGGACAATGAATTTGCTTTGCTCAAGCGCCCAGCGTTCAGAAACCTGGCATCAAAGGTTACCGATACGCTCCTAGACGCGCGTCAAATGTTCCCAGGCAAGAGAAATTCCCTGGATGCTTTATGCGAACGTTTTTCTATTAGCAATAAACACCGTACTTTGCACGGCGCTTTATTAGATGCCCAGCTATTAGCTGAAGTCTATGTCGCAATGACCCGCGGTCAAGAAGATCTATCTATTGACCTGATTGACTACACCGTTGGTGCAGACTCTACTGGCCATACCAAGGCTTTACCAACAAGCCTTAAGGTATTAGCTGCAAGTGATGACGACCTAGAGTGCCATGAAAAAATCTTGGCTGAGATCGCAAAGGCAAGCAAAAAGGACCCCGTATGGAGTCCTCTAGCTACAGCAGATTAGAAATTGGGCTTAGATTAGATTGCCGCTGCAATCGCCTTACCTAAATCATCCGTCTTCGCAGTACCACCTAAATCTGGAGTCAATGGCGCGTGCCCTGGACCAGATGCCAAAACTTTTTCGATCGCATTAAATATAGCCTTACCTGCCTCAGGATAGCCAAGGTGATCAAGCATCATCGCCCCGCTCCAAATCTGGCCAATCGGATTAGCAATCATTTTGCCGAAGATGTCTGGGGCTGAACCATGAACAGGTTCAAACAAGGATGGGAACTTGCCTTCAGGATTAATACTTCCAGATGGAGCAACGGCAATCGTTCCAGTACATGCAGGACCTAAGTCAGACAAAATATCGCCGAATAAATTACTTGCTACCACAACATCAAAGCGATCAGGGTTCATAACAAAATGGGCTGCCAAAATATCGATGTGATATTTATCGGTGCGCACATCAGCAAATTTCTTGGACATCGCTTCTACACGCTCATCCCAGTAAGGCATAGTAATTGCTATACCGTTTGATTTAGTAGCTGAAGTTAAATGTTTCTTAGGGCGGCTTTGAGCCAAGTCAAATGCATACTGCAAGATTCGATCAACGCCCTGTCTGGTAAAAATAGACTCCTGAATCACAAACTCACGATCGGTGTCCGGGAACATCTTGCCACCCACACTGGAGTACTCACCTTCGGTATTCTCACGCACTACAAAGAAATCGATATCACCAGGCTTACGATTGGCAAGTGGGCAAGGTACTCCTGGCAATAAACGTACTGGACGTAAATTGACGTATTGATCAAAGCCGCGGCGGAATTGAATCAAGCTTCCCCACAAGGAAACGTGGTCAGGAAGAATATCGGGCATTCCTACTGCACCAAAGAAGATGGCGTCATACTTCATTAACGTATCAAACCAATCATCAGGCATCATCTTGCCGTGCTTAAGATAGTAATCACAACTCGCAAAGTCAAAATGATCGAACTGCATACCCAAGTTAAATTTACGATTGGCAGCCTCTAAAGCGCGCACGCCTTCTGGCATAACTTCCTTGCCAATGCCATCACCTGGAATCACTGCGATCTTTGGATTCTTAAAAATTTTCTTTGCGTTCATGAGTTATGGGTCTCTTTATATTTTTGTTGAAGATTAATTTTACAAATTTCTAGCTAATTGCACGACGGATTTCGTCCGGAGCCTTCTTGCTCCCTTTTTCAACGGATTCACTATCGTAGTCGTCCGTATTCTCAATAGTCTCAGGAATGTCTTCTAGCATCCGAATATTGTCTTTAGGGCAGATTGGAGCGCCATAGCTAGCCCATTTTTTTAGCAAGGTGACTTCATATCCACATTGACCGCACTTAGCCTTACTGCGACTAGCATTACTGGGCCTAGGTGGTGGAAAGACAATTGCCTGATGGGGATATGGCCCGAGCTCTTGACTGATCATCATTAGCTTTACTACCAACTCCTCAGTAGCATGCGCCATTCTGGCCGGACCTTCCAATCCCACTGTTTGGGCAATACCCTTGAAATCCTCACCATGACCACTAAAACAGTCATCTACTGCATGGCAAAGCTCATGAACCAGGGTGTCTAAAAGCTGTACTGGCTCATCCAATTTAGGGGAGATAAATATCTCATTAACGCCACCGCCTGAGCGCTCGCGAGGCCAACATTGGCCAAGGGTTGTTCTTGGGCTACTTGAGGCTGGAAAGCCGCATGAAACCCTCACTGGAGGGATTGCGTAGCCTGCTTTAGAAAAAACGGGCTCTAGGTGTCTTACTGCATCTTCCAACCATGCTTCACGAACTGTATGTTGCTTCATCTAGCTTATCTTCTATCGAAATTCTGGAACAAAAACCGTAAATTGCGATCATACGCCACCATAAGTAGAATGTACGAATGAAAGATCTCGAAAGCCTCAGCGCCACCCAAGCCATCAAAGCCCTCTCCAAAAGAGAAATTCAGGCTACTGATTTATTGCTTTCCTGCTTAGACCGCATAGGCCAAAAAGAGAGCCTCGTGAAGGCCTGGACTAGTCTTGGTAAGGAAAACGCCCTATCTCGTGCCAAACAGCTCGATAAAGGGTCATTTCAGGGCATTCTGCATGGCTTGCCTATCGGCGTTAAGGATCTTTATGACACCTACGACTTGCCAACCTCTTACGGCTCCCCTATTTATGCCAACCACTACCCAGTTGCAGATGCCGTATCGGTTGCATTAATGCGTCAGGCTGGCGGCATTATTTTGGGCAAAACAGTCACAACTGAGTTTGCAGCCTTTAAGAGCGGTGCCACCACCAACCCTCATCATTCAAAACACACTCCCGGAGGATCCTCGAGTGGTTCTGCTGCTGCTGTTGCCGACTTCATGGTGCCGCTTGCAACTGGCAGTCAAACCGCTGGGTCGATTATTCGGCCGGCTTCATTTTGTGGCGTAGTTGGTTTCAAGCCCAGTCACGGCAAAGTCAGCATTGCAGGCATTAAAAGTCTATCTGTAACTCTAGACACCATGGGATGCTTTGGCAGAACAATTGAAGACGTTGGTCTTGGTGTTGCAGCAATGAGCGGAGATCTTCGCCTTGCAAAAATCGAAACGCTACACAATAAACCCCGTATTGCTATTTGCAAAACATCTAACTGGTCTGCAGCACACAAGGAAACAGCGACTGCACTAGCTGTGGCACGTCATGCGGCTGAAAGTTTTTCGAAGGGTAGCGTTGATGATCTTAAGCTACCCAAAGCCTGTGACGGGCTCACTCAAGCGCAAAGTCGGATTATGCTTTCTGAGATGTCTCGCAGCCTACTATTTGAGCGAGTACACCACGCCAAAAAATTAAGCTCACAACTAGCCAAGCAGCTAAGCGACGGTGCAGATATTCATTACGATCATTATGCAAAAGACATACTTCTTGCTAGTAAGGCAAAAGCCTCGGTTACAGATTTATTTAATGATGAGATTGATATATTGATTGCGCCAAGTGCTATTGGCGAGGCGCCAAATATAAAGGATGGAACAGGAGATCCTATTTTTTGTCGAGGATGGACTCTATTAGGATTGCCCTGCATCAACATCAATGTAGCAAATGGACCTAATGGTTTACCTGTTGGCATTCAGCTAATTGCCGGACCCGGAAAAGATCATTTCTTACTAAGTGCCGCGCGCGCATTTGCGCTGGCATTGCCTGACCCCACTTTGCGAGATCAGGCATAGTCCATTAACTAATCTAGAGTAATGTTTGCAGCTTTGATAGCTTTGCTCCAGAAAGGGATCTCTTTCTTAACCAGTGCATCGGTTTGATTTGGTCCCAAATAACGCAGTTCAACACCCGCTGCGTCTGCGCGCTCCTTAATTTCAGGTAACGCCAAACTCTGCTTAACCGAATCTGTCAACTTAGAAACCACGGGTGCTGGTGTGCCAGCTGGGGCATATAAGGCAACCCAAGACTCCAACTGAAATGATGGCAGGCCAGCCTCCGCAGTAGTGGGTACATTGGGCATGCCGGGATGACGATTCTTACCTGTCACTGCTAAGCCTTTAAGCTTGCCGCTCTGAACGTGCTGCATGACAGAAGGTGGCGTACTAATAAAGACTTGAACTTGCCCTGCCAAGACATCCTGAATCGCTGGACCAGAACCTTTATAGGGAACGTGAACCATATCTACACCGGTAGTTTGCTTGAAAATTTCAGTACCAATATGGGATACAGAGCCATTGCCCTGAGATGCGTAATTGAGCTTGCCTGGATTTGCTTTTGCGTAAGCAATGAATTCTTTGAGGTTATTGACCGGAACCGAAGGATGCACTGCAATGACATTTGTTGAAACAGTCAACAAGGCTATTGGAGAAAAGTCCTTGATGGGATCCCAAGGCAATTTATCGAATAAAGCTGGGTTGCCTACGTGATATCCAGAGTAGGAAATTAACAAGGTATAGCCGTCAGGCTTTGCTTTAGCAACATATTGATAGGCTGTATTGCCACTCGCTCCAGGCTTGTTATCAACAATCACAGGTTGACCAATCACACGCGTTAAGGGCTCACTCAATAGGCGGGCTGAGGTATCTACCAAGCCACCTGGTGGATTAGGCACTACCAGGGTAATTGGTCTATCAGGAAAGGATTGAGCTAGGGCTAAACCTGCAATGCCTATACTCAGAACTGTAAGCGCACTTCGAATAACTGAAATTTTGTTCATTACTGTCTCCAAGCGTTTTTTAAGAGTTTATCGTTGCCCTACTTTTACATCCCCAAAGACTGCCTGCGCTTCACGGGGCAAACAACGCCAATAGCGCTCATTTGCAGTAACCGTGCCACCCAACACTGCCGCAGCCTCCCAGCCCCAACGAGGCTTGTATAAAAATGCTCTTGCCAAAGCTATGAGATCCGCATCGCCTGCTTGCAAAATGTCTTCAGCTTGTTGTGGTTCAGTGATGAGTCCAACAGTCATTGTTGGCAAACCGGATTGGTCTTTAACAATCTTTGCAAAAGGTACTTGGTAGTTTGGCCCAATCGCAATCTTTTGTTTAGGTGAAATACCACCAGAAGAAATGTGTACAAAATCGCAGCCTAGGGGTTTCAGTTGTTTTGCAAAGTTCGCCGTCTCTTCTGGGGTCCAGCCACCCTCAATCCAGTCGCTAGCGGATATTCGAATACCAAGTACACCTTGATAGGCTGCTCGTACGGCTGCAAAAAGCTCCAATGGAAAGCGAATGCGGTTTTCAAAAGAACCACCATATTCATCGGTGCGTTGATTGGCGATAGGAGATAAAAATTGGTGCAACAAATAACCATGAGCACCATGAAGCTCGATACCATCAATTCCAATGCGTGCTGCGCGCTTTGCCGATGACACAAATTCATCAATCAATTTCTTTAGTTCATCTTTGCTTAATTCATGTGGAAGACGTTCGCCATCAAGCTGGGGAATAGCTGAAGGCGCTAAAGTTTCCCACCCGCCTTGATCCTTGGCGAGCAATTGGCCGCCGTTCCAAGGGGTGGCACTGGATGCTTTGCGTCCTGCATGGGCTAGCTGAATGAAAACAGGAACCTCTGGAGCCAAGACACGTGCACGATGCAATTTGTCTTTTAAGGCGGCTTCAGTACGGTCATCCCAAAGCCCCAGACAAGCTGGCGTAATGCGGGCCTCAGGGCTCACCCCGGTAGCCTCAATAATGAAGAGCGCTGCGCCGCTATTAAGCAGGTTTCCCCAGTGCATAAGGTGCCAGTCAGTTGCCTCGCCGTTATTGGCCGAATACTGGCACATAGGGGCAACTACAATGCGATTTGCCAGCGCTAGAGGCCCCTTTGGGGAGTTGAGGGTATAGGTTGAAAATAAAAGACTCATAAAATGCCTTGAATAGCCCAAAATTAGGTCAAAAATACGAAAATTGTCGTAAAGCGATAGAATACTTAAAAAGCAGAATAAACGAGACAGCGAAGACGTGCAGGCTATTTAGCCGAGCGACTTTATTACTAAAAACCTTAAAAATACTCACCACAAGAGATTATGAACGCACCTCAAGCCTTTGAATCAAAAGAAGATATTGGCCACTTTGTTGGCGGCAATGTAGTTAACCCTAAAGATGGTCGTTTTGCTGATGTTTACAACCCGACCAAAGGAACTGTAGCGCGTCGTGTTGCGCTTGCTAGCCGCAAAGAGGTTGATGCAGTTGTAGCCAATGCGCAGACCGCCTTTGTGTCTTGGAGTCAAACCTCCCCATTGCGCCGCGCACGCATCATGTTCAAATATCTTGAATTATTAAACGCTCATCGCGATGAACTTGCTGCCATCATTACAGCTGAGCACGGCAAGGTATTTACTGACGCCCAAGGCGAAGTAACTCGCGGCATTGAGATTGTGGAATTTGCTACTGGCATTCCTGAGTTACTCAAGGGCGACTACACAGAGCAAGTATCGACCGGTATTGATAACTGGGTTATGCGTCAGCCTTTAGGTGTAGTTGCTGGTATCACCCCATTTAACTTCCCAGTCATGGTGCCAATGTGGATGTTCCCGGTGGCGATTGCCTGTGGTAACACCTTCATTCTCAAACCTAGCCCTACAGATCCTTCCGCTTCATTATTTATGGCCAAACTTCTTAAAGAAGCAGGTCTGCCTGATGGTGTATTTAACGTGGTGCAAGGCGACAAAGAAGCGGTTGATGCCTTAATTGAAAATCCAGATGTCAAAGCGGTAAGCTTTGTGGGCTCTACTCCAATTGCCAATTACATCTATGAGCGTTGCTCACACTTTGGTAAGCGCTCCCAAGCATTAGGTGGAGCTAAAAATCACATGGTCATCATGCCTGATGCTGATATTGATAAAGCAATTGATGCATTGGTTGGCGCAGCTTACGGCTCCGCTGGTGAGCGTTGCATGGCGATTTCTGTAGCGGTATTAGTTGGTGATGTAGCAGAGAAGATCATGCCTAAACTGATCGAGCGCACAAAGACTCTCAAAGTCAAAAATGGCATGGAACTTGATGCTGAAATGGGCCCTATCGTTACTAAAGCGGCTCTTGAGCGCATTACTGGCTACATTGATGCTGGCGTAGCCTCCGGTGCAAAACTGCTAGTTGATGGCCGCGGACTCAAAGTTCCTGGCAACGAGAATGGCTTTTTTATCGGCGGCACATTGTTTGACAATGTCACACCAGATATGAAGATCTATTTAGAAGAAATTTTCGGACCAGTGTTATCTTGCTTGCGTGTAGCCAACTTTACTGAAGCCCTCAATTTGGTTAACTCTTGTGAGTTCGGCAATGGTGTTGCCTGCTTTACAAGCGATGGCAATATTGCCCGTGAATTTGCCCGTCGCGTTCAAGTTGGTATGGTTGGTATTAACGTACCTATTCCAGTTCCGATGGCATGGCATGGCTTTGGCGGCTGGAAGAAGTCCATCTTTGGCGATATGCATGCATATGGCAAAGAAGGTGTTCGCTTCTATACCAAGCAAAAGAGTGTCATGCAGCGCTGGCCTGAGAGCATTGCTAAGGGTGCAGAGTTTGTGATGCCGACTTCTAAGTAATACTAGGAAGTCATAATCAAAAAAGCGATCTTCGGATCGCTTTTTTATTGACTGTGTTTAATGAAATTGATTACTGCAGGGTATTTTTAAGCGCAGGAATCATTGGCATAGATAAAACGTCAATACCCTCTTCTCTTAAAGCATCAGCCTCATCTAAAGTGGTTTGACCCCGAATACTTCTCTCTGGGGACTCCTTATAGTGAATCTTTCTAGCTTCATCAGCAAAGGAATTGCCCACATCCTCTGAGCGCCCCATGAGTTCCCGCATACCTTTTAAAAAGGCTGCCTGAACTTGAGCCTCAAGCTGAGAATGATCGCTTCCAGTAAGGGCAACAACGCCACCACTTAAATTTTCAGGCTGCGCCTTGGGTAAGGCTAGCTCTGTTGAGGAGGATTTGCCAATGTGAGGAGCCGATGGCATGCGTGTGATTTCTGTGCTGTCACAAACAGGGCACGCGAGCATTCCCTTGTCTTGTTGAGCAAGGCAATCTTCTTCCGAGGCAAACCATCCTTCAAATCGATGATCTAAGGGACAAGCTAAGTTATAAACTTTCATAAAACGTATATATGGGCAAAAACGATAAATTCAATACCCCTATTTTAATCGGGTTTGGGTATCGCCTATTTGATTGGGCTTGGCTTTACCAAACCCCTGCGGTATCGGTCCAGCCAATACGCTGAAATTGTGGTTTTAACATCTGTAATCTCACCATCCTCAACCCAGGCCATTAATTGCTCCAATGGGGCGGCAAACACATCCAAAAACTCTTCATCATCTAGATGGCTTTTTCCGGGAACCAGATCTTCAGCCAGATAGATATCAATGAATTCCGTTGAATAAGAAATTACTGGATGGATCCGGCGTATATAACTCCATTTTTTTGCTGTATATCCAGTTTCTTCCTCAAGTTCGCGTTGCGCACAAACTAGATGATCCTCGCTTGGATCTAATTTTCCCGCAGGAATTTCAATGCAAGCTTTTGCAATCGGATAGCGATACTGTCTTTCAAGAAGCACTCTGCCATCATCCAAAATCGCAACAATAGCTACCGCCCCTGGATGCGTTAAATATTCGCGTATGGCCTCTTCGCCATCAGGCAGGGAGACCTTATCCCGCTTCATGTTTAAAAAGATGCCGCCATAAATATCCTCGCCAGATAGGCGTTCTTCTCGTAAATGTGTGTCACCAGTCGGCAGGTCTTTAAATGATTTTTCAGTCATGGCTCTTGATAATGAATCTATGTTTAATTTATTAAGAAATCTTCAGAAGTCATCTTATTGAATCTAAATGTCATTTTGAAGGCTTAAAAACAATAAAGGCCCCTTACGGAGCCTTTATCAAATATTGGACGCTGATTATGAGCCCAACAGTGTTCGGCGCATAGCGTCCAAGCAAAGACTCATTAGACCTGCAGGAACAATACCAATAGCGAGAACCAAAACACAATTAAGACTGAGAATCCCCTTGGCAAAGCCAGACCCAGAAACAGTAATTTCATGGTCAGGCTCATCAAAGTACATCACTTTAACCACCCTGAGGTAATAGAAAGCACCAATCAATGAGGCCAATACAGCAATCACAGCCAAGAAGGTGTGCTGTGCATCGACCAAAGCCTCCAATACGCCTAACTTAGCAGCAAAACCGACTGTAGGCGGAATTCCTGCTAAAGAGAACATCATGACAAGTCCGATAAATGCGAACCATGGGTGCGTTTTATTCAGCCCCTTAAGACCATGCAAGGTTTCACAATCGTAGCCCTTGCGAGACAAGACCATTAACAAACCGAAGGTGCCTAGTGTTGTCAGAACATAGGTAATTGCATAGAACATGGCAGCACTGAACGCATGATCATCAAATACCGATAACATGCCCAGGAGTACAAAGCCCATTTGAGCAATTGCGGAGTAAGCCAACATGCGTTTAATGTTGGTTTGCGCAATTGCTGTCACATTACCCACAACGAGTGATAAGACCGCAAGCAATACCAACATAGGCTGCCAGTCACCCAGTAATGGTAATAAGGTGTTGACCAATAAGCGGAACAGTAATGCAAAAGCAGCTAACTTAGGAGCCGCAGCAATCATTAATGTGACGGCTGTTGGCGCACCTTGATAAACGTCCGGTACCCACATATGAAACGGTACAACACCTAATTTAAATGCCAAGCCAGCAACAATGAAAACCAACCCAAAGGCCATAACCAAATGATTCACACGTGGATCAGCAACAGTTTTGAAGATCTCAATCAGATCTAGGGATCCAGTAACACCGTATAGCATCGACATACCGTAAAGCAAGAAACCAGATGCCAATGCGCCTAGGATGAAATACTTGATACCAGCCTCAACACTCTTCTCGCTGCTGTGCCTCATAGCAACCAAAGCATAGGTTGGCAACGCCATCAGTTCAAGTCCCAGATACAGGGTCAATAAATTGGCCCCAGAAATCAATACGAACTGGCCTAACAAGGCAAGCAAAGCTAAAACAATGAAGTCTGGACGGAATAAAGCGCGATCCATCAAGTATTGCTTCGAATAAACCAAGCTAACTAATACAGCGATACAGGAACAAGCCTTGAGAAGATTTGAAAATGGGTCTGACTGAAATAAGCCATTCATCGCCACTAAAGCTGGATCACTCATGCGCCCAATAAACATGAAAACGAGATAAGCCAACAAGATGAGTGAGAAGAAATAGACAAAGCCAACTCCACGAGGCGTATGGAAAATATCTTGCTCTACACCAGGGGTAGATGACACTCTTTCAGGAACATACACACTAACAACAAGCAATAGGCAGGTTGCTACGAGTAAAACAAGTTCTGGCAGGATGGCGAATAGATCGAATGCTTGCATTTGTACTTACTCAGAGTTTGCTAACAGCAACATGCTGAAGCAGATTAATTACAGCTGGATGAATGATGTCGGTGAACGGCTTTGGATAAACGCCCATGCCTATTACGCAGATAGAAAGAACTGCCATCAAGAAATATTCTCGGCAGTTCAAGTCTTTTAATTCTTCAACATGCGCGTTATTGATAGTTCCAAAAAATACCCGCTTTACCATCCACAAGGAATACGCAGCGCCCAATATCAATGCAGTTGCTGCGAGGATACCGATGACGAAGTCATAATCCACAGCAGCCAATATCACCATGAACTCACCGACGAAACCAGAGGTAGCTGGCAAGCCGCAGTTAGCCATTGCCATCAAAACAGCAAATGCAGTAAATGCAGGCATGCGATGCACTACGCCACCGTAGTCAGCTATTTGACGTGTATGCATACGGTCATATAGAACACCAATGGACAAGAACATGGCACCAGCTACAAAGCCGTGAGAAATCATCTGCACAATACCGCCCTCAATACCTAATGGGCTAAAGAGGAAGAAACCTAAAGTAACGAAGCCCATATGCGCAACTGATGAATAAGCAACCAGCTTTTTCATATCTTTTTGGACTAGAGCAACTGCGCCTACATAGATTACCGCAACCAATGACAAGAAGATGACGAATGGACCCAAATACTGGCTAGCATCTGGAGCGATTGGCAATGAGAAACGTAAGAAGCCGTAAGCGCCGAGCTTAAGCATAATTGCGGCCAATACTACTGAACCGCCGGTTGGCGCTTCCACGTGAACGTCTGGCAACCAAGTATGTAATGGCCACATTGGAACCTTCACAGCAAAGGCCATGAAGAATGCAGCAAACAATAAAATCTGCTCTACGATATCTAAGCGAGCATTTTGCCAAGCCAAAATATCGAATGTATTAGTCACGTTATACAAGTACAGCATGGCAATCAATGTCAGCAATGAGCCTAGCAATGTATACAAGAAGAACTTAAATGCAGCATAAATTCGGTTATGGCCACCCCACACACCAATAATGATGTACATCGGGATTAGGGTCGCCTCAAAGAAGACATAAAACAATAAGGCATCAAGTGCACAAAATACGCCAATCATTAATCCGGAAAGAATTAGAAAGGAGGCATAGTATTGGGATACTTTAGTTTCAATAACTTCCCAAGCTGCTATCACCACAATAATATTGATGAACGCAGTAAGCACAATGAACCAAACGGAAATACCGTCAATGCCTAGGTAGTAATTAATGTCGTAGCGCGGAATCCAACTAATCTTTTCTACAAACTGCATCCCGGGATTGGCGATATCAAAATGAATTACCAATGGAAGGGTCGCAATAAATCCTAGTACAGCGCCAATTAAGGCTAACCAGCGTACGCCGGCAGATGGCTTCTCAGACCCATAAAACAAAATAATGAGTCCAAAGATAATCGGGGTCCAAATGGCGTAAGAAAGAATCATAGTGGCTACTTAAGTAACAAAGGCCTAGCGAACAAAAGGCAGGTAAGCGTACAAAACCCAAGCAAGCAATACCGCCAAGCCAGCAATCATTGCGAAGGCGTAGTGATAGAGATAACCGGATTGCAAATGACGAATAACTCCAGCAAAGCGCCCTACAGCATGCGCACTGCCGTTAACAAAGAAACCATCGATGATCTTTTGATCGCCACGATGCCATAAGAAACTACCAATCCATATGAGACCTTTAGCAAATACAGCTTGATTGATTTCATCGAGGTAGTACTTGTTATCAAACAATTTTTTGATTGGTGCAAATGTCTGCGCAACTTTAGTAGGTAACTTTGGTGCCCAAAGGTATCCAACAGCAGCAGTCAATACACCAAGCACCACTAATAAAAGTACAGGGGATGTGAAAGCATGAATGGCCATAGCAACTGGGCCATGGAACTCATCTTCCAATTCCTTCATTACTGGGTGACGTGCAAGATCAATGAAGATGGAATCACCAAAGTAGGTTCCGAACAGCAATGGAGAAATGGTGTAGAAACCAATGATTACAGATGGAATAGCTAAGAGAATCAAAGGCAAAGTCACAACAAATGGAGATTCATGTGGTTTTTGACCGGGGGCTAAGCCATGATGAGCGTGATCATCGCCCTGCTCTGCATGATCATGGTGATGGCCATGTGCATGAGCATCTTCATGGCCCCAACGAGCCTTACCGTGGAACACATAAAAATACAAACGGAATGAGTACAAGGCGGTTACGAATACGCTTGCCATCACAGCAAAGTACGCAAATCCAGAGCCTGGGATATGGCTGGCAGCAACAGCCTCAATGATGGAGTCTTTTGAGTAAAAACCGGAGAAGAACGGCGTACCTACTAATGCAAGGTTGCCCAATAGCATCATGAGGCAAGTAATTGGCATGTATTTCCAGAGGCCACCCATCTTGCGCATGTCTTGCTCATGGTGCATACCTAAAATCACGCTACCTGCCGCAAGGAACAATAGCGCTTTGAAGAATGCATGGGTCATCAAATGAAAGATCGCAACGGGGTAAGCAGAAACACCCAAGGCCACTGTCATGTAACCCAACTGAGACAAAGTGGAATACGCAACCACTCTCTTGATATCGTTTTGCACAATACCGAGAAAACCCATAAATAGCGCCGTAATAGAGCCGATAACCAAGATGAAGCTCAAGGCTGCATCTGAAAGCTCAAATAACGGGGACATACGAGACACCATAAAGATGCCCGCAGTAACCATCGTTGCAGCGTGAATCAAAGCAGAAATTGGTGTTGGACCTTCCATCGAATCAGGCAACCAAACATGCAAAGGAAATTGAGCAGATTTACCCATTGCACCAATGAATAAGCAAATACAAGCGACAGTCATTAAGTTCCAACTTGTACCTGGAAGTGTTTGAGCTGCTAATGCTGAGTTCTGTGAAAAGATCACGTCATACTGCATCGATCCTGTGCTGGCCAACAAAATGCCAATGCCCAGAATAAAGCCGAAGTCACCAACACGATTTACCAAGAAAGCTTTCATATTGGCAAATACAGCTGACTGGCGCTCAAAATAGAAGCCAATCAGCAAATAAGAAACAACACCCACAGCTTCCCAACCAAAGAAGAGTTGCAAAAGGTTATTACTCATCACCAACATCAGCATGGCGAAAGTAAACAAAGAAATATAAGAGAAGAAACGGTTGTAACCCTCTTCTCCATGCATATAGCCAATGGTGTAGATATGCACCATTAATGACACAAAGGTCACTACACACATCATCGTTGCTGTTAAAGGATCAATCAGGAAGCCTATGTCTAAATTAAGCTCACCTAACTGCATCCAGCGATACACGGTGCCATTGAAATAGAAACCATCCATCACTTGCACTAAAACATTGCAAGACAGTACGAAAGCAATTGTTACGCCCAAGATAGTCACAAACTGACTTGCGCCATGGCCAATGCGGTTGCCGCCTAACTTTGTACCAAAGAAGCCGGCAATGATGGAGCCTACTAATGGCGCCAATGGAATTGCGCAAAGAACGGGGATATTTAAGGTCAATTGCATGACTAGCCTTTAAGGTGGTCAAGATCTTCGGCATTAATGGTGTCAACCTTGCGGAAGAGCACAACCAAAATTGCCAAGCCGATAGCTGCTTCAGCAGCTGCCACAGTCAAAATAAAGAATACGAATACTTGACCTGCCATATCACCCAGATAGTGAGAGAAGGCAACAAAGTTCATATTGACCGAGAGAAGCATCAACTCAATAGCCATGAGTAATACGATGACATTCTTACGGTTTAAGAAAATACCAATAACACTAGTTGCGAACAAAATCGCACCAAGCACTAAGTAATGAGCGAGAGTGATATTCATTTCTTCTCTCCCCTTGCATCTTGTTTTGCCGCCATGTCAGAACCCATCTTCACAATACGCATACGATCTGCAGCGACCACATTGACCTGCTCGTGGATATTTTGAGCTTTAGAGTCTTTACGATTGCGCAATGTCAAAGCAACAGCAGCAATAATGGCAACCAATAGAATCACACCAGCAACTTCAAACGCATAAACATAATCAACAAAGATCAACATACCCAAGGCTTGAGTATTGTTTGCCATCATCTCTTCAGGCATCGGCTGCACTGGCGCATTCGTACCAATGAAGCTACGAATAATCACAATCGATAGCTCCAGAACAATCACTGCGCCCATTAAAAATGCAACTGGCAAGTACTTTTTAAAATCTCTACGTAGATGCTCAATATCTAGATCCAACATCATGACAACGAATAGGAAGAGCACCATAACGGCGCCTACATAAACCAGAATCAAGGCCAAGCTTAAGAATTCAGCCTTAAGCAACATCCAGAGCCCGGACGCGCAAAAGAATGCCAATACAAGGAATAGCGCAGCATGGACTGGATTACGAGCAGTAATCACGCGCAATGCAGAAATGACCAATAAACCTGCAAAGCCATAGAAGAAAACAGCAAATAAAGTAGATGGATCGAATGTCATATTAGTTCTGCTCGATTCGATTAGCGGTAAGGTGCATCAGCTGCACGGTTAGCGGCGATATCTTTTTCATACTTATCACCTACAGCTAAAAGCATATCTTTAGTGAAATACAAGTCACCACGCTTATCGCCGAAATATTCAAAGATATTGGTTTCTACAATGGCGTCAACTGGGCATGCTTCTTCGCAAAAGCCGCAGAAAATACATTTAGTAAGATCGATGTCGTAGCGGCTAGTACGACGGGTACCGTCATCGCGCTCAGCAGTTTCAATAGTGATCGCATAAGCAGGACATACGGCTTCACATAACTTGCAGCCAATACAACGTTCTTCACCATTTTCGTAACGACGGAGTGCGTGTAGACCACGGAAGCGATTAGACAATGGCGTCTTCTCTTCTGGGTATTGAACAGTAATTTTTGGCTTAAAAAGATAGCGGCCAGTAATAGACATACCGGTCAAGATGTCTTTAAGCATCAAGCTATCGAGGAATTGGGAAATTTTCTTAAACATGATTGATCAACTTATTTCCAAATATTCCATGGGGATACAACCCACGCGCCGATAACAACCACCCAGAATACTGAGATGGGAATAAAAATCTTCCAGCCCAAACGCATAATTTGGTCATAGCGATAACGTGGCAATGTTGCACGCAACCAAATAACGCAAGACAGCAAGAAGAATGTCTTGCCGAACAACCAGAAGAAGCCTGGAATATCGCGCAGGATAGGTAAATCAACAATGGGTAACCAGCCGCCTAAGAACATGATGGATGCCACAGCAGCAATCAAAATCATGTTGGCATATTCAGCCAAGAAGAACATCGCAAATGACATTCCTGAATACTCAACCATATGGCCAGCAACAATCTCAGACTCACCTTCGACTACGTCAAAAGGATGGCGGTTAGTTTCAGCAACACCAGAAATAAAGTAAATCAAGAACATTGGCAATAAAGGCAACCAATTCCATGAGAGGAAGTTAAGGCCCAGGCTTGCAAAGTAACCTTGCTCTTGAGACGCAACAATCGTACTCAGATTTAAAGAGCCCGAAGTGAGTAGCACTGTAACCAACGCAAAGCCCATAGCGATCTCGTAAGAAATCATCTGCGCTGATGCACGCATAGCGCCTAAGAATGGGTATTTAGAGTTTGATGACCAGCCAGCCAAGATCACGCCATAAACACCAATTGAGGAAATAGCCATGATGTAGAGCAGACCCGCATTGACATCAGCCAAAACCATCTTCGCTTGGAATGGAATTACGGCCCATGCAGCAAACGCAGGCATGATCACCATAATTGGTGCAATGAAGTACAGAACCTTACTAGCTTGTGCAGGAGCAATGATCTCCTTCATTAAGAGTTTTAATGCGTCTGCAATAGGTTGCAATAAACCTAAAGGACCCACACGATTTGGTCCTAGGCGAATATGCATCCAACCAATCAGCTTTCTTTCCCAGAGGGTTAGGTAAGCTACGCAACCAAACATTGGCAACACGATGATGACGATACGTACCAAAGCCCAAACCAATGGCCATAAAGAGCCAAAAATGGCCTCACCTTGGGTGGTAACGAGGTTCAAGAAATTATCCATCTCTGACCTTATGCCTTACTAACAGTTACTGGACCAAACATGGATCCCAATTTCGCACTAGCCATAGTTCCAGCAGAAACTCTGATGGCGCCTGGCGCTAAATTTACTTCTAATGTTGCTGGCATATCAACAGTTTGAGTTCCTTGAGTAACTCGAACAGCATCACCCTCTTTTAGACCCAATTCAGCGAATGTGTTTTTATTCAAACCAACCTGATTGCCGCGCTTAGCATCACGAGTTAGTTGCAATGCCGATGAACGACGTACGATTTGGTCACCAGCGTATATATTGACATCAGCCAAACGCTCAAGACCATTCAATGGAGCTTGATTATTGTTGGCTATAGATGTGCTTGAAGTCTTGTTATCCAAGCGTGTGCAATAACCTTCATCCAATGCCTCACCTAAAACTTCTTCAGGCGCATTAAACAAGAAACCATCTAGGCCCAATAAGCCACCGAGTACACGCAATACTTTCCATGCCGGACGAGAATCACCTAAAGGTTTGACTGAAGGTTGAACTGTCTGAACTCTGCCTTCTAGATTGACGAAGGTAGAAACTGTTTCTGAGAATGTAGAGATTGGGAGAATGACGTCGGCAACCTCCATCAAGTCTGCGCTCTTATAAGCACTAAAAGCGATCACTGTATTTGCTTTTGCCAATGCAGCACGAGCTGCTGTTGGGTTAGGCAAATCAGAATCAGGCTCGATATTCATCAAAATGACAGCGCGACGATCACCAGACAATAGTGATTCAACGCCAGCACCATTAGCATTCACCAAGGATGCGCCAACAGCATTTCCACCTACCGGTAGGAAGCCTAAAGTTGCGCCAGTCTGCTCAGCAATAAATTGAGCTAATACATGCAAATCAGATGCATGTTGATGTGCAATAGCAGCAGAACCTAGCAATACAGCAGTAGATTCACCTGACAACAAGCTATCGGCAATCTTCTGCGCCACAGGTGAAACTGCTAAGTTCGCGGTGCCAGCTGGTGCGCTGACTGATTTAGCTTTAGCAACTGCAAGCGCCACTTCACTTAATGCATTGAGCCATGCGCTTGGTGTAGCAGTGATGCCACTGCTTGGGATAAGCCAGTCATCACCACCTGCATCAATGCGAGTAACTTGTAAACCACGCTTGCTAGCTGTACGAATACGGGCGGCTAGCACTGGCTGATCTTTACGCAAAAAGCTACCAACAACTAATACGCGATCTAATTCACTAATCTTGGCAACAGGCATGCCTAACCATGGAGCTGTAGCGGCACCCTTCACATCAGTTTGGCGTAGACGCGTTTCAACCTGTTTAGAACCCAAGCCACGAACCATCTTTTGCAAGAGATGCAACTCTTCTGTACTAGAAATTGGGTGAGCTAATGCGCCAATAGACTCTGGGCCGCTTTCAGCTGAAATCGATTTTAGGGAATGCGCAACATAGTCCAATGCTGACTGCCAATCTGTTTCCAACCACTGACCGCCCTGCTTTACCATTGGCGTAGTGACACGATCAGCGCTATTTAAACCCTCGTAAGAGAAGCGATCACGATCACTAATCCAACATTCATTAATGGCTTCATTTTCTAGAGCAACAACACGCATTACTTTATTTGCTTTAGTTTGAACCGTAGTATTTGCACCCAAGCTATCGTGCGGGCTTACTGAACGCTTACGTCCAAGTTCCCATGTGCGTGCAGCATAGCGGAATGGCTTGCTGGTTAACGCGCCAACTGGGCACAAATCAATCATGTTTCCAGACAACTCTGAATCTACAGTCTGACCAACAAAAGTGGTGATCTCAGAATGCTCGCCACGGTTGACCATGCCAAGCTCCATAACGCCAGCAACCTCTTGACCAAATCGGACGCAACGCGTGCAATGGATGCAACGTGTCATCTCTTGCATGGAAATCAATGGGCCAACATTCTTATGAAACACAACACGCTTCTCTTCGTCATAGCGTGAATTAGACTTGCCGTAACCAACTGCCAAGTCTTGTAACTGGCACTCGCCACCCTGGTCGCAAATTGGGCAATCCAATGGATGGTTGATCAGGAGGAATTCCATCACAGAGCGTTGAGCCTCGACGGCCTTTGCGGAATGTGTAAACACCTTCATGCCTTGAGTCACTGGTGTGGCACAAGCAGGTAATGGCTTAGGCGCCTTCTCAACTTCAACTAGGCACATACGGCAGTTAGCCGCAATCGACAACTTCTTGTGATAGCAGAAGTGAGGAACGTAGGTGCCGAGCTTGTTCGCGGCGTGCATCACCATCGAACCTTGCGGAACTTCTACGGCCTTACCATCTAATTCGATTTCTACCATGCTCACTTTAAGATATCCCGTGCTCTAAATCTTTATAAAGGTTTCGCAGAATCTAAGCAGCGCTTATGTTCTACGTGATATGCAAATTCATCCATGTAATGCTTCAACATACCGCGAACTGGCATTGCTGCAGCATCACCTAAAGCGCAAATCGTACGGCCTTGAATATTGGCGGCTACGTCATTAAGCAAATCCAAATCCTCCGGACGCCCTTCACCATGTTCAATACGGTGAACAATGCGCCATAACCAACCAGTACCTTCACGACATGGAGTGCACTGACCGCATGATTCTTCGTGATAGAAATAAGATAAACGCTCTAAGGCACGAACCATGCAACGCGTTTCATTCATCACAATCACTGCGCCTGAACCCAGCATCGATCCAGCTTTAGCAATGCTGTCGTAATCCATAGTCAGATCCATCATCTGCGCTCCAGGAATGACTGGAGCAGAAGATCCTCCAGGAATCACTGCCTTTAAAGCCCTACCATCACGCATACCGCCAGCAAGCTTTAGCAGTTCTGCGAAAGGAGTGCCTAATGGAATTTCATAATTACCTGGATGTACAACGTCACCGGAGACTGAGTAAATCTTCGTACCGCCGTTATTAGGTTTACCAAGCTCTAAATAAGCCTGGCCACCAATGGCCAAGATGAATGGCACAGCAGCAAATGTTTCTGTGTTGTTAATCGTAGTTGGCTTGCCATACAAACCAAAGCTTGCAGGGAATGGCGGCTTAAAGCGTGGTTGACCCTTTTTACCCTCTAATGACTCAAGTAATGCAGTCTCTTCGCCACAAATATATGCACCCCAACCTGGAGAAGCGTGCAACTGGAAGGAGAAATCACTTCCTAAAATCTTATCGCCTAAATATCCCGCAGCACGAGCTTCTTCCAAAGCCTCTTCAAAGCGGGAATAGACTTCCCAGATTTCGCCGTGGATATAGTTGTAGCCAGCAGTGATACCCATGGTGTAAGCACCAATAATCATGCCCTCAATCAAGGCATGCGGGTTGTAACGCATGATGTCACGGTCTTTAAATGTACCCGGCTCACCTTCGTCACTATTACAAACTAAATATTTTTGTCCTGGGAATTGGCGTGGCATAAAGCTCCACTTCAATCCAGTAGGGAAACCTGCACCACCACGACCACGCAATGATGAAGCTTTCAATTCTGCAATGATGCTATCGGGTGATACTTTATCGTTAATTAAACGACGCAATTGTTGATAGCCGCCACGGCTTTCATAGTCTTTTAAACGCCAGTTATCGCCGTTTAATCCAGCAAGAATTAAAGGCTTGATATGGCGATCGTGCAAGCTGGTCATGCTGCTTTCCCTTCTGCACGCAATTCATTTAACAAAACATCAATCTTTTCTTTGCTCATAAAGCTGCACATACGCTTGTCATTCACCAACATCACTGGTGAGTCGCCGCATGCACCCATGCACTCACCCTCTTTTAAAGTGAAGGTTCCGCAAGGAGTAGTTTCGTTGTAGCCAATACCAAGAGTCTCTTTTAAATACGTAGCAGCTGTTTCACCATGAGTGAGCTGGCATGGCAAATTGGTACAGATTACTAATTTGTATTTACCAATTTTCTTGGTGTTATACATGTTGTAAAAAGTAGCTACTTCATCAACTGCGATGCTTGGCATCTCTAGAATTTGTGCAATCGTTTCGATCACTTCAGGCGAAACCCAACCCACCTCTGTTTGAGCAGCAATCAAGCAGGCCATTACAGCAGATTGCTTGTGCTCTGGTGGGTACTTAGCGATATTGCGTTGAATATCAGCCAATGTTTTGTCAGAAAGTTGAAGAGTTGTAGTCATTAAATAATCCTTGGCACGCTTAATTAGCGGTCAATCTCCCCGAACACAATATCTTGGGTACCAATAATGGTTACCGCATCAGCCAACATATGGCCGCGTGACATCTCATCCATTGCTGAAAGGTGTACAAATCCTGGCGCACGAATCTTCATGCGATAAGGCTTATTAGCACCATCTGAAATTAAGTAAATTCCAAACTCACCTTTTGGATGCTCAACAGCTGAGTAAGCCTCGCCATCAGGAACGTGAATCCCTTCAGTAAAGAGTTTGAAATGGTGAATCAATTCTTCCATATTGGTTTTCATATCCACACGCTTGGGTGGAGAAACTTTATGGTTGTCACTCATCACTGGGCCTGGATTTGCTTTTAACCAAGCAACGCACTGCTTAATGATGCGATTGGATTGGCGCATCTCTTCCATACGCACCAAATAACGATCATAAGAATCGCCATTAACGCCTACTGGAATATCAAAATCTAAACGATCATAGACTTCATATGGCTGCTTCTTGCGCAAATCCCATTCAATGCCTGAACCACGCAACATTGGACCAGTAAATCCGAGTTGCAATGCACGCTCTGGAGTGACGATGCCAATATTGACCAAACGTTGCTTCCAGATACGGTTATCCGTTAAGAGATTGCAGTACTCGTCTACGTTGGCATCAAAGCCATTGGTAAATTGCTCAATGAAATCTAATAAAGTGCCGCTACGGTTTTCATTTAAACGCTTGATAGCGGAATCACTGCGAATTTTGTTCTTGCTGTACTGAGCCATGTGATCTGGCAAATCACGATATACGCCACCTGGACGGTAGTAAGCAGCGTGCATACGGGCACCCGAAACTGCTTCGTACATATCAAAGATGTCTTCACGATCGCGGAAGGCGTACAAGAAGACGGCCATTGCACCAACGTCTAGACCATGACAGCCTATCCAGAGTAAGTGGTTCAATAAGCGAGTTAACTCGTCATACATCACACGGATGTATTGAGCGCGCAGCGGAACATCTACTTGCAATAACTTTTCAATGGCCATGACATACGCATGCTCATTGGACATCATGGATACATAATCCAAACGGTCCATATAAGGAACGTTCTGAATCCAAGTGCGTGTCTCAGCCAATTTTTCGGTAGCGCGATGTAATAAGCCGATATGAGGATCGGCACGTTGAATTACTTCACCATCGAGCTCAAGCACTAAACGTAATACGCCATGCGCCGCCGGATGCTGGGGACCGAAATTGAGGGTGTAGTTCTTAATTTGTGCCATGACTTAAACCGGACCTCCATACTGCTCTTCACGAACAATGCGTGGAGTAATTTCTCGAGCCTCAATTGTGACCGGCTGGTAAACAACACGTTTTAACTCTGGGTCATAACGCATTTCAACATTGCCACTGATTGGGAAATCTTTTCTAAATGGATGACCGATAAAGCCGTAGTCAGTCAGAATGCGGCGCAAGTCTTCGTGACCATCAAACAAGATGCCGTAGAGGTCAAATGCTTCACGCTCAAACCAGTTGGCTGAGTTCCATACCGGAGTAATCGAAGCTACCAATGGATAACTATCGTCTGGTGCAAATACGCGAACACGCAAGCGCCAGTTGTGCTGCAAAGATAATAAGTGACTTACGACACCAAAGCGTTGACCGCTCCATACGCCATCACGAAAATCTTGGTAATCAACACCGCATAAATCTATTAACTGCTCAAATGCAAGTGATGGATCGTCACGTAGCAACAAAGCCGATTCGAAATAAGTGTCTGCATTCACAACAACAGTCACTTCACCCAATGCAATCTCAATAGATTGTGCGCGTTTACCTAATACTTTTTCTAAATTGGCGGCTAACTGGTTCAAACGATCTGACATAACTTAAGCCTTCCGCGCAATCGTGCTAGTGCGAGCGATCTTGGATTGCAACTGAATGATTCCATAGATCAACGCTTCCGCTGTTGGAGGGCAACCAGGTACATAAATATCAACTGGAACAATACGGTCGCAACCACGCACTACTGAATAAGAGTTATGGTAGTAGCCACCGCCATTGGCGCAGGAACCCATAGAAATCACCCAACGTGGCTCGGGCATTTGATCGTAAACCTTGCGTAAAGCTGGAGCCATCTTGTTGCACAAAGTGCCTGCAACAATCATCAAGTCTGATTGGCGCGGAGATGGGCGAAATACCACACCAAATCGGTCCAAGTCATAACGGGAAGCACCCGCATGCATCATCTCAACCGCACAACAAGCCAGACCAAAGGTCATTGGCCATAAGGAGCCATTGCGCGTCCAGTTAATCAACTGATCCGCAGTGGTGGTTACAAAACCTTCTTTAAGTACGCCTTCTAATGCCATATCTATCACTCCCAGTCGAGAGCGCCCTTTTTCCAGATATATACAAATCCCACAATGAATTCCAAGAGGAATATCACCATAGAGGCGTAGCCTAGCCATCCAATATCACGCAATGCCACACCCCATGGAAATAGGAATGCAGTTTCAAGATCGAACAGGATGAAGAGAATAGCGACTAAGTAGTAACGCACGTCGAACTTCATACGTGCATCTTCGAAAGCTTCAAAACCGCACTCATAAGGAGAGAGTTTTTCAGCGTCAGGCTTCGAAGGAGCCAAAATTTTTCCGAGGAACATGGGGACTAATCCCACCCCAATGCCTACGAGGATAAAAAGCAGAACAGGAAAGTAATTAGCGAGATTCAAAATAGCCCTGATTCGTTTGTCTGGTAAATCCTATAAGAAGCAAATTATTCAATGTTCAACTACATAAAGCATTGATTTAGAGCAAAAACTCGATCAATACTTCTTTATTGGTGCCGACGGCGAGACTCGAACTCGCACAGCCTAAGCCACTACCCCCTCAAGATAGCGTGTCTACCAATTTCACCACGTCGGCATCTTGTAAAACCCGTTAATTCTACTGCATTGCACAACTGCACTACCCCTCTTTTGAGGTAGTCAAATAAGTAAAAACCTACTTTTTTACTTAGGAACTGCTGGTTTGCTTGGGTCCTGAGCAGGTGCTACCGGAGCAGCCGGCACTGCAGCAGGGGCAACCGTGCCAGAGAGGACGCCAGGACTAACTTCCTTCTTATTGCCAATCCAGGTAATACCCAAAGTACAAACAAAGAAAACAGCAGCAAATACTGCAGTTGCGTGAGACAGAAAGTTCGCAGAACCACTGGCCCCAAATAGACTGCCAGACGAGCCAGATCCGAACGCCGCACCCATGTCAGCGCCCTTGCCTTGCTGCAATAGAACCAAAAGAATGACAGCCAAAGCTGAAATTACCTGTAACACGATCAATAAAGTCTTAAACCATTCCACAGCTCATCTCCAAATAAAAAATCTATGCCTGACAAATGGCAAGGAAATCCTGAGGATTCAATGAAGCACCCCCAACAAGTCCACCATCGATGTCAGGCATCGCAAACAATTCAACAGCATTGTCAGGTTTGACACTGCCACCATACAAAATTCCAACGTGAGAAGCTACATCCTCGTTAAATTCCGCCAATTGAAGGCGGATAGCGCGATGCATATCTTGCGCAACCTGGGCACTAGCAACCTTGCCAGTTCCAATCGCCCATACCGGCTCATATGCTATTAAGCAGTCCGCAAGGCGGTCTTGTAATACACCCACCTGCTTGGCAACCTGCGAGCAAACAATCTCTTCTGCTCTACCTGAATTTCTTTCATCAGCTGTCTCACCAACACAAATCACTGGAGTCATGCCATGGTCTAAGACCTGAAGGGCTTTAGCTGCTACTACCTCATCCGCCTCTTGATGCATTTGACGACGCTCAGAGTGGCCAACAATGACGTAAGTACAACCAAGCTCTTTGAGCATGAGTGCTGCAACTTCACCTGTGTAGGCGCCTGAACTATGAGCCGATGCATCTTGGGCGCCTAGATTCAAAAAGGCTAATGAATGCTCTTTAATTAACTGCGCACATTGAGACAAATACGGAAATGGAGGACATACCGCATATTTACGTCCTGATGGCATTCCACTCTCCATGCCACGAGCAACGGTTTTGATCCAGTCTCGATTACTTACAAGACTGCCATTCATTTTCCAGTTGCCGATAACGATGAGTGGTCGCATAGGGGGTGATGAATATTTCTATACAGTTAAAACAATTTTGCCAACGTGTTCAGATGACTCCATCAATGCATGAGCATCCGCTGCCTGATCTAGCGAAAACGTTTTATAGATAACTGGCTTTAATTTACCTGCGTTGAGTAAAGGCCAAACATTTTCAAAAAGCTGTTTTGTAATTTGCTTCTTGAATGACACTGGGCGTGGACGTAATGTTGAGCCAGTAATCGTTAAGCGACGACGCAAAATCTGATTAGTGCTTACCTCTGCTTTTGATCCGCCTTGGATTGCAATAATCACAATGCGCCCATCATCAGCCAAGCAATCAATTTCTTTTTGCACATAAGCGCCTGTAACCATATCGAGGATGACATTAACGCCCTTGCCATCAGTTGCCTTCTTCACTTCTTCGACAAAATCTTGCGTCTTGTAGTTAATGGCCAGATCAGCACCTAATGCCACACATGCGGCACACTTCTCGTCGGTACCAGCAGTCACAAATACTTTATGGCCTAGGGCTTTAGCAATCAAGATCGCAGTAACACCAATACCACTAGAGCCGCCTTGAACCAATAATGTTTCACCCTCAGATAACTGACCGCGCATGAAGACATTGCTCCATACGGTGTAGAAAGTTTCAGGTAATGCTGCCGCCTCTTGGTCAGTAAATCCCTTTGGATAAGGCAAGCACTGGGCAACAGGAGCGGTACACAAATCAGCATAACCACCACCTTGAACCAATGCACAGACTTTATCGCCTACCTTTAAACCAAACACGTTGTCGGCATGAGATAAATCTCCACCAACGATTTCTCCAGCAACCTCAAGACCAGGAATATCTGATGCACCTGCTGGAACTGGGTAATGTCCTTTACGTTGTAAAACGTCTGGACGATTAATTCCGGCAGCTAAAACTTTAATCAAAATTTCGCCAGTCCCAGTAGCGGGAACTACTGGATCAGGACGAGTAGCTGGCACCAGCATTTCTGGGGCACCAAATTCTTTGATCTCGATAACGCGCATAAGAGACTCCTGCGATCTTTAGGCTTAAGCCTGTTCGTCTGTAGCCGGAGTTTCTGCAGCACCTGCTAAAGGAGCAATCGTGCCGCCTTCATCAGCCATCGCAGCTTTCAATGAAAGACGCAAGCGACCACGCTCATCAGCAGCTAGCAATTTCACGCGAACCACTTGGCCTTCTGCCAAATAGTCTTTAACTTCTTTTACGCGCTCATTGGAAATCTCAGAGATATGCAAGAGGCCATCTTTACCAGGAAGAATGTTGACCAAAGCGCCGAATTCGAGCAACTTCACAACAGGGCCTTCGTAGATCTTGCCTACTTCAGCTTCAGCAGTAATGCCTTCGATACGCGCTTTTGCTTCAGCCATGCCTTCAGCACTTGTAGAAGCAATAGTTACAGTGCCGTCATCTTTAATGTCGATGCTGCAACCCGTTTCTTTGGTCAAGGCTTGAATAGTCGCGCCGCCTTTACCGATGACTTCACGAATCTTGTCTGGATGAATCTTGAAAGAAACCATACGTGGAGCATGAGCAGACAATTCTGTACGAACTGAACCCATTGCTTCTTGCATCTTGCTCAAAATGTGCAAACGGCCTTCTTTTGCTTGCGCTAAAGCAACTTGCATAATTTCTTTAGTAATACCTTGAACTTTAATATCCATCTGCAAGGCAGTAATACCGTTCGCTGTACCTGCTACTTTAAAGTCCATATCGCCTAAGTGATCTTCATCACCCAAGATATCGGTCAACACAGCAAAACGATTGCCGTCAAGAATCAAGCCCATTGCTACACCAGCAACGTGAGCCTTAACAGGAACGCCAGCATCCATCATTGCTAAACAGCCGCCGCAAACAGAAGCCATTGAAGATGAACCATTGGACTCAGTAATTTCTGAAACAACACGAATGCTGTATGCAAAATCTTCTGCACTTGGCAAGACTGGAATCAATGCGCGCTTAGCCAAACGACCATGACCAATTTCACGACGCTTTGGGCTACCTACACGGCCAGTTTCACCAGTAGCAAACGGAGGCATGTTGTAGTGGAACATGAAACGATCGCGGTATTCACCTTCGAGCGCATCAATGATTTGCTCGTCACGTGCAGTACCTAAGGTAGCCACAACAAGAGCTTGTGTTTCGCCACGGGTAAATAATGCAGAACCGTGTGTACGCGGCAATACGCCGTTACGAATTTCAATCGGGCGAACAGTACGTGTATCGCGACCATCAATACGTGGCTCACCGTTCAAAATCTGGCTACGAACAATCTTCGCTTCAATTTCAAACAAGATGTCATTAACAGCTACAGCGTCAACATCACCTTCTTCTTGTAACTTAGCAACTACTTCTTTAGTAATCTCTTTGAGCTTGTCTGAACGAGCGCCTTTTTGACGAATCTGATAAGCCTCACGCAATGGCGCTTCAGCCAAAGCAGTAACCTTAGCGATGAATGGCTCATCTTTAGGTGCAGCAGTCCAATCCCATTCTGGCTTGCCAGCTTCAGAAACCAATTCATTAATTGCATTGATTGCTGTTTGCATTTGGTCGTGACCATATACAACTGCACCCAACATGATTTCTTCGGATAACTGATTAGCCTCTGACTCAACCATCAATACGGCAGCTTGTGTACCAGCAACAATCAAATCCATTTCGCTAGTAGCTTGCTCTGTGCGAGTTGGGTTCAATAAATATTGACCATTAGCGTAACCAACACGTGCTGCGCCAACTGGGCCAGCAAAAGGGATGCCTGAAATAGCCAATGCTGCAGAAGCAGCGATCAAAGCAGGAATATCAGAAGGAACATCTGGGTTGATAGACAACACATGAACAACTACCTGCACTTCGTTCAAGAAGCCTTCTGGAAACAAAGGACGCAATGGACGGTCAATCAAACGGGAGATTAATGTCTCACCTTCTGAAGGACGACCTTCGCGGCGGAAGAAGCCACCAGGGATCTTGCCTGCTGCGTAAGTTTTTTCTAAGTAATCAACAGTCAATGGGAAAAAGGATTGGCCTGGCTTTGCAGACTTAGAAGCAACAACCGTACCCATTACTACTGTGTCATCAACGTTAACGATAACGGCACCACCAGATTGACGAGCGATCTCGCCTGTTTCCATAGTTACCTGATGATTACCCCATTGAAAACTTTTTACTGCTTTTTTAAACATAGTCATTCTGATCTTCTCCAAATTGTTCACGCAAAGCTCACATGAAAATTGCGCTTGTCGTGGGATAAAGCAGTGTCACGACAACACTGGAGCGTTTTAAGATCACAAGGGATGCCATTCCAGGGAGACTCTGAATCAACCTTCAGAAGCTCATTGGAATGACACAATCCCCTACACAAATAATCTTGAAGCGCCCAAAAAACATGCCATCTGCTTAAGACTGATTCCGTGAAGAAACAACCCTAAGAAAGATGGCATTGCATACCAATAAGAATTACTTACGGAGACCTAATTTCTCAATCAATGCGCGATAGCGATCCAAATCTTTGCCTTTGAGGTAATCCAATAAGCGACGGCGACGTGAAACCATCTTCAACAAACCGCGACGGCTGTGATGGTCTTTAGCGTTAGCCTTGAAATGGGGGGTTAATTCATTGATGCGGGCTGTAAGCAATGAAACTTGAACTTCAGGGCTACCCGTATCGTTTGCGCTGCGCGCGTTTTCTTTGACGATTTCCGCCGTTTTAATATCAGCAACTGCCATTTTTAATACTCCTTACTTGCGAACACTTGAGCTTTCACCCAATCCGTGTCGTGCGTGATTAACAAAATAAAACAAAAAAGCTTTACAAATCAAAGCCATCGAATTGTAGCAGAGCCAGCACCCATTTACATAACCGCATGCTTAAATAGACATCCTGTATCATCAAATTCTGACATATATTTACTATAATCCCTTTAAAAACAAAGACTTACATATTATGCGCCTAATTTATCGCCCCATCATCTCCATTCTTTGCATTGGATTTGGCCTATTTCAACCAGCTTATGCCCAGTTTGGCTCCTTTTTTGGCCCAGATAAAACCGTTGCCGAGCAACGTCAGGATGTTTTAGCCAAGAATCAAGCCACTTTGAAACGACTTTACGAAGTTCAACCCAAGGCCAAGGAGCTAATTGAAAAATCCGTTGGCTATGCGACCTTTAGTAATTTTGGTATGAAAATTCTGATCGCAGGCGGTGGCACTGGTAGCGGCGTAGTTATAGGAAAAGACAAAAAGCCGGTTTACATGAATATGGCTGAAGTACAGGCTGGATTGGGACTAGGGATTAAGTCCTTCCAAAACATCTTCGTTTTTCAAACTGAAGCAGCTATGAACGACTTCATTAATTCAGGCTGGACTTTTGGCGGACAAGTGACAGCTGCAGCCAAATATGACAAAGATGGCGGCGCATTACAAGATGCGACTGTGGTCTCCCCAGGCGTGTTGATGTATCAACTGACCGACTCCGGCCTTGCCGCTGAAATCACTGGCAAGGGCACGAAGTACTATAAGAATGCTGATTTAAATAAGTAAAAATCTTGCAGATGACCCAATAATCAAGGGGTCATCTGCGCATTGAGCTTAGCTTGGCTCGGATCATGCAATTTATTCAAAGCCGATAAATACGCTTTTGCAGATGCAGCAATAATGTCGGGATCGGTACCTACCCCATTCACAATTCGCCCACCTTTTGCCAGGCGCACAGTAACCTCTCCCTGTGATTGCGTTCCCGATGTGATCGCATTCACTGAATAGAGCAACTGCTCAGCGCCACTCTTTGCTATTTCCTCGATTGCATTCAAGCTCGCATCTACCGGGCCATTGCCCTCCGCCTCAGAGCTAATTTCTTTATCTCCCATGCGGAATGTCACACGGGATTTAGGGCGCTCACCAGTTTCTGAATGCTGACTTAATGAAATAAATTTGTAGTGCTCGCCCTCTTCTGCTGCTGCTGAGTCAGACATGATGGCAATAATATCTTCATCAAAAATTTCAGACTTTTGATCTGCTAATGTTTTAAATCGAGTGAACGCTTCATTCAAATCCGCCTCAGCTTCAACAGTAATACCCAACTCCTGCAAGCGCTGTTTAAAGGCATTGCGACCAGATAATTTACCCAAAACAATCTTATTGGCAGACCAGCCTACGTCTTCTGCACGCATGATTTCATAGGTATCGCGATTCTTCAAAATACCGTCTTGGTGAATACCAGAAGTATGGGCAAATGCATTGGCGCCAACAACAGCCTTGTTAGGCTGCACGACAAAGCCAGTGATCTGAGAAACCAATTTAGAAGCAGGAACTATTTGAGTTGCATCAATACCGCAAACCATATCGAAATAGTCTTTGCGTGTACGCAATGCCATCACAATCTCTTCTAATGCAGTATTGCCTGCGCGCTCACCTAAGCCATTAATCGTGCACTCAATTTGACGAGCTCCGCCAATCTTTACGCCAGCCAAAGAATTGGCAACAGCCATACCTAAGTCGTTATGACAATGCACTGACCAAACCGCTTTGTCAGAGTTAGGTACACGGGTACGCAAGGTTTTGATGAACTCACCATATAACTCGGGGGTTGCATAACCTACTGTATCTGGGATGTTAATCGTAGAGGCGCCTTCATTAATGACGGCCTCAACTACCCTGCACAAGAAATCCATTTCTGAGCGATAACCATCTTCTGCTGAAAACTCAATATCCGAGGCCAAGTTACGCGCGAAACGAATTGAGCGCTTAGCCTGCTCCAATACCTCTTCTGGTGACATACGTAACTTCACAGCCATGTGCAATGGGCTGGTAGCTAAGAATGCATGAATGCGTTTGGCATTAGCCGCTTGCAAGGCATCTGCAGCGCGTGTGATGTCTTTGTCATTCGCCCTGGCCAATGAACATACGATTGAATCCTTGACTGCGGCGGCAACTGCAGAGATAGCCTGAAAGTCTCCCTCAGAGCTAGCAGCAAAACCTGCTTCAATCACATCCACTTTAAGGCGCTCTAATTGACGAGCAATACGAACCTTCTCGTCTTTAGTCATCGATGCGCCAGGGGATTGCTCGCCATCACGTAAGGTGGTGTCAAAAATGATTACTTTGTCGCTCATCACTACTCTCCGGTTTTAAATACTTCTGAACTGATTAAGTTTATTCAATTTAATAAAACAAAAACCCCAGCAATTAGCTGGGGCTGGTATGTGTTGGCTAATGAATTTTCTTTATCTCATTAACTCAGGCCTTACCCGCCCCAAGCTTTAGGCTTAGTGCTAGCAGAAGGAGGCTGGCTAAAGGTGAAAAGTTCATCAACATGGATTAAATATACCCCAAAAATTGGGGATTAGCTAAAACGCTTGCCACTGAGTCTTTCCCAGGCCCAAATGACATAGCCAGAGATTGAATACACGACGAATAAACCGAATAAGGTTAAAGGCGGGTTGGACGAGATCAAAACAAAAGTCAGAATCATTAAGACCATCACGCCAAATGGAACGCGGTAGCGGACATCCAAGGCTTTACCACTATAAAAACGGGCATTTGAGACCATCGTTAGGCCCGCATAAACTGCAATAAAGAAGGTGATCCAAGGGATGGCGGTATCGCGCACTGGAATCTTGTTGTCGTCAGCCAGCCAGATAAATCCGGCCATCAAAGCGCCTGCAGCCGGGCTAGGTAGACCTTGAAAAAACTTCTTATCAACAACGCTAGTATTCACGTTAAAACGGGCCAAACGTAAAGCTGCGCCAGCACAATAAGTAAATGCCGCTAACCAGCCCCATTTACCCAAATCCTTCAGGGCCCATTCATATGCAACTAAAGCAGGCGCAACGCCAAAGGAAACCATGTCAGCCAATGAGTCATATTGCTCTCCAAAAGCACTCTGAGTATTGGTCATGCGCGCTACTCGACCATCCATTCCATCAAGTACTAGTGAAGCAAAAATAGCAATCGCGGCAATTTCAAACTGGTGATTCATCGCATTAACGATGGCAAAGAAACCACAGAATAAAGCTGCGGTTGTAAATGCATTAGGCAAAAGGTAAATACCTTTGCTACGTAAGCGGGGCTTTTGCGGATGCAAATCCTCTACTTCGTAATCAATACCATCGCCCAACTCCTCTGCCCATTGCCGCTCAGTCGATGAGGTATGACGAGAAGAGAGGCGGCTACGATCAATACGACCACGACGGCGAAATGTACTCAAAGCGTATCCCGGTTAAAGATTCGAATCAATCCAAGCCAGGCAAACGTGCCAAAGCCGTATTTGTTGCAAATACTTTATCACCAACAGAAACCAAAGGCTCTGCGGCTAAAGGTAAATACACATCTACGCGCGATCCAAAGCGAATAAAGCCATAGCGCTCACCAGCTTTAAGTCGATCACCAACATGGATATAGCAAAGAATTCGGCGCGCAATCAGGCCAGCGACCTGAACCAATGTAATTGTCTGGCCATTAGCATCAATGACTACGGCATTACGTTCGTTTTCAGTTGATGCCTTATCCAAATCTGCGTTTACAAATTTTCCAGGGAAGTATTGAATTTCCTTCACCAAACCATTTACCGCACTACGATTAGAGTGGACATTAAATACATTCATGAATACGCTAATCTTCAGCGCCTCACGACCCGCATAGGGATCATTGGTTTTTTCAACAACAACAATACGACCATCAGCCGGGGATAAAACCAGATCGCGGCCCATAGCAGGAATACGCTGCGGGTCACGGAAGAACTGCAGAACAAAGATAAAAATGATCCAAAGTGGCCATGACCACGCTATGCCACCCAAATAGTGAACCAGCAAAGTCAAGGCCCCCACTAACGCCAAATACGGCCAGCCTTCTTTCGCAATAATGGGGTGTGGATACATCATCTTTGTTCTGAGCCTTTAAATGAACTTCTATTAATTTGATGCTTGCTTCTACGTAATTACTTAGTTCTTAGTTTGATCAACTAACTTGTTCTTAGCAATCCAAGGCATCATGGCACGCAATTTCGCGCCAACAACTTCGATGTCATGTTCAGCATTCAAACGACGACGAGAAATCAAGGTAGGCGCGCCTGCTTTGTTTTCCAAGATGAAGCTCTTAGCATACTCACCAGTTTGAATATCTTTCAAGCACTGACGCATTGCATTCTTAGTATCTTCTGTTACAACGCGTGGACCAGTGACATACTCACCGTACTCAGCGTTATTTGAGATGGAGTAGTTCATGTTAGCAATACCGCCTTCATAGATCAAGTCAACGATCAACTTGAGTTCATGCAAGCACTCAAAGTAGGCCATTTCAGGAGCGTAACCAGCCTCAACCAATGTCTCAAAACCAGCTTTGATCAACTCAACAGCGCCGCCGCAGAGAACAGCCTGTTCACCGAACAAGTCAGTTTCAGTTTCTTCACGGAAGTTTGTTTCGATGATGCCGGCACGACCGCCACCGTTTGCTGTTGCGTATGACAAAGCAACATCACGCGCAGAACCTGATTTGTCTTGGTAAACAGCGATCAAATGCGGAACACCGCCACCTTGAGCGTATGTGCCGCGAACTGTATGGCCAGGAGCCTTAGGAGCAATCATGATCACGTCTAAGTCAGCGCGTGGCTGAACTTGACCATAGTGAACGTTAAAGCCGTGAGCAAAAGCCAAGGCAGCGCCCTGCTTGATATTGCCGTGAACTTCTTTGCTGTAAACATCAGCAATTTGTTCGTCAGGCAACAACATCATGACTACGTCGGCATCTTTCACTGCTTCGCCAACTTCTTTGACTGTCAAGCCAGCATTTGCTGCCTTACTCCAGGAAGCGCCATCTTTACGCAAACCAACAGTAACGTTACAGCCTGAATCTTTCAGATTCAATGCGTGAGCGTGACCTTGTGAACCATAACCAATGATGGTGACTTTCTTGCCCTTAATGAGGGACAAATCAGCGTCTTTATCGTAAAAAACTTTCATGCTCTTTCCTTGTATTGAAAATGTAATTAATGCAGTAATTAGTTAATAAAATTAAACCTTGAGGATGCGCTCGCCACGACCAATTCCAGAACCACCCGAACGGACAGTTTCCAGAATCGATGCGCGATCGATCGAATCAATAAAGGCATCCAACTTGGCACCATCACCTGTTAACTCGATGGTGTAACTCTTATCAGTCACATCAATGATGCGACCGCGGAAGATATCGGTGGTACGTTTGAGCTCTTCGCGCTCTTTACCTACAGCACGGACCTTAATCATCATGAGCTCACGCTCAATGTGAGGTCCCTCACTTAAATCAAATACCTTCACTACCTCAACCAAACGGTTTAAGTGCTTAGTAATTTGCTCAATGACGTCATCGGAACCAAACGTCACGATAGTCATACGAGATAAAGATGGATCTTCAGTCGGCGCAACACTCAAAGTATCAATGTTGTAACCGCGTGCAGAAAATAAACCTACAACACGCGATAAGGCGCCCGGCTCGTTCTCAATGAGTACAGAAATAATATGTCGCATTAGAGATCCTCGCTACCCAAAAGCATTTCAGTAATACCCTTACCCGCTTGAACCATAGGCCAAACGTTTTCTTCTGGGTCAGTCTGGAAATCCATAAACACTGTGCGATCTTTTAGGCGAATTGCTTCTTTAAGCGCGCCCTCAACATCCGACTTCTTCTCGATGCGCATGCCGACGTGCCCAAAGGCCTCTGCCAATTTCACAAAGTCAGGCAAAGAATCCATATAAGAGCTGGAGTAACGCTTGTTATAGGTAAGTTCTTGCCATTGGCGGACCATACCTAAATAGCGGTTGTTTAAGGAAACAATTTTTACTGGGGTGTTGTATTGCTTACAGGTAGAAAGTTCCTGAATACACATCTGAATGGAGCCTTCGCCAGTAATAGCAAATACATCCTTGTCTGGGAAGGCCTTCTTGATGCCCATGGCATAAGGCAAGCCTACGCCCATAGTGCCAAGACCACCAGAGTTAATCCAACGACGGGGCTTATCAAACTTGTAGAACTGAGCGGCCCACATTTGATGTTGACCTACGTCAGACGTGATGAATGCATCACCGCCAGTGAGTTCCCACAATTTTTGCACTACATACTGTGGCTTCACAATTTGAGAAGCTTCGTCGTACTTCAAGCAATCTTTTTTACGCCACTCGTTAATTTGATCCCACCAAGCGGCAACTTTATCGCCATTCTTACGTGGACCAGCAGCCTTCAATTGCGCAGTCATCTCAACCAATACCTCTTTGAGATTACCAACAATAGGAACATCTACCTTTACACGCTTAGAAATTACAGAAGGATCAATATCAATGTGGATGATCTTGCGCGGATGACTTGCGAAGTGGGATGTGTTACCAATCACGCGGTCGTCAAAACGAGCGCCAATCGCAATCAATACATCACTGTGCTGCATCGCCATATTGGCTTCGTATGTTCCGTGCATACCGAGCATGCCTAAGAACTGTGGACTAGTTCCAGGGAACCCGCCTAAGCCCATGAGGGTGTTAGTTACTGGATAACCCAATAAGTCAGCGAACTCTTTTAATTCAGGAGCCGCATCAGAGAGGATCACACCACCGCCGGTATAGATGTATGGACGCTCGGCCTCTTGCAGCAAAGCTACCGCTTTACGAATCTGGCCGCTGTGACCCTTTACAACAGGGTTATAAGAACGCATTTCCAAGGTTTCCGGATATACAAATGGGCCCTTAGCTGCTGATACATCCTTAGGGATATCGATCAACACAGGACCTGGTCGGCCCGTCTGCGCAATATGGAAAGCTTTCTTCAAAACCAAAGGAAGATCTTTCACATCTTTGACGAGGAAATTGTGCTTTACCACTGGACGAGTGATACCAACCGTATCAGCCTCTTGGAAAGCATCTTCACCAATGGCATATGTTGGTACGTTACCGCTGATGATCACCAATGGAATGGAATCGGTATATGCAGTTGCAATACCAGTAACCGCATTGGTAACACCGGGGCCAGAGGTGACTAATGCAACGCCAACCTTACCGGTTGCGCGAGCATAGCCATCGGCAGCGTGAACAGCTGCTTGCTCATGGCGAACCAAGATATGTTCAAACTTATCTTGCTTAAAAATTTCATCATAGATAAAGAGAACGGATCCACCTGGGTAACCCCAGACAAATTCAACGCCCTCTTTGTGCAATGCATGCACGAGCATTTCAGCGCCAATCATTTCTGGAGGTGCTGCATCATTGTTTGTATTTATTGAGTCTTTGTTAGCTTTAGAAGCTAAGAATTCGGCGCTGCTTGTATTCATTTTCTTTCGTCCTTTGCAATTTTCGGCAAAAAATTGATTGGTCTGTTCTATCTCCTGCTTATGGCCTGAGTTCGAACGGCGCTGCTACCGGAAAAAACCACTTCTTGAATGAGATTCTAGGTAGTAAGCCCTATATTCTATAGCAATCCCCTAAAATGGATCAATTCTTACAGATTCAGGTCTAATCCATTGCATGGCATCAGCCCAAGAACTATCTGACTTTCTGAGTAGTGTCGAGCAGCGCGCTTTTAAGCAGGCGGTCTATGCCGTGCGTGATGATGATGCCGCATTAGATATTGTTCAAGATGCCATGATTAAGTTGGCCGAAAAATACGGGGATAGACCTGCCGCAGAACTTCCACTAGTCTTCACCAGAATTCTGCAAAACCGCATTCATGACTGGTTTAGAAGGCAAAAGGTCCGAAATACCTGGGTCACCCTCTTTTCCAATATGGGGAAAAAGAGTGATGAAAGTGATGATTTTGACCCCCTGGAGTCCCTTTCAGCCCCGGATGACAGTGAAATTCACCAAGATGGGGCTTTTAAGCTTGAAAAGAGTCAACTTTTACAGGCTTTGGAGTCAGAAATATCTAAATTGCCTGTACGTCAACGAGAAGCCTTCCTGATGCGTTATTGGGATGAGCTAAGCATTACTGAGACGGCCAAAGCAATGGGTTGCAGTGAAGGTAGCGTCAAAACCCACTGTTCTAGGGCCACTCAGACTTTAGCTAAAGCATTGAAATTAAAAGGAATTACGCTGTGAAACACTTTGATGACCAAACTACCCAGACTCAAGCCGACCAATTTGGTCAGGCTAGCGCTGCCCTGCTTCGTCAAGGTACCCAGACCATCCCCCAGAACATTAAAGATCGTCTATATGCCGCACGCATGAAGGCTCTATCTGTCAGAAAGCCTGAAAAAGTTCGCATTCAGAAGCAAGTTTTGGCTGCATCTGGTCGTAACTGGACTTCTGGCTCTAATGGGGTTTGGGATACAGTAGGCTGGATTGCCCCCTTAGTAGTTCTTGTTTTTGGACTGATTGGCATTGCCCAATGGCAAGATGACTCGCGCATTAATGACATTGCAGAAGTCGATGCAGCTTTGCTGTCTGATGATGTGCCGCCTGATGCATACGCTGATAGTGGATTTATGGCCTTCCTTAAAAATGGCCCTCTTTCCGAATCCGATAGCGCATCAGATTCCGTCCAAAGTAAATAATCCCCACTTGCTTGATGTCACTGACAACTAGAACGCAAAGAGTTTGCAGCCTAGCGCTGTTTGGACTCCTTTGCGTGACACAAGTTCCCGCAGTGCAAGCGCAATCTAGTGCAAGCGCTCCTCATGGAAAAGCCACCGCCATTCCAGAGAGAAAGCCAGATGGAACTTGGGAAGGATTAAAGCCTACCCAACAACAAATTCTTGCCCCGCTTGAAAGCGATTGGGATTACATGTTGCCCGATAGCCGCAAGAAATGGATACAGGTTGCGAATATTTACCCCAAGATGAGCTCACAAGATCAAGAGCGTCTTCAGTCACGCATGGCCAGCTGGTCAAATCTATCGCAGAAAGATCGTCGCATTGCTCGTGAAAATTACCTCACAAGCCTTAAATTCCCCGCCGAGAAAAAGGCAGAGGCATGGTATGCGTACCAAAAACTGAGCGATGAGCAAAAAAAGAAGTTAGCAGAATCTGAGGTAAAGAAAAAACCAACTGCAGCGAATGCGCCAACGCTGCAGCAGCATGCCATTTCCCCCAAAGTCGCACTCCCAAATGCTGTCTTAGCTCCAAGTATTCCTGCGCCAGCAGAAAGCTCTGGATCCAGCACGGAAGCAAGCCCTACAAGCAATTCATCTGCTAATTAAGTAGCTCCATGACGCCTGCTGAACTAGACGTATTGCCTTCGCCCCAATTTTGGCGAAGAGTGTCATGCTGCATGTACGAGCAATTGGTATTGCTTGGCGTAATTGCCCTCACCTTTTTAGCCCCCAATCTTGGCCTTGGCATTCTGTTTGGAATCTCATTACCCAGTTGGCTTACTTTTTTATATCTCTATGTAGTCTTGGGAATTTATTTTGTCTGGTACTGGACCAAATCCGGGCAAACGCTTGCCATGCAAACTTGGCGTGTCCGGATGATTGGGCGCAAGGGTTATAACCTAAGCAGGCGGCAAGCATTCTGGCGTTACGTTTATGGCTCCCTCTGGCTTATTCCTTGCGTTCTACTTCAATGGGCTTTTCATCTAGAGAAGTGGCAGATCATTGAAATGCTATTCACTGTAGCCCTTCTCATTTGGCCATTAAGTATTTATTTGGATCGCCAGAATATTGTGTTCCGGCAAAGCCTTCCAGACCGTATGGCTGGAACGCGCCTGGTTGAGCTGCCTAAAAATCGCGTAAAACTAAGCTAAAAAGTCTGTACTAATGATTTAGTCAGGCTTCACGTAGGCATTCGACTGCTGTAGCCTTCTGAATTCTTCGCTGGAAGCGATATCCAGAGATTAGGCAGGCGCTTACCCCAAATGCAATCCCCATGAAGAGCGCTTCACCAAAAGCATTAAAGTCAATTTCCATCACATAATGTCCTAAGGCCCAGGCAGCAATACCTGAAGCAAGGCCGGATAACACTCCTGCTATTACGCCGATCATGACCAACTCGATATTGGCAATACTGGCTAACGTAGAGCGCGAGGCGCCCAACGCTTTCAATAAGGCAGCATTTTTATAGCGCTCATCCTGAGTAGCCGCTATTGCAGACATTAAAACCAACATAGCAGCCACAATCGTAAAGGCTAGTAACAAACCCAATACCGAAGATAGCTTATTCAGAACCTCCTGAATTTGTTGCAACGAAGCCGATACATCGACGATAGTTAAATTCGGGTACGTTTGGCTTAATTGAAAATCTAACGATTCCTGCTGGGGAGACTGATAGTAGGAGGTAATCCAAGACTGAGGCAATGATTGCAACTGAGCTGGTGGCATGATGACAAAAAAGTTCACCCGCATAGAACCCCAATCTAATTTACGCAATGAGGTAATTGGCGCAGTGATCTTTTCACCAGCTACCTCAAAACTCAGCTGATCGCCTAGTTTCAGTTTCAGGGTTTTGGCTATCCCGGTTTCCATGGAAATTTGAGGGGCGCCTCCCTCGATCCATTTACCTGAAATGATCTGATTGCCTGGTGGCAATTGATCCGTATATGACAAATTAAACTCGCGATCAATTAAACGCTTGGCATTCTCTTCAGCAAAATCACTAGGGGCCACATCTTTACCATTGATATCTATCAAACGGCCACGTACCATCGGATAAAACTCCGGACTTGATACGCCGGCATTCTTGAGTGACTGTGTCAATCCCTGCTTTTGATCCTCTTGAACATTAATCATGAAGCGATTGGGCGCATCAGTAGGTATATTGCCCTGCCAAGCACTTAAAAAATCTGCTCGTAATAGCAGCACCAGTATGAGAGCCATTAGCGCTATACCAAGTGCTGTAATTTGCACCGCTGCCAACCCAGTTCTACGTCCTTGTGACAGAATGACAAATCCAAATGCAAAACGATGGGTGCGTATTTTGCTAAGAATACGTAAAGTGCCCCAAGATATCAATGCAAAGATGACGATGGCAGCGCTAAAACTGAGGCAAGTCCACAAGGCCAACTTCCAATCGCGAGCTGCAAACATAATTAAAGATACACCTGCACCCAAACCAAACAAGGCAGTCCAAACATTAGAAATGTTGACGCCTTCAAATTCTTTTCTAATGAGTCTGATTGGCGAAACTTTGACTAAGCTCAAGATTGCCGGGCCAGCAAAACCTATAAGCAAGACCCAGGCTACTAAAACACTCCACAGCACAGGCCAAAAAGATACGGACGGCAATTCAGTTAATACCAAATTACCCAACAGGAGCGTCAATAAGTATTGCCCAAAGTACCCTAAAAGAGATCCCAAGAATGCCGCAATGAGACCTAGCCCAATTAAGCTCTGGCCCTGTCGTATCAGGATCGTTCTAGAGCTTGCTCCTAGACATTTAAGAACTGCGCATGCGTCTGCCTGCTTGCGTGTGTAGCGGTGTGCTGATAACGCTATTGCCACTGCTGCAACCATTGCAGTCAATAAGGCAATCAATGATAAGAATCGATCTGCACGCTCTAATGTTTTACGCATCATGGGCTGTGCATTCTCTAGGGTTTCTATCCGAACACCCTTAAGACCTTCTTTTTCAATATATTGATTTGCCCAAGAGCCATAAGTATTGATTTGTTCGTCAGAGCCGGCCAATAGAAGACGGTAAGTCACTCTACTACCAAGACCAATCAGGCCCGTATCACCTAAGTCTGCTAGCGAGATCATGACCCGAGGGGCAAAGTTCATAAATCCTGCGCCGCGATCTAGCTCGCGCTCTAAGACGCCACCTATCTCAAAGGTCTTTTGACCCAGCGCAATAGAATCCCCCACTGTCGCATGTAGGCTCGCTAACATAGCGGGATCTACCCAAACAACGCCTTGCTCAGGTCCGGAAGTAAGCAGCTTTCCTTGTTTATTTGATTGAATCCGCAATGCTCCGCGAAGGGGGTATTGCGGACTTACTGCTTTAAGAGAAGCTAACTTGCTGTGCGAGCCAACTGTCGCCATGCTCGGAAACACTACTGTTTGAGCTATCTGCAAATTACTACTCTTTGCCTCACTTACAAAGAGATTAGGCAAAGGCTGATCAGAAACAATCAGCAAATCTGAGGCTAAAAGTTGGCGGGCATCAAAAGCAAATGCCCTTTGCATGCGATCAGCTAAAAAACTGACGCTAGAAAGGGCTGTAACCGAAAGCGTTAGAGCAACCAGTAACCAGGCCAACTCGCTTGATCGCACATCACGCCGCCAAGCTCCTAAGAAACGAAGAATGAATTGAATCAAATTGCCTGAATTTGGCCACCGTCAACACGCATGACAGTACCAGTAATAAAAGATGCGTTTTGACTAGCTAAGAATGCTGCTGCATCCCCGTATTCCTTAGGGTCACCATATCTTCCCATCGGAATCTGGCTAATACTTGCCTTCACTACTGCTTCATAGGCAATACCTTCCCGTTTTGCACGAGCCTCATCCAACTGACGCAGGCGGTCTGTGGCCACCCTGCCAGGCATGATGACGTTAACGGTAATTCCTTCTGCAGCAACTTCTGCGGCCAAGGTTTTAGACCACCCAAGCAGAGCCGCACGCAAGGTATTAGAAATAGCCAAATTTTTAATAGGTGCAATAGCGCCTGAGGTGGTGCTAGTAATAATGCGGCCCCATTTACGCTGACGCATACCTGGTAAAACGCGATCCGTAATAGCAATCAGTGACAACACCATATCGTTAAAGCTTTTTTGCCAGAGCGCAGGATCTTGACCAGCCGCTGGGGTGGGCGGCGGACCACCAGTGTTATTGATCAATATATCAATGGGGCCCAACTCTTTTTCAACCCTAGATACCAATCCATCAATAACGGATGCATCTGACAAATCCCAGTTAAGGGCGAGAGCCTGACCACCAGCTGCCTCAATTAACTGCACAGATTGCTGCAAACCCTCAGCGTTACGACCAGTAACGGCGACTTTGACGCCTTCTTTGGCTAATGAAACTGCCATTGCTTGTCCTAAGCCACGACTAGAAGCAATCACTAAGGCCACTTTGCCTTTTAATCCTAAATCCATTTCGTCTCCAACTGACTTTAATTAATTATTCGATTTATTAATTCGATTTATTTATTCAATTTATTAATCTAATTGCAATTTTTGTTTAGCAACTACTTCTTTGTAAACGGTGTACTCCGCTTTAATTTCTTTTGCAAATGCTTCAGATCCATTCACATTAATGAGTGAGCCCGTATCTTCAATACGCTTTTTAACGGCAGGATCAGCAACTACCTTTTGCAAGGCCGCAGTGTACTTATCCACAATATCCTTAGGCATCCCAGCTGGCCCCAAAAGACCGTAGTAAGCCATCCGATTGACAGGCGCCAAGCCAACCTCAGCGAAAGTAGGCACATTCGGCAATTGCGCCAAACGCTTAGGCGCGGCAATCACGATAGGTACTAGCTTGCCATCTTTAATAAACGGTAATGACGAAGGCAAATTATCAAAGATCATAGAAACTTGCCCACCAACCGTATCAGCCAACGCAGGACCTGCCCCTCGGTAAGGAATATGAACAATGAAGACACCTGTCAAACTTTTAAATAACTCGGTTTGAAGATGTCCAATGCCACCGGTTCCTGAGCTTGAATAGGAATACTTACCAGGGTTTGCCTTTAACACCTCCATAAAGGTCTTAAAGTCTTTTGCAGGGAAAGAGGGATTGACCGCAATGATGTTTGGTGTTGCTGCAATATTGCTAATGGCTGTGAAATCCGTTACCGGGTCGTAACCAATCTTGGGATTAATGGCTGGATTAGCAGCTGTGGTTGAAACCGTCGCCATACCGATGGTGTAACCATCTTTGGGAGCTCTCATAACCTCTAATGCACCGATAGAACCACCGCCGCCTGCCTTGTTCTCGACAATGACTGGTTGCCCCAGTTGACGCCCCAGGGCATCGCCTACCGCACGAGCAATGATGTCAGTGCTACCGCCTGGTGCGAATGGAACAACCAAACGAATAGGTTTAGTGGGAAAGCTTTGCGCGTTGACACTTGCAATATTCATAAAGCCAGCTATCAAGGCAATTAAGGATGCAGTAGCAATCTTTCTCAATGCAAATTGGGGTAAAAACAATTTCATGAAATCACTGTCCTAAAGGTTTTGGCAAATTACCAGCATATTTATAGAGTTGAGCTTCGTATTCATTAAAGATCTGAGCCAAAGCTTCTTGCTGACCCAATACGAGGGCATCCGGCGTATTGTCTTTAAGGGCAACACGCTTGGTATATCGATTTGCACCTATCAAGGGATTCGTTTTCCCGGAGCTAGTGGCACTTAGGAAAAACTCAACGCTAACCACAGCCTCAGGCTTATTACGATAGTCGCCATAAAACTCTTCAACAGTTGCTTGCAAATAATAGTAAGGAAATAGACTATTACTCTGTCCCACTGTAGCAGAGAAAATATTTGCCTTATTCATCCATTGACGCTCAGCATTGCCAATCATTTCAGCAGGAATGGTCGTGTAAACGTTGTAAAAATCTTTTTCGTAACGCTGATCACCCGTACGGTAAACCAAAGATCTGCCATCAAACGGTGGCGTAACAGATACAGAGCCCATTTTTAGCCAAATATCCGTACGAGCAACACGTGGTGCAGCAGTTCTTTCTGGAGATACCATCCAAGTGGTAGGGCCTACTGGCGGCCTGGTGGGAAATGAGCAGGAGACTAAGCCGAGGATAGCAATAGAAAATAGAATGCGCTTCATCATTTCTTAGCTCCAGACTGAGCGGAGCCGCTGCTAGGTGTAATTTTTGCGGGCGGATCAGCCCAAATCAGACTTGAAGGCGACTGGCTAGCAATGCGGCTAAATTCATTTAAATTTTCGCTGGCTTGCTTAATATTTTCCATCGTCAACACGGTATCACCCTGAACACTAGTAATGGTTTGACGCAAGGAGGTAGTTGCTGCCGCCAATTCACGCATGAGAATGCCAAGCTCTTCCTTATCGGTTGCCTTAGCAATGCGAGCCATGATGACGTTCAGCTGCTTTACAGACTCAATCACACCCTCATTACCTTTGCCATCACCCGCCATCAGTACATTGAGATTGCCTAACAACGCATCTAATTTTTTCTGAGTGCCATCAATATTCATATCATTAAGGGCGCCAATCAGCTTTTGAATACCCGAAATAATTTCATCGGCTTGGTTTGGCAAAGATGGAATAACTGGGTGCGCAGGCTTCCAAGTATAAGGAAGTGGTGGAGTAGCAGATGCGTTTGCCACAAAATCAAACTCGATATAGTTAACGCCAGTAATACCCATCGACTTTACGCGAGCGCGTAAATTATTTTTTACAAACTCGCTAATTTGAGCTTCATTTACCTTGTCACCAAAAATTTGCATTCTGACCACAACATACTGACGACGATCATGAAATGGCAAATCTCTTTCATACATATCGCCAGATAGTCCGATTGACGTAACCTGACCTATCTTGACCCCGCGGAATCGCACGGCTGCACCGGCATCTAGACCAGTTACAGACTGTTTGATATAGGTTTCAACCATGAATGATTTTTGGAAGATTTTGCCTCCACCAAAAATAAGAATCACAGCAATCAGTACGCCAATTGCTGCAAGCACAAAAACGCCTAAGCGAAAATAATTGGGATTTGAGTTATTACTCATGCTGCGTCCTTGCTCATAATACGATTGAAGAATTGATGCACCCGTGGATCTTTACTGGTATCGCGCAAAACTTTAGGATCACCCTCGGCAATGATTCCCTTAGTACCTTTGTCAAGCATGATGACCTTGTCAGCGATGGCATAGATACTGGCAAGTTCATGAGATACGATGACAAAGGTAATGCCAAGATTTTTTGATAAGTCCTGGATCGTGCTATCGAGATCAGCAGAGGTAATGGGGTCCAAGCCAGCTGACGGCTCATCTAGGAATAATATTTTAGGGTCAAGTGCCATCGCCCGAGCGATCGCCGCCCTCTTTTGCATACCGCCACTAATTTCACTTGGCATGTAGGACTCGTAAGGCAAGAGACCGACAAGATCAAGCTTGCAGCGCGCCAACAAATCCATTTGAACTTGGGTCAGCTGGGTGTATTCCTGCATAAACAAGGTCACGTTATCAAGCAGGTTCATTGAGCCAAATAAAGCGCCTTGCTGATACATTACGCCAAAGCTAGTCATGATCTTTTGGCGCTCCGCTCCAACTGCGCTGGTAATGTTTTCGCCTTCGATGAGAACATCGCCAGACAAGGGCTGATAGAGGCCAAACAAGTTTTTTAACAAACTGGATTTACCGCATCCTGAGCCACCCAGAATCACAAAAATTTCTCCGTAATTGACTGAGAAATTAAGATTCTGCATAAGTACATTAGAGCCATAACCTACGGTGAGGTTTTGAACATCAATTGCGTACTGGGATTTGGCTGGCGTATCCATCAGAAACCTGTCTTATAGGAAATGAAGGCAAAAATACCATCGACCACTACGATCAAAACAATGCTGCTTACTACCGCTCGGGTTGCTGAAATACCAACCGCAGCGGCACCATTGCCGGTTTGCATACCACGTAGGCAACCCACCGCAGAAACGACAATACCAAAAAGCGTGGCTTTAATTAATCCGGATCCGACATCTTCGATATCTACGGCAGAGAGCATGCCGTTATAGAAATTAATAAATGGAATACCGTAAATCAACATCGTCAGCATGGAAGAAAAAATGCTGACGATATCGGCAAACAAAGTCAAAATTGGCGCAACCAAAATTCCGGCTAAAACGCGTGGCACAACTAGGAAACGAATTGGGCTTAAGCCGCCAGATACAAGTGCATCTACTTCGCTATTCACCGTCATCGTGCCAATCTCTGCGGCAAACGCTGCTGATGAGCGTCCAGCCAGCAAGATAGCGGTAATTAATGGGCCCATTTCTCGCACAATGCCTAAGGCCGCCAAGGGGCCCACAAAGGATACAGCGCCAAATTGCTCCATACCAATGGCAGCCTGGAACGAAAGAATGACGCCAATCAAAAACGCCACTAGACCAACGATAGGTAATGCGGCAATACCGGCTTGCACAGCGGCATTCACAAAATCACCCCAGCGCACTTGATTGGGGTTACGAATAGACCAAACTAAATCAGATGCAAGATGACCGGTAAAAGTAATTAAACCAACAGTGTCATCAATTAAGTTCTGGACAGCCATTCCCGTGCTGACCACAAAACTTCTTTTAGGCTTTACAACAGGAACGGGAAATAAATTAGTGATTGGGTTGAACTCAGTTAACAAAGGCTCATAACGTGAATCCAAGCCAACAACCTCAAACTTTGCGCCAGCTGAAGTTTGGGCCTCTTCGATCCCAATCAGAAATGCAATACCAGCGCCATCTAAAAAAGTAACTTTGGATGCATCAAAAGTGAGGGACTTACTTTTGCCGTCACCCTGCTTTAGCCAAGCATCCTGAGAGCTGCGAATTTGGGTCCAAACACCGCCCAAGGAATAGACGTTGACATTGCCGCTAACCAGCACTTTGGCGTTATTAGCATCTACCTGTGACCAAACTGCCACTGGGGCGTCAGAAACGGCAGAAATGGTGTCAGATGTGCTCATAAGCAGACTATAAGGTATCTCTGTGAAAGCGCTGAGAAAAGCCTAAAAAAGAGAAAGGGCCCAGTTTTTCAACTAGGCCCTATATGGGTTGGTGCGGCTGGCAGGAATTGAACCCACGACCCCTTGGTTCGTAGCCAAGTACTCTATCCAGCTGAGCTACAGCCGCAACAGCCATAATTATGCCATGGAAGAGAAGAACTACATCACCCCCGCTGGTCACGAACGCATCAAGACCGAGCTCCTACAGCTCCTAAACCTTGATAGACCGGAGGTTGTGAAGGTAGTCCACTGGGCCGCCAGCAATGGTGACCGGTCTGAAAATGGGGACTACATCTACGGAAAAAAGCGTCTGAGGGAGATTGATAGACGGATCCGCTTCCTCAACAAACGCCTTGAATTTGCGGTGGTTGTCGATAATGCCGCCCGAAAATCTGGCGAAAATGATGCTGAACAGGTTTTCTTTGGGGCTACTGTGACTTACTCAACTTTGGAGGGTGCACAGGCTGGCAAGGAGACTACCATCACTATTGTTGGCGTGGACGAGGTGGACTTAGATCAGGGTCACGTCAGCTGGGTGTCGCCTATAGCAAAAGCCTTAATCAAATCCCGGATTGGAGATTGTGTCTTTATACAAACACCAACAGGCCCTGCTGAAATTGAAATCCTAGACGTTCAGTATTTATAAAGCTGAAGGAATTTATGTTGCGCGTGTACGAGTGACTCGCATGACATCGGGATTGGCACGCAAGCTGCGCATCACCTTAGAGAGATGTAAGCGATCGTAAACCTGGATCGTAAAACGAATGGTGACTGAGTCTTCCTTAAAGCGATCTTCCATCGACACATTCATGATGTTGGAATCGGCAGAAGTAACACTGCTCGCCACTCTAGCCAACACACCTTTACCTTGCCGCGTATCAATGGCTAGATCTAACTCAAACTCACGATTGAGTTCTCTGCCCCACTCAACCTCAACCCATTTATCGCTGTCCTTAGACAGCATGCGCAACGCTATTGGGCAATCATTGGTATGCACTTGCAGACCCTCACCTTTGCCAAGATAGCCAATGATGTTATCGCCAGGAATAGGATGGCAGCAGGTTTGAAAATGGATAGAGTTACCCTCACGTCCATCTACCAATATGGCTTGACGTTGGTGATGATGACCCACTTCTTGATTGGGTGCGACCCAATCAGCAACGCCTAGGCGCATCTGTTCAGCACCGCCCTCATCATCAATAATAATTTTGAGACGAATAGCTAGCTCCTGCGGGGAACGTCTACCCAAGGCAATATTGACGCAAGCTTCTTCGCGGGTTTTATCGCCAGTCCAGTGCATCAGCTTTTCCCAAATCTCAGGGCTCAGCAAAGCTGCATCCACACCTTGCTGACGTAATGCATTGGCTAATAGACGCTCGCCCAACTGTAAGGACTCTGAATAATGCTTTGTTTTTAATGAATGGCGAATTGAGGCGCGTGCCTTACCAGTGCGCACAAATGCCAACCAACCTGGGTTGGGTTGCGAGTTCGCTGAAGTAATTACCTCAACAATGTCGCTATTTTTTAACTCGCTACGCAAAGGTAATTGCAGGCCATTAATCTTCACAGCCACGCAAGTATTACCCAGATCACTATGGATGGAATACGCAAAGTCTAGGGCAGTAGCGCCTCTTGGAAGAGCTCTAATCTGGCCTGTAGGTGTAAATACATAAACAGCGTCAGGAAACAAATCAATTTTGACGTGCTCTAAGAATTCTTGGGAGTCACCACTACTATCCTGAATATCAATTAAGGACTGCAGCCATTGATGAGCTCGGTTTTGAACCTCACTCATATCAGGAGAGCCATCTTTGTAGGCCCAGTGTGCAGCAACACCCGCTTCAGCGACTGCGTGCATTTCAGATGTACGAATCTGAAACTCTACCGGTACGCCTGATGGACCCAATAAGGTCGTATGTAAGGACTGATAGCCATTCAATTTAGGAATGGCAATGTAATCCTTAAATTTACCCGGCATGGGCTTGTACAAAGCGTGCAAGATACCTAGAGCGCGATAGCATTCGTCAATTGAATGCACCGTTACCCGGAAAGCATATACATCTAATACTTGTGAAAAACTTAAATGCTTCGAGCGCATCTTGTGATAAATACTAAAGAGTGTTTTTTCACGACCGCGAAGATCCACATCTAGGTTAGCCTTAGCAAAAGCCATACGAGAAGACTGCAAAATCTTCTCAACCATTTCCTTACGATTGCCACGCGCCCGCTTGACAGCGCCCTCAATGACCCGAAAGCGCATAGGCATGGAGTAACGGAAACTTAAATCTTGAAGGTCGCGATAAATGACGTTCAATCCGAGACGATGTGCAATGGGCGCATAGATTTCAATTGTTTCAGCGGCTACACGACGACGCTTCTCCATCGGCACCGCATCGAGGGTGCGCATATTGTGAGTGCGGTCAGCAAGCTTTACCAAGATGACTCGGACGTCCCGCGCCATTGCCATAAACATTTTGCGAAAACTCTCTGCTTGAGCCTCTGCATGACTTTGAAACTCTAATTTATCGAGCTTCGTTAAACCTTCAACCAACTCGGCAACTTTATTGCCAAATTTTTCAACTAAGTCTGCCTTTGTGCAGCCCGTATCTTCAATCACATCATGCATTAAAGCGGCCATGATGGATGGCGCATCTAAACGCCAGGTTGCACAAAGCTCTGCTACAGCAACTGGGTGGGTAATGTAGGGTTCGCCGCTATGACGGTATTGACCTAAATGAGCGGCATCCGAAAACTGAAATGCCTTTTTGATTTGCACAATCTCTTCAGGCTTGAGATAAGAGAGTTTTGCAAGCAATCCCTCTATTGAAACTACCTGATGTTTTAGTGGAAGACTAGGTGCAGATGTGGGGCCGAATAAATGACGGCTCGATTGTGCCAACAAGCTGGCAATGATCGATTTTTTACCGCTTTGATTTGGGGTGTCGGAGTCTTCATCCAACAACTGTGCTTGAGCTGAGTCAAGCGAAGCATCATTAGGCGAGATGCTTCCTACTTTTTCCGATGTTTTGACTATTCCTAAAGGAAGCTCCACACCGGAACTCCTTAATTACAGAGGTACTTTGGTCAACATGTCACGGTCAGTAACACCAGCAGCTACTTCACGCAAAGCAACTACAGTAGCTTTATCTCTGGACTCAACACGTGGGGAGTGACCTTGTACCAATTGGCGAGCACGATAAGTCGCGGCCAAAACCAATTCAAAACGATTAGGGATAGTTTTAAGGCAATCTTCTACAGTAATACGTGCCATGCTGGACTCACTTAATTTAGCTTCAATACCTATAGGATAACTGATTAGACCCCGAGGCGCTTTAAAAGAGCTGGATTTCTGGCCATACTGGGCCCAGAACGAAGCCGACTTGAAGCCAGAATGTGCTTTAAATCGACTAATGCCTGATCAAAAGAATCGTTTACTACGATGTAATCTGCCTCAGAGGCGTGCTGAAGCTCAACATGAGCAGCTGCCAAACGTCGCTGAATTGTGGCCTCGTCATCTTGACCCCGCTTGCGCAGACGCTCTTCCAAAGCCTCTATTGAGGGTGGGAAGATGAAGATCCACTGCACCGAGGGAATTAACTTCCGAATTTGTTGAGCGCCCTGCCAATCAATCTCCAACATGACATCGCTGCCCGCTTGCATTTGAGATTCAATCCAAGGTTTTGATGTGCCATAAAAATGACCATGGACTTCAGCCCACTCTAAAAAATGTCCCTGATCACGCTCTTGCAAAAAATCGTCTTTTGTCAGAAATCGATAATCTTTACCATCGACTTCACCAGGTCTTGGCACACGCGTAGTTGTTGATAAAGATAATTTGAGCCCTACATCGTCTTTTAATAAAGCATTTACCAATGATGATTTACCAGCGCCTGAGGGCGCAACAATCATCAACATACTGCCTTGGTAGGATGGAGTCTGATTAGTGTTAGTCATAAATCAATCTATGGATTACTCAAGGTTTTGAACTTGCTCACGCATTTGCTCGATGAACAACTTGAGCTCCAGCGCGGCTTGTGTGCACTCTTCAGATACAGATTTGGAACTTAAGGTATTCGCTTCGCGATTGAGCTCTTGCATTAGAAAATCCAAACGCTTTCCAACCGGACCCTTACCTGCAAGTGCATTATCAACCGCCTGAAGATGGGTCTTTAAACGCGCGAATTCTTCAGCCACATCAATGCGGACTGCGTAGAGTACTACCTCTTGACGAATACGCTCCATCAACTCAGTGCCAGCCTTTGCTTGTTCTTGCGTTGCCAGCGCTTCCGCTAAACGCTCAGTGAGCTTTTCCTGATACTGCGCTACATATTCAGGGATCCTAGGCTCTATGACCTTTACGATGTCACGCATCTTGCCGGTAATGCTGGTTAATACGCCAACCAAGGCTTTACCTTCAGCATGACGACTTTCCATTAGAACGGCTAAGGCTGCGCGCCCGGCTTCGACTGCAGCAGTTATCCAACTATCTTCTTCACCCCGCGGTTCAGAAACAACACCAGGCCAACGCAGAACTTCAGCAATACTGAGCTCTTGTGCTTTTGGGAAAGATTCTTGGGCCTTTTCCTGGAGGGTATACAAAGCATCGAGACGATCCCGATTAATGGCCCCCAAGGCATGTGGATTACTCTTGGCAGCACCTGCAGCCGCACTATTGACTCGCCAGGCCGCCCTAAACTCCACCTTGCCTCGGGAAAGGCTTTGCGTAGCCATTTCCCGCAAGGCAGGCTCAGCCCCGCGACATTCGTCCGGAAGACGAAATCCAAGATCCAGAAAGCGGCTGTTAACAGCCCGACATTCCACCTGCAGATCAGCAACTACACCCGCTCCTAAGGAGACTTGGCGAGAAGCGCTGCCATAACCAGTCATGCTCGATATCATATGGACATTGTAGATTCATTATTGATCTAGACACTAACCTCACAGGACCCCCTTTATGAGCACTGCCAACCCAGCCAATATTGCCCGCCCTAGCGGTCGTAAGCCAACCGATTTACGTCCAGTCACCATCTCCAGGGCCTTTACTAAGCATGCTGAAGGCTCAGTATTGATTGCCTTTGGGGATACCAAGGTCCTGTGTACTGCCAGCATCCTAGAAAAGGTGCCGCCCCATAAGAAAGGCTCCGGCGAAGGCTGGGTAACCGCTGAGTACGGCATGCTGCCCCGCTCCACCCATACCCGCAGCGATCGTGAAGCAGCTCGCGGCAAGCAATCCGGTCGTACTCAAGAAATTCAGCGCCTCATTGGCCGCGCTATGCGTAGCGTCTTTGATTTAAAAGTATTGGGTGAGAGAACGATTCACCTCGATTGCGATGTACTGCAAGCAGATGGCGGCACACGTACAGCTTCCATTACAGGTGCTTATGTTGCTGCGCGTGATGCAGTAAACCAACTTTTGAAAAGTGGTGCACTTACTAAAGATCCAATTATTGATAGCGTTGCTGCAATTTCAGTGGGCATCTATCAAAGAGTTCCAGTACTCGATTTAGATTACCCAGAAGATTCTTCTTGCGATACCGATATGAATGTTGTGATGACCGGTAAAGGTGGAATGATTGAGGTGCAAGGGACTGCTGAAGGCGCCGCTTTCTCGAGGGCTGAGCTCAATGCGTTATTAGACTTGGCTGACCAAGGCATCAAAGAGCTCACACAATTGCAAATTGACTCACTTAAATAACTGGTACTTACTTAAGCAATGCAAAAGCTCGTTCTCGCATCTAACAATACCGGCAAGGTAAAAGAATTTCAGGCGCTTTTAGCACCCCTGAACTTTCAAGTCATCCCGCAAGGAGAATTGGGCATTCCTTCGGCTGAAGAGCCGCACCATACCTTTGTAGAGAATGCCTTAGCCAAAGCGCGTCATGCTAGCGCTGCATCTGGCTTACCTGCACTGGCTGATGACTCCGGTATTTGCGCCCATGCTTTGGATGGCATGCCAGGCGTATTGTCGGCTCGCTATGCGGGAGATCAAGGCAATGATGCAGCCAACAATCAAAAACTCATCCAAGAATTAAAGGATCAGGCAGATCGAGGCGCTCATTATGTTTGCGCTCTAGTGTTTATCAACAACCCCAATGATCCCGAGCCCATCATTGTGCAAACCCGTTGGTATGGTCAAATTATTGATCAAGCCACTGGAAACAACGGCTTTGGTTACGACCCTCATTTTTTCTTGGCTGACCAAAACTGTACTGCAGCACAACTGGATGCTGCGCAAAAGAATTTAATCAGTCACCGTGGCCAAGCCTTACGTGAACTGATTACAGAACTCAAATCTCGTGCTTAATTCCACCCCCAATAAAGTCAGCCTTACTGCATTGCCACCCCTGGCTTTGTATATTCACTTTCCTTGGTGCGAAAAGAAGTGTCCTTACTGTGATTTCAATTCCCATCAAATCAAAGAGGGCAAAAGTGGTTTTGATGAAGAGCGTTATATCAATGCGCTGATTGCTGACCTCGAAACTGAACTAGCAAATACCTGGGGACGTCAGGTTCATAGCATTTTTATTGGTGGCGGCACACCTAGCCTTTTGTCTGCAGAAGGCATGGATCGACTACTCTGCGCTGTACGTGCTCGCGTGAACCTAGAGCCCGATGCTGAAATCACCATGGAGGCCAACCCAGGATCTATCGAAGCCGATAAATTTGCAGGCTTTGCAAAGGCGGGTATTAATCGAGTTTCGATCGGGGTTCAGAGCTTTCAAGATGAGCAGCTCAAAGCCTTGGGGCGTATTCACAATGGTGAGGAAGCTAGGCGTGCAATTGCAATTGCGCTAAAACACTTCAAATCAGTAAATCTAGATCTCATGTATGGCCTCCCAAAGCAGACATTAGAGTTGGCTAAGGCGGATATTGAGACAGCACTTTCCTTTAAGACGCCACACCTGTCTTTTTATAACCTCACACTAGAGCCCAACACCTACTTTGCAAACTTTCCTCCGCAATTACCAAGTGACGATGAAGTGGATGCTATCTTTGAACAGAATTTGGATTTACTGACAAAGGCAGGTTACAAACGCTATGAGGTTTCGGCTTATGCCCAGAAGAATCAAGAGTGCAAACATAATCTGAACTACTGGCGCTTTGGTGATTACATTGGTATTGGTGCCGGCGCGCACGGCAAGATTTCCTATCCCGACAAGATTACACGCCAAGTACGTGAGCGGCATCCAGATGGTTATATGTCTGCAATGGAAACTAAGGGCAACGCTCTAATTGAATCCAAGGTAATTGAAGCCAAGGATCTCCCTTTTGAATTTATGCTCAATACCCTAAGACTGACTGATGGCGTTCCGACCAATACCTTTAGTGAACGTACAGGCCTGCCTTTAAACGTGATTAGCAAGGGTCTTTCTGAGGCCAGCAATAAGCAATTGCTCGATGAGAATCCTAGTCAGCTAAAAGCCACCCCTCTTGGCATGCGCTATCTCAACAATCTTCAAGAGATGTTTTTGGATTAGCTCCCGGTCCAACTAGGCGGCTGCCCTTTTAAGAAGCATACCACTCCATTCTTAAAATCATTGCTTCCATAAGTTTCGCTGATGAGATCATTACAGTCGGGCAGTTGATTCTTAATTAATCTTGCCAATACAAGCTTGCTTGATTTTTGCGTAATAGGCGCTAGATTGCTCAAGCGCTCTGCCAGCTTGTCAGCTTCATGACTCAATTGACCCTGTTCATGGATAGCCAGAACATATCCCTGCTTTACCAACTCTTCAGCGGAAATCATTTCTGCCAATAGGAGCATTCGCTTCACAATATTAATGCTCAAATGGGCAGCTAGCCAAGCTACATTGCCCACCGATAAACAGTTGCCGAGTGTTTTGGCTATGGGTACCCCAAACTTAGCGCCGGGTGATGCAATTCGGAAATCACAGCAAGATGCAATTGCTAGACCTCCACCCACTGCCATGCCATCAATCACAGCTATTGTTGGAATAGGTAATGTCGCTAATGGTGCTAGGTAGCTATCAATACCCTCTTCGTATTGCACCCCATCATTACCATTCTGAAAACTCGCAAACTGCGCGATATCACTGCCAGAGACAAAGGACTTCCCGCCAGCACCACGAAAGATGGCTACACGCACCTTTGGGTTCTTGGCAATATCTTCACAGATTGTCTTTAAGCTCTGATACATGCTGACGGTCATCGCATTGCGCGCCGCCACATGATCAAAAACAATGTGGGCAATGTTGCCGCGTATCTCTAGTGAGACTTGCGCAATATTGCCCGCATTATCTTGGTGTGTCATGAAATGCTTATTCAGCCTTGATGTTCAGGCTCTTTACTAAACGCTGATACTTAGCAAGCTCTCCGGCCAAGAACAAGCTGAACGCAGCTGGTGTTGCAGGACCTTCTGGCTGTAAGCCTTGAGAATCAAGCGTCTTCTTAATCTGTGGATCAGCCATGGCAGCCTTCACTGCCTGATCAATCTTGTTGACTACAGCAGGATCCATTCCCTTTGGACCCATCACAGAGTACCAATTGGTGACATCAAAGCCTGTAATACCCACTTCGTTAAACGTTGGCACGTTTGGAAGAATGGATAAACGCTTTGGAGTTGAAATCGCTAGCGCTTTCAAGCTACCCTCTTTAATTTGCTGCAAGTTAGGCGGCAAGGTATCGAAGTTCATCGTGATCTGCCCACCAAGCAAATCAATAATGGCTTGACCACTACCCTTGTAAGGAACGTGATTGAGTTGAATACCAGCAATCTTGGCAAATAAAGCGCCTGCTAAATGCTGGGTGCTGCCAATACCGGAGGAACCGTAAGTCATCTGCCCTGGATTTGCTTTAGCAAGCGAAATGAGTTGCGCCACCGAGTTCACTGGTAATGAAGCCTTCACCACTAGTACGTTGGGTACGTATCCCAAATAAGTAATGGGTGTGAAATCCGTTGCAGGGTTGTAAGGAACGTTTGTTAGTACAAATGGTGCAATCGCATTGGAATTGGAATGCCCTACAAGTAAGGTATACCCATCCGGATTTGCTTTAGCAATTTGATCGGCTGCAATGGTACCGGCGGCTCCGGATTTATTTTCAACGATCACACTTTGACCGAGAATCTCACCCATCTTAGGAGCAATAGCACGAGCAACAATATCTGTGCCGCCACCAGGTGCAAATCCAACAATCAGTCGAATCGGTTTTGTTGGGAAGGCTTGCTGTCCGAAAGCAATAAATGAGGTCGCGGCTAGCGTAATTGCCAGCAAACTACGAACAGCCCATTGAGGCGTTTTAAGCAACATAAAGTCTCCAAAATTGTTTTTATTGTGTTTGATACTATTAGTGGTTAATTCTAAACATATAAGAACATCCGAGACAATGACGAAAACACCTATAAATGATGCTTTAGATGACGCCCATCAGCGCTCATCAAAGCCATTACCCCTCTCTGGAGTGCGTGTTCTTGACGTAAGTCAAGTAATGGCCGGCCCCTACTGCTGCATGCTCTTGGCGGACTTAGGTGCAGACGTCATCAAGATTGAGCCACCAGGCACTGGCGATCAAACGCGTGGTGCGATGGGTTTTAAGATGAAAGGTTCAGATAGCATGGGCTTTCTGAATATGAATCGCAATAAACGCAGTCTGACTCTCAATCTCAAAACTGAGGCAGGTAAAAAAGTATTTTTTGAATTGGTAAAGACTGCTGATATTTTGGTTGAGAACTATCGACCAGGTGTCATGAAGAAACTCGGAATTGATTACCCCTCTTTAAAAGCCATCAACCCAGGCTTGGTTTATGCGAGCATCTCTGGCTTTGGCCAAACCGGTCCGTGGGCTGATCGCCCTGGATTTGATCTGATGGCGCAAGCAATGTCTGGCGTCATGAGCGTTACAGGTTATCCAGATGGACCACCCGTCAAGGCTGGCGTGCCGGTGGCCGATATTGGTTGTGCACTCTTTGCGGTTTATGGAATTTTGTCAGCCTATATCGGCAAGACTAAAAGTGGCGAAGGTCAATTTATCGATGCCTCACTCTTCGATTCTGCCTTGGCATTTTCCATCTGGGATACAGCCCAATACTGGGGTACTGGAGTGGAGCCTTATAAGCTTGGCACAGCCAATCACATGAGTGCGCCCTACCAAGCCATGAAGGCATCTGATGGTTATTTTGTCATGGGCGCTACCAATCAAAAACTCTGGAAATTACTTTGCGACAAAATTGAACATCCAGAGTTATTTGAAGATGCACGCTTTAAAACGAATCCATTACGCTTGGCAAATCGTTTAGAGCTCGCTGCAGAACTAGAAAAGTCATTTGCAAACAAAACTGCTGATGAATGGGTTGATGTACTTCTGGCTGCAGGTATTCCAGCGGGCCCGATTAACACCTACCCAGAAGCATTTGATAGTGAACATGGTCGTCATCGCAAGATGCGTATGGAGATTGACCACCCTATTGAAGGTACAGTTCCCAACATTGGCTTTGCCGTCAAAATGAATGGCACGCCTCAGCAGGTATATCGTCACCCCCCTTTACTGGGCGAACATACCAGTGAGCTTCTTGCAGAACTGGGCATCGCGGGTGATGAACTCCAGTCTTTAGAAGCTGGCGGTGCTTTTGCACCGTAGCTTGCAGCTATACCAACAAAGAGAATAAGTAAAAAGGGCTCCAATGGAGCCTTTTTTACTTAGTAAGAGGATTCATTACTCGCCAGCTGTAATTGCCATCTCTTGTGCAGCAAATGGATCTTTAGCTGGGGCTGCTGGTTTAGGGGCAGCCTTTCCTTTTGTCCCTGGCATAAGTTCAAAATCAGGTACAAAGACAGTCAAGGTGCTTCTGAGCTGATCAAATGGCTTACGATCCCCATCAAACCTCACCTTGCCTTCAGCTAAGAGTTTGTCAAAAGTTGTTTGACCGCCCATTACTTGCTCAAGATCACTTCGATTCAGCGTAATAGTCAGATTGGGGTTCTTGGCCTGCTGACCCTTAATGTTGGTCAATGCAGAGTTACTCATTTCAATCACAAACTTTTCGCCATTATCTGGAGTAGCCAGGTTGATCACAAAATTCATGCCCGCTGCTTTTTTACTATCCATGCTGATAGCTAAGGCGTTGAGCCAGAGTTCGGTTGTCATGCCTTTGATCATGTCTGGGCCATTAGACTTTGGAGAGGCACCTGACGGCATGCCATGACGAAGTTCATAAGCAGCTCCCAAGAAGCTATTACGCATACTTGGGCTTTCTTTTTGGTAGCCAATTTGCTCAAAGATGTCAGCAAGCAAGTCTTTGGCGGCAGTATTGTTTGGCTGTGCGTAGACTAATTTATTTACGATCTCCATCGCTTCGCGATACTTGCCCTGCTTATAGAGCTCTTTACCCTTTGCCATGATCTTGGCTGAACCACCCATCATCTCGACATACAGTGGCGCCGAGTCTTTTGGTGACAACGGTGCCAAGGTTGCAGGGTTAGCGTCCCAATAACCCAGATAACGATTAATCACAGCGCGGCTGTTGTGTTCTTCAGATCCATGATAGCTATGAGCGGCCCACTGCTTCTTTAAGCTTTCAGGCTGCTTGTAGACATTCTGAATTTCATTAATGGTCACGCCATTATTTGCTAGGTGAAGGACTTCGTTATGCAAGTGGGCATAACTATCGCGCTGCGTACGCATCACTTCCTGAATACGTTCATTACCCCAACGTGGCCATGTATGAGATGCAAACATGACTTCACTTTCATTGCCATAGCGATATAAGGCGTTATTGATATTCTTAGACCATGCCAAGGAGTCACGAACTAAGGCGCCCCGTAAGGTGTAAATATTGTGAATTGTGCCGGTGATATTTTCTGCCGCCCAGAATGCTTTAAATTGCGGGAAGTAGGTATTCATCTCGGCAGGAGCTTCAGTGCCTGGGGTATTTTGGAACTCCATCTCCACACCATCAACTGTCATTTTTTCATACGGCTGATTGATGTAGACATTAGGCTCAATAAGGCCTAAATTGCCTGCCGCAGTATTTTTACCGATCGATTGATCCACGTGCCCAAAGGGACTTCTTGGCAATAACACTCCGTATTGGAAATACATCCTGCGGGTCATGGCATTACCGGCGTAGACGTTCTCGGCAATCGCATGATCCATAAAGCCTGCAGGCGCGATGATTTTCACCTTGCCACTCTTGACATCTGCCTCATCCACTACGCCTCTCACACCACCGAAGTGATCTCCGTGTGAATGGGAATACACCACCGCTACCACTGGACGCTTGCCGAGCTTCTCATTTACCAACTCAAGAGCAGCACGCGCTGTTTCTTTGGCGGTCAATGGATCAAACACAATCCAGCCGCTGTTGGTCTTCACAAAACTAATATTAGCTAAGTCAAAGCCACGAACTTGATAGATTTTTCCTGGCACTACTTCATATAAGCCATAACCCATATTGAGGATGGCTTGGCGCTGCAAAGAAGGATGGACGCTGTCAAAGTCTTTGCCCTGCAATAAGAAGTCGTAGCTTCCCATATCCCAGGCAACATTACCCGCATCAGCCATGATGGTCTTATAAGGAGGTGCAGCAATAAAGCCCCTCTTTGATTCTTCAAAATCTCGCTTATCTTGAAATGGCAGCGTCTTGCGAAGCCCGTTTTGTAATTCAACCGTGTAGCTGGATGGCGCCTTACCCTTCTCATCAAAATGCTTGCCTTGCATGGCGCCAGGATCGGCTATAACGCCACCTCCGCCAGCAGCAAATGCCACTCCAGAAGATATGAAGGCAAGCGCAAAAGATGTATGAGAAAGTTTGATTTTCATAAAAGCCCAAAGTAAAAATAGTTTGATTACTTCAATGATATGTTTGTGCAATTCAATGGCAATTAGCCCTGCAGCCAATAATTAAGTCTAACAAATAAATTAGATGGCATATACCGCAACCAGGGGCAAGCTCACAAAAAAAGTGGTCCCTTTGCCTGGCAAAGAATCAAACCAGATTGAGCCACCGTGCCTCATCACAATATGCTTGCACAACCAAAGACCAATTCCCATGCCCGTGCCTTTGGTAGTCGAAAGAAGTTCAAACATGTGAGCCTGAACATTGGAATCAATACCAGTGCCGGTATCAGCAATCGATATCTGAACACCAGCATTAGTATGCTCAGCTCGAATAATGATTTTTTTATCAGGCTTTTCTGTGATCTTTAGTGCATCAATAGCGTTATTAACTAAATTTAAGAGTACTTGCTGGAGCTCGCCCTTATTTGCAGTTAAAAGAAGATGATCCTCTAACTTCAGAATCATTTGAATGTTTTGCTTAATAATTTCTGGGCGGGCAATTGTGAGCACTAAGTCGATTAGTTCACCAAGATCCACTTTAGTGGATGCTATTTTTTCATCCGCAAACACGGATCTAAGGGAGCGAATAATATTTGCCGCTCGTTGGTTGTCTGTCAATAAAGAATCTAAAACTTCTTTCTGCAAGGAGGGATCTAATTCACCTTCAGATAACTTCTTTTGCAAGAATTGAATATTCAGACTAGAGGCGCCCAGGGGCTGATTGAGCTCATGTGCAATGGAGGCTGATAGAGCCCCTGTACTAGCGGTCTTATTGGCTTTTAATAGAGAGGCAATCAAGAGATCTCGCTCTTGCAATAGTTTTTTAGTTGTTTCATTTTCAGTTGTTGCCTTGATATTGGCTACCACGACTTGCTCAGCCCAATAACTACCAATAGCAATGTATGAAAGCGTATTCATTACCAGCTGAGAGATGGTGAATAAAATCAGTAGCTGAGGTATTTGCTCTACCTGCTGAATAGTGAAGGCAGAAGCTATTAATATAAAGAAACGGCCTATAGCAAAAAATATTTCTGCAAAACTTGCAAATTGCATATAGAACAATTGTTTAGATGGCGATACTTTTCTTTTCTTACTCAGTTCATATATTTGCCAGCAATAAAAAATACTGGCGATCACAGCCATCACTGCAGTGCGACTCTCGAAGGATCCATACATACGCATAGATTCAAACATGATAAAGAAAATACACACTGAAATTACTGCAGCAATCTTTACCCGTCTCGATATCTCTTGATTGAGAGACATACAAAATAATGCTTGCAACATCGCTGCTACATAAAAGAAAGTATTCGCTACGGTGAAATTAAATTCTGGGTTGGCAATATTCTGAAGGGTGATAATCCCGAATCCGAAAATAAGTAAGCCCACTACATTCACAAGTAGCGAGGACATCCAATACAAACTGGGTCTTAGTAGGTTTTGCGATCGGTAATAGTGATAAATACCAAAAAAAAGGCCCATCTGAATGATGGCCAGAATAAAGAAGTAAATAGAAATGAGCAGCTTCATAATCAATATGGTACATCCATCGAATTGATTCGCTAAAATCGAATGATGCGGCTTTTTAGTAGAACCCAGCTCTTTTTCTTTGTCACCCTATTTGCCGTTGGGATTGGCTTTGCACATGCCCAATCTGCCCTCTATAACGCGGCCAATAATTACCTTAAAAAGCGCGCCGATGCCTTTATGACGATTACTGGCTACTCTCTCACGCCAGATGTCACTACCGGCTCCTTATCAATTCGTAATAATGGTGGAGAGAACTCTGATCTGCAGATGATCTCTTTAGGTGGTGGTGACCGTATTAGTGCAAATTTTCCACTCTACTTAGAGGGCACTATTGCGGTGAATCGCTACAACCCCACTTTTACTGACGGAATTGGGAATAGCTCTGTTACCGTACCGGTCCACTGGAATAGCGTGACTGGCACTGGAGGTATTGGCTGGGATTTTCCGATTACGAATGAACTGCGCTTTCGCCCCATTGCCAATGTCATGCTAGGTCACCTAGAGAGCGATCTCTCGATTGCCTCTCGAGTCATTCAAAATCAAAAAGGTGTTGACTTGCAATTCCTCAATGGTGGACGCATGAATTCTTATGGTTTGGGTGGCTCAGTCATGCTTGATTATGAGAATTACAAACCCGATCAAGAGATTGATGTGGAATTGCGTTACACCAATATTCCAGTCCAAACATTTGCGACCTCTACCGCGGTCCAGGGATCAGCAGACTCGCAAAGTCTGGCACTTTGGGCCCGCAGTCGCATTCCAACACCGATCATGCTATTGGATAGGCCATTAAGGGCTGTATTTGAGATAGCACATACCGAATTCTTAGGCGACTTACGTGGGGCGCTGGGATTTAACTCACTTTCCTCCGTTGGTACCGGTATTGAATTGGATCGAAGTGCCTCTGATCCCATCTTTAGCAGGGTTAGAGTCGTATTTCGCTATCAGTTTGGCCAGAACGTGCATGGCACCTCTATTGGTCTAGCCGCCAGCTTCTAGCAATACAATAGATACAAGTACTAAATTACTAGTATTTAGCCATTACCTCATCGCCATCTAATGGTGATGCCCTTTAAATATCCTAAGGATCAAACCATTATGAAAAAAATTATCATTGCTATCGTCATTGCTGCAATCGCAGTTGGCGGTTACTTTTTCCTCACTAAACCAAAAGCGCCTATTGCTGGTGTAGCCGCTCAAGAAGCTGCACTCATTTATGACGGTGAAGTAACAAAGATTGATGCTGCAACACGCACAGTTACCCTCAAAAACAACGACGGTGAAACCTCTATCGTTGCTGGCCCTGAAGTGAAGAACTTCGCAGAAATTAAAGTAGGCGACCGTTTTGATGTTGTATATGAAATGGCTGTAGCAATTGAATTGGTTAAGGTAAAAAATCCAGGTGTAACTAGCGAGCAAGTTACAACTAGCACTGCAACTGCCCCACAAGGCGACAAACCAGGCATGATCACTACCAATACTGTGACTGCAACTGCCAATGTTGAAGCGATTGATACAACTAAAAATGTTGTTTCTTTAAAAGGCCCACAAGGAAACATCTTCAAGGTTAAGGTTCAGAACCCTGACTTGATGAAAGATATCGCTGTAAATGATCAAGTAAAAGTGGTTTACACAGAAGCAATCGCCGCAGTAGTAAGCGCACCAGCTAAGAAGTAATTAAGAAATGCAGTAGTTCTATGAAAGTTCCTTTGTAGGTCTTTTCTAGAATCTAGAAAAATAAAAGCCCAGCAAGCAGTTGCTGGGCTTTTTACATTTAACTTGGCGGAAGAGGTGAGATTCGAACTCACGGAGGACTTTCATCCTCGCCAGTTTTCAAGACTGGTGCATTCAACCGCTCTGCCACTCTTCCTTTGCGAATTGAGTCCTAGATTATAAGGAATTCGGTGAGTCCCTACTTAAAAATGCAATAAACCCCCTTCTAAAGATTGCTTCCATTGGCTTAAATACTCTGTGTGCACCAACCGATATACCCTTTTTTCTGATAAACTAGTCAGATAACTAGTCAGGAGCATGGGTGATGAATAAGCACTGGGCAGTTCAAGATGCCAAAGCAAAATTTAGCGAGTTACTAAACGCCTGCCTTGAAGAAGGTCCTCAAGTAGTTACTAAGCGGGGGCATGAAGCAGCCGTATTAATCACTATTCAGGAGTGGAATACATTGAAAAAGTTAGCCAAACCTTCTCTTAAAGCGCTTTTGCTTTCAGAGCAAGCCAAGGGTGACCTAGTGCTGCCAAAGCGTGGCCAAGGTGCATTTCGAAAATCCATCAAACTGTAAGACGGCTCATGTACTTACTAGACACTAATATTATTTCAGAACTACGTAAACCAAAACCGCATGGAGCAGTATTAGAGTGGTATGACAACATTTCAGATAATGATCTTTATATTTCCGCAGTCTCGATCGGTGAAATTCAAGCAGGCATTGAGTTGACTCGTGAGCAAGATAAAAATAAAGCAGAGTCTTTGGAAAGTTGGTTGCAACAAGTTTCAAATGCACATCATGTCTTACCGATGACGGGATCAACCTTTAGACTGTGGGCAAAGCTCATGCATAAAGAAAGTAATACCGTTTGGGAAGATGCCATGATCGCAGCGACAGCTATTGATCAGAAACTCATTGTGGTCAGTAGAAATATAAAAGACTTCAAACGATTTAAAATTAATTTACTGAACCCATTCGAATATCGAGCCCAAGCAGATTAAGACCTCTTAATTAAACCTTCTAAATGCTTGGCAATAGCTAGGCTGGAGGTTAATCCTGGGGACTCGAAGCCATATAGATTAAAAAGTCCTTCCAGGCCATGGTCTTGGGGACCATTGAAGCAAAAGTCCCCTGCAGGCGCATTAGGCGGGACTATCTTTGCCCTCACCCCTGAGTAATCGGGCTGCAAAGCGTTGTCTTTAAGCCCTGGCCAGTAGCGCCTCACAGCCTCATAAAAGCCTTCGCCCCGCTTTGGGTTTACGGTGTAATCAATTTGGCTTTCTTCATCGATTTCAAGCCATTCGACGTCGGGCCCAAACTTGGCCTGCCCACCCATATCTAAAGTAAGGTGCACACCTAGCCCACCAGGTTCTGGAATGGGATAAATCAAATGCTTGAACGGTGATTTTCCAGAAAGAGAAAAGTAATTACCTTTAGCAAAATACGCTTTGGGGATATGTTCCTGTGAGAGTCCTTCTATCTTTCTCGCAATGGCTGGTGCACTCATACCAGCACAATTGATCAGCAGCTTGGTTTGAATCTTCATGCCATCTGCGCCACCGATTTCTAATTCAAATCCGTCCTTCGCATTATCACCAATAGGCTTTGCGCTGATAAGTGGCGATTGATAGGCAATCATGCCGCCTGCATCCTCAAATCCGCCAAGCAAGGACAGCATGAAGCCATGGCTATCAACGATACCAGTAGAGGCCGAGAGAACCGCTGCCGCACAATGTAGCTCGGGTTCCATTGCCTTGGCTTGCTCGCCAGTAATCATTTTGATTTCTGGAACTTGGTTTTGCTGCGCTTTGTAAAGAATGGCCTGGAGATCATCTAACTGAGATTCGTCGCTGGCAACGATCAATTTTCCATAAGGCTGAGTAGCAACATGGTGAGTGCGGCAATACTCATAGAGCATGCGATTACCCTCTACACAGAGCTTGGCCTTGAGTGAATCCTTGGGGTAATAAATGCCAGCATGAATCACTTCACTATTACGGGCACTGCTTATCGTGCCAAAAGCACTTTCCCGCTCGAGCAAAATTGTTTCACGGCCCTGCAATGCCATTTCTCTTGCAACAGCTAGGCCGACGACCCCGGCACCGATGACGACACAGTCGACTTGATCCATTTATCTGCCCAAGCCTTGAATAATTGTTCTCTGCATCCTGAAATCGTAACATTTTCAGTGTTTTAGTGGGTTTTGGGACACTTCTTGATAAAATCTATCAATGTCCTCTAAACCAGCTGAAGAACATCTGAAAACCCTATTTAGCACCCAAGATATCGTTTTAGATAGCGCTTATCAAGGAATTGATGCTGCCAGCTGGAAATTCCTCTTTGCCCAAGCCAAAGAAGCCAAATTAGAGCAATTTATTGCCGACCTGTTCGCTGGTAAGCCAGTGAATAATTCTGAAAATCGCCCTGCCTTGCACTCTGCCCTGCGCAACCTAGATAAGTCACCGGTTTTAGTAAATGGCAAAGATGTTATGCCAGACGTCGCACAAGTTTGGCATCGCATTGAGGCTCTCTGCAATAAGTGGGTAGGCGTCACCGATGTTATTCACATTGGTATTGGCGGTTCAGATTTTGGCCCACGTCTTGCCATTGAAGCGTTAGCCCATGTTCCCGATATTGAAAGTCGCGGCATGCGCATGCATTTCTTGGCCAATATCGATACTGCAGATTTAAATCGCATTTTGCAACGTGCTTTGCCGCATAGCACCAAGGTCATCATTGTCTCTAAGTCGTTCACAACGCTTGAGACCAACATGAATGCAAACGCCGTAGTGAAGTGGCTTAAAAATAATGGTCTCACCGATAGTCAAGTGAGCAAATCACTCTTTGCTGTAACAGCAAACGTTCCTGCCGCTGAAGCATTTGGTATTGATCAAGACCATATCTATCCTTTTTGGGACTGGGTTGGCGGTCGTTACTCTGTATGGTCTGCCGTAGGATTACCAATTGCCCTGCAATACGGCTTTGAGACTTTTAAGCAGTTCTTAGCTGGCGCTCAAGCAATGGATCAGCACTTTAAGTCCGCCCCTCTCGAAGACAATATTCCGGTAATCATGGCGCTGAGCCTGCTTTACCAGCAAGAGAAACACAACATCAAGTCATATGCCGTTATTCCGTATGCGGACGCATTGGACTGGTTTCCAAAGTGGTTGCAACAGCTGGATATGGAAAGCAATGGCAAGAGCGTCGATCGTGATGGTAAGCCAGTTAAATTTTCTTGCCCAGTAGTCTTTGGTAGCTCAGGCAGCAATGCCCAACATTCTTATTTTCAGTTACTGCATCAAGGCACTGAAGTCATTCCTATTGATTTCATCGCAGTGCGCGAGCCGATGAGCAATTTGCCTGAGGCAAAAGCGCATCACCGTATTCTGCTTTCAAACTGTCTAGCGCAAGCCCAAGCCTTGGCCAATGGCAAGAAGACTGACAACCCGAACAATACCTACCCAGGCAAACGCCCTAGTAACTTACTCATTCTGCCTAAGCTCAATGCCTTCTACTTAGGCGCACTCTTGGCGCTTTATGAGAATCGTACTGCTGCATTGGGTGCCTTATGGAATATCAATAGCTTTGATCAACCAGGTGTAGAGCTTGGCAAGGTACTAGCTAAGCCAATTGAGGCTGCCCTAAAGAATGGTGTCACCATTCAAGCTGAAGCTGGTATTGATGAAGTGACAGCTGCTCGCATTAACTTATTCAATCAATAGCTTATTAATAGCTATATTGATCTAGCATTAGCCCAGACACCGAAAGAAAACTCATGCAACTCTCTCCATCCATTTTCAAAGCTTATGACATTCGCGGCATTATTGATGAGACTGTAGATCCATCGATTGCCAAACTGATTGGCCAAGCATTTGGCACGGAGATGCGTGAGCTAGGTGAAACTGAAATTGTTATTGGTCGCGATGGTCGCTTATCAGGCCCAAGCCTGATTGAGGCCTTAACCGAAGGTTTACTATCAACCGGTATTAATGTGATTGATCTGGGAATGGTAGCTACGCCAATGGTGTATTTTGGTGCCAACCAGGTGCTTAATGGCAAGAAACCCAAGTCCGGCATCATGATCACCGGTAGCCACAACCCACCAAACTACAACGGTTTCAAGATGGTTCTGGGTGGTGCGGCAATCTACGGCGATCAAATTCAGGCTCTGCGTAAGCGTATTGAAGCTAAGCAATTTGCTACTGGCCAAGGCACTAGAAGCACCTTTGATATTTTCCCAATGTACTTAGAGCGCATTGTGGGCGATGTTAAGTTAGCTCGTCCTATGAAGATTGTTGTCGACTGCGGCAATGGTGTTGGTGGCGCATTTGCTGGAAAACTCTTTAGAGCTTTAGGCTGCGAAGTTCAAGAACTCTTTTGCGAAGTAGATGGTCATTTTCCGAACCATCATCCAGATCCAGCGCATATTGAGAACTTGCAAGATCTAATCAAGAACTTACAAACTACCGATAACGAATTAGGCCTTGCCTTTGACGGTGATGCTGACCGTTTGGGTGTAGTGACTAAAGATGGTCAGGTGATATTCCCAGACCGTCAAATGATGCTGTTTGCCAAGGATGTGCTCTCACGCAATCCTGGTGGCCAGATTATTTATGACGTTAAATGCACCCGCAACTTAGCAACTTATGTGAAAAAACATGGTGGCGAGCCACTGATGTGGAAAACCGGTCACTCTTTAGTGAAAGCCAAGCTTAAAGAGACTGGCGCACCATTAGCAGGCGAGATGTCTGGCCATATATTCTTTAAAGACCGTTGGTTTGGTTTTGATGATGGTCTTTACACCGGCGCACGTTTATTGGAGATTCTTTCCAAAGAGAAAGATCCAAATCAAACCCTTAATGACTTACCAAATGCTATTTGCACACCTGAATTGCAACTGGCTTGTGCTGAAGGTGAGCCATTCGCTTTACTTGAAACCATTAAAGCAAATGCCAAGTTCCCTACTTCTGAGTCCATCAATACGATTGATGGAGTACGTGTGGAATATGCCGATGGTTTTGGTTTGGCGCGACCGTCAAACACAACACCTGTAGTAGTGATGCGCTTTGAGGCTGATAGTGAAGAAGCTATTAAGCGTATTCAGGCGGAGTTTAAGGCGGTATTACTAACTGCTAAACCGGAAGCCAAGCTGCCGTTCTAAAAGATTTACTCTTCACCGCAGTACATATCACCTTTTTCATCTACGCTACAGATGGCGCTACTGTCGCCATTCTTTGGCGCCTTGATTGTTGTGCCGGCCTTTTTAGGCGCTGCCTGAATCTCTTCAGGAGTGCTGACAGTCACACCCGCCATCAGAACCTTCATATCCACAAACATCTGAGCTTGATCGGCATGGTAATCAAGCGCCTCTCTTAATGCGCCGCCACTAAGACTATCAATAGATGGAATTTGCTGAGTCGCTGGTAAGGTTGCAGGGGGTATCACTGGGGGTGGAGCAACATAACCCAAGGCATTACTTACAGTCAGTTGATTGCCCCAATTATTTTGACCCGTCAGGTTGGCTGCCTGAGTAAAGTTTGTACTGCCGTAGATAGTGAGTGAATCTAGACTATTTGGATTTTGCAGGTTGACCTGACCGCAATTAGTAGAGCAACCACTATTGGCTGTTGTCTGAATCGGTAGGTTGAAATTAACACTTGCAGCAGGATCCCATACCGAGAAGACCACGCCACCAGGCTGTGAAGCTGTACGTGCGGTCATCAAATTAGCGCGGTAGGTTTGATTGGAGTATGTTGCAGCACCGCCAAACAGATTGATCGTACCGATATAGCTTGTGGCATTACTTGGGCTCACGTTAGCAACCACCAATTGGGTATTTAAGCTGTAGAGTGGTGCCGAGCCCCCTACTGCAGCATTAAAGTTAATTGATGCTCCTGCGTTGACCGTAGCATATCCGCTAGATGTTGGAATTACTGTTGGGGCAACTGCCGCTACCAATAAGGTATGGGTATTAGCAACTGTGTCATTGACTGTTCCGTTATAAGTAATGCTCGGATCTTCCGAAACCATCGTACGAACATAGACAGGATTGGTATTGAGGTAGTCGATCGTACTAGCACTCACGCCCGTACCGGCGATATATTGGAAGTAGCCTTTGTAGTGATCTGTGAATAAGAATCCAGTTACTGGGGTGCGGCCAACATAACTAGCGTCACCAATATATACAGCGCCATTGTAAGTTTGGGTCATACCAGTCAAGATGTCAGCCAAAACATAAATGCTTGATCCGGTAACGGTCAAGTTATTCAGTCTTGCAATTGAGCCAATGCTATCGGCAAAGGTAACTGTGCCAGTTCCAGCATTAATCACCAATGACTCAGACTTATTACTCGAGCCATCTAATGTGCCATTCATAGTGATATTGGCATTATTGCTGCTGATGGTCGTAATGTGAGTATTGGATGAACCAATCAGTAAGCTACCGCTGTAGGTTTGTGTACCAGCAGTAGCGATATCACTCCAAATCTCGGTTGTGCCACCTGCAATATTTAATCTTGGTAAAACCACACCACCACCTGTTGAAAAGATCGCAGGATTTAAGGCGGTGCCATTTGAAGTAATTGAACCAGCGCCGATCGCATTATTGGCACCCGCAATTAACTTGGTGCCTGCATTCAGAATGGTGGCGCCTGTATATGAGCTATTACCAGTTAAGGTAACAATACCTGCTCCAGAGATGGTCACGATTCCGGTGCCACTAATTGACATGGGCACAGTAGTATCAGCCGTTAGATTGAAATTTAAGTTGCCACTATTGGCTACTGCTGAAGTGACTGGGCCTTGAACAGAATCGTCGTAAACCACACTAGATCCAGCCGGAAGAATCACATGTGCGACGTTAGACAGATCTGGAATCGCGCCAACAGTTGAGGTGCCAGTTGTCGTCCAATTTGAAGGGTTAACCCATAAACCACCAGCACTACCGGTATATGTTACTGAGTTGAGCTGGGTAATCGTGCCATTAGTGCCGGTATAAATTGGGCTTCCAGAAATCACATAGTTTGCGGCATCTGCACCGGCTAGAGCCACTGCAACGGTATACCCAATGCTATTAGATGCCACATTCTTGGAGTCAAATGAGCCTGCACCCGTAACATTTAGTACATCACCCGCCACTAACGCACTCGGATTGGCGCTCAAGGCAAGATTGGTCATATTGGTATTGCCGTCATACACCTTAGTGACGCCACTAATGCCAAGAGAGCTCAGTGCTACAGTTTTTGGAGTTATGGTGAGACCACCAATGACTGTCATGGAGTTGAAATTCAGGCTTTGGTTATAGAAGTTGGAAACTCCGAGACTGTAGTTACCTACCGAGAGATTGCCAGAACTACTGATAACTGCGTTATTAGGCGTGATATTTCCTGTAATAACGGCGCCTGCACCATCGGTGATGCTAATAGCGTTACCAGCAATGGTGATAGGCAATGAAGTTGGAGCGCCATTAAATAGGTACTGAGCTGTAGCGCCAGAGTAATTTGGAGAATTTCCATAAGTAACGCTTTGTGTACCGGCCTGAACTATTAAGCCATCCGCTGGAACCACAGTCAGATTTGCTTTGACGTAGGTAAAGGTGTAGTTATTAGAGCTTGCGCCTGCGGCTACCAAAGCATTGGCATAGGTTGCTGCGGGCTCAGTACCTGCCGAAGGTAATAGACCTGAAGTAGTGACACCAGCTGGCGAGACAACACTCAACATAGATGAGCGGTCGGCGCTGACTGTTGCAGGGCTCAATAAGCTTGAGGCAGTATCCCCATTGACAAACCCTGAATACAGAACGCCATTAAAACCAATGTTATCTGCGGTTGTCACAAACTTTGCATCAGCTACAGCGCTAACAATCAACACTTTTTTACCAACAACCAAATCTCCGGATGCATAGGTAATGTTGTAGTTCGATAAACCGTTACCGGTAGCCGCACTGACATCCAAGGTGCCGGCATAGGTTCCAGCATCAACATTACCTGCGACGATCGTGCTAGATGACTTCTTGATGCTTGCACCAGCAACAGAGTCGCCATTAGTTAGGCCGGAACTGGTGTATGCAGTCTGAGATAAAACCAAAGGTGAGCCATAAGTGGTTGATTGGGTGCTTGCTGTAATTGTTAATGAAGCTGGATCAACAGTTAAGGTGCCACCTGTGTAGTTAATAGTGTAGTTAGAGCCTGCGCTTACAGTGCCCTGGCTAATTGGATAGCCACCCACCCTAACATTAGATGCAGAACCTGCAGTACCGTTATAAGGCGTAGCTGTAGTTGCAAGCAATCCAGCCATGGAGTCACCGTTTACCAAGCCAGAAACCGTTTGATAAGTCAGTGTTGGCAAGGTTGTTGCGCCATAGGTCATTGAAGCGTTATCAGCTACAACGGATATGGCTTTTCTGTCGATTGTGAGTGTATTCGTTACATAAGTAATCGCATAGTTAGCAATACCGGTTCCAGTTGCAGCGCTTGGGGTAATACTGTAAATCCCTGCATAAGCAGTTCCTGGAACGGTTGCACTAGCAGCTGCATTACCGATCACGCTTGTCAAAGTCACAGCATCAACCGTGTCACCACTTACCAGGATGCCATAAGTAAAGGCACTAGTTCCCAAGCTAAGGGCTGAACCATAAGTAGTGGACTGAGCATTAGCGGTAATGGTTAACGATGCCTTATTAATAGTGAGCGTGCCGCTATTGCTACCTGAAGATACGATTTGATAATTAGATGATCCTGTACCAGATATACCGGTAACCACCATTTGATAAATGCCTGCTGGGGTGTTATTAGCCAAGGTAATCACACTACCGCCACTAGAGACTGCAATGGTCGGCGTAATGTTCGATTGATCGGCTGAGCTCAAGAATCCGCTTAATATCGCTGATGCTCCCGCGAGACTTGCTGCGGTTCCATAGCTTCCAGAGCTGCTAGAAACTACAAAGGTTAAAGGTGCAGGTGTAATAGTGCTAGTAGTGTTGTCTTGGTAGGTGATGTTGTAGTTCGAACTGATATTCGTACTGCCATTCATGATGGCAACATTACCCACATTCAGAGTCTTATTACTACTTCCCGCATTGGCATTGCTATAAGCAAAAGTTCCACCAGATAACGTATCTACCAAACCAGTAGAAGCATTAGTGAATAAAGTGCCTGTAGAAACACTTGCGAGTGGTGCTGTGCTGGCTCCAACTACGCCAGTAGTGGCGTCATATACCTTCACGGCATCAGTTGAACTAATGGTGATATTTGCAGGGGTAATTGTGACGGTGCTCATCACCGGATTTAGGACGGTATAGTTAGAAGCAAGTCCAATGGTTCCGCTTATGCCATCTGCCAATACTGCGTTATTCAAACTGGCCAATGTAGCAGTGCCCACATTAGGATTACTTAGGGTGGCGCTACCTGCGCTTAAGGTTAATGTCTCACCCCCTACTCCAGCAGCGATCAGACCACTCAAGGCTACTGTGTTGCTACCGTCATAGATCTTACTAGCAGTCAAAGTAATTGGCGCAGGAGTGATATTTGCAGAAAGTGGGCTGGTTACGCCAGTAATTGTGTAGTTTGGATTACTGAGGGTTACGCTAGTAAGCGTTGGTGAAACAGCAATTCCATTTCCGACGTTCGCAGAAGCAAAACTACCTGTCACAGAGCCGCCTACCGTTACACCAGCGGTAGCATCGGCACCAATTAAACCAGCAACAGTAGCGCCAGCCAGAGAAATTTGTGCATCCGTTAAGGTGTCATAGACTTTGTTGCTAATAGTTAAACCAGCAATGGTTACAGGTGCCTTAGTGATAGCGCTAGTCGTATTTGCTACATAGGAAATATTGTAGTTTGCGCTGGCATCTGTACTACCGTTCAGAATGCCTACCCCAGAAACATTTAATTGCTTGTTACTACCAGCGGCCGCTGTGGCATAAGCAAAAGTTCCGCCAGAAATCGCATCAGTCAAACCTGTAGAAGCGTTGGTGTACAGGGTTCCACTAGCTATTGTTGCGCCAGGTATTGTTGTAGCACCAACGATACCGGTTGTCGTATCGTAGACTTTCTCGGCATTAGTTGCTGTAAACACGATATTGGCCGGTGTAATCGTCACTGATCCAAAGGTAGGATTGCTTACAGTGTAATTAGATGCACTACCTGCAATACCCCCTGCGCCATTTGCCAATGACGCACCATTGAGGCCAATAAGTGCTGCCGTACCTACATTAGGATTGCTTAATGTTGCAGTACCAGCGGATAGCGTTAGTGTTTGACCAGCAACACCAGCTACAGTGATATCGCTAGTAGTAACTGTGTTGCTACCATCATAGGTTTTAACTGCGGTTACGGTAATTGGGGCAGGAGTAATAGCAGCAGTAAGCGTTGAATTAACACCTACTACATAGTAATTATTAGCGCTTGCGCCCCCTAGCGTAATACCATTCATCGTGGTGTAGCCGCCAGAGGTGGTGGTATTAGGCGTTACAACTAAACCTGTGCCAACATCAGACTGGCTAAATAGTCCGCTTGGTGCGGTACCAGCAATAGCAACTGTAATCGTATCTTGGATATTGGAAGCATTGGTTAGCACTCCAACAGCTGTTGGTGTTCCACCAATTGCAGCAACACGTCCGGCATCGTATTGCTTATTACTTGCACTCAATCCACTAATCGTCAGCGGTGCTTTAGTGATGGAGCTAGTGGAAGTAGCAGCATAGGTGATGCTGTAATTGCCAACTACACTCGTAGTTCCACTAAGCATGCTAATACCGCTGACGCTTAATGTTTTTCCAGTTCCAGCGTTTGCATTGTCATATAAAAATGTTCCACCCGATAGCGAGTCCTGAACAACATTCGAGCTAGCATTTGAGGAATTTGCGGAGTTGTAATACAAAGCACCACTGACCAATGACAATCCCGGAACAACGCTTGCGCCAACTACGCTCATATTGGTGTCATAAACTTTAACTGCAGCAGTTGGTGCAACAGTAATGGCAGCCGGTGTGATGGTGACTGTGCTGAAGCTTGGGTTTACTAAGGTGTAGTTTGATGCCAAGCCAGTGCCGTTACCTAAAGTTGCATTGTTTAAGGCTACTAAAGCAGCGGAACCAACGTTTGGATTGCTCAAGGTTCCCGTACCCGCACTTAATACTAAAGTCTGACCACCAATACCGGCTACTGAGATACCGGAATTGGTAACTGTTTTACTACCGTCATACACTTTTGCTGCGGTTACAGTTATTGGTGCAGCTGTAATATCGGCTGTCAATGAACTAGTAACGCCAGAAATATAATAGTTGGCGTTATCGAGTACCAATCCTGAGCTACCCACTACAGGAGTTACCGTCAATCCTGTGCCAACATTGGCTTGACTGAATGTACCGGCAACCGTGCCGCTAACCGAGGCAGTATCGCTGCCCAACAAACCAATAACGGTTGCTCCTGCTCCACTCAACACCGCAGTGCGATTTGTGTCATATACCTTATTGGCCGCAGATAAACCGCTTACTGTCACTGGTGCTTGGCTGATACTAGTTGCGCCAGATACAGTTACACCAGCTACAGAATAATTTTCAGCATCAGCGCCAGAGAGGACAATATTGTTGATGGTGTATGTGGTTGATCCAGCATTAGCAGTGCCATAAGAGCCGTAGCCAACAAGACTGATCGCATCAATACCTACCTTATTGGTAGGCGTTAATGTTGCGCCAGATAAAGTGGCGGATGTGTCATATTGTTTTGTTGGAGCTATACCGCCAGTTGGACTGACAGTCAGCGTTAATGGTGTTACAGAAATAGTTCCTGAATTAACCAATACAGGATAGCTGGTTGAGTAGTTTGTAACTGCTCCAATAGTAGTAACTGTGCTTGATGGGGTTACTGTATAGGCGCCAACCTTCAAGTACCCTGCTCCACTTACTGAACCGGATGGAACGTTTGCATTGACATCAAAGGTATAGCGACCTTGCGGTGCTTGAGCATCCACTGCCAACCAGCTTACGCTAGCGCCTGTTGGTGCAGTCATGGATAAATTGACAATATCACCTGCTCCACAACTAGAACCAATGGCACAATATGAAGCCGTTACATTTGCAACCGCGGAAAGATTGGCCGTGCCGCTAAGCGTTCCATACACTGAGGTGCTATTACCCACGCGAATCAGTAACTGGCCTTGAGCAACAATTGTGAATACGCCATTGACAGGGTTAATGGTGTAGTTAGCAGCAGTTGCACTAGGTACCAAGCTATCTACATATCCAGCAGTATTTGTAGATGCGTTAGATCTAGCAACGGCTGCACCACTCAATACTGCGGTAGTGTCACCACCTACTAATCCAGTAATAGTGTAAGTAAATGAAGGATCTACTTGACCAACGAACTTAGCAGCATCTGCCGCTGTCATCGTCAATGTTGCTTTAGCAATCGTTCCATTACCGCTAGCAGAGCTCGGTAAGGTGTAGTTGCTGAGCAAGGTACCCACTTTGGCCGTGAAATCACCCGCCACTAAAGCAATGGAAACAGTGCTTGCAATAGTATATAGTCCGCTGAGACTTGCATTAGCTGAGTTATAGGTTGCAGCAGTCTTAGCAATGTACGCACCCTCAGAGCCTACGAAACCTGTGTATGCATAATCTCCGGCGCTACCGCTACTGCCCGCCGTTAATATCGTACTTGTGCTTGCATCGTAGGTTTTAGATTTATCAGCAAGCCTTACAGAAATAGTTTTAGGCGTAATAGAGACGCTTGAGGTCGATACTGGTAGTTGATAGTTTGAAGCAGCACCAACACAGCCACCACCAGAACAGTTGCCCAAGGTTAAACCCGTTGTTGGCAAACTTGTCACGCCAGTCACATTGGCACTATTCGCATCAGCAGAGCCGCTCAAGGTTAACGTTTGCCCGACAATGCCAGTGGCAACGGTTAATGTTGTGCCTGGCGTACCTACAACAAAGGTTGCCGATCCATCATAGGTTTTAGAAGCGGCAATAGAAACTGTTGCCTTGTTAATCACATAGGCATTGCTATTGGTATTGGCAAAGCTAACCTGATAGTTGCTATTGGTGCTAGTGCCTGCCAAAGTTCCGACAGTTAAGGCATAAGTAGCGGCGTTTTGAACTGTTGTCGTTGTGCTGCCGTTAAAGCCGATAATACCAGTCAATGTTACTGGGGCACTCGTCGCGTTATCTGAATTCTGATAACCAGTAACCGTGTAATTAGCAATCGCTACCGAATAGGTTCCATTATTTAGAGTCGCGCCATCATAGTTAACTGATTTAGCATTTGGTGTAACCGTCAATGTCGCTTTATTAATCACTAAATTGCCATTGACATAGGTAATAGCGTAGTTTGATAAACCACTACCCGTCGCAGCACTTGGAACTATTCCGCCGGAATAAGTACCCGCATTAACAGTTGGCGCTACGGTGGCGTTATTGGCATAGAGCAGCGTTACCCCTGAAATGCTATTGCCGTTAATGAGGCCGCTAGAGGTATATTGGCTGGTTCCCAAATTAAGAGAAACACCATAGTCACCCGTTTGCTGAGAGGCAGTAATTGTTAAAGCCTTAGTTCCGACAGTCAATATGCCATTGGCATACGCAATGGTGTAGTTGCTAGCGGTAAAGGTGCCACCTGTAGCCGCACCTGGAATTAAGGCATAGGTACCTACCGTAGCCGATGTGGATGAGCCGGTGCTAGCCGTAGTAATGCTGCCAATAGTTTCACTGTTCTGTAAACCGCTTGAACTAAATGCTGTCTTTCCAGTGCCTACACTAAATGCTGTGCCATAAGACGAAGTTTGGTTTGTTGCGGTAATAGCTAGCGCACGCGGATTGACTGACATTGCCCCATTGGCATAGGTAATGGTGTAGTTACTCAATCCCGTACCGGACGCAGCGCTTGGAACAATTGAGTAGCTCGCTGCAGAAGCGCCTGACATTACGGCTGCGGTTGCAACACCACCGGCACTCGTTAAGGTAACGCCTGTTAAGGTATCACTTACGCCTAATAGACTGCCGGAGGTAATTGAATAACCCAAACCGCTGCCTGCTGGTGCAGTCGCAGTTCCGCCAGATGTGGTGTAAACCAAGCCTGCATTTGTCGTTGTTGCACCGTAAGTCTTAATATCGCTAGCAGCAGTAATGGTGAGAGCCGCTTTCGCTACAGTCGATCCAACACCTACATAGCTAATGTTGTAGTTTGCTAAACCGCTGCCTACCGCCAAACTTGGCGTAGTGTTGAATGAGCCATATTGAGCGATATCGGTACCAGTAATGCCTGTACCCGAACCGACTGTAGAGCCGGATTTAATGGTTTGTGTAACCGATGTAACCGTATCGCCAGTATTAACGCCGCCAATAGAGCTTACTAAGCCGCTTAATGAGAATCCAGCTGTATTGACCAAGCCAGCATAGGTACTTGTGCCGTTATAAGTCGTACTACTTGCTAAATCTGTAATGGTTAGAGTGGCTTTGGTGATGGTGTATGTTGGCGTTCCAGATACAGTGACAGTTACACCATCGGCAGAAAGAATACTTCCTGTTTTAATAACTGTAGCTGCTTGGACAATATTGGCATTCACTGCTGGATTGCCGATACTACTGTTGAAAGTTAGACCAGCTTTAACGCCAGTAGAGCTAACACCAAATGGCGTAGCGCTTAAGGTAACAGTGGCATTGTTTTGCAACCAAGTGGTTGCAGTGGATGAGTTGTAGGCGGTACCGTAGGCCTGGGAATAGTTAGCCCCTAGAGAAACGGTAATAGTGTAAGAGGCAACCCCAGCGCGGTAATCAATGAAATTACCTGTTGAATAGGCGGTTGGATTGGTGAAAGTGCCACCAACATTGCTATAACGAATATTTGCCATCGATACGTTAGAGCTGGTGATGCCAACCTTGCCTTCGATGGTGTATGGACTTGCGCCAGGCTGCGCCATGGATAAGGCTACTACTCCGCCGGTATTGGTTATGGTGCCAAGCGCCAGGATGTTACCGCCAGTCGTTGTGCCGGCTGCTATGCCATAACCACCAGTGATGCGCACACCATTAGCACCGGAGTTGGTAATAGCTGCTGTTGAGGTATCAGCAGTACTAGAAATGGTGATGCCGGTACCTGTCGTGCCGGTATTAGTGACAGCACCATTTAGATTAACAACTGCATTAGCACCACCAGTGGTACCAGTGCTAGCAATTGCTATGCCACCAGCAGATGTCAAGGTGGCACTAGAAGTCATATAAACGCCATTATTTGCAACGGTAGTGCTTGTACCAGTTGCCGTACCTGTCAATGTCAACAATCCTGCAGAGCTTATCGTCCCTGAATTTAAGTAGACGCCGTTAGCACTAGCAGCTGTAACCGTTCCCCAAATAGTAACTGCTCCAGCCGTTGAAGTGATATTGGAATTGTTATAAAAAGCTTGCACACCACTAGTAGTTAAGCTGCCAATCCAAATATTGCCAGTTGCAACAATGCCGGAATAGGTCACTGTTGGAGAACCGTAGGTTACCGATACATTGCTATTGAATAACATACCGTAGTTAGCGCCATTATTAATGCGAGTATTGGCAGCCGAAGTTGCCACATTGGCGATAGTGGTGCCACTAGCTCCGCCATTTTGCGCACTTAGGGTGCTTAATACAGATCCCTGGAAATTTAAGTTACCGCCTGAATTGATAACAGTGTTAATGAATCGCACGTTCCAAGTTGCAAGAGACGCTTTATATGGTGAATTCAGCGCGAATATCATATCGCCGCCGGACTTAAATAAAGTATAGGTATCAATGTTCATCAGGTAATAACTTTCATTACTTGTGCCTGATACAAAAACCGATATGGTTAGAGCGCCCCCAGCTATAAATGCCTGTGGGGCTGATTGAGTTGAGCCGACAATATATAAACCATGGCCGTTAGTTGAGCTTAGATTGCTTGCTGAAATAGTGATATCACCGGCCGCAACAACGTTTGCTGTAGCTGCAGAGAAATAAATACCAATACCGCCATAGCCAGAGGTGATACCAGTAAGAACAATTGACCCACCAGTTGAAGTGATCGGTGTGCCACGAATATCGAGACCGTGATAGCCGCCTGTTGCAGCCGTTGAGCCAACTATCCAAATATTTCCATCTGCAACTATACCCGTGTAGGACACTGCGTTATAGGTGACCGTGGCTGATGGGCCAAAGTAAATAGCATGTTGTGAGCCGCCATTCACTGCGGATCCTACTACTCCAGTGGCTACGTTAGCAATAGTTTGGCCACCACTAGATCCGTTCGCGTTGGTGATGGTTGAAGTCGTTGCGCCCTGCACGGTTAATGTGCCTGCGGATTTCATAGCCACATTGTATAAATACATGCCGTAAGAGTTGGTACCTCTAGGTGTGGATCCAGAAAATGTTAAATCACCACCAGATTTAAATAGAGTGAAGGTGGTTACATAGATACTATTGGCGCCACTTGTTCCATTGGCATATCCGGAAATAACTAAATTCTTACCCGCATCAAACACATGGGGTGCTAGCGCTGTATTGCCATTAATATTGACACCATCCCCTCCCGATGTACTTGTATTGGTTCCGTAAATATAGATATAACCATTGGTAGCATTTTGCGCAATTACATGGGCAGTAGCCTGCAGGTTTACGCCCAAGCCACTAACCCCACCAGTACTACCAATTAAAGTAATTGATCCATTGGTAGAGGTAAATGCTGAATAGTCGTAAATACCGTAATACGCGCCTGCAGAAGTGCCAGTAGTAGCAGCAACCCAAATATTGCCGGACGCAACGTTGTCAGAGTAAGTGCTACCGTTGTAGGTTATGACAGCAGTTCCGTTGATATAAATACCATGCTGTGTTCCACCGTTAACTGCTGAACCAGCAACAGTTGTTGCCACATTAGCAATTGTTGTTCCAACTAGACCACCATTTTGGGCGCTTAGAGTAGAAGTAGTGGCACCCTGCATTGTTAACTTACCACCAGAATACAAGGCTGTATTGGTTAACTGAATGGCGTATACGTTAGTACCATTAGGCGTACTACCGGAAATTAACATATCTCCGCCAGACTTAAAGATACCGTTATTAGCTGAAACTATCGCATTAGCATTACTTGTACCATTTGCATAACCAACAATATTCAAGGTCTTGGCCGCATCAAAGATATGGGGAGTAGTGGCCGCTCCACCGCCAACGATATTCACACCATCACCACCAGTTGCGTTGGTGTTGGTGCCAAAGATATAGATATCGCCAGTAGATGCTGAGGTAGTACTCAAACCCACATTGCTGAATAATAAGTTTGCGGCACCGTAGCCAGTTGCAGATTTTGCATTACTTGTAGTTGTAACTGTTCCTGCGTTCCAAAGGGTTACAAGATTGGTGCTACCGCCCAGTATGTTAGATGCCGTACCCGTTGTTAATGCGGTAGTGTTGTATTTCGCTGTTTGTACGCTTGCATATACATTGCTACCAAGGAGACTTAATGTTACTAGCTCCATCTTGGTATAAACAGTGCCGCTTGTTGGCGTATCACGTACACCGATGATGTAGGAAGCAGTCGTTGGCGTAGTTGCATAAAGCGCAATATCCGTTGCCGCGCGAGCTCCAGCACTAGTCGTACCGCCTTGGTAACTAATGTTGTATCCAGCTAAAGTTGCTGCACTGAGTGTTGGCAAAGTAGTGCCACTGATCTGCCCTATTAAAGTTCCAAAGCCTGAGTTTGAAATCATTACCGGCGCTGTCAGGGCTGTACCAGATGTATTGGCAACATAAAGCTGACCGGATGCAGTTCCAGCTATGACGTCTGCATTGGTTTGTAGTGAAACACCCATGCCACCGTTTCCACTAGTTGTACCAATTAAAGTGACGTTACCGTTAACAGATTTAATGGATGAGTAATCGAATAATCCATAGTAACCACCAGTTGCGCCGTTGGTAGCTGCCGCAATCCAAATATCCCCGCCAGCCAATATATTGCTGTACTGGACATTGTTATAAGTTTCAACAGTGGTTCCATTGATATAAATTGCATACTGTTTACCACCATTTGCGGCAGCACCTTGCACTGTCGTTGCTACGTTTGCAATACCAGTTGAATTGGTGCTTCCATTAGCATTGGTCAAAGTGCTGGTTGTAGCCCCTTGCATAGTAATGCTGCCATTTGCTTGAAGCGCCGTATTGTCTAAACGAATGTTGTAAGCATCAGCGCCGTTTGGCGTACTTCCTGAGACCAATATATTGCCCAGGGCTTTAAATATGCCGTAAGTAGTTGAATAAATACCGAAGGTTCCAGTGCTTCCACTTGCATAAGAAACTAAAGAAAGATCTTTACCTGCATCAAATATATGTGGACTTGTGCCAACCCCACCACCATCAATGTAAATACCATAGCCCGTGGTTGCATTGCTTGCCGTGCCATATACAGCGATGTTGCCATTAGTCGTATCTTGAGCAATTAAATCTGCGTTAGTGCCTAAACGAACACCCATTCCCCCACTACCAGCAGTCGTTCCAATTAAGGTAATTCCACCACCAGTAGAGATAATAGATGAATAGATATATAGGCCGTAGTAGCCGCCAGTTGAACTTGGGGACTGACCTGCTATCCAAACATTACCTGCTGCTACAACATTGGAGTAAGTAACAGCGCTATAGGTAAGTGTTGTAGTGCCGTTAATACGCACTGCGTGCTGAAGGCCGGCATTAACAGCAGAACCCGCGACAGTAGAGGCAACATTAGCAATGGTAGTGCCAACTAGACCACCATTTTCAGCAGAGACAGTTGCTGTTGTAGCGCCCTGAATGGTTAAAGCACCCCCTGATTTGATAATTGTATTGGTCAGATCAATAGCGTATGAATTAGTACCATTGGGAGTACTGCCAGAAATCAACATGTTTCCAGCAGATTTCAGCAAGACATAAGAAACAGTATCAATGCCGTAAGTACCACCTGCGCCAGCAGCATAGCCAATGATATTGAGCGTCTTAGCAGAATTCACCACAGATGGAGCGGTAGCTGTCCCCGTTCCATCCATATAAACAGCCCAACCACTAGTGGTATTGGTTGAGGTACCCAAAATATCAATTACGCCGTTCGTAGCATTTTGAGTTGTGACTATTGAGGCGCCACGTAAGCGGACTCCAACACTTCCACTTCCAGAAACTACACCAATCAATCTAATTGAGCCACTAGTCGAAGTAATATTGGCGTAATCATCTACTACGTTTATACCGGCTCCAGATGATGTTCCAGCCATCCAGATATTGCCAACCGCAACAATGTCAGTGTAAGAGCCGGCATTTACCTTGCCGCTTGCGATAGTGGTAGCAGCATTAGCACCCAGGTATATTGCGCTTGCATCGGATGAAACTGCTGATCCAGTTACGCCCGCAGCTAAGCCGGTTGATTGATAACCATTGAATACAAGGTTAGATACACCATATCCAGCTGTAGCAGCATTTGTAACATTAAGAGTCATGGCTGTTTTTGCGGCCCAAGCAGTATTGATCTTTTGAGCTGCAGTTCCGGTATAGCCATTAAATGTAGCAATTGCTACATATCCAGCAGCGGTTGGCGTTGCCATTACAGAATTTCCACTAATGGACAAAGTTACCAAGACCATTTTGGTATATGAAGTATCAGAGAAGCCCAATAACCACTGCGAACTGGATCCAGTTACCGGGGCTACGTAGGTAGCAAGAATAGTTCCGGCTACAGACCCACCTGAAAGACTGCCGCTAATAATGGTTGCATCAGCTAAAGAGCTTGCAATCAAGTTGGTATTGGTTTCGCCAGCCAAGAATCCACTTGCAGCAGTATTGGTCTTGGTATTAGCGGCACCTACTGCTGCACCTTGAATTGCGAGGTTACCACCTGCATAAATTGGGCTGTTAGTGAAATAGACTGTGCCATTACCACCACCGCCAGCAGCTGAAATCGTAATATCTCCCCCTGCTGCTAATACCGCATAAGAGAAATAAGCTACATAAGTATTAGAAGATGGCGCATAAGCTGTAATTTGGATATAGCCTGATGCGCTAATGGCTGTTGGAGATGCAGCTGATGTTCCAACAATGCTAATAACAGCCCCGGTGGAAGCAGTTGACTTAGTGCCAGTGAGAATGATATTTCCAGATGGGGCATATAAGCTTGATATGGCTGGCATATCGATTGCTTTGGATGCTGCCGCTGTTGATGCACCAATGATGGTGATATCACCAGATGCAGCAGATACCGTTCCACCGAGAACCACGCCAGCAGCACCACTGGAAATACCCTTCAGAGTTACATAGCTACCCGCTGACAATGCACCAGTCGTTGTTACACCAGCACTGGTAGTTGCATATGTAGCTGCATTGCCCAATGTAATGAATCCACTCACTGGATTGCAGCCCGAGCCAGTGCAACCGTAGGTATTGTCTAAAACTATATATCCAGAAACACTAACAATTGGATCAATTGCGCCACCAGATGCCAAGATTGAATAATTGACTGGGCTTGAGCTGCCGGTATTAGTAAGTGTTCCGATAGTTAATACTGAGGTCTTATCTCCATAACGGTTGTCATACAAAATCGTGGAAGCATTGCCGCTTGTATTGGCTGCTAATGTGATGGTGCCACTCTGTGTAATGCTGTTATTTGAGCGGAATGTGATATTTCCGCCGTTGGCATTATCTGCAATAGCACCAGTCTGAGTAATGCCAGTGCTCGACCCTGCTGCCGTGTCATTACCAACTACCGTCAGATCACCGGTGTTGATTGTCATTGCGCCTAAGCTAACAACAGTTGCAGCTGTTGTACCTGTACCGGTTACAGATAAAGAATTTGCGGTAATCGTACCTGTGGCTTTAACGGCAATACCAGTCGTGGATGTTCCAGTGAGAGAAACTGCAGCGCCAGTAATGGTTCCGCTAGCCCCGGTGTAATCGATGCCATTACCAGTAGTTGAAGTAGCTGTAAAGCTCACATTACCACTCGCATTTGTGGCTACCGTACTAGTGATTGCTGATGAGGCAGTTGAACTTGCTGTAGCGGTAATAGAGACAGCCCCACTACTCTTAATACCGCTGTAGGCAACTGAATTTACAGTTACAGAACCAATTGTGAGATTGGTGTTATCAACGATGGTTAAGGAGCCAATACCAGTACTAATGGTTCCAATTATTGCAATCGTGTTAGATGCATTCGCTAGAGAGAAATTACCCGTGCCGATGAATGCAATACCTCTACTGCTGTCATTTACAACACCGCTAATCGTGAGGTTGCCCGCTCCACCCAAAGAAGCGGCAACTGTATCTAAACTTACCGTGCCTGAAATAGTAGAAGTGGTTCCAGAGCTTGAATTAATAATTGCGCCTGTGCCATCACCACCATAGATGGTGAAATTATTACCAACGCTATAACCACGAAGATCTACCGTACCTAGTGAAGTGACCGCAGTTCCAACAGTAACAGCACCAGTTCCGAGGGAGCTGTTGTTGCCTAAAACTACCTTGCCTGAGGCAACCGTAGTTCCACCTGTATAGGTATTGGCATTAGCAAGCGTTATGACTCCATTGCCATTAGTGTTGTAAGTAGAGGCCGAGTTATAGGTTAGAGATACTGCCCCAGAAATAACACCAGAAATGGCGCTTGATGCACTTGTGCTATTAATTGCAAGTGAAACATCAGCAACATTATTATTTAGTGTTACGGCCGCGCTACCAGTATTAAGTATTAGAGACTGAGGTACAAAATCACGTGCAATAGAAATTGCTACAACACCTGAACCTCCTGCGGGAGCAACACTTCCAATTATTGAAGCAGCTCCCCTACCTGAGTTGGCAGCCGGCGTTGCATTGGCACATGCCGTTCCATTCATGCCGCAACCACCAATGCCGTATTCGACTGACGTACCTGTAATAGAAGAGGTAACGCCTGATCCGCCAGTTAAACCACTACCAGCACCACCTGCACCACCACCTGCTCCGCCCGCTAATGATGCAACAGTAGACCCAACAGCGCCAAGCTGGCCAGATCCACTAGTAGCGCCAGTGCCCGAGTTATGGTTACTGCCATTACCACCTAAAGCAGTAATGGTTGAGAGTCCTGAGCCAGAAATAATAGATGTTCCACCTATACCGCCATCGTATCCAGTATTGGCGCGTGCCGCAGTGGTATTAGCACCGCCACCCGTAACGGATGGTGAAGCGCCACCTGCACCCACTGTTATGGTGTATGTTGTTCCTGCTGCCCAAGTGTTACTTCCAGTTAATACTTGACCACCACCTGCACCAGGCCCCCAATAAACACCATTAGTTCCCAGGCTACCGCCACCGCCACCCGCAACAATCAAATAGTCAGCCGTAGTGTTTGAAGAGGGAGTCCAGCTGTAGGCACCACTTGCGTATGACAACGTAGCGCCATCTATTAAGGTAACCGCGCTTGCACCAACTGTAGCAATGCTGCCAGCACCATATTGGTATGAGCCACCACCTAATAATTGCAATGCTCTAGCAACTGTTACGCCAGAAGAAATAGTGCTACCGAAATTAATTGCAGCATTGGTAGTATTCAGCGTTGTTGATCCATTTACTGTTGCAGCGCCTGTATACGTTTGAGTACCCGCCGTTGTTACAGTGCCGAGTAAAGTACTTACGCCGCTTACTGCAAGATTGCTGGTATTTGCAGAGTTTGTAATGCTGGCTCCGGTATTCATGTATAGAGAGCCGATTGAAACTGTTCCTGAATACTGAAGATCCAAAATACCAGATGCCCCAATAGTGACTAAGCCACTATTAGCACCACCCAATGCATTAGCACTAGTCACAATAATCTTTTTGCTATCAGAAATAAACGTGCCGCCTTGATAGGAGTTATTTCCTGAGAGCGTCAATACACCGGAACCATTCTGGGACACTGATCCAGTACCAGTCAGGTTGGTTGAATATGTGAGAGCAGCACTCTTATAAAAAGCGAGGTTACCGTTATTTGTTAGAGCACCAGAACCCAAGGTTCCAGTTGTAGTGTTATTTCCAACCTGGATCGTTCCACTGGTAATGGTGGTTGTTCCCGTATAGCTATTATTAGCAACGAGTGTTAGCGTACCGTTAACGGTATTGCGATTCGTGCTTGTGACGCTTGCTGCAGTACAGGTACCCGAACATGTCTTGACTAAATTGGTAGCCCCAGTAATGGCTCCAGTAATAATGCTTGAAGCGCTGCTGGAGTTAATGGTCAGATTAACTAGGTCGGTAGTGCCGCCTGTAATGGTTGCAGTCGCAGTGCCGGAGTTAATAACCAAAGAGTTACCAGCTGATGTGGTTGGACCAGTATTAACAACTGCAATACCGGCGGAGCCTGCACCACCCAATCGAACGCTACCACCGCCGCCGCCGCCAGATCCATAACTGGTGGCATTAGATGCGTTTACACCAATACTTCCGTTACCTCCACCGCCAAGGCCGCCAAGGCCTGCCGTGCTTCCAGCGGCGCCACCATACACACCACCGCCGCCACCTGCAGCGTAATAAACACTGGAGCCGGTAATGTCAGAAGCGGTCCCGTTGCCACCTTTACCACCTGTGACGACTCCTGCTGAAACAGTTGGAGAGGCACCTGCAGTTGCACTTCCGCCTCCACCGCCACCACCTCCGCCATTGCTCGGCGCAAAAGCTGGCGTTAAGTAACCATTCTGTCCATTACCGCCATTGTTACCTTGTCCAGCTGTGCCTAAAGAATAATTTCCTGCACCACTATTACCACCGCCACCGCCACCGCCTGAACCGTAGGTTCCTGCAGGTGCAGTACCAGGAGTTACGTAAGTACCACCACCACCGCCACCGTACGCTGAATAACCAAAGGCAGTTGACATTCCACCTGTATTACCAACACAGTTTGCATTAGGTCCGCAAACACCGCTTCCATTTCTATTTGCAGTAGGCGTACCACCAGCACCTACAGTAATCGAATAACTTGTATTTGCAGAAATGTCTACAGTACCTTGAAGGAAGCCGCCTGCGCCACCACCGCCGCCCCAGTCAGATCCGCCACCTCCACCACCACCAACGACCAAATATCTAGCGCCAGTCTTTGTAATTGAGGGCGTCCATGTAAATACAGAACTAACATAAACCAGCGTTCCTCCGCCAGCAGCAAGAACTGTAGGTTGACTTGCATTGGTAGAGGCCGCAACGGCTGATGTACCGTTATAACTATATGTACCATCCGTATAAAGAGCTAAAACGCCGTTATAAGATCCCGGGGCAGACACTGAGGAAACAGTACCAGTAATAGTGACAGCAGCATTGTTGGTATTTAAGTTTATGTTTTCCGCGTTTAATGCAACGTTACCGCCATAGGATTGAATGCCTGTGGTTGTGACATTTCCACCCAGGGTTGTAGAACCAGTGCCGGTTATAGATAGTGAAGCAAGTGCAGTAGTTGCACCAACGGCATCCCCAAATGTTGTTGTAGCAGAGCCATTCGTAATAGTTAGCGCACCAGGTCCATCAACCGTAGCGGCAAATGTAATTGCCTTGTTAGCCTGAGTTGTACCTGTGCCGCCGGTATAGGTTGCCAATACAGAGGTGCCAGTGATATTGACGACGCCGTTATAGGCTTGAGTGCCGCCAGTGGTAATGTTGCCATTGATATTTAATGGCGCATTAATTGTCAGATTGCCTGCTACCGCCAAGCCACTATAGGTTGTGCTATTCACGGTAACCGAGCCAATGGTTAAGGTGCTGCTATTGGCGATGGTAAGGCCAGCAACTGGTGTTGATGAAGTTGCAATAGTGGCCAAGGTATTGGATGCATTATTCATGCTGTAGGTACCTGCGCCTACAAAAGCGATGCCATTAGTTCCCGCATTCACAATCCCGGTGAAATTTAGGGTGTTAGCACCATCGATAGAGGTTGCAGATCCAATGGTGACAGATCCAGAGGCTGTTGCTGCCGTCGTACTGGAGTTAGTAACAGCACCACCAGTACTACCACCATTGAGAATGAGGTTGTTACTGATAGTTAAACCATTCAGGTCAATCGTCCCTAATGAATTGGCATTTGCTCCAACTGTGATATCGCCGGAACCAAAAGCACTTGCATTGCCAGCCTTAACTATTCCGGACTGAACGCTGGTTCCACCGCTATAACTATTAGAGACCGATAAAGTCAGAGTGCTAGAGCTGCTGGTATCTTTAATAAGATTACCGCCACCACTAATAGCACCTGATAGGGTTTGAGCGGCGGATGATGAGTATTGGAAGGTGCCTGAATTAGAAATAGTTCCAGAGTAAGTGCCGCTACCTAACTTACCTGCCCCACTAATTTGCATCTTTCCTGAAGTGATGGTGGTATTGCCAGAATAACTATTAGTTGCGGAGGATAAAGCTACAGTACCGGTTTGATTTGCTCCGTTAATGGTTAAAGCATTCGAGCCAGCAACCACTCCAGCGACAGTTAGGGTATTAGAACTAGTAGCAGCCAATCCGCCTCCACCAGTACCCAAAGTTACGCCACGGGTTGCACTCAGAGTGAAACTTGCGGTACCTTGTAAAGTACCGCCATTCAGAGCAACAGCAGTTGCAGCATTACTTACTGCACCTAAATTTGCATCTGCGCTAATGGAGAGCGTTCCGCCTTCAATAACGGTTGCATTTGCGAGTGTGGTTGTGCCATAAGTATTCGTGTTTGAGAACACGACTGTGCCATTTTGGCTTGCGCCAGCATTAATGATGATGGCATAAGCACCGCTGATGACACCACCAATAGTTAAGTTTCCACCACTAGTACCAATAGAACTCGCAGCAGACATTGCTACTGTTCCCGCATAAGAAGCCGCAGTAGAGCTGCTATTAGTAATGGCGCCGTTAGAAGAAACACCTGATCCAGCAATAGTTGCGGCATTTGTATTGCTTATTACCTGCCCATTTAAATCAAGTGAAGCGCCAGAAGCTACGCTAATCGCACTGCTACTTGCACCGAATGCAGTGGCTGAACCAGCTTGTAAAGTACCGGCTGTTACTGTGGTGCCGCCGGTATAAGTGTTTAGGCCATTCAGAGTTAATAAGCCAGTACCTTGCTTAGTGACTGAAGTTCCACCGGAAATAATTCCGCCAATTGAATTGCTTATATTGCTTGAGTTAATAGTAATTCCAAGGATGTTGGTAACAGCGCCAGTAATGGCAGTTGAACCAGTACCGCTATTAATAGTTAGCGTGTAATTTGCCGGTGCAAATCCGCGACCCTGGAAGATCACGACACCGTTATTTGCGGTTGTATTACCACCATAATTTCCAGCGCCTCCAGGACCGCCGGTACCAGGGGTATAGATTGCCGCCCCCTGATTGCCACCAGCACTTCCATTGCCACCCTGTCCATACTCTACAGGCGTACCAGTAATTGAAGATGATGTACCTAGACCATTGTTACTATTAGCAGCAGCATAAGTACCATTACCAGCACTACCGCCGCCACTAGAACCATTTTGTTGGCTGCAGCATGAACCGGGGACTGCATTACCGCCTACATGCACAGAAGTGGTTACCCCGCTAACGACTGTTGAACCAGATGTACCACCAGATCCACCCCAGAAATTTCCACCACCACCACCAGCAGTTCCTCCATTTGCGGTAACAGTAACCCCACCAGATGTCAGAGATGAATAGCCCCCAGCATTGGCGGCAACTACAGTTCCGACAACTATCGAATATGTAGTGCCTGATCCAACTGCGTATGAAGAATTGATGATGACGCCGCCGCCACCGCCGCCGCCGCCATTATTAGCGCCACCTGCACCACCTGAACCAACAACCAGATATTGGGAGGCGAAAGTATATGACGGCAACCAGGTATAAATGCCGCTTGCATATGACAAAGTTCCAGCTCTAGTGCTGGTTGGAGTTGCATTCAATGTCGTTTGTGCCACGCCATCAATTGCATACCCACCAGTACCTGTCAAACTAAGGTAGCCAGTAACGGGATAAGTTGTCGCTCTTACGGAGCCGTTGATTATCACATCACCATTAGTTGATGTGACAGTTGAGTTGCTCGCTAATAGAATATCGCCGTTATAGGTCTGTGCGCCACGCGTTGTGACGTCTGCATTTAACTCAATCGTTGTTGCTATAAAGGTGAGAGTGGCTGAGCCGGCTGTTGCATTAATGGCAGAACGGATGCTGATATTGCCATTGCCAGAGATACTGCTTACTGAATTTGATCCGATGGTATTACTTGAATTTGCGGTGCTGATTTCTACATTAGTAGAGGCATTAAGTGCGGTATTGATATAGCCAGCGACTGTAGCATCGATGATGATGTCATACGGATCAATTAACCAGATACCACCCCTACCTGCATTAATACTTGATAGCAAACTGAGTGTGCCGCCAGAGGTTTCAATCAAACCACCATGCAGATTGCTTTGATTGGGGTCTAGCTGTGAA
>NZ_JACVPI010000002.1 GCF_018881965.1 Polynucleobacter sp. JS-Polo-80-F4
ATCCCAGTTCACTACCGCACGTTGCGTTGTTTGATTCACTGTCATTGCTGCTGAGGTGGGGGTTTGGGTTTGGGAAATGGATGCAGAGCCGGCGATGACTTGACCGTTGGTGGGGAGTGCATTTGGTAGATTTGGAACAGTCGGGTTTGCTAACGCGGCACCAACTAAAAGGCAAGTTCCTGCAAAAAATGTTGCAACAGAAATTGCTAGACTTAGTCCAGGCCTTTTAATGCCTCTTTTATGGAAGGGCTTATTGCACCAAGAAAATGCAAAATAACCCTTTAAAGGGGCAAAATTTTGCGCTAAACAGGTGACTTCGGAATTACAGGTTGAGCTTGTTTTCTGATCGATTTGATCAGAATTTTTGGTCCAGAAATGTTTATCTGAACCGAACACTTTTCTGCTGCAAGCGTTGGTTGAAATACTGACTGCTCATCTGCATTTTTTTCAACTTAATTGATAACAAAATTCTTAACTACTTGAGGTATTGATAGCTGTTTACCTAAGCTTTTATTTTAACAAAATTGGGTGTTTTTAACAAATCCATCTTATGCCTTCCCGCAAGACCAATGGGTATATAGAGCAAATTTTTTACATTCAATTAATGTAAGAGAGGTTTTGAAGTTTTCAGAGTTTTATGGACTTCAGAGCAAATGAGAATTTACTTCTTATTTCTAGATTTTGATATCGGGTCCAATTAATTTTTTCGGCGTTTGCATTGGCGGAATTGCTTTATTTTGTTTGCTTTGATTTGCCTCTTGCATCACTCGATTGATGGCAGATTTTGATCCTGCCAAACTAAAACGATTCACTGCAAATGCGCCTGATTGAAGTGCAACTGCAAAGCCAATTGCCTCTCCATTTTGGATGCCCTTCAGCACTTCATCAAATGGTTTTAATATCTGAAAAAGATTACCGTTTATTTGCGTGCACTCCATCGTGAGGGCCGAAGAAATTGGTGGCCCGTTCATGAGTACCGAGTATTTTTCTCCAGGCGTACAGCGTAAGTTTTGATGGAGATAAAAAAGGCACTGCTCTCCAGAGCAAAACATACCAAAAGAAGATTGAGGACCATTGATCGTGTAGGCCTCATTAATTTGTCCATTGAGTTCAGTAACCCAGTTTTGAAATGCTAGCTTTTCAGCCCGTGCAAATCCTGAATGCACAGAAACCAGCATCAGAATGCTGATGAGGAGTCGCTTCATTGAACCACTCTGGCCGACTCTCGCAAACGCTTAATGGTTTCTGCTAAATACTGCTGAACAATAGCTTGTTTCAGCTGATTTTTTGACGCCTCAAAGCTTGGGATCTTGGTTGAGCGGGTATCTTCTACTTGAACAATTACCCAGGCATTTGAAAGCTTGATTGGCGTCTTGTTAAAGCCGCCCTTACCCAGAGTTCCCACAACATCCGCAATTGGAGGAGCCAATTGAGCAGGGCTAACCCAACCCAAAGACCCGCCTTGAGATTTAGTGGCGCCATCCAGGGATACCTCTTTAGCTACTTTGGCAAAAGAATCTCCATTTTGTAGTCGCCCAACCGTTGCAATAGCCTCAGATTCGGATTTGAGGATAATCTGACTGATTTTGTATTGAGTTGCTTGGTCTGTACCACCACCGAGATATTGCTTTTGCTTCTCGTATTCTTCTTTTAGCTTTTCATTGGTAATGGGATTCTTCTTAAGATGGTCTTCTATTAAGACCTGAAGGTATAAGTTTTGACGAAGTTGGGTAATTTGATCTTGAAGATCTACTTCCTTATCCAAACCCTGTTTCACCACCTCTTGCGCAATCAATTGGCGATTGATTAATTCATTTTTGATGGATTCACGTAACTGGGGAGTATCTTTTTGACCCTGAGCTAGCGCTGCTTGAAGGTTAAGATTAAATAAGCCTTGTGTAATCGGCACGCCATTAACGGTAGCTATGAACTCAAAATCGGCTCTCGATTCGCTTTTAGACTCGGGCTTAATTTCTGTTTTGGAGGCGGTTTTCGTTTGAGCATTTGCAGCGCTTACCGCTGATACGCCAATCAATACCACCAAAGCCAATTGTTTAAGCGTCATCACTTGCTATTTAGCTCAAGCAATTAGAACTGATAACTTCCAGTAAACCAGCCGCGTGGATTGGTGGTTGTGCCATCGGTAGCAACTTGTTGTCCGGTAGAGCTATACAAAGGATTCTTACCAATTTGCCAAGCAACCATTGCGCCTAAGTTCCAACCTTCCCAATCCCATTTCAGACCAAGACCTGCGCCTTGCAATGAATAGGTATTGTTGGCGTTAGTGAGGCCTTGCCAGCCTGGATAGGGATTTTTGTATTGCTGCACTAATCCGACGTCATAGAACATGCTTGCGGTAATGCGCTCTGGAAATTGATGACGCAACTCAACAGTACCGATACCGCCCTGAGATCCACCACTTTGCGCAACTGGATATGCTCGGACAGCGTAAGGTCCGCCCATATAGATTTGCTCAGCTGAATTTAAGTTAACAGAGGAAAACTGGCCACTCACTGCGACGTAGGCAGTCGTTGTTCCATCTTCGCTTAATTGCTGAGTGCGGTTACCCGCGAATGTGAACTTAGTAAAGCTTGATGGTGTGTATTGACCGTAACCCGCAACACTGCTGGATAAAATATCTAAATTACCAAAGACTGCGGCGAGTGATCCTGAGCTAATACCGCCACCAGCCAAGCTATCGTAATGATTGCCTGAAATGCCAACAGTTGCATTCCTGATGTTGTAAGCGCTGATGGTCGTTAAAGTTTGACTATTTTTATTGGTGTACTCTTTGATATCGTAGTTTGCTGTAACGTTTACGTTAGTGCCTTGGCTTCTAACCAGTGGGTATGCAGCACTAACACCAGTAGTCCAGGCATCGCCATAGCCAGCATTAGCAGTATTTGCGTAACTGCTGACGTTCTTATAGTTTAGAAAAGTTCCAGCAACCCCTAAGCGCAGTCCGTCTTTAGATCCAGGCAAAGAGTAGGCGGCTTGCACATATTGCGAACCTTCTGAGTAAATACCATTGACTGAGATTTGATCGCCAATACCCAATGGGTTGATCCCACTTAAGGCAATAACGCCCTGATTAGCTCCAGTTGTTCTACTACCGTAGTTATTCGCCTCTACCCTACCCTGATACCACTGCGGCTCTGTAAGCTGTAAACGCAATGCGGTCTCACCATCCTTCTCACCGGGCTCTAATTGACTAGAGACCATAACACCAGGAGTTTCATTGAGGATGATCAAAGCACGTTCGATCGCTTGTGTATTGAGCGGCTGACCTACTGGGTTTGCATAAGTAATATATTCAGCGGCAGTTTCTTTACTAAAGCGTGTAGGTCCATTTGGGGTGTCAACAATAACGCTACTCAACTTCGCTTCTGTTACTAAGATTTTTACAACGCCGTTAGCAATTTTTTGTGGTGGCAATATTGCCTGCACTGTGTATCCACTCTTACGATAGAAATCCACAACTGCATCACAAGCTTTTTGTAAGTCATCAAAGTTAACTGCACGACCCACCCAAGGCTTTAATACCTCTTGAATGCTAGCCTCTGGAAGAATGCTAATGCCTTCCACAACAAATTGCTTCACCTGAAAGGTGAGCTCATCTTTGCGTGGTTCACCAGGACGAGCGCCATCTTTTGCGCTAGGCTCTGGCAGAGCTAGTGGCGATGGCAATGGCAACTGCTTCTCCAAGTTCTGCTGCAATGCGCCGGCATCCACCTGTGCAAATATTGGCGCCGATACTGAAAGGCTAATCACCGCTAGGGCAATGCGAGTTTTTTGGGAATGGCAAAGAGAAATAAAGGACATGTATGGAAGCTATATAAATGGGGTGTAGATCAAGCTAAGGTCTTGATAAATAATGTATAAATTTTACTTTGAATAAGGTGAATTCCCATTAGCTTAAGGGATAACAGGCGCCTTTGGCCTAAATTGACTGATTTCAGACAAAAAAATGGTCAGTCGATTAAGATTTCGTATGAATTCAACCGTTAGCACCCCTATTTCCTTTGATTACCCCCAGCAAGACTCCGCTGGAGTGACTTGTACTGCCCAAGCCTGGGCAAAGACTCCTCCTCAGCTTCTTGGCGCTGAAAAAGAAGCTGTGATTGCTCGCATAAAGCAGTTATTGGTAGAAAAAGATGCCGCCCTCGTTGCCCACTATTACGTTGATGGCGATATTCAGGATTTAGCCTTATCTACTGGTGGCTATGTCGCTGACTCATTAGAGATGGCACGTTTTGGTAAAAATCATGCCGCCAAGAATCTGATTGTTGCTGGCGTGCGCTTTATGGGTGAATCCGCCAAGATTCTCAGTCCTGAGAAGCGTGTGTTCATGCCTGACCTTGATGCAACCTGCTCACTTGATCTGGGTTGTGATGCTACTGACTTTGCTGCATTTAGAGCGGCGCATCCAGATCGTGTTGTTGTGGTGTATGCAAACACTAGCGCCGCAGTTAAAGCGCAAGCAGATTGGATGGTAACTAGTTCTTGTGCATTAGCGATCGTGCATCAACTCAAAGTTGAAGGCAAAAAAATATTATGGGCACCAGATCGTCATTTGGGTCGCTACATTCAAGAGCAAACTGGTGCAGATATGCTGCTATGGAACGGTGCTTGTATTGTTCATGATGAATTTAAAGCGGTTGAATTAGAGATGCTTAAGGCCGCTCACCCTAACGCCATGATCTTGGTTCACCCTGAATCTCCGCAAGCCGTTGTTGACCTTGCAGACGTTGTAGGTTCTACCTCTGCCATGATTAAAGCCGTAGTTGAAGGTACTGCAACTGAATATATCGTTGCGACTGATAACGGTATCTTGCATCGCATGCGCCAGCTAGCCCCCAATAAGAAACTCATTGAAGCGCCTACGGCCGGCAATAGCGCAACCTGTAAGAGTTGTGCTCACTGCCCATGGATGGCCATGAATGGCTTACAAGGTATTTTGAATTGCCTAGAAAATGCTTCTGGTGAAATCTTCATCGATGAACCTATTCGTATTGAGGCATTAGGCTGCATAGAGCGCATGCTTGACTTCACCAAGAATCATCCCGACCTCTTAGCTAAAGCACAGCATGGCTTTGTAAAAAATATTGGCGCCGCTTAATTTATTTAATTGATCCTCATGTTTGAATACAACGAAACCTTAGAACAAGCTCGCCAACGCAATATTGCAGATGCCTTAATGGAAGACATTGGCACTGGAGATTGGACTGCCAAACTTGTTCCTAGCAAGCCAGTCAGAGCGCAGCTCATTGTTCGTCAAGAAGCCGTTCTTTGCGGGGTGGATTGGTTTGAAGGAACGCTGAAGAAGCTTGATCCTAATGCCAAAGTTACTTGGAGTTACCTTGAGGGCGATCTCATGAAGCCCGATACCAAGGTTTGCGATATTGAAGCTGACTCACAAGCCCTGCTCTCTGCTGAGCGTACTTGTATTAATTTCCTACAAACACTTTCTTGGACAGCTAGCATTACCCGTCAACACGTTGACGCGATTGCAGGTGCTAGCCCTAACCCTAAAGGTTGCGCTGCACTAGATACACGCAAGACCATTCCAGGATTACGTCAGGCTCAGAAGTATGCGGTGCTAGTGGGTGGCGGCAAGAATCAACGCCTAGCCCTATGGCATGGCATCCTCATTAAAGAAAACCATATTGCTGCTGCTGGTAGCGTGACTGCAGCCCTGAAAAATGCTCAAGCTTTAAATGCCGGGGTAGATATTCAGATTGAAGTAGAGAATTTTGCTGAACTTGAAGAAGCTTTAGCTGCTGGTGCCAAGAACATCTTGATCGATAACTTCAATACTGATCAGATGAAGCAAGCAGTTGCAATTACTGCTGGACGTGCTTTACTGGAAGCTTCTGGTGGCATTAACTTAGATCAAATGCGCGCTATTGCGGCTACTGGAGTTGATCGCATCTCTCTTGGTAAATTAACTAAGGATGTACATGCGGTTGATTTTTCAATGCGCGTTCTTTAAGTTCTTTCAGTAAATTCCCAGCTAAATTATAGATTTTCTTACATACTTAATGTATCCTATTGGCTACATTAATGAATGCTTGAAATAAGGAAAACAGAAGAATTTAAGGCTTGGTTAGATTCCCTTAATGACTTGATGGGAAGAGCAAAAATTCAAGCCAGAATAAAACGTTTAGCTGAGGGAAATTCTGGAAATACAAAATCGGTTGGCAGCAAAGTTTTTGAGATGAAGATTGATTTTGGACCCGGCTATAGGATTTATTACACAAAACATGCGAATGTGATGTATTTATTACTTATAGGGGGCAATAAAAGAACTCAGAATAAGGATATTCAGATAGCTAAACATTTGGCTAAAAACATATAGGGAATGAAATGAAAAAAACGATCACCAGCCCATATGATGTAGCAGAACATTTACGCACACCCAAAGAAATGGCCCTTTATCTCCAGGCATGCATTGAGGAATCAAATGGAGATGCCGCGTTTATAGCAAAAGCACTTGGCGATATAGCGCGCGCAAAAGGAATGGCTCAGGTAGCCAAGGAATCAGGCCTTTCTAGGGAAAGTCTATATAAGGCCTTATCTGGCGATCGAATCCCGGGCTTTGATACCGTATTAAAGGTCCTCGCAGCCCTTGGCCTTAGCCTGCACACAAAACCAATTAGTAAGGTTCGTGCTTAACTTACCTTAACTTACCTTAACCTTCCCTGCCCTTGTATATCAACTGCTTCTCGAGCGCATTACGAATAAATTCAATATTGTTTCGCAGGCTGTAGCATTCGGCAGTTGCTAGTTTTGCTGCTTTTGATCTGAGTATCCTGCGCTCCATCTCATTGAGCACCTCAATATATTCACCACGACGGGCTGGATCAAAGTTTTCAATCGTATTTTTCTCAAATTTATCGAGCTCTTTATAAATGGAGTTAATTTGCTTCTTGGCCAGATTGGTTCTGTAAGTGGGAATAGATTTAATGACTGGATAAGCAAATGCAGCAAAAGGAAGCAGCAGGAAGAACATGCGCTCCAAAAACTCTGCAAGCCAGAATGGCAAATACTTCATCAAAGTTGGCGTGCCCTTTTCATAGAAAAAATTTGCCTCATCACTCAAAGGGGCTTCAGTATTCATATAAGCCGGGAATTCTCCAGCTTTAGCAAAATAAGATTTATTGCCGTTAATTTCTCGGGCGGCCTCTAGGAATAGAACTTGGATAGCTGGGTGGAGACGGTTATCAATTAAGAGATTGGTCGTAGTTGAGATCAATTGAATGGGATGATCTGGAATGTTTTTCCCGAGATCAAATCCGCCCATGGGCACCGTCACTTCTTCAAAATATGGCAATAAACGGGTATAGGCATCTGCACGCGTGAATGAAGTCAGTTTAATTCCTGGATTCCTAATGAGTTTTTGTACATTTGGTGAATCAAAACCATCCACCAAAATAACAGCATCAATTTCACCGCGCTCTAAGGCATTAACACCTTCAGCATTCCCAAGGCTGAGCAAATTAGGTGCATCACCATTCAAGCCATTGAGTTTAAATATACCAAGTGCCTGTGTACGCGTTCCACTCCCTACTGGGCCAATATTGATTTTAAGCTTAGCTATATCTCTATCGGATATATGAATACTTTCATTAAAAGCACTCTTACGGTAAAACATCCACACTGGTTCATAGTCAACACTGCCGAGTGATTCCACACCAGAGAGATTGTCTATAGCAATCATTCCACCTTGCACAAAGGCCGCTTGGATCGGATCCTTACGATCAATTAAATGTTGAAGGTTTTCTTTTGATCCGTGGGTCTCTACTAATTTGAGTTCAATGCCTTTTTTCTCAAAATAAGTCTTATATTTTTCTCCCAATACTTTATAGGAGCCGCCTGTGCCAGTTGCCATTAGCACTTTGCCGGGAGGCGCAGGTTTTGCAAACCAAATCAGAATCACTAGGGCCAATACTAATAAAAATATCAGCGGCCATATCTCTTTTAAGACAGCAGACCAGCTCTTGATTTCATCAGCTGCCGTTTGATAAACCGCAGAGATATGTTCATGGACTTCTTCTTTAAGGCTTGCCATAGATTTCCTAGTCAGATGGGCTTAGCTTATCACCAAAAACAGGGCCTTAATCTTGATTTAAGAGGCAGATTCGCTCTCGGAACCCTCTGCCTGAGGAGTAAGGATGGTTGGATAGGAAACTGCCCAAGTGCCCGGGTAGTCACGGCTGTAATGCAGTCCACGGCTTTCCCTGCGCATTAAGGCTGAGCGCACGATGAGCTCAGCACATTCCAGTAGGTTGCGGAGCTCAATCAGATCTCGTGTGACTTTAAAGTTAGCGTAATACTCTTGCACTTCATAACGCAGCAGTTTGATGCGATGAAGCGCTCGCTCTAATCTACGGTTAGTTCTCACGATGCCGACGTAGTTCCACATGAGAGAGCGCAGCTCATCCCAGTTATGGGCAATGACTACCTGCTCATCCGCATCCTCAACCTGACTCTCATCCCATAGAGGAAGAGCAGGCATTACTGGGGTCTTGAGATTGGATATGTCTTCTGCTGCCGCCTTACCAATGACTACGCACTCCAACAATGAGTTACTCGCCAAACGATTAGCACCATGTAGTCCGGTATACGTTGCTTCGCCAACTGCATACAGTCCTGACAAATCGGTACGCCCTTTGAGATCCGTTACTACACCGCCACAGGTGTAGTGCGCAGCAGGCACAACCGGAATGGGTTCTTTAGTGATATCCAGTCCAAGACTCATGCAGCGCGCATAGATCATCGGAAAATGCTCTTTAATAAATGCTTCACCTAAATGCGTCGCGTCAAGATGAACATAGTCCAGGCCATGCTTTTTCATCTCAAAGTCAATGGCACGGGCAACGATATCGCGCGGTGCCAGCTCATGACGTTCATCATGCTCAGGCATGAAGCGTGTGCCATCAGGCAGCTTGAGTAGACCGCCCTCACCACGCATGGCTTCAGTAATTAGGAAGGTGCGATCGCTGGGGTGATACAAGCAAGTTGGATGGAATTGAATAAATTCCATATTACCCACGCGGCAACCTGCCCGCCAGGCCATTGCAATACCATCGCCTGTAGCGGTATCGGGATTGCTGGTGTAGCGATAAACCTTACCAACGCCACCTGTAGCTAACACCACTGACTTTGCTTCAATCGTTTCTACACGGTTATTTTTAATATCGAGTGCATAAACACCATAACAACGATTAGGTTTGCTACGTTGTGTCTTAGCATCTAGCTGACGATTGGTAATGAGATCGAGTGCAATCCAATGCTCCAGGATCTGAATATTTTTATGGGCTTTGGCTTTATCCAGCAGCACTTCATGAATGGCTTTACCAGTAGCATCTGCAGCATGAGCGATGCGACGATGACTGTGTCCGCCCTCACGCGTTAAGTGCAAACCCATGGGCCCAGATTTATCTTCTGTGAATGGAACACCCTGCTCAACCAGCCAACGAATCGCATCAGCACTTTCTTCAGCGATATAACGTGCAGTAGATTCCACTACAAGTCCTGCACCAGCATCTAAGGTGTCAGCCACGTGAGAATCAATGCTGTCATGCTCTTTATCTACAACCCCAACAATGCCGCCCTGTGCCCAGGCTGTAGCAGCCTCTCCTAAGCCACGCTTAGCCATCAAAATCACTGGCTGAGACTCAGCCATATGGAGGGCAACTGTCAATCCAGCTAGTCCGGCCCCAATGATGAGGACGGGAAGCTCGGCTTTTGCGGTGGTATTTACGGAGGGTTTGGAACTGGCCATAGAGGGTTCATTCTAAAGGGCAATTAACTTCTCCGGTTTAAATGCAAAAAGGCTCCTTGTGGGAGCCCTTTTGTGATTTGCCAGAACTATAGTTAGACGTTAGACATTTCCTTAGATCCGCCTGGGGCATTCGTACCATATCCCATGATCTTGGCCACTTCACCACCTTTAGCGAGCTTCACAGCGCAATACTTAAACTCAGGAATCTTGCCAAATGGATCTAGCGCTGAATTGGTAATCAAGTTGGCGGCAGCCTCATAGTAGGCAAACGGAATAAAGATTACGCCTCTCGGTGTGCCATCATCCCTTCTCACGTGGATACCGACTCCACCACGACGAGACTGCACGGTAATCACATCGCCAGCAGAAACGCCTAGCTGGGTCATATCTTCACCATTCATCGAAACAGTAGCCATAGGCTCAATCGCATCTAGCACGGTGGCACGACGGGTCATACTGCCTGTATGCCAATGCTCTAACTGACGACCAGTGATCAACACAAATGGATATTCAGTGTCTGGACGCTCGTTAGCCGGAATGATATCGGCTGGCACTAACTTCACCCTGCCATCCTTGGTATCAAACTTGTCATTAAACACAATTGGGCGACCTGGATCTTCGGCAGATAAACATGGATAGGTAACGCTAGATTCTTTTTCTAAACGCTCCCAGGTAATGCCGTTGATCGCGCCATGCATTGCTTGACGCATTTCATCATAAACCTCGGCAACACCTGCATCAGGACCTTGGTAATTCCAATTCAGGCCCATACGCTTGGCAATCTCTTGAATAATCCACAAGTCAGGTTTCGCATCACCAGGAGGATTGATTGCTTTCTTACCCATCTGAACCATGCGGTCAGTATTGCTAGCAGTGCCAGCCTTTTCAGGCCATGCACTGGCTGGCAACACTACGTCAGCCAGGAGCGCAGTCTCTGTCATGAAGATATCTTGAACTACGAGCAGATCCAATGCAGCCAAAGCATGACGAGCATGATTTAAATCGGGATCGCTCATCGCCGGGTTTTCACCTTCGACATACATGCCACGAATCTTGTCTGGATCAGAATCAGGTGCAGTGATCTTATGCATGATCTCCACAACTGTATAGCCAGGCTTTTTATCCAATGGCGTATCCCAGAACTTCTCAAACCAGGCATGCGCTTCTGGATTATCAACGCGCTGATAGTTCGGGAACATCATTGGAATCAAACCAGCATCACTAGCGCCCTGCACGTTGTTCTGACCACGCAATGGATGCAAACCAGAGCCTGGCTTACCAATTTGACCGGTGATACTCACTAAAGCAATTAAGCAGCGGGCATTGTCAGTACCGTGTACGTGTTGGCTTACGCCCATACCCCACAAAATCATGGCTGACTTCGTGGTTGCAAATTCGCGAGCTACTTCACGCAAAGTCTCTGCTGGAATGCCGCAGATTGGCGCCATTGCTTCAGGGCTATAACCCTTGATGTTTTCTTTTAAAGCTTCAAAGTTATTCGAGCGATTTTGAATAAAGTCTTTATCAACCAAGCCTTCTTCAATAATCGTATAGATCATGGCATTGAGCATGGCCACATCAGTGTCTGGCTTGAACTGCATGGTACGCCAGGCATGCTTACTGATCTCTGTTGCGCGCGGGTCGCATAGGACTATCTTAGCACCACGTTTAGCAGCATTCTTAAACCAGGTAGCAGCAACAGGATGATTGGCAGTTGGATTGGATCCAATCAAGAAAATCATGCTGGAGTGCTCAACGTCATTGACTTGATTACTTACTGCACCAGAACCAACACCCTCAAGAAGTGCCGCTACAGATGAAGCATGGCAAAGGCGTGTGCAATGGTCTACGTTATTGCTGCCAAAACCGGTACGTACCAGCTTCTGAAATAAATAGGCCTCTTCGTTACTGCCTTTTGCGGAGCCAAAGCCAGCCAATACTTTATTGCCGTATTGATCTTTGAGTTTCTTCAAGCCGCCACCGGCGACTTCTAAAGCCTCTTCCCAAGTCGCTTCACGGAAGATGTCAGACCAATCTTGCTTGCCCTCAAGCATAGACTCATCTTTAGCAACACCCGCTTTACGAATTAATGGCTTTGTAAGGCGCTGTGGGTTATGGATGTAGTCCATACCGAAGCGACCCTTAACGCAGAGACGATTGTGGTTAGCTGGGCCGTCACGACCTTCAACGCTAACAATTTTTTCGTCTTTGACGTTGTAAGTAATTTGGCAACCAACGCCACAGAATGGGCAAACGGAATCTACTTTACGGTCAACTGTTTGCGAACCAATCAAACCTTTTGGCATTAGCGCACCAGTTGGACAAGCTTGTACACACTCGCCGCAAGCCACGCAAGTACTCTCACCCATCGGATCATTTAAATCAAATACGATCTCGCTGTGACCGCCACGCATGGCGTAACCAATCACATCATTCACTTGCTCTTCACGGCAAGCACGTACACAACGATTACATTGAATGCAGGCATCCAAGTTCACAGCCATCGCTGGATGTGAAATGTCGCTACTTACCTTCTCACGTCGCAATGCCTTGAGCTCTGGTCGAACCGTGACATCCATGCGTGCTGCCCAGGTGCTGAGTTCGCCATGTTGATTTTTTTGCTCTTCTTCCTTGCTGTCTCCAACCCACTTAAATCCTTCATCTGGCATATCAGAGAGCAACATCTCGAGAACTAACTTTTGACTCTTTACAGCACGCTCACTATTGGCTTTTACTTCCATACCAGGCGTTGCGCTTCGGCAGCAACTCGGCGCCAAAGTACGCTCGCCATTAATTTCTACCACGCAAGCGCGGCAGTTACCGTCTGGGCGATAGCCATCTTTAAAACACAGATGCGGAATATCAACACCGTGGCGTTTGGCAGCCTTGAGAATCGTTTCGCCTTCATACGAAACGATGGTCTTGCCATCTAGCTTGAACTCAACGGTTTGTAATTCGAGTTCTTTTGGATTTGTGGGTGCGTTCATGTTTGTCTCGTTATTCCCTGATTTTTTATTAAGCTACTTCTTCAGGGAAATATTTATGAATACAACGAATAGGATTTGGTGCTGCTTGGCCAAGACCGCAGATAGAAGCATCCACCATCACAGTGGCTAAGTCTTCTAGTGTTTCTTGATCCCAAGATTTGGCTTGCATCAACTTTGCGGCCTTACCAGTACCAACACGGCATGGAGTGCATTGACCACAGCTCTCATGCTCAAAGAAATGCATCACGTTCAATGCCATATCGCGTGCTTTATCTTTGTCACTAAATACCATGACAGCAGCAGAACCAATAAAGCAGCCGTAAGGTTGCAAGGTATCAAAGTCGAGCGGAATGTCATTCATGGTTGCCGGCAAAATACCGCCTGATGCGCCACCAGGTAAGTAACCATAGAATTTGTGACCATCTTGCATGCCACCACAGTACTCATCAATCAACTCTTGAATAGTGATACCGGCTGGTGCCAATTTGACACCTGGTTTATTCACGCGGCCACTGACGCTAAAGCTACGCAAGCCTTTGCGATCATGACGACCGAAAGAACTAAACCACTCAGGCCCACGCTGAACAATATCGCGTACCCAATACAGGGTCTCAAAGTTGTGCTCTAAGGTTGGACGTCCAAATAAACCTACTTGAGCAATATAGGGAGGACGCATACGCGGCTCACCACGCTTACCCTCAATGCTCTCAATCATGGCGGATTCTTCACCGCAGATGTATGCGCCTGCACCACGACGCAATTCGATATTCGGTAATTTGAATGGCGGATTAGCCTTTAGCTTTGCCAACTCAGCTTCGAGCAATTCACGGCAGCCGTGATACTCATCACGCAAATAGATATAGCAAGCATCAATCCCAACTACGCTTGCTGCAATTAACAGACCTTCTAAGAAGCGATGTGGATCGCGCTCTAAATAGGTGCGATCTTTAAATGTTCCTGGCTCACCTTCGTCAATGTTTACTGCCATCAACTTAGGAGCCACTTGATCCTTAACAATGCGCCACTTGCGTCCTGCTGGGAAACCTGCACCACCTAAGCCACGCAAGCCTGAACTCTCCATTGCTTTAATGATGCTCTCAGCATCTTTCTTGCCTTCGAAAATCTCTTTAGCTAAAGCGTAACCACCTTGAGCACGATAAGACTCATATCCAACGTAATCTGGAGAAACCGCTTGCATCTCACCTTGCGGTGAAACGCCCTGCTCAGCTAAGGCAGCAGGATCAAAGACAGCATCATCTTTGGCCATTGGCTGAGTGGTTAAGTTATTTTTTACAGCAGCGGATACCTTGTCTACCGTAGCAAACAAAACTGGGTATTGATGAACTACGGCTACAGGAGCTTGCTCGCAACGACCTACGCATGGGGCTGCAGCCACTTTGATGTTTGGATTACCTAAGATAGTAGGTAATTTAGTCAATAGATTTTGCGCGCCCGCCAGTTCACAGGCAATACCATCACAAACACGAATCAGAATATCTGCCACTGGATCATTGCCACGCACTACTTCAAAGTGATGATAGAAAGTGGCAACTTCATAAACCTCTGCCATGGGCAGATTCATTTCTTTTGCTAATGCAACTAAATGACGATCATGCAATGCACGGTATTCATCATTGAGCTTGTGTAAATTTTCAATTAATAAATCACGACGATGCGGAGCATCTCCAATGAGTTTGCGTACTTCAGCAATAGAAGCATCATCTGCTTGACGACCCTTCAGCTTGCTTTTACGGCGAATGGTTTCCCTCAAATCATCTGCAGTTGCAACAGCAACCGCTTTGACTTCTACAGAAGGCTTTGGATGATTCATAGTTCGTAGTCTCTAATTTTTATATTTATTGCTATTTTTGCTCAGCACCAATGCAAAGCTGTATCTCACCTCACAAATCAAAAATGAGCTAAACCAAGTGCTTAGCCAGCTTTCGATATGCAAAATAACGCTTTATTTTGGGTTATTTATACCCCTAAGTCCTTGACGGCGCTCAAGGACTTGAATTAAGGGTTTACCCTACTAAATTAGGGATGGGGTCGGTCTGTCGCCAGGCGGCAATGAATAGTCCAACTTACGCTCGTACAGCCTTGCTTTGTAGCAATCCTGATAGCCCTTGCTGCCAATTTGCCAGCCAATTGAAGTGCAGTCGTCTTGAGCAGCAGATTCGATAGAGCCACAGCCTGCAAGGGTCAGAACGGCCAACACAGTGGCAATAGAGAAAAAGCGCAATTTTGTTGAATTCATGACCTCAAGTCTACTTGATTCCGACCTCAATATCGAGAGGCATAACCTCTTTTCCCACCTCTCAAGCCTTAAGGTCCCCTTGCTGACTTGTCTTTATGGGCCAATATCAGTAACAATGAAATGTACATACAACAACAAATAGAACCTCAGGAGACCCCATGAAAACATTCCTCAAAAAACTAGGTGTAAATATTCTATGTCTTACAGCCCTATCCATAGGCGGCGTTGCACATGCCCAAAATTCGGATGGCTTTACCGACCTCATTGACGGCGTCAGCTTGAGCGGATGGAACATTATTGGTAGCGCCAACTGGGTGATTGGCAATGGAATTGTCGAGGGCAATAAGCCCAATGGTTTTTTAGTCAGCACCAAGACTTACAAGAACTTTGTCATCAAGGCAGAGTTTTATGCTGAATCCAATACGAATAGCGGTATTTTTATCCGCTGCCAAGACCCGAATAAAGTAAGCCAATACACTTGTTATGAAATCAATATTTGGGATACTCGCCCTGAGCAAGCCTATGCAACTGGGGCTATTGTGGATGTTGCCAAAGTAGATCCAGTTCCTAAGGCTGGTGGGCGCTGGAATACTATGGAGATTGTTGCTAATGGCTCTAACTTTAAAGTCATGATGAATGGCGTAGTCACAGTAGCCAATGGCCAGGATAGTAAATTTACAGAAGGCCCTATTGCCCTGCAATCAGCTGGTGGTGTTATTAAGTTTAGGAAGTTACAAATCAAGCCGCTTTAATTTATTGAAGGCTTATCTCGTAGCGATCACCGCATGCCACGGGTCTGAGGGCCCTGGCCTCTTGCAACATTTCAACCAAGCCGTAATGGGACATTGTTTTAAGTGTGCGAGATAAATTCCCCTGCTTTCTTCCGGTAAGCTCTGCCAACTCAGAAATCGATACAGGCTTAGATGCTCTAATGACATGTAAAAGAGCTCTGTTTTCATCGCTCAAGACTTGAGCCAAGGAGCGCATCGAGGTAAACCATATCTTTGGATCGGCTGCTTTAGGCTTTAACTCGCCTTTAGCGATAGCGAGTACGCGTGCCCGAATATCTTTTTGTGATGCAATCCCAATTTTGATAACTTTCATTTCTCTTTATCCAGTTTTAAGACCTTATCAACATCTATGAAAAAATCACTTAACAGTCCATGTGCATCTTTAAAGTCGTAGCGGATACCAGGATCCCTAGAGTTGCGATGCTTGTGATCGTAAGCTAATTTTCTGCCTGAATAACCCGATCTAAGTCTCACTGAATGAGCATTGTCGTAACCTAAAATTCTCACCCCTTTTGGGTTATGCAAGGTTAATGAATAACGTATTCCATGAGGCACTCCATCACTAACCTCGATTTCCTAGGCCTCTATCTTTACCCAGTAACCATCACCTTGATCAATGACCTCTTGGTGCAAATCCAAAAGGGTAGCAAGCCAACGTTTTCCCATCACCCATGATATATCATCAGATGATATATCAAAAGTAACAGCCCTGCTTAAATAATGGAATTATTTTGCCGGTGGAAAGCCTGCTTTTTGCTCCCACATATTATTGAAAACATGAATGACCGGCTTTTCATAAACACCAGCCTTGGTATACGGCTCATCCTTTAACCAAGCATCGACATCTGCCCTGCTAGGAAAGTCAATGGCGATCAAACTACCAAGCGTCGTCTTGCCATCTTCCGAAGTGAGGGGGCCTGCAAAAGCCATGCGATCCGAAAGTTGCGCCAAATAAGCACGGTGCTCTGGACGAACCTGAATCCGTAAATCTGCTGTACCCGGCTTATCCATCAACATAATTGCGTAGATCATTTTTTCTCCATCTTTTGATTGGTTTGATTTTTTGCATCTCAACTACCGAGATATTACGGGAAGTTCCAAAGAAAAAGCCACCCGAAGGTGGCTTTCTTGATACTTGGCGGAAGAGGCGGGATTCGAACCCGCGGTAGGCTATTAACCTACGCACGCTTTCCAGGCGTGTGACTTAAACCGCTCATCCACCCTTCCGTACAGCCATCAATTATACGATTGCCGGAGGGGTTTCTGCCAAAAGCTGCTGCGTGCTGCTTATACAGACTCTTTGAGCTGCTCCAAGATATGTGGATTTTCCAGGGTTGAGGTGTCTTGAGTCACTTCCTCGCCTTTAGCAATCACACGCAAGAGGCGGCGCATGATCTTGCCAGAACGGGTCTTAGGCAAGTTATCGCCGAAACGCACATCCTTAGGTTTAGCGATCGGGCCGATCTCCTTGCCTACCCAATTACGCAGTTCAGTAGCAATCTTCTTGGCATCTTCGCCTGTTGGGCGACCACCTTTGAGAACTACGAATACGCAAATAGCCTCACCAGTCAGCTCATCAGGACGACCAACCACTGCCGCTTCAGCAACCAATGGGTTAGCTACTAAGCAAGATTCAATTTCCATCGTGCCCATACGGTGACCGGAAACGTTCAAGACGTCATCGATACGACCAGTAATAGTGAAGTAGCCAGTCTCTTTGTTACGGATTGCGCCGTCACCTGCCAGATACAAGGTGCCACCCAGCTCTTCTGGGAAATAGGATTTCACGAAACGATCTGCGTCATTCCAAATCGTACGAATCATGGAAGGCCATGGACGCTTCACAACCAAGATACCGCCTTGACCGTTTGGCACGTCTACACCAGCCTCATCCACAATCGCTGCCTGAATACCTGGCAATGGCAATGTGCATGAACCTGGAATCATTGGAGTTGCGCCCGGCAATGGTGAAATCATATGACCACCAGTTTCGGTTTGCCAGAAAGTATCAGCGATTGGGCAGTTGGAATTACCAACATGCTCGTAGTACCACATCCACGCTTCTGGATTAATTGGCTCACCAACAGAACCCAAGAGGCGCAATGATGACAAATCGTAGCTCTTTGGATGCACTGCTTCATCATTGCTGGATGCTTTGATCAATGAACGAATTGCAGTTGGCGCTGTATAGAAAATAGATGCTTTGTGTTTTTGGATCATGTCCCAGAAACGACCAGCATTTGGATAGGTTGGTACACCTTCAAATACGATCTCAGTGGCACCAACTGCCAGTGGTCCATAGGTAATGTAGGAGTGACCTGTTACCCAACCAATGTCGGCAGTACACCAGAACACATCGTTTGGCTTAATGTCAAAGGTCCACTTCATTGTGAGAATAGCCCACAAGAGGTATCCACCTGTAGAGTGCTGCACACCCTTTGGCTTACCAGTTGAACCGGATGTGTAAAGAATAAATAATGGATGCTCAGCGCTGACCCACTCTGGCTCGCATGTCGTTGCTTCATTCGCTACGATCTCTTGCATCCAAACGTCGCGACCCGCCTGCATCGTGACATCAGTGCCAGTACGCTTGCTCACGATCACATGCTTTACCTTAGGGCACTCACCCGTAGAAAGGGCTTCGTCACAAATGGCTTTTAATGGCAATGCTTTACCGCCGCGGAATTGTCCATCTGCAGTGATTACTGCAACTGCACCAACGTCCATGATGCGATCACGCAAAGCTTGAGCAGAAAATCCTCCGAACACTACCGAGTGAATTGCGCCGATACGAGCGCATGCCTGCATAGCAACAATGCCTTCGATGGTCATTGCCATATAAATAATGACGCTGTCACCTGACTTAACGCCCATCTTGCGCAGTGCATTTGCCATTTTGCAAACGCGCTCAAGCATTTCTTTGTAAGTAACTTTAGTAACGGTGCCGTCATCGGCTTCAAAAATGATGGCAGTCTTGTCGCCCAAGCCGGCTTCAACTTGGCGATCTAAACAGTTATAGGAAGCATTGGTTGTGCCATCTTCAAACCATTTGTAGAAAGGCGCCTTGGATTCATCCAAAACCTTAGTAAATGGCTTTTTCCAATAGAGGTTCTCTTTAGCAAGACGACCCCAGAAACCATCGTAATCTGAATTCGCTTCAGCACAAAGCTTGTTATAGGCGTCCATGCCCGGAATTGCCGCACCCTTTACAAAGTCTGCAGGTGGGTTAAAAACGCGGTTTTCTTGCTTTAATGGTTCCATGCTTCACAGCCCTCTATCTAATAATCAATATTCTAAAATCCACTACAAATGCGAGAAAATGTCGCAAAATGACAGGTTTACACCCTCAAGACCTTAGAAGATAAGTGAAAACACTGGGGATTTGCTCTATGGCAAACCCTTAAAATAGGGCAAACCTTACTAATAATGTGGAAATAAGCCTAAAAACATGACCAATATTAAACAAAACGACCTTATTCAAAGCGTTGCAGACGCATTCCAGTTCATCTCCTACTACCACCCTAAGGACTTTATTACTGCCATGGGTAAGGCCTATGAACTAGAGCAAGGTGAAGCAGCCAAGGATGCGATTGCGCAAATTCTGACCAATAGCCGGATGTGTGCAGAAGGTCACCGCCCAATGTGCCAAGACACCGGTATTGCGGTTGTTTTCTTAAAAATTGGTATGAACGTTCAATGGTCAGATGCAACGATGAGCGTTAGCGATATGGTGAACGAAGGTGTACGTCGCGCTTACCTCAATCCAGACAATATGTTGCGCGCTTCAGTGCTTGCTGATCCTGCTGGCAAACGTAAAAATACGGGCGATAACACTCCTGCTGTAATCCATTATGAAATCGTCCCAGGTGACGACGTTGAAGTGATTTGTGCTGCTAAAGGTGGTGGCTCAGAAAACAAAGCTAAGATGGTCATGCTCAACCCTTCCGATTCCATCGTAGATTGGGTTCTCAAAACTGTACCGACTATGGGTGCAGGCTGGTGCCCTCCTGGCATCCTTGGTATCGGCATTGGCGGCACACCAGAAAAAGCCATGTTGATGGCTAAAGAATCTTTGATGGGTCCAGTAGACATTCAAGAACTCATTGAGCGTGGCGCTAAGACACGTGCAGAAGAGTTGCGTTTAGAGCTCTACGAAAAAGTAAACAAGCTCGGCATTGGCGCTCAAGGCCTTGGCGGCTTGGCTACTGTGCTCGATATCAAAATCATGGAATACCCAACGCATGCAGCATCACTGCCTGTTGCCATGATTCCAAACTGCGCAGCTACTCGTCACGTGCATTTCCATTTGCATGGTGACGGTCCCGCTAAATTAGAAAAACCTTCGCTATCTGACTGGCCGGACGTGACTTGGACTCCAGATGTTCAAAAATCGAAGCGCGTGAATATGGACACGCTTACCGCCGAAGAAGTGGCGAGCTGGAAGCCAGGTGAAACTTTATTACTCAACGGCAAAATTTTGACCGGACGAGATGCTGCGCATAAGCGTATTCAAGACATGCTCGCCAAAGGTGAAGAGTTGCCGGTGAGCTTTAAGAATCGCGCAATCTATTATGTTGGACCGGTTGATCCAGTGCGTGATGAAGCGGTTGGCCCAGCAGGCCCTACTACCGCCACTCGCATGGACAAGTTCACAGAGATGATGCTTGCAAAGACAGGCTTAATCACCATGATTGGTAAAGCGGAACGTGGTCCTGTAGCAATTGAGGCGATTAAGAAACATAGGTCGGCTTACCTCATGGCAGTTGGCGGTGCCGCTTACTTGGTTTCTAAAGCAATTCAGACATCCAAAGTCGTTGGCTTTGCTGACTTGGGCATGGAAGCCATTTACGAGTTTGATGTCAAGGACATGCCAGTAACCGTTGCTGTGAATTCAGAGGGCATCTCTATGCACGAGACTGGTCCTAAAGAGTGGCAAGCCAAGATTGCTGGTATTCCAGTCAAGATCGCTTAATTATTTAATAACTTAATTAGCGACTACTGAGCAAATATTGGCACTCATTGGGGTTTTCGATTCGGGCGTTGGAGGTTTATCCGTTTTGGATGAAGCTCTGCGCCAGCTACCCCAGCATGACTATATTTATCTTGCCGACTCGGCCAATGCACCTTATGGTGAAAAATCGAGTGATTGGATTGCGGCGCGCAGTCTTGCTCTTTGTCAGTATTTAGACGGCAAGGGTTGCGATGCGATCGTAGTTGCTTGTAATACCGCTACCGCGGAAGCCATAAAGCAAATCCGGGACGCGCTTTCTATTCCGATCATTGGGGTTGAACCTGGCATTAAGCCGGCAGCGATGCAATCCCAAAACAATATTGTGGGTGTCCTTGCCACTGAGGCAACACTCAAGAGCGATAAGTTCAATGCACTTCTGGGAACATTACCAACCGACTGCACATTCATTAAACAAGCTGGCGCAGGCTTGGTTTCGTTAATAGAGTCAGGCGAAGCTGATGGCGAAGACACTCTGGAGCTATTAGCCAAGCATCTTGAGCCCATTCAGGATGCTGGAGCAGATACCCTGGTTCTCGGCTGCACGCACTACCCCTTCTTAAGAAAAGCGATTCGCAAATTACTTGGTGAATCCATTACGCTGATTGATACCAGCGATGCAGTAGTCAGGCAGCTCAAAAGACAAGTTGAGGCCTTAAAGAAAGACGGTAGCGAGAAAAATTTTGGATCAGTGCTTTTCCTTAGCAGCAAGAATGAAGAGTCATTGCTGTTGATGGCACAAAATTTGTTGTCCACAGATTTAACTTCACACGCCGTTGAAGCTCGCATCTTAGGTGAATTGAGATGAGCGCATTCTTGAAAAAATTAGATGCCTATATTCCGTTCAATAAAACGGAACGCATCATTATTTGTATCGTAGTGCTATTGCACGCACTGCCTGCTTTGGAGTTTTTACACCTTAGCAAACGTCCACCGCAAATGGATGATGAGCGTGTTATGGCTAATCTGGTTAGCCCAGAAGCCTCTAAGACTCAGCAACCGCCCGCTCCCCCTACCGCTTCTCCACCCAAAGCCAAGGAAGAGAAAAAAGTGGTTCAGGAGAAGCCAAAAGAAAAGCCCGCGGAAAAGCCCAGTCCTACGCAGCCACAGCAGCAAACACAGCAGAACCAGGCGCAAAACAAATCCGAATCTCAGTCACAATCTCAAGCGCAAAATGCAGCTGTAGCCCCTGCGACCAGTGGGGGTGCTAGCGGCACACCGATACAGACTGACATTGGTAAACTGGTTGTGGTTTATCAACCTGATGCTGACGCATACTACCCCTCGTTCTCGAAACGCTCTGGTGAACAAGGTGCGGTTGTGGTGCGCTTAATTATTGATGAATCCGGTAATGTAGAAGATGTAGCCTTACTGCAGTCAAGCACTTTCCCTAGGCTTGACCGCGCCGCCACTGATATCGGCAAACGTTATCGCTTTAAACCTTTTTTAGTAAATGGCTCACCCCAAAGAATTTCCACCAATCTTTTAATTAAATTTAATCTCAAGAATTAATCAATATGAATACACCATTTGGCATTGCAAATCTCTGGCTTGAAGGCGATGCAATTACCCGCTTTGTAGCCCTTGCGCTTCTCACCTGTTCTATTGTTACTTGGGTAATCCTGTTGACTCGTCTATGGGATTTACGTAATTTGCGCAAACTCAAACCAGAGCTCGAGCAATTCTGGCGTGCCACTTCATTTGACCAGGGCTTACAAGCGTTTAGCAATCATGCAATGAATCCTTATTATCAAATTGCTAAATCAGCAACTAAGGCATCCGCGCATCACCAAAGCCAGTCCACCAATCATCGCGAATTACTACAGACACTGAACTATTCCGAATGGATGGCCAGGAGCATTAAAAACAGCGTTGACGGTCTTGCTGCAGGCTTGCAGAAGGGCCTCACTTTCTTGGGCTCTACAGGTGCAATTGCTCCATTTATTGGTTTGTTTGGCACCGTGTGGGGCATCTACCATGCTTTAATCTCAATCAGCAGCTCTGGAAGCGCGCAAATTGATCAAGTGGCAGGCCCAATTGGTGAGGCATTGATCATGACTGCCCTAGGATTAGCGGTGGCGATCCCTGCGGTTCTTGCCTTTAATGCCATTAATCGCGCCAATAAACTCTTTGTTGCCGACCTCAATCGCTTTGGCAATGATCTATTAGCTTATTTTGTAACCGGTGCCCGCATTAACGCCGGGGAATAACTATGTCTTTTCATATCCAAGACGAACAAAACGACGATAGCATCATGTCGGAAATCAATATGACACCGATGGTGGATGTCATGTTGGTGTTGCTGATTATTTTTATCATCACCCTACCCGTTATTCAGCAAGCTGTGAAAGTGGAACTACCTAAGGCTAATAGCGTAAGAAATGAAGTGAAGCCTGAGTCAGTTCAGCTATCGATTGATGCCAATGGGCAAATCTTCTGGAATAGCACCCCTATTGATTTGAAAACATTTGATGGCTACGCAGAGAAAGCGGCTCAAAAAGATCCTCAACCAGAAATTAATCTGCGTGCTGATAAGTCTGTCAAATACGAATATGTAGCTCAGGTCTTAGCGGCTTCGCGCCGTGCGGGATTAACTAAGTTAGGGTTTGTAACTGAACCAAACTAATTTTTGAACTAGCTTCTAAATTGAGCTTTTTTATTTAGTCTTATATGGCGCTTTAGAGAGTAAGCAAGACTCTTCGCTGGTCTGAGTGCCATTTCCTATCGTTGCGCCTAGAATGCCGCCTTGTATTTTCTCGACCTTTTTGAATTTGCCGGTAACTGGATCAAGGGTAATGTTTGTAATAACACTACCAGCCGGATAAGAAACACCCATAATTTCTTCTGGCTCAAACTTTGCCTCTATCAATATCAGAATATTGGGGCGAGCAAGCGTAATATTTTTAACAGTCTGCGATCCCAGTGCGTCTGATTGATCCAGATCGCGGCCATCTAAAAATACCTTTGCCTTTTGCGTACCTGAAGCCAATGTTAGCTTCATCTCATACTCTTCTGTGTAGCCCTTTTCTGAACGTTTGCAATTAAATTCGAGAACATCAACGGCACAGGCGGCAAAAGATGTCAGGGCCACGCTAAGGCATATAAGGATTTTAGATAAATTCATAAGCAAGGTATTGGCGGCGCGACAGATGCTCCAACTACAGTCAAAGGCGCTATTCTAATTTAGAAATATTGGCCGTTATCGTATTTAAATTATCAGAGACTGGGGGCGCATCCTCAGAATCCGCTTCCACCAAGCTGGCGTTATCAGTCTCATCAACCTCATCGGGCGCTTTGAACCATTTAAACACCACCAAGGCAACCGACAGGAGCGACATTACAAGACCAAAGATTCCCTTAACTTGATCAATTGTCTGAGCGGTAATAAAGGGTTGTTTGCTGGCAATGTAAACCTCCGTTCCATCTGAAATTGGAAAGCCAGAGGGAGTGAGCATCTTGTCTTCTGAGATTGGAAAGTTAAATCGAGAGGAAACCTGAGGGCTATACAAGGACGGCAATAAAGCGGCAATCGCATGAGAATCCACGTCCTTATTGGCTAAAAGATTGAGGTTCACGCCTACTACTTGAATATCTTTAGCGGGAACTGGTGGAGAGATTTGATACATGTAAGCCAAGATCTTGGCATCGGCTACCCAACCCATGCGCATCGCCAATGAGGGTGGGAAAGACATTTCCAAAAGTTGATAGCCCCGCTTTTGCACTAGAAAATCTACGGTAGCAGATGGTGCATATGAAATCTGCACAATGACATCAGGCAACCTATCCGCTTTCATACTCAAGAGTTGCTCATCACTAAAGTTGGTCTCAACGTAATCAACTTCAGGAACCAATCCTGAAAAATGCAAGATCTGGTTGGAGACAATACTGGGGCCACCATTTTTCTCACCCAAATTCACTGTCTTGCCACGGATATCATGAATGGTTTTGACATCACCCTTCACTAAGAAATGGATTAACTGCGGTGCAATCGATGCAACCTGGCGAACATTTTCATAGCCCACTGGATCGATACCGCCCTGCACAAATGCAAGATCCAAGACTCCATCATTAAGATCATTCAGGGCCTGATAGGAACCTTTAGTCGGCGTGATCATTAAAGAAATATTTGAGCGTATAGCCTCTTCTTGCAAGACTTTGGCTAATTGATGGCTTTTGGTAAGCATCCCACCACCACTGATGGTTAATTCATAATGACGCGGATAAAGTTCATAAGCTAATTTACCGGCTAGTCCCAGCAAGAGCGCAATGACGATGAGTGCCAGTCCTTTGCGAATATGGTGCTTGCTTCTAAGCCAATCTAAGCCCTTAAATAGGAGCTCTTCTACTTCGTTTGCTGGTTTTTCCATTAACCCATACCCCTATCGTGAAACCTGAGTTAAACCATGCTTCACAAATACGCCCTGTCCTTCAGCACTTAAACTGAACCGTACAAAATCTTTAGCAACATCACTACCGGAATTTTTGTTTACCAAAAACATATCCCTACTTAAAGGATAGAGCTTTAGCAAAAGTGTTTTATCGCTAATTTGCACCCCATTAATTGCGACTGTCTTAACCTGATCATTCAGGTTTTTATTGGTTAAGTAACCGATACCGTAGGGATCTTTCGCAATCGCATCCGACATCGCAATTGCACTATCAAATACCTTCACATCTCGAGCAAATTTAGCGCCTTTTAGAATGACGTCTTCAACAAATGCACGAGTACTTGAACCTTCGTTTCGGCTATAGACATTAATCTTTTCATGAGGTCCACCTAACTGCTTCCAATTGGTAATGGTGCCTTCAAAAATACCATCCAATTGATCCATGGAAACATTGTTGATGTTCATGCTAGGGTGCGTCACAATAGCAATACCCTCAATCCCTATGAGATTGCTGTGTAGATCAAGATTAAATTCTTCTAAATTTAAGTCTCTAGACATCATTGCTAAATCTATGCCGCCATTATCTAAAGCAACCAAACCGGCAACAGATCCCCCGCCCTCAATTGCGATCTTTACATGGGGGTGCTTTTCAATAAATGGCGCCGCTAATAAAGCTATATAGCGAGACACCGCTAGTGATCCTGAGATCATCAGCTCTTTTTTAGCTCTCGCAATAAGATATGGATAGGTAATCAGACCAGCTAATACCGCCCCACCAACGCCAGCAGCGATGCCAAGATTACGAAGAAATTGACGACGTTCCATCATTACTCGCCCACCACCGGAACCAAGCCCATTTCTTTAATCATGGCCTGCCCAGCATTTTTATCTAAGCAATAAGCAATAAAGTCTTTGACCTCTTTGCTGACCGTAGGCTTTGTTAGGAGCTGCAATTCATTACATATAGGATAGCGACGCTGCTTAATATCGAGATAATTCGGAAATACGCCATCAATAGATAGCGCCTTAACTTTTTCTTTGTCTAAAAAAGTCGTGCCCACATAAGCAATAGAAAATGGATCCGATGTAACGGTCCGCATTAAACCATTTAAGCTGCTAACGACTTTTGCCCTCAAGGTAATGTGATCCTTCCCAGCAACCTGTCTCTTCCATGGCTCGTATGTTCCCAGCTGAGGATCATGGCTGATGACATTAATTGGTCCAGAATATTTTCCTACGGACTTCCAGTCTGTGATGCTGCCTGTAAATATGTCATGCAATTGCTCAAGCGTAAGATCATTAATTGGGTTAGCCCGATTAACAATAGCAGCCAGTCCATCAATAGCAATCGTCACTTCTTCAATCTTGATTTTGTGCTTATGCGCCCATAACTGAATATTCGGCGGAATTTGTCCTGAGGCCATACCAATAGTAGAGGTACCATCTAAGGCCGACTTATAACCCATTGCTGTCCCACCGCCAACAAGTGGCAAGTGAATATTGGGATGCTCATCCATATAGCGCATACCAATCCGCTGCATCAACTTCATTACTGTAGTCGAGCCACGCAGTTGGATGAATTGCAACTGCGTTGGGTCTATGGACTTATTGGACATCGTTAGAGACCCAGAGATGGCAGGATATGCACGATAGCCTCTGGGGTGACTTTACTTTCACCCACAAACAATCCCTCTAATGCAATCACTAGGGTGAACAGTACAGAAACGCCAATCGTCACCCCTCCAACATAAGCCACCATTTTTGGCAGAGGATTTTGCAGCCAGCCAAACACAATAAGCAATGCAACCGAGATGGCTAATGCATCCCATAAATAATTAGGCAACTGCAGCCTGGCGGCAGATAAGCGCGCCTCTCTCACATCAGATAGCTGACTTAAGGTTGTAACAACCTCTGCCCTGGCCATCTGCTGCACCGGGTTTCTTGGATCTAGGAGCCGAATGCCCTGTGTCAAATCAGTTAAATAATTGGAAGCTTCTTCGCTTCGTTCGTTTTTAGCCATCAATGGCCATTCATCATCAACTACGGCATTCGCATAGCTCTTTAAATCACCTTGGAGTTCCGCTGCATTTGCTCCACCAAAGGCTGCTAAAGAACGATTTAATTTGAACATTAATGCCGCTTCACGCGAAACTAAATCCTCTACATTGCGATGATCACCTTGCACGCGCACCAATGAGAACGCAATCAATAACAAGGTAATGGAAGTAAATAATTTGAAACCCTCTTCCGCGCCTTTGGCAAGATGCTCATCTGGGTTCAGTTTGTACTTCCAGCGAATATAAAAAGGAATGGCAGTAGATAGTAATAAACCGACACACATAATGCTAAGACCAATAACGACATTAGGAAGTGTATGCAAGTAATTAATCATGTAATGCCAATCCTAAAACGATTTAGTGGATGATAAATAAATTCAAAGTCGACATCAGGTTAACTGACTCGAGACTTTGATGGAAATTTTCTGAGTTACGTGAACGTGCAGCGTTTGCCACCCCAGAATTACGTATCGATGGTACATCATCATAGGACTGTGCCAAGCTATCCCCGCCCCTAAGAACTAATGGCGTTACATCAACATGTGGCACTCCCACGGGGAATGGTGAAATATTCCCGGAAAACGGATTTTGATTCATAGGCGCAAGCGCACCTGGATTGTTGTTCATAGCATTGATGCGGTTGTCGTATTTTCCAACCCTAGCAACAGGCGGTTTATTGACGGCCGCCGTTTTAGTAAGCCCTTCTTTTGGCGCAGGCTTATCGCCTTTACTAAATCCATTGGCATACTTACTCACGTATTTAGAAGGCCCATTGCTAGACTTACCGCTACGATCTTTGGCATCCGCTTTTTCCACACCATCTTTAGTGCTTGCATACTTTCTTGTCTCGGAATTAGTGCTGCCATTCTTAGCATCCCTACTCTCCTTATTAGAGCTTGCACGATTGGCAGTTGGTGGTGGAGCTGCGGGTGGGGGTGCCTGAGTAGATGGAGCATTCGCAGGGGGCGGAGCCGCTCCAGGAGGTGGCGGCGGTGTGAGCTGAATACTTCCATCGGCCATCATCATCAAAGGCGCTGCCTTTACAGGGGCCTGCATAGCAACCTCTCCACCTGCAGCAGGTGGAGGTGCATTCGCGGGAACTGGAGGAGCAGGTGCAACCATTGATGCGAGTGTTGATGAAACCTCTAATTTAGCCGGAGCAGGCGCAGGTAGTGGTGCGCTAAACATTGCTGGTGGCGGAGGTGGAGGTGGCGGTGGTGGAAGTACAGCGGCTAATACTGATTGCCTTACAGTTGCTGCTGGTTGAGCAGCTGGTTGAGCGGCTGTAACGGTGAGAGCTCCGGGTATTAACACCAACATAAAGTGCGCAGAGTCAGCGCCGCTCAGTGCCAAGCCTTTAACGATGAGATTTGAATAGCTTCCTACTCCAGCCGAATTGGTAATGGCGCTCGTACTGCTGAAGTATGCTGGCGTTCCACTGATTGAAAGATTTGCATAAGCTCCAGAACCTAAGGTAACTGCAGTACCGGATGCATCGATAATCTCATAAGCCAAATTCAGCGATCCAGCTGCTGCGGAACTTACAGATAGCCTCAAAAAGAGAATGGAGCTGATATCAATTCCGCTACTAGGCATACCTACTGACATTGCAGTATTTGCCATGAGCAAGTTAGCTCCAGCAACTTGGGCATTGATATTGCCTCCAGCGCCGGTACCACCATTTGCCGTAATGAGTGTGGTTTGCAAATCCAAAAGACCAGAATCTGCGATCAAATTAATTGATCCGCCATTGCTTGAACCTCCCGCAGCAATCTCCCCTGCAATGGTGATTGCATCCGCCTTCATACCGATCATGCCGCCAGCGCCAGCAGTTCCGTTTGCTTGTAACAAGCTGCCAGATCTGGTGTAAATATCTGTACCCCTGAGATAAATAGATCCGCCCGTAGTTCCATTTGCTAAAACTTGAGCAGTGCCTTCTATGCCAACAATTGCAGCACTAGTTGGATCAATTTGACTGGCTGTAAGGTAAATAACGTTACTTGCAGCCTGGGTAGCGGATGTAACCGCAAGTAAACTCGGATCATTGGCTGCTGTGGTTGAATATATCTTATTCAAACTTTGGTCTGCGTTAAGAGTAACCAGATTAACTACGGTAAGAGGTGCTGCCGGCACCGTTGGCAAACCGGCACCTAACCTTAGGGCGCCTGATATAAAAATGGATTGCGCCAATAACTCAATTGCATTCCCTAAAGTTCCGGCGCCACCACCTAATAAGTAGTTGTTTGTTAGAACTCTTGCATTATTGGCGACGATGATGGTTTGCGCTTGAACTGTCACCTTAGAAGCATTGATAGATGATCCCACACCCAGATACGCAATAGACGAACTGATAACCACGTCTAGGTTTTGCCCTTCAATGCTGCCATTAAGTAAAAAGTCGCCAGCTGCACTCAAAGTTAAAGTGGTGTAACTAGTGCCAGCCTTAAGAATATGCGCGCCACTAATAATGGTCATTGAACCAGTGCCATTCACAACGCAGCTACCGACGCTACAAGCAGTGGTATTGGCAGTAACTGCAATGGTGACATTGCTGTTAAACAAGGCTGTGGAGATAGCATTTGCTGTTGATGCATCAATAATTAGATTCACTGGATCCAATAACCAAGTTCCCGCATTACCAGTGGCATTGTTAGCGCTAGTGTTGATACTCGCTGTTGGTGCCAGGCTGACTATTCCCTTGGAACTGGTCTCAATAAAGCCGCCATTACCCGATAAGGAGCCACCCATCGATTTAAGGATGCCGGCAACGGTGGTTTTTACTTCAGACCAGATGGCAATGGCTCCGCCATTGCCGGCACTGGTTGATGAGGTATCGATGAGCGCGTTCTCTTCGATGGTGACCGTTTGGGCTAGCTGGTTTTTACTGG
>NZ_JACVPI010000003.1:0-4737 GCF_018881965.1 Polynucleobacter sp. JS-Polo-80-F4
AACTATCCCAGTTCACTACCGCACGTTGCGTTGTTTGATTCACTGTCATTGCTGCTGAGGTGGGGGTTTGGGTTTGGGAAATGGATGCAGAGCCGGCGATGACTTGACCGTTGGTGGGGAGTGCATTTGGTGGTAACAAAGGTACTGCAGGATTTGCAAAAACAGATGAAGAAAAAATGATTGCACCGACAGAAAAAACACGTGAGAAATTGCCTGCAAATTTGATATTTGCAAAACAATTTTTCAACGATGTTTTTAAAGAAAGGAGCGACCTTTCTTTGAGGGCTTTTTTCAAAACTAATTCTGGTTTATTTCCGGAACCAGAATTGTCCCAAAGGCTTATAACTACTGGAATTAGCCCTAGGGTGAACGCTCTGAAACCCCCGAAATTACAGGCTTAATTTTGTTAAGAAATGATGTGGAAATGCAAAATATGAAAGTGATTCAAAAATAGGGGTATTTTTGGCCCAACAGGCTTTGGCGCTAGTGGGGTAATTTTTATCAAAAGCATGCTACGAAATGCACGTACAAAAGCTGTGTTTTTCTTTAATGAAATGAAATATTTGATACTGTTTTTTCTGATGCAGTTGCGTCACTCTCAGTATCATTTTCTAATGCATTTTCAACTGGGTTTTTAACTGTCAAAGTAGCTTCGCCCCACCCTGCATGTTGACGCAATTGATCCAATAAAAGAGACATTGCACGCATCATATTGCCGGCTAATTTCAGATTCAAATTAGCGCCACCAGGAAGAATGAAATCGACTGAAATTCCACCATCAAAAGTGTGTTCTTGGGCATCAGTTTTTGGGTCTACTTGCTCACCATTTTTAGTCAGCGAACAAGTGATATCCATCACTAAAAGTGGATCCGATCCCATTGGAAATTGCGTGCCAGATTCGTAAGTTTGCTGACCAGCATTTGCAGTTCTTGCAGCTTCTAAAAATGCTTCTTTTTCAAATTCATGGAGTGCTCTTGCTGCATCTGGCGAATGATTTTCTTCTAGCTTTTTTGCTAGCAAATGAGAGCTTGCTGCAAGAATAAATAGGGTCACTCTACGCGTTAACCAAAGACGATATTCAGCTTGATCTTGGGTATTAAAACGAAACAAAATACGGTCTTCGTTGACCAGATAAGAGGCGTTAATTTGCTTAAGCGACATAACTAAATATTAACGGGAATTAGCCTTTTACACACTCATCCACAAGCTCAGCCTCACAAGGAACGATCTTGCTTGGCTCCCCTACGGAGACTTTTGAGCCCTCACCATAGCGATTTGAGCGGAACAATTCATTATCTGGATCTAGTGGTGGTGTGTATCCAATCAAAGTTTGTGGGGAGCCACCTAAGTTACCAGGCCTGAGGTAAGCCCCCAAATCATTACGTAATCCATTAGGCCCAAAGAGTTCGATTACTCCATTTTTTGAACTCAAAATGATTGGGCCTGCGCCTGATGCTGGATCAAAAAAGATTTCTCCGCCACTGAAGGTCTGTGGGCCAATAGTCGTAATTCCGCCACCAATAGTGATGGTTCCAGATGGGGTTGGTGGCAAAGTTGGATCTAGGCGGGTTTCCATAGTCACCACCAAACCACCCAACGGAACGATGGATCCAATAGCGCCTCTAAAGGTGATTGCTGGGGTTTGGTCTGCAGAGAAGGAGACTGCTTTTAGATCAAGTGTATGAGTCACATTCAATGAATCATCGACCGTTCCCAAGAAAGTAATGCTTGGGTCTTGCGACAGGAATAAGCGAGTAAGCCCATTGGAGCCGTTATCAGAAATCACTACCGCACCGTTATAAGTCTGGGTACTTAAGGTATAAACATCAGCCTTCAGAAGTATGTCTTTAGCATTAATCAGAAGATCGGTGATAGATGGACCTTTAGACAGTCTCGATGGTGAAAGATAACCGGCGTTATCTGTCAGGGTTACCATACCAGCAAGGGCATTGAGCGTTAATGAACGGTTAGCTGCGTCAGAATTTACTGTGCTTAAGAAAGTAATGCTGCCGTTCTGACTACTCATAACCATTGGAGCATTAGCAGAACCAGAGCTAAAGGTTACAGCTCCACCATACTGCTGGTTATTCAGAGTCCTTACATCGGAGATCAGCGTTACAGGGCCGTTAATAGTCAATGATCTTAGGATGGTGTCCGCGCTAAGCCCTACTCTGCCGCCATCAGAGAGTATTGAGCCGTTTCCTAAGGCATCGGTATTAGCCAAGATCAGAGTCTTAGAATTTGCTACAGAAATTTGACCGGTCAATGAACCTGGATTAGCTTGATTATTGTTACCAGCAATGGTCAATATACCGCTACCAGTATGCGCGTAGGTACCACTTCCACCTAAGGAGTTGATAATAGTAGTGTTGGCAGATTCATTAATAGTTAATATGCCGTTATTGATGATGTTGCTTCCCATGGCGCCTGGCGCATTTACAGTAGCTAAGTCATAGACAGCTGAACTACCAACCGGAATATAGACATTGGCTACGTTATTGAGAGTTGGGATTGCCCCGCCCGCCCAGTTAGATTGGGTTGACCACTTCCCACCCACTCCACCGACATAACTTACAGAATTGAGCTGGGTAATAGTGCCGATGTTTGCGCTGTAGGTATCGTTATCCAAGACATAGTTAGCGCCGTCGGTTCCTGACAAGGTCAAGTTCACATCAATTGCTTTGCCGGTTCCCACATTACGGTTATCAAAGGTACCCGAACCAATAATGGTTACCTGGTCTTTGGTGGCGCCTGATCCTAATACAGTAGATAAGGTTGGATCAACGTTGAGCACTAATCCACCAATATTGATGTTGCCGTCGTATACCTTGCTTACTCCTGAAATACCCAACTGATTTGGTCTGAGGGTGTAAGGAATGATGGTATTCGATCCTACTACTGTCAGAGATTTAAAGTTATTGCCAGTCACTACAGAATTTGTAGCTATGAGATTATATCCACCAACATTGATATTGCCCGAGGTACTGGTGCTTGCACCTGCCAATGAGAGTGTGAAGTTAGCGGCACCACTAGCGCCGTCCACAATACTAATTGCTGAACCATTAATACTTGGAACCAAATCAATAATTGTTCTGTTATCCGCATCTAAATATTGTGCTTTAGCTGTATACACAGGATCAGATCCGTAGACGCGAGAGTCAGGTGTTACACGAACCAATAAGGTTTTGGCTGGGGCAATGATGTAATCACCATTAGCGTAGGTAATGCTGTAATTAGATGCACTGTGGCCGCTTGCCTTTAGTACACCTGCATAGACACCAGCAGCGTCAACACTGTCATTGGTGCGAATCACTACTGGTGAGCCTTGCAAGACGTCTTTGTTTTCACCATTAACAAAGCCATTGTAAGTAACGCCCATATAACCACCGGCACATGCAACACCTACGCCACAATTGTTTGCAGATCCAACAAGATCAGACTGGGTTACAAACTTCGCGTCCGTTGTTGCTGTAATCACCAAATTAGCTGGTGTAATGGTTGCTGTATTGGTGGTGGTGGTATTGGGCATTGAGTTGTAGCTAGTGGTGATGTAGTAGTTACTCATCACTGCAGTTCCTGACACGCCAGTAATAGATGTTACGTAGTTATTTCCATAAGCTACATTAGCATCCACTAGGTTAGCACTCGCAATTGATTTAACCGTATCCCCAACCATCAAACCAGTGATCGTGAAAGTGCTTGGCGCAATATTTTTTGTCCCCGAATAAGTACCAGTCAACTCAATACCTAATGGTGCAGGCGAGATAGCTAAAATTGCATTAGTTAATGCCGGCGGATTGTAATTTGATAGAACCGCCCCACCTGCCACCAAATTCGAGACATAGCTTCCTACATTAATTCCAGTTGCCATACCTGCGACTGTAATATTTTGGGCATCATTTCCTAAAGCAGTAATTGAGTATCCGCCAATATAAGCACTTCCTTTATAGGTATTACCAGTAAGACTCTCTACGGCAGAAATTGAGAGATTAGCTTTGCTAATACTTGCCGTATTAATACTACTTAGAGCGCTAGCACTGTTGTAATTCAAATTACCAACTAAACTTGTGCCGATAGATGTGAAGTAGCTTGCATCCACTACATTCTTACTATTAGCAGTTGCAGTAACAGTAAAGGTCTCACCATTAACACCACTTAAGGTTGCATTGGTGATGACCCCATTAATAGCGTCGTAGACTTTAGTGCCTGTAATGCTGGTGTAATTAGCTTTATTAATAGTTAATGCACCCGGCGTAAAGGTGGTGAAGTCATAGTTATTGGCACTTAAAGTACCGATTGCAGCAGTAATCGTTGCAGTACCTGCTCCGGTACTTTCAGTTGCTGTAGTGCTAGCAACACCACTGCCAGTCACTCCAGAGCTTGCTAGATTCTGACCCAATACAAAGCCTCTGACGGTGGCGCTCAATGTTGGGTTCGCATCACCGTAAGTCTTCAGAGCATCATTGGCGACTACGGTCAGGTGGGCTTTGTTAATGGTTAAAGTGCCAGACCTAAAGGTGGTGAAGTCATAGTTATTGGCACTTAAAGTACCGATTGCAGCAGTAATCGTTGCAGTACCTGCTCCGGTACTTTCAGTTGCTGTAGTGGTAGCAACACCACTGCCAGTCACTCCAGAGCTTGCTAGATTCTGACCCAATACAAAGCCTCTGACGGTGGTGCTCAATGTTGGGTTCGCATCACCGTAAGTCTTCAGAGCATCATTGGCGACTACGGTCT
>NZ_JACVPI010000003.1:4832-6327 GCF_018881965.1 Polynucleobacter sp. JS-Polo-80-F4
AGTCCAGAGCTTGCTAGATTCTGACCCAATACAAAGCCTCTGACGGTGGTGCTCAATGTTGGGTTCGCATCACCGTAAGTCTTCAGAGCATCATTGGCGACTACGGTCAGGTGGGCTTTGTTAATGGTTACCGCGTTACTGGCACTTGCTGCTGTCATATCAGGCAACTGATAATTGCTTGCTGTGCCCTTGCACACCACTCCAGAACAATCACCTAAAGTAATTGCAGTCAGGTAACTAGCATTCGCTACGTTAGGGCTATTGCTGGTGGCACCACTGTAGGTCAAGGTTTGATCGCCAACACCAGTAGTAATTGTGACTTGACTACCAGTGAAAGTATTGTAACTATCGTAAGTCTTAACAGCCGATAAGCTGACAGTAGCTGGGGTGATAGTAAGTAAACCACTATTATCGTAGTTAATCTTAAATCCAGGCAATGCTGTTAAGCCATTGGCTTTGATTGTATATGGGCCGCCTAGAACATCAGCCTTTGCTCCAGAGCCTGAAGAAGTAATTTCTAATACCCCTGTATAAATAGAATCAAACTGAGTATTTAAGAACACATCGCCATAAATATTTGCTGATATGGGGCTGCCGCTAATTTCGTAATCTTTCACAATTGATTTGGTCTGCCCATATACCTTGCTGTCATTGGTAGTAGTAATGGTTACTACGCCAAGCTTGTTAAATACGTAAGCATTACCAGAAATCAAGGAAGGATCTAGCGTTTGAGAATTTGATCCCCAGTAAGCTATAGATCCACTAACAAGACCGTTAAATTGATCTTTATCTGGGTTTTGTGAATAAATAACCCATCTAGAGCCATCGCCTAGGTTTGTAATTGCACTAGGACCACTCAAGTTTTTGAAGTTACCTGAAGCATCTAATACCAATGTTGTATTGCCTCCAGTGTTGGAAATTAATCCGTCACTTGTAATAGTGACATTACCGCCACTAATAATATTGGTCGAATTAAAGAGCGAAATATTGCCACCGATTGTGATGTCGCCTGTATTGCTACTTCCTATAACAAGTGATCTATAAAAACCACCAAATAAGCTTCTGCTATCAGAGAAAAATTCCTCCGGCAATGATAGGAGCCCTCTGCCAGACCCCAATCCAATGCTTGCGCCATTTGTATAAGTGTCTACAAGTAGGATTCCGCCTTTATTGAGAATCGATTCTGGATTGCGTACGACAAAGGAATCTGTATTAAATGCAATTGTCTCGCTAAATCCAAGAAGAGCTGCGTTATGACCAAGAACAATAGTTGGCGAAGTGTACTGTTGCAAATTCAGTGTACGTACACCTACATTTAGATTTAACGTATCTGAGCTTTTGACAATTAATGATGAGAGCGGGTTAAGGCTACCAATGTCATTATTGAAAGTAACTATATTTGCTTTAACACTTAAAGAGTTCGAGCCTGCATTGAGCCACGGTGCATCATAGGCCCACCAGCCATTTTGCTCATCCCAACTATTGCGGTCATTAA
>NZ_JACVPI010000003.1:6425-7225 GCF_018881965.1 Polynucleobacter sp. JS-Polo-80-F4
AACAGTATCTTTGAAGATAATGCTGCCATTGTCAGAGACTAGATGAACGGTCTTGCCATTCCAAGTGCCTACCCATAATGGGCCATGGTAGGTTTGATCACCCATGGTTTTGACATTGGCGGCTAAGTTAGCCTCGCCGTAGACGGTGAGGTTATTAAGTGGATTAAGGGCGCCTACTGCCTTGTTAAAGTAAACGTCATAATTTGCTCTCACAGCTAAGGAGTTGTTGCCTGCACAGCCGCCCTCACAAGTTGCATCATTTACGGCACCATTAAAAATGATGCTTTCATTATTAGATGTCAGGCGGATTATCTTAGTAATTTCTGGGTTGATGTTACCGATCCACAGATCATCATGGTAGTTTTGATAACCATTGGTCTCGATGTTCGCTGCGGCCACTGCCCAGCCATGAACATCTAGATTATTCAGTGGATTGATACCGCCTACTGCTTTATTAAAGAAGATACCGTTATTAGCACTAACACTTAAAGAGTTCGAGCCTGCATTGAGCCACGGTGCATCATAGGCCCACCAGCCATTTTGCTCATCCCAACTATTGCGGTCATTAACAGTATCTTTGAAGATAATGCTGCCATTGTCAGAGACTAGATGAACGGTCTTGCCATTCCAAGTGCCTACCCATAATGGGCCATGGTAGGTTTGATCACCCATGGTTTTGACATTGGCGGCTAAGTAAGTGTCATTGGCTTCGATGGTGAGCTGATCTAAAGCAGTGCCATTGCTGCCGACGGCTTTATTAAAGTACACGGCGCCATTATTGGCTTTGACCGTCAGGCTAG
>NZ_JACVPI010000003.1:7321-14215 GCF_018881965.1 Polynucleobacter sp. JS-Polo-80-F4
CAAGGTGGTACGAAGTCAGGAACCCAGTTATCCGCTTGACCGATCCACAGATTGCCAGAGTAATTCTGGTTCCAGATGGTTTTGACATTGGCGGCTAAGTAAGTGTCATTGGCTTCGATGGTGAGCTGATCTAAAGCAGTGCCATTGCTGCCGACGGCTTTATTAAAGTACACGGCGCCATTATTGGCTTTGACCGTCAGGCTATTGACGCCATCAGTCCAGTACATTGGTCCATAGTCATCAAAGACTAGAGCACCAGCATCCCCTACTTTGCCGTAAAAGTTAATATTGCCTTGGTCTGATTGCAAGCGGATGTTCTTGCCAGCAGCCCAAGGTGGTACGAAGTCAGGAACCCAGTTATCCGCTTGACCGATCCACAGATTGCCAGAGTAATTCTGGTTCCAGATGGTTTTGACATTGGCGGCTAAGTAAGTGTCATTGGCTTCGATGGTGAGCTGCAATAAGGGATTTATTCCGCCCACTTTCTTATTAACGATAATGGAACATAAACATTCGCCTCTTCCAGCGTTTAAAGTCAAACTATAAGGAGTAATGTCATCATAGCTATTTATGGTGTCATTAAAGGTAATGCTTCCACCGTATGAAGATATAGCAGCATCTCTAAGCAGGACTACTGGACTATTAAAAGTAAACGATGCGCCGTTTTGATTGTTGATTGAACGATTTAGATAGATTGGGCCATCACGTTGGTACTCTTGATTACCTATGATGAAGTTTGCAAAAGGTTCGTAAGCATCAAAACCATTCCAGCCAAATACAGTGCGCTCTTGACCATTGAGCACTGACATACGAATGTTTAAGCCACCATTATTCAAATCATTCCAACCTAAGTTAATTGGAATGTCACTATAAGTTGCAATGGCTAAAGTGCCGCCACTGCTAAAGATGGAATCACTTCTACGGGTTGTTAGGCTATCGGTGATAAAGGAGATTGTTCCGCCCAAGCCATTGAGGGTCACATTCTGGCCAAGGGTAATGCTAGGGGCGGCATATTGCTGTATGCCCCAGGTAGCTACATTCACATTTAAATTCAGCGGATTAGCACTGTAGACTTCAAGCCCAGCTAGCGGTAATGGTGGACCACCATCAAAAAAGCCGATATCCCCATTAAAAATGACTGAGCCGTTGTTCGCTTTAACGATCAATGTATCGGCGTTGGGCTGGCAGTAAAAACCACAATAATTGAATAGATTCCCTACGTCAGCTATCGCTGACCTAAAGGCAATATTACCCTCTCTAGAGGTCAATTTGACGGTACGAGACCTATCAGAGAAGATATCGCCAATACCAATAAAGCCGCGGAAGGTTTGATCACCTATAGTAGTGATGTTGCCATTTAGCAGAGCAGTACCATAAACATCAAGACTGCTTAACGGATTGATATTACCGACTGCTTTATTAAAAGCAGTGAAACATAACATGCAAAAATCAGGGTTAGTGACAACCGTTAAACCGAAGGCTGTACCATCATAACTATTGATCGTGCTATTAAAGGTGATGCCACCTCCGTAAGTAACGTATGAAGATATAGCAGCATCTCTAAGCAGGACTACTGGACTATTAAAAGTAAACGATGCGCCGTTTTGATTGTTGATTGAACGATTTAGATAGATTGGGCCATCACGTTGGTACTCTTGATTACCTATGATGAAGTTTGCAAAAGGTTCGTAAGCATCAAAACCATTCCAGCCAAATACAGTGCGCTCTTGACCATTGAGCACTGACATACGAATGTTTAAGCCACCATTATTCAAATCATTCCAACCTAAGTTAATTGGAATGTCACTATAAGTTGCAATGGCTAAAGTGCCGCCACTGCTAAAGATGGAATCACTTCTACGGGTTGTTAGGCTATCGGTGATAAAGGAGATTGTTCCGCCCAAGCCATTGAGGGTCACATTCTGGCCAAGGGTAATGCTAGGGGCGGCATATTGCTGTAAGTTCAGGGTTGTAACACTGACATTAAGGTCCAATGGATTGGCGCTGAAGACTTTGAGCTGTGAAAGGGGTATGTAATAACCAACATGGTCGTTTAAGACGATATTCTGAGCGCGCAAAGTAAGCGACGTACTCATTAATGGAATGGATGAAGAGCCATAATCAACACCAAAGAACTGGCAATCTGCACACCCACTAATATCATCGATAGCAGCATTAATCTTGATATTTCCGTAGCGAGAGACCAAGCTTATTGATCTTGCATCGCTAGAATTAGGATCCCCAACTAAAACTTCCCAGGCGCTATAGGTTTGATTCCCGCTGGTGCGAACGTTTCCAACAATATCAATAATGGCAGCGTTAATCTTCAGTGTACGCAACGGATTGATAGAGCCAACATCACCCATCAATACGGTTAAGAAAGAATCAATGAATAATTTTCTCTTGCCATCTACAGTGCCATAAAAATATACCGCATCTCCAGAAAGGTAGGTATTTTTAGCCAGAGTTACGGGACCAAGGTATGTTTGATCTCCATAAGTTTCGACTGAATTTGCTAAAACACTTAATCCCCTTACTGTAAGGCTTGAAGGTGATCCGGTGGAATTGATGATGCTCCCCGAATCATGCACAGCTAGTGCGGAGATAGTGATATCTTTTTGAATATCCAGCGTTCCAGTTACGTCTACGCTAGAAGAATAATCAATCTTTCCAGCGCCCTTAAGAGTAAGGGTTGCGCCTTGATCAATTAATGTAGTTCCAGTGTAAGTATTTGCACCAGTTAAAGTGAGTACACCGGATGAGCCAGCAAAGGCAAAGCTAGTTGCACCACTGATAACTCCAGCTACAGTATTTTCAGTGTTGGAAGAAGTTATGGATAGCATCTCTAAATCAGCAATATTCCCGAAGATACTTACTTTTCCAGAACCCGAGTTAATAAATAGTCGGCTAGCGCTAATTTGGTTTAGCAACCCATTAATCACCACAGCACCCGAACCACCACTCCCATCAATACCAAGTGCATTTGAATTGAGGCTAATATTTTCTGCAGTTAACGTGACATTGCCACTATAGGTCTGGTCTCCTTGTGTATTCACATCACCACCAAGCAGAACATTACCGCTAATTGACAACTGATTAAGTGAATAAGTAGCGCCAACTGATGATCCGAACGTTGTATTTGCGGAGTTATTATGAATGATCAGGCTATAAGGGCTTGATCCAATACTATCGACAGTTGAGCTAAAGGTAATTGAATCGGAAGAAGTGAGCGTAGTGTTAGCGGCTAAGGTAACAGTGCCTTCATATGACTGGCTGCCGCTAGTTGTAACATTGCCGGCCAGGACACTATTACCCCTCACCTGTAAATTAGAGATATTTACAGAATTAGTGATTTCACTGCTTCCGACCATACTTAGACTAGAGCTCAAAGTGACGGTGCCGGAATACTGAAGATCCAACTTGCCTGCACCGCCAATAATTACTGATGAATTCCCCAGGGCATTTGCACTTCTTGCCGCCAAAATACCCCTGGTAATGATAGTAGAGGCACTATATGTATTAGATCCACTCAATACAAGGGTTCCATTATTACTAGAGCTAATTAAGATTAATCCAAGTGAAATGCCATTGCCATCTTGGATAACGCCAGAGAAATTTCCTAAAGTAGCGCCTATCAATGTTAAATACACTTGACTACCAGCAATGCTATTTGTGATGGTATTTCCAGCACCTCCGGTAATTTTTGCAATGGTAAGTGGTTGGCCAAGTAGATCAAGGGTTGCGTCCCCAGACATTATGATGACCGATTTGCTAGATAACGCGCTGAGATTAACAAGACCCGAACTAATCCGGATAGTCGAGCTATCCGGAAGAATCCAAGATCCAATTCCAGTTTGATCAACGGTAGTTATGCCATTACTTCCATCGGTATCCGGTATGGTTGGGTGAAATTGATTATTCAGCGCGCTACCAGTAAAAATAAATGTACGGCTACCGGCACCAGATAATGCGATATTGCCCTGACTAGTAAAGTTCACTATTGAACTACTGTCGACGCCTGAGCCATTAATTGTGCCACCCAAGGTGGTAATGGTAAAAAGTCGATCAGTACTAATGGGACCGCTTCCTAAATACTGCAAAGTGCCGCCATTAAAAATTAAATTTGCTGCATCACTCGATGACATACCAACACTACTAGCCACCCCACCATCGGCAAGAGATGTAACAATCAGAGTGCCATTGCTAATAGTAGTGCTGCCTGTATAAGTGTTAGCACCCGAGAGTGTTTGGGTGCCACTAGAGATAATTACACTTAATTGAGGACTGCAGCATGCAGGTGGAGATGGCTCATCCTGAATAATGCCAGCATAGTTGGTGTTGTTTCCCCGAATAGTAAGTACGCCACTTCCAGTGATGACTCCAGTATTACTTCCGGTTAAATTATTGAGGGTATAGGATTTATCTTTTGGCCAATCATTTCCATCTAAAAATAAGATTCCATCATTAGTTACGCTGCTTGAATTGGCAATACCGCCATTTCTCCAAAGATAGAGCCCGGCAGTGACATTAATTATTGTTGGTCCACTATATTCATTTGACCCAACAAATACCTGAATTTGGTGGGCCGTGCTATTCCAAATATCATTACTTCCATTTGAGCCAGAAGAAATAGTAACGCCACCAGAACCTCTAATATTTCCATAAAACCAACTATAACCATCGCCGCCATGCGGATTAGTTATTAGTAAATTATTCGAGCCCAAAAGGACAGAAGAAAGACTTTGATTGTGCGCAACAAAATCAATACTTCCTAAACTTTGAATAGAAATATCACTACCGGCACCTGAGATATCGAAGATTCCATTGTCGATTACCGCAGAAGAATTAGCGATTGAGCCAGCACTAACTAAAGCTAAGGTTACGCCTTGAGCAATATAGGTGGCGCCAATATAAGTGTTAACACCGGAAAGGGTCTGCGTATACCCATTGCCTGTAAACACTATATTGCCGCCAGTAACGACATCATCTTGGATCACACCACTAAAACTGCCAGCTCCAGCATCAGAGCCAATCGTCAAAGTATTGATACCTAAAGAAACTACTCCATAGCCCGCTCCAGGAGTTAAATCATTGAGAGCTTTGATCGAGACAGGCGCAGAAGCTTTGGAGATATCAAATACCCCATCGACATTCACTGCTGAAGAGTTAGCTATTGAACCAGTGCCAGATAGTGATAGTGTTGCACCACGAGCGATATTGGTGGCGCCCATGTATGTATTGACGCCTGAGAGAGTTAGAGTGCCGGAGCCATCCAGTGCTAAAGATATATTTCCATGAATGGATCCTGAAATAGAGCTAGACGCATTAGAAGAATTAATAGTCAATCTTGAGCTGCTATTCGAATAACTCAAGACAACTATACCGTCAGAGCCTCTGCCACCATACCCATTTCCATTGCTTGTTCCGCCGCCGCCACCATTGCCATAACCAATTGCATTTCCTCCGGGTTGGAACACAATGGTTGAGCCATTTCCACCCACCCCAGAGCCGCCAATTCCAGGCTCACCAATACCTGATCCCGCGCCACCGCCACCGGCCCCATAATACTGCTGAGTGCCTGTTAGCGAAGATGCAATTCCGGCACCGCCATCACCAGCGTGATACCCAAAAGAAATTGGGTAAGGCATTCCAGCTGCACCACCTGCTCCGCCACCGCCGCCAGTGTAACTGCCAACGTAAGTATTGATACCTGAACTTCCAGAGTTGCCCTGACCTGGTGTGCCAAGTGCCCCAGACTTTCCAAATGATCCGCCACCACCCGAACCACCGCTAAGTGCTGGGTCGTATTGACTATAACCACCCCTACCACCGCCATAAGCATAGATGGTTGTAAATCCAGATCCAGATATAGATGAGCTACCACCCGAGGCACCAGGGCTATTCATTCCACCAGATCCGCCTGCACCAATGGCAATTTGATAAGAAGTGGCTCCTGAAAAAGCTGCAGAACTAATCAATACTCCACCACCACCACCACCACCGCCGCCATTACCAGCCCCGCCGCCACCGCCAGCAACAACCAAATAATTGGCTTGAAGTGAAGCCGCTGGAGTCCAAGTAAAAGTAGATATAGTTAAATCAAAAGAAAGCAACCCACCGTCAACAATCTGATTGCTATACGAATTACCGTTTCCAGGATTGGTTAAAGAACCATCGAACACATATGATCCATCCTTTAGAAACTGAATTACTTTTGTTAATGCACCGCTTACAACAACATTTCCAGCAATACTGACTGGCCCTGTACCGCTGCTTAGGGTAATGTCAGATGCCGCCAAAGAAAGATTGCCTCCATAATTTTGGCCGTCTAGGCCTGTTGTAGTTACATTTCCAGCTACTACAGAAGACCCGCCATTATTTACGCTTAATGATGACAGGGGTGTTGTAGCGCCCACTGACCCACCGAAAGTGACCGCTCCAGTTCCAACATTAATAGTCAGCGATTGAATGCCAGAAGAAGCGGCATTGATATTTCCATTGAAAAGGACCGATGAATCATTGCCGGCCGTGAGGGTTACAGATGCCCCAAGTAAAACACCACCGTTATAGGTTTGCGCACCAAGTGTTGCGACGTTAGTGTTTAATTCAATGGTTGTTGAGGTAAAGGTTAGGGTTGCTGAGCCGGCTGTTGCATTAATTGCAGAACGAATGTTGATATTGCCAGCCCCCGGCGTGCTGATTTGTACGTTAGTAGAGGCATTAAGAGCGGTATTAATAGTGTCTGCAACGGCATCGTTGATGATTAAGTCATACGGATCAATTAACCAGATACCACCCCTACCTGCATTAATACTTGATAGCAAACTGAGTGTGCCGCCAGAGGTTTCAATCAAACCACCATGCAGATTGCTTTGATTGGGGTCTAGCTGTGAA
>NZ_JACVPI010000004.1 GCF_018881965.1 Polynucleobacter sp. JS-Polo-80-F4
CCGGCAACGGTGGTTTTTACTTCAGACCAGATGGCAATGGCTCCGCCATTGCCGGCACTGGTTGATGAGGTATCGATGAGCGCGTTCTCTTCGATGGTGACCGTTTGGGCTAGCTGGTTTTTACTGGACGCCACATCAGCATTGGCCTTCACATTTTGCGCAGCTTGATTTGGATTACTTGCTTGCACATTGACCTGAGTGCCACCAGATACTGCTGTTGCAGCTAAGCCGATGTTCACTTGGCCGCCGTTGGTAGCGCCAGTAGCAGTCGTTTTGGAGTTTTGGGCAATGGTGATGTCATTACCGACGATATTGATCTGACCACCCTGGGCAGTTTTGCTGTTCGCTGTTACTTTGCCAGCTTGATTGATGGTATTGGCTACGAGTTCAATGACGCCGCCGTTGCTGACCATACTGCTGGCAGAGATACGGCCGGTGTTTTTAATGACACTGGCCATCAGTTGATTGGCTGATCCTGCGGCAATGACGACTAGGCCACCATTGACTTCAACAACCCGCTTGTTTTCAATAAGGGCGTTATAGGTTACGGTATCTACTTTGACGGACATCAGGGAGTTGCCCTTAAAGTCCAGGGTAATTTGCTCACCGGCTGCTAGCGCTACGGTGCCTGATCCTTTTTTGGCTAGAAGATAGCCATCATTGCGCACTTCTGGGGCTAACAGGGCAATGTAACCACCCTCTACGTTGGTTGTGATCTTGCCTTCATTGGTGACTGATCCCTTGCCATTACCTTTGTAAGTGGCTTTACCTTCCATGAAGTCTTTATTAGAGATATCCATAGTGGTGGCTACGACACCAGCAGCATTAATGTCTGCGCCTTTGCCAAAGGTCACGCCATTGGGGTTTACAAAGACGACTTGTCCGTTGGCTTTTACTGCACCTTCAATCATTGAAGCAGTTGCACCAGTCACACGATTCAGTGTTACTGCATTAGCGTTGGGTTGATTAAAGGTGACTGATGCATTTTTACCGACATTAAAACTATCCCAGTTCACTACCGCACGTTGCGTTGTTTGATTCACTGTCATTGCTGCTGAGGTGGGGGTTTGGGTTTGGGAAATGGATGCAGAGCCGGCGATGACTTGACCGTTGGTGGGGAGTGCATT
>NZ_JACVPI010000005.1 GCF_018881965.1 Polynucleobacter sp. JS-Polo-80-F4
GGTAATGGCGGCTTTATTGAGACCAGTTCCAAGGGAACTGTGGCGCTAGCTCCCACTGCCCAAATTAATACCAGCGCAACCAATGGCAAAGCAGGCACATGGCTCTTAGATCCCATTGATCTGATCATTGATGCCACAACAGCAAACCTCATCTCAGCAGTACTGGCCAATAGCAACGTCACTATTGCAGTAACGAGTAATACGAACACTTGTCCAATCGGATCCTGCACTCAAAATGGTACCGGCAGCCTCACCATTGCTAGTGGCGCCGACATCCTTAAGGCAGGCAATAACTACACCACCTTAACCTTATCAAGCTCAAGCATCTTTAACCTCAATGCGAACATTAGTGGTCAGAACCTAGATGTGATCATCAGCTCTTCCATTGCATATCTGAATATCGGCAGCTCAATCAATGCCTCCAAAGTAACCGTTCAAGCCCAAACCATCTATAGCGCTGGCGCTATCCAAGCCAGTAACTACCTAGCAGGTTCCAATCCAGGAACCTTAGGTAATGCCATTAAGTTATTGGCTCAAGCCATTTATGTGTCGGGTGGCTTAACTCTGAACGCTAACATACCAGTCAACGGGGCTACAACTATTACTGTTAATGGTGTAGCGAAGAGGCCAGATGAATTGCCCGCCTATTTAACTTCACAAAATGCTGACCAAAGCCTTAATCGGGTTTATTCCACAAGCGCAGCGAATGACTTAAATAGCCTTCAGATTGCGCCAGTCCAGAGTAATGTGATTTATCTGACTGGAAGTACTTT
>NZ_JACVPI010000006.1 GCF_018881965.1 Polynucleobacter sp. JS-Polo-80-F4
GTCATACGGATCAATTAACCAGATACCACCCCTACCTGCATTAATACTTGATAGCAAACTGAGTGTGCCGCCAGAGGTTTCAATCAAACCACCATGCAGATTGCTTTGATTGGGGTCTAGCTGTGAAGCATTGAGAGAGGTGTATTGATCTAGAGTCGTGGATAAAGCAAAAGGCAATGTGCCGTTGCTTGCATCATTGCCTATCTTGATAGAACCACCCTGGGTGTAACCAGTCGCATCTACTTCTGTACCTGTAATAGTGACATTAGCAGCTGCAGACGCACCAATGCTACCGCCACGGCCAGATGAGCCATTGGTTTGAATAAGACTATTTTGGATAATGAGGTCGCCATTGTTGGCAATGAGGGTGATGGCGCCGCCATCTGTTGAACCGTTTGCTGCAATGTTGCCTGCTACTGTTATTTGATCGCCAGAGAAAGCGATTACACCACCCGGGCCATTATTACCGTTCGCCTGCACTACGCTGCCAGCCTGGGTGCTGATGGTTGGA